>NZ_JADEUG010000017.1 GCF_015163665.1 Xenorhabdus sp. BG5 | reverse complement strand
AGATAAGCATGACTCAGTCCTCTCTTTTGCTTTTTTGTTTGTGGAAAATCAAAATTCGCAAAAATTGGACTGAGTTTCTTCGACACTCCTACCATTTTGAAAAGTTATTTAAAAATGAAAATATTATTTTATTGTAAAGAAAATGTACGATGCTGCTATTTAAATATTTTTGATCTAAGATTATAATTGTGTTTATAAAGAAGACAGGTTGATATTTACTGGTTTATTAAGTAATTATATCTACATGAATTTTTTGTTTAGAATGAGAGTAGAATAGCTGTGTCTGGTTTCTTTTAAAATTTTATAGCGCACTTAACTAAATAACAGGAGTTATAATGACTAAAAGATCTGATATAGAAAATGGACGATTGGTCTATACAGAAAAATTAGGATGGTTAGATTTAGGGCATGCTAATGGTGATGATGCAAGAAAGTTGATGCTCTCTCTTGCCATGGGAGATGAAACTACTAATAAATCGCATTTTATCGTTAGATATGTCCAATATATGGGCAGGGGGCGTAGCCTAGGAACATCTATAAAAACAAGATGGAGAGTTAGAAGAGGCTTATCTTTACATGATAAAAAAAGAGTTGCTCTTACTATTATGATGTATACAACTCATTCATTTGAATCATATCAAGATTCCTTTCCTTTTACTTTAATTTCAGATAGCGGCTATAGTGGTGAAGATTTAATTTCTAACTTATTCGGTTTTTATCAGGCTATCAATGGTATTAATTATTTACCTCAAGTAGGGATAGTAAGTAAAGAAAAAGCATATAAACGATGGGACTACTACGGAGCTATAGGAAAATATAAAAATAAATCTTTTAAACCAATTATTATTTCCCGACCCTGAAAAGTATCCAAATAATACAATTCCTTATAATATTCCCTTACCTGGTTTTTTAAATACAATAACGCCCATGAGCGATATAAAAACTGGTCAAGACGTAATGCTTATTGAAGATGCAAGCTGGATTAATATAGGTAAAGAATATGCTGGGATTGCGGTTGAATAGTTTCATACGTATATGTATAGTTATATTTACTTTAGCTATTGGTGTTATTCTTTTTTTTGCATCATTAGCGAATGTTAACTTATCATATACAAAAAGAAATTTTATTTATTATTACGCATTTACCTTTGATGAGATTAAGAATGTACCTTTAATTTCAAATGATTATATTATATACTATGACTCCCCTGATGGTAACAACACCATGACTAACGAAATTATATTTTCAAATGTAAAATTGAGTCGTCTGACAGAATTAATAAAATACACTGAAAACATGGGATTTATAAAATACTATGATAAGTATTGGAAAGATGAACGCTGGCGTAAAGATAATACCATTATAAATATAAAACAAAATGACACTGAACGTACCATTTTGTTTGTAGTTGAGAAGAACTAAAAGACATTATCTTCTCTTATACTATAACCTGATGTGCCAGCAATGTGATGTGTCCATGTTATGCTATCATATGAAATTGTTATACTTTCATATGGTTGCATATCATTGTGGCTTAGTGAGTTGGGATAGTGGCTGGAGATATTTTTTATAGTGGCATTTGTTAATTTGATAGAGTAAAACTTTTCTAATCCTCCCGCTGAGCTATTCCTATATATGTCAAGCAAACAATCTAAATGCTCATTATTCGATATTGAAACGCCTAATAATGGAGATGATTTATCGATTGGTTTTGTTATTATTATAGGCTGATGATTTACATTGTGTTCCCTACTAATGTCGTGGTCTACAGAATAAACCAATATCTTATCTTTATTTTCTTCTTGATATTTATTACCTATAGAATCATAGGTTGAACAACCTGCTGATATCAACCCTTGCTTTTTGCCTTTTAAGGTCATGTAAATAATGTTAGCCATTTCCTTTCCTTTTGTTTGTCATTTTATGGTCATAAAATATATAACTATTTATCTGCCTGTCAAGAGCTATATTAATAACTTACCATAAAACAAAATAACAATAATAAAAATATAATATAGAACTCTAAAATATTATCACCCAATGATACTAATATGCGTTATATTGAGTGATTTTGATAACTATCATATGAAAGAACATTGCCTTAAACAATCTCTAAAAACGAATATTTAATTCACTAATTTTAATTATGTTTTGATTTACCTACCAGAGATACCCCCTATAAATCTTTTTCGCCCTCTCAGTTATGCACCCTCTGCACAATCCCCTGAAAGCCTTGCTACATCTGGGTTTATCGCAATTAATATGATATTCATTGACTGTATCTCCTGTTCACCCCTTTTTTATCCTAATGAAGAGAATGTATAGTTGATGTATAGCTAAGAAATAACTATACATCTATTATTTTCTTTTAAATACATATAGATATATTAAAAAGTGTATGGGATGTAGACTTAAACCTAAAAGATTTATAGCAGGGATTTAAAGCCCCCGGCATTCAGGCACGGACAGCAGCCACTCTTCGGCTTCTTCTGATAACTCAACGTCATAAGAGTAACCTTTATTGGTTCGCATCTTCCGATACTCCTTTTTGTATTCCATCATAATTTTAGGCAGTGATTCGCCGAACTTGGTCAGTGTAAGCGGGCGTTCAAAGCCGTGTGCTTCCATAAAAGAGAGGTAAGCGTGATACAAATACAGCCTCGGTGCGCGTGGGCTGATGTTCTTATTACCCATTTTCATCCCGGCAGTATCAGCTACAGGTATTAGATAATCACAAAAACGATATAACGGATCTGAATTGCTTTTCACCGTTAATGCTTCGTTAGAATCGCGTTGCGCCTGTAACAGCTTTTTAGCCTTGTTCTGGTCGGCAAATTCCGTTAATAGATGGCGGATAATGACAGGCAGTTCCCTGCTGATTTTCTCCGCCAAATATGGATCTTTCTCTGACTCTTTGACCGGAATGTTAAAAGGGAATATCACCCGCCGCCGTGCAATGCCGCCGTTGCGTTCAGTAAAGCTCATCGGTTCGTTATTGGTTGCCAGTACGACAGCTTTAATCACGGTAGAGAACTGTTTTTCATATTTCCCGTCTACTTCAATCAGGTCGCCGCCTGTCACGGCCTTAATTCCTGCCCCTTCGCCGACATATTTAACCTGATCGGGCAGCGTAATCAGGCTTTTGCCGACAAACTGATAGCGGCCTCTGGCTTCGTCCAGTGCTCGCATATTGCCACTGGCGGTATTGTGTTCGCCCGCTAATAATGTGGCTATATAAGTGAAGATACTTTTACCGCTGCCCCCTTCACCTATGACCTCAATAAATAGCTGCCAGTCATAGCGGTTTGCCAGAATCATAAACAAGGCCGCTTTAATGCGATTCATTTTGTGCTCATTGCTTCCCGCCGCATGGGATAGCCAGCGATAAAAATCAGGGGCGTGATCCGGCAGATTTTCACCCACCACAGGCGGCGTAAAGGCAATGCCATTATGATTGATGAGCCAGTGTTCTGGCTGATGTGGGGTAAATTGTTGTGTCGATAAATCATACACACCATTACGAAAGCCGATTAAATCCTGTCGTTGTTCGCCGATAATCGGCACTTGTAATTTCATGGCACAGATAGCGTTATTGATCCCGTTCGGGCTGTAAGGCGTTTCGTGCTGGTCAAAGATGGCGACCATTGCACGGCGCAGTTCATTATCCGATACAGTCTTCCATGTTGTACCGTTATAGTGGTAAGCCATTTCGCTATCAGGGTTTACCGCCACGTTGCCATAGCGTTCAACCAACAATGCCCCGCGCTGACTGGCTGCCATTTGCGCCAGATTGTTATTGGTCTTTTTTGGCTTCTCTGGGTGGATCACCACCGCTTCTGTTTCCATTAATCTTTTCTCCCCGACCTGATATAACCCGTTGCTGAATGCCTGCTTTGCTGCCTCAATGCCGTTATGCTGGCGATAATCGTCCCAATCGGCTTTTAATGCCGTTGGCGGTAGCGTTACCCAACCGCTAATCGCTATAGCGGTTTTTTCTGCCGCCACTTTGCCAACGTTCTTTTTTAGTCTGCCGTTTTTGTCCCGTTCTTCCGGTTCGTGCCAGTCATTATCGGCGGCAAGGATGATTTTCGCATCTGGCCACTGCGTTCTAACCCGCTCAGTAACCGTCAATAAATTGCTTTCATCAATGGCCGCTAGTACCACGCCTTCATGTAACTGGCTGACGGTTAAAGCAGTAGCGTAACCTTCGGTAATGATGAAAATATCCGGCGTTTCGGTAATTTTGGATAAGGGAATAAAACTGCCTTTTTTCTGTGTACCGGAAACAAGGCGTTTTTCGCCGTTCGGCTTGATGGTCTGAGCGCCTGTGATTGTGCCGTCAAACGTTTGAGTCACCAGCAACAGCGAACCATCTTTCAATAGTCGCTGATTGGGGCATTTCAGCCCCTTTTTAATCAGATATTGAGATTCACCCGTAACCGTAGTGTCAACCAGTGCTTTGATGCGTTCTACGATCGGCTTTGTTTCTTGTGGTCGTTCTCCTGATGAATGCTGTAAGCCAGTGCAATCAGGTTATTTAAGTTAGTTTCGCAACGTTCATCTTTAGCTTTTTTGGTAATAAACGTGAAAAGTGAAATTCCCAGATCTGTACGGTGCAACGCCTGTTTTAATGAGATAGGTTTCTTACTCATGATTTACTCCCTGAACGGCGGTAAAGCAGATAGGGAAGATTTTAGGCAAACGGGCTTTGCCCTTTCCGGGCAGAAAGGTATATTGATACATAGCGACCTCGATAGTGTTGATATCGTTGGTTGTTAGCCCTCGTTTGGTACTGGTAATACTATTCGGGGGCGTTTCTTTTTGTACGCTCATCATGATAAAGTACGTACATAATAAATCACATGCTATAAGGTTACGTACGTACATGTCAATCTTAAAAAGAGATAAAACTGAAAAAGGAAAAGGCTTATCACCTACTTTCCAGATCAGAATAACACCTGAGCTAAAAGCACAGTTCGAAGCGGTTGCATCTGATGCTGGAATGACTTTAGGTAATTGGCTTAAAACATTAGGCCGTAAAGAATTAGAGCGATTAGGAATTACGCCTAAAAGCTGAATTGAATAAATATTATTAATTCGGTTCATAGGTTTTTTATTCTAAAATTAATAATCTCTAAGGCGATGTTTATAATATTGCCTTTTTGTTTTTCTATTATTTATTAATCTGTCTGAAAGCGACGATTTGAAATTAAATAATTATCAAGATCTGATTTAAAATAAATAACCTTACGCCCTATTTTATGGTAGGGGATTTTTTCTTTTCCGGTAGATGCCCAATTAGCCAGCGTTTGAGAAGTGACACCCAGATAAGCCGCCGCTTCTGCTCTAGTGAGTCTATCTAAAATAGTTAAGGTAGAGTATGTTTTCATTTTTATCACTATGTATTATTGATTATCAGTAGTGATAGATTACTTGTAAATTTCACACTGAAATAGTTATTCACTTTGTATAACACAACACACAGGGAAGAATAAGAATCATTCTAAATTAGATTGATAACCAAATAAACATCATTGCAATTATTCGGCTATTAATTAATTTGATGGTGTCAGTTTTTTTGCTCTGATAATTGAGAGAGAATTCTTCTTTTATCCTCTTCGCTCATTCCAGACAGCATAGAAATAATTTTTTGATCTAATGTTCTTGTATTCTCTATCAAGCCAGCATGTTCCAGTATAGCTTGTTCGATTTTTTTAGCTGGTTCTTGTAATTCATCAGCGCCGAAATGCAAATAGCCTTGAGTAACATCAGTGCTGCGAAATGTTCGGTGATTCAATAACCGTTTCAAAATATAACTACCGACTCCATTTAGTTCAGCGATTGTATCAAATGTTCGGCGGGCATCATGCCATTTGAATGGTATCGGCTTGAGCATATCCAAATTTGTCTCAGGAACGGTAGCAGCACTGATACGAGCAATAATGTGGCGACATTCTTTGATAACACCTTTCCGACCGGGGAAAACAAGTTTTTGTTCTCCTTGTTTCATCGTTAAACGGCGACGAAATAAATTCCTTAAAGTGTCAGTAATAGGAAGCTCAAGCGGATCACCATTTTTGGTTGTTTCTATCCAGAAATAACGACCGCCCATGTTTACACGTTCCCAAGTAAGATTAAAAATCTCTGCTTGACGTAATCCAGTAAACATAGCCATTTCAACCGCATCACATACAGCCGCTGCGATATCATCTCTTTCATTTTCCGCTTTTACCCGCACAACTGTTATAGCACTGAACCAGCGCTCAAGTTCATGTGTACGAATACGCTCTATTTTTCTAACTGTGCCATGCCATTTACGTTTTGTGCTCAAAACTGCTGTAGGCGGATCAGGTAGCAAAACTTTTTCTTCCTCATCTCGATAATGATCATATGCGAAACGATAAACAGCCCTTAATGCTCTCGCCCATAAGTCAGCTTGTGCTTTGCTACCACTTCCTACTCCCTTACGCAAGGTTGCTTTGTCAGCTCCAAACCAAACCGTACCATCGGTGATAGCTTTGTGCCTAAGTTCGACACGTTCCCTATTTATTGATACGAGTGATTGTTGCATCCAATCACCAGAAAAGTTTGTAAGTATGGAACGATATTGATTAGCTGTAGAGGGTTTTAACCTATGCCCTCGGTTCGAAATATAAGTTTCTATTGCATCCGATAATGTCACTGTGGTTTTTTCACTGACACGTTTAATCACATTTGGATTCTGGCCTGTAGTAGCGACCTCACCAAGAACTTCTAGTGCTTTTGCTCTTGCATTATCAATTGTAAGATCAGGAAAGCGCCCTAATGTGGCACGGATAAATTTTCCATTTCTCTTTCTGGAAATACAAAAACTCTTAACACCGCTAGTACCGATACGAATGCGTAATCCGTTTACCAGTGTGTCCCCATATTCAACTTGCCACGTTCTGCGGGTGGTAAGCTCTCTAATTTAGCTTTCGTAAATTTGAAAGTTTCCACGTATTCCCTCTTTATACTAAAAAGTGAGATTCCACTTTTCTATGTTTACCAAGCGATTAGAGTATCCTGTGAATCGTTTTCAGGTTCTAGGATACCTATAGGATGCCGTAGACAAGTATTTTAGGTTATCTCTGGTTATTTATACAGTTGTTTAATTGTTCATAATTAATTGAAAATTAAGAATAAGTATAAATGAGTAGAACGTTAATTCCCGCCTCATAATCGCTTGGTCGCTGGTTCAAGTCCAGCAGGGGCCACCAGATTTATCAAGGGGTTGCATCAAAAGTGTGACCCCTTAGTTTTATCTAGGATACCGTCAGGCAGTAGCATGAGGTATAACTGATTAACACTCCTGCGGTAATAAATCGTTGTCGTATTCCTCCCTGTAATATTTACCCCATTCTCTGAACATTACGACACCTAACTTATTTCCCTAATCACCACTTAAAATGCAAAAAAACATGAAAAATGTGCAATTATAGCAAGATAATCTAACGATACCCGGAGAATTAATGAACCCTATCATCAATCTAAAAAATCTTACCCTCAACTCTTGGAAACAGGGCGAACTCTATGGAGGATCAGATATTTCCTTTGGACAACAGCTTGGCCTTAAGCATTTAGGTATCACCTACAACGAAGTGCCGAAAGGTAAAAGTAGCTGCCCGTTTCACAACCATCACAGCGTGGACGAACTTTTTTTTGTTCTTGAAGGTAACGGCACTTACCGTTTTGGCTCCAATGAGTTTGCGATCGGGAAAGGTGATGTTGTAAGTGCTCCGGCGGGAGGTCAAGAGACCGCCCATCAAATAATCAACACTGGTTCAGTTCCATTGCGCTATCTTGCTATTTCAACAAATGTTTTAGCAGATGTAATTGAATATCCGGACTCAGGCAAGTTTCAGTCTGTGTTAAAGCAGCAAGACGGAAAGTTGTTTCATTTTGTCGGGCGGGTCAGCGACGAAGTTGACTATTGGGACGGAGAACCTGGAGCGTAACAACTTGGAATAGTCTGGAAGATACGATAAATATTAGATAAGTGCATCCTTGCCGATAATTCTGGGTGCGCAGCATTAATCTGGCGTTGTCACTTGAAATTTCTTGAGGACATATTTTCTTTCATGATATGAATAAATTTATTTCATTGATTATTTATGAAAAAAACATCAATACTCATATTGAAATATTAATTTAATAAATAGCCATGGTAATTATTATTAACTTTTTATCATTTACATTACTAAAAAACGCATTCACAAAATTCACTATCCTTAATATAATCATCTGTAAAACCAATATAAAAACTACAGTTCAATATTTAACCATTCAATTTTTAATTAACAGGATAAATACCTATATAAATAGGTTTTCATAATACTGAGAGTATCAGATGTTGGCGTTCTTTACCCCCGCGACGCGCGGGGTAAGGAATACTCCTATCATTTTGAAACGCTATTTATACAACTGCAATTAATGAATCTTAAAGACAAATAAAAAGCAGAGATAAAACCGAACAACATTTAGTAACACAATGAAGTGATAAGTGTAGCAGTATTGTGGGAATTTATTTAAACTATTCTGCACAACGTAACTATTTCACAATCTATTTTGTCTTAATTTAACACGAGAGAAATAATGAAAACTTCACATAAGCTACTAATCTGTCTGGCTTGCGTCGTCGCCCTTGCAGGTTGCACTCGTACCGCACCCATATTAACGCCACAAACCACCATGATAAAGGAGAATTCACTGACTCACGTAAGAAAAGCCATTTTTGAAGCAGGTAAGGAACACAAATGGGTAATGACCGAAATTTCTCCTGGGCTTATTGAGGGTTTCCGGAAAAATCGTAAGTATGACGTGCAAATACGCATCAACTATACCGCCAAAAACTACGTCATCAATTATGTCGATAGTCATAAATTAAGAGAGAGTGATGGAAAAATTCACCGCAACTATAATCGTTGGGTCGATGACCTGGATAGAGACATTCAGTTAAACTTAGCTTTGCTGGCTAATCAATAAAACCCCCTCTTTAAAGCCTATCCCAATTGATGTAATCATCTGATGCGATAGGTTTTAATTTGTTAATCTGCTTTCTGAACTATAGACAAGCCGGATATCTGGATATATACCTGCTGGATTAAAAGTGTTCGGTGAATGGTCAACTATTTATCCTGCCCTCAGCCAATTACCCGAGCCGGCGAAAACCCGTTGGTTCTCATTTGACCATTTTTATTCTGATACCGCCTTTAATGCAGCATTGAAAACGGTTTTCTCCATGAAGCCTAAAGTGATTTATGATGTTGGTGGCAATACAGGAAAATGGGCATTGCGCTGTTGCCAATATGACAGTAAAGTCAGTGTCACTATTCTGGATTTACCCCAGCAAATAAAATTGGCTGAAGAAAATATACGCAGCCAGGGAATGGCTGATCGTATTTTCAGCTATCCCATTGACATGTTATCGGATAGCAACTTACCCACAGAACCTTAATGCTACCTCGCTTTATTTTACTTGTATGGCAAACGGTAATAGTCGTTTTTACAGCATTAATGATTTCACCCAATTTCTCAATAAGGCTGGGTTGGTTATAGAAAACCAAATCGATCAGTTGGGTTTGGGCCACACATTATTGATCTGCAAAAAACAGTGACAAACGGTATTTCATGAAATTGACCTTGGATATTACAGACTGGCAAGCCATCGCTCCTGGCCTTTCTCTTACTGAAGAGTGGTTGGAATGGTCTGCGACATTACCGGCCACTGTTGATAAATCGCATCCATTACAAAAATGTGCCCAATTACCGATGATGACAGCTCGCCGCTTAAGCTCCGGCAGTCGTCTTGGCGTGGATTGTGGCTTGAGTATCCTGCGTCGCAATCAAGTCGATGCCATTGTCTATACCAGCCGTCATGGCGAGTTGGAGCGCAATTACCAAATATTGCAGAATCTGGCGCAAAAAGAGAATGTTTCTCCCACCAATTTTGCCATGTCAGTTCATAACTCCTCTGTAGGCAATTTAACCATTGTCGCGAAGGCGCCTCTGGTTTCTTCTTCCATTTCGGCTGGTATTGACAGTTTCCAGCAAGGGCTATTTGAAGCGTTGACACTGCTTCATGCAGGTCATCGTAAAATCCTGCTTGTCGATTTTGAGGGGGAGATCCCCAGCTTTTATCACAATGTCATCGATGCCAATACCCCAACCTATCCATTTGCGGTCGCTCTGCTGCTGGAACAAGGCAATTGCTTGCGTTGTACAAAGCAGTCTTCAGCGGAAACAGAACCAAGTCTTCCTCAAAGCCTCCAGTTTCTTCATGGCTGGTTACGGGGTGAACAGAACTTCACTGTTTCAGGGGATCATTGCCAGTGGCATTGGAGCCGATAAGATGATGAAGAGGATTTACGTCAATATCACGGAACGCATTAATTGGCTCTGGCGTCTGCTCATGACCGGATTTTGTTTTATCCTGTTTGGCGTCGGTGGTTTACTGCTCTCTCTTATTTGGTTTAATTTATTGCTGGTTATCCAACATAATGACAATAAACGCTGCCGTCTTGCACGCCATAGCATTTCATTTAGTTTTCGTTTGTTCCTTTTTTTAACCAGAAAATTGGGGATACTGGATTACCATTTCGATGGACTGGATAAAATCAGGGCGGATAAAGGCTGCTTGATTGTTGCTAATCACCCTACTTTGCTGGATTACGTTATTCTGGCATCGAAATTGCCAGACGTGGATTGTATCGTAAAATCGGCATTACTGCGCAATCCCTTTATCAGCGGCGCAATCCGTTCTGCACGTTACCCCATTAACAGTGATGCAGAAACTTTGCTTCCTGTTTGTCGAGAACGACTGGCGTCTGGTCACAATATCCTGATTTTCCCAGAAGGAACCCGCACAACGCCCGGCCAGCCTATTTCACTGCAACGTGGCGCCGCCAATATCGCCGTGCGGTGTGAGTGCGATTTACGGATCATACATATTACTTGCAGCCAAAAAATGCTGGATAAAAAAAGTAAGTGGTATCAAATTCCACCGAAAAAACCTATTTATACGATCACGATTGGTGAACAACTCACCAATGAAAATTTTGCTGTTGATATAGAAAACGGGCATGCCATCGCTGCCCGACAACTTAATCGCCAGCTGACTCAATTACTAACACCATCAAACTAATAGATGTCGGATACGATGATGCAAGAGTTACATATTGAAATAAAACAATTAATTATAGACACCCTGAATCTGGAAGATCTTACACCTGTGGATATTGAAACCGATGCCCCCCTGTTTGGCGACGGCTTAGGCTTAGATTCAATCGATGCTCTGGAGCTGGGGCTGGCAGTAAAAAATCGTTATGGCATCGTATTATCCTCTGAAAGTGAAGAGATGCGTCAACACTTCGCTTCTGTCGCCACGCTGGCAGCTTACATCCAGTCACAGCAAGCATAAGAACAGGTGTCATCATGGAAAAACAAGCAATTTTTCAGGAAGTCTCCCAATTATTGGTTCAGTTGTTTGAGCTGTCTCCCGAAGACATTACGCCTGAATCACGACTCTATGAAGATCTGGAACTCGATAGCATCGATGCGGTTGATATGGTTGTACATTTACAAAAGAAAACGGGGCGGAAAATCAAACCCGAAGCATTCAAGTCTGTTCGCACCGTACAGGATGTCGTGGATGCCGTGGAACAATTATTGAAAGAACAATGATCAGCAAACATTTGGGTAGTTAATTGAATCCGTTGCTTTTATCGCTCCGTATTGCTAATACCGTCATGTTAATCGCCTGGCCTTTTTTGGTCTGGGCGATGGTTAACTATGGGCAATTTCATGCCATATTGATTGTCATTATTCTGTTTTTTGTTTTGCGATTATTAGCAAGCAAACAGCAGACTCACAATCAACAAAAAACCGGCTGGATATTATCCATAGCAGGAATAACGTTAGGGCTAGCCAGCTTATTTCTACACAACCACCAACTTCTTATGTACTACCCCGTGGTCGTTAATGCCGTTTTACTGATTCTGTTTAGCAGCCCATTGCGTTACGGGCCACCTATCATTGAAAGGATAGCCCGTATCAAAGAACCTGATTTATCCCCAAAGGGCATTATCTATACCCGTAAAGTTACGTACATCTGGTGCCTGTTCTTTATGTTCAATGGCGCAGTGTCACTGGGAACTTGCCTGTATAACGATATGACCTTATGGACATTGTGGAACGGAATGGTGAGTTATCTATTAATTGGATTGCTCATTTCCATTGAATGGCTGGTACGGCAACGGGTAAAAAAATGATGAAAGCACAACCCTTATCCCAATGGCTATCAGAGGATAATTGCCCCAACCGAACAGTCAGTTGGGGCCATCACGCTATCAGTTTGAATAAACTTCGCCAGGATGTGACCGCGTTATATTTACGCCTGAAAAACCAGCACCCCGAAGATCTCAAACACACCGCTTTCCGCTGGGCTCTCTGTTTTGATGATAGCTATAACTTCTGTGTCGCACTGCTGGCAACACTTCATGCTGGCAAAACCCCCATTATTCCCGGTCATTGCCGCGAAGCGCAATTACAGGAGCAGCAACCTCTGTTTGATGGTGTGTTGACGGACTTATCCCTGACCTTGTCCTGTCCTTGCTGGCAGGTTACATCATCTAACCTAGAAATTGATGCTAGCGAACAAGCTCCATGTAACATCACATTGCCAGCCATTTCACCGGATGCCATTTTGGTGATGTTCACTTCTGGTTCTACCGGTATTCCCCAACAAGTGTCCAAACCCATTGCCGTCATGGATCTTGAATCCCAGTGGCTGGCTTCGCTATGGGGAGATAAGTTGCAATCCTGCGTGGTCAGAGCTTCAGTCAGCCACCAGCATTTATATGGTTTGACGTTCCGCATCTGGCTTCCCATGTCATTGGGTTTACCATTCGATCGCAAAATGGTGGAATTTCCTGAGCAATTGACCAATAGCCCACATTGTGCACTGATCAGTAGCCCTGCCTTTCTGCAACGGCTAGATGAAAAACTCTCCGCGCCTGATTGCACATTTGTTGTTTCTGCGGGTGGACCTCTGCATTTTTCCGATGCGAAACGAGCAATGCAGTGGCTCAATACGCCTTCTTATGAAATTTATGGCTGCACCGAAACAGGCATCATGGCCTGGCGAAGCCGTAAAACGGACAATGAAGTCTGGACGACATTTGAAGGCGTGTCATTTCAGGAAGATGAAGAAAAGCATGTGCGCGTCTATTCTCCCCTTCTTTCTGAGCCTTTTGGTCTGGTTCTGGACGATCAGTTTGCCTTTGATGACCGGGGTAATTTTGCTTTATTAAGGCGCCGCGATCGTCTGGTAAAAATTGAAGAGAAACGCATTTCCCTGTCAGAAATCGAACGCCGTCTGTGTGAAATATCTGGGATCACTGATGCTGCTGTATTGCCTGTTAATCGAGGTAAACGCAATAACATTGGTGCGGTAGTCGTTTTAGATCATGAAACCGACAAACGTTATCAGCAACAAGGAATTCGCAAACTGTCACAAGATTGGCGTCACCAATTAAAGCCCTGGCTGGAGCCTGTCGCATTGCCACGTTATTGGCGAGTCGTCGAAGCCATTCCCTTGAATGCTCAAAGCAAGCGCTCATGGCCTGCATTACAGGAACTATTTAATGAAACCCATTGAAATTCACCGCGAGCAACCTGCTCCAAATGAGGTCATTGTACAACTGTCTTTAGATCCCGATTTGGATTGGTTTCGGGGACATTTTCCCATTCAGCCACTTCTGCCGGGAGTGGCTCAAATCGATTGGGTCATGCATTATGCCCAAACCCTGCTGGCACCGGGCTGGTCTTTCTCTTCAATTGAAATGGTGAAATTCCAGTTTCCCCTGCAACCAGGCGATAAACTGCTATTGAAAATCAAATGGGACGAAAAAAAACACCTGCTGACCTTCCATTATGACGTAGCCGCCCAGAACAGAAGCGAAAGCCAGACGGCAAGCCAGGGAAAAATAAAGCTATGTCGTTGAGTGTGAATACGATTACGCCCTGTGTGATTATTCCTTGTTATAACCACGGCATAACCATGCCTGCGGTATTGGAAAGATTATCCCCTTATCATCTCCACTGTTTTATCGTAGATGATGGCAGTGAAGCTGATACTCAACATCGCCTTGAATATTTAGCTCAGTCCGTTCCTAATGTGACACTTATCCGCCTTGCACATAATCAGGGCAAAGGGGGTGCCGTCATAGCAGGCATGCGGGCAGCCGCTGATTCAGGGTATAGCCATGCTTTACAAATTGATGCCGATGGACAACATTGCCTTGAAGATATTCCCCTGTTTTTGGCAAAGGCACAGCAGTATCCCGATCGCTTAATTTCCGGCAACCCGAAGTATGATGTTTCCGTACCAAAATCCCGCCTTTATGGACGCTATATCACCCATTTCTGGGTTTGGGTGGAAACACTTTCTTTGTCCATTAAAGACAGTATGTGTGGCTTTCGTGTCTATCCACTGGCACCGACGCTACAACTGTTGGCTAACAAAGAGGTCGGTCGTCGCATGGATTTTGATATCGAAATCATGGTGCGACTTTATTGGCAAGGAACAGAAAGTGTATTTGTACCAACAAAAGTTATTTATCCTGAAAATGGCTTATCCCATTTCGATACCTTGAAAGATAACCTCAGCATCTCATGGATGCACACCCGCCTGTTCTTCGGCATGCTACCACGCATTCCTGCACTATTATGGCGTAAGCGATTATGGCGCAATCACCGTCATTGGTCAGATATTCAAGAACGCAAAGGATTACTCGGCATGAAGTTCATGCTGGCGGTTTATCGATGGTTCGGACGCAAGCCTTTTGAGTGGTTGCTCTACCCTGTTGTGGGTTATTTCTGGGTAACGGGTGGTCCACAGCGTCAGGCATCCAGCCAATACCTTGAGCGATTGAAACAAACCTTGCAGCACAAAGGCATGGCTATTCCACAAGGCCTTGATAGTTACCGCCACTATCTGCGTTTTGGCAGAGCCATGTTGGATAAAATCGCAAGCTGGCGTGGTGATCTGAAATGGGGAAAAGATATTGAGTTTACGCAGAGTGCAGAACAAACGCTTTTGAATGGCGACTCAGGCGGGAAACTGCTGCTGGTTTCGCATTTAGGCGATATTGAAGTCTGCCGGGCACTGGCACAACACGCGGGTAAACAGACGATCAATGCACTGGTTTTTACCGAACACGCTCAACGTTTCAAACAGATCATTGAAGAAATCTCACCCCAAGCGGGGATCAATTTATTGCCCGTCACGGATGTAGGGGCTGATACCGCTATCATGCTGAAAGAAAAAATTGACGCTGGCGAATGGGTCGCCATTGTCGGTGATCGGATTGCCGTTAATCCCTCCAGAGGCAACACTCAACGCGTTGTCTGGAGTCAATTTCTTGGTCATCCTGCCCCCTTTCCACAAGGGCCGTTTATCCTCGCTTCCGTGCTACGCTGTCCAGTGCTGTTGATGTTTGCGCTTTGGCAAAATAACCAATTCAAAATTTATTGTGAACACTTTGCCAATCCTCTGGAACTGCCACGTCAACAAAGAGAACAGGCGTTACAGCATGCTGTGGATCTTTACGCTTCCCGACTGGAACATTATGCCCTGCAATCCCCGCTCGATTGGTTTAATTTTTTCGATTTTTGGCAATTACCGTCTGCCCGAACCAATAAGGAATAAAAAATGCTGACTGATCCCCGTCTTACTGCCGAGGTTGAACTCACGGTGCCATTTCATGATGCTGATCCCATGGGCGTTGTTTGGCATGGAAATTACTTCCGCTATTTTGAAATTGCCCGTGAAGCACTGATGAACCAACTCAATTATGGTTATCGAGAAATGCGTGAATCCGGCTATGTTTGGCCTGTTGTTGATGCCAAAATCAAATACCGTGCCCCCGTGCTGTTTGAACAAAAAATACGCATCAGAGCTACCATCGAAGAGTTTGAAAATCGCCTGAAAATTGCCTATCAAGTTTTTGATGCAGCCAGTGGTGAAAAAACAACCGCAGGCTACACCATTCAGGTCGCCGTTTCTAAAGAAACACAAGAAATGAGCTTTGTCTGCCCAGACATTCTATTCGAACGTATGGGGGTCAAGCCGTGAAAAAGTGGCGCTGGATATTGCTGTTCCTGATAACAAGTTTTATGACAATCAATAACATGGCATATGCCGTTACCCTTGAGGAATTACAACAGCGATTTGCTCACCAGCCCGTTGTGCGAGCGAACTTCACACAAGTGCGGCAAATCCAGGGTATACCTCATCCCCTGTCTTCCAGTGGCCAAATGCTGGTTTCACAGCATAAAGGGCTATGGTGGCATCAACAAAAACCGTTTCCACTGACGCTGTTACTGGATGACAACCATATGGTGCAAATCATGTCTGGGCAAACACCCCAGGTGATCACCGCTGATTCCAATCCACAACTGTTTCAGTTCAACCACTTGATGCGGGCTCTTTTTCAAGCTGATCGGGCTGTACTGGAAGAAAATTTCAACATCGAATTTAGCGATCTTGGGCAAGAAAAATGGCGCTTAATACTGACGCCGAAAACGTCGCCTTTGGATAAACTGTTCACGGCAATTACGCTAAACGGCCAAACTTACCTTGATGCTATTTTATTGACCGATCGCCAGGGTGATCGTACAGAGCTCTCTTTTACCCACCACCGATTAACACCAGAGACGCTGAGTCATGAAGAAGAGCAATACTTCAAATTCTGAGCCACGTCCGCTGGCACTACTCTGGCTGTTAACATGCACTATCCTGCTGATATTGCTGGTAATCTTGTTACCTCAATCTCGCCTGTCTACCAGCGTATTAGCCTTATTACCTGCACAAAGTGCCGGAAACATGCCATCCGCCTTGCAAGAAGAGTTCATGCAACGTCTTGATCGCCAATTGGTGTGGATGGTCAGCCCCGCAAAAAACGAGGATACCGTCCCCGCTGAATACTGGCTGGAGCAGTTGCAAAAAACACCATTTTTAACCCATGTCAAAGGGCCAATGACCGCAGAGCAGCAACAAGCATGGGGTCGTTTTTACTATGAACACCGTAATGCGATGCTCGATCCTGCCACCCGTGACAGACTGAAAGAGAGTGGCAATCAACAGGCAAACTGGATTCTGTCTCAGGTTTACTCCGCATTCTCCGGTGTCAGCGGGCAAGAACTCAAGAATGATCCCTTGATGCTGGTCAGAGGATCACAACTGGCACTCCAGCAGACATCCAGCCAGTTGCGACTCCAGAATGGTTGGTTAGTTGCCAAAGATAATGCTGGCAGAAGCTGGTATTTACTTCACGGGGAGCTAAAAAGCGCTTCCTTTGATATGCAGCAAAGCCATCATGCTGTCACTGAGTTGAGTCAGTTACAGCAGTCTCTGGAAGCCCGATTTCCTGGTAGCGAAGTGATTTCACGGGGTACCCTGTTTTACAGCGATTACGCCACCCAGCAGGCAAAACACGATATTTCAACATTGGGCAGCGCCACAGTGCTCGGTGTATTGCTACTCATCTATGGTGTTTTTCGCTCCCTGAAACCTTTATTGCTGTGTGTGCTATCCATCAGTATCGGCGCCCTGGCAGGCACTGTCGTGACTTTAGGGATCTTTGGCGAACTGCATTTCATGACGCTGGTAATGAGCATCAGTATCATCGGCATTTCTGCTGATTACACCATTTACTACCTCACAGAGCGCATGGTACATGGTCAGGAAGTGACGTCGTGGCAAAGTATGCGGAAGGTCTTACCTGCCTTATTAATGGCATTGGCAACAACCGTCATTGCCTATCTCATCATGATGTTTGCGCCTTTTCCTGGCCTGCGCCAATTGGCTGTATTTGCGGCTGCGGGTTTAACCACTTCCTGTTTGACTGTCGTCTGTTGGTATCCGCGACTTGCGAAAAACCTGCCCGTGCGCCCGATTCCGGCGATGTTCATGCTCATGCGTTGGCTAGCAATATGGAGACACAATAGGCTATTTTATATGGGAATTCCTACAATATTGGCGATTTTTGCCGTACTGGGAATTTCCCGTTTGCAAATCAATGATGACATTGCCCAATTACAGGCTCTGCCACAGGAGATCCATCAACAGGAAAAAAGCATTGCCGACCTAACCGGACAGCAAAATGATCAGAAATGGTTCGTTATTTACGGTGATAATGCAGAACAAACATTACAACGGCTGGAATCCTTTATTCCCAAATTAGATGCAGAAAAACAGCAAGGGAATATCAGCCATTACCAACGATTCCCTCTCTCCTCTCTTGCTCAGCAACATAAGGATCTGGCTCTGCTCAAGGCGGCTATACCCAATATCGTTACTCGCCTGACAGAAGCCGGTTTATTAGTGAAACAGCCCGATATTCACGCTATGACCGTCACGCCGAATGACTGGCTCAATAGTGTCGTCAGCGAAGGTTGGCGATTGATGTGGATAACCCTGCCAAATGGACACAGTGGCGTTCTGCTTCCCGTCAATGGCGTTAAAAACAGTGTATTGATGCGCCAATTAGCAGAAAACCAGGAAGGTGTGAATTGGGTTGATCGCAAACTGGCTTTCGATGAGATGTTTCAGTTTTATCGAACCCTACTTGGCTGGTTGCTGACAGGTTCAGTCATGCTGATCGCTATCAGTTACATAGCACGGCTTGGCCCGCGTCGTGGTGTCATCAGCATATTGCCATCACTACTGTCCCTTGGCTGTGGACTGGCCGTTCTCGGTTTTAGTGGTCATAGCCTTAACTTATTTTCAATATTAGCGCTGGTTCTCGTGCTTGGCATTGGCATCAACTACACCCTGTTTTTCAGCAATCCTCGTGGTACTCCGCTGACCTCTCTATTGGCGATCAGCGTAGCAATGTGTACTTCCTTGCTTACACTAGGCATGTTGATGTTCAGTAGCACCCAGGCAATTAGTAGCTTTGGTATCGTGTTATGCAGTGGGATCTTAACGGCTTTCCTGCTGTCACCGCTGGCAATAGCGAAACGCCAAAAAAGGAAAAAACAATCATGATACGGTTATTCATCCTGTCTTTGATCTGCCTGCTGGTAGCTTGTACAAACGCTCCGCAAAACGGTACACCCAGTGCGTGGCTGAAACCCGGTGTACGTGTTTTATTGCCAAAGCCGACCATAACACCTGCCATTAATGAACAGCAACTGTTAACAGCCACGGTAAAAGGCAAACAGCAATCATTGATTGTGCTGCTTAACGCCAATGAACAGCATCTGTCACTGGCAGGGTTGTCTTCTCTGGGTATCCGGTTGTTCAAATTAGATTACGACAAAAATGGCGTTCATACCGAACAATCCATTATCTTGCCGGAACTTCCCCCTGCCAACCAAGTCCTGGCTGATATTATGCTCAGTTACTGGCCGGCTTCCGCCTGGCAGAGCAGACTGCCCGATGGCTGGAGGCTCAAGGATAGCGGCAACCTCCGTCAACTGCGTGATAAAAAAGGGAAATTAATCACAGCAATTCATTATGATACCCCAAATGGCAAACGACGCCCGATCCGCGTCCAGCAATTCGTTTTCGGTTACGACATCGCCATTCAGCATCTGGAAGAGTAAAACATGATTTATATTTCTGCCGTGGGTATGCTCAATGCCTTAGGCAATAATGTGGATGAGATTGCGCAGAATCTCGTGCTCAATCAATCACCTGGCATGTATGAGCGCTCAGGCTGGTTACAACCTGATAAAACCTGCTGTCTGGGCGGCGTTGACGGTGAACTCCCCGTCATCCCTGACAGCCTGTTGCAACATAATAGCCGTAATAATCGTTTGTTACTGGCTGCTTTGATACAAATAAAACCACAAGTGGACGAAGCCATCGTTCGCTATGGCCGGGAACGCATCGCGGTAATTATGGGAACCAGCACATCCGGCCTCGATGAAGGTGATCAGCATGTCAGCCGCACGATTCATCAACAATCAATTCATCAACAATCCGATGAGCATTACCATTATTACCAACAAGAATTGGGCGATCCTTCCCGCTTTCTTGCTAGTTACCTGAATATTGATGGGCCTGCATTTACCCTCTCTACCGCCTGTTCTTCCAGTTCACGGGCAATGATCAGTGGTCAACGCCTGATTGAAATGGGGCTGGTGGATGTCGCCATTGTGGGTGGAGCGGATACATTGAGCCGTATGCCAATCAATGGATTCAATAGCCTGGAATCCATTTCCCCAACTTTGTGTGAACCCTTTTGTAAGGATCGCCAGGGCATTACCATCGGAGAAGCCTCAACTTTGCTGCTGCTAACACGGGAACCCCAGCCGATAGCCTTACTCGGCGTAGGAGAATCAAGCGACGCATGGCATATGTCAGCCCCTCATCCTGAAGGAAAAGGTGCCATTGAAGCGATCACTATGGCACTGGGAAATGCCGGACTCTCTCCAGCTGATGTCGGTTACATTAACCTGCATGGAACGGGCACGAAATTGAATGATCAGATGGAATCCATTGTTATCAATCAGATTTTTGGTGAAAACACACCATGCAGCTCTACGAAGTTTTTAACCGGTCATACCCTTGGCGCCGCAGGTGCCTGTGAAGCGGGACTTTGCTGGTTACTGTTAACACGTAACTTACCACTACCCGCACAAGATTTTTCACGCTCCAGCATAGATACCTCACTACCTGCTTGTGGCTTGCTAACCCAATCACAACCACTAAAAAAATCGATTGTCATGTCAAATTCTTTTGCCTTTGGTGGCAACAATACCAGCCTGATATTGGGAGTAGCATAATGTCTGACTACTTATCGGTAGATCGTTATCTCCCGCATGAAGCCCCCATGGTGTTACTGGAAAAAGTGATCAACGTATCAAACAATCATGTCCATTGTCAGGTCACGGTCAACCAGGATGGGGTTTTATCCCCTTTTCTCAATGCAGAAGGCCATCTGCCGGGTTGGTTTGCTATTGAAATCATGGCTCAGACCATTGGGGTCTGGTCTGGTTGGCATCGCAAGGAAAGAAAAGAGGAAGATTCCACACTCGGCATGTTATTGGGGGGACGAGCAGTACGGTGCCAAGTCCCCACTTTCACACCAGGTAGTGTATTGGATATTCAGATGAATTTATTACTGCAAGATGAAAAATTTGGCAGTTTTGAAGGTGAAATCAGTTGTAATGGCACTGTACTGGTGACAGGCCGCCTGAACACCTACCAGCCTAACAAAACAGAACTCACACAATTCATAAATAAACAGGATGGAGTAGCATAATGCGTTCAGTTCTAGTGACCGGTGCCAGCAAAGGGATAGGCAGGGCAATTGCCTGCCGACTGGCAGCTGAAGGTTTTACTGTCATCGTACATTATCACCGCGATGCTAAAGGTGCGGAAGAGACACTGGAACACATTCAGGCAAACGGGGGCAGGGGTCGTATTCTGAATTTTGATGTTTCAGATCGAACGACCTGCCGTGAAAAGCTGGAAAAAGATATCGAAACCCACGGCGCTTACTATGGCATCGTCTGTAATGCCGGGATCACCAAAGATAGCGCTTTCCCAGCCTTAGAAGGCAATGACTGGGACAGTGTCATTCATACCAATTTAGATGGCTTCTATAATGTTATCCATCCTTGCGTCATGCCGATGATCGGATTACGACAGGGAGGACGTATCATCACCTTATCGTCCGTGTCTGGTTTGATGGGTAATCGCGGACAAGTCAATTATAGCGCAGCTAAAGCAGGGATTATCGGCGCAACAAAAGCGCTGGCAATCGAATTGGCGAAAAGAAAAATCACCGTGAACTGTATTGCACCCGGCCTGATTGGGACAGATATGATTCAAATGGAAGAAGTGGCTTTAAAAGAAGCGATGAATATGATCCCAATGAAACGCATGGGACAAGCGGAAGAAGTGGCGGGTCTTGCCAGCTACCTGATGTCTGATATTGCGGGATATGTCACCCGTCAAGTCATCTCAATCAACGGAGGGATGCTATGAACCACAATGCGCTATTCCAGCCTCGCAGGGTAGTGATTACAGGAATGGGTGGCATCACCGCATTGGGGCACAATTGGCACTCTGTTTCCGCGGGATTGCAAGCGGGCATGAATGCCGTACAACAGATGCCTGCGTGGGCAGAATATGATGGGCTTAATACCCACCTTGGAGCGCCGGTTACAGATTTTATTTTACCCGAACATTATACCCGTAAACGCATTCGTTCTATGGGACGTGTTTCCCTGATGTCAACGCGCGCCACAGAGCTAGCCTTAGAGATGGCAGGCTTGCTTAATGATCCAATACTAACCAATGGGGAAACGGGTATTGCCTATGGTTCTTCTACGGGCAGTACCAAACCGGTCAGCGAATTTGCCACCATGCTGACGGAAAAACACACCAATAACATCACAGGCACAACCTATGTGCAAATGATGCCCCATACGACGGCGGTTAACACAGGTCTGTTCTTTGGCTTGCGCGGCCGAGTGATCCCAACCTCAAGTGCCTGTACATCCGGCAGTCAGGCGATTGGCTACGCGTGGGAGGCTATCCGCCACGGTTACCAAACTGTAATGGTCGCAGGGGGCGCTGAAGAGTTGTGCCCATCCGAAGCGGCAGTATTTGATACGCTGTTCGCCACCAGCCAGAAAAACGAGGCACCGAAGACCACACCTTCCCCCTTTGATGTTAACCGCGACGGGCTAGTGATTGGTGAAGGTGCGGGGACATTAATCCTTGAAGAATTGGAGCACGCCAAAGCACGTGGTGCCAAGATTTATGGCGAAATTATCGGATTTGCCACTAACTGTGATGCTTCCCATATCACCCAACCAAAATCGGAAACCATGCAAATATGCATTGAAATGGCACTGAAATCAGCGGGCTTACAGCCATCCGATATCGGTTACATCAGCGCTCACGGTACTGCAACCGATCGGGGAGATGTGGCAGAGAGCCAAGCGACTGCCAATATTTTTGGCAATCAAACACCGATCTCCTCACTGAAAAGCTATTTCGGCCATACGCTGGGCGCGTGTGGTGCACTTGAAGCATGGTTAAGCCTGGAAATGATGAATGAAGGTTGGTTTGCCCCAACAATCAATCTCAACGAGATTGATCCCGCCTGTGGTGAGTTGGATTACATTATGCACCAGCCCTGTAAAATCCAAACCGAGTTTATCCAAAGCAATAACTTTGCCTTTGGTGGTATTAATACCTCGATGGTGATCCGACGTTGGGATTAATAATTGGGAACTTAAGGCCACTATAAGATCTGTCTCTTATACACAACTTTGTATCCTGCTGTTTTTTATATTAATTATTTTAAACTTCTCGAGGCAGCATTGGAAAATATTTCCTTTAAAATCAGTTGGGTATATTTATCAAATTGCGGTCATTTGCTCGTAATTTGAGATGTGACTAAAAGACAGACTATAAGATGGCCTTTTATCTAAATATTTATGGGCGTATCTGTTTCAATCCATTCGATTGATGGGCTATGTTCCTTTCACAACAAACATATTATTGCGGATTCGAAAAGAGGTTGATAATAGTCTAGTTATAATGAATTCGAATATAATCCAATATAATATGCAATCATTCTGTTGCCCTGATCAAAATAGGCTTCATTACGTGGTTTTGATTTATGTGTTGGCAACGATGATCAATTCACAAATGAAGCCTTTTTTATATTTAAAATAAAGCGTTATCACTTAATAGCCTGTATATTACTCCCAATAACCACCACCTCCAAGTGAGGAAGTTATCGTTCCTAATCCGGTACCGTTAAACTGAGCCACTTTCTGAAAAGACGCAATAAAACCTACAGTAATAGTTAGAGGTGTTACAACTGCAAGAAAGGATGTTGCTTCCCGATAAAGTACATCAACATCATCCGTATAGGACACAAAATCGCCGGAAAAACTTCCTTTTCCCGGAAATCCATATGCTCCAGCTTTTCCGTAAAAAGTTTTCAAACCCTCAACTTCTAGAGTAAATGTAGCATAAAAGATGTAACTAGTTAAATCCAAAGTAGCTTTATATATGCGCGTCTTGGGTTCCGATGACTTTATGATCGAATCATCTGTCGTTTTGTGCTTTAACATATTTGCTGTTTCTTCAGATAAAGATTCGATAATTTTCAGTTCCTTGCTAACAAGCAAAGAAAATTCTGATTCAGTAGATAATGGTTTATTCATAATATCCCCCGGATTTATAAATCGAGAAAAATTCATTGAAAACTTAATTTTTTCTGATTAAGAATATGTAAAAAAGAATAGCAATTAAGTCAGATTTAATATAAAAATAAACATTGTTACCCTTCATTACGGAATTTAATAGCTCTCGTAGATCCCTGTCAATTAATAAGTTAGAATAATTTATTAATCTATTTTTTACAGATCCTTATTTTAGAAAATAATAGCCCCAAACACTCAATAACCTTCAAGCAAGAAAAAAATATAATTAAGTTTGGTCTATAATAAAGGTATAGTACAAGTCCTGAATATTTTCAACAAGAAATTAATATTAGTTAAATGATCTTAGAATTTACATGGTCATTCTTAAATATGGGACGTCATGTCACTGATAGATCAGGCTTCTTTCGGCTCCAACCACAATCTCCTTTTTCCATAAATCTTTTCATTCATAAGTATCAGTTTTTCTCGTTGTATCTCTTTGTGAGAAAGGGCTATAGTCCGCACCACTCAAGGTTATTGAGTGACCTACCTACTGCTTAAATCACCAAGATATATTCCAGTCCTTGGCATATATCGTGGCGCCATTCGGCAAAATCTTGATGAGAAGCAGCGCATTTCTGGCTAATTTTTTATGTGGAGACGACAGTAGTGAAACTGCTGCGCAAGAATGACAGTGCATTTGCACCTGTCGCTGGCTTGACTGTTTTTGCCATTGCTTCTGGTTACCTAATGAGCTTAATTCCGTTGTCGATGGCAAGTTTCAGCATTGATACGGTTTACGCCAGTTGGTTAGCCAGTGCTTATTATGCCGGTTTATTAATCGGTTCAATGATGATTGAACCTGTTATCGCCAAGATAGGCCACCGTCTTTCATTCATTGTTTTTTTGTTGCTTTTGTCAGCGACCGTCATTGTATTGCCTTTTTTCCCAAATAAAGAAATTTGGTTAGTTGTGCGGTGTATTGCCGGCGTGGCCGTTGCCGGTATCTTTGTCGTGGTCGAATCCTGGCTATTGATCGGCGACAATCCCAAAGAACGTGCCAAGCGCCTGAGCTTTTATATGACTTCCCTTTACGGTGGGACCACTTTAGGCCAGTTATTAATTGGGCCTATTGGCACGCAGGGAACGATTCCCTTTATGGTAATTTCGGCACTGCTGTTTGTTGCGATTTTGCCTCCATTATTCATGCGTCATGGTCAGCCTCCTGCGCTCCACCACCAAAGTCTATCGCTGAGAAAAATGACTGAATTCAGTAAACCCGCGATCGTTGGTTGCATGACATCGGGTATTATTATGGGCACTATCTATGGTTTGATGCCTTTATCACTCAGCCAAAGTCATTTCAGTGCTGATCAAGTCGGTGTATTGATGGCAGCCATTATTCTAGGCGGAATGGTCATACAACCCATTATCAGTAAACTGTCCATTATCATGAGCAAAACTTTTTTACTGGCAATGGTCTCATTATTAGGTGTATTTGCCGTAGGAATGACCTATCTCTTTGAACATTATATTGTCATGATAGTGTCACTGGCTCTTTTGGGCATGTCATCTTTTGCGTTGTATCCCATTGCGATTACCCTTGCTTGTGACAAACTGGATGCATCCTATATTGTCGCGGCAAGCCAGGTCATGTTGTTAAGTTACAGTGTCGGTTCCGCCGTTGGGCCACTGGTAGCAGGGCATTTTATGCTACAACACTACTTTAAGGTTCAACACAATGGATTGATGAGTTTCTTTTTCATTGTGTTATTGGCTACCGCGATTTATATGCTGCTGGCGAGCTTGTACCGTAAAGATCGTGTACTGGTAAGCTAGTTACAAAATAAGCTGGATTTATATGAAAGCGTCGCAACTTGCGGCGCTTTTTTATTTTTCATCTCTTAATTTACACTGATCAAACAACAATTATTTTGGTCTATTTCCAATCTCAGTGGCAGGCATTTTCTTCCTGAGGAGAACGTTATGGCGTTTCGCAATAAATAGGTCGATTTTTATATGAGTCAACGTCATCAAGATCTTACACAACAGATCACTTCAGCAGCCATCTTTATACAAATTAAGCGCATTATTTTCTAATTTTAAAGACTAAAAAGATTGTTTTTCGCGAAGTGCGAAGCATTAGATTTTTTTGATATGGAGTAAAATTGAATCAATCTGATATTTACGTAAGACAATTCTACATTAAGTTTTTTCATGAGCTATTTGGAGAATAATATGAAAATTGCCTTCCTTTTATATCCCGCAGTCACTCAGCTTGATTTTGCTGGCCCCGCGCAAATTCTCACTCGCCTTAAAGATGCTTCAGTACATTTTGTTGCCAAAACAAAAGACCCTGTTGCCACAGATGCTGGATTTTCAGTCATACCAACAGATTGTTTTGGCGATATACACTCTGCCGATATTTTATGTGTTCCCGGTGGTTTGGGCAGTACTGAAGCAATGGAAGATGAAGAAACCCTATCTTGGGTTGCTAAAATTGGTGAGCAAAGTCAATGGATTACAAGTGTTTGCACAGGTTCTATGATTTTAGCTGCTGCCGGACTTTTAAAAGGATATCGTGCAACATCACATTGGGTGGTACGTGATGATCTAGCATTTTTTGGAGCAATTCCAACACAGGAACGTGTTGTTTTTGATCGCAATCGTGTAACGGGGGGTGGCGTCACTGCAGGTATTGATTTTGGTTTTGCGCTTTCTGCCACCATTCAAGGGGAAGATCACGCCAAGCTGATACAACTTGAATATGAATATGACCCCGCAATGCCTTTAGCTGGAGGTACACCTGAAACTGCCGATGCGCATATTTTGGCTCAAGCTAACAACAACTTAGAATATATGCTACCAAACCACCGTGAACGCATTGTCAAGATCGCTGAACGCTTTGGATTTCAGTAATAGTTTTATGCCAACAACCAGTTTACATGATGATGCAATGGTGCGACTTCTCAGTGAACATCCTGAGTTCAGTATGTCTGCGTCAAACATTTGTTGTTCTGGTCGCATTAATGGCTTAATTCTGCCAAATTATCATCGAAAACCGTCCGATTTGATATCAACGACGGTTTTCAAACCCTATGTTATGCATCATTTAAGATGCAGTATATATTGATTATCTTAACTGACGTAAACAAGAACAATTATTATGCCAGTGTTGGTTTCGTTGAAGTTGGTATTGATTGCTGGTTATGAGTACACACAATCCGTGCTTAGGGACCAAGCGCCAGCGTTTGTATTACACATTTTTAACTTTAAGATAGCCGAAAAAACATCCATACTGAAACCGAAATCAACAGAAAAATTTAGGGGTATGAAATGCAAATACAACAAGCCACCAAAGCCGATTTTTCGACACTAATTCAAATTTGGGAGGCATCTGTACTTGCTACTCATGATTTCTTACCCAAGTCTATGATAGAGGTTTTACGCCCACAAATCCTTAACGATTATTTACCCACTCTCACTGTTTATAAGGCGGTAGATGTACAAGATAATATCGTAGGATTTATTAGTACCGATCAACATCGAGTAGAAATGTTGTTTATTGCGCCACAAGCGCGAGGAGCAGGGATCGGTAAGATGTTACTGCAATTTGCTATTAATGAATTACAGATCAACGAATTGGATGTCAACGAGCAAAATACACAAGGCGTCGGCTTCTACCAATATATGGGATTTCAGGTATTTTCTCGTTCAGAGCTTGATGGACAAGGGAATCCATTTCCTTTATTACACATGAAACTGGCTTGAAAATTTAGAAATATTAAAGAAAAACAATACATAAATAAGATAAAAGTAACATATAAAGCATAAATATCATTTAAGGAATAATTTATTAAATAAAATAGGCATTATTTTTTATAAAAAATGATAATAAAATAATACTCTTTACTATAAAAAATAAATAAAATTAAAGTAAATGCATATTTTGCAAACATATAGGTAGAATTTGATAAATCAATGATATAATGCCACCTTGTCTATTCCCATCACCTTTCAAGTTACAGCTTTGCTGGCTACGTCCACATCCCTTAGTCACGTAGTTATCAACACAGAGTTCGCTCTGCTCTTGGGGGTTACCCTTTTGCCACTGTGCTACAACTTGAAACCTAGTGGGTATAAATATCTTTTACTTTTGTTGAGCTTGAGTTAATGAGTTATTTACAACAACCTACGTCTTCAGGAATGAAGCTATTTGCTGATCTTGTCGGAAAACGAATTATCCCAGGGGAGCTCTGGTATTCTTCCGGTACCCGTACTAAATTTGCCCTACGCAGCCTTCTGACCCCCATTTCGACATTAAAACTGTTGAATGGTATCACCAGAACGCCTCATTATCTGGATATTTTGAAAAAACAACCCAGTTGGCCTTGTAAATTACATCGTCCATACTTAAGCATTAATTTTAAGCGTAACCAGATTGTTGGCGCGCTGAATGATCATTATCAAATATTATTCAAACAGTTAGAATCTACGGTTATTAATCGAATTTTTGCGGTTCAGGCTTATTTACTGGCTACTATTCAAGGGAAAAATGAAACATTTCTGATATATATTGATGCACTGGACAACCTGAATAAAGAAGGTGAACTTTCTCTTTATATTACTACTGCGGAGAATGTTATTCTGGCCAAGTGTGCTTTCACTTTATTAACCATTGATGGCAAACAGACACTCTTTATTGGTGCACTACAAGGGCCAACTAAAGGGGATAATTCTCTGGAGATTATCCGCCATGCAACTAAAGAGTGTTATGGATTATTCCCCAAGCGCCTGTTGATTGAGGCTATTTGTCGTTTTGCCGATCATATGAATTGTGAACAAATCCTGGCAGCCAGTAACGAAACTCATATTTACCGTAGCATCCGTTATTGGCATAAAAAGAAAAATAAGATGGTGGCCGATTACAATTCTTTCTGGGAATCGCTAAGTGGCGTCAGAAAGGAAAATAATGATTTCCATTTACCATCATGCATAGAAAGAAAATCTTTGGATGAGATCCCCAGTAAAAAACGCGCCGAATATCGCCGTCGCTATCAATTACTGGATGATCTGGAAAACGGTATCAAGGCATCCCTGAAAGCCGCCTGATTTCCTGCCAGAAAGAAATACCAATTAGACACTCAACGTGGCTTCGTCATTAACCATGTAAGATGCGTTTTAATGGCGGGCCATTCATTGAACAGAATGCTATAAACACAAGTATCCCTTACTGAACCATCTTTGGCTCGCTGGTGATGACGCAAAATCCCATCCAGTTTTGCTCCCAATCGTTCAATCGCCTTGCGGCTTTGATGGTTTAAAAAATGGGTACGGAGTTCCACGGCAACGCATTCCAGCTCCTCAAATGCATACTGCAACAGTAAAAACTTGGCTTCAGTATTAATCGCTGTGCGTTGGACAGAATGCGCATACCATGTAGAACCAATTTCCAATCTGGGAATATTCGCATCAATATTCATATAAGTTGTCATGCCAACCGCTATCCCCGTTGCATTATTGATGACAGCAAAAGGTAACATGCTGCCCTTGCTATGCAGGGTTAAACGACGTTCAATTTCCGTCTGGACATTGGCAGGATCAGGCACACTGGCATACCACAGCTTATGTAACTGCCCATCCTCAATAGCACGAACAAATTCATCATGTCTATCATGTGACAAAGGTATTAAAGTCACACTTTTTCCGGTTAACGTCACCCAATCTGTTATTTTTCCCATAATTACATCTCTCCCCACTTATTTCTCTGACACCTGTTTCCTGCCAAGGCTTAATTATTCATCATTCCGTAAGAATATACTCACAGTATGCACCGTTAAAAACATGCGGCAATCATCAATAAGAGGAATTTCTCGCCTCAATAGATTTTCATTAAGGGACGATTGAAACTCTATTTCATGATATTTGTCACAATCAATTAACAAAGTGGTTCCAATAATGCCGGAACTGTCTAAATTTAATCATCATCTCATCCGACCACTTAGGCTGTTTAGCTTCATATGGAAAACAATAATATTTCTTGAGCTACCAAATATTTGATGGAGAATGCAATGAGCAATTACCCTCACCTGCTTGCACCGCTGGATTTGGGCTTTACCACACTAAAAAACCGTGTATTGATGGGTTCAATGCACACGGGGCTTGAAGAACATCCCGACGGTGCCCAACGTTTAGCCCAATTTTATGCAGAACGGGCAGCGGGAGGCGTCGCACTGATTGTGACCGGCGGTATCGCACCAAACCCGCAGGGCGTTGTTGCGGCAGGAGCAAGCATCCTGAATAGTGAAGCTCACCTGCCTCACCACAAGTTTATTACAGAAGCGGTACATCAGGCAGGGGGAAAAATTGCTTTACAAATCCTGCACGCCGGACGCTACAGCTATCAGAAAAATTCTGTTGCACCTTCAGCCATTCAAGCCCCGATTACCCCCTTTATGCCGAGAGAAATGTCTGAGAACGACATCCGGCAGACAATCAAGGATTTTGCCCACTGTGCCCAACTGGCACAACAAGCTGGCTATGATGGCGTGGAAATCATGGGCTCAGAAGGTTATCTCATCAATCAGTTTCTGGTCACACGCACCAATCATCGACAGGATCAATGGGGGAGAACTTTCGAAAATCGCATGCGCTTTGCACTAGAAATTGTCAAAGCGGTCCGTGCTATCACGGGGGAACGTTTTATCATCATCTACCGCCTTTCTATGCTGGATTTAGTGGAAGATGGCTCCAATTGGCAAGAGATCGAACAGCTGGCACGGGAGATTGAAAAAGCAGGGGCATCCATTATCAATACCGGCATCGGCTGGCATGAAGCCCATATTCCAACGATTGCCACGATGGTACCCAGAGCCGGATTTAGCTGGGTTACGCAAAAGTTGATGGGGAAAGTCAGCATCCCTTTAATTACAACCAACCGCATCAACAGTCCCCTGGTTGCCGAACAAGTTCTCAGTGAGGGCTGCGCTGATATGGTTTCTATGGCACGCCCTTTTCTTGCTGATGCCGAATTTGTATTGAAAACTGAACAGGACCGTGTTGATGAAATCAATACCTGCATAGGCTGTAACCAAGCCTGTCTGGACAGAATATTTGTCGGCAAGCTGACCTCTTGTCTGGTCAATCCACGAGCCTGCCATGAAACGGAATTTATTGCCGCTCCTGCCATCCCCCCCAAAACCATTGCTGTCATCGGTGCCGGACCAGCGGGATTATCCTTTGCTGTCACAGCGGCCAGCCGAGGACACCATGTCACGCTGTTTGAACGAGAAAACCAAATCGGCGGGCAGTTTAATATCGCCAAACAGATCCCTGGCAAAGAAGAATTTCATGAAACTTTACGCTATTTTGAACGTCAATTAGCATTGAACGGCGTCGAAGTATGCCTCAACCATACGGCAACTGCCGACCAACTTTTATCGTTTGATGAAGTTGTCATCGCGACAGGGATCATGCCACGCATCCCCAATATAGATGGTATTGAACATGGAAAGGTGCTGACTTACCTTGATGTATTGAAACATAAACGGCAAGTCGGAAAACGGGTCGCCATTATCGGTGCGGGAGGCATTGGTTTTGATACTGCTGAGTATTTGAGTCAAAGTGGACAAAGCACCAGCTTAAGCAGCCATGCTTTTAGCCATGAGTGGGGAATTGATCGGACAATGATGCACAGGGGAGGATTACGACCAGAAGGTGCCCAGGTCGAACGTTCCCCTCGTAAAATCTATCTGCTGCAACGCAAGGATACCAAAGTCGGGGATGGCTTAGGAAAAACTACAGGTTGGGTGCATAAAACTAGCCTGTTAATGCGGGGCGTAACGATGTTAAACAGTGTTCAATACTTGAAGATTGATGATCAAGGATTACATATCCGCCGTGGCGACGATCAACAATGCCTTGAAGTAGATAATGTGATTATTTGCGCAGGACAGGAACCCTTGAAAACACTCTACCAACCGTTACAAGCAATGGGAAAAAATGTGCATATCATTGGTGGAGCAGATATTGCCGCCGAGTTAGATGCGCGCAGGGCAATCGCTCAAGGGGCCCGATTAGCACTTAACATGTAATGATCAATAGCGCTAAAGCTTAAAAACAAAAACGGTGATAATTTGTACTCATCTGATTATCACCGCTTTTATGCTGATTAACGCTGCGCCAGTCGATCCGCCGCAATACGAGACTCTTCGGCCTGACAAGCGGCGGCAGTAAACAGCACATCAGTGGAGGAATTCAGCGCAGTTTCAACGGAGTCTTGCACTACACCTATAATCATACCTACTGCAACAACCTGCATAGCGACTTCATTAGAAATCCCAAACATACTGCATCCTAACGGAATTAACAATAAAGAACCGCCAACAACTCCCGAGGTGCCACATGCAGCCACAGCAGACACTACGCTCAACAAAATGGCGGTTGGTATATCAACACTGATACCCAACGTATTTACAGCAGCTAATGTCAATACGGTTATAGTAACTGCTGCACCGCCCATATTGATAATGGCCCCCAAAGGAATAGAAATTGAATAAGTATCTTCATTTAAATTCATGCGACGGCACATTGCCATATTAACAGGAATATTTGCCGCAGAACTGCGAGTAAAGAACGCAGTTATTCCACTTTCACGCAAGCAAGCGAAAACTAACGGGTAAGGATTACGACGAATTTTCCAAAAAACAATTAATGGATTAATTATTAAGGCCATGAAAACCATACACCCTAGCAATACAGACAATAATTGCACATAATCTAATAAAACGTTAAATCCTGTTGTTGCAATCGTTGCAGATACCAATCCAAAAATCCCAATAGGTGCAAAACGAATAATCACACGCAAAACTTGCATTACTGCTTCTGCTATATCATGAAGTATAAATTTAGTTGACTCTTTTCCGTGACGTAAAGCAATACCCATTCCTGTTGACCATGCTAATATACTGATATAGTTGGCATTTATAAGCGCATCAATAGGATTAGCTACTATATTGAGCAATATTCCTTTCAGAACTTCAATAATGTTTTCTGGTGGTAATACCTGAATATCATTCGTTACTAACGTCAACGTCGATGGAAATAGCATACTACCAACTACAGCTACAATCGCTGCTAGGAAAGTTCCTAACAGATATAGGAACAGTATGGGACGAATGCTACTTTTCTGGCCTGCTTTATAATTTGCAATCGAAGACATAACCAATACCCATACTAAAACAGGTGCTGCCGCTTTTAATGCTCCAATAAAAAGTGTCCCTAACAATTCAGCTGATTTAGCCACAGAAGGAGCCAACCATGCCAGTAGTATCCCCAGTATTAATCCGACAAGGATTTGTTTTACCAAGCTTCCTTGTGCGATAGACTGCACAAAGTTTGTTTGTTGTTTTTTCATAGCTTATCCATCAATGGCGACAAACAATAATTCATTGCAATATACAGATAACCCAACAATTGATAACAATTTATTTACATTTATGTGATCAAAACTGCACTTTTTTCATCCAATACATTCTTAGGTATTCATGATGTAATAGGTGTCACCACAAGAAGCAAAAAATTAATCTATTAATTCAATCAATTACTAAAAAACCCTTTCAACAATAGGCGCAGATTATTTATCGAAAATGAATAGCATTGAGAAATTACTTTCCACTATTAATCAAATAGCAAGCATGAATTTAACTGGCAAGAGATATAAATTTAGCCATTTCACACGCCAAATTACTCATTAATGATATTTTGTAAAATTTCATCTATCGATTAATTAATTGAGATATCTAAATGAATTAATTTTTACATTTAGGTAAATGTTCAATTGATCAACAAAATCTTCTGTCTCGATACAGCTGATTTTGTTAAAGTGTGCCAGTCGATCTTTATGCCACTTTGAAGGGATTTCGAGATCATTTTATGACAACTGATATTAATTACTTTTGACTGCAAAGTATTTAATAGAAATTAACCATAAATGCACCATAAAAGTAAGATGTAATCCTTAATCCGTGTTTTAGGAACATTTGATGGAAATTGTAACAGACCTTATTTATGCACTCTGGCACCAAGATTACGAAACATTGGCTAATCCGTCGTTGGTATGGGCAATCTACATACTGCTATTTACCATCTTGTTTCTGGAAAACGGGATATTACCTGCGGCCTTTTTACCGGGCGATAGCCTGCTCATATTAGTCGGTGTTTTAATTGCAAAAGAAACCATGAGTTTTCCTGTAACATTAGTCATTCTCACCACCGGCGCCAGCCTCGGCTGCTGGATCGGATATCTTCAGGGAAGATGGCTTGGCAATACAAAATTAGTTCAGGGCTGGCTGTCACATCTTCCTGCACATTATCATCAACGCGCACATAACTTATTCCATCGTCATGGCTTATCTGCCTTACTGATAGGCCGTTTTATCGCCTTTATCAGAACATTATTGCCAACACTGGCAGGCCTTGCAGGGCTAAAAAATGGACGTTTTCAAATATTCAATTGGCTTAGTGGGTTCATGTGGGTAGTTATTCTAACAACTTTGGGTTATGCCCTTGGTAAAAGCCCTCTGTTCCGCCAGTATGAAGAATATCTGATGAATTTTTTGGTACTGTTACCTGTAGGCCTATTGCTCATTGGCTTAATTGGCAGCCTGACGGTCATTTGGCGCAAAAAGCGTGCTAATAAATCTCTATCATAACTTTTTTCCTCTAGTGACCCTGTGGTATGGTCGCGAAAATACCACAGGATATCGCCCTTTTCGTTCCTTTAAGGTTAATCTGCAATATATTGTGACAATTTTTCACCCACTTCACTTTCATCTCTTGATAAAAACGTCTATGTTTGAAATTCATCCATCGTATATTTAAGGAGACAGGCAATGCCACAAAAGAAAAGCTCTGAAGATCTACGTGCTGAATTACAATCTCTTGCGGATACGCTAGAAGAAGTTCTCAATAGCTCCGGTGATAACTCAAAAGCGGAACTGGAAAAACTACGCAGCAAGGCAGAAAGAACGTTGAAAAATGCACGAACTACGCTCAGTGAAGCTAGCGATAAACTGGTTGGTCAAACCAAAGAAATTGCCGGTCATGCGGATAGTTACGTTCGTGAAAATCCGTGGGCCGGTGTCGGTATAGGTGCGGCTATTGGCGTTGTATTGGGCGTTCTGCTTTCAAGGCGCTGACATGACTCAATCTCCTCACGCGAAAGGCCCAGGAAAAGGACTCTTTGATACTGTACGGCGAGTCGCGGCAATTGCTGTTCACATGGTTGAAACTCGCATCCAACTCGTTGCTGTTGAGTTGGAAGAGGGAGCGGCAACACTGGTACAACTGCTACTACTGGCAGGATTAACATTACTATTTGCGGGCTTTAGCCTGATGTGCCTACTGGCACTGATATTCTGGGCCACCGATCCCGCCTATCGAATAATGGCAATCGCTATCACTGCCGGAATGTTGCTCCTCCTCGCCGTATTTAGTGCAATATGGACGATAAAAAAGGCGCGAAAGCTGGCCTTTCTTAACACCACTCGAACACAATTGCATGTTGACCGCAAAATGCTGGAGGATGATTCGCATGAATAAGTCGGATCGTCAGCGGAATTTGCGAAAGCAGCAGCTATTAAAAGAGATCCAGCAACAACGACAGTTACTTGCTACTTATGGCCAGAACTGGCTTGAAGTGACACAACCCTATGATAAAGGCTGGCAAACCCTTATTGCTTTTAAGCCTTATGTTGCTATCGGTTCTGGCCTTGCCCTGCTTTACGGACTCCGTCACCCCAGGCCGTTTTATCGCTGGTCACGTCGTATAATCAACATCTTCGGTATCATAAAAATTGTACGAAACACACTATATAAAAATTGTTGGTATTAATTTTTAAATACCAACCCATCTTTCAAAAAAACTGCATGAAATAGTTAATATTCCTTACTATCAACCAATAATACCTCTCCGTAGAATACTTCCCATCAGATAATGATTAACAAATCGTGCTGTTCAGCCCGTTTTTTGGACAATAAAAGCTAAACAGACAGTTTATTTATCGCGGCCTGCGGTATTTGTGGAGACAATCATGAAAAAATTTGAAGATAGTGGCCTGTTGGTTGCCCGTATTTTAATATCCGTTCTTTTCATTATCGCAGGATATGGAAAACTAGGTAATGCCTATGCAGGAACGCAAGAATTTATGGAAGCCATGAAGGTGCCAGGCATTCTATTACCACTGACTATCTTACTTGAACTAGGGGGCGGGCTTGCTATGATGCTCGGCCTGTTGACCCGCACCACGGCGGTATTTACATTTATTTTCTGTATTCTGACCGCGCTTCTGTTCCATAGCGATTTTTCAAATGACCTGAACCTGACTATGTTCCTGAAAAACGTCTCCATCAGCGCAGGCTACCTGTTACTGGCTATGATGGGACCAGGAAGATTCAGTATTGACCATGTAATGAAGAAAAATTGGTAATCGAAGAAAAACAGATCATTTCCCTTTCTTTTTATAGCCCCTTCCTGTGTATTCGCAGCAAGGGGCGTTATGATATTCGCTACATTCTTTTTATTATCTTGGCATGAACCTTAATTGTTTTTTCACGCATGTTTTTGCTTCGCAAATAATTTAGGGATTTCACGCAAGCACCAAGACTTGGCTTCTCCCATACTATCGCGCCGCCATGCCATGATAATGTTGGTTTCATGGCTGTATTCCGAACCAATAACCCGCAAACGACCTTCGGCAATATCTTGTTCCACCATAGGGTATGGCATGGTTGCCACGCCTAATCCTGCCAACAGTGCCCGACGTTTATCTTCCAGTGAACTTACGGTCAAGCGCGGTTGTTTATCCAATAATTTAACCGTCAACACCGGACGTTCTCTTGCCGTATCAGCGACAGCTATTCCACGATATTTCACTCGTGTGGCATCAGACAGGGGTTCGGGTTCATGATGGATAGGGTGATCCGCACTGGCAACATAGACATTGTTAATAGAATAAAGTGCCCGCGAATTCACTTCGGCTGAAGCCCTGAAATGCAGATCAGGTGCAATCACAATATCAGCATATCCTGTTTCCAGGCGTTCCCACGCACCGGCTAATACTTCCGTCATTAACGAAAGCTGCGTATTCGATTTAGCCGCCAATTTATCCACAAGAGGAAACAGTGATGCCATTGGAAACAACGCTTCACACACAATAGTCAGATGTGTTTCCCAACCACGCGCAAGTGCTTCTGCATCTGCTGTCAATTTATCCGCAGCTTCAAGCAGTAACCGCCCTCGCTCCAATAGCATCCGGCCAACATTGGTAAATTTCGTGCGATGACCAGAGCGATCAAACAGCACAACGTCCAATTCCTCTTCCAATTTCTGCATGGTATAGCTCAGTGCAGAAGGAACTCGCCCCAACTCATCCGCTGCCGCAGCAAAACTTCCCCGTCGGTCTATCGCATCCATTACCCGCAGGGATTCCAAAGTAAGCGCACGTTCTTTACCCATATTTTTCTCAATCAGGAATTTTGAATATAGCCACCAGATTAACTGGCTAACATTTCAACGTCCAGATAATTAAGATCGACAGTCATAGATCTATAGTTGAAGAGATAACAGCATGATAATAATGAGAACAGCAAATCAATGCGGAAAAGCCGATTATGGCTGGTTACAGGCTCGCTATACTTTTTCATTTGGTCACTATTTTGACCCAAAATTTTTGAACTATAAGACGTTGCGTGTTCTTAATCAGGAAGTTTTGGCACCGAAAGCCGAGTTCCAACCCAAATCTTACCCACATGTTGATGTCCTGAATATTATCCTGCAAGGAGAAGCCCAATATCGAGACAGTGAAGGCAATAACTTTCATGCACACCAGGGAGACTGTTTGCTATTTTCTGCGCGTCAAGGGATCCGTTACAGTGAGCACAATACCAGTGACACGCTTCCATTGACACGGCTGCAACTCTGGCTCAATGCCTGTCCTCAGCAAGAAGCACGGCCATTACAGCATGTCACTCTGCCAAACAAACCGCTTACCTTATTGGCCTCTCCTACGTCGGAAAATCACAGTATGCATCTGCGCCAACAAGTATGGATAAGCTATCTTGTGCTTAAACCCCATGACAGCCAAATTTTGGCTTTACGTAGCAAACATGCTTACCTGCAATCCATCAGTGGTAATGCAATAATTAATGGCAACCAAAGCAGGGAGGTAAAGATTAACTGTGGGGATGGTGTCTTTATTCAGGAAGAGCAGAAAGTGATGTTACTAGCGGAGACGCCGTTTCGGGGCTTGCTGATTGATTTGGCTGACTGATAATTTCTTATTTATAAAGAAAAAGCCCTATAAAGCATCTGCTTTATAGGGCAAAATCTGTGAAGTTGACCGATAAGCCGGGTTCTGTCTTGGACAGCCATTCATCTAGGCCAGCACTTGCGCACTGGCTCAAGCAACCTACCCGGGTTCGGTACGGGCCGTACCATGCGAACCCCTATTTGGTCTTGCTCCGGGTGGAGTTTACCGTGCCACGAACTGTTGCCAGTCGCGCGGTGCGCTCTTACCGCACCCTTTCACCCTTACCTGATCCCAAACAAAGCTGGGCCATCGGCGGTTTGCTCTCTGTTGCACTAGTCGTAGGCTTTCGCCTCCCAGACGTTATCTGGCACCCTGCCCTGTGGAGCCCGGACTTTCCTCCCCTTTACTTCTCCCGGAAGAGCAGTAAAGCAGCGACTGTCTGGTCAACTCCGGCGCGGATTATAAGAGGTTTAATATCCAATGTATAGGGTTTTCACGCGTCTTCTTCAATTTGCTCCAACGCCTGGTTTTGATCGAGTGAATAACGATACAAGGCATTTTTCTTCACGCCGTGGATCTCTGCCGCCAATGCCGCTGCCTTTTTCAATGGCAGCTCTTTTTGCAACAATGCCAGTGTTCGCAATGCTTCGGGTGGCAAGCTATCCTCAGCGGGCTTACGATACCCCTCTACAATCAGCACCATTTCTCCGCGGCGACGAGTTTCATCTTCCTTGACCCATGCCAGAAGCTCACCCGCGGGCATTCCTTGAATCGATTCCCACGTTTTGGTTAATTCTCGTGCCAACACGATATAGCGATCGGCACCCCATACTTTTACAATATCTTCTAAACTGTCCAACAGACGATGTGTCGATTCGTAGAAAATCAGCGTACGCGGCTCTTGCGCTAATTCACGCAAGGTATCCTGACGTCCCTTACTTTTAGCGGGCAAAAAGCCTTCATAACAAAAACGATCTGAAGGCAAACCAGCAGCAGACAATGCGGTAATGGCCGCACAAGGGCCAGGTAATGGAACCACATTGATACCGGCTTCACGGCAACGGCGAACCAGATGATAACCCGGATCGTTAATCAATGGCGTACCGGCATCAGATACCAATGCGATGCTCGCGCCTTGTTCAAGTTTCGTAAGCAATTGATCTGCTTTTTGCTGTTCATTATGATCGTGAAGTGCGAACATGCGCGCATTAATGGCAAAATGTTGAAGCAACAAGCCAGTGTGTCGCGTATCTTCGGCTGCAATCAAATCGACATGTTTAAGAACTTCAAGAGCACGCTGAGTAATATCCCCCAGATTTCCAATAGGGGTTGGCACAACATATAGCGTGGATGTCGTAACCACTGCTCGATTGGTTTGATTCATTGTTTCATCCGAATGACCGATTTAAAATTGAGCATCTTTGAAAAAAACATCACTGGATACAGTATGCTTCCCTCAATTTTTGTGCGTTTAAAAACTGGTTTAATCTATACAGCATTGCTGTCAACTATGATTATTGCAGGGTGTACCATGCCCGAACAGCAAGGGCAACCAACTTCTAAGCCTCAGGATAAGATAAGCGCAGAGATTAACCGCTACCAGGCCATTATTGACGCAGCACACAATCAACCATCGTTGGATGTGATCCGTGCTTATATCGCATTGAACTCCTACGCAACAGATGAAGCTGCCCGCCAGAAAAACCTTGATGAGACCTGGCAATTATTGACGCAACTTTCCCCACAGCAAATGAGTGAATTGGTCATTAATGCCAACGAGTATACGTTGCGGGGCTGGCTTGATTTACTCAATACTTATCAGACCAATAAACAGGATCTCGATAAACTGCGGCTCGCTATTCACGATTGGCAAATCCGTTATCCCAACAACCCCGCTGCCCACAGTTTACCCACAGCCCTGCAACAAATGTTGCAAGAAACTGAAAACAGCTATGCCACAATTGGGTTATTTCTGCCTTTGAGCGGCCAGGCCAAAATATTTGGTGACGCCATCCGTCAGGGTTTCCTTGATGCTCAAAAAGGCTTGCCAAAACCATCGTTGCCAGAATCACCATTGCCAACAAATACCCCCGATCCAAACGGGGCTGTTAACGCTGAGCCCTCTGCCAGCGCTGCAAATTCAGGGAATACTGATGTTGCCACAACTGAACCAGACATGGGTGCGATGAATGATGCTCCTGTCAATGATCAGACTATAAAAGTCTATGACACCAACAGCCAGCCTCTTGCCGAACTGCTGGAACAAGCTAAACAAGATGGAGTCACTCTGGTGGTTGGGCCATTACTGAAACTCAATGTGGAACAATTGACTCAAATTGAAACTCCATTGAATATTCTGGCGCTCAATGAGCTTGATGTGCCACAAAGACAGCCGAATATCTGTTATTTCTCACTCTCTCCTGAAGATGAGGCGAAAAATGCCGCCATACATATCTGGCAACAGCAAAAGCACAGCCCTTTGGTGTTGATACCTCGTTCTGACTTAGGCACCCGTGTTGCAAAAGCCTTTGCGCAAGAGTGGCAAAAGCTGGGAGGGCAGACGGTATTACAACAATCTTTTGGCACGCTGGATGAAATGAGGCAATCCATGAATCGTGGAATTGGTATTCGTTTGTCGGGTACGCCGGTTATTTCCACAAATTCAACCACAGAGCCTGTCGATGCCGTTTATATTGTCGCGACAGCAAACGAATTGACAATGATCAAACCCATGATCGATATGGCAATCAGTTCCCGTAAAAAGCCAGCACTTTATGCCAGCTCGCGCAGTAATAAAGCAGGCTCAGGCCCTGATTTCCGCCTGGAAATGGATGGCATGCAATTTAGTGACATCCCACTACTGACAGGCATAAATGTGCCGTTAATGCAGCAAGCAGCCAAAAAATTCACCAATGATTATTCCCTGATGCGCCTCTATGCAATGGGCATTGATGCATGGTCATTGGCCAATCAATTTACGCAAATGCAGCAAGAAATGGGATTTCATCTGAGCGGTGTTTCGGGGGAACTCTCCGTGATGGATAACTGCACTATCTTGCGTCAATTACCTTGGATGCAATTCAATAATGGTCGCATAATCCTTGAAAATACCAATAACACGGAAGGTATCGATAACGCAGGAAATACCCATAACATAGAAAACACCGATAGTACTGATCAGGGAGATCATCCCGGAATTGAATAATTTTCTGTGATGAAAGGTATCGTGGTCATTTCAGGATGAAAAAACCAACAGGCAATCACTACGCGCTGGGGCGCCATTATGAACATCAGGCCAAACTGTTTTTGCAAAAACAAGGGCTTGTCTTTGTTGCTGAGAATGTAAAAATTCGCGGCGGTGAAATCGATCTCATCATGCGTGACGGGCATGCCTGGGTATTCGTTGAAGTTCGTTTCCGCCGAAATGCACAATATGGTGGCGCCATTGCTACAATTACCCAAAGTAAGCGCAGAAAGCTCTTGTATACGGCTGCTGTCTGGCTGTCCCAACGCAATGAATGTCTGGAAACGGCATCATGCCGCTTCGACGTTTGTGCAATAACAGGACAGAAATTTGAATGGCTGAAAAATGCCTTCACCCTGAATGAGACTCTATTTCAATAGAGTCTCAATTTTCTCGCTAAATAAATAATTCCAATATACATAGGTCATAACGTGCTGGATAGAATTAAAGTCTGTTTTACAGAAAGTATTCAAACTCAGATCGCAGCAGCAGAAGCATTACCCGACGCAATATCACGCGCCGCGATGATGATGGTTCAATCACTGCTGAGTGGCAACAAAATCCTTTGCTGTGGTAATGGTGGATCGGCCGCAACGGCACAGCGTTTTACTGCCAGCATGATCAATCGTTTTGAAACGGATCGGCCAAGTCTGCCAGCCCTGTCGTTGAATACTGATAATGTGGTGATCACCGCTATCGCCAACAGTAAACAGCCTGACGAAATTTATGCCAAACAAGTCAGGGCACTGGGGCAAGCAGGGGACGTCCTGCTTGCCATTTCTACACATGGAAACAGTCGAGATATTATCAAAGCGGTGGAAGCTGCTGTTACACGTGATATGACGATCGTTGCGCTGACAGGTTACGATGGCGGCGAACTGGCGGGCTTACTTGGTCCTCAGGATGTTGAGATACGTATTCCCTCACATCACAGCGTCAGGATCCAAGAAGTACATATGTTGACAATCAACTGCCTGTGCGACTTAATCGACAACACGTTATTCCCTCATCAGGATGAATAAGGAGCCAACTCATGCGGTTATTTTCTCTATTATTGGTCTGTTTCAGTACAATGCTATTACAAGGATGTATCGGTGCCGCCGTCGTAGGTTCCGCTGCAATTGCCACAAAAGCGGGGTCAGATCCACGAACCATTGGGCAACAAGTTGACGATACCACGCTGGAAGCCCGTGTCAGCAATGCCATCAGTAAGGACCCACAAATTAAGGCACAAGCCCGTGTGTCAGTGACTGTGTATCAAGGCAAGGTTCTTTTAACCGGACAAAGTCCCAATATGGCTCTGGCTGAGCGGGCAAAACAAATTGCGGCAAAGGTTGAAGACACTGACGTGGTATATAATGAGATCCGTCAAGCCAATCCCGTGACATTGGCGACGGCCTCCGCGGATGCCTGGTTGACAACCAAAGTGCGCTCCCAAATTTTAACCAGTGATGCGGTGAGATCATCCAGCATCAAAGTGGTGACAGAGGATAGTGAAGTCTTTTTGTTTGGCATTGTCACGCGACAAGAGGGAGCTGCGGCTGCGAAAATCGCCAGCGAAACTAGCGGCGTAAAACGTGTAACAACAGCATTTACCTACCTCAACTAACCCATCAAGGCGGCATTAATCAATGCCGCCCAACCTCACACCCTGTATTCAGCGCCCATCCCAACTTATTTTGCTTTAAGTAATTCACGCCCCCCATTAATTGCATTTGTCGCAAAATCCATTGCTGGCGTTGTAATACATACCGGGAAGGAGCATTCACTTTATAGCGATGAGGGTTTGGTAATACAGCAGCAAGCAATGCAGATTCAGTCGCTGTCAATCGGCAGGCAGGCTTGCCAAAGTAATGTTGGGCCGCTTCCTCGACACCAAAAATACCATTGCCAAACTCAGCAATATTGAGATAAACCGTTAAAATACGTTTCTTTGACCAGAGTAATTCCAGTACGGCAGTCATTCCCGCTTCTAATCCTTTTCTTAGCCAACTACGCCCTTCCCATAGAAATAAATTTTTGGTTGTTTGCTGGGAAATTGTCGATGCCCCCCGAATTCGCTTCTCATATTTTTTGTTATACGCCATAGCAGTTTCGATAGCCTCAAAATCAAATCCCCAATGTTTTGGGAATTTTTGATCTTCTGCTGCAATGACGGCTAACGCCATATAGGGTGAAATGTGATTCTGATCCCTCCATGAAGAGCGAGAAACATAAGACAAATTAATTGACATTAAGGTAGAGACTTGCCTCTCTATCATCATCATAGAAAACGGCACTGGCAAAAATGAAAAGGCAATTACAGCAATGAACCACAAAACCGTGATCGACACGACAATTATTTTCAGCCAGCGCCACAATATTGAAAAAGGATTTCTCATCCGATTACTCAATCATTTCCAATATTTTTCTAACCAATTTATCAATTCCTTTTTCTGCCTGCGCCAAAGATTCTGCGAGCATATAAGCCGGTGTTGTTACAATTTTGTTTTCAAAATCAACGACAATTCCATCAACCGGACACTCAACATGCACCCCTCCCATTCTCACGATTTGAGCCGCAGTTTCTGGATCATTGCCAATGGTTACTTTTATCGGTTTGCCTAATATTTTAGGTACCATGACAGGAGCGATGCATATGAACCCCATCGGTTTACCTTGACGGTGCATATTTTGTACTACACTTAATAATTCTTTATTTATTTCACAATCTGATCCTTTGAATGCGAAATTACATAAATTCTTGGCCGCGCCAAAACCACCAGGAATAATTAGCGCATCCAACTCATCAATATTAACTTTGGATAAAGGTTGTATATTTCCCCGTGTTATACGGGCGGATTCTTCCATTATGTCGCGACTCTCTTGTTTCTCTTCTCCGTTAAGATGATTAATAACATGGCGTTGTACCTCATCAGGCGAAAAAAAAGACACTTCAGCGCCAAGACGGCTTAAAGAGAGCATAGTAAGAACTGATTCGTGAATTTCACTTCCATCGTACACTCCACATCCACTTAATATAATGGCAACAGATTTCATATTTCTCTCCATTTGTAGTAGATTAATGCTTAACCCCTTAGAGGGTTAAACACCAATCTTCATCACAGATTTTAATGAATCTTGTAACAAAAAATCTTATCTTTGCTATGTTGGTACTTGAGTTCGGTGTAAAAGAATTCTTTAATTACTCGCATCGAAAATAAATCTTAGATAAGCGGGTAAACAGATTTCCCTGGTGTTGGCGCAGTATTAGCGCACCCCAACTTCGGTTGGGGTTATTTTTTTGTAACGCTTGATAACCAATTTCTTAATATTTCTATATCTTGCTTCCATTCCAACTTTAACTCATCCACCCATTCCTGAACATTATCCCACCACGCAGGTAAATCCGGTGACTGAATCTGCTGAGCCAATTGCTGCAAATGGCGTAATCCTACTGAACCAGCCGCACCTTTGATTTTATGCGCCTCTTCCGTAATGCCTTTTTGATCTCTGGCGGTCATATTGGAGTCCAGCAAAGCAAGATAATTTGGCATCATGGTTTCAAAAATAACCAGATTGTCTGTGATCATTTTTGGCCCAACCAATTCGATATATTGATTAAGCATCTCTGTATCCAGCCGTTCTTCATCCTGATTCACAAGATCAACGTCCACTAAGGCAGTGTCAGATTCAGATCCCTTGCCCCAATATTTTTCTATCACGGCAGTCAACGCTTTGACAGATAACGGCTTATTGAGCACATCATCCATGCCCGCATCAAGGTATTCTTTTTTATCCTTCAATACATTAGCCGTCAGCGCGATCAAAGGAGGCAAGGATTGGGAGGAGTAACGCTGATGTAATTGACGGGCGATATCCAGCCCCGTCATATCTGGTAATTGGATATCCAGTAACACTAAGTCATATTCATCAGGATCAAACATTGCCAGTGCATCATGGCCATTCATGGCAACATCCACACTGTTCCCCAATTTCTCCAGAACAGAACGGGCTACAATGACGTTCAATTCAATATCTTCTACCAGTAAGATATTAAGTGCTGGCAATGGCAGAGTATCTTGCTCAACCTTCCCTTCCGGGTGTTCATCAATGGCTGGCGCAACGACAGACAAGGTAAAGCAAGAACCTTTGCCCAACGTACTTTTCACCACAATGTCCCCGCCCATGCTTAGGGCAAGACGCTTCGAAACAGCAAGGCCAATCCCTGTCCCGGTTGCAGGACGCCCACCAGCGCTGTCTTTAACCTGATAATACATGGCAAAGATTTTTTCCAATTCGTCAGGAGGAATACCAATGCCGGAATCTGTCACTTCAAAGAATAGGCGTTCCTCTTCTTCTTCACGCCAGATACGAACCTTAATTTCGCCTTCAGGCGTAAATTTCACGGCATTACTAATCAGGTTCCACAAAATTTGTCGCAAACGAGTTCCATCAGTCAGCACTTTTGTGGGTAGTGGCAGCTCAGGCTCCAGAACAAATTTAATTCCCTTCGGCTGCGCCAATAAAGCTGAAATATTTTCTAAATCTGTCATGAAACCGGTGAAATCAATCGGTTGGTTATCAAGTTGGACTTTGCGGCGCTCAATTTTATCTAACTCAATAATATCATTAAAAATATTACCCAAAGTAATGGCGCTGACATGGATTGTTTCCAGGTATTTACATTGTTCTGGTGTTAAGTCGGTATCCATCAGAATTCGGCTCAAGCCCACAATGCCATTTAAAGGCGTACGAAGCTCATGGCTAATCGTAGAGATAAAAGTCGTCTTATCCCTGCTGGCGTTCTCCAATGCGTCCTGATAGCGTTTGCGCTCCGTTATATCGCGTCCAAATCCCATTAATCCATGTCGCTTGCCAACGCGATCATAAAAAGGGACTTTTCTGAGTTCAAAACAGGCTTTGCGTCCATCGGGATAAACTAACCATTGCTCATAGGTCAGAGATACATTATGGCGAAATACTTTTTCATCGGTTTCCATCACCTTGCTGGCAATTTCTTTATCGTAAACATCTGTCGGCGTCAGGCCGATGAGCTGTTTTTCGCTTTTGCCAGTCAATAATTCCATCGCCCTATTACAACCGGAAAATTCATTATCTTCATTGCGGTAATAAACCAGGTCCGGGGAGGCATCCAGAAATGAACGCAATAGTACCGATTGCTGTTCAAGCTCAATCTGGGTTTTTTCACGCTGCTCCATTTCCAATTTAAGTTTATCCAATAGAACCAAATGAGCTTTTTCCGCCTTCTCTCTGTCACTGATCTCCTGGTTCAATTGGTCGATGTTTTCTTTGAGTTGCAGGTTTAATTTCGCATCACGCTGACGCATTTCTTCAAGTTTTGCGACCAGACTCGATAAGCGCTGGCGGGATTCTTCAAGTTGTTCTACTACGATGGAGAGAAAATAAACCGCCCAAGGGGTAATTAACAAACCAAAAAAGATGGAGCGAATTAAATCAATACCTTGCACTTCTCCATGCAATACAAATGTCACCGCCATCTGCATCGCCATCGCAAGAATAACTAGAGCTGATGCAAGTAATATAGAAAAACGCACCAGCCCCAGCTTCATCATCAAATCTACATAATATTGGGCAAGCCCTCGAATCAGCTTCATAACAACTCCCAGTGAAATCTTTTCCAGTAAAGTTACTAGATTGAATCATAACGTAAAAAAGTCCCAACTTCGTTACGGGATATCACCCTCAACCTCTCACAAGGAATAAAAATGAAAATCATGAGAATAATTATGCAAACAAATTTCCCCGCCCCCCTTTAGGCGAAAAAAACAACCCATCACTTCCTCTTACAAATTAAAAAATACGCAATATAAGTCCAACTTAAGCCAAAAAATAAGATAAAAATATCAGGATAGATGCATTTTAAAGCACATCTAAAATAGATAATGGGGTGATTTTAGTGATATAACTCACATCATTTAAGCGCAATGATCTTAGTCACAAAATACAAAAAATCTTCATTTACTCATAAAAATCAACAAAATAAATAAAAAACGTCAATAAAAAACGCGATCTAACGCGATTTGACCAACTCTGTTTTTACCGTTAAGTTGGGAATTCGCTGAAAATCACCTGTCAGATGATCCTCTGGCTCATATTTATGCAGTGATAGATAACATAACATCATTTTGATTCACCGCTTGTTAATGCCAATAAAACAAGTGGCGTTTTACTGAGGGCGCAAATTAGACGCCTATAGAAAAAATAGATATCGATACCCTCTCGCGAGTGATGTGAGAGTCGGACAGAACTTGGGGAGCTTTACCATGTTGTATGACAGATTGCAGGAAAAAGATAACTGTGGCTTTGGATTAATCGCGCATATTGAAGGAGAACCAAGCCACAAGGTGGTGCGCACGGCCATACACGCACTGGCTCGGATGCAGCACAGGGGGGCAATTCTGGCGGATGGAAAAACAGGTGATGGCTGTGGTTTGTTAATGCAAAAACCAAACCGTTTCTTTCAAATGATCGCCGGCGAGCAATCATGGCGGCTCGCCAAAAATTATGCTGTCGGCATGTTGTTTCTAAGCCAGGATGCCAAAATTGCCCAATCATGCCGTGATATTATTGAACAGGAATTACAACACGAAACCCTATCCATTGTGGGTTGGCGGAAAGTTCCTATCAATCGCGATATCTTAGGTGATATTGCCTTATCAAGCCTTCCTCGTATTGAGCAAGTTTTTATCAACGCACCCGCCGGATGGCGGGCGCAAGATCTGGAACGCCGCCTGTTCGTTTCCCGACGCCGTATAGAAAAACAGATTACCGACAATGACTTTTATATTTGCAGCCTGTCCAATCTAGTCACAATTTATAAAGGATTGTGCATGGCTGCGGATCTACCGCGTTTCTATCCCGATTTAGCTGACCTGCGCATGGAATCTGCCATCTGTTTATTCCATCAGCGCTTTTCAACCAATACCATTCCCCGTTGGCCGCTGGCACAACCCTTTCGCTATCTGGCTCACAATGGGGAAATCAATACCATTACGGGAAACCGTGAATGGGCTAAAGCACGAGCCTATAAGTTCCGCACGCCACTGATCCCAGACTTATATACTGCTGCACCTTTTGTTAATGAAACGGGTTCCGATTCCAGTTCACTGGACAACATGCTGGAACTGTTTCTCAATGGTGGTATGGATTTAATCCGCGCAATGCGTTTGCTCGTTCCACCGGCATGGCAGAATAACCCTGATATGGATGATGATCTGCGTGCATTCTTCGATTTTAACTCCATGCACATGGAACCTTGGGATGGACCAGCCGGCATTGTGATTTCTGATGGACGTTATGCCGCCTGTAATTTGGATCGCAATGGCTTACGCCCTGCCCGTTATGTAATTACCAAAGATAAGCTGATTACCTGCGCTTCTGAAGTGGGTATTTGGGATTACCAACCCGATGAAGTCATCGAGAAAGGCCGTGTCGGGCCAGGTGAATTAATGGTTATCGATACCTATGAAGGGCGTATTCTCCACTCAGCGGAAACTGACAATGATCTAAAAAGCCGCCACCCTTATAAAGAATGGCTGGAAAAGAACGTCAAGCCTTTGATTCCGTTTGAAGAGTTGCCAGAAACACAGGTCGGGCAGCGCGGGTTAGATGACTGCCTGTTGGCAACTTATCACAAGCAGTTTGCCTACAGTAATGAGGAACTGGATCAAGTTATCCGTACCCTCGGTGAAAATGCTCAAGAAGCGACCGGTTCAATGGGCGATGATACACCATTTGCTGTACTTTCCAGCCGCCCGCGCATTATCTATGACTATTTTCGTCAGCAGTTCGCCCAGGTTACCAATCCTCCCATCGATCCATTACGTGAAGCTCATGTGATGTCTCTGGCTACCCGCATTGGGCGAGAAATGAATGTCTTTTGTGAAGCAGAAGGGCAGGCTCATCGGTTGTGCTTTCAATCGCCCGTCTTGCTCTATTCTGATTTCGTACAACTAACAACACGGCAGGAACCCTATTATCGCGCTGATACATTGGATTTGACCTTCAATCCACAAGAAATCTCCCTGAAACAAGCGGTCTTAACTTTATGTAAAAGGGCAGAGGAACTCGCCCGCAATGGCGCAGTATTGTTGGTGCTATCCGATCGTAATATTGCACCAGAAAGAATCCCCATCCCTGCACCAATGGCCGTCGGCGCTATCCAGCACTGCCTGGTTGAGAAAAACCTGCGCTGTGATACCAACTTGATTGTAGAAACCGCCGGTGCGCGTGATCCGCATCATTTTGCGGTATTGATGGGTTTTGGTGCTACGGCTGTTTACCCTTATCTGGCCTATGAATCACTGGGGAAAATGGTGGATGATGGCACAATCAATGCGCCATATGCCCGTGTGATGCTTAATTATCGTAATGGCATCAATAAAGGGCTGTATAAGATTATGTCCAAAATGGGCATCTCCACCATTTCCTCTTATCGCTGCTCTAAACTGTTCGAAGCCGTTGGTTTGCACCAGGATGTGACAGATATCTGCTTCAATGGTGTTGTTAGCCGTATTGGGGGAGCCGATTTCAGCGATTTTGAGCAAGATCTGCGTAATCTTGCCAAACGGGCATGGTTGCATCGCCACGCCATCGATCAAGGGGGACTGCTGAAATATGTCCATAATGGGGAGTATCACGCTTATAATCCTGATGTTGTCAAAACATTGCAGACCGCTGTTCACAGTGGCAACTACAGTGATTACCTGAAATATTCCGAACTGGTCAATGGGCGTCCCATCACCACCTTGCGGGATCTGCTTGCCCTTGCGCCTAAAGATGATCCCATTGATATTGCAGATGTCGAACCCGCAGAAGCACTGTTCAAACGATTTGATACTGCCGCCATGTCAATTGGTGCACTCAGCCCGGAGGCCCATGAAGCGCTGGCAGAAGCGATGAATACGTTAGGGGGTTTTTCCAATTCTGGAGAAGGTGGCGAAGATCCCGCTCGTTATCGTACCAAGAAAGTTTCCCGCATCAAGCAAGTTGCTTCCGGCAGATTTGGCGTTACACCAGCGTATTTAGCCAGTGCCGATGTGATCCAGATAAAAGTCGCCCAAGGCGCAAAACCAGGGGAAGGCGGTCAATTGCCGGGAGATAAGGTCACGCCTTATATTGCCAAATTACGCTATTCCGTTCCGGGCGTTACCCTGATTTCTCCACCACCACATCACGATATTTATTCAATCGAAGATCTGGCTCAATTGATTTTCGATCTTAAGCAGGTGAATCCACAGGCGCTGATCTCTGTCAAACTGGTTTCAGAACCTGGCGTAGGGACCATTGCCACCGGTGTCGCCAAGGCCTATGCCGACCTGATCACCATTGCCGGTTATGACGGTGGAACAGGTGCCAGCCCGCTCTCTTCGGTCAAATACGCGGGTTGCCCGTGGGAATTGGGACTGGTGGAAACCCAACAAGCGCTGGTTGCCAATGGACTACGCCATAAAATCCGCCTTCAGGTTGATGGTGGTTTGAAAACGGGGATGGATATCATCAAAGCGGCTATTTTAGGCGCAGAAAGTTTCGGTTTTGGCACTGGCCCAATGGTTGCTCTCGGCTGTAAATATTTGCGTATCTGTCACTTAAATAACTGTGCTACGGGTGTCGCTACACAAGATGAAAAACTACGCCAATCTCATTATCACGGCTTGCCAGAAAGAGTTATTAACTATTTCCGCTTTATTGCCCAGGAAACACGTGAACTGATGGCGCAATTAGGGGTGAAAAGACTGACCGATTTGATTGGACGCACAGACTTGCTGGAAATACTTGAGGGAATTTCTGCCAAGCAAAGCAAGCTCAATCTCGAACCCTTATTGGAAACGGTGGAACCTCATACCGGCAAAGCGCGGCATTGCACAGAGGGAAATCCGCCTTTTGACCAAGGTACGCTGAATAAAGTGATCGTCACCCAGGCTATGCCTTATGTAGAAAACGCGCAAAGCAAGACGTTCTATTTTGATATCCAAAATACCGATCGCTCTGTTGGCGCTTCTCTCTCCGGTGAGATTGCGGCTCGGTATGGCGATCAAGGGCGAGCTGCCGATCCAGTCAAACTGCATTTCAATGGGACGGCCGGACAAAGTTTTGGCGTCTGGAATGCTGCCGGTGTCGAACTGACGTTAATTGGCGATGCCAATGACTATGTCGGTAAGGGTATGGCTGGCGGCTGTATTACCATCCTTCCTCCTGCTGGCTCAGCATTTAAAAGTCACGAAACCACTATTATCGGCAATACCTGCCTTTATGGTGCAACAGGCGGGAAACTCTTTGCTGCCGGACGCGCCGGTGAACGCTTCGCGGTACGTAATTCAGGTGCCATCACCGTTATTGAGGGGATCGGCGACAATGGCTGTGAATACATGACTGGCGGGATCGTCTGCGTCCTGGGCAGCACTGGCGTAAATTTTGGTGCAGGTATGACGGGTGGATTTGCTTACGTCCTTGATGAATTTGATGACTTCCGCAAACGCGTCAATCCAGAATTGGTAGAAGTTCTCTCAATGGATGCCTTTGCCATTCATAAAGAACATCTGCGGGGATTAATCACCGAACATGTCCGTCTGACAAACTCTCAACACGGTGAAAGTTTATTGGAAAATTGGTCCCAATGGGTCAATAAGTTTGCTTTGGTTAAACCTAAATCCAGTGATGTCAGTGCGTTGTTGGGGCACCGTAGCCGTTCTTCCGCCGAATTGCGGGTTCAGGCACAGTAAGGAGTGAATAATGAGTCAGAATGTTTATCAATTTATCGACTTACAACGTGTCGATCCACCTAAGAAATTATTGAAAATCAGAAAAATAGAATTTGTTGAGATTTATGAACCCTTTTCTGAAATTCAGGCACAGGCGCAAGCAGATCGCTGTCTCTCTTGTGGTAACCCCTATTGTGAATGGAAATGTCCCGTACATAACTACATTCCAAATTGGCTGAAACTCGCCAATGAAGGACGCATCATCGAAGCAGCGGAATTATCACACCAGACCAACAGCTTGCCAGAAGTCTGTGGCCGGGTCTGTCCGCAAGATCGCCTGTGTGAAGGCGCCTGTACCCTGAACGACGACTTCGGTGCTGTCACTATCGGCAACATTGAACGCTATATTAATGACACAGCTATTGCGATGGGCTGGAAACCGGATATGTCGCATGTCATCCCAACAGGTAAACGTGTCGCCGTGGTTGGGGCAGGACCGGCAGGATTAGCCTGTGCAGATGTCCTGACACGTAATGGCGTACAAGTGGTGGTTTATGATCGCCATCCTGAAATTGGTGGCTTGCTCACATTTGGCATTCCCGCCTTTAAACTAGAAAAAGAGGTACTCATTCGCCGCCGTGAAATATTTTCCGAAATGGGGATTGAATTCCGTCTCAACACAGAAATAGGCCAGGACATCACTCTGGCTGAACTCACCAAAGAATTTGATGCCGTATTTCTTGGGGTGGGTACCTATCAATCCATCCACGGTGGACTGGAGAACGAAAACGCTGACGGAGTCTATGACGCCTTACCCTTTTTAATCGCCAACACCCGTCATTTGATGGGTTACCCGTCTCTGCCTGAGATGCCTTATGTTGATATGAAGGGTAAATGTGTGCTGGTGCTGGGCGGCGGTGATACAGCAATGGACTGCGTCCGTACTTCGATTCGCCAGGGTGCGACCCGTGTTATTTGCGCCTATCGGCGAGATGAGGAAAATATGCCCGGCTCCCGTCGTGAAGTAAAAAATGCGAAAGAAGAAGGTGCAGAGTTTCGTTTTAACCTGCAACCCATTAGCATTGAGATTAATGGTGCAGGACGGGTTTGTGGGGTCAACGTGGTGAAAACACAGCTGAGTGCCCTAGATGAAAAAGGCCGTCGTCAGGCTGAGATTATTCAAGGTTACGAATCTTTGATAGAAGCCGATGCCGTGCTTATGGCATTTGGTTTCAAGCCTCACACTATGAGCTGGCTGGATGAACATCAAGTCAAGATCGATCAAAAAGGCCGTATTATCGCGCCTGAATCCAGTACCCTGCCTTTCCAGACCAGTAATCCTCAAATATTCGCAGGCGGGGATGCTGTACGTGGTTCTGACCTGGTAGTAACCGCCATTGATGAAGGCAGAAGAGCCGCTTTCGGTATCCTCGACTACCTTGAAATCTAAACTCAATTCTTTTTTAATGAATTCTCCGACCTTTTAGTCGGAGAAGCTCTCACAAAATAAAAATCTCACCATTTTTTTATTTTCTTTTACTTCCAGATTAGTTGTATTTTTGGGATTTATGCGACTACTCTTATATCCTAAAGTTAAATATATCGATTTAATCTCCTGCTCATTATAGCAATACAGCAATAGTGCAATACCGTAATACGGCAATAAGATCTGTTTTTTTCGAAGAGAAAATTGCTTAGCAGAACTGATTAAATAGATATGAAATAAAAAATTATTAAAGTGATAATAATAGGTAGAAATATATGCGCTTACTTCCCCGGATACTCTTCTTCTCTTTTATATCCTTAGCAAGCTTGCCCTCACTTGCCAGATTCTCTACTCCCGCCGAAATTATGCAACAAGTACAAGAAAGAGGAGTAAATTCTGTTGTGGCAGAGATAAACGCAGAATATAAAAAAGACAAAATTATCCAGAATATTGCAACTGGTGATAAACAATGGCTGCAAGTTGCCTTTAAGCTATCCCCTAATATCCATCCAGAATTTTCCCGGCAAATTATTAATGCTTTATCAGTTGCTTTAATTGAAAATCCTGTAGAGGTATTATCACTGACAAAAGCACACCGCACTCTCTCATTCACTGATATCTGCAATATGCCGCCAACGATCAAAGGACTGAGCCAACAGAGATCATTTGCTAAGAAAATAATCAATAGCCTAAGAGCAGCGGAACAGTCTAATAGAGGAAAAAACCAATATAATATTGAAGCCTGTATATGGGAATTTGAGAGAGTATTTAGTTACATGTAGCACTAATTTGCTAAGAATAAAGGAGATCAATGTCTCCTTTATTTTTCACGAATCCCCTTCGGCCTCCAAGCTGCGGTCTTGCTGATTACAACTTGAAATCTATTGGATATGAGCTTTGAACAATTATTTTACGACGCGCAAAGTTGGGCGGCCTTTTGGCGGTTGAGGTGGTTCGTCATCTGGAGAATCATCATCATGAGATGCTTTTCTACTATGCTTACTATTGTGGATATGCACCAGATTATCCGCTACTGGCATATCCGTTTTTTCTGACTCAATACTATCCGCGTCATAGGCAAGTTCTGGCTCAAACATCATTCCTGCGCCATTTTCACGGGCATAAACCGCAATCACAGCCGCCATTGGAACAGTCACTTGACGTCCAACACCACCAAATCGGGCATTAAATCTCACTTCATCGTTCGTCAATTGCAAATTACCAACCGCTCGCGGTGAGATATTCAAGATAATTTGCCCATTTTGTGCATATTCCATCGGAACGTTAACGCCATAAAAGTTAACATCCACAACAATATGCGGGGTCATATCATTATCCAACAGCCATTCATAATGTGCCCGTAGTAGATAGGGGCGGCGTGGAGACATTTGAGTCATCTCCATATATTAACTCCGTGATTGTAAACGCATTTCACGTTCGACTTCCGTCAACGAGGCCAAGAATGCGTCACGTTCAAATACACGCTGCATATAGACTTGAAGATCTTTAGCACCTGGTCCTGACAACTCAACACCCAAGACAGGCAAACGCCACAGTAGTGGAGATAAATAACAATCCACCAAGCTGAACTCTTCACTCATGAAGAACGGCATTTCTCTGAAAATTGGCCCAATCGCCAGTAATTCTTCAGCAAGCTGTTTACGTGCAGCATTCGCTTCCTGAACACTTCCATCCTGAATTTTGTACATCAGGGAATACCAATCTTTTTCAATTCTATGCATCATCAGACGGCTGGAGCCTCGTGCGACAGGATACACAGGCATGAGTGGTGGATGCGGAAAACGTTCATCCAGATATTCCATAATGATGCGAGAATCATACAGGGTCAGCTCACGATCAACGAGAGTAGGAACAGATTGATAAGGATTCAAATCAATCAAATCCTGAGGCAAATTACCCGCTTCAACGTGTTCAATCTCTACGCTGACCCCTTTTTCCGCCAGTACAATTCTCACTTGATGGCTAAAAATGTCGGTCGGGCCGGAAAACAGAGTCATTACCGAACGTTTGTTGGCAGCGACAGCCATGAAAACCTCCAAGTTTATCTAAAAAAAGGAACGAACAGCCCTTCAATGAATAGCGGCTATTCTCGCTCATATTCTCATCCTGTTCCGCACTTATTATCCGAGGTATCCCCCTTTATCTTCCGGTGACTGCTTTATTGGCTGTAACAAGAAAATATCTTAGGGCATATTTTACCTCTGCCAAATCGGGCAAACTCATGGATAAGGCAAAAAATTGTTACTAGTCTACCAGATTTTGCACATTTTGTGGGGAAGTACATTGAGAATTAATGATGAAATATTAGAGTCTGGGAATTTATTTCTCAAAAATGCTATTTTTTTGCCAAAAACAGAGAATTATCGAAGAGTGAAAATTTGAAGGAATAAAAAACCCGCCATAAAAATGACGGGTTTTTAACTTTAACCCACTGCCACAGTTGTGGCAATAAATTAACGTTTGGAGAACTGTGGACGACGACGTGCTTTGCGCAGACCCACTTTTTTACGTTCAACTTCACGAGCATCGCGGGTAACGAAGCCAGCTTTGCGAAGTTCAGAACGCAGAGTCTCGTCATAAGCCATCAGTGCACGGGTGATACCGTGACGGATTGCGCCTGCCTGACCAGAAATACCACCACCTTTAACAGTGATGTACAGATCCAGTTTGTTCAGCATATCAACCAGCTCAAGTGGCTGACGAACAACCATGCGTGCAGTTTCACGACCGAAGTAAACTTCGAGGCTGCGTTGGTTGATTACGATGTTACCGCTACCTGGCTTAATGAAGACACGAGCGGAAGAGCTTTTGCGGCGACCAGTGCCGTAGTATTGATTTTCAGCCATTGCCTATAATCCCGATTAAATGTCCAGAACTTGTGGTTGCTGTGCCGCGTGGTTGTGCTCGCTGCCCGCGTAAACTTTCAGTTTACGGTACATTGCACGACCCAGTGGCCCTTTTGGCAGCATGCCTTTAACCGCGATTTCAATGACACGCTCAGGACGGCGGGCAATCATCTCTTCAAAGGTCGCTTGCTTGATACCACCGATGTGGCCAGTGTGGTGATAATAAATTTTGTCAGAACGTTTGTTGCCGGTTACAGCAACTTTTTCTGCGTTAACAATAATGATGTAATCACCAGTATCAACGTGCGGAGTGTATTCCGCTTTGTGCTTGCCGCGCAGGCGACGAGCTATTTCAGTTGCAAGACGGCCCAAAGTTTTGCCATCTGCGTCAACAACATACCAGTCGCGTTTTACGGTTTCTGGTTTAGCTGTAAAAGTTTTCATTAAAGCTTACCCAATTATAAGTTACACGTTGGTGAACACTCGATGTTCAGAAACTGTTTTTTGAGGTTCACACGACTCATGTCCAGCAAACCTACCCCTTCGAATAGCCTATGCCGGCACTAATGCAAGTTTTTTGGGAAATAAAAAATCCTGCTGTAACGTGGGGTCGCAAGATTATAGAGAACTCATCGTAAAAAATCGACCCCAAATTCAATAATTATCCCAAAGGACGAAAGAATCAGGGTAAATGTGGAAGTTTCAGGTATTCCTCACTTTGCATTTCTTGCAAGCGAGACAGGCAACGTTGATATTCAAACGTCAACAACTCACCCTGATAAATCAGTTCCATCGGCGCGTCGGCATTAATGATAAGTTTTACCTGGCGCTCATAGAATTCATCCACCAAGGCAATGAAACGCCGGGCGGCATTTTCATTTAATGCCGTCATGATCGGCATATCGTGCAACAAAACCGAATGATAAAGTTTTGACAAAGCAATATAGTCGAGTTGACTACGCGGATCTTCACACAATGTTTTGAAATGGATTGCCAATACCCCATCAACACTACTGATTGCAGGCATATTGCGATGATTGATCTCCAATATTGGATTCGGCTCCCCTTCTCGCCCGGCCAAACGCAGAAACATATGACGCATCTCCTGTCGATTCTCCTCTGACAATGGCGTCAAATAGAGATGGGCCTGTGTTAATGTCCGTAGGCGATAATCGATACCGGCATCGACATTCATCACGTCACAATATTTTTTGATCAGTTCAATGGCTGGCAGAAATCGTGCGCGCTGCAATCCATTTCGGTATAACTCATCAGGCGGGATATTGGATGTCGCCACCAGGGCAATTCCTCGGGCAAATAAGGCTTCCAGCAAGGTGCCGAGGAGCATAGCATCCGTAATATCGGACACAAAAAACTCATCAAAACAGAGTATATCCGTCTGTGCCTTGAACCCATCAGCGATTATCTCCAAAGGATCTTCATGGCCTTGTAACGTTGTTAACTCTTCATGTACTCGTAGCATGAAACGGTGGAAATGGAGACGCAGTTTTCGCTCAGTGGGTAAACTTTGGTAAAACATATCCATCAGCCACGTTTTGCCACGCCCGACCCCGCCCCACATATAAAGCCCCTGAACAGGGCGGAATGGCACAGACGTTTGCCGACCAAACAATTTACCCAATATGTCTTTCAGTCCATTAGCTTGCGGAGTAGGACGCGGTTGAGCATTGATGAGGTCGCTATGAATAAGATCAAGGCGTTCAACCGTCTTGCGCTGTACTTCGTCAGGTTGATACTGACCATCAGACAGTGCTGATTGATAGAGAGATGAAGGTGTAATCGGTGCCATCAAAATAACAATCCTTAAAGTTTTTTATCCTCAGTACGTATATACGCATTAAACTTCAAGTTGCAATTTACAACACGATATGAAACCTGATTTTTTCCGCTTTGCGGGGAGAAATCACACGCCTCTTGAAGTTAGATTAGTATAATAATTTACCAATAAGAACTATACCAATGCCCACTACTGTGAATTGAGGGATATGATTTTGCCTACCTACTTTGGTAAATCTGTATAAAATTAATCTATTAGATTACAGATAAATGAATTAATTAATAATCAATATTCCACTCTGACTAAATTAACGGTTATAGTGGTCATCATGAACCAAGAGCCTATCCCAATAGTTGTATATCCTTGTAAACAGAACTGCCTAATGGGATAACGCTCTAGAACATTGCAGAAACAATATTGCAGAATAACGATGTTACTAAAGGAGTTGCCATGACTTGGGAATATGCCCTGATCGGATTAATCATCGGTTTTATCGTCGGCGCGCTGGCTGTCCGCTTTGGCAGCTCAAAGCTACGCCAACAAAATGCCCTACAGACGGAATTGGAGAAAAATCGGGCTGAATTGGAAGAGTACCGCAAAGAGCTGGTCAGCCATTTCGCCCGTAGCGCTGAATTACTTGACAATATGGCACACGATTACCGTCAGTTGTATCAGCACATGGCGAAAAGTTCCAATGAACTGATGCCCAACATGCCAGTACAGGATAATCCTTTCAATTATCGTCTAAGCGAATCCGAAACTGAGACAAATAAAGTGACGACTAACACGCCTCCACGGGATTATTCTGAAGGTGCATCTGGTCTGTTCCGTCCGATCCAAGATAAATAATTAATACACTTTGCCGTGGTAATAATAGCTACCACGGCCCCCCTTTCGTGCCCTTCATCCAATGGAAATATTTTTGTTTTTTATTTTTGATTCACGTAAATACCTGTAAAGAAACGCATTGAAACGACTTTATTAGTGAACTTTGCTGAATAATTGAGAGTCATAACAGCATTGAAACAATGATGCTTAAGGCCTATCTAATCCCCTGGAATAAGTGATTTCCAAGGTAGCAACGCCTTGACAGGACAGGTCTCTTAAGCACAATTTCCTTTTCTAGCTTAGGTATTAAGAGAACGTATTCATGAAAAGAAAAAATACATTGCTCAGCACACTCGCTATTAGTATCGGACTATCTTTAGCTTCAGTTCCAATGGTAAGTAATGCAGCCCTACCTGCTGCGACCGCTCAAGAATTACCCAGCCTCGCTCCCATGCTGGAAAAAGTGCTGCCTTCTGTTGTCACTGTTCATGTTTCAGGTACAGAAGTACAAAGCCAACAGCTCCAGTTACCTGACGATTTCCAATTCTTCTTTGGGCCAGCATTTCCCCCGCAAGAACCAAGAAAACGTCCATTCACAGGGTTAGGTTCTGGGGTAATTATTGATGCCAATAAAGGTTATGTATTGACCAATAGTCATGTCATTAATAATGCAAATAAAATACGCGTTCAATTAAATGATGGCCGTGAATACTCAGCAAAACTTCTTGGACGTGATCCACAAACCGACATTGCTCTTTTACAATTGAACGATGCTAAAAATCTGACTGCCATCAAGTTCGCTGACTCCGACCAACTGCGCGTCGGAGATTATGCTATTGCCATCGGTAACCCATTTGGCTTGGGGCAAACTGTCACATCTGGGATCATTTCTGCTCTTGGCCGTAGCGGCCTGAATCTGGAAGGTTTGGAAAACTTTATCCAGACCGATGCCCCTATTAACCGCGGTAACTCTGGTGGTGCATTAATTAACCTGAAAGGAGAACTGATCGGCATTAACACCGCCATCCTCGCACCAAGTGGTGGTAACGTCGGTATCGGTTTTGCTATCCCAAGTAATATGGCTAAGGTCCTTTCCGCTCAGCTTATTTCTCATGGAGAAATCAAACGCGGCGTACTCGGTATCAAAGGAACCGAGATGACAGCTGACATCGCCAAGGCACTCAATGTTGAAGCACAGCAAGGAACATTTGTCAGCGAAGTTCTGCCTAAATCGGCCGCGGCTAAAGCGGGTATCAAACCAGGGGATGTCCTAATCTCCTTTGATGGCAAGAAAATTAATAGCTTTGCTGAGCTACGCGCGAAGGTTGGTACAACAGTTCCAGGCAAAGAAGTCACAATTGGTCTGCTGCGCAAAGGGAAACCTCTTGAAGTCACCGTTACACTGGATAATAGTGATGGAGAGCCAACAAAAGCAGAAAACTTGAGTATTGCCCTGCAAGGCGCAACCCTGAGTAATGCCGCCATAAAAAATACCCAAGGCATCAAAGTGGATTCAATTATTCCGAACTCACCTGCTGCAATATCGGGTTTGCAAAAGGATGACTTGATTGTTGGTGCCAACAATGTGCGTGTACGAAATATCAGCGAATTACGCAAGATTACTGAGGAGAAGCCAGCCATTATCGCACTGAACGTCTTACGTGGTGACGATAATGTTTATCTCTTACTGCGTAATTAATCTATATCCACGACAGACGCAGTATGATGCTGCGTCTGTCTACTTCTATGCTATTCTTCTTTCAATCACTTACTATTCTGAATAATGTCATGCTGATCAAGTTATTACGCTCTATACTCATAGGCTTATTGATTGCCGCTATTTTGCTGGGCGTTATCCCTTCCCTGCGTCCCAGCGGCTTAAAAAATTTCCTGAGCGATAACAACAACAGCAGCGATACCGTATCCAGTTTCAGCAAAGCAGTCCGCCGGGCTGCTCCTGCGGTAGTCAATATTTACAGCAGCAGCATGGGTAGTTTTTCCCATGAAAGCCGGGAACTTCTTCCTTTAGGTTCCGGTGTCATTATGAGTGAACAAGGCTATATCCTCACTAATCGGCATGTTATCAATAAGGCAGCTTCCATTATTGTCGCCTTGCAAGATGGGCACTTTTATGAAGCACTGTTAGTCGGCTCAGATGGCCCAACCGATCTGGCAGTTTTAAAAATCAACGCCACAAACTTGCCTGTGATCCCAATTAATCCTAAGCGTATGGCCCACGTAGGGGATATCGTGTTGGCGATCGGCAATCCGTACAATTTGGGACAAACCATCACACAAGGCATTATCAGTGCAACCGGGCGCGTCGGCCTTAGTCCAACGCGTCGCCAGAATTTCCTGCAAACAGATGCGTCAATTAACCAAGGCAACTCCGGTGGCGCTTTGGTCAATACGCTAGGAGAATTAGTGGGTATTAATACGTTGACGTTCGATAAGTCTGAGTTTGGTTCAACACCGGAAGGGCTGGGATTTGCTATTCCAACAAAACTGGCTACGACCATTATGCAAAAATTGATCCGTGATGGCCGGGTTATCAGGGGATATATAGGCATCACCGCCAGAGAATTGCCCTATATTCGCTCATCAGGCAGTAATATCAATCAAATTCAGGGGTTGCGCATTTTCCAGGTTGCACCCAATGGTCCTGCTGAAAAAGCGGGGATCAAGGTGGGAGATATCATTACCAGCGTTAATCACCAGCCAGCTATCTCACCGATGGAAACGATGGATAAGGTCGCGGAGATTCGTCCCGGCAGTATTGTTCCTGTCACTGTGCTACGCGATGGAACTTCCCTCACACTTAACGTCACAATCGATGAATTTAATGGCTACTAATCTTTCCTCGTCCATTATTTTCTCACCCATTATTTTCTCACCCACAATGTGGGCGAGAAAGAATACCTGATTCCGTTTAGCCAGCAGCCTTTATACGCTCAATATTTGCCCCAAGGCCACGCAGCTTATCTTCAATATGTTCGTAACCACGGTCAATATGATAAATACGGTCTACAACTGTCGTTCCTTCGGCAATACAACCCGCTAATACTAAGCTCGCAGAAGCACGCAAATCAGTCGCCATTACCTGAGCACCAGATAATTTTTCAACACCATGACACAGCACCGTATTGCTCTCAATTTCAGCCCGTGCGCCCATACGAATCAACTCTGGGATATGCATGAAGCGATTTTCAAAAATGGTTTCGGTGATCATGCCTGCACCATCCGCAACCATATTCAACAGGCTGAATTGTGCCTGCATATCGGTTGGAAAGCCTGGATGCGGTGCTGTGCGGAATGTCACTGCTTTCGGCCGTTGACCATGCATATCAAGGCTAACCCAGTCCTCTCCCACGTTGATATCCGCCCCTGCTTCACGCAGTTTGGCTAAAACAGCATCCAAGGTATCCGGTTTCGCATGACGACACACTACCTTACCACGCGAAACTGCCGCAGCGACCAGGAAGGTGCCAGTTTCGATACGATCAGGCAGTATACGGTGAACACCTCCCCCCAAACGCTCAACGCCTTCAATCACAATGCGATCGGTGCCTGCACCTTTGATTTTGGCTCCCAGCATATTGAGAAAATTAGCCGTATCTTCAATTTCAGGTTCACGTGCTGCGTTTTCAATGACAGTGGTGCCTTCTGCCAAGGTTGCCGCGGTCATGATCGTAACCGTTGCCCCAACACTGACTTTATCCATCACAATGCTGGCACCTTTCAAACGGCCATCCACGGTGGCTCTGACATACCCTTCATCCAGCACAATTTTCGCACCAAGTTGCTCCAGGCCAGAAATATGGAGATCAACAGGACGCGCCCCAATGGCGCAGCCGCCTGGCAAAGAGACTTGCCCCTGACCGAAACGCGCCACCAACGGCCCCAATGCCCAGATGGACGCTCGCATGGTTTTAACCAGTTCATAAGGGGCACAATATTCATTGACTCCACTCGCATCAATAAAAACAGAACCATTACGTTCCACTTTTGTTCCTAAACGATTAAGCAATTTGATCGTGGTATCAATATCTCTCAATTCAGGAACATTCTGTAATTCAACCGGCTCTTCTGCCAGTAACGCTGCGAACATAATTGGTAAGGCGGCATTTTTTGCCCCGGAAATGGTTACCTCTCCCGACAGGCAGGTAGGCCCTTTCACACGAAATTTATCCATCTATCATGATTCTCTTATTTAATTCAAAGTGTGCTGTTCGCGGCGAGGCAAACAGCCTTAAAGTCCCTGAAGCTTACGATCACGCTGCCACTGTGCAGGTGTATAGGCTTTGATTGACAACGCGTGAATACGGTTATCAGCGATATATTCCATCAAAGGCGCATAAACAGCCTGCTGTTGTTTAACCCGGCTCAGGCCATCAAAAAGTGCGCCAACGGCAATAACCTGAAAGTGGCTGCCGTCACCGCTGACGATAACTTCATCAAGTGCCAATTTTTCCATCAGCACTTTTTTAATTTCATTCGTATCCATAGATCTGCTCACACTCGTCGTTAGAAAATAATAATAATAGTAGTAGTAGATGCCTATCCTAATGGAATACAGGCAACTCTTAAACCAAGAAAAACGCCCCTGTAAGTTGATGGCTTACAAGGGCGCTGATGATCAAAAAAAGGAATTACGCCTTGGGCTGACTATCATCAAGAAGAGCTTGCAGGCCATATAACGTTACCAACGTGCTCAGGCGTTCCCCTACACCTGAAAAAGTCAGTGTCTTGCCACGTTTCTGGTATTCACCCTTTAATTGGACAAACAGGGCCAACCCCGTAGAATCCACACGACTTAGTTGGGAGACATCAATATTGTCAATGCCCTCCAAAGCTTGTTCTTTTTGTTGCCAAAGGGGTAGCAAACTATCACGATCCAACGTGCCTTGCAGAAACAAAGTGTTACCGGCTTTTTCCCAGCTAACAGTTCTCTGATTGACGTTTTCGTTACTCATCATGCCGTTATCAACCGTCGCTTTTTCCATATCACTTTTTCTTTTCTAAAGTGATTGGGGCTTTCGCGCTGATGGCTAATTGTTCAGTCAGGCCATCAATACCTTTCTGACGCAGGATATCCACCCATTCGTTCTGCTTGGTCGTGATCATGCTCACGCCTTCTGCGATCATGTCGTAAGCCTGCCAATAACCGGTCTTACTGTTTTTACGCCATTGGAAATCTAAACGAACTGGCGGTTGTCCATTAGGATCGGTGATTGTGACACGAATGGCTACTATCGTCTTATCACCCAACGGCTGTTCTGGCGCAATCTGATACTCTTGTCCGTGATACATCGCCAAGGCCTGACCATATGCCTGCTCCAGATAGGATTCAAACGCCTTGAAATAAGCATCACGCTGCTCCGGTGTCGCTTGTTTGTAATAAGGCCCCAGAACCAGTGCCCCTGCATATTTTATCTGCACATAAGGCAGCAATTCTTGACGCACAATCTGGCGCAAAACGTCTGGATTAGCCTGAACTTGCGGTTGATCGTTCTTCAAACGGCTAAACGTTTTTGCCGCGGCATCTTTCATCAATGCGTAGGGGTTGGTTTGATCTGTAGCGCTGGCCAAGGGTGCAACCACCAGCAACGCAATCATAAGTAATCGCTTAAACATAAGTGTTATTTCTCCTGAGCAGTGGGCTGCTAACTTAGTGTGCTTGTTCCGGTGCCGAAGCGGATTTTTCCTGACTTCCGCTACTACTCTTATACAGGAACTGACCAATCAAATCTTCAAGTACCATTGCAGGCTTGGTATCTTCAATACGATCGCCATCTTTCAACATGGCAGTACCTAAATCAGGGTCATCAAACCCAATATTGAGAGCAATATATTGCTCTCCCAGTAATCCTGAAGTTCGGATAGAAAGCGAACTAGTATTTGGAATATTGTCGTATTGCGTGAAAATATCCAATTCAACTTGTGGCGTATAAGTTTTGTGATCCAGCCAGATTTTCTCCACGCGGCCAACAACGACTCCGCCAACTTTTATCGGTGAACGTACTTTCAGGCCACCGATATTATCAAACGCAGCATATACACGATAAGTTGGCTGGCTGCCGAAAGATCGAATATCTGCAACTTTGAGGCATAAAAAAATGATTGCAGCCAACGCAATCAAGACAAAAGCCCCCACCCAAATTTCATTTTTCTTGCTTTGCATCGACTTAGTTCCCAAACATCAGTGCTGTCAGCACAAAATCCAAACCCAATACCGCCAACGACGCATGAACTACCGTGCGCGTCGTCGCCCTGCTGATCCCTTCCGATGTTGGGATAGCATCATAACCATTGAACAGTGCAATCCAGGTTACCGTAATAGCAAAAACAACACTCTTGAGAAAACAGTTGAGCAAATCTTTTTGCCATTCCACCGCAGATTGCATTGATGACCAGAAGAAACCACCATCAATGCCTTTCCAATCCACACCCACTATTGCACCGCCCAAGATCCCCACAGCGACAAAGATCAAGGAGAGCAAGGGCATACTGATAAAACCAGCCCAAAAACGCGGCGCAATAACGCGGCGCAGCGGATCAACCGCCATCATTTCCAGACTGGAAATCTGTTCAGTGGCTTTCATCAAACCAATTTCTGCGGTCAACGCTGAACCCGCTCGCCCTGCAAACAGTAATGCCGTCACCACAGGCCCCAATTCACGCAACAGTGACAACGCTACCATCATACCAAGGCTGCCTTCCGCACTAAATGTGGTTAAAACTAAATAGCCCTGCAAGGCCAACACCATGCCAATAAACAGCCCTGAAACCACTATGATCAGAAGAGATTGAACACCTACGCTATACAGTTGCTGACGCAATAGTGTCCATTGTTTGGCAGTTTCTGGCTTACCAATGATTGCATTGAACAGCATAAAGCCCGCACGGCCGAATGAAGCCGTGACCTCAATCGTACGTCGGCCCATTGCGGCTAATGCCCGTGTTAACATTAACATTCCATCATCCTAATAACTCAGTTTTGTAATCCCCGGCCGGGAAACGGAAAGGTACAGGCCCATCAGCAATACCATCAAGAAACTGCCGTACCCGTTGATCCTGATTCATTCTCAATTGATCTGGAGTACCTTCTGCGATCACTTTCTTCTCAGCCACAATATAAGCATAATCGGCAATACTCAGTACTTCAGGCACATCGTGGGAAACCACGACACACGTAACACCCAGCGCATGATTCAGCTCATCGATCAGCTTCACTAAAACGCCCATCGTGATGGGGTCTTGACCGACAAAAGGTTCATCAAACATGATTAAGTCGGGATCGAGTGCAATCGCCCTTGCTAATGCCGCTCGCCTTGCCATACCGCCAGAGAGTTCCGATGGCATCAAGTGCGCAGCGCCACGCAACCCTACCGCTTCCAGCTTCATCATCACGGTTGTGTGAATCAACGCTTCAGGCAGTTGGGTATGCTCACGCAAGGGAAAAGCCACATTGTCAAAAACATTCAGATCGGTGAACAAGGCACCTGACTGAAATAACATGCTCATTTTCTTGCGGGCAGCATACAAGCGGGGGCGGGACAACGCCGGAATATTATCACCATCAAACCAAATTTCACCGCGCTCAGGGCGAATTTGCCCCCCGATCAGACGCAGCAACGTGGTTTTTCCTATACCAGAAGGCCCCATAATGGCGGTAATTTTTCCTTTCGGAACGGTCAGATTAATATCAGCAAAAATCGGGCGTTGGCCTCGGGTGAAATGCATTCCGCAGATCTCAATAAGATTTGCTGTTTGTTGACTCATTGTTGATAGCCCCTAACCGTTAATAGAACTGTCTTCATGACTGTATTTAAATAATTAATCATGCATACTACAAAAAATTGCCCAATTTTGCGTTAGCAAAGTTGTGACAAATTTTACTTTTTATCGCTTGATCGTCAGAATGTATAAGTCTAGCTGAATAAACATTCCATGTTTAAAAATCAACCATTATTAGCATTATGCTCGGAATAAAACTTATTTAAGGGACACGCCATGTTTCTGACAATTGTACTGCTCATTACCGGGTTGATTTTACTGGTGTATGGTTCCGATAGATTAGTTTATGGTGCGGCCGTTTTTGCCCGCGCCATGAAAATATCCCCTTTTATTGTCGGCCTGGTTATTATGGGAATAGGAACCTCGCTGCCAGAACTGATGGTCTCTGTCACAGCAATTTTAGATGGACAGCCAGACATGGCCATAGGCAATGCCATTGGTTCCAATATTACTAACCTGTTGCTCATTACGGGAGCAGCCGCTTTCATTCGGCCAATCAGGGTAAAATCAGAAATCTTGCGACAAGAAGTGCCCCTCATGTTGGCGATCACCGCATTTGCAGGGTATTTGCTATCCAATGGATATCTGAGTCGGCTGGATGGTATTCTTTTAGTGCTTTCAGCCCTCTTCTTTATCTCTCTGATGATAAAGATGACCGCTTTCTCCCAACACAATGGGGTTGATAGCTATACCCAGGAACGAAATGCCGAATTGCCGGTCGAAGGCAACAAAGGAATTGCACTGCTTTGGGTGGTTCTGGGGTTAATGATTCTTCCCATTTCTACCCGCATGGTGATTGATAATGCCACCGTTATTGCACGTATTTATGGTGTTAGCGAACTGGTGATTGGCCTGACAATCCTTGCCGTGGGAACCAGTTTGCCTGAGCTTGCCACCGCTATTGCTGCTGCCATAAAAGGTGAGAGTGACATGGCAATGGGCAATATTGTTGGCTCAAACGTATTCAATGCCACCCTTGTTCTGGGTGTCCCTGCCATACTTTCCCCTAGTGCCTTTTCACCCCACGCATTTTCCCGTGATTTTTGGGTCATGATGGCAGCGAGTATACTATTCACGGTATTTTGTCTGGGAAGAAAGCATCGATTGAACCGATTGAACGGCATCTTGCTACTGGGCTGTTTTATCGCTTATTTTGTCGTACTTTTTGTTTCTAATTATTACGGTACTGAGTAATTGCCGATTGAATGGGAAAAGAGTGGGAAGTAAAAATGCCTAAAATCGATTTTCAGCAAGCAGGTAAGCAAGTATTACATATTGAACTTGAAGGGCTGGTTGGCCTGGAACAATACATTAATGACGATTTCAGCCAAGCCTGTGAACTCATGTTTAGTTGTGAAGGAAAGGTCATTGTAATGGGGATGGGCAAATCCGGTCATATTGGACGAAAAATCGCTGCGACATTTGCCAGCACCGGGACACCTTCGTTCTTTGTCCATCCTGGTGAAGCCAGCCACGGCGATCTCGGCATGGTAACAACAAAAGACATCGTGCTGGCGATTTCCAATTCCGGTGAATCAAATGAAATTCTGGCGTTAATTCCCGTACTCAAGCGACAAAAAGTCCCGCTCATTTGTATGACAAATAATCGCAACAGTAACATGGGCAAAGCCGCAGACATCCACTTGTGTATCAAAGTTCCCCAAGAAGCCTGTCCATTGGGCTTGGCCCCCACCACCAGCACCACCGCCACTCTCGTCATGGGCGATGCATTAGCCCTTGCACTCTTGCAGGCCCGTGGCTTTACCGCCGAAGATTTCGCGCTTTCCCATCCAGGTGGAGCACTCGGACGCAAACTTCTGCTGCTGGCCAGTGACTTAATGACTACGGGTAATGACATTCCCCGTGTTCCCCGTACAGCAACTCTGCGTGAGGCTTTGGTGGAAATTACCCGCAAAAAATTGGGCATGACGGTTATTTGTGATAATGACATGCAGATCAGTGGTATTTTTACCGATGGCGATTTACGCCGTGTTTTCGATATGGGCATTGATTTAAACAATGCAAAAATCTCTGATGTCATGACGGTCGGCGGCATCCGTATTAAACCCAATGCACTGGCGGTTGATGCTTTAAACCTGATGCAATCACGCCATATCACCTCACTATTGGTCACAGAAGGTGACAAATTATTGGGTGTACTGCACATGCACGATCTTTTGCAGGCCGGGGTTGTGTAGGCCGGTTCTATAAAGCACGTAAACTGATACAAATAAGCATGATATAAATCTTAAGAGAATTTCTTAATGAGTCAAAAAGCGTACCTGGACACCTGTTATGGCCCAGTTAATAAAGTCATTATCGAAAAAGCCCGTCAAATCCGTTTGCTGATTTGTGATGTTGATGGCGTGATGTCTGACGGGCTTATCTACATGGGCAATGAAGGCGAAGAGCTGAAAGCCTTTAACGTTCGTGATGGTTATGGCATCCGTTGTTTAATTACCTCTGGTATTGAAGTTGCCATTATCACTGGCCGCAAAGCAAAGCTGCTGGAAAATCGGGCAGAAACACTCGGTATTACACATCTTTACCAAGGACAAAACGATAAGGTTTTGGCGTATAAGGAACTGTTAGATAAACTAGCGCTCCAGCCAGAGCAAGTCGCCTATATTGGTGATGACCTTATTGACTGGCCTGTCATGGCACAAGTTGGATTATCTGTTGCAGTTGCTGATGCCCATCCTTTACTGTTGCCAAAAGCAGATTATGTGACTCAGATTGCCGGCGGTCGCGGTGCAGTCAGGGAACTTTGTGATTTGGTGCTCTTCGCTCAGAATAAGCTCGAAGATGCCAAAGGGTTATCCATATAAATTAAAATTGAAAAAAGAATGAGCAAAATTCAATCCTGGCTGATCGCAATACTGGCACTGATCGCGCTTGCGCTGATTGGCTGGAATTTTTCGAATGTAAATGATGATGCCTCATCAGCCATTGTGGATGATGGTTATCCGACTTATCAAACACAAGAGGCCATTACTTTTGTCTATGATCCGGAAGGTAAGCTGACTTACAAACTGGTCGCTGACGATGTTAAAAACTATACGGAAACCAAGTTGACCTGGTTTACCAACCCCGTATTGACAACATTTGACCCCAATGGCACCCCTGGCACCCCGATAGCGACATGGACAGTACGCGCCAACAAGGCCAAACTGACCCAAGATAAGATGCTCTATCTGTACGGGGATGTCCAAGTGGATAGCCTGAACGATGCGTCACAATTGCAGCGGATCACAACAGACAATGCGATCGTCAATCTGACAACCCAAGATGTCGCATCCGATGACCGCGTCACGCTTATTGGTGTCGGTCTGAAATCTGTTGGCATGAAAATGCGTGGCAATCTACGAAACAAAACTGCTGAACTGATTGAAAAGGTGACCACTCAATATGAGATTCCACATGAACAACCTAATCCGTAATTCCGTTATTGCCAGTACACTTTTTGCCGTCAGCCTGCCCGTACTGGCCTTAAAAGATGATACAAAAAAGCCCATTACCATCGATTCAGCAAGACAATCGCTGGATTTAACGGGAAACATTGCCACATTTACGGATAATGTTATCGTAAAACAAGGCTCGATCGACATTCATGCAGATAAGGTCGTTGTTACCCGCCCGGAAGGAAATTCCGACAAGACAGTGATTGAAGCGTTCGGTAATCCTGCCACTTTTTACCAATTGCAAGATGATGGTAAGCCCATCAAAGGTCATGCATCAAAGATGCGCTATGAGATGGATAAAGAGCTGGTCACCTTGACAGGGAACGCCTATCTTGAACAGCTAGACAGCAATATCAAAGGCGATAAAATCACTTATCTGGTACCGACACAACAAATGGAAGCGTTTAGTGATAAAGGTAAACATGTCACCACTGTCCTGTTACCTGCCCAGCTACAAGAAAAAGGCCCTGGTGCTAACGGCGCTGACGCTCAGAAAAAGGGTAAATAACGACTGATGGCAATATTAAACGCAGAAAATCTGGCGAAAGCCTATAAAGGCCGTAAGGTCGTTGAGAACGTCAGCCTAAACGTGAAATCGGGGGAGATTGTTGGCTTGCTTGGACCTAATGGGGCAGGCAAAACCACGACTTTCTATATGGTAGTCGGCATTGTTCCACGTGATGCTGGCTCTATCACCATTGATGAAGAAGATATTAGCCTGCTGCCCCTGCATGAACGTGCACGCCGTGGGATAGGTTACTTACCTCAGGAAGCGTCCATCTTCCGTCGTTTGAGTGTATTCGACAATTTGATGGCAGTACTGGAGATCCACAACGACCTGACTCAGGAGCAAAGAAAAGCGCGTGCAGAAGAATTGATGGAAGAATTCCACATCTCTCACCTGCGTGATAACCTTGGCCAATCACTTTCCGGTGGTGAACGCCGTAGAGTGGAGATTGCCCGTGCACTGGCAGCCAATCCAAAATTCATTCTGTTGGATGAACCTTTTGCCGGTGTTGATCCCATTTCCGTACTGGATATTAAAAAGATCATTCAACATCTGCGGGATTACGGGTTGGGAGTGCTGATTACTGACCACAATGTGCGTGAAACGCTGGATGTCTGTGAACGTGCCTATATCGTCAGCCAGGGTCATTTGATTGCCCACGGTACGCCGAATGACATCCTGAATAACGAACAGGTCAAACGCGTCTATTTGGGGGAAGGTTTCCGCCTTTAACTTTTATCCTTCTGTCAGGCGCGATTCAAGGAACTATTCAAGCTAGGTTAAGGAGAAAGTGGTAACCCTATGAAGCAAAGTTTGCAACTCAGGCTCAGTCAGCAATTGACGATGACGCCACAACTCCAGCAAGCCATCCGTTTGTTGCAACTCTCTACGCTTGAGCTTCAGCAAGAGATTCAGCAAGCGTTGGAAACCAACCCGCTGCTTGAACAGGATGACCTGCATCAGGAAGTGGAGAATCAGGCCCTTTCTGATGCTGACACTGAAGTCATGGATACCCGTGAAGCACTTGAACAGAAGGATATGCCTGAAGAACTACCGTTGGATGCCAGTTGGGATGAAATTTACACCGCTGGCACGCCTTCAGGAACTCACAGTGACTATAGCGCTGATGACTTCCCCGTATACCAGGGAGAAACCACCCAAACCCTGCAAGATTATCTCATGTGGCAAGCAGGATTAACGCCATTTACCGAAACGGACGCAGCCATTGCCACTTCAATCATTGACGCCATTGATGACACCGGATATCTGACCATTTCTATCGAAGAGATCCTTGCCAGCATTGGTGATGATGAGCTGACTTTGTCAGAAGTCGAAACCGTTCTCAAACGTATACAACATTTTGATCCAATCGGCGTTGCTGCCCGTGACTTACGCGAATGCTTGCTTATCCAGCTTGCAATGCGCCCGCCCAAGACACCTTATCTGAATGACGCCAAACTTATTGCCAGCAACTATCTGGCACTACTGGGTAACCGAGACTTCCGTAATTTATTACGTCAGAGCAAATTAAAAGAGAGTACCCTGAAGGGGGCAATTGATATCATCCAATCACTGGAACCAAAACCTGGCCTGGTAATCAATACTGGTGAATCCGAGTATGTTATTCCAGATGTATTGGTACAGAGAGAAAATGGAAGCTGGCAAGTCAGGCTAAATACCGATAGCATCCCCCGTCTGCGCATCAACCAACACTACGCAGCACTGGGACAACGGGCCAATAATGAGAATGACAGCCTGTTTATACGCAACAACTTGCAAGAGGCTAAATGGCTGCTCAAGAGTCTCGAAAGCCGTAATGAAACATTACTAAAAGTCGCCTGCTGTATTGTTGAACGGCAACAAGATTTTTTTGAATATGGTGAGGAACACATGAAACCACTGGTTTTGGCTGATATCGCCTATCAGATTGACATGCATGAGTCCACCATTTCCCGCGTGACCACCCAGAAATACCTGTATAGTCCACGAGGGATCTTTGAACTTAAATATTTTTTCTCCAGTCACGTCAACACTGACAGTGGTGGTGAAGCCTCTTCTACCGCGATACGTGCTCTGGTGAAAAAACTGGTCGCGGCAGAAAACCCGGTCAAGCCACTGAGTGACAGTAAATTGACCAGCATACTCGCTGAACAAGGTATTCAAGTGGCTCGCCGAACTGTCGCAAAATATAGAGAGTCGTTATCCATCCCGCCTTCAAACCAACGTAAAAAATTGGTTTGAACAACACAGAGAAGGAAAACACTATGCAACTCAAATCCATGCAACTCAATGTTACAGGCCACAATATTGAAATTACCGATGCGCTCCGCAACGTTGTGAACACCAAATGCGGCAAATTGAATCAATATTTCGATAAAATTAACCTCATTCAGGTCATCCTTCGAGTAGAAAAGGTGCAACGGATCGCCGAAGCTACGGTGTATGTTAATGGAGGTGAGTTGCACGCAACCTCAGAACATGAAGACATGTATGCGGCAATTGATGTACTGGTAGATAAGCTAGCGCGTCAATTGACCAAACACAAAAGTAAATTGAGACAACATTAATCGCTTTTAGGCAACGGGGCTGTCATAAAATTATCACTGTTCTATCTATAACACCGTCTATAACGCCCTGTACTTAGTGCGATCTGTAGTTCGGTTTTAGACGCAGTGCATTAATACCGGATGCCTCATTAGGCATCTGGTATAACAAAGCCCTAAGTGAATAAAGAAATGAACAACGAAACAGATTTACCACTAAGCTCTGTGCTTTCACCCGCATGTACACGCAACAACGTACCTTGTTCGAGTAAAAAGCGCGCCTTAGAGATTATCAGTGAGCTGGCATCAAAACAGCTTGAAGTGCCGGAAAATGCCGTATTCGAGGCTATTCTTTCGCGCGAAAAAGTAGGCACAACAGGAATTGGCAACGGGATTGCGATCCCTCACGGCAAATTGGATAAAGAGTGTTCGGATAATGCCGTTGGGGTATTCTTGCACCTGGAACAACCCATTACCTTCGACGCCATCGATAATCAACCTGTTGACTTGCTGTTTGCTTTATTGGTGCCATCAGACCAGTGTCAAACCCATTTACACTCACTATCATTGATTGCAAAGCGCCTTGCAGATAAAAATCTCTGCCGTCGCCTGCGCTCAGCGCAGAGTGATGAAGAACTGTATAAAATTATTACTGAATAAATAGCGATTATAATTATAAACATTTAGGGGGAGTCACCTCATGGTGCTGATGATAGTCAGTGGTCGTTCAGGTTCTGGGAAATCCGTTGCTTTGCGTGCATTGGAAGATATGGGCTTCTATTGCGTGGATAACCTGCCCGTTGTGTTGCTGCCAGAATTGGCAAACACACTGGCCGAACGTGATATCTCGGCTGCGGTTAGCATTGATGTCAGAAACATGCCGGAGTCGCCAGAAATTTTTGAAGAAGCCCTGACGCAATTGCCTGACAGTTTTTCACCACAGTTACTGTTTCTTGATGCGGATCGTAATACTCTGATCCGCCGCTACAGTGACACACGCCGTTTGCACCCACTCTCCAGCAAGAACCTGTCACTGGAAAGTGCCATTGACCAAGAAAGCGATTTACTTGAACCCCTGCGCTCACGCGCTGACTTGATCATTGATACCTCTGAAATGTCCGTTCATGAACTGGCGGAAATGCTCAGGACACGTCTATTAGGCAAACGGGAACGAGAATTAACGATGGTGTTTGAATCCTTTGGATTCAAACACGGTATTCCTATCGACGCAGACTATGTTTTCGATGTGCGTTTCCTGCCAAACCCTCACTGGGACCCGAAACTGCGCCCAATGACGGGTTTGGATCGTCCTGTGGCTGCATTTTTGGATCGCCATACGGAAGTTCATAATTTTATTTATCAGACCCGTAGCTATCTTGAGCTTTGGCTACCCATGCTGGAAACCAATAATCGCAGCTATCTGACGGTCGCTATTGGTTGCACAGGCGGTAAACACCGCTCAGTCTATGTGGCAGAACAGTTGGCTGATTATTTTCGTTCCCGTGGCAAAAACGTGCAATCACGCCACCGCACACTGGAAAAACGCAAATAATATAAATAACACAAGCCATGACAGTCAAACAAAGACTTGAAATTAAAAATCGGCTCGGAATGCATGCTCGGCCTGCGATGAAACTGCATGATCTGGTACAACAGTTTCAATCAGAAGTGATTCTGCGTAACAGCAGTAACTTACAGGCCGAGGCCCGCAGCGTCATTGCCATGCTGATGCTGGATTCTGAACAAGGCAGCCATATTGACGTTGAAGTCAATGGGCCGGATGAACAACAAGCACTGGCGGCCATTATCGAACTCTTCAACGCCGGGTTTGACGAAGAGTAACACGTCCCTTCTATATATATTGTCTCTAATGGCTTCTTATTCAAGACAATACTCCCACCCTCCCAAAAATCTAACGGTACGACAGACGGATTTAACTTGAATTTTGATTCATTCCCTGACGCACTCCAAGTTATGGTCGATCAGGTTATCCCTCTATTGCAAAAAAGAAACCTCTTTCGGGCTGACTATACAGAGCAAACCATTAGAGAGCGCTTCGGTGTGGTCGATTGCCAAGGTAAACGCGCAATCAGTTATTAAAACTGACCAAAGGTAAAAAATCATTAATATAAACCATTTGTTAAATTCTCACAAAGAGTAAAAATAAGACGTTTTCATTATTAATTTAGTTAATTAATCTAATTATTTATAAATAGTGTAATATAGATAATAAATGTTATCTTTCAATAAGTTAAGTATGTGAAATTAAATTAGAAAAAACTTATTATTAAAACGCAATTACACGAAGAACATTATGCATACAGTTCCTAAAATGGAGATTTACTTCATGCGTTTTAATAAAACCACACTGGCAATTCTTCTTGGTTTGAGTCTGTCTCAAGGTATTGCCCAAGCAGCGCCTGTACTCTCTTTAGATAACACCCATGCAGAAAGCATCGCAGCAACCAATAACGCTTGGGTTGAAATCAATACTACGACTTTCGAAAATAATATTCACACACTGCAAAAGAAACTGAATAAAGGCACCAAAATGTGTGCGGTTTTGAAAGGTGATGCTTACGGTCATGGTATTGACCTGCTGATGCCCTCTATCATCAAAACTGGCGTGCCTTGTGTAGGGATCACCAGTAATGAAGAAGCCCGCATCGTGCGTGAAAGCGGCTTTAAAGGACAACTGATACGTGTCCGTACGGCTGACATCGCTGAAATCGAAAGCACATTGGGCTATGACATGGAAGAGATGATCGGCGATCTGGATCATGCTCAAGCTATTGATGCTCTGGCACAAAAACACGGTAAAGCCATTCGCGTTCACCTGATGCTGAATACAGGCCTTATGAGCCGCAACGGTTTGGAAATGAAAACTGAGCAGGGCAAGCAAGAAGCTTTAAAAATCGCTCAGTTATCTAACCTGAAACTGGTTGGCATGATGAGCCACCATGCATTCACCGATCTGGCTGCAATCCGTGACAGCATTAAAAACTTCAAAGAACAAACTTCCTGGCTGATTAAAACAGCAAATCTGAACAGAAACGAAATCACGCTGCACGCATCAAGCTCTTTTGCATCACTTAGTATTCCTGAAGCGCAGTTCGACATGGCTCGCGTTGGCAGTGCGCTATACGGCATTCTGACCACCAGCCACCCAGAATTCAAGCCATTGATTCAAATGAAAACCCGTATTGCTTCTGTTAAAACATATCCTAAAGGTAATGGTGTCGGTTACGACAACACTTACATCCTAAAACGCGATTCCAAGCTCGCTAACTTGCCGATTGGGTTCTCTGATGGCTTTAGTTCTGCCATGTCAAACAAAGCTTACGTTCTGATCAACGGTCACCGTGCCCCTGTTGTCGGTAGCGTTTCCATGAACACCGTGATGGTCGATGTAACTGACTTACCAGAAGTGAAGAGTGGCGATGAAGTAGTCATTTTCGGTAAACAAGGTAACGACGAAATCACTCAGTCTGATATCCAGAAATGGGGCGGAATGCATGTCGTTGAGTTTTCTTCCATTTGGGGAGAAACCAACCCACGTATCGTAACCACAGGATCATAATCTGTAGATCAAAATGGTGGCAGACTGTTCTTTTTTCCATTACGGATAAGCCTTGTTTCATTAACAATGCAAAACAGTTCGTGATCATGATCTCTTTATTTTCGCGGCAGAACAGCCTAATATCATTTAAATTACTTTGAAAATAACACCCCCCTCCTTGCGATGTGGGGTGTTATTTTGTATTGAGCCTAATTTGGAGTGTGGTATGAAAAAACCTAAAATCATTATCAATGAATTGGATGCCGAACGTTTAGATTCCCTGTTGGAACAACCTGCTTTTGCCAATACCCGCATCGCAGAAGCCTTGAATGAAGAGTTGGATAGAGCGGAAATAGTGGCACCAGTAGATATCCCAGCCGATGTTGTCACCATGAACAGTGAAGTTCGCTTTATTGATCAGGGCAGCGATGAAGAGCGTATTCGTACACTGGTCTACCCTGCTTCCCTGCAAGACAGCACCAAACATCTGTCCGTCATGGCGCCTTTAGGTGCAGCTCTTCTGGGATTGCGGGTGAATGATGAAATAACATGGAAGTTGCCAAACGGTGAAACAACCCGCATAAAAGTATTAGAAATACTTTATCAGCCAGAAGCCGCAGGCGAATATCACCGCTAATTTCCAGCCAGCTCAGTGACATCGAACTGGCTGCTGTTAATTGAGTATCCCTACTGACCGGCGATACTCATTTCCGGCAACAACACCGAACCACACTGAATATTGCTACGTGTTTCGATATCATTACCCATTGTCACCATATTTGCCCACATATCTTTCAAATTACCTGCAATGGTGATCTCACTGACAGGATACTGAATCTCGCCATTCTCAACCCAAAAACCGGAGGCGCCGCGAGAATAATCACCTGTCACCGCGCTAACGCCCTGTCCCATCAGCTCAGTGACGATCAGGCCAGTGCCCATTTCACGCAACAAACCAGCAAAGTCCAGACCTTGACCTGCAATACGCCAGTTATGAATTCCACCTGCATGGCCCGTGTTCACCATTCCCAACTTACGGGCAGAATAGGAAGTCAGCAACCAAGTCTGTAAAACACCCTCTTTAACAATATCACGTGGTATTGTACGCACGCCTTCACTGTCAAATGGCGTTGAAGCTAACCCACGCAATAAATGCGGCTGTTCTTCAATCGTCAGCCATGAAGGTAAGATCGGTTTGCCCAGGCTATCCAACAAGAAAGAAGATTTACGATAAATGCTGCTACCGCTGATTGCGCCAACCAAATGACCGAACAACCCCGTCGCCACCTCCGCAACAAAGAGAACTGGCGCTTTCATGGTTGGTAACTTACGCGCTCCCAGACGGGAAAGTGTCCGGCGAGCACATTCCTGCCCCACCCACTCAGGCGATTTCAACTCGTCAAAATGACGACTCACGGTATAAGCATAATCGCGTTCCATCTTGCCATCTTGCTCGGCAATCACACAGCTTGACATAGAATGACGACTTGAGCAGTAGCTTTGCAGCATACCGTGGCTATTACCAAATACCCGGATACCATAATGGCTGTTGAAACTTCCGCCTTCCGTATTAGTAATGCGCCCATCTGCCTGCAATGACGCTTGTTCAGCTCGGGCTGCCAACTCAATAGCTTTATCTGCATCCAAATCAGCGGGATGGAAAAGATCCAACTCAGGCGCTTCAAATGCCAATAACGCTTTATCGGCCGGGCCAGCATAAGGATCAGGCGAGGTATAACGCGCAATATCAATGGCGGCCTGCACAGTACGGGCAATCGCTTCTGGACTGAGATCTGTTGAGGAAGCGCTACCTTTGCGCTGCTGGTGATAAACCGTGATCCCCAATGCGCCGTCACTGTTAAACTCAACATTTTCGACTTCACTAAAACGGGTACTAACGCTAATCCCCGTTGTTTTATTGACCGCGACTTCCGCAGCATCACAACCGGATTTAGCCAACTCTAGCGCATGGGTAACCGCCTCTTCCAGCAGCTTACGCTGCTCTGCGATTTGTTGATTGGTGACTATCATTAATTAACATAATCCAATGAATTAAAGAGAGAATTCGTCAGAAAAAATGCCTGCTTCCGGTTCATGACACGAATGTCGAGTGGTAATCAGGCATTTTTCCCAGTTACAATACACAATATTAGGATGTTAACACCCACCGGACGATAGGTCATGCTCCAAAACGTGCCTTATCCGGCCTTTTTAGAAGGAAAACAATTATGGCAAAGCAGCCTGAAGATTGGCTCGACAATTATCCTGCTGAAGAGGAAGAAGAAGAGATAATCTGGGTCAGTAAAAGTGAAATCAAGCGGGATGCTGAGATCCTGAAAAAGTTGGGAACGGAACTGGTTGAACTGAGTAAAAACCAACTGGAGCGAATTCCACTGGATGAAGATTTGCGGGCAGCGATTGAGTTGGCACAGAAAATAAAACGTGAAGGACGTCGCCGTCAATTGCAGCTCATTGGCAAACTGTTGCGTGCCCGCGATCCTGAGCCAATCACCACTGCGCTGGATAAACTGAAAAACCGTCACAACCAGCAAGTCGTTGTTTTACATAAGCTGGAAGAACTGCGTGACAAATTGCTTGAAGATGATGATGCTTTTGAAGAAGTCATCACACTGTATCCACATACTGATCGCCAGCAACTTCGCACATTGGTTCGTAATGCGAAAAAGGAAAAGGCAGCTAACAAGCCACCTAAATCCTACCGTCAAATTTTCCAATATTTGAAAGAGTTATCGGAATCCGCTTAGTCCATCTTCACCGCCATTTCATTAAGAACTGGCGGTCATTTCCTGCTTTTTTCAGTCCCAAATGGGAAAGATCGGAATCGAAATTCAATACAGCACAGCGCTGGAATGTTGCCCCTATTTTTATCTGAATGTCTTATCAAAAACGGCCGACATCCCCATATCCCGCCAAAATCAGACGAAAATTGAATCTAATTGGTTAATTAATTTGACCTATAAGCATGTACAATAAACGTGCTTTGCTGATCGATCTCGCATTTTATCTCACTGATATTCAGCATGACACCGAAACCCTATTGATAAAACATAAGTTAAATTCAATGAAAAACGACAAGGAATCGCTCTACCTAAAAGAGCGCGCTTACCTGCGAGAGCTGGCTGGGTACATTGCGAAAGAGTCGCCGCATCTGGCTGAATTTCTGGTTTCCTCTCATGATCCCGATATTCAACGGGTTTTCGAAGCCTTTGCCTTCTTAATTGCCAATCTGCGGGATAAGCTGGCGGATGATTTTCCCGAAATTGTTCACGGTCTTCTCTCCCGTATCTGGCCGTTAGCCCTGTCTCCAATCCCACCGACAACGCTAGTGCAGTTTACGCCCACGGATGATGAACATCAGGGCACGGCTGATATCCCACAGGGAACGTCAGTGACTGCCAGCCTTAACGGGCAATTGCTCGACTTTAAAACCTGCCGTCCTTTGCATATTGAACCCTTGATTGTGCAGGAGCGCGCCGTCAGGAAAACGGGCACTCACAGTGAAATTGTCCTGACACTATGCCAGACCGGTTCGGCGTCTTCTTTCTGGCAAAGTGGCCCGCTGACGTTCTTCCTTGGCACTGACACAGCGCGCGCCGCTCAGCTCAGCCTGTGGCTGGATCACCATATCTGTGATATCAGCCTGAACACACAGGACGAGCGGCGAACCATGAAAAGTTTTCCTTCTGGCTGGCATGGCCTGCTTGACGAACCGTTGCTGCCCACCGCCAAAAGTCCCTATTCCGGCCTGCAACCCCTGGTGGAATACTATGCGTTGCCGGCGCTTTATAACTTCGTCACGCTGGATATCAGTCGTCGCTGTGCGCAAGTGCCGCTCAATGACGATGGCACGTTTGAACTGATTTTGCGGTTCGAGGGTGAATTGCCGCTGGATGATGTCGGGGGGGCATTTTTGTTGGGTTGTGTTCCGGCGATTCATTTGGAAAACCAGACCAGCCCGCCTGTCCGGTTGGAAGCCGGTAATCACGCTTATCCCCTGCCATTGGGGGAGTCGGTACGGTTATTCCGGCTGCGGGAGGTTCAGGTGGTGCAACAGCCCGAAGACAGCGAGCAGCGTGGCACGCCTTATCACTGGCTGCCGATTGCGCAGTTTGTGCCCGCCGGGCGTTTTTCCGATGACGATGAGCCGCCCGACACGTTTTACTACCAGATCCAGACTGCGTCTGATTTTCTGGGCAGAACCCGGCACTGGCTGTGCTTTTTTGATTTGACCGGCAACCCGGCAAACAATCTGCCGGAGATTGCTGTCTCGTGCTCTTTCATCGGCTACCATGAGCAGGCCCTGACGCTGGAACAAGGCGCA
>NZ_JADEUG010000016.1 GCF_015163665.1 Xenorhabdus sp. BG5 | reverse complement strand
TTAACCCAGGCCCAAATTGACCGTATTGTTGACCATGTCCCGGACGGCGTCGCCAATATTCAGGATATTTACCCGCTTGGCCCCTTGCAGGAAGGCATTCTGTTCCACCATCTACTGGCAGAAACCGGTGACACCTACCTTGAAAATATTCTGATGCACTTTGACAGCCGGCCACGGCTGACGAGTTTCTTGCGGGCATTGCAACAGGTGATTGACCGGCACGATATTCAACGCAGTGCCTTCCACTGGCAGGAACTTCCGATCCCCGTGCAAGTGGTCTACCGTCATGCGCCCCTGCCAATCACAGAGCTGACGTTATCCGCAGGAGAACGTGCCGAAACCCAGCTACGGCGTCTGACTGATCCGGACAGCATACGGTTAGATATTACTCAGGCGCCATTACTGGCCGCTTACATCGCCCAGGATCCTGATACCGATCAATGGTGGTTAAGCCTGCTGCATCACCATCTGGTTTGTGACCATCTGTCGCTGGAAATCATTTTCAGTGAAGTGCAGACACTGATCCTCGGAGAAGCCGCACCCCTGCCCGCCCCATTGCCTTACCGCAATTTTATCGCCCAGACCCGTCAGGTGCCGATTGAAGTGCATCAGGCTTATTTCCAGCAGTTACTGGGCGACGTGGAAGAACCGACCCTACCCTTTGGGTTACTGGATGTACAGGGGAATAGCCGCGATAAACACGATAAAATCGTGGAAGATATTGTCACCTTAGATGAGGAACTGGCACAACAGATCCGGGATTGCGCCCGTCAATCGGGTATCAGCGCAGCTGTACTGTTCCATGTGGCCTGGGCGCAGGTTCTGGCACAGTTCGTTGGCCGTGAAGATGTGGTATTCGGTACGGTGTTATTGGGCCGCTTACAGGGGGGCATGGGCGCTTCACAGGTGCTGGGGATGTTTATCAATACCCTGCCAGTCCGTATCCAATTACAGACCCGTACCGTAAAACAGGCGGTACAGGAAACTTACCAGCGCCTGAGCGAATTACTGGATCATGAACAAACCCCTCTGGCGATAGCCCAGCGGTGCAGCGGCGTGCCAGCCTCATTGCCATTGTTTAACAGCCTGCTAAATTTCCGTCACAGCCCGCGTGATGAGGAAGCGGCGCATTCATTGGCTTGGGACGGTATTCAGGTGTTGGACAGTGAAGAGCGCAGTAACTACCCCTTATCCCTGGATGTGGACGATTTTGATGACGGATTTGCACTGACCGCACAATGCAGCCAGCAAATTAATCCGGTACGCATTACTGCCTATATGAAGACGGCACTGGAAGGCATTGTGACTGCGCTGCAATATGCACCTGATCAGCCTATCCACACTATCGATATCTTGCCACGGGCCGAACGTACGCAATTACTGGAGGGTTTTAACGATACGGCGATAGACTATCCGCAAGACGCCTTAATCCATCAACTGTTTGAACAGCAGGCAGCACGCACACCGGATGCGATTGCATTGGTCTTTGGCGAAAACGAACTGAGTTACGCAGCACTGAACCGTCATGCTAACCAACTGGCACACCAGCTGATTGCCGCGGGGGTACGCCCTGATGATCGCGTGGCAATCTGTGTTGATCGCAGTCTGGATTTGATTATTGGTTTGTACGCTATCCTTAAAGCAGGAGCCGGCTATGTTCCGCTTGATCCCGAATACCCGGCCGAACGTCTGGCGTATCAACTGTCGGACAGCAAACCGGTGTTATTGCTGACACAACACCCTTTACAGGGACTGTTGCCAATATCAGATATCCCCGTCTGGTTGCTGGATGATGAAAGCCACCGCAATAACAGGGCAAAACAGCCAGCCCATAATCCTGATGTTCAGCTTCAACCCCATCATCTGGCCTATATTATCTATACTTCCGGCTCCACCGGCCAGCCCAAAGGCGTGATGCTGGAGCACCGCAATGTGGTGAACTTTATCCATGCACAGCACCAGACCAGCGAGCCACAATTAGGGGATCGTATCCTGCAATTTGCGACTATCGCTTTTGATACCTCGGTATCCGATATTTTCCCTACCCTCGCCTCGGGCGCAACTCTGGTGCTGCGCCCTGCCCATATCCGTGTACCGGATGCAGAATTTGTCGATCTGTTAAATAAGCAGAAAATCACTATCATGGATATGCCGACCGCCTTCTGGCATCAATGGGTACAAGAGATGATGGCGGGACGCAGTGGTTTCGGCCAATATCTGCGCACCGTTATCGTCGGTGGCGAGAAAGCGGAACTGCGCCATTTAATCAGTTGGCAATCTATACCAGAAACGCAATCCTGCCGTTGGATTAACTCTTATGGTCCTACCGAAACCACGGTCATTGCGACCACATTAAAAGTGGATGGAACGACTGATATCACTGATAACATCCCGATTGGCTATCCATTGCCGAATACCCGTATTTATATTCTGGATGCCTTTGGGAAGCCGGTTCCTCTCGGTGTCAGTGGTGAAATTCATATCGGTGGAGCAGGTGTGGCCCGTGGTTATCTTAATCGTCCCGATCTGACAGCAGAAAAATTTGTGGCTGATCCGTTTAGCGAGCAACCCCATGCCCGCATGTACAAAACCGGCGATCTGGGGCGTTGGCTACCCGATGGCACGATTGAATATTTAGGGCGCAATGATTTTCAGGTTAAGATCCGTGGTTTCCGCATTGAACTGGGTGAAATAGAAACTCGCCTGGCGCAATGTCAGGGAATACAAGATGCTATTGTCCTTGTTCGAGAAATAACACCTGATGATAAACGTCTCGTCGCATATGTTCAGCCTGAATCCGGTGTAAACTTGGTTCCCAGTGAACTGCGTCAGCAGCTTGCTCAGCAGCTTGCCGAGTTTATGCTACCCAGCGCCTTTGTCATCCTTGACGCTTTCCCGCTTACCTCTAATGGCAAAATCGACCGTCAGGCATTCCCTGCTCCCGATCAAGCTGCCATCGTAACCCGTGATTATGAAGCCCCCCAAGGTGAGGTTGAAATAAAACTGGCTCAAATTTGGCAGGATCTGCTGGGATTAGAGCGTGTCAGCCGTCATGACCATTTCTTTGAGTTAGGAGGCCATTCATTGCTTATATTGAAAGCCGGCTCTTTAGCAATAGAAAAACTTGGACTTCAGCAGAATATGATGGCGAGCTTGATGACGTTTACCACTATCAAAGAACAAGCCCGCGCCATTGAAGATCGAGATAATATCCATGTTGGTTCTATGGTCGGCCTGTCACAAAACCTCAAAGCAACACCGCTGTTCTTTGCTCCCGGCGCCGGAGGACACGTGCTCTATTTGCGGGAATTGGCGACAGCATTGGAAGGTGTTTATTCCGTTTGGGGTATGCAATCACCAGAGTTAGATGGACGCAGCGATCTCCCACCATACCTTGAGATGAACGGCCTTGAGGCAATGGCCAGCGTTATGATCGATGATCTTAAGAAAGTTCAACCCAATGGCCCTTACTATTTAGCTGGACACTCTTTCGGAGGCTGGCTCGTATTCGAAATGGCCCGACAACTCGTCCAACAAGGTGAAAGCATTGGCTTACTGGCTTTAGTCGATAGCGAATCCCCTCTGGAAAGCTTAACCCAAAAGCGCGAATCAGAATGGTCTAATAGTCGCTGGCTGGTCGAGTTTGGTAATGTGCTTGCTGCATTGGCGGGTGCAGAGGAAAACTTTACCGAAGAAGAATTCCAATCCATGACAGAAGAAGAGCAATTCGATAACTTGCGACTTCGTCTCATTGAAGAGGAACTCTTACCTCCTCAACTTGAATCTAAGGAAATCTCTGCCTATTTAAATGTCTTCAAGGCCCACTCTTTGGCAACTTATCAGCCGCAAGAGCGCTATTCAGGGAGACTCCACCTGTTTCTGGCTAGCGATAACCAAGAGTATGAAGGACAAGATATCTCTGCCGAAAACATGATTGATGGATGGAAAACGCTGGTTACTGGGGAAGTTATCTCCGAAACTTTATCTGGTGATCACATAACAATTATGCGTCAACCTTTCGTTCAAGGGTTAGCATCGGCCATAGCGGGTGTAAATATAATCTCATAAATTTCTGGCAGCCAATGGCTGCCTTATCCGCTAACAAAAAACCTCGTTGAAAATAACGAGGTTTTTCGACATTTATTAATAGAAAAGAATATAAATTAAATGAATATATTTTAAAGACAAGATCCAATATAAAAGATACCCATTATCTTGACATATAAACTAAGATTCTTATCCTAAATAACGTTTCAAAATGGCAGGCGTATTCCTTACCCCGTGCGCCGCGCGGGGTAAGGAACTCCAACATCAGAGACTCTCAGTATGATGAAAACCCATTTAGATATTCACTTCCGTAACAAAATATAAGGATAATAGTTATTATGTCTAAAGATAAATTAACTAATGGCGCTATATTTTATACTGGAAAAAATTATACTGGGGCTTGTTATGAATACCCAGAAAATAGTACAGAAATCAATCTAATTGGCACGCCATTAAATGATAAATTTCTTTCCGTTGAAATTGGAACAGGCTCTGTCGTATTCGCTTGGCGACATGGCAATGACAGTCAACCCGGACAAATTTATCGTGAATGGGATACAAGCCAGCCAGATATCAGCGATATTCAAGGGTTATCAAAGTTTATTGTCTCACCCTCAAATCGTGATTTACTCGCAGTAAAATTAATTAACGAATCAGGTATCGATCAAGTATTTAGAGCTCATATTCAAACCTATAAAATTCCTAACCCTGTAGATTGCTATTCGAATGGAGACTATGAAATAGTTGGTTTAATTCCCAAAGATGGTCAACAATATGTTACATTCGTTGTCGTCTTTGATCAGAATAATATTCCTGTCACTCAAGGTTCCGTCTATTTTACTTATAATGGTACAGATCTTGATATCGTCACTTATGATACGACTAAACCACCCTATATGCGATTTGAAAAAGTAGATGGTTATCATTTTATATTCTTCTTGGAAAATTTTTCTGACAATAAATAAAACCGAAATATTAAATTAACAACCTCACATTCCGTTTATTAAATTTTATAAAATAAGGAGTATGTATTGTAGATATACATACTCCTGTTTTAAATGATTATTTAATATCAACGGAAGGTCCTCATACCAGTAACAAATAATTGTCAATGATAGTTAAAACTACTCCACTTGATAGTTACGCGTTAACCATAAGGAGAGCGCTTTTAGTGAATCCTGCGTGAATTCATCACAACGGGCAGTGATTTCTTGCGGCGTTAGCCAGTAAACTGCGGCGACTTCTTCTTCCTGCAATGCAAATGGTCCACGACTGACACAACTGAACAAACCACCCCATATACGACAAATGTCCTCTTCATAATAAAAAACACCATGTTCGGCAAAAGGAATACCTGCAATCCCCAGTTCCTCTTCTGCTTCCCGACGCGCAGCTTCAAGCAAAGTTTCTCCCACCATAACAACACCACCTGCTGTTGCATCCAATTTTCCCGGATAAAAGTCTTTCGTTTCTGTCCGATGCTGAACCAGAATTTTGCCCATCCCATCATGCACGACAATATAAGTAGCACGATGCCTCAAGTTCTGTACTCTCATCTGCTGACGAGACGATTGAGCAATGACTTCATTGTCTTCATTGACGATGTCAATCCATTCAATATCTACTGATTTTTCTTGCATCATTCTAAAAACCTTTTATCAATGAGTTGCCTGTTATTTTTTGCAGTAAATTTATAACATTTATAAACCAACGATGGTAAGGTAACATCATTACATTTTTCAGAAAGTTATTATCGCTGGAGGTTATATGATAGATCTATACTATGCCCCAACTCCAAATGGCTATAAAATCACCCTTTTTCTTGAAGAAGTCGGCATTCCTTACACTATCTACCCCATCAATATCAACACTGGCGAACAGTTCAAACCTGAATTTCTCGCCGTTTCACCCAATAACAAAATCCCAGCTATTGTCGATCATCAACCCACCGATGGAGGAGAGCCTGTCTCTATCTTCGAATCAGGGGCCATTTTACTTTATCTGGCAAATAAAACTGACCAGCTATTAAGCAAAGATTTGCGTGAACGTACCGAACAATTGCAATGGCTGTTTTGGCAAGTTGCCGGCTTTGGCCCAATGCTCGGTCAAAATCACCATTTCAACCGCTACGCTCCAGAAGTTGTCCCCTATGCCATTAATCGCTACGTGGAAGAATCAAAACGTTTATACAAGGTGCTAAACACTCAACTGGAAAAAACGGCTTATCTCGGCGGAAACGAATATAGTATCGCAGATATTGCCACTTATCCGTGGGCGAGATGCTATGAACACCAAAAAATCGACCTACAGGATTATCCGGCGGTTGCTAAATGGCTGGATAAGATCAACCAACGCCCGGCAACACAAGCCGCCTACGCCGATAAGGCAGCTTAACTCCATATAACCTGATGACGAGATATTTCACCATAAAACTTGATATTGGTAACAGATAACAGCATATTCTGCTGCCACTTAAGCTATCCCTTGTTATAGTCCAATGTACAATTATTTTTTGTTACAGGGGGTGGTTATGCGTATCTTAATGACGGGGGGAACAGGGTTAATTGGTCATCGCTTGACCTGCCAATTAATTTCGCTCTCCCATTCCATCACCATTTTGAGTCGTTCACCACAAAAGGTATATTCTCTGTTTTCTGATCGCGTTGCCTGTTGGACAACGTTAAATGACCAACGCGATCTTAACGGCTTTGATGCTGTTATCAATCTTGCCGGCGAGCCTATTATCAATAAACGATGGATATTGAAACAAAAAGAGAAACTGTGTCAAAGCCGCTGGCAGATCACCGAGCAATTGAGCAAGCTAATCAAGGCCAGTGAATCTCCGCCATCTGTCTTTATTTCCGGTTCGGCCGTTGGCTATTATGGTGATCAGAGACAAGCAGTCGTTACCGAAAACGATCTTCCTCACAATGAATTTGCCCATCAGCTTTGTGAACGTTGGGAGCAATTTGCGCTACAGGCTCAAAGTGACAAAACCCGTGTATGCCTGTTACGTACAGGCATTGTCTTGGCTCCCAAAGGGGGCGCACTGCAAAAAATGCTGCCACTGTTCCGGTTAGGTTTAGGGGGAGCTATCGGCAATGGCAAGCAGTATATGTCGTGGATACACATTGACGATATGGTCAATGGTATTTATTACCTGCTGGTATCACCTGAATTACAGGGCGCCTTCAATATGACATCGCCTTACCCTGTTCATAATGAGCTGTTTAGTGCCACACTCGCAACTGTATTACATCGTCCTGCTTTTATGCGCATTCCTGCATTTGTGTTAAAAGCAATAATGGGAGAAGCCGCAGAGTTAGTCTTAGGAGGTCAACAAGCCATTCCCAAAAGACTGGAAGAAGCCGGATTTGGTTTCCGTTATTTTCAACTGGAAGAAGCCTTGCAAGATGTCATAGAGGAAAAAGACAATACTTATTAATCTATACGCATTAAACTTCAAGTTGCCATTTACAACACGCTATGAAACCTGATTTCTCCCCGCTTCGCAGGGAGAAATTACACGCATCTTGACTCAACTTAAATGCCATATCCAATGGGTTTAGCTCCCTGCCAACGGCTAAACAGATCTTCTGGCAAGTCAATATCAAATTGATCAAGCACACGGTTAACCGTCTGGTCGATAATATCCTGAATATGTTCAGGACGATGATAAAATGCCGGAACAGGCGGCATGATCACCGCCCCAATTTCCGCGGCCTGCGTCATTAATCTCAAATGCCCCAAGTGCAAGGGAGTTTCCCTCACTCCCAGCACTAGCTTGCGCTTCTCTTTCAAAACAACATCCGCAGCACGGGTAATTAAGCCATCAGTGTAACTATGCACAATGCCTGATAGAGTTTTTATGGAGCAAGGCAAAATCACCATACCCAATGTCTTAAAAGAACCAGAGGAAATGGATGCGGCAATATCACGATTGTCATGTACAACATCTGCCAAAGCTTGTACATCTCGCAACGTATAGTCCGTCTCCAATGCCAGAGTCTGCCGGGCTGATTGACTGATCACTAAATGCGTTTCAATGCCTTCTATTGGCCGCAAAACTTGCAGCAACCTGACACCATAGATTGCACCACTCGCGCCGGTCAGCCCGACAATCAATTTTTTCATGTTTTCCTCTGAGATTCTGGCTATAACTGCATGATAATAACAATATTATCCTTCATTATATATTTCCAGATCCTCTATTTCGCTCTGTCCACGCACTTTCATGGCATCATCTTTGCGTAGATTTTCCAGATAGTCGAGGTAACACTGGTCAATGTCTTTCGTGACATAGATACCATCGAATACGGAGCATTCGAATTTTTCAATATCAGGGTTTTCTTCCCGGACAGCCAGGACAAGATCGTGGAGGTTTTGGTATATCAGGGCATCGGCACCAATGATCTGACGAATTTCATCCACTTCCCGACCGTGAGCTATCAGTTCATTGGCATTCGGCATATCAATACCATAAACATTCGGGAAGCGAACTTCCGGTGCCGCCGAAGCAAAATAGACTTTCTTGGCTCCCGCTTCACGCGCCAGTTCAACAATCTGCTCAGACGTGGTTCCACGCACGATGGAATCATCCACCAGCAAAACATTTTTACCCCGGAATTCAGCGCGATTAGCATTCAGTTTACGACGAACAGATTTACGGCGCTCTTGCTGACCAGGCATGATAAAGGTACGCCCGACATAACGGTTTTTGACAAATCCCTGGCGATAGGGTTTATCCAGAATATGGGCGATTTCCAATGCGATATCACAAGAGGTTTCCGGTACGGGAATAACGACATCAATATGTAAGTCTTCCCATTCACGGGCAATTTTTTCCCCCAATTTCCGCCCCATCCGCAACCGGGCGTTATAAACCGAAACCTTGTCAATAAAGGAATCCGGGCGAGCGAAGTAGACAAATTCGAACAAACACGGTGTTAATGACGGATTTTCTGCACACTGGCGAGTAAATAGTTGCCCGTTTTCAGTGATATAAATCGCTTCCCCAGAAGCCACATCGCGCAGGAACTCAAAACCCAATGTATCCAACGCTACACTTTCCGATGCCACCATGTATTCATTGCGGCCATCTTCCCGTGTTTTCTTTCCCAGCACCAGAGGACGAATGCCATGTGGATCACGAAAAGCCACCACCCCATGCCCAATAATCATGGCAATACACGCATAAGCGCCACGAATTTTTTTGTGCATTTTCGCGACTGCCGAGAAGATATCATCAGGCTCTAAAGGGAAATGGGGAAATTGGGCTAATTCATTGGCAAAAATATTCAGTAGAATTTCAGAGTCTGAGGTTGTGTTGACATGACGGCGGGCATTTTCAAACAGCATTTTTTTCAATTCATGTGCGTTTGTCAGATTGCCGTTATGTGCCAACGTGATACCAAAAGGAGAATTCACATAAAAGGGCTGCGCTTCAGATGCACTGGAACTGCCCGCCGTAGGATAACGGACATGCCCAATGCCGATGGTTCCCTGTAAACGTAGCATGTGCCGTGTTTCAAACACATCCTTGACTAAACCATTCGCCTTACGTAAACGAAACTCATTGTTACCATCAATAGTTGCAATACCTGCTGCATCTTGTCCACGGTGCTGAAGCACCGTCAATGCATCATAAATCGACTGGTTAACCGGTGTAAAACCGACGATACCGACAATACCGCACATGTAGCCTTTCCTCATCAGCCAAGCGGAGAGCGTTATCTCTCCGGCAAGAAACTCGACGCACTTTGTAGGTAGTCAAAAAACCACCTGATAATTTGACTAAACTGTGGGATCAGTTGTGATTGTTGCCAATCCTGACTTTTGGGCAGTGGCGTGAAAGAGTCCGCAATAAACAAAATGGCAGACACCACCAAGACACCACGCAAGGCGCCAAAGCAGATCCCCAAAACCCGATCAGTGCCTGACAGGCCTGTTCGCTGAACAAGTGAACCAATGACATAGTTTACTACTGCGCCAACAATCAGTGTTGCAATAAATAAGATAGCAATCGCTACCCCATTGCGCACCAGTTCATCCTCAAGGCGGGTAAAATAAGCCGCCAGATAAGTATAGAAGTGGCTTGCAACAAAGAAAGCACAGCCCCACGTTATCAGGGAAAGCGCTTCGCGAACAAAACCACGAATCAAGCTAACCAGTGCCGAGAAACCAATGATGGCAATGATCGTATAATCAATCCAGACCATATTTTAATCCAAAAACAGGCTCCCGACACTCAGGTCGGGAGCATTCTAACAGAAAACGAAAACGTTTGCGTAGTAGATTCATCACTCTACTGAAAATAATTTTCGACAGGTAGACAAACAGCATTTGCTGCGTCAATCAGATTATGGCTTATAATTTTTCATCTGCCCTTGTAATCCCGTAAGTTCCTTTAATTCGGGCAAAATAGATTCCAGTGCCTGCCTTGATGCATTCGGTCCTACATAAATTCGGGTTAACTGCCCCTGTACCGGAGAAGAAGGCACGGTATATACCTGGTGCCCAGAAAGACGCAGCCTTGCCACTATCTCATCAACCTTATCCGCGTTTTTTAATGCGCCAAGCTGAACAACATATGCCGTTGCCTGAGGGGCTTGCTCTGTTGGCTCCGGTTTAGGTTTAATTTCTGGCTTGCTTTCAACGCGGGGTTCCGGTTTAACCTGTGGTTTAGTTACCGCTTTCTGTTGAGAAGACGACTCAGGTTGCACCACGGTTTTAGGATCTTGCGTGACAGTGACAGGAGGTGTTGTTATTGACTCTGAAGACGATGGCCGAGTCAGCATATCTATATCGGGCTCTTGCTCCTGTGATTGCATTGCTTCCGCAGCACCTTCAGGCGGTGTAGACGGCATGTTTTGTGTCAATGGTGGGATCGAGTCAATATCTTCTTCATCACCAGGCTTTGGCACCAAAGGGATCGCCGCAAATTGATTTTCATTGTATTTCTTATCACCATCAAAAATCATAGGCAGGACAATGACGCCCAATGCAACAAGAACAATCGTACCAACCAAGCGATTTTGGAATTTACTGGCCACTTTCCTTGCCCTCCTCCAGTGCTTCCATGACATGTGCGACAGTGTGGAAAGAGCCACAAACCACGATAATATCTTGCACCGACGCATCTTTCACTGCCTGCTGCCAGGCTGTTTTTACTTCGGGGAATGTCCGTGCCTGTAGAAGATGTCCAGACAATTCGTCAGCTTCTGCTCCCCTCAGTTCATGCAATGATGCGCAATACCACTCATCAATCTGTTGAGAAAGACAGGCAAGTGTACCCGCTATGTCCTTATCTCCCAACATGCCAACCACGCCACGGATCTTGCTGTCTGGTGAGCGAGGCAATTCTGCCAGTTTTTTCACCAGATAGCCCGCAGCATGTGGATTATGAGCCACATCCAAAATGACCAGCGGATTTTCCCTGATAATTTGGAAACGCCCCGGTAATTGCGCATTTCTTAGCCCTGCATGAATTGCTTGTTCATCAATGGCCCGGCTGACTTTGTCATCCTGCTGCAACAAGCAATGGAGCACCCCCATTGCAGTTGCAGCATTTGCTAACGGCAAATTAGGTAAAGGTAACTCATTGAATTGTTGCTTACCGCTTCGCCAGTTCCAGCTATTTTCATGCTGTGAGAAATGCCAATCAACACCACGACGAAAGAGCTTAGCGCTTAATTCATCCGCAACTTCAGCAATTGAGTGAGGCATATCAGGTTCACCCACTACGGCAAAATGTCCACGGCGGAAAATGCCCGCTTTTTCACGCCCAATGTGTTCGCGATCTGCACCCAACCAATCCGTATGATCCAGTGCAATACTGGTGATTGCGGCAATATCGGCATCAACAATATTGGTGGCATCCAAACGTCCACCCAGCCCAACTTCCAAAATCACGACATCAAGATCCGCTTCTTTGAAAAGTTGTAATGCGGCCAACGTCCCATATTCAAAATAGGTTAATGAGATGTCACCACGCTGGGCTTCAATCGCTGCAAATACACGGCAGAAATCTTGTTCCGCGAGTTCCTTTCCCTGAATACGCACCCTTTCGGTGTAGCGGACTAAATGCGGGGAACTGTACACGCCGACTTTAAGCCCTGCGGCCAGAAAAATGGACTCCAGGGTATGGCAAGTGGTCCCCTTGCCATTAGTACCTGATACCGTGATAACTTTTGGAGCCGGGCTCAATAAGCCTAACTGACGACCCAGTTTACCCACACGTTCAAGCCCCATATCAATGGCTTTGGTATGCAGGTTTCCCAGATAGGAAAGCCACGTCATCAGTGGCGACGCGGCTTGAGGAATTTGTGAAATATCAGACATCTTCTTTATTAGGATTGATGTTTATATCCGCTTCGACATCAGCAGAATCAACAACGATTGCTTCTACTGGCTCTGCTTTTGTGCCTGGATGAGGTTTGTGGGTCAACATGGCAAGCAGGCTGGCAACTTTATCGCGCATGTCTGGACGATGCACGATCATATCAATCGCACCTTTCTCCAGCAGGAACTCACTACGTTGGAAACCTTCCGGCAATTTTTCCCGCACAGTCTGCTCGATGACACGAGGACCCGCAAAGCCAATCAATGCCTTAGGCTCGGCGATATTGATATCACCCAGCATCCCCATACTTGCTGTTACCCCACCCATTGTTGGGTTGGTCAACACACAGATATAAGGCAAACCACGATGTTGCATTTTTGCCAGCGCTGCACTGGTTTTTGCCATCTGCATCAGTGACATCAACGCTTCCTGCATACGAGCTCCGCCACTGGAAGCAAAACAGATAAATGGACAGTTATCTTCCAGCGCCTGTTCAACAGCACGTACAAAACGAGCGCCAACCACAGAGCCCATTGAGCCACCCATAAAATTGAACTCAAAGGCACCCGCCACAACTGGCATATCATGCAGCTTACCCTTCATAACGATGAGTGCATCTTTTTCTTGCGTCTGCTTCTGGGCTGCCACTAAGCGATCTTTATATTTTTTAGTATCGCGGAATTTCAGGATATCTTTGGGTTCCAGTTCACTGCCTAATTCTGTGCCAGTGCCTTCATCCAAAAATGAATGCAATCTCTTACGGGCTGAAATACGCATATGGTGGTCACATTTTGGACACACTTCAAGGTTACGCTCTAATTCAGCACGATAAAGTACCTGACTGCAACTGTCGCATTTTGTCCAAACTCCTTCGGGTATACTGGCCTTACGAGTTTGTATGATTTTGCTTTTGTTTAGAATCTTTTCAATCCAGCTCATTAATGAACCTTTCCGTCTGAATCTGGCTGCTGCCAGCTTTTGTTTTACGTGCCATTAAACCACAATGCCATTACAGTGTGGATAAAAAACTGCTCAAACCTGTTATCGGTTTATCTATCTTCTATTTATCTATCTACTGCACTGCCTGTTGCTTTTTTCGACGCAGCACGGCGATGACGCCAAATTTCTATGATGCCAGGCAAAATAGAGATAAAAATAATAGCAACAATCAATAATTTCAGATTTTGCTGTATAACTGGCATATCACCAAATAAATAACCGGCATAAGTGAATAATAGCACCCAGATAAATGCACCGATGACATTATAAGCAGCAAAATGGCGGTAAGACATTTTCCCCATTCCTGCAACAAACGGTGCAAACGTTCTCACAATTGGCACAAACCGAGCCAAGATTATTGCTTTTCCACCATGTTTTTCATAAAACTCATGGGTCTTATCTAAATAACTGCGGCGAAAAATCTTTGAATTGGGATTGGTAAATAATTTCTCACCAAATATTCTGCCAATGGTATAGTTGATAGCATCACCAATAATCGCGGCTGTAATCATCAAAGCCACCATGATGTGTACATTCAGATCATTGGAATCTAATGCAGAGAGTGCGCCAGCCACAAACAGCAAGGAGTCCCCTGGCAAAAATGGCGTGACCACCAGACCTGTTTCACAAAATATAATCAGAAAGAGGATGCCATAAACCCAATCACCATAACTGGCAACTAATTCAGCTAAATGAGCATCAATGTGTAAAATAAAATCGACAATGAATTTCGCGAAATCAACAAAATGAGTTAAAAACTCCATAATATTCCTCGTTATGACCAAACATCCCTGTCACTATTCGAAAATGTCAGATTAAATGATTTGCCAGAAATAGTGGCCCCATAATGGGCTCAGGTAAATCAAAACGCTCAGGATAATCCACAGCAACTAAATATAAGCCTTCAGCCTTGGCAGTGGCTGCCGCTTTTGTCCTGTCTTTCAGCGCCAATAATTCAGCCATCCAGCCAATATCCTGGTTACCGCAACCAATCTCCAGCAAGCTGCCAACGATATTGCGTACCATGTGATGCACGAAGGCATTCGCCTTAATGTCCACAACAATATAATGCCCATGCCGACTAACGTTAATATGCATCATATTGCGCCACGGTGAATTGGATTGGCACTGCACTGCCCGGAAAGAAGTAAAGTCATTTTCTCCCAACAAGCTCTGTGCCGCTCCATGCATCTTTTTCTCATCCAATGGATAATGAAAATGCGTGACACCATGCGCCAATACCGCTGGACGATAACGGTGGTTAAAAATCACATAGCGATAACGGCGAGCAGTTGCACTGAAACGGGCATGGAATTCATCATCCACCGTTTTAACCCAACGTACTGCAATATCCGCTGGCAAATGGGTATTTACCCCCATTGTCCATGCGGCATCTTTACGTTGGGACGAGGTTTCAAAATGCACGACCTGCCCGGTCGCGTGTACCCCTGCATCCGTTCTACCCGCACAAAAAACTGAAATCGGCTCATTCGCAACTTTCGACAGCGCTTTTTCCAGGCATTCCTGTACGCTTTTCACTTCTTGCTGACGCTGCCAACCATAATATCGACTGCCGTCATATTCAATCCCCAGTGCAATTTTCTCTTTTTTTGCCTCAGGCACAGACTGACTCAGCCCTGTATCAGACATCAGTAAAATTGCTCCTGCATCAGTTTTTCAGCGATTTCAACCGCCATCAAGGCACCACCGAAACGGATATTATCGGCAACTGACCAGAATTGCAGCATCTCAGGCATACCGTAATCGTTACGCAGACAACCTATGCTCAAACGATCACTGCCCGAAGCATCCGTTACCTGAGTCGGGTAATCCCCCTCTTCTGAAACCTGAATATCGTCAAGACGCTCGAATTCACTACAGGCTTCTTCTATGCCAACCGGACGCAGCGTTTCCAAGTTCACCATTTGGGCAATACCATAGAAAACAGAGGATTGAACACAACTTACCGAAACCGGCAACCCTTCATCCTGTAATACTTTGCGAATTTGATCGACAATACGACGCTCTTCGCGCACCACACCTTCAGCATCAGGCAACAACGGCAACAAATTGAAAGCCAATTGTTTGCTGAAACGCCCCTCATCCGGTGGAATGCCATTTAATAAACGCGCACTCTGCCCTGCCAATTCATCAGTGGCTGCTTTGCCATAAACAGAAACTGGCAATATATTGGTCAAATGTAAACGGGCAATGCCAGCCGTATCGATCAATGGCTTGATGGCGGTCAGAACCTGGCTAGTTGAGCTATCTGCTACAGCAATGATGTTACGGTTACGATATTCAGCCAATGCATAAGGGTTAACGCCAGGAACAACCAAAGGCACATCTGGCTCTGCGGCAAACAAGCCGCTGCTATCAATCACCAGGCAACCAGATTCTGTTGCCTTTTCAATATGTTGCGCAGTTATTTCCATCGTCGCGGCAAAAAAAGCAAGTTGTACCTGTGACCAGTCAAACTCTGCCGCATCACGAACCGTGATGTTTTTTCCGTTAAAACGCTGGATCTTTCCAACACTTTGTTCACTGGCAAGAAGATACAGTTCACCAACCGGAAATTGACGTTCCTGTAATAACGCCAATATCGCTTCACCTACTGCGCCTGTTGCACCCAAAAGCGCAATATTCCAACCTTCTGACATGTTGGTCTTCTCCACTTCTCTTATTCCAAATTTCTTATTTTGCTGACAGGCAGGGATCCCTGCCTGTATTAAATCACTTCTGCATTAAATCCAAGTCTGGACAGTAATTGAGCACTCTCTTCTGAGTCACAATGCACGGTCAGTGAAGACCATTCCCGACGATCTGGATAGTATTTGCGTAATCGATCAAATGCGCCCTCCTGATCCGCAACCTGACGTAAGGGCGCATCATCACGGCGCACATCATACACTAAATGCATCAAACGCTTGAGGAGACTTTGTGTCACCTCTCCTCGCACGGTGACTTGACTGAAATCGGGTGTTGGCAACAGATCAGCCAATTCCGTCTTGCGCGGTTGCCCCAGGAATTCACAATAAGCCTCAAAAACCTGAGTTGTACCCCGTGCTTTGCCTTCCAGGGTATAACCGGCAATATGTGGGGTCGCAATATCAACCAACGCTAGCAGGGGTAGAGAAAGGTTAGGCTCTGGCTCCCAAACATCAAGCACTGTGCGTAACCTTTTTCCATTTTGCAGCGCGGAAAGTAACGCTTGATTATCAACCACCTCACCACGGCTGGCATTAATCAAAATACGGTTGTCCGGTAATGCAGAGAGTAATGCTGCATCAGCCAAATGATACGTCTGGTATGGGCCAGAGTGATTAAGAGGGGTATGGAAAGTCAGAATATCCGCTTCTTGCACCAATTTTTCTAAAGGCCAGAACGCCCCTTCATCGCCACGATCTGCGCGGGGAGGATCGCACAGTAAGGTCTTCACGCCCAAGGCCGTCAGTCGATCAGCTAAACGTCCCCCGACATTGCCAACACCGACAATACCGACAGTCTTGTCTTTAAGCTGAAATTGATCGCGCTCAGCCAATAACATCAATGCCGAGAAGACATACTCAACCACGGCAATGGCATTACATCCAGGCGCGGCGGAAAAACCAATCCCTGCCTGAGATAACCATTGCTGATCAACATGATCCATTCCCGCCGTGGCCGTCCCGACAAATTTCACCGAACTGCCCTGCAACAAAGATTCATTGACTTTAGTGACAGATCGAACCATAAAGGCATCAGCATGTTCCAAAACTCCCTCAGGCACTGGGCGCCCTGGAATTGCCTGCACTTCACCTAATTGCTGGAAGAGTTGTTCAGCATAAGGCATATTTTCATCAACTAAGATTTTCACTTTTCTCATCCAATGACTTAAATGGGCGTGATCCACTATTCTGCCATTTTATCTGTATAAAACCTATATACCAATCTAACTTCAAGATGCGTGTGATTTCTCCCCGCTACGCGGAGAGATATTAAGACGCATCTTGAAAAACAATTAGTATAGGCCTTCAGCCTTTTCTGAAACGTTCTGGTGTTGTGCCCGCAATCTGTTGAAACATGGCGATAAAAGCCGATGATGAGCTATAACCCACATCAAACGCGATTTCGTGAATACTTTTCCCCTGTTCCAATAAAGAGATGGCATGGAGAAAACGCAGCCGTTGCCGCCATTCACTAAATGACATGCCCAATTCTTGCTTACAACGCCGCGATAAAGTTCTCTCTGAGGTATAACGTTTTTTAGCCCACTCCGCTAACGAGGTATTATCTGCCGGATTACGTTCCAACATCTGTAATACGGGAGCAAGCAATTTATCTTTTGAGGAAGGTAAATAAGTACACTGACTTGGTGACAACTCCAACTGATCAATCAATATATGTGCCAGCCGCCGATCTTTTTCTGTTTCCAACTGCCGGATCTTTCGCTGAAAAAAATCCACCATAATGGCATTGAAGATACCACTCAAACGGATAAGGCAAGGTTGTTGCGGCAAGGTCTTCGTCCATTGGGGGGAAATGTCAATGATCCAAAATCGCATCGCCTTCCGGTTATAACTTGAATGGGCGATATTTTTCGGTATCCAGATACAAAACTCTGGTGGAGCAAGAAAACGCTGCTTTCCCACCTGAGTTTCCATGACGCCACAAACGACATAAATTAATTGACCGAAAGGATGTGTATGTAACCGACATTCAGTATCAGCATTCAATGTTTCATCACGAAAAGAGAGGATATCCGGCATAATTGGCTGAAACATAACCTTATTTGTCTCCAAGGGTAAATATCTTGTCTTAATAGCCACATCTGTTGTCTGATTATCAATATATATAATAAATCGGTCATTGCTAAACTAAACAGACAAACTACTTACCTAAATAATCCAATTCAATGAAGAACTTATTATTCCCCCTTGTCGCTGTGCTGATCTGGTCAATCAACGCCGTTGTCAGCAAAGCTGCTGCCACTCATATTGAACCTGCTGCAATTTCTTTTTACCGATGGTTTATTGCCTTTTTGGTTCTGACGCCTTTTCTCTTATTGCCAGTTCTACAACAGCGGAAAATCATTGCTCAATATTGGTGGAAGCTATTGATTTTGGGTTCTCTGGGTATGGTGCTTAACCAAAGCCTGGCATATTATGCAGCCCACACCGTCAGCGCGACAATCATCGGGATTTTCACTTCATTAATCCCCCTGTTAACCGTCATTATCAGTATCTTTGCCTTACGGGTTACCCCCACTGTTGGTATCACTCTCGGCACTGTACTCTCTCTGTTTGGGCTTGTATGGCTGGTCAGCAAAGGGGAACCCGCTTCCCTATTGCAACAGGGTTTGGGTATTGGAGAAGTGATGATGTTTATTGCCGCCGCTTCTTATGCCTTGTATGGAGTTTTAACCAAACGTTGGGCAATTCCATTAGCCAACTGGCAATCACTGTATGCCCAAATTGGGTTTGGCGTTTTATTGCTTTTACCCAATTTCATGATGGCAGATGATATCCAGTTAACGACCGATAATATTTCCCTTGTTCTGTTTGCTGGTATTCCTGCCTCCATTATTGCTCCCTATTTGTGGATACAAGGTGTCACCCGCATTGGCGCAAACATGACTGCTATTTTTATGAATCTGGCACCCGTATTTACTGCCATTATTGCTATCGTGGATCTCCATGAAGAAATGCACAGTTACCATTTAATTGGAGGAGGTGTTGTTTTGGCCGGTGTGATACTCGCGCAACAGTTACGTATCCCGCTCACGCGCAGAAAGCCTGATTATAATTCTCACTAATAACCCACCCAACACCTCACTGGGTAAAAGCTGGAGAGCGGCATTGTGATACTGGCAAATTTCTTTAACAATAGTCAGTCCTAATCCCGCCCCCTCCAGCCCAGCAGCGTTGTCTAAACGGTTAAATGCCATTAGCGATTGGTGAATATCTTCTTGAGCGATACCCGGACCTGAATCATCGATCTCAAGGCAAGCGTGTTTTTTATCTGGCATTATACTCACCCTCCCCGTTACCACGCCCATTTGCGGGGTATATTTGATGGCATTATCCAGCAAGTTAGCGCACATTTCTGCTAACAATAGCGGATCTCCCCTGATCCAGGCAGACTCTTCCCCTTCGTAACCTAAGTCAATGTTTTTGCTCTCTGCTTGCTGTAAACGGGAAAAGCAAACTTGTTGCAACAGCGCCACGATATTGACCGGCTGATAATTTTGTATTGCCTCTTTTTCATGCACTCTAAGTTGTGAAAGTTGCAGCAGGCGATCAGTCAGCACGATCATATTATCCAAACTCTTATCAATTGCTGTCAGTATGCTATCCCTCTGTTCCAGATCTTGGTTGCCACGTGCTACTGCAACCTGTGTTTTCAATACTGCTAAAGGCGTTCTTAATTGATGAGAAGCATCTGCACTGAATCGTTCTTGGCGTCCAACCATTAATGCCAACCGTCCAATATAGCGGTTAAGCGATTGCAGTAAGGGAGCAAGCTCGGACCACGGTAAAATATTCGGTAATGGTGTTAGATCATTAGCAGAACGCAGGCTCATCATGCCTGAAAGCTTCCGCAGCGGTTTAAGCAGGAGTTTGAGTAAGATGTAAGCAAGGAATAATGCCAATAATACGACAGCCCCTTGATTAACCAGCGAAGACAGCAGTAATTGGTGAGTCATATCTTGACGGGAGGTCACCGTTTCCGCCACCAATACCAACGCCATCCCCATGACGTTACCTTCATTGATGGGTTGATACAATCCTACTACACGTATAGGCTGCCCTTGATATTCCGCGTCATAAAAATAAGCCAATGCCGTATATAAGGGTGAACGCTGGACGTTCTGCGGTATTTGGGGAAGATCATCATAACCGGAAATCGTCTTGCCTTCCGGTGAGATAACCTGGTAGTACAGACGATCATTCGTATTGCGCTCGAAACTGTCCAAGACAACATAAGGTACATCAACGAGCAAGCTTTGATCTCTAACAGTCAGGCGTTCAGCAACGGTTCTTGCTGATGCAAGCAATGTTCTGTCATAAGCCAACATTGCTGCATTTCTCACGCTGGCATACTGGCTATAAACAGAAGCACAGCCCAGTAATAGCAAAGGAACGCCCAGGAACAGCAAAGGAACGCCCAGGAACAGCAATAATTGGTGGAATAACGATCGCGGTATTTTCAGATATTTCATTGTGTCAACCGCTCCAACCGATATCCCAACCCACGCAATGTCTTGATCTCTACATCACTGTTGAATAATTTTTTTCGTAACCGATGAACATACAGTTCTATGCTTTGTGGATTGGCTTCATCTGATAGGGAAAACACCTGCTCAAACAGCTGCTGTTTAGAAACCGGACGCCCTCGACGATGAAATAGTGTTGCTAACACAGACAATTCTCTGGGAGTCAGTGCCAATGGTACATTGTTCAGCACAAAATACCCTTCACCTTCATAAGTCAATGAACCAAATTTCTGTACCTCTTGGGGTATAGCTGAACTACGACGCAACAACGCACGAATACGGGCTTCCAGTTCTTGAAAATCAAAAGGCTTGGTTAAATAATCATCGGCACCGGAATTCAACCCTTTCACACGATCCGTAACTTCTGTTTTAGCAGTCAATAACAACACGGGTAAGTTTTGACCACGCTTACGCAACCGCGATAACAGAGACAAACCATCCAACCTAGGTAAAGCCACATCCAGAATCAACAACGCATAATTTTCAGTCTGCAAAAGCTGATCTGCCACGATACCATCTTCCGCCAGATCAACCACAAACCCAGCATTATTCAATGCCTTCTGTAACCAATGTGATAATTCTGGGTGATCTTCAACTAATAAGAGCCGCATTGAATAATACCTATTGTTAAAAATTAACCAGAGAAATAAAGCGGAGATATCACATAATTGCAATATTAAGATTGAGCAATTGCTTAGGAGTTAACAAAAAAACATAAAATCAAACAACAAATTAACACAATTATGTAAAACACTACGCAAATTAAGCGATTGAGGTCACATCCAGACAACTTTTATTGTTAATGAAAGGTAATTGAAAGGTTTCGTTTTTATAAATAAACAGGCGCCAGAAATTTACCATTTATACCCTTTACTGGTGCTATGTGAGGAATAAAAATGAGAACTTTTAAAACATTATTAACCGCTGCAAGCCTGTTTATTTGCTCCTGCGCTTTTGCAACTTCTGCTCCCAATAGAACCGAATGTATTGCACCCGCCAAACCCGGTGGAGGCTTTGATTTAACCTGCAAACTTATCCAAATTTCACTATTAGAAACTAAAACTATCGATTCTCCCATGCGGGTGACATTTATGCCCGGCGGGGTCGGTGCAGTTGCCTATAATGCCATTATTGCCCAACGACCCGCGGAACCCGGTACTGTCGTCGCCTTTTCCGGCGGTTCCTTATTGAATCTTGCTCAAGGCAAATTTGGTCGCTACAACGTCAATGATGTACGCTGGCTCGCCAGTGTCGGTACAGATTATGGCATGATTGCGGTGCGCAAGGATTCTCCCTACAAAACGCTGACAGATTTGATGGAGGCGTTTAAAAAAGCGCCCGATAGTATTGTGTTTGGTGCAGGGGCTTCCATCGGTAGTCAAGACTGGATGAAAACCGCATTACTGGCAAAAGAGGTTGGTGTCGATCCCCGCAAAATGCGCTATGTCGCGTTTGAAGGTGGTGGTGAACCTATCACCGCCCTGTTGGGTAATCATATCCAAGTCGTATCCGGTGATTTAAGTGAAACCTTACCTTATCTCAATGGCGATAAAATTCGCATACTTGCTGTTTATGCCGATAAACGCTTAGACGGCGATCTGGCAAAAATTCCAACAGCAAAAGAACAGGGTTACGACCTGGTTTGGCCAATTATTCGTGGTTTTTACATGGGACCCAAAGTCTCTGATGAACAATATCAATGGTGGATAGATACCTTTAAAAAACTCCAACAATCTGATGAATTCAAAAAACAACGTGAACTACGCGGATTATTTGAATTCAATATGACTGGCAAAGAGCTGGATGACTATGTGAAAAAACAAGTTATTCAATACCATGAAATGGCCAAATCCTTTGGTTTAGCAAAATAACAGGGATAGCATCATGAGCGATCGTATCTTTGCTACTGTATGGCTGGTGCTATGTGGAATAGGACTGGTCATCGGATGGGGTATCCATAGTGAATATAGCTATGAACCTCTGGGTCCTCGCCCATTTCCAATGGCTATTCTTTCATTAATGGCACTTTGTGCTTTACTGTTGCTGTTTAAAAAACCGGATCCCGTTTACTGGCCAGCACCACACGTGTTACGTCGCTTAGTTTTATTGATTGCCACACTAACCATTTATGCATGGTCATTTGAGTGGTTGGGTTTTCCACTCGCAACCACGTTATTGACTATCTGTGTGGCACGACTCTTTAACGCCACACTCCTTGCTGCAACTATTTCCGGTTTAGTTCTCGGTAGTTCACTCTTTTTTGCTTTTGATCGTCTGTTAGAAGTCACTCTGCCCGTCGGCAGTTGGCTCAGCTAAGGAGACAACAATGGATACTTGGATTTATCTGAGCCATGGTTTTGAAGTCGCATTAGTACCCAAAAACTTGGTCATTGCATTGATAGGCTGTTTTATCGGTACTGTTGTTGGGTTACTGCCCGGTCTTGGTCCTATAAATGGGGTGGCTATTCTGCTGCCATTGGCTTTTGCGTTAAAATTACCCGCTGAATCTGCCCTGATCTTATTGGCAACTGTCTACATTGGTTGTGAATATGGCGGCCGTATCTCTTCAATCTTACTGAATGTACCGGGAGATGCCGCTGCCATTATGACAACGCTTGATGGCTACCCGATGGCAAAACAGGGGCGAGCGGGCGTTGCACTCTCTATCTCTGCCGTTAGTTCGTTTTGTGGCTCACTCTTGGCTATCATGGGTATCATTTTATTTGCTCCACTTTTGGCACAGTGGTCTTTAGCTTTCGGACCGGCTGAATACTTTGCACTCATGGTATTTGCTATTGCTTGTCTCGGCAGCATGATGAGCCAAAATCCCATAAAATCACTCCTTGCCGCCTTAATCGGTTTGGCCTTGGCAACCGTGGGCGTGGATGCCAACACCGGCGTTTATCGTTTCACTTTTAATAACGTGCATCTCTCCGATGGTATTCAATTCATAGTTGTCGTTATTGGGCTGTTTTCAGTCAGTGAAATTTTATTGATGCTGGAGAGTACTTCTGCGGGGCAAAAAGTCATTAGCCAAACAGGGCGCCTGCTTTTCAATCGGAAAGAAGCGGCAACGTGTGTAGGACCAACCTTACGCTCCTCAGTCATTGGCTTTTTTGTGGGAATATTACCTGGTGCAGGGGCGACAATCGCCAGTGCAATAACCTACATGACAGAAAAGCGGATCAGCGGTAACAGTGATTCATTTGGTAAAGGTGATATCCGCGGTGTCGCTGCACCAGAGGCTGCGAATAACGCATCAGCCTGTGGTTCATTTATCCCTATGCTGACTCTCGGTGTACCCGGCTCAGGTACAACCGCTGTGATGCTGGGTGCTTTGACACTCTACAACATCACCCCTGGCCCTACCATGTTCACCGAACAGCCTGATATCGTCTGGGGGCTTATTGCTGCTTTGTTGATCGCTAATATTTTATTACTGATCATGAACATCCCGATGATTGGGTTATTTACCCGTATGCTCAGTATCCCAATGTGGTTTTTGGTTCCTGCAATAGCTATCGTTTCCGCAGTGGGCGTATATGCCATCCACAGCACCACTTTTGATTTGATGTTAATGGTCGGATTAGGCGTTTTCGGCTATATACTGCGAAAAATGAATTTCCCAATGTCACCACTGATTTTAGGTTTCGTCTTAGGCGAAATGCTGGAACAAAACCTACGACGGGCACTCTCAATCAGCAATGGAGATTTTGAGATCTTATGGAGTAGTACTATCACACAAGTTTTGCTGATTCTGGCGGTATTAGTCATTGTTATTCCGCCCATTCTGCGCATCATTAATAAACGCCGCAATAAAATCACGGCGCCTTAATAAAAATAGCCAATCCACATAATCAATGGATTGGCTATACCCATCTCACTTCAAGAAACAATGAGTTATGTTGTCTTATAGTGAGCAATTTGAAAGGTAACGCGTATATAAGTTTTTTATTACTTAAAAAATTAGTTTGAATACTTGCGCATCACCAGGGATGCATTTGTACCACCGAACCCGAAGCTATTGGACATCACTGTCCTTAGCTCGCGTTCGGTAGGTTCAGTAACAATATCCATGCCCTGTGCTTTTTCATCCAGGTCTTCAATATTAATGCTTGGTGCAATAATGCCATGCTCTAACATCAACAAACTATAAATCGCTTCATGGGCACCCGCTGCACCCAATGAATGTCCTGTCATCGCTTTAGTCGCGGAAATGGCAGGTGTGTTGTCACCAAAAACTTCTCTAATGGCTTCCAGTTCTTTCAAATCGCCAACTGGTGTCGAAGTTCCGTGGGTATTGATGTAATCGATTCCACCTTCAATACCGTCTAATGCCATTTTCATACAACGCACAGCGCCTTCTCCAGAAGGCGCGACCATATCTGCACCATCTGAATTTGCCCCATAACCGATAATTTCAGCATAAATATGCGCACCACGGGCTAATGCGTGTTCTAATTCTTCAACAACGACAATACCGCCACCACCCGCGATCACGAAACCATCACGGTTTTGATCATAGGTACGGGAAGCTTGTTCTGGTGTTTCATTATATTTAGTGGAAAGTGCTCCCATTGCATCAAACTCACAAGCCATTTCCCAGCTTAATTCTTCACCACCACCGGCAAAAATAATATCTTGTTTACCGAGTTGGATTAATTCAACGGCATGACCGATGCAATGTGCAGAGGTTGAACAGGCAGAACTGATGGAGTAGTTGACGCCCTTGATCTTAAACGGTGTTGCCAAACATGCTGACACGCCAGAAGCCATTGCCCGTGTGACCATATAAGGCCCAACGCCACGCAACCCACGGGCACGCATGCCATCTGAACCAGCGACTTGGTTATAGGGAGAGCCACCTCCTGAACCGACAACCAATCCAGTACGCAGGTTAGAAACTTGTTCATCGGACAGGCCGGAATCTTTAATTGCCTCATCCATTGCCAGATAAGCATAAATCGATGCGTCACTCATGAAACGTAGAGTTTTGCGGTCAATCAAACCAGAAGTATCCAGTTTTACATTCCCCCAAACATGGCTGCGCATGCCCATTTCTTTAAATTTTTCTGAGAAAGTTATCCCGGAACGGCCCTCTTTCAGAGATTCCAGCACCTCTTTCTGGTTATTACCAATACTAGAAACAATACCCAGACCGGTGATCACTGCACGTTTCATTACTTACCTCATCAATATGTTTACCTGCGGGATTTATTCACCTGCACTTTAGCTTACACTTGTAAGCTGAACAAGTCCGATCAGGTTAAAAATTCAAGGAAAAATTGATCTTGACTCAACTTTGAAGCTTTGCCATGGGTGGTGCAACTAAACGAAGACCGTTAAAATCCACCTATTATTGTTATCAACAGTACAGGCATTATTGTGAAAAGCAGTGCTATCAGCAACGCAACCCTAAGCTGGAATGAGCAGGGCACCCCCATTTCAGAGCAGTTTGATGATGTTTATTTTTCAAATCAAGATGGCTTGGAAGAAACATTATATGTATTTTTGAAAGGCAATCATTTTCCTCAACGTTTTAATACGCATTCCTGCCCAGAGTGTGTTATTGCAGAAACTGGATTCGGTACTGGATTGAATTTCCTGACACTTTGTCAATCTTTCTCTCATTTTAGACAACAATATCCTGAAGCTGCATTAAAACGGCTACATTATATCAGTTTTGAAAAATACCCATTAAAACCATCTGACCTGAAAACAGCACACCAACGTTGGCCAGAACTTAAGGCGTTTTCTGCGCAATTATACCAACAATGGCCCTTACCACTGGCGGGCTGCCATAGATTAATTCTGGATAATGGCGCTATTACCCTGGATCTTTGGTTTGGCGATGTAAATGATCTATTACCGAAAATAAGTTCAAGCCTGACAGGGAAAATTGATGCCTGGTTTTTAGATGGTTTTGCACCAGCAAAAAATCCACAAATGTGGAGTGAACAGCTGTTCGCTGCAATGGCAAAATTTTGTCGTCCTGAAGGGACTTTTGCGACCTTTACCTCTGCCGGAACAGTCCGCCGAGGATTGCAGGCAGCAGGCTTTAATGTCACTAAGGTTAAAGGCTTTGGGCGTAAAAGAGAGATGCTAACTGGCACCTTATCTCCATCAAGTGGCCAGCTTCACTTACCTTATGCACCCTGGTTTTCTCGCAAAACCGCTACCTGTACCGATGACATTGCCATCATCGGTGGCGGTATTGCCAGTGCACTGACCGCACTTGCCCTATTGCGCCGTGGCGCCAAAGTCACGCTATATTGCCAGGATGCCCAACCTGCCCAAAATGCATCCGGCAATCAACAAGGGGCTCTTTATCCCCTATTGAATGGCAATGACGATCCATTAGAACGCTTCTTTACATCAGCATTTACTTTTGCCCGCCGTCAGTACGATCAATTAATTGACGAAAATGTATCGTTTGACCATCAATGGTGTGGTGTCAGCCAATTAGCTTATGATGAAAAAAGCGCAAATAAAATCAGCAAAATGCTACGGACAGCATGGCCAGAAGACATTGCGCTTGGTATGAACCGCAACCAATTAAGCCATGTCAGTGGAGTAGATGTGAATTATGATGGCATTCACTATCCACAAGGAGGATGGTTATACCCCGCACAACTGACTCAAGCAGTAATTAAACTGGCTGAACAACGCGGAATGCTGGTTTATTTTAATCATAAAGTAACTCAGCTTATTCAAAGTGAAAACGGCTGGCAATTGCAGTTTGAACATAAGGAAAACCTGCAATGCAAGGATCACAAAATTGTCATTATTGCCAATGGCCACTGTCTGCCACAATTTGAACAGACTAAAAAACTCCCTGTAACCGCTGTTCGCGGTCAGGTTAGCCATATTCCAACTACAGATAGCCTAAGCCAATTGAAAAGCGTACTGTGTTACGATGGCTACATGACTCCCGTTAATCCTAATAACCAATATCACTGCATCGGTGCCAGTTATCAACGCAATCAGTTGGATACACGGTACTCTTCTATCGAACAACAAGAAAACCGGGACCGTTTATTAAAATGTTTCCCGGATGTTGATTGGCCACAGGAAGTTGACATTTCAGAAGAAAAGTCTCGCCAAGGTATTCGATGTGTCATCCGGGATCATATGCCAATGGTCGGGAATGTTCCTGTTTTCAGTGAGCTTATGGATAAATATGCAAATTTATCTCTGCAAATAAACACGAATAAGATGATTGAAGAATCTCCTTGTTATCCAGATTTATTTGTTCTTGGTGTGTTAGGTTCACGTGGATTATGTTCTGCTCCTTTAAGCGCAGAATTATTGGCTAGCCAAATTTTCGGGGAACCTCCCCCACTTGATGACGAAACATTAGCGGCTTTACACCCAAATCGCTTTTGGGTTAGAAAGCTATTACGTGGCAAAGCGGTAAGAACAGAAAAACCTTAAAGTAGTTTATGTTGTGCACCAGACATGGGAAAAATATGTCTGGTGTAAACCCCAAGATTTTTATTCCCCAAATCGATATCATTTTCAAATTCAGTAAGTTACTTAGGTATAGTGGTCACAGTAAGCAAACGTTTCATTGCACAACGTTGTTCTTCAACAAATCCATAATCGATTTCACTTTGCCGTATTTGCTGTAATGACTCAGAAAGTTGCTGTAACTCTAAGATCTCAAACCCCAATTTATGGTAGAAAGGTGCATTCCAGTTAACATAACGAAAAGTTGTCAATGTCACAGCGTTAAGATGGCGCTGTTCAGCAACCTGCATGACTTTTTCAATCAATGCCTTTCCAATACCTTTTCTCTGCCAATTTTCATGCACTGAAAGCTCCATAATATGTAACCCATCATCTAACGGCTTAGCTAAAATAAAACCAACAGGCAGAGCATCTTCATTAAGGGCAACCCAGCTATTGCCTTGCACAATATAGTCCAAATGTTGCTGCTCTGTTTGCACATGACCATCGGCTATCCAAGCCAACTCAGGTATAAACCTAAACAAATTCGCAGCAGAACGTTCTATTGCGGGTAATCGGCTGACATCTGATTTTTGTGTTAAGCGAATAGAAGGCATTGTGTTCAAATCATAAACCTCATTGTTGCAATAATGACACCAGAAAAACCAAACATCATTGTGACCATCCATTTGGTTTGAGCAACTATTTTGTTGGATAGCTCCTCATTTAAAGTTGATATTCTCTGATGTATAGATGAGATATCACCTCGTATAGATGAGATATCACCTCGTATAGAAGATATCTCACCACGTACAGCTATCATATCCTTCTGCAAGGTTGATACGTCATTACTTATAGAAGCTATTTCACCTCTCAGCGACGACATATCACTACGCACAGATGATATCTCCTTGTAAATCAGTGAACTAACCATTTCAATATCCGTTTTTGTTGCATAGTTTGATTTTATAACAGTAACATCCATTTTGATTTGAGCAACGTCTGATTCCAGATTTTCAACGCTTTTTTCCAATGTTATATTCATCGATTTTTTCTCAGCAAATCTTAATACGTCATAATTTATAGGTTCAGGTAATAAAAGTGCTTTGTTATTTTCAGCATACCCTCTGTAACCACTTTGAACAAAGTTTCTTCCTAGTTTCATGTCACTATCTCCTGAAATATCCTTTTCTAATTTTGACTTACCAAGAGGAATTTATCTGTTTTTTAATATGAACTCTTATTGATTTTCTACTTAGAAATATTTCCATTACTTCAATAAGTTAGTTAAGTAAAAGTCTCTTTATTTCCTTGTATATCATGACCTAAAGCTTATCATCATTATTTATTTTAATCATCAGTCGTTCCATTAATAACATGATTATTTAAAATAAAAGATAAATAATTACACTTACATTCGTTAAAACCTAACATATTTATACATCATTTTAACGTGACATAAAAAAATCTTCTTAGATTAAGATAATAAATAGAATGTCATTATTTTAGGCATCATTTATATTTAATTTCATTCAATATATTAACACCCTAATTATTTTAATATACCAATCCAACTTCAAGTTGAAGCAGGGAGATATAAAACGCATCTTGAAAGGCGATTAGTATATAACAACATTGTTCCGGCAAAGAGTGCTTGAAGCTATATTTTGGATAAATTTAACCGCCAGATAACTTTACTTTATATTTACTATAAAAAGATCAGTAAAGATTTAATCATCACTATTTATTCTCATTATTGAGATGCGCTACGCATTTTTTTGTCATTGAAGATAGGGTGTTACTCAGTCCGAGCAAAAAATAAAGGGCTATATGAATAGCCCTAAATAAAGTTATTTTTATATTAAAGAATTAGTCTCTTGCACCATCCAGCAGTTTTTGCCAGGTTGCCAAAACCAAAACTTGATCTGGTGGAGTCAGTTCTCCCACTTTAATGGCTTTGTGGATGCTTTCTTCAACACGCTGATGGAGGTGTTCGATCGTATTTGCACCTTCTTGCTCTAATTCAGCAACAGCTAATGTCAGATGCCCGCGGAGGTAACCACCAGCAAATAATTCATCATCACTGGCCTGTTCAACCATATCATCAATTTGCGCCAGAATGCGTGTTTCAAACTCTGCGAGCATTATTTTTTCCTCAACATCAATTTAATTAGCAAAGCGATCTTCCGAATAAGGAAAATGCTCTGCTTTTAGTGGGGGCGTATTGTAGAACGATTGCAGACCTTGAATAAAGCGTGCAGCGCGTGCAGGTATCCCATTTTCAAGGTATTGCATGACTTGTACATGCACTTTCCGCTGAAAAGCAAGGCGATCCGGCTCAAAATCGCCTTCAAGGTTGTCACAACTGACATTAAAGGGAAATCCCGCAGCTACACAGAATAACCACTCCAGCGATTGGGGTTTAATTTCTACCTTTTCAAACTTCTCCTGAGTTTGGGCGTCACGCCCATCAGGGCAATACCAGTAACCAAAATCGATCAGTTTACGACGCTCTTCACCCGCAATGCACCAATGAGAAATTTCATGTAATCCACTGGCATAAAATCCGTGGGCGAACACGATTCGGTTATAGTTAACTTCATCATCTACGGGCAGATAAATAGGCTCATCATCACCTTTTATCAAACGGGTGTTATAGTCATTACTAAAGCAATTATCAAAAATTTCAATCAGTTGTTGATAATGATGTGAGGTCATGTATTAATGCAAAATCCTAAATCAAAAATAAAATGCCAGCCAAGAACGGACAGTATCTCCGTGTTGATCATAAAGAAGTTTGATGCTCATCAAAAAGGAAATTGTCACTAACAGTGGACGGATGAGTTTCTTCCCTTTGCTCAGCACCAAACTCGCCCCTAATCGCGCACCGATTATTTGCCCTACCAGCATCACAACGCCCGCCAGCCATAAGATCTGTCCACCAAGCACAAAGAATCCCAAGGCTCCGATGTTAGAGGCAAAGTTCAGTACTTTGGCATAAGCCGTCGCTTTCGCCAAATTGTAGCCACAAAGCATGACATAAGAGAGTGCGAAGAACGATCCCGTTCCTGGCCCAAACACGCCATCGTAAAAGCCAATGCCACATCCGGCAAGACAACCAAATGCAATTGGGCCAAGACGACGTTGCCGATCTTCGGCTCCAATATTCGGTACCAATAGGAAATAAAGACCGATAATGATCACCAATGCCGGCAATAAATAACGCAGAAAATCCGGTGAGATAAATTGAACCAGCAAAGCGCCCAACATAGCCCCAATTATCGTCATGCAGATAGCAAAACGCTGGGAACGCAAATCCACTACACCACGGCGGATAAAATAAAGGCTGGCGGAGAAAGAACTGCCTATAGCCTGTAACTTACTTGTTGCCAGTGCCTGAACAGGAGAAACACCTACCGATAGCAACGCAGGAATAGTTAATAATCCGCCGCCTCCTGCAATAGAATCGATAAATCCCGCCACCATCGCAACCAAAAAGAGGAAACCGTAAATTTCCGGCCCTAATAATGACCATTCCATTATGCATTTCACCAGAAAACTGCTTACCTATTCTCATGATACCTTTCAGCACCAACCAAAGCTGTATCGGGAGCTTCTTCCCGGATTACCCGCGCGGGAACGATGGTGCCACATCGGCACATTGTGCTCGCTGGCGCAGTAAGTGATCCATCAGTACAATCGCCATCATGGCTTCTGCGATAGGTACGGCACGAATACCAACACAAGGATCGTGGCGGCCACGAGTTACCATATCCACTTCTTCTCCCTGACGATTAATAGTCTTGCCTGGCACCATAATGCTGGATGTCGGTTTCAAGGCAATATGCGCAATAATTGGCTGACTACTGCTAATTCCGCCTAAAATGCCGCCAGCATGGTTACTGGTAAACCCCTGCGTCGTCATTTCATCGCGGTTTTCACTGCCACGTAAATTAATAACACCGAAACCATCACCAATTTCAACACCTTTGACCGCGTTAATGCTCATCAAAGCATGAGCGATGTCTGCATCCAAACGGTCAAAAACCGGTTCACCCAATCCCGCAGGGATGTTTTCGGCAACGACACTGACTTTCGCACCAATGGAATCCCCCTCTTTTTTCAATGTTCGGAGTAATTCATCAAGCTGAGTCAACTTACTTGCATCCGGGCAGAAAAAAGGATTCTGTTCAACCAGATCCCAATCTTTCAGTTCACAATGAATATCGCCCATCTGAGTCAGGCAAGCACGAATAAGAATACCGTGTTTTTCGAATAGATATTTTTTAGCTATTGCCCCTGCTGCAACGCGCATGGCAGTTTCACGAGCAGATGAACGCCCGCCACCACGGTAATCTCGCATCCCATATTTCTGCTCGTAGGTATAGTCAGCATGGCCGGGGCGGAAAACATCTTTAATCGCACTGTAGTCTTGCGAACGCTGATCGGTGTTTTCAATCATCAGGCCAATGCTAGTACCTGTTGTTATGCCGTTAAAAACGCCAGAAAGAATTCGAACCTGATCGGGTTCACGACGCTGTGTCGTATAACGGGAAGTTCCCGGACGACGCCTGTCTAAATCGATTTGCAAATCAGCTTCTGTAATAGCAATACCCGGTGGAACACCATCGACAACGCATCCCAGTGCGATCCCGTGAGATTCACCAAATGTGGTGACACGAAAAAACTGTCCAATACTATTTCCAGCCATTCCTACCCTGCCATCATTATCTGTACATTTGAAAAGAGCGAATAACAATAACTCACCCAATGATTAAAACCTATCGTATTTCAGTAATTTTATTTGCCTTTTATACGTATTAAACTTCAAGTTGCCATTTACAACACGCTATGAAACCTGATTTCTCCCCCGCTTCGCGGGGAGAAATCACACGCATCTTGAAGTTAGATTGGTATAGATACAATTTATATGAAATAGCCGTTTTAACCATTGGATGAATGAAAAAGTATCAGTCTTTGAATGGCTGGAAATATTCGTGATGTTCAACAAGCTGCTGACGAGTCAGCACGAAAACACCATCACCATAATCATGTTCGAATGTCAGCCATTTGAAAGGTACTTCAGGGTATTGCTCAATCAGGTGTACCATACTGTTACCGACTTCACATACCAGTATTCCCTCTTCTGAAAGGAAATCCGGGGCAGTTGCCAGAATACGACGAACCAAATCCAATCCGTCAATACCTGCAGCCATGGCTAATTCAGGTTCATGATCGTATTCCTGAGGAAAATCACTCATATCTTCTTCATCGACATAAGGAGGATTAGTGACAATGATGTCGTATTTCACCGAGGGTATATCATGAAATAGATCTGAACGAATCGGGATGACACGGTGAGAAAGCTTATGATTCTCTATATTGATTTCTGCCACTTCCAAAGCATCAGGAGAAATATCAACAGCATCAACTTCGGCTTCTGGGAAGGCATGGGCACAGGCGATTGCAATACAACCGCTTCCTGTACAAAGATCCAAAATTGTCGATGGCTGACGTGAGATAAGCCCTTCAAAATGGTCTTCAATCACATCTCTAATCAGTGAACGTGGAATCAAAACTCGCTCATCGACATAAAATTCATGACCACAGAACCAAGCTCGATTTATCAAATAAGCAACAGGAACACGTTCGTTAATACGACGCAAGACAAGTTCCACGATGCGTTGACGCTCTGTTGATGTCAGGCGTGAAGCCAGCATTGAATCAGGGACATCCATAGGCAAACGCAATGAGGGGAGAACTAACTGCAAAGCCTCATCCCACGGGTTACATGCAGTATGTCCACAATAGATACCCGCTTCGCTAAAACGGCTAGTAGACCAACGCAACATATCTAAAATGGTACGCAGCTCTGCAACAGCCTCATCGACTAAGATCTTATCCAAAAAACACCTCCAAACAACAAAAAAGATATATCAACTCGCTAGTTTGCCATGATCCAGAACACAAATCAGCTTTCTTAACACAGCGTTATTTTAGGGTGATATAGGAGGGTTAGCCATGACTGGGTTTTTTCACCCATAAATAATAGCTAATAGTCAATAATACTATCCATACTATCCCTACGTATAATGCAATCCGAGTATTTGGGAAATAACCTAATACCGCAATAACAAATCCCATAAACGCAATAGCCAACGTTGGCGCAACAGGCCAGAAGGGTACGGGGAATTCAAGCTGTTTGGCCTCTTCTGCGGGCATTTTTCGACGCATGACATATTGTGACAGCAAAATCATCAGCCATACCCACACAGTGGCAAATGTTGCGATGGAAGCAATAATGACGAAAACTTTTTCCGGCAACAAGTAATTCAAGAGGACACCCACCAACAAAACTCCTGACATTGCCAGCACCGTCACCCACGGTACTCCATTTTTAGTCAGTTGGGTAAACGAGGCTGGAGCCTGTTTTTCTTGCGCCATGCCATACATCATCCGTCCGGCACCAAAAATATCACTGTTGATCGCGGAAATTGCGGCAGTAATGACGACAATATTTAAAATATTGGCTGCGGAATCAATTCCCAAGCTGGAGAAGATCTGGACAAACGGGCTGCCATTTTGCCCCACTTGATTCCACGGATAAATGCACATCAAAACAAACAGCGTAAGGACATAGAACAATAAAATACGGAATGGAACCGCATTGATTGCACGTGGGATGGATTTTTCTGGATTTTTAGCTTCACTGGCAGTGATGCCAATAACCTCAATGCCACCAAAGGCAAACATCACGACCGTAAACGAGGCAATCACTCCCGCTATGCCGTTTGGCATAAATCCACCATGTTCCCATAAATTCGACAGGCCGGTGACATGCTCGGCTTCCTGACCAAACCCATACATCATGATGGCAAAACCGCCGACAATCATGGCGATAATCGCAACAACCTTGATGATGGACAGCCAAAATTCCATTTCACCAAATACCTTCACATTGCATAGATTGATTGCACCAATAAAAAAGACAATGCCAAGTACCCAAATCCACTGGTCAACATGGGGAAACCAGAGCTTCATATAGATGCCAAATGCGGTGACGTCAGCAAGACAAACAACCAGCATTTCAAAAACGTAAGTCCATCCGGTCAGAAAACCTGCCAATGGCCCTAAGTATTGGGTAGCATAATAAGAGAAAGAACCGGGTGCAGAGCGATGTACTGCCATTTCCCCCAATGCCCGCATGACCATAAATACAGCGGCACCGCCAATGGCATAAGCCAGCAATACCGCGGGTCCTGCGGCTTTAATGGCTCCTGCCGAACCATAGAAAAGACCGGTGCCAATTGCCGAACCCAGCGCCATAAACCGAATGTGGCGAACGCTTAACCCTCGCTTGAGTTGTGAAATGTTTTGCATGATTTATCCTTATGCCTTTTATTATTAGATTGGAAGAGATAAATACTACGATAAGGCCGGAGCTTATCCGGCCTAAGACGGTGAGTCTGTACTTAGTTTTCTAAGATATTCCCGGCAGGCAACAAGGCAGAAAGTTGCTGTTCAGCCAACAACTGGATTGCTGCCTCAATATCCGGGGCGAAAAAGCGATCTTTATCATAATGTGCAACTTTATCGCGGAGAATATGGCGGGCTTTTTCCAATATCGGACTACTCTTCAAGCCATGACGAAAATCCATGCCCTGGCAAGCCGTCAGCCATTCAATCGCTAAGATCCCTCGCACATTATCTGCCATCTCCCATAAACGACGACCCGCGGCGGGGGCCATTGAAACATGATCTTCCTGATTGGCAGACGTTGGCAAACTATCAACACTGGAAGGATGTGCCAGCGCCTTGTTCTCACTTGCCAGCGCAGCCGCAGTCACCTGTGCAATCATGAAACCAGAGTTAACACCGCTGTTTTCAACTAAGAATGGCGGCAACTGGGACATATTGCTGTCCATCAACAAGGCAATGCGGCGTTCTGACAATGAACCCATTTCTGCCAGAGCAATAGCCAGATTATCCGATGCCATAGCGACCGGTTCAGCGTGGAAATTACCCCCAGAAATCACCTCATCTTCTTCAGTAAAGACCAGCGGATTATCAGAGACGGCATTGGCTTCAACCATAATGATATCAGCCGCATGGCGGATTTGGGCTAAACAAGCGCCCATCACTTGAGGCTGACAACGTAATGAATAAGGATCCTGAACTTTCGGGCAGTTTTGATGGGATGCACAAATCTCACTTTGTTCTCCCAATGCCAGACGGTAAAGGGCTGCCACATCAATCTGGCCTTTCTGCCCACGAACTTCATGGATACGAGCATCAAAGGGTTTACGAGAGCCAAGAGCGGCTTCAACAGACATGGCGCCACAGACAATCGCTGATGCGAGTAAATCCTCGGCGGCAAATAGTCCTTTTAAGGCAAAGGCGGTAGAAACCTGTGTACCGTTGAGCAACGCCAACCCTTCTTTGGCGACAAGACACATCGGCTCAAGTCCCGCTTTTTTCAGTGCCACTTTTGCCGGCAGCCATTCACCACGATAACGGGCTTTCCCTTCTCCCAACAATAACAAGCTCATATGCGCTAATGGCGCTAAGTCACCCGAAGCCCCTACTGAACCTTTACTTGGAATACAGGGATAAACTTCAGCGTTGACCAAGGCAACCAAGCCCTGGATCACGTCCAGACGAATGCCGGAATAACCACGGGCAAGGCTATTGATTTTCAACACCATAATCAATCGGACAATTTCATCCGGCAGAGGTTCCCCCACGCCCGCCGCATGTGACAACACAATAGAACGCTGCAATTCTTCCAAATCTTGTTCTGCAATACGGGTATTCGCCAGCAAACCAAAACCGGTATTGATACCATAAGCCGTTTTATTTTCACTGATAATGCGGTTCACGCAAGCAACACTGCTCTCAATGGCAGGAAAACAGTGTTCGTCCAAACTAATGTGAACAGGATGCTGATAAACATGACGTAATTCTTCAAGTGTCATTTTTCCCGGATGAATAGTGATATTTTTCATTCTAACAACGCTCCTTATTTCGCATCAGCCACTGGCAGGTTTAACATTGGTAAGTTTAGCCCTTGCTCTTTCGCACACTGGATAGCCAATTCATAGCCTGCATCAGCATGACGCATAACTCCCGTTGCCGGATCATTGTGTAATACACGGGCAATGCGTTCAGCCGCTTCATCCGTACCATCACAAACAATGACCATGCCGGAATGTTGAGAGAATCCCATACCAACGCCCCCACCATGATGCAAGGAAACCCACGTCGCACCACTGGCCGTATTCAGTAAGGCATTCAGCAATGGCCAGTCAGAAACGGCGTCAGAACCATCTTGCATAGATTCAGTTTCACGATTAGGGCTGGCGACAGAACCGGAATCCAAATGATCACGGCCAATCACGATTGGTGCAGAAAGTTCTCCACGGCGAACCATTTCATTGAACGCTAATCCTAACTTGGCACGATCGCCCAATCCCACCCAGCAGATGCGCGCAGGCAAGCCCTGAAAACTGATGCGCTCTCTTGCCATATCTAACCAACGGTGTAAATGGTCATCATTCGGCAGCAACTCTTTTACCTTGGCATCAGTTTTATAAATATCCTCAGGATCACCGGAAAGCGCCGCCCAACGGAAAGGGCCGATACCGCGACAGAACAGAGGACGAATGTAAGCGGGAACAAATCCAGGAAAATCAAAAGCGTGCTCAACACCTACCTCTTTCGCCATTTGGCGGATATTATTGCCATAATCGAAAGTAGGTATACCCTGTTTCTGGAAAGCCAACATAGCTTCAACATGTGCGGCCATTGACGCTTTTGCCGCTTGGATCACCACTTCTGGCTCACTTTCGGCACGGCGGCAATATGTTTCCCATGTCCAGCCAGCCGGTAAGTAGCCATGTAATGGATCATGGGAGCTGGTTTGGTCGGTCACCATATCAGGGCGAACGCCGCGGCGTACCAGCTCGGGTAAAATTTCTGAAGCATTACCACACAATGCTATCGAAATTGCTTTACCTTCCTGGGTATAACGTTCAATACGCGCTAAAGCGTCATCCAGATCAACGGCCTGTTCATCCACATATTTGGTACGCAGACGAAAGTCAATGCGGCTTTGTTGGCACTCTATGGTTAATGAAGAGGCACCGGCCAATGTCGCAGCCAGTGGCTGCGCTCCGCCCATCCCCCCCAAACCGGCTGTCAGTATCCAACGTCCGGTCAAATTACCGTTGTAGTGTTGGCGGCCTGCTTCGACAAAAGTTTCGTAAGTTCCCTGAACAATGCCCTGGCTTCCAATGTAAATCCAACTACCGGCGGTCATCTGGCCATACATAGCCAGCCCTTTGGCATCCAGTTCGTTAAAATGTTCCCATGTCGCCCAGTGTGGCACCAAGTTAGAGTTGGCAATTAATACACGCGGAGCATTTTCATGTGTTTTAAACACCCCCACAGGCTTGCCTGATTGCACCAACAGGGTTTCGTCATTTTCCAGATTCTTTAAGGTTTCAACGATTTTTTCATAGCATTCCCAATTTCTGGCGGCACGACCAATACCACCATACACCACCAATTCGTGAGGGTTTTCCGCCACATCGGGATCAAGGTTATTCATGAGCATACGAAGTGGTGCTTCGGTTAGCCAACTTTTTGCTGTGAGTTGTGTCCCTCTGGGAGCACGAATGGTTACGTTGCTGAATTTATTATTTTGCGTCGTCACGGTTTTTTCCTATCTCATCGTTGTGAATTTTGTTAATTGTATAGTTGTATATACATGTACATTCAATAGGCAAAAATGTGACAGAGATAAAGTTAATAATGCGGTAAAAATATTTTTTTATTTAAAATCAAAAAGATGATATTGATTTATTTCGTGATAGACAGGGGGATATTTTTGCTGGTTTTGTGTTTAACATCACATTGATTTTACATTATTGTTACAACGATGAATAAAAAACCTCTTCTACCCAACAGAAAAAAGAGGTTTTTGCCGCCTAACTTTTTGTAGCTCCATTAGGGGAACTATGAACTAAAACGCCCTTTCAATTTATATCGATACCCAGGAAACAATAACCTGGCACTGGAAACAATAAATGCTTTCGACCAGGTTCGTCGGCTGATTAACAAACAAGGCGTATTTGCCTCAATTTGTAATAACCGACAAGAGAGGGCATCTCCCGCCACGGCTTCGACGATATGCTCCCCTTCTGTCAATGGCGCTACCTGGGATAAATAATCATGGGCCGTTTGCTGACGAAAATCTTGCCGCAAATACTCCGGTGCCGCCTGAACATTGACAAAGCGATCTTCAATCTGCACAGGGACATCATTTTCATAATGTACAATGATGGAATGGTAGAGCGGCGCACCTGCTGCAATACTGAATTCCGCAGCCTGCGTCATGTTAGCCTTCACTTCAGCAAGTTTCAGCACCTTGCAACTATGCCGATTAGAACGGGAAGCAATTTCATCGGCAATACTATGAATTTCAAATAACGCCGATTGCCCTTTCGGCTCAGAGACAAACGAACCCACACCTTGCAAACGGAATAGAAAACCTTCTGCTGTTAGTTCTCTCAATGCCCGGTTAGCCGTCATGCGACTACAGTTAAATTGCCTGACCAATTCCGCTTCCGAAGGGATCCGATCATACGGTTTCCACTCCCCCGTATAGATCTTTTCAATAATCGCTTGTTTGACTTTTGCATACAAAGGCACTGGTTTGGCATATGTATCTGGTAAATCGTTTGTCACTGTCCCTTCCTTCTCACTTTTTACTCGCTCACCAACCTATTTATTCCACCAATGCACCAACTGCCATACAAGGCGAGCCGCCGCCTTTCCCCCCATTCCCTGGATATCATATAAAGGGTTAAGCTCAACTAAATCTACGGCTTGCAATTTTTTGCTCTGACAGATGAGTTGAACCAATGGCAATAAACGCTCCAGCGGAACACCCAATGCCGCAGGCGCAGAAACGGCCGGCATTTGCCAAATTGGCAGCACATCCAAGTCGATGGTCATATAAATGATATCAACCTGATTAATTATATCTTGTAATTGCTGCTGTACCTTATCCAACATGGATTCAACACAGTGGGTATCCCAAATAATGGTGACATCAAGGTGATTAGCCTCATCCAGTAATGCCTGGGTATTTGATGCCAGGCTGGCACCAACACAACTGTAATTAAATAGACGCTGGTGTTGCTGGCAGTAATGCGCAAGTTGCCGAAATGGGGTTCCCGATGTAGGCTGCGGCGAATTTCTCAGATCCAAATGGGCATCAAAATTGATGATACCGACACGCTGCTCCGAAAACGCACGGTAAATTCCCATCCCATGAGCAAAAGCTGTTTCATGCCCACCACCAAAAATCAGCGTTTTCATATTATTCTGCTGGCATTCATAGACAGCATCGCTAAGTGCCTGCTGTGCTTCACTCAATTCATCAGGATTAGCACGAATATTCCCCAAATCCACCAATCTATCATGACCGTCATAACTCGCCAGATTTGCCAACGATTGGCGCAAATATTCTGGTCCCAATTTCGCTCCCGGACGTCCCTGATTCAATTTAACGCCTTCATCACATTCAAATCCCAATAGCGCAATATGATAAGGAAATTCAGCCGGAGAAAAACTGGCAGGCTGTTTTATTGTCTGAAATAAACGTAAAGCGTTATTGGCCTCAGCAAGATCATTGCGCCCTTGCCAAATGTTTTCGGATGTTGGATGCCATAAATTCATATTTTTCCCTCACCACCATTAATTAAAGCCATTTAAATCATTACGATGCGTAATTTCGCCATGATAAATACGATAAACCAACGGGTTATGTCCTAGCTCGTATAAAATATCAACGGGGTTTCGGGCATCCCAAACGACAAAATCCGCTATAAAACCTGCCGCTAATTGACCGTGACTATCCGCTCGTCCCAGTGCCTGAGCTGCATGAATCGTCACGCCTTGCCAGGCTTCTTCTGGTGTCAATCCAAATTGTACGCAAGCCATATTCATAATCAGGCGCAAGGAAGCAAACGGACTCGTACCAGGATTAAAATCGGTTGAAATAGCCATTGGAACACCGTATTGGCGCAATAATGCAATAGGTGGACGTTGAGTTTCTCGCAGGAAGTAAAATGCCCCCGGCAGTAATACTGCCACTGTTCCACTACGGCTGATAGCTTCAATACCCTTTTCATCCAAATGCTCAATATGATCAACAGATAAACCTTGATATTCAGCAACCAGTTCACTGCCTCCTAAATTGGAAAGTTGCTCAACATGACCTTTTACGGGAATATTCAAACGTTTTGCTGTTGCAAAAAGGCGTTTGGTCTGATTCAACGTGAAACCAACGGTTTCACAAAATACATCTACAGCTTCGAATAACTGTTTTTGCCAGAGAACAGGCAAGATGGAGTTACAAACTAAATCAATATAGGCATCAGGATCGTGTTTATATTCAGGTGGGACGGCATGGGCAGAAAGTAATGTCGGGCTAATTTCGATGGGATTTTTCTGTGCCAATGCCTGCACAACCTTTAACTGTTTTTCTTCATTTACTCGATCCAGCCCATAACCTGATTTCATCTCAATCGTTGTCACCCCTTCGGCCATCAATGCATTGAGACGTTTTTGGGATACGTTTTCCAAATGTTGAGCTGAACTGTTGCGGGTGGCATTAACGGTAGAATTAATCCCTCCTCCTTTAGCACTAATTTCTTCATAAGAAACCCCATTCAGGCGCTGTTCCCACTCAGAGGCTCTATTACCACCAAAAACTAAGTGAGTGTGACAATCGATTAAGCCAGGTGTGATCAGGCGCTGCTCTGCGTCAATGACCTTACATGGATTGGCTGGTACGCTATCTGTCGGTAAAATCGCTAAGATTTTTTCATCACGCACAATAAGGTCATGTTGTTCCAACATACCGTAATGGCTTTCACCATCAATGTTTTTAATTGCAGGATTCATTGTGGCAAGTTTGGCATTGCGCCATATGACATCAGTGTCTCTTAGTTCAATCGACATTATACTATCCTGTTATTTTTCTTGTTTGTGTCAGAATTCATGTTGTATATACATTTATTTTATAACCAAACATAATTGTCAAATCATTTTGTGAACAATTTGTTACTTAAAATGATAACTGCCAGGAAAAATCACAAAAAATCAGGTACACTTGCCAAAAGCAGTGAGTAAATGAATGTGTAATGAAGAAGAAATATCAACTAAACTCAGAAGACATCAGTCTATTCAGAACGTCTGTTACGGGAACTCGTCGTATTGCACAAGATACGGTTTCCCATCCCCCGAAAAGAAAAAAAATTAACGCTGTTGCCCCTGAACGCTTGATGCAAGAGCAAGCGGATGCCAGTTACTATTTTTCCGATGAATTCCAGCCAAATTTAGAGATGGAAGGCCCGACTCGTTACATTCGGGAAGGTGCCAGCCATTATGAATTAAAGAAATTGCGGCGGGGAGATTATTCCCCTGAACTTTTTCTGGATTTACATGGGCTAACTCAGTTGCAGGCCAAACAAGAAATTGGGGCATTAATCGCTGCCTGTCGTCGCGAGCATGTCTATTGTGCCTGTGTTATGCATGGACACGGTAAACATATTCTCAAACAACAAGCCCCGCTATGGCTTGCCCAACATCCTGATATTATTGCCTTCCATCAAGCGCCCAAAGCGTGGGGAGGGAACGCTGCGTTACTCATTTTGGTAGAGATGGATGAGTTTACGCAGCGCTAATTTGGTCTTTATATCCGCATTAAACTTCAAGTTGCAATTTACAACACGCTATGAAACCTGATTTCTCCCCCGCTCCGCGGGGAGAAATCACACACATCTTGAAGTTAGATTGGTATATTTAATTAAATTGCCTAATAATTAAGGTGTCTGGTCAGGATTTCGCCGCTAATTGTGCAGGAGATGTTTGCCATAACAGACACCCTTTTTCTGTTTGGTGATCCAACTCGACACAAGCAATGCTGGATGTTGCAAACATCGGCGGAGTTTGCCCAGGGCAAAGCTCAGAAACCAAATAACCGACCAATGGTAAATGAGAAACCACCAATACAGATTTATGCCCTTGTGCTGACAAAACGTGCAAATAGCTGGCAACCAGCATGACATCTCCCGATGGCGTTAACTCAGCCAGTATTTCTTCATTCTCGGGAAGCACCAGGTTTTCTCGCACTGCCTTTAAGGTTTGTTCCGCACGGATATAAGGGCTAACCAAAACACAATCGATGTCAGGCGATTGCTGCGAAAGCCAATCAGCCATTGTCTGTGATTCCTGGCACCCTCTGAGTGTAAGTTCCCGTGCTGCATCACTGATTGCATCCATGGCAGCATCACCATGACGCATAATAAAAACGTACATAATCCACCGTTTAGTTAATTGCGAACCTATCTCAGAATAACCCACGCATTCGCTTTTATTGAGATAACTTATTGGTTATACGGTATTAATAAGTAAGATCAAAAATTGTTGTTACGCTAATATTTGATATATTCCCTGCGGATTTACAAAGGGGATAAAAACGTTTCAGTTAGAGCTAATTCGCATTCTGCCCTAAAACAAAGGTAAATAAAATGGCTAAAAAAATTTATATATCTATCGTTATGTTGTACGACTATTTTTATATAGAAAATAAAAAAACCATGGATAATTACTTAATTCCATAAAAAAATCGGCTCTTAATTAACAGAGCCGATCTCACTGTTTAACACACAAAATTCAAATTATGCGTGAAATTGCTTTTTCTGTTCAACCATCTGGATTAAACGCTCACAAGGAGCAAACCTTTCGCCATATTGCGCCTCCAGACGACGTAAAATTTCTACAACTTTATCACTGCCAAGCTTATCAATATAACGGAATGGTCCTCCCAAGAATGGCGGGAATCCGATACCAAATACAGCACCAATATCACCATCACGCGGACTTCTGATAATCCCCTCATCCAGACAGCGCACAGCTTCATTCAGCATGAGCATCACACAACGCTGGGCAATGTCAGCCGGCAACATTTTTATCGCTGGTTTGATCTTTAATAAGGAATAAATCGAAGCATCCACTTCTTTGGCTTTTTTTCTGCCCGTATACAAATAGAAGCCGCGGCCATTCTTCTTGCCTTTTCGGTCATCCTGCAAAATTGCAGATAAAATCTCTGGTGCTGCAAATCGACTACCTAATTCTTCTACTAAAATAGGGATGATTTTAGTACCCACATCTATGCCAACTTCATCCAGCAGATTGATGGGGCCAACAGGAAAACCGAAATTCAGCAAAGCATTATCAATATGTTCAATCGGCTCACCTTCCAATAAACAATAGCCAGCCTCATTAATGTAAGGTGTCAGAATTCGGTTCACATAAAAACCCGCTTTATCCCCGACAACAATCGCTGTTTTTCCCTGTTTCTTGGCTAACGCTACGGCAGTTGCGATCGTTTTTTCACTCGTTCCCTCATGTGGAATGACTTCCACCAGCGGCATTTTGTCTACAGGACTGAAATAGTGAAGACCGATCACTTGCTCTGGCCGAGTCGCAGATTCAGCAATCTTATGAATTGGCAATGAAGACGTGTTAGACGCAAAAATGGTTTCAGGTTTTGTATTCTCTTCAATCTCTGTAACCATTTTGCGTTTTAAGACTAAATCTTCAAATACCGCTTCAACAACAATATCAGCTTGCTTAAATCCACTGTAATCGGTCGTTCCTGTCAATAGAGACATCTGACGAGAACGTTCACTTGATTTCAAACGACGCTGTTTTACCCGCTTAGAAAGGAGATCCCATGTATATTTCAATGCCTGGTTGATGCCTTTTTCATTAATATCTTTAATGCGGGCAGGCAAATTTCCTCGCGTCACGGTTACATTAGCAATACCGCCCCCCATCAGGCCGCCTCCCAAAATCCCCACCTGTCTGATTTCAGCGGGCTGTTCTGAAGAGCCAGTTTCATTCTTCAACGTTGTAGAAGCAAAAAACAGGCTCCGCAATGCTTCTGATTCTTGCGTCATCGCCAGCGCACCAAATGCCTTGGCTTCAAGCTGAAAGCCTTTCTCTGAGCCTTTTTCCAAACCGGCACGAATCACATTGATGATTTTTTCTGGGGCGGGATAATGGCCACGCGTTTTTTCTCGCGTTTTTTTATGAACCATCTGGAATAACAACGGCCTGCCTAACGCACTTGCCAGTATACGTTGCGACCATGCCAATGGCTTCCGTTTCACGATGCCTTTTTTAACATATTGCACAGCAACATCTAACAAGATATCTAAAGGAACTGCGTCATCCACAACACCCAACCGTAGCGCCTGTTTTGCCTTGAGCTGACGGCCTGTCAATATGATGTCCAAAGCAGCACTGACACCAATCAAACGAGGCAATCTCTGCGTTCCACCTGAGCCGGGCAATAACCCAAGCTGAACTTCCGGCAAACCAAGACGGGTTTTTTCATCCAAAGAACAGATACGCGCATGACAAGCCAATGCCAACTCCAGCCCACCACCTAAGCACGCACCATGAATCGCTGCCACAACAGGCAAAGGATAATTGGCAAGCTGCGCAAACAGTTTTTGACCTTTTTCAGCTAAGGCTGTCGCTTCTTCCTGAGTTTGGCAGTTAGCTATCATGCTAATATCCGCACCAGCAATGAAAGTATCCGGCTTGCCGGACACAATAACCAACCCTTTCAAGCCTGAAACTTGTTGCGCTTTTTCAAATATGATCAGGAACTGCTCAACAAATTCAGCTTTCAGGGTGTTGACTTTCTCTCCTGGGACATCAATGGTGATAATTCCCACCTTGTCGTCCCTGACAGAAAAACGGAATACCGATTGCTCCGGTTGCATTGTTGCTGACATAACCGTTTCTTTTTCAGCCTGAGCCATTATTCTACCTCCAATACCATTGCTGCACCCAAACCACCCGCGGCACAAGCTGTTGTTAACCCAAAACCGCCCCCACGGCGACGCAATTCATTCAACGTTTGGGTCACCATTCTGGCGCCTGTCGCCGCGAAGGGATGCCCATAAGCAATTGATCCGCCTAACACATTGAATTTATCCATATCCACTTCACCAATTGCCTGAGTACGTCCCAACTTTTCACGGGCAAATTTCTCACTGGCAAACATGTTTAAATTCGTTAATGTTTGGGCAGCAAAGGCTTCATGCATGTCGATAAGAGTCAGTTCATTCAAAGTAATACCCGCACGCTCCAGTGCCAACGGGGTTGCATAGGACGGCCCCAGTAACATGTCCTGCCAAACATCAATGGCAGAAAATGCATAACTACGTAAATACCCCAATGGAACCATACCAAGCTCTTTGGCAACGGATTCACGCATTAACATCACTGCTGCGGCACCATCCGTCAGTGGTGTGCTGTTTGCCGCGGTGACTGTGCCATGTTTTCGATCAAAGGCCGGACGCAATTTGGCATAAGAAGCTAAGGTTGAGTTTTTTCTGATATTGTTATCTTCTGCCAATGTCTTGCGGTATGGCGGGAAATAGGCCGATATGATTTCCTCTTGCAAAAGCCCTTGCTCCCAGGCTTTGGCGGCCAGTACATGCGAGCGGTGCGCAAGCGCATCCTGATCTTCGCGGCTGATATGATACGTTTTTGCCATCTGCTCCGCGGTATCTCCCATTCTCAACCCCGTGGAATACTCTGCAACAGCAGGGGATACAGGCAATAAATCACGTAATTTCAATCGACTGAGTAATTTTAATCGTTGCGGGAGACTTTTGGCTTTGTTCATGTCAACTAACGTGCGCGCCAATGACTTCGTCACTCCGATAGGTAAAACGGATGAGGAATCCGCGCCTCCTGCGATCCCTATATTGACTACGCCTGCCATAATACTTTCAGCCACATTTGCAATTGCCTGAAAACTCGTCGCACAAGCACGGGAAACACTATAAGCATCAGTATTCACACTTAAGCCTGCCCCCAAAACTATTTCCCTTGCAATATTTGGCGCTTCCGGCATTTGAACAACCTGCCCAAAAACCAATTGGTCGATCTTCTCAGGCGACAAACCGCTCCTAATGACCAGCTCGCTGACAACAGCCTTTCCCAAGTCAACAGCTGGAATACCGTGGTAGAAAGTTGCCTGTTTCGCAAAAGGAATGCGCAACCCGCTGACAATAGCAACACGTTCCTTTTGCGGTATTACTTTTGTTGAAGAACGACCCATAGCAACTCCTAATTATTATTAACTAAATCAATTGATTGATTAAAAATATTTACTCACCTCATAAGAGGTCAGACCTGATGATGCATTGTTAACGCAATGTTGGAAAATAGCAAACAGGAATAAACTAAAAATGAGAACAAACTCAACTTTAAACTATTTATAATTTATACAACTTAAATGAAGAATAAGCGAAAGGAGTACAAAGAAAAGGCAATGATTTACAATCTATTACAAGCGATTTTCTCACTGTTTGGTATGACAAAACAATGAGAAAACCGTTATTCAGAGTGAATTAACGCAAGCCTAACTGAAAGATAAGGGCTTCCGCTTGACAACTAAAGGTAAAGTCCACAGATAATTGCATTCCACCGTCAATCGCTTCGATACTATGGCGTATAGCACAGGGATCAGATTCCACAAATTTTGCCTTTTTGATTAACGTATTAAGCATGATTTCGGCGTCTTGTTCACTCGCAAAAATACACTGATAAGAAGCGGTGCAGTCTTCATTATCAATAACGGTTCCCACATCAACACAGCAGCAAGCTGCCGTTTCTTCGGCATTACAGCGCTTAATCGCATCAGACATTTAATTTCTCCGGCTAAAAAACTTGCTGATAATTCTACGTTTTCCTGACTGCCGGTAACCAGCATTTGCGCTGTTTGAAGTCATTTATCTCACTATTTATTGATCTGACCACGTCAACAAAAACCCGTTTACACTTCATTAACGGAAGTTGTCTATTTTTTGTTAAGCAAGTCCCAATTTAAGAATCATTTTGGTTATATTTAGAAAACATTCTTGCAACACATTCTATTATCAAGCCTATACTTCGTGCACTGGTCTGATTTGTCATTATTGCCATGGTGACAAATCGACTCTACAATCCCGCGCTCTCAGCTACTTGAGTGGCATGTTAATAATAATTAGACAATGAGGTTTTGGTTATGGACCAGAAAAACCTATTTACACGTTCAGCGTTAGCAGTGGCGGTTGCAATCCTCTCATCCAATGCTAGTGCTGCTGGTTTTCAATTAAATGAATATTCATCATCAGGACTAGGCCGTGCATTTTCTGGAGCAGGTGCCGTTGCAGATAACGCTTCCGTAGGCAGTCGTAACCCTGCGGCCATGACCTTATTTGATCGCCCATCATTTTCTGGTGGTTTGGTGTATGTCAACCCAGATGTTGATATCACCGGGAAGTCTCCCATCACCAAAAACAGCACTGATGCTAAAAATATCGCACCGCGTGCATGGATCCCAAACCTGCATTTTATTACTCCAATCAATGATCAATGGTTTGTTGGCGCATCGGCAACGTCTAACTTCGGCTTGTCTACCGACTTCAGCAACAACTATTCTGCTGGCCTGCTAGGCGGTAAAACTCAACTGAAGACCATGAACCTAAACCTAAGCGGTGCTTACAAATTTAATAACCAGTTTAGCTTTGGCTTAGGTGTCAATGCTGTTTATGCTGATGCCAAAATCGCCCGTCATATGGGAGAATTCGGCCCAATAGCCACTAAGATGCTAAACGCTAAAGGACGGGCCATTGGTAATCCAGTCCTTGCACATCTTTCAATCCCAGATAGCGCTGAAGCTGCCAGACTGGAAGGTAAAGATTGGGGTTACGGTTGGAATGCAGGGTTCCTATATCAGTATGACGAAAATAACCGCTATAGCCTGACTTACCGTTCAAAAGTCAAAGTTAAATTTAAAAGCGGAGATTACAGCAACGATTTGCCACATATACCAGGAGTCTTTGATAATGGGACTAATGGTAATATAGTCAAAGGCAAGCTGGACCTGAATTTACCAGATATGTGGGAACTCTCAGGTTATAACCGTGTTGCTCCACAATGGGCAATTCACTATAGCTTGCTATACACTGGCTGGAGCGAATTCAAAGAATTAAAAGCAGTAAGGAGTGACACGGGTAATGTTGCATTTGAGAAACACGAAGGTTTCCGCGACGCTTACCGTATCTCACTAGGTACAACTTACTACCATGACGATAACTGGACATTCCGTGGTGGTATCGCCTTTGATGAAAGTCCTGTACCAGCCAAAAATCGTTCTATTTCCATTCCAGATCAAGATCGTTTTTGGTTTAGCTTAGGGACCACTTACGCATTCAACAAAGATGCTTCTGTAGATGTCGGTGTTTCCTATATGCGTGGCAAAAAAGTACATATTAGTGAAAAACTACCAGAAGATGTCCAGAAATTAGGTGGCACGACACCATATGAGTTCGATTCCAAAGGAACTGCATGGTTGTATGGTATAAGCTTTAACTATACATTCTAACTACACACTGTAGTCCCAAAAAAGGATAGCGGGTGCTATCCTTTTTTGATGATAAGTATGAACTAATCTATAGAATCCAATTCATCTTGAATACTTGCCGCATTAGGATTTTTTTCTGGCTCCAACTTACCTCCATTGGCCATAAAATTGTGGCGTTGGAAATAAGCATCACGCATCATCAAATAAGGATCTGAAGAGTTCTTTAACAGGCCGTCAGAGTCTAGCAAGCGAGCGCGGGTTTCTATACCTTGGAAAACCCACTTGCCTACCGACATCCAACCCGTGAGATAACTCAATACCGGATAAGTCATATCCGCAAAGTTACCGCCTTCATCACGCAATGTAAAACTACCGTAACCGGGCAGAACAACATATGGGCCATACCCCACATTATAGTATCCCAATGTGCTACCAAAACGCATCGGATCTTCTTTTGCCAGTTTGGGGTTTGCCATGGAAGCCACATCAATAAGCCCCCCCATTCCCAACAAGGTATTCAAAAAGAAACGGTTGAAGTGTTTTGCACCTTCATGAACATCACCACGCAAGAAACTGTTCACCATACTGGCTGGCTCTTCGAGGTTGCTCATAAAATTACCAATGCCATTTCGTGCAGGCATCGGCACATAACTACGCCAGGCTACAGCAACAGGGCGCAGTATATATGGGTCGAGAACATCATAATTAAAGTTGAACATAGCACGGTTAAACCCTTCCAGCGGATCAGAACGCCCCTGCTCCATCGTATTCGATGAACTGGCACATCCCACAAGTAAGACGGCTGTAAGGGCAACCCCGCTCAGACGATACTTCATATTGTTCTCCATATAATTATTTTTAGATATCAATTATCGCGCTGTATACCAGCTATTGCACCCAATATGTAAAATATACTGCCAATCTTTCATTAATGGTAACCAAAAAGAGTGGTGATTATATAAGCAAACAGTTCGTTATGCCTTATCTCTGACAAGAAAAACAGGTATACTGCGTTCCATTGGTCCCCTTAGTTAAATGGATATAACAAATAAAAACAATATTAGATTGATAAATAAAGAAATATTTAAGATATAAGCATCTTAAAAGTACACATATATGTACACAATTTCAAAATCAACACTCTTTTTCTTACTCTTTAGTTTACTATTCCTATACTAAATTTCGCTGATTGCCTAATGTTTAATCTTTGATTCCCCCATTCTGGGGAATCAAATAACTCATGACACTGCTATATCAGAAAAGCCCCCCTCTCACTCTATCTGTTCAATATCCACCTCCCCCTGCCCCACATTCCACACCGAATCTTCCGGCATCTGGACACGAACATCTAAGCGACAACCTTCAGGGATGTCACAGGGTTCGCCATGAGGGGCACGCAGCCCCTATATTTATTTCGGTTGTTCAGGCCATTGGATATCGGGGGCGGTAGAGCAATCCACCCGATTGAGCAACACCCGGTATTTACGCCAGGCAGTTAATGCGGATTTTTCGGCATCGGTGGCCATGTCTAAATCGACGGCGTCCTGATAAATATCAATTTTGGCGCTGGCTGTATCCAACAATTGTCGTTTCTGGGATTCTGCCTGTTCCTGTTCATACTGGCGTTGTGCCTGAGTATCAGTCACCCACCGTTTGCCATCCCATTTATCAAATGGTGTAATTGGGGCATCCGGTGTTGTGTTTGGTGGGTAATCTCCGAGTTCGGTAATCACCTGCGCGGCACCCGTTTCAGTGCTGTAGACCGTTTCGCCACGATGATCGGCGACGTATTCCCATTCTAACAGATCCTGTGTGCGACAAATGGCATAACCCTGTTTGCGGTCATCCGGTGCATCGATACACGAGTGAGCAGGGATACCAACTCCTATGGGTAAATATTCCACAGATGCAGAACTATATTCCCGCGTTTCGCCATGATAGTTATAAACAGTAATGTCACCCGCGACAGTGGCGATATGATTTTTGTCTAATTTTGCAGTCATTATGCGGCTCTCACAATGTAGTTAAATGCGATGTTACGGGGACGGGTTTCATTTGCAACAGAAAATCCACCATAGACACGTGAGCTGTAGGTTCTAAAATAATTACCAGTCCATAATCCAAAATTATTTCCTACTGGACCTGTTGTCGTCTTTATATCTACAGCGAAATTACTCGCGTTTCTATCGTCAAAAACGGTAGTAATCCCTTTTTCCTGCATGTCATCATCGCCATTACTTGTTGGCAATGCGTGATAGTGGTCCTGAAATGCGGAATTCTGAGCACTAAGGAGCAAACGCCCAACATCAACATTTCTGCCATCATCCCATCCACGAATAAATTCTCCACGTAAATCTGGTAATCGCAGTGACGGGTATACCCGTGCCAGCTCTGGATATTGTGCTGCGGTAAATGTAGCGCCGTTGCATTTCATCCACCCAGCAGGCGGTGTCGCTAACGGCCATGGAATAGGTACACCAACGGGTACGGCTGAGCCTGCCGTTAAACCGAGGTTTTTCACAAACGCCGCTTTATCCTGGATATCTGCGCCGTTCCGGGATTTTTCGAGGCGAGAGTTGGCGTTGGCGTTGGCTTGGTTTAGGGCGTCGGTTGTGGATTTTTGGCTCATTACCTGTGATGTGCCAGTACCTATAGCTTGAACCACATTCAATTTGTCGAATTTTTTATTCAGTTCATCCAGTATTTGGTTTGTATTAACCAGTTTCCATGCTGAATTAATGCTATCTAGTTGCGCTGTATTGAAATCAATTTTGTTGTTATCAATTAGACTCTGAAATTCTTTTGTTTCATCATCGGATTGCAATATCGCCCCTTTAGGGTATCCGCCAATAGAATTGGCGTATTCCTGTGAGAATTTATATTTCCCGCCTTTGGATAAATGAACGATATTATCGGATATTTGGTTAAATATACCGTTAAAATCCCTACCACTAGGGGGTAACCCACCCGCCGTAACGGGCATCATAGTTATTTGTGGAAATCCTGTATCCCAAGTGGCTTTTTGGCTGGGTAGGTCTGATTTATAGTTTGCAGGAATATCATCTTTCTGACCATTCTGAGCAAATGGTCGTGGTATTAAATTTGGGTTTTTCATTATTCACCTATTATGCAAATGACGCCTGACCAAATGGTTGAAATCCGGTTCCGTAAAATCCGAAAAATTCGCCTAATGGTAATTCTACTATACTAACTCTTACTCCCGATGGACGAGGTAATATTTTACGATTATAAATTAAATTTTTCTCTAATTCAGATAATCTATATTCAAATACATATCTAGCAGCCATATGTCCGGTTATTAGATAATATGAGCGCCCTCGCAAAAAACAACATTTGAGAAATTTATTAATATTAGTAGCTGTTGTGTATAAAATATTGGAAAATGCTTTCATTAAAATAACATCTCTGTATGTCGAATCATCCATCATATAAGACGTATCGGTTCCTCCAGAGTAAAACGGAGTATTATCAAATGGAGTGAATTTCTCAGTTTCTTTAAATCCGAAATAATCAATATTAGGATCAGGTACTGATAAATCCCTGCCAATGCCAACAATTCGCCCCCATATATCCAACCCAAATCCTCTCGCCGTAAGAACATTAACAGCCAGATGATAAAATTCACCCGTATTAACTCTGGGATCTATGGTTTCATTAACGGACTTGAGTATAGTGCAAATAGTGGGGCTGTTAGCATACTGGCTGAGTAACGTTTCTCGAATATCCTGCATCACTCGATCCTTATGTCATCTATGGACAGCGTAGGAAATTCGTCAATACCGAAATCCAAATAATTAGCCGGTACACCTTTCTTCCTTGCTATTTGAACCGATATCAACCGCTCCCGTGTTGATAGCGCAGTCGCACAAATATAGTCACTGGCAATTAACCGCTTAGCTATCCTTCCCTTACCTCTGCCTGTTTCAAACTCATTCAGGATCGCATTGCGAACAGCTAATTTATCTTGGTGTGTTAACCCCAATTTATTCTCAAATGTCACAATGAATTCAATTGGGATATGATGTGGCCGGATGAATTTAATGTCGTAGCTCGGCGGCATATAGGGGAAATTGTCCGTATCCTCATATTTGACCGTTGTATTCCCTACAAAAGAACAACCGGTTCCGGCTCGAGCCAAAATCTGTCGTGCTATTTCATTATCATCACCACCTACCACAGAGACCGCGATAGAGTTCCTGATAAGTTCATAATTCGTTGGGCCGACAGTGATAGTTTCATCGTCTGGGTTATCGACTACATAACAATCAATGACATTTTTAATGTTAGATACTGCGCCATAGGTTGCGGCATTGGTGTTTTTGGCGTTGATAGCGACAGACTCCTGCCGCCTCAGTTCAAACTCCTGCCGTGATTCATCATCCCTGCCAACAATAGCAGCCGTTTTATTGATGACCGAGTCAACGCCATTGATATTTTTAACAACACGGTTAATTGAACCTATTGCGGCCGAAAACCTGCCAGCAACATCACAATAAACATGTGTCGTTGCGATACCGTTATCACCAATAATCGCCTCTGACTGGCTACTCCATGTTTTCCCAGCATTATCTGTGACCTGAAAACCAGCCGGAATTACAGTACTCACCAGTCCGTTAATCGTGATTTCAGCGACTGATTTTGTCGCCCGATGACGCTGTAGAAAATAGATATAACCCAACGCATCTTGCATCATGCCGTCAGCATATCGGGGGTCAAAACTGTTTAGGAGGTTGATAAAGAAATTGCGTTCGTCGGTGATGATAGCGGTCAGAGTAGTGACCAATTGACCCTGTGGCGTATCCATTGATTTATTGAGATTATCGCCAAAACAGGACTGCATTAGCCGCCAGAGTCCCGCTATTACCTCATCGGTCGGTGGCGCTAATACCCCCTGCTGCGTGATTTGTAGTTTCGGTATCATAGTTCTATCACCCCCTCCCGTCCGTCAATATCAGTAAATTTAATTCGACCTCGCACTATCCTGTCATTTGCTGTACTCAGTTCCGCTGTGGCAGAAACTACGCCCTCAACTGACATCGCCGCATCCTCCAGATTTTTTCTGTACATTGCCAGTGAGTATCTATTTTTGCCTAATATTTCCTCCAGATAGGGAATGCCAGCGCCCTGTGAGTAGTACATATCTTTCAAAAACACCCGGCAGGCATTCGCCACCGATTGCGCTCTGGCATACTGATCTGAGGCAATAGCAATATTCCCCGCCACATCGAGAGTTAAATCCCATGTGGCAGGCATTAGAAATAATGTTCGCATGATTAAGCCTTTTGGTTGGGTGGGCTAGTATTCGAGCCTTGCCCATTATCGTGGTGGGTATGACTGTTATAAACTGCCCGCATTCCCGCCATTGATAGGGAGTTAGTGGTGGTGTTGTCCGTGATATCGCTCTTGGCCTGAATGGTGCTCGTTGTCTCTACAGGTGCATCTAAAATGATTTTCGTGCCTTTGACATTCACTACCCCTGTAGCAACAACATTAATACCGCTATCCAGAAAATGGACATACTGGTTAGGTGTACCATTGAGCAGGCCGCCAAGATAAAGGCTGTCAGATAAATCATATCTGCGCTTACTGCCCGGTGGCGCTGAACCTTTGACGCGCTTCACTTTGGATATATCGCGACTGGCAGTAAAGCAAATCCCCAAATCACCAACTTTCGGGTCGAGAATAACGGCATTAGCACCACCCTGATAACGGAAATAGGGCACGTTGTAGATAGTAGCGTTCTCATAGACATTGCCTGCACCATCCACTTGTTGTACCAGGGGCAGGATATCGACATACCCCACAGGCGCTACGCCACCGCCACGAACTTTCTCCACCCTGCATATCGTGACTGTTCCTATTTTGCCAATCAGCGCCCAGATAATAGCTTCCTGACTGAGTGCTCCGCCTGCGGTTGCCTGCGGATCATAAAGTGAAACTCGTTCATTTTTTGATGGCGGCATTCTTTTCTCCTCGTCGTGTAGCTGAAACTTCCATCGCCCATTGCGCTGATTCCTGCTCTGTTTCCAGCACAATGCGAATGCCATAAATCAGCCAGTCTCCGTTACAAATATTGATGAGGCTATCAGTAATGCGCACAATGCCACCAAAACGAATCAGCGGGTCATAGAAGCACTTAAACTCAATGCCGATCTCACTAGGAGTGGGATAGCCAATAAGCCCGGTTTCTGGTGAAATAACGGGAATTTTCAATGCTCGCCGGGGCGCGTCTTTGTAAGTAACGGCGATGTTTTTATTTTCGATATACAGTTCCAGATTCGCGGCATGAGCCAATTGGCGAATTTTCTCTATTTCAGTCCCATTCAGATATGGGTTGGATAACTTCACGCTGACATCATTAGACTCAAAGGTGTAGCCCATGCGTTTACAGATGGTTTCTATCATAGTGGCAACATCATATTCACCCTTGTAGCTTTCAGCATCCGCCCCTGCCATTTTATCCAGCACGGCAGTTTGCGATTCAATCACCAGTGACGCATTCGGCACATCACCGAAATCCGGGTAAGCAAAAGTAATACCGCCTTTAAAGACCTGCGATAACTCTTCCCCCTCTTCCCCTGCTTCAATGGTCACGGTATTTTTCAGCGCTTTTAACACATTCCACTTTTTACGCAATAGTTTCTCCATCATCTCAATCGGCAGGCCATAGGCCTTAATTCGGGCGTAAGGTGAAATTGCACCATTGCCATAGTTAATTTCAGCGCTAATTCGTAAACCGGTTGCGGAAAGTTTATTTTGATTGCTGGAGGTGAATGATTCGTCTTTACCTGAAAGGGTGAGGGTGATTTTTATTACTTTTCTATTAAATTTCATCATTCCATACCAATTTGTAGCGGAAGCCTAGGCCGGAATATTCAGGATCTGAATTTCCCTCAATATCCAAAAATACCAGCCACCGACATATATATGTGAGGTTCCTGCAAATACGATTACATACTAAATATTCACCGTTTTGTTTTACCGTAGCGAATATATTTCCTAGTCGAGTTTCCAGTGTCAGATCTATTAAATCCGTACCAATAGAAAATGAGGTCGTTTGGTTCGGGATAGGTGATATTGCTATTTCTATCAGCATTAAAGAAAGCCTCCCATTTGCTGTTTCGCCATGCTTAGGTACTCCTCTTTTTTGTTCCAAACATCTTGAATAGCGCCGGTAATTTCGCCTGTAAAATCACCTATTTTTTTTAATTTTGTCTTTCCGTTGTCTAAAATTTCATTCAAGATGTCATTCACTTGTGCTTCAATCTTTTGCGTCTGGTCACCCGTATCCTTTTTCTTGGCATCATCTGGGTTCTTCACTTCTTCTTTGTCATATTTGACTTTCACTTCCCTGATTTCTTCAAGATGCAGATTCACCTTAAGCAACGTCGCCCCGTCTTTAGCTTCCCTTGCGATGTCATAACCGACAATAGCTGCATTGGTGTAGACGAATTCAGGTGTGACTACATGAAATTTCAGTGTGCTTTTTGCCAGAATTTCCAATTGAGACAGGAAAGCACCTCGCTCTAAAGTGCCACCACTGCTTTTACTTAGTTGAACAGTAACTTTGTACGGTTCTCCAACTTTGTTATAGGTAGCAAATGAACCGTTCTCTATCGGTGCACTCACCACACGATATTGGTTCTGGTATTGCAGGGATATCACGCTATCGGCTAATAAAAGAGGAATACCGTACTGATTGAATATCCCCCAGTAATTGCCAAACAGTTTATTTATCAATGCAGCACCGCCTAAACTGATACCTGCATCTATCGCAGCATCAGGAACCCCTTTCCAGTTGGGAATATCGGGCATTTTGGGTAGGTCTGGCATTCCGAGCATAGAGCACCTCGTTTTCAGATATAAAAAAACCGCAGTTAAGCGGTGTGAATTAAAGTAATCTGGATAAATCAATTCGATATGCTGATAACCATGCTTCGGCAGGCCATGATTTCACCGTGCCGAAGCGTTCATCGTGAACTAGATGAGGCTCAGTATTATTTTCTAAGCACCATTTTTTCAGCGGTCGCCAGCTATATTTTTTTCCTGTCAGTCTTTCTATAGCCAGAATCGTTGCGCGTTTTTTACTTTCACCTAAGATTTCGGCCAGCTTATTCCTTTCACGCACTGCCGCAGAAGCTGTTGCCATTGCCGTAGCTTCTCGCTTATTGCCAATCCATGCCTTTGTTTCAATGGCATGATCGCGTTCTGCGGCGATGGTTATTTTTTCTTTTTCTGAGGCTAACAGGTGCTCTAGTGCTTCAATGTAGTTGCTGGGTAAAACTTTTTTATCTTCCAATTGTTTTTCCAGTTCCTGCCAACGATCAACCAAGCGAGCAGTGAACTCTGGAGATAGTTGGGCGACTACGATGATGCTATCTCGTTTGCCTTGCTCACCGGAAAACACATAGTGTTGAACTTTCGATTTAAGCCCTAAGTTATTGATAATTTCGGAATCCTGCATTGCAGGAAGCCGGATAATTTCACGTTTAGCCAACCTTTCAATGGCTACTTTGACATTATCATGACGAGAGCTAACCAACTCTGAAATCTCAATACTGGACATAGTGACAACGGCTTTTTGATTTGCTAAATTTACATTTAACATTTTGTTATTTTCCTTTTATTGGGATACCAAGCCAGCGCATAATGCTGGCTTTTTTATTTGGTTTAATCAGGTAGAAAAAATCCATGCAAAAACGCCCGATGCAAAAATAATTGCATAGGTTAATTGCGTGGTTTTAGATTATGGGATGAGTGTAAGGTTAGTTTTTCTGTTTATGCTATAAAATTATTTACTCTCATTATAATTTGATGATGAAAATATAATGAATGCACTAATTCTAAGATGGTTTGTGCTTTTTCAGCACGGTGATATTAAAGAGCGAAGGCTCCCCACACGGGCGGGGCATTAATTGTAAAAGATTTAAGTTGCTCCAAGAAAGCCTAGAGCGTTCCGGTATCGCGTGCACTTTGCCAGCACACCTAATTTGTTTAAAGAGCAAATAAGCCCTTGTTCAGGGGGATGCCCTAACACATATTCAGGGCTGGTACTCACCGAGTTTTAAAGAGCTGCTTAATCGGATAATAAGCTAGCATATAAAAATAGAACATTCCACCAGCTAAAAATAATCGTTATTTATATGGGAATGAAAAACCCGCACGAGGCGGGTTGTTATGAGTTGATTATTTATCGCCCAATGCGCTCACTGGCAATTTTATAGGTTTTCGAGTCCTCTCTTTTGCCTACCGCTATAACCCAGATCACAATCTCTTCATCTATCACCTGATAGACAAGGCGAAATCCCGAAGAGCGAAGTTTTATTTTGAAGCAGCCCGCTAAATCGCCGTGCAGTCTTCCTGATTCGATATAAGGATTTTCCTGTAACTTTTTCAGTTTCTTTTTAAACTGCTCACGGATACTGTTATCCAGTTTCTGCCATTCTTTTAAAGCGCGCTCGTCAAACTCAATGTTAAATTTCATCGAGATTTACCCGAATGCGTTTAGCGGGATTTTTAAGTCGCTCGCGAACCACTTCCAAAATATCTTCGTCTTCGTCATGTTCTGAGACCATTACGGATACTTCTGTAAATGGTAGCTTTTCATTTTCTGCTACATAGCGTAGGAAGAGCCGCATTGCATCGGAAGGAGAAAGGTTCATTTTTTCAAGTGCCTGATAAGCACTTCTTTTAAGTTCTTCGTCCACTCTAATCTGAATTGTGCTCATAGTATCACCATGTGTAATTACGTTTGTATTACATTGTACATTATTGCATCTATGGCGCAATGAGTTTTACGAAAATTTCGTAAAACCTGATAGGTGATTCAAAGCCATCCTTGGCTTGGTGTTAGGCGCTGAATTTATAACCTTCCAATGCTTTCATCATTGGTTTCATGGCGTCTTTATGTATCAACAGGTAACCTGCACGTTGAGCTATTTCTATAAATTCATTTAAAGTAGAAACATGATGTTTTGGTGTCAATACCTGAGAGTAAAGTGTTTCTCCATTTTCCAGTTCCATTAATAATCTGCCAGTAAAACCAGAATAACTATTAGGGATAGGTAGCTCTTCTCGCCCCAAAAACTCACCTTCAATTGCTTTAGTTGCCAGATACTCTATCGCAGATGGGATCTGGTCACTGGTTAACTCATTTATATGGCCTACCCCAAACTCATGATGAACCATTTGGAATAGCTTTTTGTTACTGACTCCATATTTACCCATCAGAGTATTAACCAGACCGCGAAGAGGGGTTCTATCTTGGGTTGTGGTCTTTTTCGCTTTAACTTCGCCAGTCGTCCAGTATTCATAAAGCACATCATCGCACTCATTTTGATACTGGATAACTTTATCCCTGATTTCAGATTTGACTTTATTAGGGCTGATAGTCGCTAACCAGCCAGCAAGTTTGCGAAGGGCGAGGCAAGACATATCCCTATTTTTACCGTCTGCTGCAACTATGGTGATTTCCACCATAGTTGATTTGAATCGTTGATTCAGCTTGGTTAATTGGCTTTTCCAGTCCATCCCAATGCCTTCAACAATGGGTTTCATCGGCACATACGGCTCATTGTTGTATTCCACAACATAGAGATCTGAACCATAAAATGGGACACTGATAGTTTTACTTGATTCGTTAAGTGATATACTTACCATGTTTACTTCCTCTTCACAGGGTAAACGTTGTATAAGAAGCCCCTGACTATTACCAGTAGTTGGGGGCTTCGCCGTTTTGGAGCGATAATATTTATTGCGTAATTGTAACGTTATGTAAAGGTAGTCAGTTGAGAATTGCGAGACGCCTCGAATATTCAACCATTTACACACGCATTAGGAGTAAATGCATATTGTTATCACTAGCAATCACTGTTAAATTGGCTGATTCTGTTGTGTAGATCAGTATTTGATCGCCGTCCTTGGCGATCAATCCTTATGCTACTTCTACTTTCCAGCCTGTAATAGAGAATCGACCCATTTTGATGTGATACCACTGCGAACCGCGTTGTTCTGCTTCTTCCATCATCTGGTGTAGTGCTTTTTCGAATGACTCTTCATGCACCACTGACATCTGGGTAACTTGTCCACCTGGTGCAACATGAGGTACTTTTTTATGTGGAATTGACCAAGCCATGACTAACTGCCTACTTTTGGCATCACTCAGTCCATAAGTGGCTTTCAAGTAGCTGTAACCCTGATAACCAACGGGAATAGTGCCTTGTTTTATTTGCTCGACGTCTTGTTCTACAGCAGAAATGCGTTTTTCATTACGAGCGGCATTACTGGCAATGGCGGCGATCATTTCCATTTCTGATAATTGAGGTTGTGCAGTTAGCCGACCAGAACGGTAATCAATGAAAGTCTGGTTAACTTGCAGTTGGAACGATGGGCTTATCCATCCGGCATATGAAACAGCGAGAAGTTCGTGGGCGAAAGTGCCGGGAGTAGTACCGCCCAAAATAGTTATGATTGATTTTTGACCACTATGCATATTCACATACTGATTGTCTTTCAATAACTTAACTTCAAGTTCTAGCACTAACTCACTTGCTTGCTTTGTTCTGAGCCATTGCCCCGGTGACTTACTTGCACCAGCACCACTTGCCTTATGAAGCGCATTCAGGTTGAAACGCCCTTCTGAATCGGTAGTGATTTCTACGCCTGCAATGACAGGAAGATTTTTATTTGCTACATTATTCATATTGTCACTCTCTGTTATGGGTTGACACGTTGGTTTCTTCGAACGTTACTGACAAATTAGAAGCCTCGTTGGTTGCCGCCTTCGAGGTTTCGCTTTTATTGTGCTGCATTTCTTGATCTCTCATTTACATACCAAGCTATAGCCTGATTAATCACTGAATTTTGAGAAATTCCATCTTTGTTAGCCAATTTGCATATCTGGTCTTTCAGGTATTCAGTGGTTCTTAATTGCATCTTTCCAGTTTTCTTTCTTGTGTCTAAGTTTGTGTTCATTATGATTCCTTTTTTATGATTAAGGCTATTTGACTCTAAAGGCTACTTGCCTCTAAAGTTAATTTAGCACCATTGCATATAAAGTCAAGTAGCCACTATACTAATTTCAGTAAGTTTTAGAGGTAACTATTTATGACTAAGTACCCAAGCCAAACGCAGGACAAGTTCACCGTTAGGTTTCCTGACGGACTGAGGGATGCTATCGCCAAAAGAGCAGAAGAAAACGGCAGATCAATGAACTCCGAAATTGTTCAGATTTTGCAGGATGTAATCGATAATAAAATAGTACTTCTTCCACCATCAAGGAAGAGCGAACCAATGACCTTGGTTCCTAAAATTGAACGAGAAATATTAGAAGAGATCGCAAGACTTGCCGCAGAAAATGCAGTAAAACTTGAAAGGAATAAAAAATAAGCCCCTAGGGGGCTATTTGTTGTGAATATGGATCTTTATTCTTGTTTCTTTTTATCTGTGTTCTTCAATAAGAAGGCATGGATTAAAGCAACTATAAAAAGAAGCGTTCCGTATACCCACCAGCCGAAAAAGTTTCGACCTTTGGCATTCGCCAATGCAGCTGGTATAAGGCCAATTAAAGCAGCGGCGAGCCAGAACTCGATTGTATCAACACCCATTATGCTAATCGTCCTTTTTTGAACTATCACTTAACATGCTTACTGCGCGAGCAATACAATAAGGAACTACCGCACAGGCAACCGCGATAGCTGCTCCCGCTGCTTCTTGTGGCGCGCTTTCAGCCATAGTTAACGCAGGTATTAACCCCATCGTAAGCCCAAGAACAGAACCAAAAATAACTAAAAGCCATAATATTTTCATTTTAATACTCCACGACTCATAATTAACATCATAAATTAATTTTCTTTGTATGAAATTATCGCTGCACAATCAGCATCTTTGAGACTGTGCATTGTTGCCATTCCCATAGAACACAATTCCTGTAGTTGTCGAACAGCGAGTTTTGCATATTCATAGCCATTGGTACTCAGTTGATCGCTAGTTATTTTTAACTTACTTTTTGATGAGTCCGTCGAGGTAAACGAATCCATTGCAGCAGCTCCACTAGCTTGCATTTTGATGGCGCGCTTCACGTAAAAACCGTTAAGTGATGGGTTGTCCCTAAAAAAGTCATCTAGGCTTTTTTTGCTACTGCTTACTGCTTGTTTTACCGGGTTGCTGTCTTGCTTTGGCTTGACTTTAATTGGTATTATTTTTCCTACTGAGCATACCACTGGTGTCTTATGGTGTGCTGTATGTGAATGATATAAATTACACACCACCTCTGCTTTCTGTCCCTTAAATTCCTCAAAGAGGTTCCATTGAGTATCATCAGACATAGCAAGTTGTATAACTGCCACCCCAAACTCAGGTGAGTTGTCACCACCAACTTCATCGCCATCACGAGGAAACACCGAAATGAGGTCATCTAATCTTAATGACGGGAAGCCAGCCGACTCTTTGTTTAAAACACCTCTGATTTTTACTGGAGTGGCATAGAAATAAGTATCGCTAGTTTTATATTCTTGCGTCTGCTTATTGGCCGCAATTTGCCTATACAGCTCCGTAGATCTCTTATACCAACCAAGTAGACATTCTTCTGTGTCACAATTTTTTTCACGCAGCTTCCAGTTTTGCCTCACTAACGCCTTAAAATCGGCACTATTGCCAGTAACCAACTTTGCTTGTAGATAATCTACATACAGAGCATCATCAGCCTGAGATAGAACGGGAGTAGAGCAAATTAGCTTTTCAGTTTTACTTTCCGCTTTCGTACAATCGAAGCTAGCGGATTGAGTAATACCGGATATAAAAAACAGAATAGCAGAAAATTTCTTTAGCATTTTATGTACCCTGTTATTTAATCTTCAACTGATTCACAGTGATCTATTATGATATTCATACCATTCTCACCTTGATTAATCACATAAGCCATTTGACTTGCCTTAACTATCAGACTGTAAGTTCGGTTCTTATTTAATTTTTTATCTATAGGCATGTATGAAGTTAGTGCAGAACTCGACCTATATAAGCGTAAAGGAGGCATTAAGGTCATTTTTGTTTGCTCACCACTAGTGGTAAAGATTTGCATTATAATATTTTTATTATCATTATCTCCTGTGATAAGCATTGCAGCACTTCCTAGAACTTCCATGTCTAAAACTTGTTCCTCTCCTTTTAGGAAAGGAAATACCAGACATTTATAAGCTCCATTGATAGCATAATATTTCATTTGAGTATCAACACCAACGCCATTATTTTTATCAGCAATGGCGCTCATTGAAGTAAGCAGGATGGCTATACAAGCGATTACCTTTAACATTTATACCCCATGTAATGATTGATTTAATTGAAGTATAGCTTCATCACTCAAAGAAGACAGACGTCCATGTCTCAATTTTCATTAACTCATAGTTGGCATTATTTGCGACAGACTTAGTCTCGCAGCCTCTCCCGCATCGGCTACAGTACCTGTTACTGTTCTGGAAAGTAAAAACCCGCGCGGGGCGGGTTGCAGAGACTGTGTATTACTCTGGCTTAAACATCGGTATATATAATGGCTGAGTTCCCATTCTGGAGCAAGTAGACTGAACATACTCCCTCCAGTAAGGCCAAATGTGATAGGTAACATTGTTTTTTGAAAAAGCCTTTACCTCTTCTTTGGTAAGTTTTTCTTTAGATGCATAGAGAATCTCAAACTCAGCAGTTATCATATATACCGTATCTTTCTCATCGATATCTTCTTTGTCTTCCTTAATTTCTACGACACGAATACCAACTTCCACATCAAACACATAGGCGTGGTTTTTATTGCCATCTGTAGATAACTCCTGTACTGATATATCACCTCGGTAGTCCTGCTTTTTTACTTTCATTTTTGAGAGCTTTTCATCCATAAAAGAAGCATTTATATCAGGGTTGATAGAGAAATAACCGTTACGAAATAATACATTAACTATCTTTAACTTCTTTTGCGCTCTCTCAAGATGCGAAGGCATACATAGTCTCCCTTGTATCCATCTCTTCCATATCGGTAAATTGCCTACTAGTAATACCTTCTTTCTTAAATTTCATTGGAGTGGCGGAAGAAGCTGCCTTTGCTATCACGTTGTTGTGTAGGCGTATTCTCCCCTCTCCCAACGTAAGCGCTTCTAGTGTCTCATTTTCGTCCTTCCACTCTATATCGTCAGGCTTCTGGATTAAAACATCCAGAGGTATACCAAGCCCATAGTGCAGTTTCTGAATCATTGCCATACTTAGCTTTCTTTTACCACTAAGTATTTCTGATACTTTTGAAGCTGAACCAAGATATTGCTCCATATCTTTGCGTGTTAACCCTGCTTGATCCATTCTAAATAACATGGCATCTAGAGGGGATGGCTTTTCCGTTGGATAATGCACTGACTCATAATGTTCTATAAGCAGAGCCAGTAGCTCTAACTCATCTGAATCAGGCGTGTTTTCATCAGGGTTTAAGTCCATTAACTCTGTTAGTCGAGCCATTGCAAGGTCATAATCTTCATCACTTTTTATGATTCGCGGCTTAAACTCAGTCATTTTAGCCTCCACTTATCATATTCGGCATGAGTCCCAATACGTTCAATTTTCACTATCCCGTTAATGTATCTAACCTGAACAGCGAGGCGATAATCATTTCCCTTTATGTTGAACACCACTCTGTTATCAGGCAAAAAGCTCGCAGTAGAAAATCTATTTTTTATATCTTGCGGGCTGCTCCAACTTGCTGATTCTACCTCAGTTATCCAAGCATTAAGCGCTCCCTTTGCCTGATTATGCTTTTTCCAAAAAGAAACTATTTCCTTTTTCCCCATGATTTTCATTGGCTGAGAAGTTTCCTTTGCAAGATTCTACACTCTAATTCCCAAAATGGGAACGGTGTTAATTTAACCAGTTAGTTGTCACATTATTGCATGTCTAATCGTGATAACTTACCTTGAATGCTTGCAATACCCTACATTACTTTAGTTAAAGTATGATCGGAAATTATCAAAATTGTGAGAATGATAAAACTTTAACACAGCCTAACCAACCATCAGCCATCAACTCATTGATGGCACTATCTGAGAAAGACTCAACCTAGCCGCTTCACTTGCATCGGTTACAGTCCCCGTAACCGTACTAGCTGTCGTGGTTACGTTAATATCACCGATAGTAATATCGGTTTTATTATTCACGTTAGCCACAGGCATATTCTGTATTCTCTGTGTCTGGGAGAGAAAATCATGGGGTGCATTCATGTCCATATTGGGGATAAGCGGCTTTGATACAGTATCAGAGAGTGCACTAAGGTTTTTTGCCAGATTAACCATTGGATCGCCTTGTCCTTTGATTGCTGCCATGACAAGTGACTTAGGATAAGGAAGTGGTTTTCCTATTTCTTCCTGACTCATAGAATTCATCAGTGCATACATGACATCATGGTTGTTTAAATCTAAGCGGTCGCTCCGACCCACCCCTAACCTTTGAGCAACTCTTTGAATGTAATCCTCTGTATGATTATTGTCTTTTCCGCCAGGAGGTGCCCAAGTAGATACTATATCTTCAACCGATTGCAGTTTTTTCCCCGTAGTTTGACCGTTGGAGTAGCGCCGCAATTGCCAAGCGGTACGCTCCACTCCCTCATAAGGGGTGTTAAATTTAGCGAAACGCTGCTCAGGGTGATCTTCTACCGTTGCGCCTTTTTGCTTGGCATATTCCATATTAAGAGGGTTATTGTTACGCTCTCCTCTGGTATTGCCTTTTTGAGTTTCAGGTAATGGCTTTGGCTTCGGTTTATTCTTTGCACCATCAGCGACAACTTTTGCAGCCTTACTGAATGAATCAACAGTGCTTCCCACCACACCAGACCAGTTAACCCTTCCTTGCTCGTCTGTGTTGCTCTTTACTATATTTGTGCCTATCTGTATTGAGTCGGTGATCAGTTTCACTTCTGGCAAGGATTTTGCTGTATCGAGTAGTACTTGACCTTGTTCTGACACTGTTTCAGCATTTGTTAGCTTTTTGACTGTTTTTACAGCTTTGGCTGCTTTATCGCCTACTTTAGCCATATCCTTAGCCGATGAGTCCCAGTCAAAGTTGTCAATTTTGGATTTAAATTCATTGAACGCCCAGATAGCGCCTCCAATCAATGCACCAGGCCAACCAAAGAACCTCAATAAACCTAACCCTGCCAATCCTAATGTAGTTAGGATGCTTGCTAACCAAGGGCCACCTAAGAATAAAGCCAGTCCACCTAGTGTTAGTTTGAATGAATCCAGTTCACCATTAGTATCAGTAAACCACTGACCAATAGTCGTCCCTTTGAACCATTTTTCTAACTTTTCTAGCTGCTCCATGATCCACACAAACGGCTTAAACATTTCGCCCCAGTCAAAGAATGACTGTTTGCCTTCTTTCCAACCTTTGTAATCGTCATACAATAGCCACAGAGCCGCAACAAAGGCGAGAATTAAGCCAGTGCCTGTGATTAACGGTGCGAATAACCCCAGCATAGCTAAAGCCGCCCGACCGACTACAGGGATTAATGTAATACCGATAACCGTTGCTATTCCCTGAAATAGCGTTATTGCCGTATCCCGATGTTTATTCAGATAATCCAAAAACCCGCTCACCATCGTAGACAGTTTGAGTAATCGCGGAATGAGATAGTTGGCTACAATGGTTTTCAGCCCCTCCCATTGCTGGCTGAGGACTGAGTTTTGTTCCCTGAGCTGGCGGTTTAATTCCAGCTCCTCTTTAGTGGAGATGACGAGGTTTTTCTGTGCATCCAGCTTTTTCTGAATGGCTTCACGGCCTTCTAACAGGGTATTAATCGTGCCGTCATCCATGCCTAAATGCTTACCGATATTATAAGCTTGCGGGCGCTGCATCTGGGACATACTGTCCGCCATATCCAACAGGATATCGTCTAAATTTCGGATCTTCCCTTGCGAATCCACAACTCCGACACCAAGCGCTTCAAAGAAAGGCAGGATAGACGCATCACCCACAGTCACCAAATCCCACAGTGATTTATTGAGACTGGACATTGTGGCCGCCATACCATCGGCGCTACCACCTGACATTTCAGCGACGTTCTGCCACTTTTTGATGGTGTCCGCGTTCATTCCTAAATTTTTACTCAGGAAGTGGAGTTGGTCGTTTGAGCTAGATATTTCGCTAACCAGTTTCGCTAATCCACTGGAAACGAAAATCGTCGTGAATAATCCCGCCAGCGCTTTGACGGCACCGTTAACGGATTTGCTCATATCCTGAGTTTTATCAGAAGCCTCGCCGAGCTTGTCTGAAAAACTCAACACCACATTAGATGTATTTTTAGTGGTTTTACCGACAGTTTCAGTCGATTTAACCAGAGATTGATTGGACTGATTTAAATTTCTGGTGTTATTCGCGGCTTTATTAGTGCCATCGGACATTGAGACCACAGAAGCAGATGCGCCGTCAGCTTTCTTATCCAGATCATCAAGGGCTTTTATTGCTTTATTTGCATCGTTTGCAAAACCTGACATATCCAGCTTGAGTGCAACGAGCAGGGTATCAACGAGAGTAGCCATTCGCTCTCCTTTGGGCGTAAAAAAGGCCGCTCAAGCGACCTGACTATATGATGAGTTAGGGTTAGTTGCTTTTAATCCACCTAATGGGGCGTTCACCAGCCTTACCCGCCCACTGATTGTATTCGTTTACCAGAATAGTCAGCTCAGTGTTCGCCTCATCCAGCTCTTTGAATTTTTGGTGAAAAAACGCCATATCGATTTCATATACTGCGTCGAACGGATTCGAGCCAGCGTGATATTTATTTTTTATATCTCGAAAGGCTCCATCCCTCTTGTGACAAGTATCATTTATCTTCCCTTTTAGATGATGGCAACGGCCCAATGCTTCAAAATCAATTTCAGACATAAATGTATAATCCTTGTTCATTATTAAGTTACTCATAAACTATACCTTTCATTAGAAACATTGGGTAATAAAAAACCGCTCAAGGCGGCGTGAATTAGCCTGCTTTTAGCCACATCAGGCGAGGTGGTTCTAACTTCCCGCAATTAAAGGAAGCTGATAGGTTGCTTATTCCTCAAACAAAACAAGGAATAAAAGCATGACAAGATATATGGTCAGAGTTGAACTACACGGCGCTGAGAGTAACGAATACGAAGCGCTGCATGAAGGAATGAACCTTATCGGTTTGCATAAAACTATATTAAGCGATACTCACAAGCAGCTAAAATTGCCCCAAGGAACCTACCAAGGAGAATCTAATCTCAGTGCGAAAAAGTTATGCTCTAAGGTTAGTAAGATTGCGAGTCCATTATCAAACGGTTCCCCAGACATTATAGTCTGTGCTTTAACAGGGGATTGGGAAGCGTGGTTATCATTCTCTGATTGATGAACCTACTCTGCCTTGTGTGCAATTTGAATCACAAAGTCTTGAAAATCCCTTAACTATACTTTCAGCCAGATTTTCCAGTCTGGCTGTTTGTGACTCGCTATATTCATTATCAACTAAACCTGCTTCACGAATAACAATGGTTTTATACACCTCAATCGCTGCTGTTCTCACATCAGGTTCTAAATTTTCAAATTTCATTATTTTCTCCAGTTATTAATTCATCCGATTACACCGGCCAAGCACCGCATTCACAGGGCTAAACGCATCGCTGCTACTGATGGCGGCGATAATGCCTGTGTTCTTAGTACCGATAAGGTAGGAAAAGTTATTGTTATCTCTAATGGCCTGATAGGAAACTTCGGTATTGCTTTGTGAATTAGCCCTCAGCGTAGCGCTGAAATAGCCCCATGAGCCGGACGGCCTCACATCCATTGGCATGTTCGGGTAGAGATCAACACCAATGTCTTTATTTTTGCCATTCGTGGTTACATTCAACATAGCTTTCGGAAAATACCCGACAGGGAAGCCTTTACGACTTTTGACTTCCTTGAAGATATAAGCAGGATAAATTTCACAGAAATAATTCCCGTCATCAATATAGAGCTGACCATCATCGCTGGTGGAAATTCCGCTATCCGCCAGCAACACACATGGGAACAACAATAAAGCGGCGCCAATTTGCTTTAACATCGGTCACCTCATGTAATAGTGGGTTTGATTTGATTATAGCCACTTAGAGGGTTGAGTAAATTAATCAGACTTACTCAGCTCCTCTATCAACCGCTTGTTGTATTCACTGACCTGATGAATTTCTAGCATATTCAGCGCTGATTCGAGGCCGTATATCGTAGAAAGTTCGTGGTAGGAGGCATATCCAGATGTAACGACCTGATACACAATGCTGGAGACGTTATTTGTCTCAGCCATCACGCCAGATTTCAGCGGCAGACCCGCCCTCAATTTTTCGAGTCTGAGCCAGCGCCTTGAGTTAAAAAATCAATGTGGATAGCCAGCGCCTCCTTTCGCAATAGGAACATGGTCTTAACATCCCTGATATCAGAATTGAACTCGATAGCGCGGGCATTACCACCAGACGGAACAATTTGCACGCAGTCGAGCAATTCGTTCAACAGCGGAATACCATCTTCCGCCCGAATGTTGGACAACGCCTTAATGGCCACCTGTGCTATTGCCATCATTCCCATTGATGGGCGTAAATCGCCAATATCGATACCACCATTGGCAATCGTGAATAATGCTCTCATCGCCCAATCATCGGCCTTAACAATCGGCATTTCAGTGATAACAAACATTTTACCGGCATCACGGCCTGATTCGATAGTGATTGTTTTAGATTTCAGATTAGACATTATGCGATTTCCTCAGCGCCGTTAGTGATCATGTTGAATTTGTAGCTGGTTCCGTCCAGTAGTTTTTTACCGCTAGCACCACCTGTCATACTGATTAACCCACCCGTACCAGAGTAGCGTTTTTTGATCGAAGGGATTTCCACCACGATGTCGATAAATCGTGCTTCCTTCTTGCTGTTAAAGTCTTTTCTGATATTCTCTAACACCTGAGTAGAGGGACTATTCGCCTCCAGATATAATGTCCATTGTGTTTCATGGGGGACGTAGCCAACAGACTGTTTCCCATCCACCCCAATACGGGTTTCCCCGAGAGTGACCTCACCGAACTCCCACGCATTATCCGCCTGAAAGCCTTGAATCTGGACGTAATCGTCGTACACCCCTTTACATCTCAGCATTAACACAGCATTTGCTGAGGTAATTGTGTTTGGGTTATGTCCCATTGTCATAATTGTTCCTTACTGGACGTTAATAGATGGAAGCTCGACCTTCTGGACACTGCCACCATCGGCATACCAGAATTTCAATGGCATGGATTTACGTAGTCCGCGAGTCTGTGCGGGAGTATCATCAATGACCACACACCACCCCTCAGTCTGAATCTGAGCCGCTGCATCAAAACCTGCCTCGACGTTAATCTGTTTTTTCTGTTGTTCAGACAAAACGACACTGCGCTGAATACCGCCAAACCGTAACATTTGGTCGATAGGGTCTTTGAGAGCTGCCCGATGAATCGCTTTCCCGGTTTCGTTATAGGGAATGCTCTTGAAACTGGTGAGCATCGTCATTAATGCCAATTGCAGCTGGCTATTCAGGAATACCTGATTGACGTAGCTGTCCATCCATTTGAATTTGCCGGAAACTGAACCCTGATTAACGAATATGAACCGGTCGTTTGCCGTGCCGTAAGCACCGTAAAAATTGAATCTCAATCGCAGTAGCTCATCTGCCAGCGCCTTATCAGTCACGGTGGGTTTCAGCCCCTCCTGACGGCGGAATGCAAATGTTGCTCGACCGTTCAGCTCATTGAAATTCAATGATGCCGCATAGGTACAGGCAAATGCGCCGTGCGTGTGGTCGCCGTACATCAGACACGTTCCGCCAATATCGGATTCAATAATCGCGCCAGAAATCGCCTCCAGTGCTACTTGCTCACCACTGGAATACAGCACATGCACATAACGATCATTTTGCAATGTCACCCATTTGGATATAGCCAATTTCTCGTCGGAGCTAAAATCATCACCAATCGCCATGATGGAAACAAAATTAGTCACTGATTTGGTAATGCGCGGCATCAGCTCGTCGATAGTGTCAGCGTTGATACCGTCGTTTTTCTGCGCGCCCGCTTCTTCTGTCAGCCCCATGTATTCAGCTAAATCACCAGAGCCGAAACTGATAGTCCCACCAGCACCTTTTTTTGCGCCTTCAATGGCGAATGTACGGCTGGTAACGTCATATTTGCATATGCCGGCGTTGGCTAGTGACACTGATACAGCCTCGGCCAATGCGGAATAGGATTTAATTTCGGCTGGCGTGATAATGACTACCTGACGTTTCCCGTCAATATCCAGCTCCAACCCCTGTGGGATATGGTTAAAATCCCTGATTGGCACTTTGCTACCTACCAACTTAGCTGCCTGATTGGTTGTCACCATTGACGCAATATACAGCGTTTCTGGGCGAGTTGTTGAGCCAACGAATCCAGCAAAATAAACCTGAGCGGCTTCGTATTCCTTGGATTTCGTTCCGAAGATTTCTGAGACCTGTTCGGCGCTGCCGAATGCTTTCACACCTAACATGGCGCTCGGTGTGCTTTTGGTAATAAAAAGAGCGTTCAATGCCAGGGGATTTCCGCCCGTGCCAACGACACCGGGCAAGACGCTGACAATGTCACTCGCCGGAATTGTATTCATAGGTATTCACCTTAAATGGAATTGAGATCAATAGAGAATGAGTCGGTGCTATCGACTGAGTAGGTAATTTCAGGGTTATATTGCAGTTTGATTTCGAGCATCACGCGGTTTTCGTACTGGTTAGCTTCGTTCACCAGAACCATTTTGCGGGGTTGCTCACTGTAGAGCGGCTGACATTTTTTGAATCGAGCCGTGGTATAACTCGACTGCCACAGGTTCGCTACCACCCGCGCCCGTGAATCAGCGTCATCACCGTAAAAATCTAATTGCATCGTCAGTTCTACAGAGCGTTGTGCCGTAATCTCTGATGATTCGTGATGGTAATAATTGACGATGTAATCAATATCTCGCTCAAACAGAACATGCATTACAACGCCGTTTTCAGGAGCAGGAACATCATTTTGATACCCCTGAGTAACGTCACACTGAAATAGTTCAATGAGATATTTTCTAACCTCAATGAATAAATCATCGTGAGTTACTGTTATTGTCGCCATAGCAACACCTTAACCCACGCAGGGTAGGACTCGATGACCTGTGTCACATTCCACTCGGATACTTCATCTTCACCATAAGCCGCAAATTTCATTCGGTCTGACCCTTTTTGCTTGGTTCGTCTAATTGCTGAGATTTGACCTCTGGCGTAGGCGTAGATGAGCTGTCCCTGCTGGTTGATGACGCCCAGATGTTCTAAATCCTGTGTACTGAGGCTTTGTAGCTGTACAGTGATTTCATGCTCGGAATATTTGGGGATCTGCCTGCCGGAATCAGTGACCGTATAGCCATCATTCACTAGCAGAACAGCATTGATATTGGAGTTAACCGTGGTGATTAGGTTGTTGGCGATGTTTCTGACATTAATCATTTCTCACCCTTAATCACTTCATAATCAACAGCCCGCTGCATACTGCCAGTATCCACCAGCGTTTTTTCGGGTTCAGCTATTCCTTTCTTTCTTTTTCTGGCAATGGTTTCTGGGGCATTCGGCGGTGGTAATGAATGTTCGATACTGTCTTTGATATCTAACGCCATTTCTTTCCCTACCACATCAAACGCAGCCTCTATATTGCCATCCTGCATTCTGCCATGAAGTTGACTGGCAAGAAGTTGTGACCATTCGTTGGATTTATTCGCAATGGTGCTACGCATAAAAGGGCGAGGCGGAATATTTTTCGTACCGAATTCATTCGCGGCGGCATAGGGAGCGATTGGTTCGCCCGTATCCTCATTGGTTGCGCCTGCCAGTATTCCCGCATTCACCTGAATTGTTTGTGTATTGGCGATCCGCTCCAGTGCAGCTCTGAGTTTATCTCCACCTTTGATAGCCATGATTTACCCCCACGGATGATAATGTTTCACCGCCGAATAACGCCCACCCACAACATATTTGCGGGTTGCCTGCCGGTACATCTGCCCGCAAGGGGTGAGCGTAAACCACGAAGCATTGGCAGCGTCAGGAACTGCAAACGAGACACTGACTGAACCCTCGGTTGCGCTGGATGCTGGCCCCGCCCGATCGTTGTTTCCCCATAACGTTACTGTCGCAATATGGCAGGTCAGCAGGTACAACAACGTCTTTCGTTCCTGTATGCCATTGGGCTCATAGGGAACAATCGAATTGTCGGAGTTATCTAGTAGCAAACAGGCTACATCAAACGTCTGTTGTAATTGCCCGTCCGTCAGAACGCCGGCAAATCGAGGATACAATTTCAGGAACTCGCCACTGTCGAATGTAACGACAGCCATCAGAAGCTCTCCTTCGCAGGCTCTGTGGTCGTTTTGCTAGTATCTACTGGCTCACGACCGTGGCGCAGTTCTTTTTTCTCACTGGCTTTGTCTTTGGCGCCGGCCTCTTTCTCGTCCCAAACGCAGAGGTTATTTTTGAAAATCTCCATCTCACCATAGGTTTTTAAGATGTAATCCCATTTATCCGCGTCTACGATCGTCTCTCCATACAGGCCAACTGGCAATTTGCCTTTTTCCTGCCCGAAGAGATAAAAGGCGTTTCCTCTCAGCACTACGCTAGTACCATCCGGCATCGGGAACTCAATACCATGCGGGTGATTCAGGCGGACGTTAACGTTAATGGTTTTTCCTTTTGACATACTATGTTTCTCCGAAATAAAAAATGGCCTCCTGAGAGACCATTAATTTGAGTTGTTGTGAGGTTTAAATACCCGTCATTTGGGCGATTGCGGCAGGAATTCGAATGACTGCACCGTAAGTTGTTGCAGTGAATTTCTGCGAGAAAGAAGACAAATCAGGCACGATACGACCTGCTCGCATTTTTTCACCGAAGCCCAGCAATCCAGTTTCCATACCTGCCACTTTGGGTGCGATCAATTGCATGGTTTCGCCACTCGGCCCGCTCAATTGAGGCAGACTGACCAGTTTGAGATTGCTGAAATAAGTTTCCAGCATTTTCATCACGGAGACGTTGAAATCAGTCGCATCACCCAGCAATACGCGGGCAGATGGTGAAATAGTCAAAATCAGTTCATCACGCTCTGATACCAGACCTTGTGTTTGGCTGACCAGACGGGCAAACAGGTTCAGGATGTCCCGGTAACGCTGTTGTGTGGTTTTATTTACCCATTTAGTTGAGCTTTTTTCGCCCGCAGGCGCGGCAGCGATAGCGGGATTTAAATTCGGGTCATTCAGTAAGCCATAAATTTCACGACCCTGCACACCTAACAGATAGAACTTGTTGCTATCGATATCAATAATCGTCGCAGCAGCGCGTTGTTTATCCGCCGCCAGATTGATTTTGGCGTCAGAGGCCATATCCGCCTCTAAATCGCCGTACTGGGTTACGGTCTGAAAGCGATACTGCTCGCGTGTATGCCATTCATAGTTTGTGCCCGATTGACCGGCATGACCGAAATCCGAGTAAGCCGCTGTATTACCTGTAACTTCATTGGCGCGCCATTTCATATACGGCGTAGACCAGTCTCCACGTTTCTCTTCGCTGAACACCTCGCGGGCGTTACGTATCGCGGTTAGAATTTCGATAATGGTCGGATCAACGTAAGCCAGTAATTCAGCCGGAACCGTCGAGTTCGGCGAAGTGATTAATGCCGCATCCTGAGCTAATCGCGGAATACTGCCGGGTGTGATCCAGTGACGGGCACCATTAAAAATAATGCCGTATTGTTTGACCTGTTCAAAAGAAGGGTTACTCATTCTGTTCTCCGTACACGCATGACAAAGCCCACCCGATATTGCAGTGTGTTGTCATGCGTAAATAATAATGTCAGTCAGGGATTAGGCAGTGTGCCAATTCGAGATGATGGCAAGGTTGCTGTCGGGGTCGTAATATTTGACTGTCCAGTCAGTTTTGACATGACCGTCAACGGTCGCTTTGGCATCGGCGGTTTGAATGCTGCCATCTGCTGTGGAAGCAAACACGGCCTGACCAATAGATACGCTCTGATTGACTGGCGCACACCAAAAGTCACCCCGTACCGCAACAGTGACATCCGTTTGATCGGGAATTTCCATCGTGCCCGGCGATATCAGGTTATAGTTGTAGTACGCCAGTATGCGTTCCACAAAACCCACCGGTGCATCTTTACCCGTTGTTGAGGCTTTTACCTGCCTGAACGGATCCATACCTGCAAAGACAAAATGCCCGACGGTGATATCACCTTCTGTGCGCGGATTTCCCTGTGTGTAAATCACCGGGTTCTGTGTGGCTCTGTCACCGGGCACGGCGGGTGCGTAGTACAGGCCAACCTGTTTTTGTAATGCCATAATTACCTCTTAAATTTTGATATTTTTCAAGCCTGCAAACTGACCTTCCAGACTGCCGGGCGCCGCATCCATCGCCATATGTTGAGCAAATGGTGAGGGCTTTTGCGCTGCTAAGATATCCACCATGCCTTTATAGGCGGTTTTGTCGTACTTTTGGGGGTCATAACCCTTATGTTTCAATGCGTGAGCATAAATCGCTTCGGCACTGTCAAAGGCCATGATATCCAGCTCACCCACCAGCGAACGGACTTTTTGCCCGGCCTCGTTGAGCGCGCGGAAATGTGTTCTGGTCTGTTCAAAGGCTTGTTGACGAATGGCGTTAGCATCCATCGTAATAGTTGGTTTGTGATCCATGGCGGGAGTCTCCTTTTTGGGTTCGCCTGTATTTTCCCCGGACAGATTATCACCTACGGTTTTAGGCGTTTCTTTCACATCTCCGTTATCCCCAACAGGAGAGGAAGCTGGGTCATTCCCCGTTAACTCATGGGCAAATTGCATCCCACTGATAAAAGTTTGCACAGCGGCATCATCATCCGTTGCCAACCCTAAACTCGTCATTCTTTCTTTTACGGCATCGTTATCTATCACAAACTCAGTCGGATTCTGGTTTTCAGTTGACTGAGTCGCGTTCGGGTTATCCTGTGTGATAACGTCGTTATTTTCTGCACTGTTCGGTGCTGTATTTTCCTGTGACATCACGTGTTCCTGCAATTGAGACGGTAGTCCGTCATGTACATACACATCGGGACCAGCCCGACCTTCTTTAACCAGTGCAACATGATTTCCGCGAAGATTGCGCATCACGAAGTCATAAGTAGCACCGTTAAATTCTCCTGATGTAAAATCAGGTTCAAAAAAATAGCCGCAACTGAGTTCTTTTAGTGAACCATCCTGAATGGCATCAATCGCCATCTGGTCAGTTACGGTTAATGCGTTATCTAGATAGGGCGACTCCCATACAGGCGTTGTGCCGATAGAACCCACCCGTAGCTCTTTTAATGGTTGCTCGGCGCTATCCTGTTTATGGATATAGAGTAGAGGGACGCCATTAAAAGTTGATTTGGATTTTTCTAATTCATCGGCAGGACGGTAACCGTAATAAAGTCGATCTGGCTCTAACTCCAGATTTTCCCAGCCGGGAATCTCTCGACCGATATAGGGTACAACTTGCTCTTTAGTGAGGTGCGTTTGTGAGACGTGGAGGTAGCCGTTTTCATCAACGCGTCGTCGGCTCCCCTCATCAAAAATGACCGAATTTGTTTCTTTAGGCATAAGTTAAGAACTTCCTATTGGGGGAATAACAGGGCGGAAATCGCATTTACAGTTGATTAATTCTCCGGGATGGATATGCCGTTGCACATGTGAGTCATAACAGCCCTCGCTAAGATTAAAGCGCTGACCGTTCATCTTAATGTGCGACTCACGGTAGGTTTTGCTGCCACCCGCGCGGTGTATCCAAATTCCCTCAGTAATCCCCGATGATTTGCAGCGCTCCCGCGCAATGGCGTTGGTTGCCTTGGCGTTCTGGTCACGGGCAATGGTTTTGGCTCGGTTCTCCGTCACGCCATAGCGCTTTTTCAGTTCTTCTTTCAGGAATCCGATATCTCGCCCATTAACCACACTCTGCTGTACCAGTGTTTGAACCTGAGTTAGATATTGCTCAGGAATGGATTTAATCAGACTTATCTGTTGCTCATACAAGCTGTCTAAAACATTCTGTACAGCGGGTGTGACGCGCATATTAACGGTGATACTCTCCGCTCTCAGTTTGTTTTTAACTGAATTAGAGGCATAGGTATTAGCGCGATTAACAAACCAAATAGCGATGGATTCCGCCATTCGACCAAACTTCGTTGTCCATCGTGCTTTGATCGAAAAAAGTTTTTCTGTTAATACCTTGGCAGGTGAGGCATCACCAACAATATTTGGCTGCTGGCGTTTGTATTCCGCAGATATCCAGTAATCAACCGAATCCACCATCTCCTGAATTAATTTCTGCATCCGGCGATAATATTCCTGCTCCAGTCCCGCGTTAGGGCGTGTAGATCGGCCCGTTTTGGTTTTCTGCTTCCTCATAATGCACCTCTGGCACTTCGCTGGCATTAATACCGAAATAATCACTGTCCGGATCGGCAGAGAGACGCTGCCTGACCTCTTGTTCTGAAATCACGCCGGTATCAATCAGTGCCACATCCCGGTCAGTCTTTGTTTTCTGGGTTTCTGCGGCGGCCTTGGCATCGTCCTTATTCAAATCGACAAAATCGAAGGTGACAGACTGGTTTAACCGACCTAGAGTGACTATTTGGGTAATATCCAACACTTTTTGCAGCCCTGCGCGAAAAACTTTCTCCTGCTGGCTCTTAACGTGATCGTTATAGTTGCGAATATCACTGTCTCCAGTGGCATTGAATCCGCTGGGTGAAATGCCTAGTGATTTGACCGCTGGAGTGCGGTTAATAACAACTATCAATTCCAGCATCTGACGAACGATATCGGTCACTCCAGATAGCGGTGTTTCGAGCTTAACGATATCTTCCATCTCCTTATCAATAGCCAAAATGCCATCGTTTGAGCGAACGGAGGCCAAATAAGCCAGCCGTCCATCTAGTGCTCTGGTTGCATTTGGATTGGTTAAAATGTCTTCCATGTCAGTTTTAAGCGCTGTTAGAGAAAATTTCTCCAGTAACCGTGCGGCAGAAGTGCGACTGTCCTGAAAATGGATTACATAGTCATACAGTAACTGCGCCTGTGGCATTCCCATAAAGTTGTATGAGGGTTTCAGCAAGATAGGAACCTCATTACCACAAATACGAATCAAGCGTGATGCGTGAACCTCTTTACCTAAAATCCACCATGTGTCCGGGTTAAAATATCGGGGACTTAGCGGGTCGGTGCTTTCATATCTGCCCGGAAAGATATTGATAGGTTCCACCAGCACGAAGCGTTTGAAATTTTTCAGTTCTGCCGATTTTTCTGAGATATCCAGCGGCACCAGTAATTGATTATCTGTAGCGCCCGTATCAATGAATATTAAGCAGCCGCCGAAATAACCGTTATATTCAGCCGCCTTGTGGAAAATATCTTTGACTCTAAAATCAATCAGAGCGTCTTCGATCACCTTTTTGTCTTCGGCGCTGTCGTCCTGACCCTCATTTTCTACCGCTTTGATGTCTATCCATTCCCGTGTCATATCATCGACCACAGTTTCAATACAGGCTCGGATCAAACCGTTCTGCGTGAGAGATGACAAAGCAGCGTAACCCATAAATGATGGTCCTAATGCATAACCCTGACCATGCTCCCATGCGTGTTGAATTAGGGTATACGCTCCGGCAGAACTTAATGAGGCGTCCATAGCCAAAGTTACCTCTTTTGGCGTACCTAATGTTTTTGCCGGACCGTAAATATCTTTGACTTCTTCATAGGTTGGGATGTACTGCCCGTCCTCTAATCTTTCCAGAAGTGATTTAGACAAAGCTAATCCTCGCCGTGGCTTTGTGGCCTGGCGTTTTTGTTTTCTTGCCATAATGTTATTTACCGACGAATAGTGCGTGAATGGCGCATGGCCTGATTAACAATGTCTGGGTTCATACTGATACCCCGTCTTTTTTGATATAAATCACGTAGTGCTTGCGTCATGGCATCCACGGTGTCGTCATGCCCTGCAAATGGGAATGTTGTAATCTCTTCCACGGTTTCAACAACCCACGGCGCAATGTCCTTATGTGGTAACCACACGTTCCCTGCTTCCCATTCAGCTGTACAGGCATGAGCACGTGCAATTTTGCTACCGTCTGGTTCGACAGGTACTAGTCCTGATACAGTTGATTTCAGTGAATCAATCACGGCTGGGCCGTTGGCTTTATCTTCCACCAGCTTGCGTCTTCCTTCTGGGAATTTTTCCGCTAGCAACTTCACTGCTTCTTTCGTTTTGGTAAAACTCATGCGCTTACGAATTTGATAAAGCAGGTAAGCATTCGCATCTTTCTTACCCCAAACTTGACCAACCACAAAATCCGTACCATCACTATCTTTGAATGTCATATCCCAGCTATGGATAACCCTATCAAACTTAGTCGGTAAGTCTTTTGGTAAGTAATAACGCACGAACTCTTCATGGAAGATTTGACCGTCACCAGGCTTAGGTGATTGCTGATACATGGCTGACCAGAAGTAATCCCCCAAAATGCCCTTAGTTTCCAATAACTTCTCAATGGGGTGTAACTCAGGCACCAGTGCCTCACCCTGCTCGTTGATTGCAGGAAACGCTAGTACTTTCGCTTTTGGAGTTTTCTCAATTACCTTACCGGATAGGTCGTCCGTCGCCCAGCGAGTCGCCATGATAATCTCGCCGCTGTTTTTTGACAGCCGGGTTTTGAAGGTGGACACATACCAGTTCCAAATGGCATTTTTGGTTGTTGGGCTTAAAGCTTCTTGAGAGTTTTTAATCGGGTCATCAATAATACCCAAGTCTACTTTCTTACCTGTTAATGGCCCTCCAACACCCGCCGCAATATAAGATCCTTTATTACCCACAATCTCGAAAGTTTCGCTATTACGCTTAGCCATTATCTCAACGGTCACAACCCGTTTTGGGTTTAATGACGATGCAGGAAACAGATTGCGATATTCCTCACTCATCATGATGCGCTGTACATCACGGTTCATGTCAGAGGCCAGATCTTTACCGTATGACAATCCGGCCACACGTTTATCGGGATATTTACCGAAAAAGTAGGCAGGTAGATAGCGCGAAACAATATCTGACTTCCCGTGCTGAGGTGGCGCACCTAATATTAGAATCGGGCGCTTACCAGCCATCATATCGAGTAAAAATTCGTCTAATGCCGCACAAACCTGTCGTGAGAAATCACTGGTAATATACTCAGGATTTATGTACTGGATGAACTCATGCAAACTGCGTCGCGCAATCTCCCTCTCGATAGCCTCATCCAACATTGCATTATCAATATCCATGTCAGCACCAAAAGTGAGAGAAATAAGTGTTTCACACCAAAATCACATCGAAATGATTTTCGTGTTTTTGATAACAAATTAATAACAAATAAAAGCCGCAAAATCAGGCAGAAGATGGCTATTTTTAATCGTTTGGATAGCAAATTTGACTGAGCTTGAAATCGGGTGTTCGCCTAAGAACCATTATGTTAAATAGGGCTACTTTCACGATTTTTTCTCAGTTCCATCAGTTGCTCGAAAGTCAGGTGACTGAGGTCGATATTGTTAGGCGTCATGGAGCCGTCAGGGGAACGGTGATCGATTTCCTGCTTATCAGAGTAACCGTGATTAGCCAGCATCAATTTAGTAATAGTCGCGTTGAAATCACCCGACAGGCCTTTATTAATCAACCTGCTTTCCTGTAGCGCCAAAATCCCTTCTAACGTGTCCGAAAATTCAGAATTGAGCTTTGCGTACTCGTAGACAGTGGATCGGGCGATACCTAAAAAACAGGCTAATCCTGCCACGCTGGGAATGACAGCTTCATGTTCAGTGTAACCGCCATACAGATATGTCTTTGACTTAGCGATTAGCTCATCATTCAGCTTGCTAGGGCAACCAACCTGATTTGTTTGTTGTCTCATTTCCTTTCCTTATTCAGAATAAATAACTGGTTGGATTTATATAATCCCATATTCGGGCGAGTCTTTGTGACGCTGATAAATCTTGTTCACTTGCTTCATATCGGTATAGCCAAGTAATTTGGCTAACTGCTCACCTGTAAACCAAATTTTCCCGTCGCCATTATCAAACGGAACGATTTCATGTTCTTTGAAAGTTAATGCTGTACTCACGATGCTTATCCTTACTTAGGTAATGAACCTTTGCCGAAATAGGAAATCAGCCCATCGAAGAGCATCAGCAAGCTGACTCCTCAAAGGCTCATTCCTAAATAGGGGTTCGATGTTTAGATTGGCGCTTTCGGTGCGCAGTGAAATGCAGATATAAAAAATGCCACCATCCCGTGTGCGTTGGGTACGCGATGGGAACGGGTGGCAGCATGGGTTATTTCTGTAGCCACTCAGGGAATGGACGCAGAAATAAAAAAACCACCACGGGATGTGATGGCTTAGCGTGTTAATTTCTTTAAATTGATAAATACTTATTCTTTGCTTGCTGTGATATTGATCAAATCAATGAAATCTTGGCACATCTCAAGGCGATGCCCGTGATCGTCCACAAAGTTATATTTCTTAAAGTATTCCAATATCTCCTCGGGACTTTTCCCGTATAAAGGAGATTTAGAAATTGAATCGTGTATCTGTTTCATCTTCAAACCTTCATTCTGTTGGTTATGACCAAGTCACGAGAACATTGGAAATAGCTTTTCATAGTGGAGGAATATATCAATACGATGGTGTTCCAGCCAATGTACATCAAGGATTGATAAGCGCTTCCTCCAAAGGAAAGTACTTCCACCAATACATCAAAAATGTTTACCCATACCGTAAGGTTAGATGATCATTAACTTGGCGAGGCTAATACCTCGATTTTTGTTATCACTCCCGCCACCTCAGTATCATTTGCTCTGAGGTGGTGATAATCAGAACCGACTAACACGTGTATGTAAAATCTTAGAATATGACTTCATCACAGAAAGCTGCATGTCCAACAACTGTCTATCAATTTCATCCAGAATTCTATAACTGGAGTCCCCTATAAAGGATGAGAGACTTTCGATTTTCCCATAAAGCTCTGCTAATTCGTCAATAACACGTTGTTGATGTGGCTGTAGCGTTTGTTGATTACTCATTTTGTCACCTTATAACATTCAGTTTTAATGTAATCCTGCAAGTACTTCGTCTGTCGTTCGTTCTCCGCCATCATTTCTCTGAGGCGGTAATAATCTTGTCGAGCTGGTTCGGTAAGTTGTGGGGTTCCTGCATCGACCACGCCGCGGGAGGCTGGGGTTTCAGACACAGGACAGGTGGCCTTGATGCGCAGCTTGCGACGACCAGCGGCAACATCAGCGCGCAAAGTATCGATTTCAGTCTTGGCATGGGCGAGTTCCTGCGTGTGTTGGGTGTCCAGTTCTGCGAGATGCTGGATTCGCGCTTGCTGGGTGGTGTTAATGGCGACCTGTTCGTTATACTGTAGGTTTAACCTACGGTATTCTTCGGCTTTGTCCTGATACGAACCGTAATAGAACCAGAGTGCGCCAGCGAGCAGCCCCATAACACCGAAAGTGAGGTATTGGCTATTGAGCTTCATCTTTCTTCACCCAATACCCATTTCCCCACGATCGAGGGTTCCACCATTTAGTAGTAGATATCCATGTTTCAACCGTATCGTAATACCCTGCAAACTCGCCACAATGTCCACAAAATTTACCCAGCTGGCGGCGATTTTCAAAACCAGCACCAAACGGAGCATCAGTACGTATCTTGTGGCAGTTATTACACCGGACTAATTTTTGGTAATTACTCATAGCATCTCAAACGCCCGTTCGAAAATATCATCGGAATAAGGCTGTTTGCCGTTCTCCATCTGGATGATTCCCTCGGCCAGCGCAAACAAAACGTTTTTATCCTGAG
>NZ_JADEUG010000015.1 GCF_015163665.1 Xenorhabdus sp. BG5 | reverse complement strand
GCCATTTTCGATACCACTACTACAATCAGCAAACATAAAGCTAGTCGCTGTTGTTGGCATACCAACTTCAAAGGATAATTCCATCATTCACCTCTCTAGTGAGTTAATAGGTTGCCAACCGCAATAGCGATACTGAGGTTCTGTGAGTGATTGCGGTGGCGAATTTGGTTGACACTGCACACATTTAATGTATACTGATGCTATACAGTTTACAGCGGTGATGCACAATGATCAAAAGTTTTAAGCATAAAGGTTTGGAAAAATTCTTTAAAACAGGTTCTACAGCCGGCATTCAAGCAAATCACGCTGTAAAACTGAATATTCAATTAACCGCGTTGAACACCGCTAAAAAACCCGATGACATGAACGCTCCCGGTTGGAAATTACATCCATTAAAGGGCGCTGATTTAAAAGGTCACTGGGCTATTTCTGTTAATGGAAACTGGCGGCTGACATTTCGCTTTGAAGGCGAAGATGTCATTTTGGTTAATTATCACGATTATCACTGAGGAATAACACTATGAACAGAATGCATAACCCTGCACATCCCGGAATTGTTTTGCGTGAATATTTAGGCGATATATCTGTTACCGAAGCAGCAAAAGCACTGGGTGTAACCCGTGTGGCTTTATCCCGTATTTTAAATGGTAACACGGGCATATCAGCAGATATGGCACTCCGTTTAGAAGCGGCATTGGGAACCAGTGCTGAAATGTGGACCAATATGCAGTCCCAATATGAGTTGTGGCAGGCTTCACAACAGCAACGCCCTGAAATCAAGCCGATATTCGCTCACCTGTAAGGTTAAGTGAATCGTAATTCCCTCGAATTCGGGGGAATTGAAATAGTCCTCTAAACATCCCGACTCTTGCGGGATTTTGAACTACTGCAAATTTTTCAGTAGTTGAGTTGTAAACTCAGAGTTGACTACTGGTAGATACGAAATTATATATCGCGGGAAAATTCACCATGAAGTTTTTTTGCTGCTCTGATATAAGCTGAGTGAGCCTGTTCTTTTGTGGGGAATCGCCCTAGATATATCTTCCTACCTTGATGTCGTATTTGCGCCCTCCATTGACTAGGGCGTACCCTTGAACCATCAAAATAAACACCTTTTAGACCACACTGATTATTGGAGTGCGTCTTTCTGTTTCTTAAGTTTTCTTCTTGGCTGCAAGCTCGAAGATTACAAATCCTGTTATCTCTAGTGTTGCCGTTGATATGATCTATTACTAAGCCATCAATAATTGGCCCATTCAGGAGCATCCATATAATTCGGTGAAGGGATAAAATCCTTCCATTTATCCTTATTAGCTTATATCTTGATTTTGCTATTCCAGCAGAAATAACATCCCCTTTCTTGTATGAATTAAAATCTTCCTTAACAACAAGAACACCAAGCTCACCATCAGCAACGAATAATTCCTTCAAACGTTTCAGTTCATTCATGGCAAATACCTATAGAAACGAGCCTTGTTGCCCAGAAACACCGCCCACAGAGATATCGCCGAAATATATCGGTGCTTCCCAAGGATCGTTTCTGTAAGACTCTGTGGATTGTTTACGCCGGGCATGGCGCTTCTGACAGGCAATAAAAAAGGCCACTGAATATCAGTGACCTATTTTGCAAGCCCCGCGAGTGCGAGGCTTGGAATTCTATTCTGTTTCAACGAGAGGCAATAACCCATCGTTGAGATAATGATGGGCTATTTTCGCCACTCTGTCAATATTGTTTATCTATCATTTAATATTTATGTGAAAATAATTTCTCTTTTTGTTAGTTTTGATAGAACAGAATCGGCCTTTGCTTCTTCTTTGAAGCATTCCTCTACCAATGATTCGTAGAGCTGCTTGAAGTTCCTCCTCCATGTCGTTTCAGGTAACTCCATTACCTCATCACAGATAGCTCTCCTAACATCCTCAGCGGGTAATCTGGAATATCCACGACCTGAGCATTTAGGGCAGGTTTTATAGGTTGGAATGCCGAGCAACTGTGTTTGCCTCTTATCCAGAACTTCACCACGACCATTGCAGCGGCAAGAGTGACTAATCTCCGCCTTACCATTGCAGGTCTTGCAGACAATGCGACAGGTTTCCTCAACTTCACGAGCAGAGGTGACAAATCGCGTTGGTTTCAGACCCAGTGATGCCAATGAGCCAACGAGCATCCCTTCTCTTGTTCCAAATTTTGTCGTGAATTTACGTACCGAGATGAAACCGCCATCGCAATCTGGATCTGGACACGGCTTTTTGCTAGCCGCGCTCCTCGCATAATCCTGAAATGCATAATTTGCGAGTATTTGCAGTACGGATACCCTAATATCCTCATCGAGTTTTGCGATTGCAAGGTGTTTGTGAACCTGCGTCAGTGCATACTGGTAGAGACTCTCCACCGCGTCATCGGGTTTATTGATCCCCTGTTTCGCCAAAAACAGCTCAATACCCAACCTCGCCTGAGCGGACGCCAATCCTAGCGAGGCCATAACATCGGTAATTGAGAATGCATCAGTAGCTGTTGCGGCTGGAGAGTCACTAATGTGAACAGTTTTAGGTGAAAAATATTTTGGTAGTGATTCTAAGTTCATTTTATCCCCGGCAATACTGTGTGATAACTATCATTGGCAGTGCTAAACATAACCCTGACGCCGAGCATGACTTCCCCAACTACAATGGCCCGGTCTTTGAACTGGATGATGTTGTAATCTCTGCCATACTTTTCTTTTTTATGTCTGGCATCCTCCAGAGCTTCATAAAAATCATCGAAGATAATATTCATGCCGCCTCCTGCGCCCGTAATTCCTTGAGCTTCTGCCTGTATTTATCCCTAATAGCCTTACATTCCTCAATCGTCCAACGATGCCGATCATGATTGGATTCGATAGCCTCCACCGCTGTCAGACCGATTCGCCGAATTAGCTCCACCCTGTACGGAACCAGATTCCCCGATTTATGCTGATTACAGACAACACACTGACGATGAATATTGCGTTCATCAAACCGCAATTGAGGTGCAGCAGCGGTTGTCCGGTAATGGCCTGCATCCCACTGAGCAGACGTATGCGTGCCACAGGAAACACACGGTAAATCGCAGTCTCGTTCTCTGATATAGGCATTGACGGAGTGCTGAGCTTGTTGAATCCAATAACTGCGTGGTTTTACTGAGAGTTTGCGGGCTTTGAGTTTGTCGCGGGCTTCTACTTCTTTTCGTCGTCGTTCTCGTTGTCGTTTCTGTTCAGCTTTCTCCCTATCTCTGTTTCTTTTTCTGATTGCTAATTCTGCGCCATGTTCCGGGCTGCACCACTCAATATTGCCATATTGGGGATGGAACCACGTCCGACAGATTTTACATTTTCTCCGTCTCAGCTTTTTCATTCTCCCGTTCCTTCTTAAATTCACCATGTTTGATTGATGTGAGGACAGCCCCTAAATAAAAAACACATCCGGCATAACTGACAGCACCGGAGTCACCAAAAATCGCCAACATTAGATATTTGAACGCACGTTTTATTGTCGGCCATCGTTTATAATCCCTCTCACGCCTAATGACGTCATCAACGCCATCTAGGTATGACTGGTATTGCTGTTTATCCACCTTATCCCCCTAACGAATATCCCATAATCAGCATGAGTGCTGTCCAAAATCCGATAAATATTAAAAACCTCACTGATTTTGCTCCTCATCACATTTACACCTGCATCCTTCCAAATGGTATGGGAATGCACTATCTAAATCAGAAAACCAACTGCGGCAGATCTGGCAATATAGCGCTTCCCACGGCACGCCATATTCGTCCATCCATTGTCTAATCTGTGGTGATACAGAAATTGGTGGTATGCAACTGATATCAAAATTGCGCAAACTCAATTCACGTTGAGCTGCATCTAAACGTGAGTTAGCACTGATTAAACTCTGTCTGGTTATCAATAATTGCTTGCGTAATCGGTTATTTTCTTCATAAAGCTCACCAATTAACTCATTGGGATGCTGAGAAATATTTTTAACATTCATCCTGCCTCCTGTTTGAGTTTCATGTAATCACTGTCATGGGGTGCTGTCACGAAACAACCAATGTCCATAGCCCACTGCTCAATTTGCTCCATGAGCCGAAACATCTCGCCCGTATCCAGCTTGGAGGTCTGGCGTAGTGTCCTGACACGCTCTGGTTCCTGCGTTCTGGCATCAATCCGCTCCACAACCTCGTAACCCAGAAATGTATGTTTCATCATCTCTTTAACCTCATCTGGTGAGAATTTCGCCCCGTTGGATTTCAGAAAATGACTAATCTCGCCAAACCACATATGCATGGTTGCGTTCTGAGATAGCGATCGGGTGTTTTTCCACGGTTTGATGATGATGCGATGAGGTTGATTTGTTGCGAGCACTTCTTTGAGTTGCTGCCATGCGGACTGTTTGGTTGATTCATGGAATAGAAAATTACATTCCATCTAGCCTCCGTTACTCTCCTCGACAGGCGAAAATGTTTTACAGCCACAGTTAGGGCAGCAATAATCAGTAAATGAGCCTCGCCCGCTAACCGCAACCAAATCCGAACGGTCTAACATTTTTCTGCATCGTCTGCATTTGAGTTTACTCATCGTTATTTGCCCTCTGGTTCCATGCCACTATTACCTGTCGTTTACTGTGTAGCTCTCAGTTAGTTTCATCTCAAAAGTCCTTACGGTGGGGTTAATATTCAGTCACATTCTCGCCGCGCCAAACTTCGTCATAGTCAGAATTAGGCATATTGGCGATGTAGTTATAGGGTGTTGCGCCTTCCATGATGAGAAATTGGTGGGATTGCTCTTCAAGGTATAACGGGATCTTACCTTCCCATCCTTCACCGTTCCGTTGCTTTTCCAGACAAAGAATTGAAGCCGGCTCGTTTGTGTGACGCTGTTCTTCATCACTGAGCAATTGCCCGGCTTGTAACTTCTGCAATGCTCTTTCCCTACGCTTGTTGCGCCAGATGATAAATAAGTTATCTGTCAAATCCGTGATTGAACCAGAGCCTTTAACATCCATTTTCCCAGTAGGTTTATCCTCACTATCGGCTTTGCGGCTATGAGTGACAAGAATCACATGACTGTTGGTTTTATTCTTGAAGTCACAGAGCGAATCAAGAAACGCCTTCTGCCCGTTGTAATCATCATCGTCAATGCCGCACTTCATCAGACTATCGATAATGAATAGATTGATACCATAGCGACGGTTGGCATACCGGAAAATATCTAATAGCCGATCTGCTTTTGCGGTTCCGGTGAGTCCGAATATCCAGAGTCGGTCATCATAAAAACTAAAGGCAGATTCCAGTTCAATCATTGGTGGTCGCTTATTGCATGTAGCCTGACGAGTCAGCCGTTTGAGAAATATGGCGGGTTTTAATTCGAATGACGCCACACACGCCCTTGTTCCTTGTCTCATGGCTTCACACAATACATGCCCCAATATTTCACTTTTTCCGTGACCATTAACACCGTTGAGTATGGTTAATTCTGATTCCCGGAAACTGAAACTGTGATTCAGTGTTTCCCACGGGCTACGAAATAAATACTGTTCCTTGCCGTAGAATGCCTGTACTGTGTCATGATAGAACTCTCTGGCACTGTACAACTCCTCTGGGTCAAAAAAGGCGGCAGTTTCAAGACAGCAAACTACCTCGTCCTGAGTCATTCCGGCTTGCAAACACTCGTTGATATCTTTGTGCGGCAACTTGACCAGCCGGCACCGATGCGCACCCAATCGATTAGCAATTTCTTTTGCTGCTTCCTGTCCTACCTCGTCGCTGTCCATCGAGATCCAGATTTCCTCAAAGCGGTCGAGGTTGTGATATTCAAACTCAATCCATTGCTGCTTGGCACCTTTGCCACCGCCGAACGGGACAGAAAGTGCGGGCAATTCGTACTGGTGATAACTCATACAGTCAATTTCACCTTCGCAAAGGATGACGACTCTGACATTTTTCGGCACCGTATCCCATCCGAACAAGCAGGGTTCGCAGTCCGCTTCAACGGAAATAACCTTCTTCCCGTTCGGACGCTCAGTGCTGATCCGCTTGACCTGCAACAACTCACCATCTCGTTTGTAGGGGAAGGCGATAGCGGGTAACTCCCGGTTTTCATCGTGTGACCAAATCACAGCATCACACACCTTGAACTCTTCGGCTGTTGCCCGGCTAATCCCCCTACATTCAAGGTAGCTGTAACAGTTTTCTGTTTTGCGGATATGCTTTTTTAGTGACTCGGTTTTAGGGCGGCTAAATTTCTTCTGGCGCTTGGCTTCGAAGTTATGATCATCATCGGTAATGCCCAGAAATTGTTTGGCTTCGGTCATGGCTTGGTGCAAACTGCAATCCCTCACCTGAACCCATAAATCCAGTAAATCACCCCCGATTCCCTCAGCAAAATCTGACCAGACTTTCTTCCCGGTAAGATTCACTTTCAGACTCTTGCCTGACTCACCATTCACTGAACCTGCAACCCATTCATGGCTTTCACGTTTGCCATTTGGCAGTAAATATTTTGCTACCCGCTCAACGTCAGACCAAAGACGATCTGATAGCTCCGTAATTGTCATCATGCCTCCTTCAAATTTAATTTTTTGAACCAATAATTAACCACATCAGCGCTAATCAGCCCGTGGTTGTAACCAAACATGAGCATGGTCTTGATTCGTGATTTCATGGTTACTCCAGAAAAACCAGTCCCGATTCACTGACAGTGATCCCTGATTGACCTACGGTAGGTTTAGTTGGTGTATTTGTGGTTGGTTTTTCGTCTGTCCAGCGCTGCTGGTTTAGGTAAGTAGAGGGGTGAAGATTTTCAAAGCCAAATATTCTTGACTGCAAGCGTAGCCGGATATCTGCCACCAGAAATTCAGCAAACTGCTCTGGCGTCCCTCCCGTTTCTTTCCTCCACGCTTTGAACTGAGATTTGAACGAGGATAGTGCTTTTGGCTTACCGACCTTACGCATTCCTGCCAGCCAGAAAATATTTTCAAATGCTGATTGGATTTGGTCTTGTTTGGCTGGCTTATGAGGCAACTTTTCACATGCTGCCTGAACAGGTTCGGGCAATATGTTTTTATTGTCTTTCTTGTCTTTTGTAATATTGTCTTTTGTGTTTGACTGATTCGGTAAAGAGCGATTTACTGATTCGGTAAAACTTTTCTTTACCGATTTGGTAAAACTTTTACTGAATCCGTTAAACTTCGTCTCCCATTCCGAAATGTTCTTGTTCATACCAATTTGCCGACCGCTTTGAATCAGAACTTTCATCCTGATTAACTGGTTTTTGGCAGTAGAGCATTTGGTACTATCTTTGGTAGTCATTTGCTGGAACTGCTCATTACTGATCCAGTCCATTTTTTTATTGTACCCGTAGGTTTTTCTCCAGATAGCCAACACAATGTACAACTGAGTTTCAGTCAGTCCTGATAATAAAACTGCATCAAGAAGCTCATTAGCTACCCTGGTGAACCCGTCTTCTAGATTCGCCACTGTTGGCCTCTCTTGCCTGTTTTTAGCTCCAAAATCGGCGTATGCAACGTTACCCATGCCGCTTCCCTCCGGTCAGCTCCTCGCTATGCCCCAGACGCAATCTGGCGTCTTCCAGAGCGTCACGTAACTTTTTCGCTCCATCCTCAGTAACGGAACGCGCCAACCTGTCACGCATGTTATTTTTATGCACAGCGCTGTGATTAAATTGTGTTTTCATGTATAATTCTCCATAGAAATGTTGTTTTGAGGGGGACTTGCATACTGCCCCTCAGTCGTTAAATCGACATCTCAAGTTGCATTTCAGGAACCTCAGTTGTTACAGCAACTGGGGTTTTCTTTTCCCATCTTTAATTCCCATACGTAAAATTCCTAATGTTTAGTTTCGTTTAATAAATATACAGATACATCAACTATCCTGAGATAGATGATGGATGGTCACGTAAAATTTTTCCGCGACACCTAAAGTATCAACTGTCCTGAGATAGATGATGATCATAGATAGGGATAGAAATTGCCCTGATTATTTCGGGTCAGTTGAACCAGTCCTCTTTGCGAGGCTGCCCGATAATTTCGGGTTGGTTATGGTTTAGCCTACCAATAGGTGGTTGATAGGGACTCTCCACACGGGCGGAGCATTCATTGTAGGAGTTTGCGCAATAGCGCGATCATGCAATAGTATTGTGATTACCGTTAATCAGCCATGATGGATCACATCTAAGAGCATAGGCGATTTCCAAAATAAATCTGGGGCGCTTAATCAATCCCGATTCTATTTGTTGAATCGCTTGTTGCCGAATACCGACAATTGCGGCAAGTTCAGATTGAGTCATGTTCATTTCTGAACGTCTGGCTTTCATACGTTCCGATAATGTCTCCATTGTACCTCCTATACAAAATTTCTTGTATTTAAGAACAAATTTGCTTGTTTGTCAAATACAACTTTTCTTGTGAAAATTAGGGATTAGAACAGGAGTACATATGTCAATTTCAGAGCGCGTCAGAAATCGCAGGGTTGAACTAAACCTAACTCAAGTAGAGTTGGCCGCCCTTGCTGGCGTTAAACAACAGTCAATTCAGCAACTAGAAAGTGGTGCTACAAAGAGGCCAAGGTTTTTGCTCGAATTGTCTAAGGCTTTGAAGTGCTCTTTAGAGTGGCTGCAAGACGGAACTGGTGAACCTAATACGGAAGAAATGTTTCAACTGCCTAAAACCTCAATTCATCCAGTCAATGTAAAAATTCCTTCAAACTATAGAAAATTGACCCAGGAGCAGGAGGAATTACTGGATCTATTTGACAGTTTACCCGCAGAAGAAGCCTCACGCTTTCTACGGGAATTGAAGGCAAAATCGGCACATTTTGCTGCAATTTTCGCCGAGATGTTGGCGAAGCATGGCAGTAAAGCAGGGTAACAATAAAATTTTCATCTGTAAATCATAACGTTGTGAAATGTTATGCTGATCATATTTTTTATATAGGCTGCAAGGTGCGGCCCTTTATCTAATCTTTCACCTTCATCACAATTTGGATGATTTCCGATCAGGCATTGGAAAGAGTGATGTAGTATCTTTCAACAGATTATTTGATGCAGGAGATAAAATGGAACGAAAAGAAAAAATAGCTTTCATTTTTCCAGCGGCTCAAGATACAAATGGTAATGAAGGACCTATTCTTAACTTTCAGTGTGAAAAATTACCCGTTGATACAAAGATAACGGTTGCCGCTGCCTTTGTTGGCCTTAAACAGTTAAAAGAATATTTAATTTCATTAGATATCATTGATAAAAGTGGCGTAACAATCTTAAAAGAACCGCCTGATAAATTACCAGTAAAAATACCTGTAACAGCAAATGATGATGACGCAGACCCCGTTGACGTCCCAGGATTTCTTCGCGCTGAACTATCAGTCAAAATGGCAAGTGTAGGTGTTCATACTATTAAAATTTCTATTTCTAGCGTCGACGAACCGAGTAAAGTGCTTCATAAAACGGAGTCTCGCTTTAGAGTATTTCGTAAAGGGGAGTGGAAATGAATCCTGAAAGCTCTAACGTTGTTAATTTTTCTAGTGGGAAAAGATTAGTGTCTAATGTTTCACCAAATGATGGACATCATCCCAACAATCAATCATCATTAAAGAATGGCAATGGTGGAGGAGGTGGAAATATGGAAGCTAGAGTGAAAAGACTAGAAGAAGATGTGCATTCCATTAAAGTAGATCTCGCTGTCATCAAATCAAACTATGCAACAAAAGCTGATTTGCATGAAGAACTAGGCAAGCAAACTAAATGGATAGCAGCAACCATCATAGCTACAGCGAGCATTGCAATTGCCGTATCTAAGCTGATTTTTTAGTTTTCACTGAAAGCTAAAATAGCCCTCTCCGCGAGGGCTTTTTCACATACGCTCTTCCATCCAACTTATAGCGGTACTGTATATCTGCCGCATGTACTCGTTGCCATCATCCAGTTGATCAAGCTGCGCTTTCAGCATCAACCAAATAGTGCGCTCGGTGATAACCTGTCCGTTCAATAGCACCACAGCTCTACCTATTACACGACAAACATCATTGTAAACCGTCGTCTTGCGCTCTTCTGCCATACCAATTCCTAACAGTTGTATTTTGTACAAAATAGCACGTGATCAATATGCTAAGTATGATTGCGATCAATTCATGACATAATCACAATATCCAGCCTCAATAAAAATTTATTCACTTAAAAATCAAATAATTAATTCAAAAACAAAAAAAACATACAAACTTTCTTGTTTACAAAATACAAACTTTCTTGTAATTTTAATATCAACGAACAGGCAGGACGCCCACGAAGTAGCCGCCAGCGGCATAAGAAGAGCTGGATGATTCGATACCAAGTTAAATCTAAGCAGTACCAGTAGTACCTACAATGAATGCTCCGCCCGTGTGGAGAGTCCCTACCCAAAGTGAGTTTTGGGGCGTGGTTAGCAGAGTCTAAGGATAGACGCAGTGAGTCGCTGGAAAGTGCGTACCTAAATTATAGGTGTGCAAATTTCAAACAGACTCGCAGTTCATTAACTGCGCCCCAAAATTTACTAATAGGGGTAATCAAATGGAAAGTATCACTATTTTGCCTACTGGTGGCCGTTTGAGTTCCAAAATGCGTCGCCATCTGGAACGTAGCAATTTGATAACCAGTCACCGTTTAGAAGAGCACATTCGCCAACATGAAGAGAAGGTCTTATCGAACATTATTGATGAGGCGTTCGGATTAGAGACTGAGCCACGCAAGGTACTAACGCTCAAGCGCCGCCCACAAAACGATGGCGCGAATGTAATAGCTAATCTGATTGTTCAAGTCAAAGGTGACGACGAGCAACAAGAACCCAGTTTTGATAATTGCTGCATGAGTGACGTAGCACTTTATTCAACCAAAACCAACTCCCGCCGTAGATTGGAGTCGGGCGGGGTTACTGCGAGGGTGTGAAAATATTAATAACTGAGGAGATTGTTATGCAGGTAATTCATACTATTCATAAAGAATCAACTATTGTTCGCATAATTGCAACAATGTACTACGGTAGTGGCCTGTCAGAGTCTATCAATGTGGATGTATTCAAAAAAGATTTTGATGATTCTAAATTTGTTCTGTGTGGGAATGATCCTCATCCTGAATGGCGTCAGATGTCTGTAAATGAATATATTCAACATGGTCGTCCTGAGAAATTCAAATATGTTACGTATGCAGAAATAATCAGAGCTGTAATAGAACTAAAGAGTATCAGTATAAAACCAATTACTTTGCTCAATTAACTAACTCCAGCTCATTTCCGAGTGGGCTGTGGTGAGTTAATTACAGTGAGGATAATATGTCTAATAGCAACAAAACATTAGATGCTCTGAGTATTAGAGTATCTACTTTATCGAATAAAGCGTTTTTGGGTAAATTGAGACAGATTAAAGGGACTAACAATGTAAGTATCATGTCAGGCGGTAAGCGGGATGTTACTAATCTGGTATTAGATACTGCATCACTAATTGTTAGTAATAATAACAAAGCAAACGTACCAACAATAGTTAAAGTTGATGAAACTGAATATCAGTTAGAGTTAATTGAATTAGTAAAAGAAAAACACCAGCCTCACCAATGTGGGGCTTTTTATTACCTGAATAACAGGAGGGTTTATGGGGTGGATTAAGCTCAGTGATAACAAGCCACCATATGGTAGATATTTAGTACTGTATCGAAATTCACTCAATGAAGCTCGCTACTCAATAGTAACATTCTGTGGTGTTACTAGAAGTATCGATAGTGATGACCTGATTGATACGTGGTATGTAGAACCCAGCGGAGGTATGCGGTTATCTAAATCAGAAATCACCCACTGGATGGAGTTGCCCCAACCACCGAAAGGAGAATAATATGCAACTCAGTGAGAAAAAACAAAAACTCGAAATAGTCCCACCAAATAAACTGGATATGACATTACGTGATTATTTTGCGGCTAAGGCATTGGCTGCGTTAATTATTAATACTAATTTATTACCTATTATTGATGAAGGATGGTCAATTTCACTGGCAAAAGACGCGTACAAAATGGCCGATGGAATGATGAAAGAACGGGGGAATAACAATGCCTAAACACATTCACGCTGATTTAATGATGAAATATGCAGAAATAGCGCAAACAGATAATGAACCGTGGCGACATTTTCAATATGGCGCATTTGACTGTGTCGATAATGTCATCTGGATAGATTGCGAACGATGTATCACTTTTGATCCTCATTTGATGTACCGCCTGAAACCCCGCACTATCAAAATCGGGGAATATGATGTTCCTGAGCCAGTGAGAGAGCCGTTGGAAGAACTGACAATGTATTATATTCCAGACATTTGCGGAAATTACGCAGACGCTATATGTTGGGATGGCGATGAACAGGATACCATCTGGCTGCAACGCGGACTAATTCACCTCGACCGCGAATCCGCCGAACTCCACGCCAAAGCGCTGATAGCGCTGACCTCTAAATAATCCAATATCCGAAAATAATTAATCGTTTTCACTAACGAGGGACTGTTACATGCGTAACAACATGTTGGACGGGTGCGCAGTCGTACCCGCAAAACCACAGGCAGTCAGGAACCGGTGCGCATGGAAGCGCCGAATTGCACTACTCATCATCTCATCATTCGTATTTATTCCGGTTTAACGGAGGTAATCATGTATCCAATCACGCTCAGTTATACCTACGCCGAAACAACCAGTAGGACATTGCATGGACGCACGCAGGTAATATTCACAGACCCCGCAGACCTGCAAATTGACATGACATTCTCAGAGTTCGCTAAACGCTCCAATCCAGATCCTAGCGAAATAATTACTTACCTCGTGAATAACTGTGATGAGGCGAGTTTAGTTGAGGCGATTATTAAATCAGGGATGGGTCGCAAAATCGCAATGGAACTGGCTCAACAATTACATCGGGAGGCCGCATGAGATTCGACTACAACCCCTATGCAGCTCAGGATGCAAAATACGAACGGGACAGAGAGGAAGCGGCATATCAGGAGATGCTGGAAGAAGAGCGAGGGGACAAGGTTTATGGCTTATATAGCAGCCTGCCAGAAGATCCCGAAGGTGTTTTATCCCCCAAAATGATTGAGCTTTTCGGCGTTCTGCTTGATAAGAACAGTGATGCGCTTGATAAGCTCAATGACTGTTTGTACGACCTAAGTTTATTGGAGATAAAAAGACGGGAGGCAGCATGAAACCCGGTATCTATTATGACATTTCCAATGAGGGCTATCACAAGGATGAAGCGATAGGCTCAACCAGTGTCAAGGCTATTAGCCTTAGCCCAGCTAATTTATACTTCAACCCATTCAAAGGAAATAAATCATCACATCTTGGAACGGCAATTCATGCCGCCCTGCTTGAGCCGGATAAATTTGAAAGGGACTTCATTCTAAAACCTGACATTAAAACCAGAGCATCAGCGGAATATAAGGCACTTTTGCAACATGCTGAGGCTGAAAAGATCCTGGTCAATGGTGAAGTTGAGACCGTCACACAGATGGTTAAATCCGCCCGAATGAATGGCGATTTCATGGATTATCTGAATGACCGGGGGCACTCAGAGGTTTCTATGTTTGCCACCTGCCCGGAAACTGAGCTTAACTTGAAGTGTCGGTTCGACAGATTATCAGAAAGCGCCCCTTATCCATTGGATATAAAAAGCTGTCGTGATGCCACTGAGCGCAAATTCAGTCAGCAATTCGGCAAGTTACATTATCACGTACAAGCCGCATTTTACCTATATGTCCTGAAACTGGTCACGGGCAGAGAACTCAACCAGTTCTGCTTCTTCGCGTTACAAAACAATCCCCCCTACAGCAACTGCATGTACTACATCGGTGAGGATTCGCTGGAGCTGGGTTACAAAGTTATGTTTGAGTCTCTGTACAAGCTAAAAGCCTGCATGGAAGACGAATCACTGCGAACCGAGGGGATAGTACTGCCATCCAGTGAAATTAACGTTCCCGCCTATCTATTCGATGAAGAATATGTTGATGAGGTATATCTATGAATTTATCAAATACCATTATTCCAAAATCAGACCAACTGAACTTTGATGATGTCCAAAAAACCAGTATCACTGCTGTTATCAAATCTGTTCGGGCAGGCACAAAAGAGCAACCCGTTTTTATTGATTTGGTGGGTTATGACGGCCGGCCTTATAAACCGTCTAAATCCATGCGCCGGGTTTTGATTGGCGGCTGGGGTACAGATGGTCATTCATGGGTGGGTAAATCATTAACGTTGATTGGTGATCCCACTGTTAAATATGGCGGTGTTGCAGTTGGCGGTATCAAGGTCTATGCCATGAGTGATGTTGAGGCGGATTTTTCTATGATGTTATCGGTATCTAGAGGAAAACGCGCCGAACATCGGGTTAAAAAACTGGAAGTTACTCATGTAAAACCAAAAGATCCGCAAGAGATATTGACTCGGTTTACTGCTCAAGCCAATGAAATGAATCCTGCTGAGTTAAAAACTGCCTATCAGTGGGCTGAAAAAGCGTTAGCTAACTATCCTGAGCATAAAGAAAAAATGACCGAAGTCTATAACATCAGAAAATCAGAATTGGAGACGCCAGCCCATGACCGCGGAACCGAGTAAATATTATTCTGGCAACCCGTGCCAGTTGGGACACACTCTACGATATGTGAAAAACAAAATGTGCGTTGAATGCCATAAACTCGACGCAAAAGAGAGACGCGAGGAAGGCAAACAAAAACCTACCGACTTCCAACACCGAGTGACCGTGCTCGGCAATCCAGATAGAACCCTGTAACCCACCTAGGATATAACAATGATAAATGTCGTCTCATTCTCTGGCGGCAGGACATCTGCATACCTCGTCTATTTGATGGAGCAGCGCCGCCAGCAGGGTGAGGATGTCCGCTATGTGTTTATGGATACCGGGGCGGAGCACCCATTAACCTACAGATTTATCAGGGAAGTTGTGAAATTCTGGGATATCCCGTTAATTGTCTTACAGGCCGATATTAACCCCCAGTTGGGCGCGTCGAATGGTTATATCGTCTGGGAACCGAGCGATATTCAAACTCGAATGCCGGTATTAACACCATTCACGGATATGGTGAAAAAATACGGAACGCCATATATCGGAGGGGCGTTCTGCACTGACCGACTGAAACTGAGGCCATTTCGGGATTACTGCAATGACCATTTCGGGCGCGATAATTACCACACATGGATTGGCATTCGAGCAGACGAGCCACGGAGATTAACCCGCAAAGATTCAGTGAGTTATTTGGCGGATATTTCAGACTTTGACAAAACCGATATTTTAGATTGGTGGAAATCACAGCCATTTGATTTATCAATACCGGAGCATTTAGGTAATTGCGTGTTTTGCATTAAAAAGAGCTCCAAAAAAGTTGGGCTGGCCTGTCAGGATGAACCGGGAATGAAAATGGTATTCGAACAGGCCTGCATTACAGGGAAACATGTCCGAGATAATCATAGAAAAACACCGCGTGAAATTATGTATCGCGGGAATCTATCATTAGACGGAATAGCCCGGATGTATTCAAATGCGGATTATCAAAACCTCTATCGTGAAATGGTAGCGGCTAAACGATTTGATACCGGTTCCTGCTCTGAATCCTGCGAAATATTTCAGCTCGACCTATTTTAACCCCAACCCTATCACTACGCTGCTATGCGGCGGGAGGATTATTGTGGAAAAAACACCATGGAATCCAAGCATCCGAGCAATCAGGAAAGTCAAAGATTCATTACCTGCACCTACCGAATGTCGTTACTGCAATGGAACTGTGACAATAGTCAGTCACGAAGATGTATATGGCCAGAGTTACGGAAACTGGCCGTGGTTGTATATATGCACTACATGCCGAGCCTATGTGGGGATGCACCCATTTACGGATATTCCACTGGGTACATTGGCAAATAAAGAAGTCCGTGCGGCACGGAATAGTTGCAAACGGTATTTCGAGCAAATATGGAGATCAGGGAGATTGACGCGCACGGAGGCCTATCATTGGTTAGCAAAACAGCTAGAAATTAGTCCCAGCCAATGTCATTTCGGCTGGTTTGATACTGATATGTGCGAGCGAGCAGCGAATATATGTAGGAGGTTTAGGTGAACAATTCAGATGAGCAACTCCCCACCGTTATAAATACAGGAACTATTAATATCGACAATATTCAGGTGACAGTCCATACATTGGATAGCGGGCAGCGTGTAATAGATGCACGTGACATGCAGAAATTTTTAAATTGGCTGGGAGCGGATAATAATGAGCAATGATGTGATTGAGTTGGCGAAAAAATTATACTCATCATTAGAGAATGAACATGAGTTAATAGGAAAATACCCAACCATATTTTTTGGTCACTATTTAATTAATGCAGAAAATATAGTGCAGATTTGTAAGGAAATAGAAAACCTACACAAGAAACTCGCTGAATATGAAAATATGGAGCCTGTGGCGTGGGGGTTATTTGCAAATGATGTAGGTTACGCTGAATTTACGAAAGATTCATGTTTAGCTGAACGATGGCGTAATGCTTACGAATTATCGCCGGGTCTGTATGATGATTTATTCCCCCTCTACCGTCACCCAAATAAATAACGAGAAATAAACATGGATATTATCGACGCAGCGAATGAATTAAATGAGCTGAATATATCTCATGCTCTACGGAACCGACCACCAGCATTAACCAGTATCAACGGCATGTGTCGATGGTGTGAGGCAGAACCAGCAATACGCGGTGCATTCTGTAGTCGGGAATGTGGGGAGGATTATGAGCGGGATAGGCGGAAAATGAGGAATGTAAACAATGAGTGATTTTGGAGGTAGTAATACCCCGCCCGAATTAAAAGATTTATGGCAAACTCCACTACCATTATTTCTGGCACTCGATTTAGAATTCGGGTTTTATTTAGATGCAGCCGCCGATACTCAGAATACCCTGTGTGCACATTATCTCACGGAACGAGATAATGCACTGGAATGTGACTGGGTGAGTCACGGAGCTATATTCTGTAATCCGCCCTATTCCAAAATCTCGCCGTGGATTGAGAAAGCCGCTATCGAATGCCGGAAACAATTACAGCCTATTGTGATATTAGTCCCCTCTGATACATCTGTGGGCTGGTTTAAATTGGCAATGGAAACAGTGGATGAGGTCAGGTTAATAACGGGTGGCAGGATTTCATTTATTAACGCAGAAACACAAAAGACAGTGAATGGAAATAACAAGGGTTCATTGTTATTGATTTGGAGGCCATTTACTAGATCACGCAGAATAATAACAACTATTGAGCGAGATTATTTAATTAATGTCGGCAATAACGAAATAAGGAAAATAGCATGAAAGCAATTTACATCATGAGTAAAAAAGAAGTTAAAGAATATCTCAATACCGAATTCCAATATCCTGAATCTGACTATCCAAAATTAATTCAGGGAGATGTACAACTAATATGACTAACGAGTTCGAGAACGCCAGGAGGACAGTAGCGAGGGAATGCCTGTCCGAACTCAAACATCTACCCAAATACGATGATACCGCAGTTACCGCAATCCTCGATAAATACGTACCCCAATTTAAACCACTCAACCACATGAAATTCAGCGCTAAATCAGTGCTGGTGCACTATGTGCGGTTGATTCAGAAGGAATGAAAGATGGATAAAGATTTAATCTCAGAAAATGATGTTTTCGGTATGTTAGGAAAGAAAAGAACCGCAGTATATAGACTCAGAAAAAAATATGGATTCCCTGAGCCTGTTTTAAGTCATCCAGCAAGATATAGACGTTCGGCTGTGCGTCAATGGATCGATGAAGGCGGAGTCAACCGGAAGTCAGTTGTTTGACGTGCCATAATATTTTATCTGCATATAATTCATACGCTTCTTTTTGTTCATCAATCCAATCGTGCTTATTGTATACAGCCATAACCCCACCTAATTCATGCCCCAGCATCTTTTCGGTGACATGGGGCGGAATCCCTTCACTTGATAAATTAGTCACTAATGAGCGTCTAAAATCATGTGTACGCCATTCAGGTATATCGATAGACTTCCTTAATTTGTTCATATAGAGGTTTGCTGACGATCTATCTATAGCTTTATCCAATTCCTGTCCAGGAAACAAAATATTATTACCCATGCTTAAGAGTCGTTCTATATAAGGCGTAACTTGATCAAATATAGGCCGTCTTATTACATTACCCATCTTTGAATGAGCGACTGGAGTTGTCCAGATCAGGTCATCCATATTAAATTCACTGGCAGTGGCAAGCCGCAGCTCAGAAAGGCGAGATCCCCACAACAAAAGTAGCTGATGTAATACCTTATTAGAGGAAACTATTTTGTTATTTTCCAATGCCAACCAAACCTTAGCCAATTCCGTGTAAGTCAAAACTCTACTGCCTGTGTCTGGTTTCTTACCGATGTTCTTCACGCTGAGTTTCATCACCTCGCATGATGGGATAAACTGCCTCCCTATACACCAGTTAACAACTGATCGAATCTGAGTTAGAAGCACTCTGGCCTTTTTAGGATTTTCCTTTTCTTGCTTATCGAAAAACTTAACCCACGATGATACAGGTATGCTAGCAATTGGTGTACACGAAAACTGTGTGTACATTGTGTTGTACACGACAGACTTATAAAGTATTTGAGTATTAGGCTTTAATGTTGAGGCGTACTTATCCCACCAGTAGTCAAGACAGTCTTTTAAGGTTGCCTCACCCTCTGAACGAGAAAAATACGTTTTTGGATCAAGTCCTTTTGTGTACAATGAGCGCATTTCACCTACTGCTATTCTTGCATCCTTAAGTGTCATCTCAGGATAACGACCAACAGTCAGGCGAATGGGTTTGCCATTCCAACGATATCTGTGCTGAAATGTTACGGTTCCGTTTGGGGTGATCCTGACACTCAAGCCGTCACCATCGGTTAATTCAGGCTTGCCTTTGTAGGGCTTGTTGTGGATGCCACGAAGTTTAGTGTCGCTCAATGCCATATCTATAACCTGTACACAAGATGAAGCATGATTATGTACTCAATCTGTACACAATGGCAAGTGAACGAACCAACTACAACCCAAAACAAGCAGGAACAAATCGAAACGAATAAAGGTAAAAAACTTGATTAAAACAGTTAGAAAGAGATAAGATACAAACAGCTCGAAACAAAGTGAAACAGAGCGATAAAGAGTCCCCTTAGTTAAATGGATATAACGAGCCCCTCCTAAGGGCTAATTGCAGGTTCGATTCCTGCAGGGGGCGCCAGATAAACCTCTCCTAACGTCTTTTAAAGTCTATAAAATCCAAATAAATCAAAGATATTAAAAATTCGGCATCTGCCAACGTCTACTGATATCTATTGAAATCTTCTCCTTTTTGGTGGTACATATGGGGGTATAAAATACCCCTAATTTGGAGTACCCCCAATATGAAACTAACAGCTAAACAAATCGATACCAGTAAGCCCAAAGAGAAAGACTATAAACTGTTTGATGGTGGCGGGCTGTATTTGTTGATTAAAGCTAATGGTAGTAAATATTGGCGGCTTAAATTACCTGACTTTCGAAGGGATCCTTTATCGAATGAGAACAGGATGTCCGTGGCGGGATTTACCGGAGGAATTTGGAAAGTGGAATACACTCTTCAAACGTTTTAATGCCTGGTCAAAGAAAGGTATTTTTGATTTATTATTCAAATTGTTATCTGATAATACAGATACTGAATGGTTATTTATTGATGGGAGTATTGTCCGCGCTCATCAACATAGTTCGGGGGCAGCAGCTTCAACGGAAGATGAAGCCATCGGTAAAAGCCGGGGTGGGCGTTCAACTAAAATTCATTTGGCGGTAGAAAGTTATGGTTTGCCTGTCCATTTTGAGCTGTCAGGGGGACAAACACATGACATTGTGCATGCAGAAAGTTTGGTCACAGATTCACCGGCATCCGATTTTGTGATAGCGGATACAGGTTACGATAGCAGTGCCTTCCGAGATTTCATTGAAAAACAAGGTTCAACAGCGGTCATTCCTTATCGAAGAAATAGCCGAAAACCCGATAAGAACATCGACGATGTTTTATATCGTTATCGCCATTTGGTCGAAAATGCATTTGCCCAAATAAAGCATTTTCGAGCAATTGCAACCAGATACGATAAATTAGCGCGAAATTATGCCAGTATGTTAGCACTGGCGTTTGTCATGATATGGCTACCAATGTGGGTTGATTAAATCATAAACACTAAACGTCATCTATGGTCTCCCCCGTTTTTGCAACACCAATTTTGATACATTGTGGGCTTGCTTCAATCTATCCGGCGTCTCAATGAGCAAGTGTGCCCGCGCCTTAATGAGTTCTGCACCTGATGAATCTAACAACAGCCTCGGCTTCATTGAGCCATTGACGTTTACAGTTTTGCCATCAGGCAGATGGGCCATTTATGTCATCAATAATCAGTCTTCGCAAAACCAGATAAGTAACCGTTATTTTCTCAACTTATTGAAACCTTATAGGAAAAGTTCATTTTATTGATTCAAATACCTCTTTTTTGGTGATGATCGCCCAGGCGATCCGCGCTAGCTTATTCGCCAGAGCACAAGCTACAATACAGGAATGCTTTCGTGTTAATTGATTTTTGACCCATTCAGCCAGTTTTCCTGACTGATAAGCCAGTTTCTGTATATAAACTCGGGCGCATTGAACCAGCAATTTTCTGAGTTGTTTATTGCCTCGTTTACTTATCCCTAAAAGGGTATTATGCCCCCCGGTACTATATTGTCTCGGAACTAATCCTGTAGAGGCAGCAAATTCCCGACTGTGAGCATATTGCCTCCCATCTCCGAGTAATGAAGCCAGCAGACTTGCTGTGATAGGGCCGACTGATGGGATAGTCAGTAACCGCTGGGCCCCTTCATCTTGTTTGAGGGTTGAATCAAGTTCTTTTTCAATTTCATTGAGTTGTCCGACCAGATACAGATAATGAGCATGCAAACGTTGGAGCAGCTGTACCAGATAAGGAGGAAGGTCATGTTCAGTGATAACTTCAGATAACCGCTTAATCACTGCGATGCCTTTCGGCATACTGATCCCAAACTCCAATAAGAAAGCGTGCATCTGGTTGGTAGTTTTCACTTTGTCATTGACCAGAGATTCCCGAACACGATGTAATGCCCTCATGCATTGTTGATCTTCCGTGCGAGGCTGAACAAATCGCATAGAAGGCCGGGAAGCGGCTTCACAAATGGCTTCAGCATCAATGAAATCATTTTTATTGCTTTTGACGAAAGGCCGAACGAACTGAGGCGAAATCAATTTAGTTTCGTGACCGAGTGCAGCTATTTTACGCGCCATAAAATGCGAACCCGGACAAGCCTCCATCACGATAGTTGCACAAGGAGTGACGCTCAGAAATTCAATGAGCTTAGCGCGGGTCATTTTCTTACGATAAAGGGCTTTTCCATTTTGATCTTGGCAGTGTAGATGAAAGGTATGTTTACCCAAATCAATACCGATAAGTGTTGTGCTGTTCATGATGATGGCCTCTTCTAAAAGAAAATCACACTGTCAATTTACTGCAACAGGGTTGGGGAGACCATCTCATTACAGCCCCTAGGAAACAGCCCCTAGGAAAATATTCTTAAATTTCTCAATAGCTGTTTCCTGTTTATCGAAATTTATAAAATATGAGGATTGCCATTTTTGTGTTTGGAGTGCTTGTTTTGATGTAGGGAATACCCATGTAGGATAGACTCGAATACCTCTTTTACCAGCTTTAGTTAGACTTGAGAAAACACTTTGTTTTATCAGAACATGTGAGTCAAACAGAAAAATACCTTTTTGATGTTCCGAAAAAGTCGCTATTAGACAAAAATCAATGTCATCACTTTTTTCAAAAGGCATTATTTCTGAATCTAGAGTTGACCTTTTCCAAAGAGTAACAAATTGCCCTTGTTTATTAGGTGTTGTTTTAGCTTGACGAAAAACTATCGATTTACCATCCAGTTGAAACCGCATAGCACTATAATCACGGCTTTCTGTTTCGAGATAGGGAGTGGGCGTTAATGGGAATGAAGAAGGGAGTAGGAGATATTCTTTTATTTCGATAAAGGTACTAGGTAGATTATTTATATTTTGTTTTAATGATGACAATTTGCATTTCCTCTTTCTTGATTCTAATTATCATTTTATTGTTAATGCAATAAATTCCCTGTCCCAAAGGACAGGAAACTATATATTGGAGAGGGTAAATTCTCTTAATTAAGGTAAAGCGTCAGAGCCATACCAGGTTTTATCTCTTTGATTTTTATGTTTCTATTCCAACTAATCAAATCATTAAAATTTACACCATGGCGTTTAGCGATACTGAAAAATGAATCACCTTTGCGCACTTGATAGGTGACGGGGCCACTATTATCGATTTTCAGCACTTGGCCGATCTTAAGCCGATCAGCTGTTTTTAAGCTGTTCAGTCTTTGCAACTCTCGGTGAGTAGTCTTGAAGCGCTTTGCAATCGCGGACAATGTATCACCGGCACGAACGGTATAGTGACTTTGTTGCTGTAATTTGTAGGTATTGTGTTTAACCGTCAGGCGGATGTCATTCAAGACGTTTTTATTTGCCAAGGACGCCTTAAATTGATTAACGTTCTTCATTGGTAGCATGATGTAGTGCGGTCCATAAGGAGACGTCATACCTTGTTTATAGCCCGGGTTATATGCCCTGATTGATGTCAATGATAGCCCGGATAGTTCAGCCGCTTGTGACAACATGATCTGTTGCCCTACTTCAACCTTTGCCAGTGCGTGTTGGTTATTAGGCTTAGGAAATTTGAAACCAAACTGTTCGTTATGGCGAATGATATTACTCAGTGCCAATATCTTGGGAACATAGTGCATTGTTTCCCGTGGCAGTGACAACGACCAGAAATCTGTTGGTTTCCCTTGTGCTTTATTGTCTTTGATTGCACGTATGACCCTGCCTTCGCCACTGTTGTAAGCGGCAATGGTCAAAAGCCAATCCCCATTGAATCGTGCGTTGAGATATTCAAGCATATCAAGAGCGACGGTTGTTGATGCCGCAATGTCACGACGGGCATCGTACCACTTATCTTGTTTCAGTCCATAATGACGGCCAGTACTTGGAATAATCTGCCATAATCCTGCCGCCTTGGCATAGGAAGTAGCATGGGGATCAAAGGCACTCTCCACTATGGGCAGCAATACCAGCTCCATTGGCATATGTCGATTATCAAGTTGCTCAACTATCCAATAAATGTACGGTTCTGCACGCAAGATTACATTTTGGATATGGCCTTTGTGTTTCAAATAGTAACTTTGTTGTTCGCTCACCCTGCTATTATCAGGAACTTCCATCTTCAACTCATCGCGAATATGTCCCCACAAATCTTGTTGGGCTGTCGGACTCACCTTCCAGTTTGCAAGATCATCTGATTCTGCAATACCGTTTGCTTTCTGATTCGTTGAAGACATCTTCTGTGCTTGTTGCTGGGAAGGAGCCTTTGTTTGCAGGCTCGATTGACACCCAGCAAGAAGAACAGAGGTGAACAAGATCGTTTTTGTCTTCATGTTCTTTTCTAATGCTTGCCTAAAAGGTGAGCAATGATACTGGCCTATTGCGTAGAAGACAACCCAATAAAATTAAAATCGATCTTTATAAGCCCTTAATTGCTGAAAAATAGAAGAAAGTGGCATTGAATTAGGTTTGTTACCGATATTTTTTTGTAAATCAATATCGTGGCAATTTAAGAAAACATTGATTTTTTTCTCTGTTTGTAAATCAGTTGGGACTGTTGCTTGGTTATTTTCACGTAATTTAAGAATTTCTTGATAATAATCGTCAATAATCTGATTGTCGGGTAATATCGCTTTTGCAAATTTCATATTTGCCGCCGTGTATTCGTGAGCACAGCAGATCAATGTATCATCGGGTAATGATGATATTTTCTCCAGAGAGGAAAACATTTGTTCGGCTGTACCTTCAAATAGTCGTCCACAACCGCCAGAAAACAGCGTATCTCCACAAAACAGATAGGGAGCCTGATAGAATGCAATGTGGCCAAGGGTATGTCCTGGTAGTGCTATGACCCGGAAAGAAAAATTTCCTATTCCAACGGTATTATTTTCATGGACAATATGAGTTGTTCCTTTGTTTTGTGTCTCTTCAGGGCCATATACAGGTAATTCGGGATATTGTTTGAGTAGTCCGGGAACCCCGCCAACATGATCATAATGGTGGTGTGTCAGCAGTATCGCAGCGGGAGTCAGTTGATTTGCTGCTAAAATATCAATCACAGGTTGTGATTCAGCAGGATCGATAATGGCGCAATGCTTGTTTTCATCACAAAGTAACCAAATGTAGTTATCTGAAAGGGCTGGTATCCTGATAAGCTCCATTATATGCCTCATTTTTACAGTAGGTTTATAAGTAGGTTGAAAGGAAGATGACATGCGATCAGCACGTTCAATTAAGCAAATAACCCTCCCTGCTTCTTGGGCCGAGTTACCGTGGGGAGAATATTACCGCGTCGCCCTGGAACGTCAATTGGAACCGTGGTGGCCTAAAATCTTTGGTTTTCATTTAGTGAAAATTGGTAACTTAAGTGCCGAAATTGATACTCGTTCCTGTTTGGTCAGCCATCAAGTCAATATAGGGTTACAAGGGCAAAATATGGATGTCATTACTGATCCCAATTATCTCCCTTTTGCAACTAAATCTGTTGATGCCTGTTTGTTGGCGCATATGTTGACTTATAGTATCGATCCACATTGGCTTTTGAGAGAAGTCGATAGGATCATGATAGACGATGGTTGGTTGGTTATCAGTGGTTTTAATCCAATGAGTATATTGGGTTTCAGGAAAATGATTGCCCCAGTTTATCATCGGCAATCTTGCAGAGCTCAAATGTTTACAATGCTGCGCCAATTGGATTGGCTGCGTCTTCTTAATTATGAAATTATCCATCATACCAACTTCCATGTTTTACCGTGGCAAAGCGGAAATCGTTTTGATAGCTCCTGCATGTCAATATTGGGTTGTCTAAATGTGATTATTGCCCGCAAACGGACAATACCGTTGACATTAAACCCCATGCGGGCAACATTGATGAAACCAAGATTCAGTAATGCACTGGGGGCGGCGAAAAATATTCACCGACACTATGAGTTGGCGGGTTAATTTTCGTTTTCGATATAGCCATTATCCGTTTGAGTAGGGTTATTAGCGGCTGTGCGAGCCAGCTCATCACACCGTTCATTTTCCCGATGTCCGGCGTGGCCTTTGACCCAGCGCCAATCGATGTCATGTAGCGAAATAGCTTTATCGAGCCGCTGCCAGAGATCGACATTGACGACGGGAGATTTGTCCGCTTTTTTCCACCCGCGTTTTTTCCAGTTATGTATCCATTGGGTGATCCCTTGACGTACATACTGGCTGTCCGTCGTCAGGATCACGGTACAGGGACGTTTGAGAGCTTCTAATCCTATTATGGCTGCCATTAATTCCATACGGTTATTGGTTGTGCGAAAATAACCGCCACTCAAGGTTTTTTCTCGCTGTTGGTAGCGGAGTAAAACGCCATATCCGCCAGGACCAGGATTACCGAGGCAAGAACCATCGGTGAAAATTTCTACCTGCTTGTTCATTTTTGGTAGACTCTTCCTATATTGTCTGTAATCAAAAATCTAAGTCTGACACAAAAAAACATTATGAGCACTGCTATTACCCGCCAAATAGTTCTCGATACCGAAACAACCGGTATGAACAAATTAGGTGTTCACTATGAGGGACACAACATCATTGAAATTGGTGCCGTGGAGGTTATCAACCGTCGCCTGACAGGGCGCCATTTTCATATTTATATCAAGCCAGAACGTTTAGTTGATCCCGAAGCGTTTGAAGTTCACGGCATTAGTGATGAATTTTTGCAGGATAAACCAAAATTTGCTGATATCGCTGATGAATTTATTGAGTTTATCCGTGGTGCTGAGTTGATTATTCATAACGCAACGTTTGATATCGGCTTTATGGATTATGAATTCAGTAAATTGAATCGAGATATTCCACCCACTGCTGAGTTTTGTACCATTACAGATACTTTGGCATTGGCGAGGAAACTTTTCCCTGGCAAACGTAATAATCTCGATGCGTTATGTGACCGTTACCATATCGATAACTCAAAACGTACTCTTCACGGGGCGTTGCTCGATGCCGAGATTCTGGCTGATGTCTATCTGTCAATGACAGGTGGCCAAACATCATTGGCTTTTTCGATGGAAGGAGAAACGTCAGGCAATGCGCAGGTGGCAGAAATCCAAAAGATTACTCGCCCACAGTCAGGGCTGAAAATTATTTATGCTTCCGATGAAGAATTAATTCAGCATGAATCTCGTTTGGATTTGGTGGAAAAGAAGGGGGGAAGCTGTCTTTGGCGTATAAAACCTGAACAGACACATTGAGAAACAGTGGCAAAATGGGGGTAAATGCATAATTGAGGCGAAAAACCGTTCAAATGAACTGTTTTGTTATAAAAAGCGATTGACGGATTTTATCGTAGCCCGTATTATCCACCCCGTTCTTAACCAGAACGCCATGCGGTGCGGTAGTTCAGTTGGTTAGAATACCGGCCTGTCACGCCGGGGGTCGCGGGTTCGAGTCCCGTCCGCACCGCCAGAATTTATAAGCCCTGAGTTTTTGACTCAGGGTTTTTTGTTTTTTTTACAGAACATCTTCAATCCACTTATAAAAATACGTTGTCCCTGAAAATTCTCCGTTGGAATCGATGACAAAATTGGGGATCTGCCCGATTTCAATGAAACCACATTTTCGGTACAGTGTAGACGCTGGATCGTGAGTGCGCGTGTCCAATACCAGTAAATGACGTTGATATTGTTTCGCCAGGCGCTCAAGTTCATTCATCAACTTTCTACCAAGCCCACGCTGGCGGTAAGCGGTATGTACCATCAGTTTTTCCACGTCGGCACGGTGCAGTCCATTCTTTTTCTTGCAGAGGGAAAGTTGCACTGAACCTGCGATATTTTCACCTTCCAGCGCGACAAGGAGCACTCGATGACCTGATATAAGATCTGCTTCAACATCTTGCCAATATTGCTCTGCTTCGTTTTCTTCCAATGGCGCAATAAAGCCGACAGAGGCATTACTTTCGACACAGTTATGGAGTAAATGAATCAGCTCATCTTGCCGTGTATTGATGGAATCTAGTTGCATGATAGTGAGTATCGATATTGGACTGAATGTGAGGTTAGATTTAAGCATTTGTAGTTAGTTATGAAATAAAAAATGATTTGTAATATATACGCATTAAATTTCAAGTTGCAATTTAAAATACTATATGAAACGTAATTTCTCCCCGCGAAGCGGGGAGAAATTACACGCATCTTGCAGTTAGATTGGTATAGTTAACTTAACATCTGGCATATTCAATTATCAATTGAATTTCTTTCTTTAGTGATAGTTCTTAATGGAACTGACTTTGGCCTTTAGGTTTATTTTCTGTTCTTTATTTTTTAGTTGTTAATGACTTGATCCTCTTGATTATAAGTGAAAGTAGCATCTTGGCTATAATTATCGGGAAGAGCTATCTTTATAATCGGCACTATTTTCCCCGTGACATTATAAAATTCCCTTTGATCATGTTGTGCACCATCAAGCCCTCCTGGAAGATAAAAAAAGGCTTCGATGGGTAATTCATTGGGAATATTTTGGGGCCAGGTAGCCAATATTAATTCATTATTTATTGCCAACAAGAGCTGTAAACGTGCCTGAACGCCCTGTATGAAGGCATCAGCATGATTTTCCCCTGGTTTAATGCTGACATCAAAACCACACTGACTCTCTTCATCGCTTCCATTTTCTATCCACTGTTGCGCAGTAGTAATTCCAATTTGTTGACAAGGCGCACTGTGGGAAATTCCAGGAGTAGCACCACATCCTTTTTCATCTCTGTCGGCAGAGACTGCATTGATAGGGAAATAGCAAAGAGCTTCAGGATGTTTTTTATTATTTGCCGATGCGGATAAATAAGGAGAAAAAATGAAACCATTTGTGTAACCAGCATCTAATGTAATAAGTTTTGAATCAGTTCTCAAATAAGAAAATGAGACACCACCGCTACTTTGTGAGTGTGGACTTGGATTCCAAGAATAATAATAATCTGAAGGGACTGTTCCTCTTAACATAATCCCTGAACATAAAAATGCAGGATGGTCCCCATCTCCACAATTATTTCTAGTGTCGTTATATCGTTGAGTTAATTCTGTCGCAAGATCGTAACCAGAGTTTGTATTTATTGAATTAACGTTGGAAAAAGCTATTTGTAATCCCAATAAATATAATGAAATAAAAATAATTATTTTCTTCATGTTATTTCCTTAATTATTTTTGAATACACTTAAATGATGGCGAATTTATAAACTCACCTTTTTGCGTCATTAATTCAAATTACTTTTTTTTATCACCTAATAATTAAACTTTATTGAGTTGCTGGCATATTTTTATGGGTGACTTTTATAGTGGGTGATAATTTATTTAAAATAAAAAATAGAATAATGATAGCTGTCCATAAATGATTTATTTATAAATTTTTATTTTGTTTTTCTATTTTTTATAGAGAAATTATCTTTCACAATAGACTTTCAAGCTATGGCATATAAGCAAGGGAATATATCCCTGGAACAGGAGATATCACCAAAATTGCAGTTGACATCAAAATATATTACAAGTGAATTTTGTTCATTATCCGAATTTGACTGAAAAATGGGTCTTTTTGGTCTTGATTAACCTATTGGGTATCGTGTCTAATACGCGGCTTTCTATTGCTGCGCAAGTTATGCTGAGAAATTATTCTCTATTTGCGCAATAACACCTTTAGTTGTCTGCATGATCTCGATAGGGCACCAAAACAACGAGGTAAATCAAAGAATTATTGTCAAGGAGAAATTAAGATAGTCCTCCTTATCATCTGGCATTAATTATCTGGTATTAATGATTGCGGTTTGTATGCTGCGCTGCGAAAATTAGTTCTTAGTTTACTAACGCTTTTATCCGACTTGGAGTAAAGAATGACCACTCGTAAAACCCTTGCTAATGCTATCCGCTTTTTAAGCATGGACGCTGTGCAGAAAGCAAAATCAGGGCATCCTGGCGCACCAATGGGAATGGCCGATATTGCTGAAGTGCTGTGGCGCGACTATCTGAACCATAACCCTTCTAATCCTGGCTGGGTTGATCGTGACCGTTTCGTGTTATCTAATGGCCACGGCTCCATGCTGATATATAGCCTTCTTCACCTGACGGGTTATGATGTTTCTATTGATGATTTGAAGAACTTCCGTCAACTACACTCTAAAACGCCGGGCCATCCCGAATATGGCTATACTCCAGGCGTAGAAACCACTACTGGTCCATTGGGACAGGGTATTGCCAATGCAGTTGGTTTTGCGATTGCAGAACGCACACTGGCAGCGCAGTTCAACCGTCCAGGCCATGATATCGTCGATCATTATACTTATGTGTTCATGGGTGACGGCTGTATGATGGAAGGGATCTCCCATGAAGTTTGCTCTTTGGCGGGGACACTGAAACTGGGCAAATTGATCGCGTTCTATGATGACAACGGTATTTCTATCGATGGTGAGGTAGAAGGTTGGTTCACTGATGATACCGCAGCACGCTTTGAAGCCTATGGCTGGCATGTTATCCGTGGCGTAGATGGCCATGATTCTGAGGCTATTGCAGCAGCCATCGACGCAGCACGTAAAGAAACAAACAAACCCTCTCTGTTGATGTGCAAAACCATCATCGGCTTTGGTTCACCAAACAAAGCAGGCAAAGAAGAATGTCACGGTGCTCCATTGGGTGATGCTGAAATTGAAGCAACCCGTAAAGCGCTGGGGTGGGAACATCCTGCGTTTGAAATTCCTCAGGGCATTTACGCTGGCTGGAACGCGCAGGAAGCAGGCAAGGTTAAAGAAGCCACTTGGGAAGAGAAATTTGCTGCATACGCGCAAGCTTATCCAGAATTGGCTGTTGAATTTAACCGTCGTACCCGCGGTGAGCTGCCAGCAAACTGGGAAGCGGAGTCCAAGGCATTTATTGAAAAGCTGCAACAGAACCCAGCCTCCATTGCCAGCCGTAAGGCATCACAAAATGCACTGGAAGCATTCGGTAAAGTTCTGCCAGAATTCATGGGTGGCTCTGCTGACTTAGCACCAAGTAACCTGACCATGTGGTCTGGCTCTAAGCCTCTGAACGAAGTTCAGGACGGTAACTACATTCACTACGGTGTGCGTGAATTTGGTATGTCTGCCATCATGAACGGTATCGCGTTGCATGGTGGTTTTGTGCCTTATGGCGCAACATTCCTGATGTTCGTGGAATATGCCCGTAACGCTGTACGCATGGCAGCACTGATGAAAGTGCGCAGCATTTTCGTTTATACCCACGATTCCATCGGATTAGGTGAAGATGGTCCAACTCACCAACCAGTTGAGCAAATTGCCAGCCTGCGTGTAACGCCAAATATGAGCACATGGCGTCCATGTGACCAGGTTGAATCTGCGATTGCGTGGAAATATGCTATTGAGCGCAAAGATGGCCCAACCGCATTGATCTTCTCTCGTCAAAACCTGGCACAACAGGATCGTACTACTGAGCAATTGGCGAATATCGAGAAAGGGGCTTACATCCTGAAAGATTGTGCAGGCCAGCCTGAATTGATTCTGATTGCAACGGGTTCCGAAGTCGAATTGGCGGTGAAAGCGGCTGAACAACTGACTGCCGAAGGTCGTCAGGTTCGCGTGGTTTCTATGCCATCTACCGATGCTTTCGATAAGCAAAATGCTGCATATCGTGAAGCGGTATTGCCAGCGGCAGTTTCTGCCCGTGTTGCTATCGAAGCAGGTATTTCTGATTACTGGTTCAAATACGTTGGTATCAATGGTGCTATCGTTGGTATGAATACTTTCGGTGAATCTGCACCTGCTGATGTTCTGTTCAAAGAGTTTGGCTTTACGGTTGAAAATGTAGTAGCCAAAGCAACGGGTTTGCTGAAATAATCAGCAAATAATCCATAATAAGCGCATTCGTATCAATTTCAGAGCGAATGCGCTCTTTTTTTGTTCAACCTTTCCTCCAAATGTGACGAATGGCGCTTGCCATCATTCCTTTTTTCTCGTAGTCTTCTTTTATAATGGCTGAACCGTTTCAGTTAAACGTAGAAATGAGATAATAAAATGTCTTGTCCGTCACAAACTGGCTAATTTTGTGAGGAATTATCAGTACAAGTAGACATTGCTCAGTTATCCTAAGCGGTCGCGTAACTATAGAGAAATTCAGGGAGTAACATGACTATCAGGGTAGCGATTAATGGTTTCGGAAGAATAGGGCGCAGCGTCTTGCGTGCTCTTTACGAATCCGGGCGTCAAGCTGAAATTTCAGTGATCGCTATCAATGAGTTGGCAGACGCACAAGGCATTGCTCACTTATTGAAATACGATTCCAGTCATGGGCGTTTTGCATGGGATGTACGCCTGAATAATGATTTATTGCAAGTAGGAAACGACAGTATCCGGCTATTTCATCAACCGAATATCTCGGCTTTGCCGTGGAAAGAGTTGGGCATTGATATTGTTCTTGACTGCACAGGTAGGTATGGTGAACGAGCAGACGGAGAGTCTCATATCGCCAGTGGAGCCAAGAAAGTCCTGTTTGCACATCCGGGAGGAAATAATCTGGATGCAACCGTCGTATATGGTGTCAATCACCATGCATTGGTTGCCGAAGATCGCATTGTTTCTAATGCATCCTGTACAACAAACTGCATCATTCCAATCATCAAGGTATTGGATGATGCGTTCAATATTGAATCTGGTACGGTGACAACCATCCACGCATCAATGAATGATCAACCCGTGATTGATGCTTATCACCGTGATTTACGTCGAACCCGGGCGGCCAGTCAATCCATTATTCCTGTTGATACAAAACTGGCAGTGGGGATCACACGTATTTTTCCTAAATTCAATGATCGGTTTGAAGCGATTTCTGTTCGGGTGCCGACTATCAATGTGACCGCCATTGACCTAAGCGTAACTGTCTGTTCGCCAGTAAGTGTGGAAGATGTGAACCAGCTCCTGCAAAAATCAGCGGCCAGGGAGTTTCGTGGTATAGTGGATTACACTGATTTGCCGTTGGTCTCAACGGATTTTAACCACGATCCCCACAGTGCTATTGTGGATGGCACACAAACGAGGGTTAGCGGGAAGCACCTGATTAAAACCCTTGTGTGGTGTGACAATGAGTGGGGCTTTGCCAATCGCATGATTGATACGACGCTGGCAATGGCCGCAACCGGTTTCAAATAATCATTTGTTGTGTCACAAACGGCCCACAGCAGAAGATTGAGTAATTTTATAAAGAATCAATGAGAGGATTCACCATGTCTGTAATTAAGATGACTGATTTAGATCTAGCGGGTAAACGCGTATTGATCCGTGCTGATCTGAATGTGCCTGTAAAAGATGGCAAAGTTACCTCTGATGCACGTATCCGTGCGTCTTTGCCGACGATTGAGGCTGCGTTGAATCAGGGAGCCAAGGTCATGGTTACTTCTCACCTGGGACGCCCAACTGAGGGAGAATACAACGAAGAGTTCTCACTGCAACCTGTCGTTGATTATTTGAAAGAAGCACTTTCTTCTCCTGTTCGTCTGGAAAAAAACTATCTGGATGGTGTTGAAGTGGTAGAAGGCGAACTAGTTATCCTGGAAAACGTTCGCTTCAACAAAGGTGAGAAAAAAGACGATGAAGCGTTATCAAAGCAGTATGCGGCACTGTGTGATATATATGTAATGGATGCTTTTGGTACTGCGCACCGTGCGCAAGCGTCAACTCACGGCGTTGCCAAGTTTGCCCCCATTGCTTGTGCTGGCCCCTTGCTGTCTGGTGAATTGGAAGCTTTGGGTAAAGCACTGCACAGCCCTGCCCGTCCAATGGTGGCGATTGTGGGGGGATCTAAGGTTTCAACCAAACTGACAGTCCTTGATTCACTGTCCAAAATTGCCGATCAGCTGATCGTAGGGGGTGGGATTGCTAATACGTTTGTTGCCGCAGAAGGGCACAACGTTGGCCGTTCACTGTACGAAGATGATTTGATCTCAGAAGCAAAAAAACTGATGGAAAGCTGCGACATCCCGGTTCCTACCGATGTTCGTGTTGCGACAGAATTCTCTGAGACTGCGGAAGCAACGCTAAAATCTACCAGCGAAATTAAAGATGAAGAGCAGATCCTTGACCTGGGTGATGCTTCTGCCGAACGTCTGGCTGAAATCCTGAAAAGCGCCAAGACCATTTTGTGGAATGGTCCGGTAGGCGTTTTTGAATTCCCTAACTTCCGTAAAGGAACCGAAATTATTGCCCGCGCAATTGCTGAAAGCGATGCTTTCTCAATCGCAGGTGGTGGCGATACCTTAGCGGCAATCGATCTGTTCGAAATTGCCGATAAGATCTCTTACATCTCTACTGGTGGTGGTGCTTTCCTTGAGTTCGTTGAAGGCAAAAAACTGCCCGCCGTTGTGATGCTGGAAGAACGTGCTAAAAGTAATTAAGTTGTAATAAACAGGCAGCATTGGCTGCCTGTTCAATGTCAATACAGGACCACGTAACATGTCTAAAATTTTTGATTTCGTAAAACCGGGTGTCATCACTGGTGATGATGTTCAAAAAGTCTTTGCCGTCGCTAAAGAAAACAATTTCGCGTTACCAGCGGTTAACTGCGTCGGTACTGATTCCATCAACGCAGTGTTGGAAACGGCGGCAAAAGTACGTGCTCCGGTCATTATCCAGTTTTCCAACGGTGGTGCTTCTTTCATTGCTGGTAAGGGCCTGAAAGCAGAAGGTCAACAAGCCGCGATTATCGGTGCTATTTCTGGTGCTCACCACGTTCACCAAATGGCAGAACATTATGGCGTGCCTGTTATCCTGCATACCGACCATTGTGCACGTAAACTGCTGCCATGGATCGACGGCTTGCTGGAAGCGGGTGAGAAACACTATGCGCAAACTGGCAAACCTCTGTTCTCCTCCCACATGATTGACCTGTCAGAAGAATCTCTGGAAGAAAATATCGAGATTTGCAGCCAATATCTGGCACGTATGGCGAAAATCGACATGACACTGGAAATCGAATTGGGTTGTACGGGCGGTGAGGAAGATGGTGTTGATAATTCCCATCTGGACAGTTCTTCCCTGTATACACAGCCGGAAGATGTGGCCTATGCGTATGAGAAACTGAACGCTATTAGCCCACGTTTCACCATCGCGGCTTCTTTCGGTAACGTCCACGGTGTATACAAACCAGGCAATGTTAAACTGACGCCAAAAATTCTGCGCAATTCACAGGACTACGTTTCTGAAAAATTCAGCCTGCCACACAACAGCCTGGACTTTGTCTTCCACGGTGGCTCTGGCTCTACCGCAGAAGAGATTCAGGAAGCCGTGAGCTACGGTGTAGTGAAAATGAATATCGATACCGATACCCAGTGGGCAACTTGGGAAGGTATTCTGGACTACTACAAAAAGAACGAAGGCTACCTGCAAGGCCAGTTGGGTAACCCAGAGGGCGCAGATAAACCTAACAAGAAATTCTACGATCCACGTGTTTGGCTGCGTGCGGCTCAGGCTTCTATGGTTATTCGTCTGGAGCAAGCCTTTAAAGAACTGAATGCGGTTGATGTGCTGTAATAAATTGTTATTTATATGAAATTTATGATTTAGCAACATTCCTTCAGGTGTTTTTCAACTCTCCGTGTTACCGGGTTAATGTATTTAGCCCAGTAACACGGAGAAGACAAGCGCAGTGCGTCAGTATCGCACCAAACACAACGGCCAATATCACGGACAGAAAAGGCGCCTTGATGGCCTTTACCCAGCCCCAAGCATAAACTGATCCAATGCTGTCAACATGCCTATAAGCACAATAGCCACACTTAACAGTGATACACGTTGTGTTTGTGGTACTCGCTTTAGTGGACAGCGCTCAATTTTTAGTATTACCATTACTTTTTTTGATATCTTTTAGAGAAATAGAACGCCTTTTTCAATTAGACGTTCTGGTATATAGCTATCTAATTGTAAGTGTTTGCAAAACTCCTCAAATTGCTGGAGTGAATGAACATTCGCTTTTTGATAGATGTTATAAACTCTATTTTCTATCGTTTTGTGACTAACGTTGTATATTTGGGCAATTTCTTTATTTGCGCGCCTTTGCAGCATGAAGAAAATAATGTCCAACTCACCACGAGTAAACAGGTCTGTGGTTGCTTCTGTAGTGAGTATGCTGGGTTTGTGACGATTAATGTATTTTAAGGGAGAGAAGCTACTTAATGGCTTAGCATTCCAAACTATCCCGATACACTCTTTTTCATCGTTATACACGGGAAATTTTTCACTGATGAAAGGGGCCAAATTGTTTTTTCCGTACCAATAATGTGTTTCGATAATGGAAACTCTATCTTTTGCTTCCTCAGCTCTCCGGTCATGCTCTTTGAGATCTTGTGAAAATTGGTCGTCAGACCAATCAGTTGGAAATTCACAGTCTAACTTACCTTCAATATCAAAGTATTCTGGTGTGTTGGTGTAAAGATAAGCCGCTTTATTCATATAGATATGTCTGGAGTCCAAATCCTTAATACCCCAAGGATCGCTGAGATGTTCCATCATGGCAATTAGTCCCTTGAAATAGGGTTCATTATTTTTATAGGATAAACTCATCTCTATCTCAAATAATTGTTAGTTTATTCATTGTAAATAAGGATGTTTGTATTTATGTTTCTACTTGTATTGATTCCATATTCATCAAGGTTAATTTTCCAAGGTAATTGTTGAGTTGAAATTTAAAATATCGGTGCAAGTCATATTTCATCTGTTTTTGTCTGCTTTTATGCTATTTATTATCTGTTTTTTGCAAATCTCTCCAAAAATATAATTTACTCAATTAATATTTTTTATAATAAATAATTGCATCCAAGAAAAAATTGGTATCACTTTTACTGTTCAATAGCAAGAGTGTTTTTCACCCTTTCCTGCTCTTATAAAAAAAGTTTAGTCTAAAAAATCATATAAATTAGCTAGTTATATATTTTTCTGGGCGTTAATATGTATAAGAAGCAAAAAATGGAACACCTGAGAAAAAACTTGCAATATTTACTCGATTCCAGAGGGGAAACAAGAGTATCGCTCTGTCAGAAAACAGGCCTTAATCGTACAACTATTTATAATATCTTAGAAGATAGAGTGCAAAACGTTCACTCTTCCACAATACAGAAAATCTCCAATTTCTTTGGCGTATCATATAGTGAAATAGAATCAACTGATATCGCAGAAAAAGAGCGTTTGGATAGGAGCATTTCTTATGAGGGAAATATGAATCCCTGTGCTGTTCCATTATTTATGCAATCTGAATGTGTTACTTCCGAATTTCTGGACGGTAAGATAGGTACCCTGCTTGTTGGAAGGCAGCTGACCTATTATTTTGGCACTGGGCCTAATGTTGTTGCCGTTTTACTTGAGGATGATTTATCAGGTAAACATAATTCAGGGGATTTATTAATAATCAGGAGAGGTAATTACCAGAGTAACAATCCAAAACTATGTTTCGATCCAAAACAGCAGCAGTTTCATATCAAAGAATCGAATAAAGAGAGTTTGGATAATTGGATAGTCATTGGAGACATAATGGAAGAAAGGTTCGGATATGGAGAAAACTTCCTTATCACATAGATGTATCATATGAATATTTATACAACTTAGCGGTTAATAACCATGCTATACATAAGGTAAATAATATTCTTGATTTTTGTCTTGCTGTTGACAACAGAGGTATCGCGGTTTAAATAATATTTAATAATATCAACGAGTTAATTTTATTTATTTGTTTTTTTGTTTATTCATCATTAAATAATGACACATTTATCCATCATCAAAATCAACATTTGTGTTTTTATATGTTGATTTTGATATTTGTCTGGTGTATTAATTTCATTATCAAAACATAAGATAAAATTTATATTTTGTCTGGACGTTAGATTAGGGAGACACTTCTCCTTCTGTGCGGACAAATTATTTTCATTATTTTGAATTAAAATATTACTCGCCCACACCAGGGCAATGTTAGTTCGTTTTTTGAACTATAATTATAGTCGCCAGTCTCTTAATCGAAGATGTCTGATTAAGAGACTGGAACTATCATCACGCCATTATATTACAAGCTAACGTAGCAATAACCGGCAAGGTGTTTTACACCAGAGGCAAGTAAATATCAGTGACAGCCTCGGCTTCGGTCACAGCTGGGAACAACTTTACTCGTTCAAAAAAGAGCGGGAAATCCCGAACTTCTTGATTATGTTCCGCTAACCAATTTGTATACAAATAATTGACTATGGGAGTTATTCCCTCATCTGAACCCGTGTATCTAATATAAGCACATTTTCCTGATTTGATTGTTTTTAATGCAACTTTTGCATTCTTAACCTCAAACTTTGGCGAGATCTCTACACACAAATCAAACTGATACTCTTGCGGGTCAATGTTTGCGGGATCTGCATAAACAAAATTAAAAGTTCGGTGACGTTCTGGGGATAATTTATTATTGATTCTCCACTCTTTGAACTCTCTGATTGTATTGCCAATATTGGATGGCGAACCTTTGTGTTCCATAACTGCCACAGTGGTTTCTGGAAAATTGACAATTTTTACTTCAACAGGAGATAATTTCTCACTCATCATTTTAGTCCTGATATTATTTATGATTTGGTAGTGTCTGTGCCAGACAGACCAATCAGGTTTTTTTCTGAATTCAATAGGACTTTGACCAACCGAACTTTTGAACGCTCTGGAGAATGCTTCAGGACTTTCATATCCACATGCAAGAGCAATATCTATTACTGAATTATCGTTATACGCTAATTCAAAAATAGCTCTTTTCAATCGAATTTGCCTGATATATGCAGCAACACCGATACCATAAGTTGCAGAAAACAATCTGTGAAAGTGATATTTAGAACAAGCTGCAATGTTACTCAAGCTTTCGCCATCCATATGTGTATCAATATGTTCACCAAGCATATAAACTCTGTAACTGATATGGGGTTACATGTACTCGTGTTGTTTGTAATTAAATGAAAAATAAGAATAAATTGATGTTTGGTGTTTTCATCCGTTTTGGTGTTTGCGGGTTGTTACACCACCCTGCGTATTGCAATGTGTATTGCAAAATAGAAAAAGGTTCGCTAAATGGCTGTAAACAAGCTCAGTGATAAAAAACTCAAATCCTTATACGGTAAACCAGTTGAAAAACAGCAGACGATAGCGGATGGGAACGGGTTATCAATCAGGGTAAGTAAGCAGGGTACAATCAGCTTTGTTTTTTTCTACCGCCTTTATGGGCGTGAAAGTGCTCCTATATGGCTGACGTTGGGTAAATACCCAGATTTGAGCCTTAAGGCAGCAAGGGAACGGAGAGATGAATGCCGGGTATGGTTAGCCGAAGGAAAAGATCCAAGAATACAAATAAAAATAACAAAAGAGGACTCTTTAAAACCTGTCACGGTAAAAGAGGCAATAGAGTATTGGATTAATAATTACGCTATCAATAAACGAAAAGCAGTAGATCATATTAGAGGTTGTTTTTCCAAGCATATTTATTCTGAGATAGGACATATTCCATTAAAGGAATGCACATTATCAATGTGGATTAGGTGCTTTGATAAAATTAAAAGAAAGGCACCAGTACAATCGGGAGCACTTTTAAAAATATCACAACAGGCATTGAAGTTTTGTCGAGTAAGAAAATATGCAATTAATCATGAAATAGATGATTTAGATATTGGTGATGTTGGTGATGTTGGTGAAAAAGCAAATAGGAGAGACAGAGTGTTAACAAATGATGAATTAAGAGAAGTATGGCGTCATGTGAATAAAGAATATGACAATCATATTATGTCACACGAAAACAGAATTATTCTTAGGTTTTTAATTGTTTTTGGTTGTAGGCTTTCCGAAATACGACTTTCAAAATGGAATGAATGGGATTTTTTGAATGATATATGGCGAGTGCCACCAGAGCACAGTAAAAATGGCAGGGAAATAATCAGGCCAATTCCGAGTAATTTTAAAAGTTGGCTTTTGTTATTAAATAAAGCAACAAAAAATCGAGAACATGTTATTGGTTTTGATATGAAGCAATGTACAGCTAGTGTAACTATTGCGAAGATATGGAAAAGATTAAATCATAAAGAGAAGTGGACGGCACACGATATACGAAGAGTATTTGCTACCTCGCTCAGTGATCACGGATTTGAGCATAATGTTGTTGAACAATTATTAGGCCATTCGTTAAATGGCGTCGCTGGAATATATAACCGAAGTCAGTATATTGAACAAAAAAGAAATGCGCTCTACTGGTGGGTTAATTATTTAGATTCTTTAATTAAGGAATCGGAGGCTATAGAAAATGATACACATATTAACTCGTGAAGAATTGGAGGGTTTAGATGGACTTGATAGGTTAATTAGAGAAGAAGAATGTGAGTGGTTAACTTCATTAGGAAGAAGACACAGATCTTTACTCGAAAAAGACGGTCAATTCCCTTTAAAAATAACAATAGGACCACAAACCAAAGTTTATCGATTATCTGAGATTCAGGACTGGATAAAAGGCACTTGGAAGTCTGAATAAAATTAACATGAATTTAATAATAGCCCCGTTCATCGGGGTTTTTTATTTTTGGGAATAGAGAAATATGGTAATAAAATTCACATCACCGACACCACAAGAACGACAATCAATATTAAATGAATATGGTGAGAAATATGATCGCAGGATCAGAGAGAAAGAATGTGAACACCTTTCCAGTTTATCGCGTTCTCGTCGCTGGGTATTAGAGGAAGAAGGAAAATTTCCTAAGCGTGTTCCATTAGGCCGTAATTCCGTTTCATGGTTATTAAGTGATGTTTTATGGTGGGTGCGTAATCCGCCAACAGTAGACAATGTAAATAATCCGTATAGCCGTAAACCGATCAATTAAAGAATCACATTATGAAAAAATTAACTTTCTTAATTGGCAGCGGTAAAGCTAATTTTAAAAACAACTTTACTTTTGAGAATAAAGACGAAAAACAACCCTCATTAAGAGGGTTAATTATTATTTTTGCTCAGATGATGCTTTGGCTTTGCGCTGGCGGCATTCAATATTATTGCGAGCTGTAGTAACGAGAGTTTGCAAATCAGAACCAATTTTTATTCCGATGCTTTCAATTTGTTTGAGTGCTTTTAGGGTGTCATCTAAATCAGATAAAAGATGGTTTTCATCACTTTTTTTATATTGCCGACGATCGGCTTCATTTTTTATAGCTGTTACAATAAATTTTCCAACACTTTCACCCTCTTTTCTCGTTGCATCAAGCAATTCAGCAACTTCATGCGGAACACGAGAAGCTAATTGCACCGATTTATTATTAATACTACCTGTTGACATGCTAAACACTCCGTTTGAATTGGTGCTTAGCAGTATACATGAAAAAACTATTGAAGTGCATATCACCTTAATGTATGGTGTCTGTCACTTGATTTATTTGGTGCTAAACACCTCATTGAGTGTAAATTGTAAAAACAGCAACGCCCCGAAGTGCGCGAACACTATCGAGGCGTTTAACCACAACATTATTGGAGCTAATGCTATGGCTGACACTCAGTCTAACCAAACTCGCCTAAAATTTACATTCCTAATTGCATCTGGTACTCAGCGGCTAGCTGGTATGCCCTCTCTGATCTTAGTATCTCGTCAGGAGGCATACCATGAATAATAAACCTACCTCACTAAAACAGGCGTTATATCGTGCCAATCAGGCAACTTCTTTATTTAAATTTATTCTCGAAAAATCGAAGGATGAATGCTCAATTGACATAAATAATTTGATTGCACTGGCGCGAGATATCAATCAGGAGGTGCACCACGCGCTGTTGAAACATGCCCCGCAGCCACTCGTCAATAAATTGTTAAATTACGTGGTGCACAGGCAATCCGTTTCATTAGATCAGGCGATGTATCGTGCGGGACTGGGCACGTCTTTATTTGAAGTCATTCTTGACCAGACCAGCCATCATTGTTCGGAAGAGCTACATGATTTGCTTTCACTGGCCTGTGATAGCAATCAGGAAGTCTACCATGTGCTTTATGCAGCGGTTTATGGAGAGTGAATCATGAGCCAACGCGCTTCACAGGGAAATAACAACCAAAAAGTCCGCCCGATAGACGTTATCCATGCGGTGAAGAAATCTTCCACCCATCACTGGCAAAGCCTGTTACCTGCCTGTGGTGTTGATGTTCCGGCAAAAGGCAAGCATGGCGCTTGCCCAATATGCGGAGGTACTGATCGCTTTCATTTTATTGATGATAACCACAATGGAGACTGGCATTGTCGCCAGTGTGATGAGCCGAGCCACGGTGACGGGTTGGATTTGGTGGCGAGAACCAAGGGAATTACCGTCTTTGCAGCGGCTAAGCTGGTTTCTAATGTGTTGGCAATGCCTTTGCCGGAACCCAAATCCATCAAAGAGCAGTTCCGAACAGTGAAACCCATTGCAGAACGCATCGCGGCGTTGGTTGCCAGCGCTGTTATGGGTGAATCTCAATATCTGGTGAAAAAGGGGCTGAAATGCCCCAATCAGCGGTTATTGAAAGATGGTTCGTTATTGCTGGTGACTCAAACACTGGATGACACAACCACGGGCGCGCAGATTATCAAACCAAATGGCGAAAAACGCCTTGTTACCGGTACGCAGAAAAAAGGCAGTTTTATCCCGATATCTGAGATTACCGGAACACCAGACACTTTCATCATCACCGAAGGTTACGCCACCGCTTTAACGGTCAGTCAGTTATATAAAGGCGTCGTGCTGGCAGCCATTGATGAAAGCAACTTATCCACAGTTGCCGGGCTGGTGAGAGAACAGTGGCCAGACGCGAAAATCATCATTGCCGCCGATAATGACTGGCATAAATCGGAGGAACGCGACAAGAACGGCAGGCTAAAAAAGAATGTCGGCAAGATAGCGGCAGAAAAGACCGCTATAGCGATTAACGGCTGGATAACACTACCGCCTACGGCATTGAAAGCTGATTGGGATGATTATCGCCAGCGCCACGGCATCGAGGCAGCAAAGCAGGCATTTAATAACGGGTTATACCAAATCGGAGGAAAAGCACCTATGCAGGCAATAGAAGAAGCAGTGACCCACGAAATAAAGCTTAAAAAGGTCAGTAACAATCTGGCACAAATGGCAGCTAGTCAATGCGGGGCGCTGTTGGTGGAACGTTACGGCAAGGTGGCGGTTAACCCTGAAAGCGAAATTGTTTACCGCTATAACGGCGCGATATGGCAGACCGTGCCAGATAGCGAATTATGTCGCGCAATGGTGGCAATTTTCGACCAGTATGAAACCCCTTACAGCCCGAACGGAATCAATAACGCAATCAGTGCGATGAAACTACAAATTCCTGTCATTGGTAATCAACGGCAGAACGTAATTGGGTTTAGTAATGGTGTGTATAATTTATCAACACAACAATTTACCCCGCACCAGCCGGAAAACTGGCTAATCAATCATAACGGGATTGCTTTCACTTCGCCTGCTGTTGGTGAAAATCTGTCAGATCATGCTCCTGTCTTTTATCGCTGGTTATCCCATGCGGCAGGAAATAATGAAGACAAGATGAATCGCATTAAAGCCGCACTATTTATGATTCTGGCTAACCGTTACGACTGGCAGTTATTTATTGAAGTCACGGGGGAAGGTGGCAGCGGTAAAAGTGTATTTACTTATATCGCCACGTTATTAGCGGGAGAACATAATACCGCCAGTGGCAATATGAAGGCGTTAGATGAGGCGAGAGGCCGCTATCAGTTTGTCGGGAAAAGCCTGATTACATTGCCCGATCAGGTCAAATATGTCGGTGAGGGGGCAGGCATTAAGGCAATTACAGGCGGCGATCTGATCGAAGTTGACGGAAAATATGAGAAACAGTTCTCAACCATTATTAAAGCCGTGGTATTAGCCACCAATAATGAACCGATGAGCTTTACCGAACGTAATGGCGGCATAGCACGGCGGCGGGTGATATTCCCATTTAACATTCCGGTCAAAGAGTCAGAGAAAGATCCACACTTGCCGGAGAAAATCAGCCAGGAACTGCCTGTGATTATCCGGCATTTATTAACGGAATTTGCCGACCAGAATAAGGCCAAAAAACTGCTACAGGCGCAACGCGACTCCAGCGAGGCATTAACAGTGAAAAGCAGTTCAGATCCTCTATATCGCTTTTGTGATTATCTGATGCCCGTAACTGATTCTGCCGGGATGAAGATGGGAAATAAAAATATTAGCCCACGTGTACCGAGGTTGTACCTGTATCATGCTTATCTTTCTTTTATGGAGGCGCACGGTTTTGAACGTCCGCTCACACTGACCAAATTTGGCGAGTCGATACCAAAGATTATGCTGGAATACCGCAAGGATTATCAGAAAGTGCGAACCAAGAGAGGCTATAGTTATGCTGTTGAATTATCAGAAGAAGCGGAAGAGTGGCTACCCTCCGTGCCTGATCGAAAAGATTTTGAGTCCACTCTATAAAACTTTTGAGTTTAAGTATGCATTCTATACATCGATATAAATATGTGTTTGTATTTAAAGGAAAATAACAGATGTATAGTTATCTTTTATCTATACACTAACTGTACATACTCTACACCAATCTAAAGGGTGAACAGGTGATACAGTGGGTGAACAGGGTGTTAATTGCCATAAATCCAGTTGTAGCAAGGCTTTCAGTGGGTTATGCAGAGGGTGCATAGTTGAGAGGACGAAAAAGATTTTTAGGGAGCTTCTCTAGCAGGTAAATAAAATTCCGATAAATCAGAGAAAACAAATACAGTGTTCAATCTGATCGTTATCTTTCGGTATTTACTAAAATTTGAATGATCTAATTTCATGATTTTACATAATAATAGAGATTAATCACAAATTAATTAATTGCATATTATTCATACTGGAATTCGTAAATAAACCTGTTGTATTCTGCTTAATTTAGAATTTATCGGAAGTCAGATCACAGGAGACAAGATGTCACATATTATTTACTTGTCACTCAAAGGCAAGAAGCAAGGTTTAATTTCAGCCGGGTGCTCAACGCCCGAATCAATAGGAAACCGCTATCAGGCAGGGCGGGAAAACGAAATACAAATACTGGGTATCAGCCATTCAGTGAGCCGCGACCAGAACGCACATCATCACCCTGTCAGCTTTACCAAACCTATTGATAAATCCTCGCCTTTGTTGGCTATGGCAATTGACGGGAACGAATTGCTGGAAGCCGTTTTTTTATGTTATCGAACCAGTCAGTTAGGGCAATTAGAAGCCTTTTATGAAATCAAGCTGACAGGGGCAACCATTGTTGATTTTTCCTGCCATTATCCTCACTCGATAGACAGCAATGATCAGATACCCTATGAAACGGTGCAGATTGATTATAAGTCTATTTCATGCAGGCATCTTACCGCGGGCACATCGGGTTATAGCATTACGCAATTATCCGGACGTGAAGAAGGCAGGCCACTATTGTCTGGGTTCTCGAATGTTAAGCCACTTAAGAAGCCGCTGGTTGAAGAGACTCCGGTAAAACCCGCTAAGCATCATGCTCGTTATCGTTGTGTGGATGATGACGGCAATCTTTTAACCGAACGCAAGTATCGGGTTTGTCTGCCAGATGGTCAGATAAAAGAAGGGAAGACCGATAAACAAGGTCTTACTCAATGGCATCTCACTGATGACAAAAAGAAACTTGAATTTCATATTTTAAAGGATTAATACCATGCCAACTTATACCGTTTACACTAAAATTGAATCGAATGTGCCTGCTGAAAAGTTACTGTATGATTTGATTATTTATCGTCAGGATGCAGAAAGAAATCATCATGTATTGCTTGATGTTTTTCAGGGGCAATTACAGAGTAATTATGAGACTCAACACCATGTTACTCAGGAAACCGATGACGATCTTTCCGTGACGTATATTATGCAAATCATGCTTTACCGCAAGCATGGTTCAAATACGATTCAGGCATTGCAAACGCCTTTTAAAAAAATGTATACGCTTGGTGAATTCGTAGCTGGTAAAGCCTGTTCGGATAATAAACGAGAAAATGTCTGCTATTTTGAAAGTACGGCTGAAACAAAACCTGTCAGTGATGGCGATAATACGATAGAATTAAAAATTACTATTCCTGAAAGACCGTTTATTGCTAAAGAATATCCAATTGGTCATCCTGACGACCCATTTGAAAAAAATAAAGTTGAATCTCAAATTCAAAATAGGTTATCTAAAAAAAATTTTCCAGATCAAAATGGGGCAAGTTTATGTGGTCCAGCGGCACTTTTTTATTGTTTGCAAATGGACAGACCTGATATTTATGAGCAAGCCGCTCGTGAATTATGGAAATATGGCAAAACTAAAATAGGCCAATTAGAAATTAAGCCGGGTGATGGTTGCCTTCACCCTAAAGGTTCTTTTTATGACCAATATGGTTCAAGAATATCAGGATTAGATTGGATAACACTGGCAAGCTTAAGAGACTCAGAAAATATGATTTTTAGCTATGATGAAGTTGATGATCAGGCTGCTGGTGTGACTATGTGGGGGAAATTGACTGAGTGGTTTGAAAAAGCGGGCTATGAAAAAATATTTAGTAATATTAGTTTGATGCATAGTAATAAAGAAGATATTGAAACTCTGAACAATTATATAGAACAAGGTTACCATGTGGTTTCTTTAATTTCTGCTGGTATGTTGCAAAATATGGAGGAAACATCAGGAAAAAATCATTGGATTGTTTGGGTGGATAAAGTAGAAGAAAGTGAAAATGGTACTAACGTTAAAGCATTTTCATGGGGGAGAGTGAAGACTTGGGTAAAAGAGAATGCTACGTATGAGTATTTTATCAAACACACATTTGGAGGATTGGTCTTCAAGCCACTTAAATAAAATGAAAAAAATAATCTTGTTAGTTTTTATTATATTAACCTCATCATGCAGCACAATTTCGGTATCTGTTCAACCTAAAGAAAATTATCTGCCTGATGCTATGGTAGGTAAAAATTATCACGCTTCTATTTCTATAGTAGGAGGACCAGTAATTGTGAGTGATGAAAAAAAACCTACTAATTTTGTCATCATAGAACCCGACGATTCTGGGATAGAATGGAAGCCCCGTAAAAAGAGTTTGATATATTCTGGAAAAGAAGAAAGTTGGGAGGATTATAATCATTTAGTAATAAGTGGAAAACCATTAAAATCAGGGGAAATATATGTAACAGTAGTTGGCCGTGTGTATGGCACCATGCTAAATGGTTCTGGAGAGTTTCAAAAAAAATACATCATAAAAGTAAGTGAATAATAAATATAACAGAATGGAGATTTAATTAGCCATTTAAAATGAAAATTTTTGCAAATATTCCGTTCCCATGTTTTCTCTTGTTTAGCCTCTAAATTTCAGAGGCTTTTTAATTATTTTTCACGGTGTTAAATAGTGTTTTAAAGAAAATAACTATTCCGAAAAACACCATGAAAAAACTACTCGAATTACGCCAACAGAAAGCTGAACTGACTACCCAGATGCGTTCGCTGCTCACCAAAGCGGAAGACGAAAAGCGCTCACTATCTACCGATGAAGCAAAACAGTTCGACGAGCTGCGCATGCAATCTGATTCCCTCAATACGGAAATTGCCCGTTATGAGGTGTTATCGGATGAAGAACGCAATCAGGCCAAGAGCCAGCCAGCTAATAGCAAACTCAGCAATGACGAATTACGCAATTACATTTTGACCGGAGAAACGCGCTCCTTGTCTACAGGTGTTCCGGCAGACGGTGGCTATACCGTTATCCCGGAGCTGAATACGCAGATCATGCAGCAATTGGCTGATGAGTCGGTCATGCGTCAAATCTGTACGATTAAAACCACGCGCAGTAACGAGTATAAACAACTTGTTTCGGTCGGTGGTGCAGCGGTGGCACACGGGGAAGAAGGCAAGGCGCGTGGTGAGACAACGACACCGAAGATGGAAGAAGTCAGCATTAAGCTGTTTCCTATCTACGCTTACCCCAAGACTACCCAAGAGATTATCGATTTTAGCGATGTCGATATCTTAGGCTGGCTGACCTCTGAAATTGCCGACACCTTTGTGGATACCGAAGAAACAGATCTTGTGAGCGGTGATGGTGGTAAGAAGGCTAAAGGCTTCCTGTCTTATCCCCGTGATACCCAAGCCGACAAGGTACGTGCATTCGGTACACTGCAAAAGCTGGAAGCGACCAAAATTGAGGCGGATAGCCTGATTGACCTTAAATTCTTGCTCAAGAACAAATACCGCAAGAACTCAGTGTGGGTGATGAACTCAACCACTGCGGCGCAGGTGCAGAAGCTGAAAAACGGCAACGGCGATTATATCTGGCGTGAACGTCTGCAAGCGGGTGACCCTGACATGCTGCTGGGTTTGCCTGTCCATTACCTCGAATTCATGCCGGATAACATCATTGGTCTGGGCGACTTCAAACGCGGTTACTTCATTGTTGACCATCAAACCGGCACCCGTACCCGCCCGGACAATATCACCGAACCGGGATTTTATAAGGTACATACCGATAAATATTTGGGCGGTGGGCTGGTGGACTCCAACGCAATTAAGGTGCTGGAAGTTAAAGCAGCCAGCAAATAAGCAAGAGGGGCACAACGCCCCTTTTCAGTCTTGGAGTTCATCGAATGAATGATATTGAATTAAGAACGGCATCACTTTCTGCCAGTGATAAGAAACTGACTGGTTACGTGATTAAGTGGAACAGCCGATCACAAATCCTGTGGGATGAGTTTGTCGAACAGTTCGCCCCGAATGCGTTTAGTGCCAGCTTAACGACTGGCGTCGATGTCAGGGCGCTTTATGAACATGACCACATGAATCTGTTAGGCCGTACCACGTCCGGCACATTGCAATTGAGTGAAGATACTACCGGATTACGTTTCGAGCTAACCCCGCCTGATACCCAATTAGGGCGTGATGTACTCACGTTGGTTGAACGGGGTGATATCTCAGGCATGTCCTTTGGGTTCAGGGCGCTAAAAGACCAATGGGATATTGGTCAGGAGCCTTATATCAGGACGGTATTAGAGGCTGAATTACGGGAAATCACGATCACCAGTATGCCCGCCTATCCTGAAAGTGGTGTAGAGATTGCCAAGCGCTCACTCAATGCCACGAAACCGCCTGATTTGCGTCATTACTGGCTGCAACTGTCCGAGGTGTAACCATGTGGCCTTTTAAGCGTAAAGCCCCAGAAACCCGAAGCATGACGATTGATGAGTTTCTTTCTCTGGCAGGCGTACCTAACACCAAATCAGAGGAGCATGTTTCACCCTCGACAGCCGAAGGTCTGCCCGCCGTGATGAATGCCGTCACAGTGATTAGTGAAGCCGTTGCCACCATGCCCTGTTACCTTTATCGGGTTCGACACCAGAACGGAAAAGAATCCCGCGAGTGGTTGAGTGATCACCCCGTGGATTATTTGCTCAATGAATGCCCGAATGACTGCCAAACACCGTTTCAGTTTAAGCGCACCCTAATGCGCCATTGCCTGCTGAATGGTAATGCCTATGCCGTGATAGGCTGGGGAAATGATGGACAGCCACAATCCTTGCACCCTTACCCGCCGTCCGCCGTTGTACCACAACGATTATCCGATCACCGGTTCGCTTACACCATCACCGAACCTTATAGCGGTAAAGTCAAGACTTACCTGCAAGAAGAAATCTTGCATTTACGCTATGCCACCGAAGACGGTTTTTTAGGCCGTTCCCCGGTTACGATTTGCCGTGAAACACTGGGATTAGGACTGGCACAACAACGCCACGGTTCAAGTATCATGAAAGATGGCATGATGGCGGCAGGTGTGATTAAGTCGGCTGATTGGTTAGATGGTACGAAAGGCGCTAAGGCGCTGGAAGCCCTCGAACGTTATAAAGGCGCTCGCAATGCCGGCAAAACGCCCATTCTTGAGGGTGGCATGGATTATCAGCAATTGGGTATGAGTAACCAAGATGCGGAGTGGCTAGCCTCTCGTCGCTTCACCATTGAAGATATTGCCCGGATGTTCAATATCAGTCCGATCTTTCTGCAAGAGTATTCGAACAGCACCTACAGCAACTTTAGTGAAGCATCACGCGCTTTGCTCACGATCACCATGCGCCCGTGGCTTGCCAACTTTGAGCAACAAATCAAATCAGCCTTGTTGATGACCTCACCCAAAAGAGGCATTCGCTATCAAGTTGAATTCGATACAGCCGACTTACTGCGCACCAATCCGAAAGAACGTTTCCAGAGTTATGAGACGGCGATTAAATCCGGCGTGATGTGCCCGAATGAAGCCCGTGAGCGTGAAGGATTATCGCCCCGTGAAGGGGGTGATGAATTCAGTCAGGCATGGAAGCAAACGGTAGAAGTGAAGAAACCCAATGAACCGGAGGACAAGGAATGAGAGCAGGCGCATTAAGGCATCGCGTTACGTTGCAGAATTTTACTCAGGTTAAATTACCGTCAGGACAGCGCATGCAGAAATGGCAGGATATCGCCACGGTATGGGCAGAAGTGAAACACATTAGCGGGCGTGAATTGATGGCTTCCGGTGCAGTGTTCACCGAAGCCACCGTACGTATCTGGATGCGTTACCGTGCTGATATCACTACAGCAAATCGCATCTTCTATCAGGGTGACAGTACCAGCGGTCAATTCTTTAACATTGTGGCGGTTATCCCCGATCCAAAACACACCCGCTTAGAGTTGCTTTGTAAGGGAGGCTTACCGAATGGATAAGATTGATATTCCCCTGAACGAAATCAAGCAACATTGCCGACTGGATGAAAGCAATACGCTTGAAGACGAACTGCTTAAGGGCTATGCCGAGGCTGCATTGGAAGTCTGCCAGCAACATATCGGTAAGCGATTCGAGGAGGGCTTGGTGTTTACCCCTGCTATCAAAGTGGGCTGCTTACTCTATATTGGCTTGCTGTATGAGAATCGGGCGATGGCGGTAGAGGTGGAACTGAAAGAAGTCCCGTTCTCTATCAAATCCCTGTGGTCTGTCTATCGAGATGTGGGGATCTACTGATGCCATGGCAACCTTTAAAGCGCTGTAGCTATCCCGGCTGTAAGCAGCGTGTGAAGTCTGGTCGCTGTGAGGAACATCGACGGGAACAGAACAGGCAGCGAGGTACACGTACCGAACGTGGCTACAGTAACCGATGGGGCAGATATAGATTGATGTACCTCAAGGCTAACCCCTTATGTGTGTATTGCCTCAAACAGAACAGTTACACGTCTGCAACTATCGTTGACCACATTATCCCGATAGACGGTGACAGTGATGTGCTGTTTTGGCCTGACTTCAATCATCAAGCCCTGTGTCATGGCTGCCATAACCGTAAGACGGTACAGACAGATCCCATCACCAAACAGCGGCGTAAGAATGGTGAGTATCGGGAACAGGAAGTAGAAGCAGCAAGGCGTCGTGATTGGTTGATTGAATGATAATAACGCAATGAGATAACTAGGTGGGGGTATCAAAAATGACAAACGCCCCGCTAAAAAGAACCGCCGCGTCCTCAAATTTTTATGCACGGCACTTTTTTCAATAGCAGTAATCTTCATAGGAAACAATCTATTATGGCAAGAGCACCCAAACCCCCTGAGTATTTAAACGATATCGCCGCGCAACAATGGAAATCGAAAGCTAAGATTCTCAACGAACGGGAGGATCTCAGCCCGGCTGATTGGAACAACCTAGAACTGTATTGCGTCAACTATGCCATCTATCGTAAAGCCGTGGCAGATATTGAGTTGCGTGGGTTCGCGGTGGAAGGTTCACGCGGCGCGGCAACCAGTAACCCTTCATTGAAAGCAAAGGCTGATGCAGAAAAAATCATGATAAAAATGTCATCACTGCTGGGCTTCGATCCGGTATCCCGTCGCCGAAATCCGGTAGAAACGGACGAACCCGACGAATTAGATGTGCTGATTTCCTGATGAGATTACCGATGAACGCATGGGAGCAGTACGCTTTTGATATCGAAAATGGCACTATTCCGGCCTGTAAGCGTCTGAAACAGGCCGTGAAACGCTATTATAGTGACCGGAATAACCCGCTTTATACGTTCGATACCGAGGTTGTGGAACGCTTTATTGGCTTTTCCCGTCTCTGTCCCCACGTCAAAGGCCACTTGCGCGGTAAGCCGATTATTCTTGAGCCGTGGCAACAATTCGCGTTTGCTAATCTGTTCGGCTTCAAAGTTAAGGCGACCGGACGCCGGAAATATCGCAGTGCCTACATTCAAGTGCCACGCAAAAATGCCAAGTCTACCGTAGCGGCAATGCTGGCGAACTGGTTCTTAGTCATGGAACAGGGACAGCAGGATATTTACACCGCCGCCGTGAGTCGGGATCAGGCGCGTATTGTGTTTGATGATGCCCGCCAGATGTGCCTGTTATCCAAACCCCTCAAGAAACGGGTAGCTATTCAGCAACACAAAGTCACTTATGCTAAGAGCAACAGCCTGTTAAAACCACTGGCAGCCAAAGCCTCCACCATTGAGGGCACAAACCCCAGCCTTGCCATTGTCGATGAATACCATTTGCACCCGGATAACGCCGTTTACTCTGCCCTTGAGTTGGGGATGGGCGCCCGTTCCGAAGGTATTCTGTTTGCTATTACGACAGCGGGCAGTAACGTGATATCGGCCTGTAAACAGCATTATGATTATTGCTGTCAGATACTGGCAGGCGAAGAGCAAAACGAATCCTTGTTCGCCCTGATCTACGAGCTGGACGACGAGAACGAGATTGATGATGAAACGCTCTGGATTAAGGCCAATCCTAATCTCAATGTGTCCGTAGACAGCACCTCATTGCATGACACTATCCAGAAAGCGCGCGGCATTCCCTCACAATGGACAGAGATGTTAACCAAACGCTTTAATATCTGGTGCCAGGGCGAAACCCCGTGGATGGGTGAAGGGGCATGGAAGGCCTGCCAGACAGATTATGATGAAAACGACCTTAAGGGGCTAGAGTGTTACGCTGGACTGGATTTATCTTCCACAGGCGATATCACCAGTATTTGCTATACGTTCCCGGTGGATAACGAACTGTTATTACTGACTCGCCACTATCTACCCGAAGCCCAGCTACAGAACCCGGCAAACAAGAACCGGGCAATCTATCGTCAATGGGCGCAAATGGGCTGGTTACGCACTACCACAGGCGATTGTATTGATTATGACCGTATTCGTGATGACATTCTCAAAGACAGCCTGCACTTTGATATCAAACTGGTAGGCTTCGATACATGGAACGCCACACACCTACGAACCCAATTACAGGGCGCGGGGTTGGATGTTGAGCCATTCCCACAAACCTATATGCGCTTTAGTCCGGTAGCGAAATCCGCTGAGGTGTTCGTGAATCGCAAAGTCATTCGTCACAATGGCGATCCGGTACTCGCGTGGGCTATTGCTAATGTCGTGATGGAAACGGACGCCAACGCCAATATCAAGCCGAACAAGAAGAAATCCGCGAACAAAGTTGATCCTGCAATTGCGTTCCTGATGAGCTTTGGCACATGGCAAGCAGAGCATGAAGACTTTGCATTTACCTTAAGTGATGAACAGCAGCAGCGACTGGCTAACTTTGATGGGGTATAACGTAAAAAGGTAATCGCTTTTACTGATTCGCTTATTGAACCTGATAAACCAATCAGTTAAAGTAGCCACGCCATTAGCAAAATCTAATGGTCAAGGCGTCGCGGCCTTGTTAAGAACCATCCACTGGTAGGAAGTTTCTGCCAGTGTGCTTGCTATCGCCCTTTCAATGGCGGTTCAGGTAGGGAAGGCTAACGCCTTGCCGGAAGATGGTTCCCGGTCCGCGAACCCTGCCTTGAATCGCCACCATCAATATTAATTAATGGAAGGGGTAGCAGGAATGAATAACGTTAAAAATGACTGGCATCAAGCCGACATTATCGCAGCATTGCGTAAGCGTGGTACAACCTTAGCGGCTGTTTCTCGTGAGGCGGGATTGAGTTCATCTACACTGGCAAATACGCTTAGCCGTCCGTGGCCTAAAGGCGAATGGATCATCGCTAACTATCTCGAAATGCATCCCTCTGAAATCTGGCCTAGTCGGTATTTTGATCAGCGTGGTCAGCTTATTGAGCGTAAGGTGCGGGATAAATCATAAAAATAACCAGTCTTTCACTTGAACAACACTGGGAAGATAGTCGTAACGGGGTATCTTCTCACTGATTCAAAACATTTTTCATACTAATCAATTAATTTCTGATAATGTAATAGTTAGTTATTTTTATAATTACTTTTTATCTTATTAAATGTTCATTTAGTTGCGTATCAATTTATGTGTAAATAATAAAAAACACTTCCAAAAATAAAGAAGTGTTTTTAAATGAATATGTGTGTCAACTCACTAGGGTTTTATATTTTTATTGCCAATGTAAATATAACTATCAGTATAACGTTTTAAACAATAACCACCAATTCCTAAACCTATGCAATAAATTATAAAGATAGTTGTAATTATAAGTATGATTCCACTCATGAAGTCACCAAGATTAAAAGCGTAATTAAAAAGTGTATTTAATATAGATGACTGATTATTGAAGTTGATAAAAAAAGATAGAATCAATGTAAATAAAAAAGTAAATGATAATTTATAAAGTTGATATTCATCATTGTTTTCATTTTCTCTCTTTATATACAAATTGAATTTTACACTGTTGTTTTCTGCAACAGCTTCGTTTCTTAATATATCAATTGAAATTTGATCGGAATATCTATTGGGATTTTTACGCTTATCTTCGTTTATATCAGGAAATATATTAGTCACCCATGATGGTAAGTAAATCAATATCAATCCTATTACATAAGCAATAAAAGGAATCAAAACAGATGTATAAAAAAGAAAGAATGACATATAAACAAGGACAGCCCCTAAATGCAATTTGTTAGTTACATCTGAGTATGTGAACTGCAATAAAGGAGTGTTGATTGTTTTACATAGAACAGTATCAGTAACAATTAAAAAACTTGCAAACAACAAAAAATAACGTATATCAGTAGCTTTTTCTATAAATGTTGAGGTTGCAGCTAAGAATTTTTCCATGTGATCTCTTGTATTAAGCGGGTGAGAATGAATACACATTGTATAGCGAGGTGTATAGCTGACTCAATATTCTATTACCTAATGTGAATATCTCTAACTTAATAATAAATTGATGTACTTTTGATACAACATCCCACTGAATACGACATTTGTCATTCGTCGGCAGTCATTAGCTCAAGGTATTTAGTGTACTGACTTCATTTCATTTACGCTTTTCATAAAATCATTGTGCATTGCAATGTGTATTGCATATCAAAGATAGATACAGACGGTAATCTATATATCTATTTGTAATTAAACAAAAAATTAGAAATTTGCAATTTCCTCATCAATGTAATGAAGAAGGGCGTTCAATCGTTGTTTAATCATCATCATATATCCAACCTATCTGGTACAAGGTGATGTTATATAGCTTCCTGTAGCAGGACATGATGATTATTGCTGATTTATATCTTTCATGAATTTCCCTGCCAATAAATAGTCTCTTCGAGGTTTATTTATTGCATCATATTTAGATACAAAACAGGCAAAAATAAAAAACAATCCAATAACAAACATCATCACTTTAAATTAAATCATTGATTTTAAATGTAATTATTTTTCTGGATTGATGTTGGCAATAATTATAGTATTGATAATTATCATCAATGGTGATCATACCTTTTAGTTATTTTGACTATAAAAAATTTCTTCCACAGCCACGATAGATATCGTTAGTTAATGTGGATTAACCATCTTACTAATATGTTTTTTCCAATAACATGAGAATGGAATCACATGATGGGTGCTACGATTGATAAGGGCAATATATCTGCCGATACGTTGTCTTCTGCCTTTGACTGTTGTCGATTATTGTTGCAGTTGATTAAAGGTGACGCTCAAGAAACGCCTTCTTTGTCCTCTGATAGCAAGCTGAAATTTGCAGTAAAAGAATACGGTAAAATACATAATGTTGATATGGCATTATGCCGTTTAAAATTCCATCAGCTAACACCAAAACAGCTACCTTTGGCTTTTCGAGACAAACAGGGAGGATTTGTTGTATTAGTACGCCTTTCTCCTGATCAGGCGCTGATCCAATCTCCTTATTCCGCTTCACCTGAAGTACTCCCTATTGATGAGCTTGAAGCCAGATGGAGTTGCGAAGTAATCCAGTTGCGGGAGGGTTGCCACAGGTTTGATGTTTCCTGGTTTATTCCTGCCTTTATTCATCACCGTCACCTCCTCGGTGAGGTGCTGATTTTCTCCCTGATGCTGCAACTACTCGCGCTTGTGGCGCCTTTGCTTTTCCAGGTAGTGATGGATAAGGTGCTGGTACACAGGGCATTGTCTACTCTGGATGTGCTGGTGATCGTGCTAATAGTGGTAGGAGTGTTCGAGGTGATACTCCGAGGGTTGCGTGAATACCTGTTCGCTCATACCGCTAACCGTATCGATATTGCCTTGGGTGTTAAATTATTCCGGCATTTGCTGGGGTTGCCTCTGCTCTACTTCAAACACCGTCAGGTAGGTTCTATTATCACTCGGGTACAAGAGCTTGATAGTATTCGTGACTTTTTGACTGGCTCTATGCTGACCTTATGCGTAGATGTTGCCTTCACTTTTATCTTCTTCGGAGTCATGGCCTGGCTGTCATGGCCTCTGACTTGCGTGGTACTGGCGTTATTGCCTCTCTATTTCTTGCTGGCCTGGTTGAGTTCAAAACCGCTGCAACAACGGATTGAACAGCAGTTCCAGACTGCGGCCTGCAATACTTCTTTTTTGAACGAATCTGTTAGCGGTGTCGAAACCATCAAGAGCCTGGCAATGGAACCCAATATGCAGCGGCGTTGGGAATCTCAGACCGCAAATAGGGTTGCAGCCAGTTTCCGTACTCAGGTTCTTAATAGCTTTGTCAGCCACGGGGTGATGTTGCTACAGAAGGTAACGAGTGTCGGGATTATCTGGTTAGGAGCGAACAAGGTTATTGCTCTGGAGCTTACCATTGGTCAGCTAATCGCGTTCAATATGATGGTGTCACACATCAGCCAGCCTATCGCTAAGATGATCGATATGTGGCAGCAGTTTGTCCTGACCAGAGTCGCTGTTGACAAGCTTGGCGACATGCTCAACCTGCCTGTTGAGCAGGCACAGGGGGATATTTATCCCCAGACGCCGCTCAACGGTGATTTACAGCTGCGTAATTTGGTGTTCCGTTATCAACCCGATCAAGAGCCTGTACTGAAAGGGATCACTCTGCATATCAAGGCCGGCGAGTCTTTGGGAATAGTTGGTCCTTCCGGCTCAGGAAAAAGTACTCTGGCCCGCCTGCTACAGAGACTTTATGTTCCAGATGGAGGAGAGATCTTGATCGATGGTATTCCTCTGCATCAACTCAATCCTACCTGCCTGCGTAGCCAGATCGGTGTCGTATTGCAGGAGAATTACCTGTTTAACCGCAGTGTGCGCCATAATATTGCACTCAAGGATCCCACTGCTTCGTTGGAGGACGTGATAGCTGCTGCCAAATTAGCAGGTGCTCATGATTTTGTCCTCCAGTTGCCTCTGGGTTATGACACTGTGCTGGCTGAAGCAGGTAGTTCTCTGTCTGGAGGGCAGCGCCAACGCATTGCTATCGCTCGGGCGCTGATGGCTAATCCCAAGATTTTGATTTTTGACGAGGCGACAAGCGCCCTTGATGATGAGTCTCAAGCCTTAATCCAGGCCAACATGGCTGAGATTTCTCAGGGACGCACCGTTATCACCATTGCTCACCGCCTGTCTACGGTGCGTGACTGTGATCGCATCATCACGATAGAACAGGGCCAGATCACTGAATCGGGCAGCCATCACCAGTTGCTGGCGAAGGGAGGTTGCTACGCCAGACTGTGGCAGTTGCAACAGGAACTGCGGCAGGAGGTGGTGTGATGTTGTTTAACCATCTGAAAACCGCACTTTTGGCCTGGCGTCAGGAACGTTATGCACCCAAGGCACCAAAGCGTACCCGTGACGAGTACGAGTTTCAACCCGGCTACCTGGAGATCGTCGAACGCCCTCCAGCACCTTGGGCAAGGCTCACTGCGGGGGCGCTGACGCTGTTACTGCTAATCGCTTTGATCTGGTCAATTGTTGGTCGTCTGGATATCCATGCTAATGCTGTGGGAAAATTACTTGTGTCCAGCAATTCGAAGGTAATTCAGCCCGTTGAGGCCGGTGAAATTGCAGAGATATTGGTTCGTGATGGCCAGAGAGTAAAAGCGGGCGATGTACTTATTACACTCAACCCCCTAGGCGTTGAAGCTGAATTGAAGGAGTTGCAGGAGCAGCTGAACTTCAAACAGTTGGCGCAGGCGAGGTTACAGGCCCTGCTGACCGATGCACCTATCGCAAATTTCGTGGTTCCGCAAAGTATGCCGCCCGCACAGGCCATGCAAGCGAAAGAGCATTTGGCGAGTATCTGGAAAGAAGTGGTTGCCAATCTAGACAGTCTGGATGGCGAAATGAAGGTTAACCAAGCGAACCAGTACGCCCGTCGTGCCGACATCTCTGCATTAGCGGATCTTGCAGCCAATATCAAGGTACGTCTTGACGCGCACCGGATTCTGGCTACCAAAAAGCTGTTATCAAAAGTTGAGTTACTGGGGCAAGAGAAAGAAAGACTGGAGGTAGAACGTTCTCTTTCTCAACAACATGCCGAATTGGCTGTCCTTGAAGAACAATATCAGGGATTACAGGAAAGCCGAGAGCGCTACCTGGCTAAGATCAAACGTGAATATTATGACCAGTTGAATGAAACTCAGGCTGCAATTGCTGTTATGGCACAGCAGTTAATTAAAACTCGAGAAAGGTTGCGATTGTATACCCTGCGAGCACCTGTCGATGGGGTGGTGCAGCAATTGGCGATCCACACGCGGGGGGGCGTAGTGCAATCGGCCCAACAACTAATGGTGATCGTACCTGATGATACTCTGTTTGAAGCCGAAGTGATGGTCTTGAACAAAGATGTGGGATTTGTGCACGCAGGTCAGCCGGTAGAAATTAAGGTCGATGCTTTCCCTTATACCCGTTATGGCACTGTACGGGGCAAGGTGGCTCATGTCTCTAAGGATGCAGTTAAGGATGAGCAACTGGGGCTGGTATTCCCGGCGCGGGTGCGAATGGAACGAACCTCTATTGCCGTGGATGAGCGTGAAGTCCCATTACAAGCAGGTATGAGTGTTACCGCCGAAATCCGTACCGGCGATAGGCGGGTGATCGACTACCTGATCAGTCCGTTGCAACAGTACCAGTCCGAAGCATTGAAGGAACGATAATGCCAACTATCGAATCTACCCTATTAGAGCCATCTGGCGGAGACGAGTCCACCGTCGTAGATAGTGGGCTTTTGGCTCTGGCCTACGCCGCCCGCCATTTCAATGTGGCGGTGGAGCCGAAGTTATTGAGTCACCGTCTCGGACGCACTCAAGGGAGCACGGACTACCAAGATCTTTGCCGTTGTGCCCAGTGGATCGGTTTGAGGGCTCGCTATATCACCACAGAGATGAGCCGTCTCGAACATCTTCCCCTGCCTGTCTTATTGGATACAGAACAGGGATGGTTAGTACTGGAAAGGGTTGAAGGCGAGTTTGTTGTCTTGTATCAGCCAAACTTGGGTAAAGAGAAGTACTATCCCCGGACTATTCTCGCCGACCATTGGCAAGGCAGGGTTGTGTTACTGGCGGAGGCGGCTGAGCAACCGAAACGACAGAAGTTCGGCTTTGGCTGGTTTATGCCTTCCATTCGTAAACATGCCGCCCAGTTCAGAAACGTGCTCCTCGTGTCTTTGATGCTACAGTTGATTGCCTTAGTCACCCCCATGTTGTTCGAGAATGTGATCGATAGGGTTCTGGTCAGCCGCAGTCTGTCAAGTTTACAGGTGCTCGGATTTGCCATGCTTATTTTGGCCGTGTGCGAGCCTGTTTATAGTTTTCTCCGTTCCTGGCTGTTCGCTAACCTTGCCAGTAAAGTCAACGCTGAGCTTTCCAGTCGTCTCTATCAGCACTTAATCGCTCTGCCAATGGACTATTTCCGGCAGCGTCAGACGGGAGAAATCATCGCCAGAGTGCGTGAAATGAGCCAGATACAACAGTTTCTTACCGGTTCGGCCCTGACGATGGTACTGGATTTGGCCTTTGTCGGCTTGTTTGTGGCGGTGATGTTCTTCTATGCCCCTGAGCTAACATGGCTGGTACTTGGCTCTCTGGTGCTCTATTTCCTGTTCTGGATGGTAGTTGGACCTGTGCTGCGTGCCCGTGTATTGCGGGAATATGAGTTAAAGGCTGATAACACCGCTTTCCTGATCGAATCAGTGACCGGCATTGAAACGATTAAGACCAGCGCTACTGAGGCGGGTTTCGCGCGCCGTTGGGAGCACCAGCTATCTGCGTTTGTTCGTTCCTCGTTTCGTGCCAAAGTGGCAGGACTCCTCGCCGGACAGGGGATAGGGCTGATCCAGAAACTGACCTCCGCCCTGCTACTGTGGTGGGGAGCTATTATGGTGATGGAGGGGAAACTCAGTCTGGGGGAGCTGGTGGCCTTTAATATGCTTTCTGAGCACGTTACCCAACCGATCCTACGCTTAGCTCAGGTCTGGCAGGACTTTCAACATGCTTTAATCTCACTGAACCGGCTCGGTGACATCCTCGATGAAGAGGGAGAAAACGGTAGCGGTGGTCTGGCTTCAATCCCCAGATTGCAAGGTGGAGTGAGCTTCAAAGGTGTGCGTTTTCGCTACAGCGAGGAAGGTCAGGAAGTATTACGTAACCTCAATATCGAAATTAGACCTGGTGAATTTGTTGGGATTACAGGGCCATCAGGTTCGGGCAAATCCACCCTGACGCGGTTGTTACAGCGCCTTTATATACCCCAACACGGGCAAGTCTTAGTGGATGGGATCGACCTGTCGATTACAGATCCGGTGGAGCTGCGTCGCAACATGAGTGTCGTACCCCAAGAGAGTTTACTGTTTTCAGGCTCGGTCGCAGAAAACATCCGCCAATGTCGGCCGCAAGCCAGTGATGCCGAAATGATTCAGGTAGCAACGTTGGCTGGGGCAGACGAATTTATTCGCCACCTGCCACAGGGATACAGCACTCAGGTAGGTGAGAGGGGCGTGCTCCTGTCTGGTGGACAGCGTCAGCGCATTGCTCTGGCCAGAGCCTTGCTGACTAATCCAGGTATTCTGCTACTGGATGAGGCCACGAGTGCCTTGGATTATGAATCGGAAGCGGCGGTGATAGCTAACTTGCAGCACATTGCTCAAGGTCGCACTGTGATCAGTGTTGCTCATCGCCTCAATACCTTGCGCCATGCTGATCGAATTTTGGTACTCGATCAGGGGCAAGTCGTTGAGCAGGGCAGCCACGAGCAATTGCTTACCATGGGCGGACTCTATGCCCGGTTGTGGGCCTTGCAGATGAAAGAGAAAGTAACCCCGTAAAGAGCATCAGTAGGATTTTTTTTATAAGGAGAAGTGTTCATGCCCAATAACAGCTACCCATCACTGCTTGCGCCCGCTCAGGCGGTATCCCGTCAGGGCAGTGCTGATATCCAGCAGTTTGCTATCAATCCTGAATTATTTGCAAAATCCAACACTATCAGTGCCGAGACATTGGTTAGAGCAGGGCGACTCCCGACAGAGGGAAACGCCAAATTGGTGAAAGTTAAGTCAGGCTTATACGAGATTGAATACGCTGATCGAAGCCCGAATGAGATAGCCGGTAGTAATGCTAACAGCGTGCCAGCCTATTTCCTTGGCTATAACGGTGCAAACCAGGCTAATGCGTTGCCGGCCTATGTAGATATTCCCAAACATCCCATTCCGGGAAGTTTTCTGTTCACGGGATCGTTGTCGGGATGTTCACTGGTGGTGACCGACCTTGATACTGATACTTACCGAGTCTATCACGACGGACGGGTCAACAGTTCGCTGCTATATGATAACGTGGTCATGGCAGTGGATTTTAAGGATTATCAGGTAGCAAACACCGCTGAAGGTCTCGCCGCGGCCTACATGCAATACGTTGAGGGTAAATGGCAATTAGTGTTCCAACGTCAGGAGTATCAGCGAGAAGGTCAGAATATTTGGCCGACATTGCGTCGTGGTGAGGAACCCATATTAATTCAGGAAGCTGACAGTCAAGCGACTGAGCGTAGTAAGGCCCAATTTGCCACTTATCGTGAGGAGATCCATCAAAAACTGAAAAAGGCGGCTACAGACTTTAGTGTGTCAGTTGAAGGGATCTCGGATGGTGTATATGAACAAGGAGAATTTTCTCCTCATCATCCGGCAATTGCTGGGTGGATTAAGTTGCGTGACCAGGTCCAGGCCGCGGTCGGAGCAGAAACTCAGCCGTTGGTGGATACCCGCAACACACTCTATGAAAAGCGAAGAAAAACCAGAGACAGTTCTGAGATTTCTCGGATTGATGAAAAGATAAGGTATATCAATATCACGCTGGATCACTACAAGGAGCAATACGATTCAGTTTTGCGTGAAGTGTTTTCTGTGGAACAAAGCTGGTTGTGGCAGCAGATCAAGGCCAAAAACGGTACAGATGCAGTAGTGCAGATTGATGATACCTCTCTCCAAGGTGGACAGGAACACGATTATAACGTGGGCGAGCGTTATGCTATTGTCGAAGCTTACCAGCGAAATGGGTCGAGGAGCACGGAATTTACCGATGGCTTACAGAACTTTCAGGATACTACCATCCCAGGTTTTAACGATGGAATGTCAATCCTGGAGATGAAAAAACTGTTTCTTGACAGCCCGCTTACCCCTAAACAGCGGGGGGCTTTGAGCGGTCGTATTACCGAAATTAGCCGGGCTGAATATATCGACAAGGTATTGAAACAGACAGCGGTGTTCAGCGAAGACTTTCAGCGGGCCGATAGCAGCTTCAGTCGTCTGATACCACAAGATTTTTATCTGTCGTTGGTTGGGGACGCATCGGGTGGCCGCTGTTATCCCCTGGTCAGAGCTATGGCGGTAGCACTCGCCAATGGTGGTGAAACTAGTATCAATAGTCTGGTGGAAAAACTCTTCTTTGCCGCCGCTTCACCCCAGGCAGGCAGTTCCACACTGCTAAAAAACAGTCTGGCAAGGCTGCACTCTAATGTTGAGGCTAGTCAGGCGTCAAAAACGCTGGAAGAGAAGGTTACCTTATCTAAGGTGGTTTCTTTGTTGCAGGAAGCGACTGAAACTTCGACGTTCGCTCTCAATACCCAAAACCATGCCATGATGGTGGGGAGTACTGTCGGCGCTAAAGGGCGTCGTTACTATTTCTATGATCCAAATTTCGGGATATTTGCATTCGATAATTCAGCCAATTTTTTACGTGCGATGGAAAAACATTTAGTGAAGCGTGGCTTGGCTGTTCACTATAGTGCGTTTGGTAGCAAGTCTGCACCTACCTTCAATCTGGTGGAGATCGATCCCGTCAAGATGGCAAGTGTCCCCGTAGGCAATGGCTTAGATGTTGCCGATTTAACCCGTCCCGATGAACTTGCCACTGTGATAGAACAACGACAGTGGGTCAAGCAAGCAGTCAATGCTCAAGTGAAAATTGCCGAGGATGCTCAGTTACGCGCTTCATTGGTTACTCTTGATACCGAACAGTGGGGAGCAAAATTCGATAAGGCCATTACAGCGCTGGCTCAGGAACATAATCTTGATCATCGTTGGATGCCCGTAATTGGCAGCATTAAGGAACAGGAGGAAGGCCGTTATAGTGTCCAATTCATCAATCGCGATCACCTAGAGGAGACGCGTTTGGTGAGCAGTAACGATGCCACTGTTTTTGAATTCCGCCATTTCGTCGATGAACATATGCTCACTCTGGGCAAGCATTTTAACCTTGAACACGGGCAGTTACGGTTCAATGGCGTTGGCGGTGAAGCAGCTCCGGTTGATGGGCTGAATGCTGGGTTTGCAGTACAAACGCTAATCCAGTGGTTTGCCGACAAAAATCGCAATGATGCGGCCCATGAGAATGTTTCGCCTGATCTGGCCACCGCACTCAAAATCCACAGTTACCTTAACTATGCCCAGATGATTCACGCTGGTGTGAACGACGCCACCAACGTTATCGAGTTGGTGCGCACGGCATTACGTGGTGAAGTGGTGGTTGCTGAAACCTCACTCAATCAATTTTCTTCAACTCTGGCTCATACTGCCAATGAAGGCATAGGTGTGCTGCTTGGTGGAGCCTTGGTTGGGTTGGATGCCTATGAGCTAGCCCATGCCGAAACGGATACACAGAAGGCCGTGTTCGGAACCCAGCTCGCATTCGATTCGGCCAGCTTCGTTACAGGTACTGCCGGGGTGGGTGCCGGGATGGTTGGTGCTTCAACGGCCTCCGCTGTATTGGGTGGCGCAGGCGTGCTCCTAGGCGGGCTTGCCGTGGGCTTTACCGCGCTGGCGCAAGCGTTTGGTGCCGTTGCGGAGGATGCGAAAGCAGTAGGTCGTTACTTCGATATGCTCGACAAGGCTTACAAGGGCAATGGCTATCGGTATGACAGCGAGAAGAAGGTGTTGATACCATTAGCCGGCGCTGTGATTAAGACTCTGGATCTGCGCAATAATCAGATTGATTTTGATAGCCAGTACATTTATCGCACCCATTCAGGTCCTACTGGTTCAGGAAAAATCAATTACTTCTTCTGGATCGGCGATTTTCCCAGGATGGTTCATGACCGCAGCCAGGCGATAGAGATACGCAGCGGTATCGGCTACAAGGATGTCTCTCATAAACTCGATCACAGTGACAGTAGCGTATTAATCCTGCCGGGGACACCTAAGTCCTTCATCAGGTACGAATATATGCAACTTCCTGGGGCAACGACACGTCACGATACGGGATTTGATGTTATCCGCAGACTCGAAGAGGATAAACGTTTCGATTACGATTTCTACATCTTCCCAGGTGAAGCGACGATCCGCAGGATCCATCAGGAATTTGTAGCAACACCGATTGAAGTGGTACTCGATCAACACGACAGGAAACTGATAGTGCCTGAGCTTCCCAAAGAACTGCACGGCTATCTGCATTACGAGATTAAGGGTGCAGGGGGCGAGTACCTGATCGGGTTGAATGAAGGCACCAGCGTGAAGCTCATAAGTGACGTCTCCAACGTGGATGGCAGTAACCCTGTATCGTCGCGCTGGATCATCGATAGCAGCCAGCTCGCCAGTAATACTATCAGCGTCTCGAAGGACCGATTGGTAGTCGGTGGCGTAGTGGTCGAACTCGATCCCTCTCAGAGCGGTCAGGTATTGATAGTCAACGGCAAAAATGAGGTGAGTAAAGTCGATTTTTCCAATCTGACAACGCAGGTGATAAGCGAAGATGCGAGCAAGTGGCAAGTGCCCGGCCAGCAAATAGAGCAACACCTCAATGCTCTGGCCGAGGCGCATCAGTTACACGGGCAGTATGTGGTAGTGGAGAACTACAATCACAACGGGCATGATGTTGGCCGGGCTTTCTATGATGTCTCCAGGAAGCGGATGCTGTTCACCGATACTCCCCACGAACAAGCTAAACATGCTCAACTGGGCGCGGTGGTGGGTGACCATGCTTATTTCTACGATGCCGATAATGCGGTAGCGTGGCGGGTAGACATTGCCACTGGACAAGTTAACGCACAGTTTGAGCCATGGTTCAACCAGAATGCAGGCAAGATTAGTCGGTTATGGCAAGAAGGTGATGCAGTCTACCTGGCGCGCCGTTATCAGTTGAAGGAAAGAGAAGCTGAGTTGAGCTACCGGATCACCGGTGATCGCATGGAGTTAGTTAGTGCGGTGGGTGATGATGAGTTACTCCAGCTTTCGGCAAACAGAGATCGGCATGGTGATGCACTTAAGACTATACTTCGAGGTTACGAGAGCAATAGCACACAACGTGAGACTTCGGTGTATACACTGGGTGCGCGGCTTATCCAACCGACCAGTGCCGAGCTGGTCACTCTATTCGGGACGGATGCGGCCGGTGTAGCACATCGTTACTGGATACGTAGCGATGGAACACTGATTAAACCGAATCTGGCACCCCCGAAGGAACAGACCTTACACTTTAACGAGGACGAACAGATCCGCAGTGCCTGGCAGATCCCGGCTGACCTTGTGTTAGCGGGAAGCATTTCCCGCCCCGTTGGTACGGAAGTATTCTTCTTCTACAGTAAAGAGCAGAATGCTTTGTTCCGTCAGGAAGGCCCAGGTCAGGCTGTTTTTGACGCTAATCACCCCACTGCCTTGCGCATCAACACACCACCGTTAGCCAATGTAGTCAACCTGAATGGTAGCCTGCTCGCCATCACTGAGGATGGGCGAGTAGCGCAACTTGATGCATTGGGGCAGCTTAACTACGAAGCCGTTAACGAGCATTGGCTCAAGGGGCGTACCCACTGGTGGCAGGATCTGGCGAGTGTCACAAATGGGGGGACCACTCTGGCGGTATTTGGCGTCAAGGGCAGCGATGGCAAAAGCGTGTTGCCCGTGTGGTATCACAATGGACAAGTAGTTGTGGCTTCAACAACACTACAGGATAAATCGCTACAGTTCCTGGGATTCGAAGCTGATGGCACCTCTGCGCGGCTCTTTGAACCTGGAAGTGGTAAGTTATATCACCAACCCGCTATGACTACGAATGCGCTGGCGACTGCCTTTGGTTCTGATCTTGTACTTAATACTTCGGCACAACTTCCCGTTGCCAGTGAGTTGACACCTGAGTTATCTCTTAAGGCGGCACAACAGGTCGATGCTGGAATACGTCTGATCACCGTTAAGGGTGAGATCTTGGTACGAGCCAATACGGGTGAATTGCGATTAGTTGGTGTTGATAAAGACTGGCATCAGAACAATGCGGCTAATTTATCACAGGCACTCACTGAACTTGCTGCCCAATGGCATGCCAAAGGGGTACTGACCTTGCAAAATAACAATATGCAAGACTGGTTTGATATTGGCAGCAGTCAGGTCTTTTCAGGTAATGGCATTCCCGTTTCAGGCAATCTGCGCTTTCTGGGAATCAATGCCAAAAATAAGGTGGCATATGTGTATAACCCGGTGACGCAGGAGTTATACCAGAGCGATAGCAGTGGGGTAAGAATACTCAATAAATCCATTGGAATGGAGCGAATCAAGTCATCCTTATTACTTCAAGGAGGCGAAGCCAGTGATAATCTAACGCTACCGATCATCGATGGTGTCGATAGTCTGGTGCTGTATGGTGGAGCCAATCACGATACCTATCGATTCAGTAAAGAGATGTGGACTCACTACCGTACAGTGATCATCGACAATAACGATCCGAGACAGTCTTTAGATCGTCTGATCTTACCGATAGCTAATCTGAAAAATGTTCTCGTGAACCGACACGATGATGACTTGATGTTGACCGACTCTGGCACAGGAACAGCATTGGTGGTGCGTCAGGTATTTGGTAATCAGGCCAAATCTCATCAGCATTTGCATATTAACGTGGAGGGAATTTCGTCGGCGATTAATGTGGCCCATCTAGTCGAGAACATGAGTAAGCAAGGAGATATGTTGATGGATTTATCCTGGGCCAGCAGGCAGTCCAATATTACCGCTCATACCGACACTACTGTTTCAGCGATAGAAAGCCCAAGTCTGGTGAAGTTGAGCGAAGCTATGGCTTCATTCCCTGATATGGGAGGGGCTTACGAGTATTTACGGCAAAATATACAACCGGCTAAGGCCGAACAACCACTTTTGTTGCCTAACTCCAACTCTGTCATAGGATAAGAACGAGAAATAACAGGAGGGGCTAAATGCCTCTCCTATTTCTGTGTTTACTCAACGAAACTGCTTGTGATGTTCAGCTCTACTATCCCAAACTTTCATTGTAAAACTCAAGCCCCTTTCAACATATCAAACACCACTCGCGCAAACCCTTTTGCCAGCTCAGGGTTAGACATCTGCACACCTTTGGAAGCAGATATCGCCAGTATGAACAGTCCTAACTAGTTCGGCAATGAAGGCCTCTTAAACTAAAGCGGTTTTATAGGCAGAATTGCCTGAGTTGGATAAGTTTTCACGTCACGAAATCAGCGCCCTTGTGGGTATCAGCAGCGGCAGGAGTTGACTTGGTCAAACTGGATCAGTGGTTCGCCAGTTCGAAAACCTGCCACTGTTGCGGTTACAAAAATACGTCATATCGACGGTTGCGGCCTGAGAAGTGGGAAGCTTCGCCGTTTACGGCGGGGAACAGTCACGCAGGTTACGCTTTCATAATCTTGTTCAACCATGGCACCATAAAGGCCATAATCACGGCGACAATCAGCGTGGCAATCCCAATTTTACCAAAAACACCAGTATAAATTGGCAGGGTTTGCAGTGGATTCGTCACGCCTTCTGGTGCGGCAGTAAAGGTTGCTACATAACTCCCCAATACTGATGCTGTGGCTTGTGACAGAAACCACATGCCCAGGATAAAACCAGTCAGGTAGCTAGGAACAAACGTTGCCACCATTGCTAATCCCAATGCACTGATCATTAACTCCCCGATGCTCTGGAACAGATACACCAGTACGATAAACCATGGGGATGTAATACCATTCTCATCGGCAAATAAACCAGAAGCAGCGGCGGTCAGGAAGCCCAGGGAGCACAAGAACATGCCGAAGGTGAATTTTGTTGGCATGGAAAAATCTTTACCTTTGTTACCCAGTTTGGTGTAAACCACGGCCAAGACAGGGCTGGCGACGATGATCCAGAATGGATTCAGTGCTTGAAAACTGATGGGATTGACATTAAAACCCAGAATCTGGTGGTGAACATTATTGATGGCGAAGAAGTTGAGGGAAGTTGGCATCTGGTTATACAGGATAAAGAACACGATCGCCTGAAGCATCAGAATAAATGCCACAAACATTTTATTGCGGCCGACTCTGTCCTGTTTGAATGCCTGCCAGAAGAAAATCATCACAACAATGGTTGAGATCGCCATGAGGACAATATTGGCAATTTTGATGTTGTGCAATAACCATGCACAGATACCAACCATAGCTACTGCACCTACCAAGACCAAAAACAAGGTGGCATAGTTCAAAGGGGCATGGTCTGGCTCCGAACCGATATTATGTACCATACGACGGCAGGCGATATAAACCAGCAGAGCAATAATCAGACCGATACCGCAGATATTATAGGTGACTGCATAACCATATTTTTCGGCAATAACGGGGGCAAGAGAGAGGGAAACCAGAGAGCCAAGATTGATGGACATATAGAAAAGCGTAAATGCACCATCCAAACGTGGATCTTGCGGCGGGTAACATTTTGCCAGCAGGCTGGCAGGGTTGGCTTTGAAAAGACCATTACCGACAGCGACGGTTCCCAAGGCATAAAAAATCAGTTCAGGATTTATGATGGAAAGGCCAATCATAAAGTAGCCTATTGCCAGTATGATAGCGCCCAAAACAATGGTTCGTTTTGTCCCCAGTAAGTGATCACCAACATAACCGCCGATGGAAATCAGGCCGTAGACCAGCGCAGTAAATGCACCAAAAGTGATAAATGATTGTGCTTCTGAAAAACCGAGCTGTTGAACGAAGTAAACAGCCAAAATGCCTTGAACACCGTAGTAGCCAAATCGTTCCCACAGTTCTACAAAAAATATCATGAAGAAAGGTTTGGGTTGATCCCATAAACCGATCGGAGCGGTTTTACTCATAGTGATGCCTCTGTTTGCTATCATTAGATGGGCAGTACACTCAGATAAAAATATATTCAGATAATTATACTGTTGTTAACATATTTGTAACTTAAATGTATCGCGTAAGTTATGCTTTTGTTGATTTATTCAAAGTGATCGTAAAGCGAGGGAGGTTAATATACTGGTATGGTATCTTCTCGATGGTTGATCACACTAACGAAAAAAAGTAATACCAGATCTGGCAGAATATTCACTAAATTAATATCAAAAATTGTTAATAAGTGGATTTTATGCTCGCAAATAAATCAATTTGACTGCCATTTAATCTCTGACGTTTGTTATTTGTTTAAACGAGGTAGATGAAATAAAATAGGTATGAAATGAAATCATTTTTATCTATATATGAAATTTTTATTATGTATTTTGACGTGAGATTGAGGATTTTTAGACTGAATTTTTAGGTTGCTATTCAGCGATAAGTCTATTAAATATCAATTAAAAAGAGATTAATAAGAATTTAGAGATGAAGGCTCTTTATTAAGGAACCTTCATGTTAGGAGGCTGTGTTGAGAATATTTCTGTTTTAATGTGCTTTTTTTAAACAGCGGCTGCCATGTTTTTATCCATCACTGGATGAAAATTACGTTTAAAGTAAATAAGACCATGACCTTCTTCACGAACAATAATCTGTTTTATTTCTACCAGATATACATAGTGAGTACCGACTTCCTGTACTTGCTTAATACATCCCTCTAAATTGGCGAGTGTTCCTTGTAGCAAGGGTTGTCCCAGTATCCCCGTTTTCCAGATATCCCAATTAAAGCGCTCTTCCATACTGATACCTGTCATGCCAGCGAAATGGCGTGCCATCAATTCCTGTTCATGATTCAGGATATTGACACACAGATGGCTATTTTCCTGAAATACTGGATTCATGGCGCTATTGCGATTAATACATACCATCAGAGTCGGAGGCGTATCTGTCACAGAGCACACCGCCGTCGCAGTCATACCGCAGCGTCCCGCAGGACCATCCGTGGTGATGATATTCACCGCAGCGGAAAGGCTTGCCATCGCATCCCTGAAACGCAAGCGATGTTTATTTTCTACAGACATAATAGGCCTCCTCTGCTACTGATTTATTTCAGCAGCTTATCTAACAAGTTAATATCACAGTTATTGTGTAAGTGGGGACGGGTCCAACCATTCACATCATAGTCAGAGAGACAGCGATCGACCAATTCCATCATTTTCTTCATATTGCCGGAGCCATAGGCATGACGCAGACATTGCAGGCGAATTTCGTCCTGACTGCCGGCATAATTGATTTCGTATAATTCATGGCGACCACCGAACTCACTGCCAATGGCATCCCACATTAATTTCAAGATCTTGATTCGTTCCACATGATCAATACCATTAGAGCCACGGACATATTTTTCAAGATACTTATTGATCTCAGGATTATTCATGTCACGCACACTGGATGGCAAATAAATCAAGCCGCTGGTGACATTGCTTTCAATAATATTCTTGATTTTTGTGTAAGCTATGGGCGCCATCACGCGATAAGTCTGAATCGCTTGCGTATCAGGCAGGTAAGCGCCATTTTCCCACGGCTTGGCTTCTGCCCACATCGCATCTGTCAGTGACCAGAACAGATTGCGCCATGCAACAACTTCACCCAAATCGGCCTGAACACCGCGGAATTCCACCACGCCAGTACATTCAAGGCTTTTTTGCAACAATGCCGTAATGAAATCGAGCTTAACAGCAAGGCGTATACAGGCCTGCATGGGGAACAGCCGCGCAAAACCACTTTGCACCGCCCAATGACGGGCACGATCAAAATCGCGATAAATTAACACGTTTTCCCACGGAATTAATACCTTATCCATGACCAGAATGGCATCATTTTCATCAAACCGACTGGAAAGGGGATAATCAAAAGGTGAGCCAGTAGCACCAGCCACCAATTCATAAGAGGCGCGGGAGATTAATTTCACGCCATCGGCATCCATTGGTGCAACAAACATGAGGGCAAAATCAGGGTTATCTCCCATAACTTGCGCAGAGCCAAAACCGATAAAATTATAGTGAGTCAGGGCTGAATTGGTTGCGACGACTTTGGCGCCACTGACAATAATTCCAGCATCTGTCTCTTTTTCTATCTTGATAAAAACATCTTTGACCTGATCTGCGGGTTTATGGCGATCAATCGGTGGATTAACAATCGCATGATTGAAATAGAGGCAACTTTCCTGAATGCGCTTATACCAGAGACGGGCATTGTCAGCGAATTGTCCATAATATTCAGGATAGGCGCCCAATGAGCAGCAGAATGCCGCTTTATAATCGGGTGAACGCCCCATCCAGCCATAATTTAGGCGTGACCATTCGGCAATGGCATCGCGCTGCTGGCGGATATCATCAGCGCTGGTGGCGAAACGGAAGAATTTGTGCGTGTAGCCACCACTTCCGGTATCGGTATCCCAACAGAGTACATCGTGGGTTTCCGGGGCATGCAGGGCATCATACAGTTGACCAATTGAAGCAGCCGAATTGCGGAAAGCCGGATGTGTTGTGACATCTTTGACCCGTTCACCATAGATGTAAATTTCGCGGCTATCCTGAAGTGAATTCAGGTATTCTTTACTGGTAAATGGGCGTTTATGATCAGCACGCAAATTTTCTAGTCTCATAGTAATCTCATGCTCCAAAAATCCCCTTATTTTGATTTGTTATCCATATGAGGGAATGGTTGTTAATTTTATGTTTATTTCACTATTTGATTGAAGCGACTAAACGGCTCCTCTTGAAGAGACTTTCGGAGGATTTACTGGTACTTTTCGATAAAAGCAGAGAATTTGTTGCGTAAATGTGACCGACTTTGTGTTTTAGTAATTATTATTTTCTGCATGATTACGCAGTCCTGAAAAACTCAAACATGTCCACCTGAATTTCTCTCCCGCCAAACACTGGGTGAGTACCCCACCAACCGATTAAAAAATCGGGTAAAGTAAGCGGGATCTTTAAATCCAAGCTGATACGCTATCTCAAATACGGGGCTATCACTAAACAGTAATAACCGCTTTGCTTCCCGCAGTAATCGGTCAAAGATCAGTTTTTTTGGTGGCCGATTGGCAAAGCGTCGGCACATATCCTTTAGGCGCGATTCCGTAATTCCCAATTTTTCTGCATATTCTGGCACGGCAAGATGTTGGTGATAGTATTGATCAATCAATTGGTTAAAGCGCTGAAACAGTTTCAACTCTCCTCTGACTCCACCGGAATGATGATCGTCAAGGGGAATACTACGCAGCAAAAAGGTAAACAGAGATTGAGCCAGGAAAGTCAGCGATTGTTCTCGTCCGGTAAATTGGTTGGCAGACTCACGTCCAATCAGTGCCCAATAATGGTTGAATGTTTCCAATTCATCGTATTTTTCCGCGACGGAAAGACAAATAGCCGGAATGTCAACCCGTTCTCGGTGGATGGGATAAAGCGAACTGAGTAAGGGGGTAATCAGCTCCTGACGGACGGTCAGTACATAACCATCCGTATCTTCCTGCGTAAAAAAAGCATGAGGAACGGAAGGTGGAGTCAGGATAAACAGAGGGGCTTGTACGGAATAATGCTGTGCATCTAATTGCAGTTCGATCCGTCCTGTCACCAGATAATGAAGTTGGAAAAAACTGTCATGGCGATGCGCCTGCATATTACGCCCAAAAAATGCCGCCATGCGACCGAAAGTTTGATAGTGAACATCATCCGATCCCTGAGTTTCATCATAGTCCTTACTGATATCGATATTGGTGATGATGGATTTATTGGCTTTGAACGCATTGGATACAGTCATTGATTTCCTCCTGTATCTTATTGTTGGCTAAGGTATATCAATAGTTGTTCGTTACTTACGAGTTGCCTGTGGCCGTAAATGCTGCATCGGGATCAGAAAAACAATTAATGCACCGACGATCAGTAATCCGGCTACGAAATAAAGCCCAGCATTAAAATTACCTGTTTGATCTTTTAACCAGCCGATCAGCAGGGGACTGACGGCAGATCCCACATTACCAGTAGCATTGATCACGGCGATCCCCACTGCACGGGCACGCAAGCTAATCGATTGATCTGGCGTTGTCCAGAATACCGCCATAGCTGTAAACGATCCGGTGGAAGCCATAACGATCCCCAGCAGTTGCACCATGCTGTTATCCGTCAATGAAGTTAAAATCCAGCCTGCGGCAGCAAATAGATAAGGCAAGGCAGTGTGCATTTTGCGTTCTTGCAGACGGTCTGAGCGGCGGCTCCAGTAAACCATACCTAAAATCGTGCAGAATTGTGGAATGGCAGTCAAAATGCCGATCATCACATGGCTGCTGCCCTGATTGAAACTCTGCATAATCTGTGGCGTCCAGATATTAATAGCACTTAAGGTGTTGGTCAGGCAGAAATAAGCGCAGGTGTACATCAAGACAATCGGGGTAAAAACCTCATGCCACAAGCGGGTTTTTTGTGGTTGCATCTGCTCATTGGACTGGGTCGTAGAAAGTTTATCGTTTTCTATCATCTCTTGAAGGCATTGCTTATCTTCACGAGTCAGCCATTTAGCCTTTTCGGGGGAATCATCCAGATAAAACCAGACAACAAAACCAAGCAAAACAGAAGGGAAACCTTCCAGCAAAAACAACCATTGCCAACCGCGCAAATCCCAGATGCCATCCATTGCCAAAATATAACCGGAAATGAGTGAACCAAACGCCATTGTTACGGGCATAGCAATCATAAACAGCGCATTGGCACGTGCGCGATAATAGGCCGGAAACCAATAAGTCAGGTAAACCAAAATACCCGGCAAAAAGCCTGCTTCCGCAATCCCCACCAGCATACGCAAGATATACAGGCTCGTGGGACCCGTGGCAAACATTGTGGCGGTGGAAGCGATCCCCCATAACACCATAATGGTAGCGATCCAGCGACGAGCTCCCACAATGCTCAACATCACATTGCTGGGAATGCCGAAAATAACGTAAGTGGCGTAAAACAGCGTAGCGGCCAAACCAAACATGGTGGATGTTAAACCGAGATCTTTTCCCATCGTCAAACCCGCAAATCCAATATTGATACGATCCAGAAAAGAGAAAACGAACAGGACAAAGAGAAAGAGGATCAGGCGCCGGAATAATTTATTGATGACACTTTGCTGTTGAGCGGTCAGCTTTTTAGGTTGATGGGGTGGATTTTCGGATTTTGGTATCGTGTCAGGTGAAATGTTCATCGGTGTTTCCTTGTTTTGTTAGTGGTTTGATTTTCCTTCGGCTGGAGATTTGAAATTTATTGGCTATATGTGGTTGTTTACACAGAGATTAGGAACTTCAATTGCTATGGCTGGTGTCGCGATCAACATCAGCCATTCTGGAGCATTGTTTTTTGTCGATGATTGACTGATTATTTGCCGAAACGCTTTGCCAAGGCATTGGCTGCTCCGGTTAATAGGATGGTATCAACCCCTACGGCAACAAACAGCGCACCCAAATTAAGATAATGTTTAGCTACATCGACATTGGTCATCAAAATACCAGCAGCCTTGCCGGAAGACAGGATCTGAACAATGGCTTGTTCGATGGCAGCCTGAACTTCAGGATGTTGCGGGTTACCGAGGTGTCCCATATCTGCACTGAGATCGGCAGGGCCAATAAACACGCCATCAACACCTTCGACAGCCGCTATCTCCGGTAGGTTTTGCAGGGCCTCACGGGTTTCTACCTGTACTAATACACCTATTTCGTCATTAGCACGGGACAGATAGTCAGGAATGCGGTTCCAGCGAGAAGCGCGTGCCAGGGCACTGCCTACGCCACGAATGCCTGCGGGGGGATAGCGAGTCGCCCTGACAGCTTCACGCGCTTGCGCCGCATTTTGAATCATCGGGAACAATAATGTTTGTGCACCAATATCCAGCAACTGTTTGACGATCACCGGATCATTCCATGCCGGACGAACAACAGGCTGGCTTGAGTAAGGGGCGATCCCCTGTAATTGGGCAAGAATAGTGGAAATATCATTGGGAGCATGTTCACCATCAATCAACAACCAATCAAACCCCGTTCCTGCCAGTATTTCCGCGCTATACCCGCTGCATAGCCCAAGCCATAATCCGATTTGTGGACGCCCTGCTTTCAGGGCATGTTTAAATTTATTTGTTAGCTGATCCATGGTGTTACCTCGATAGACTTAAACAAAATGACAGCTAATTGAACCTAACACGCCATAATCCACATGAAAGGTATCACCTTTACGTGCAGGAACAGGACGGGTAAAAGATCCAGCCAGAATAATCTGGCCTGCTTCTAGTTGAACACCATGCGGTGCCAGTTTATTGGCAAGCCATGCCACACCATTGCCGGGATGATTGAGAACCGCTGCGGCGACGCCGGATTCTTCAATTACGCCATTGCGGTAGAGCAGCGCACTGACCCAGCGCAGATCCAATGCATCTGGCTTAATCGGCCGCCCTCCAATAATCACACCACCATTGGCGGCATTGTCAGAAATCGTATCGAATACCTTGCGTGGACGTTGGGTTTCGGGATCGATGTTGTGGCAACGGGCATCAATGAGTTCCAGTGCGGGAACGACGTAATCTGTTGCGTTATACACATCAAACAGCGTACAGTTCGGGCCTCGCAGGGGTTTTGCCAACACAAAGGCCAGTTCAACTTCAATGCGGGGCACAATAAAGCGTTCGCAAGGAATGTCACCGCCGTCCTGAAAAAACATATCATCCAGCAAGGCACCATAATCCGGTTCATTAATCTGTGAACTGGCTTGCATGGCCTTGGATGTCAGGCCAATCTTATGTCCCTTGAGAATTCGGCCTTCCCTGATTTTTAAATCTACCCATTCACGTTGAATGGCGTAAGCATCCTCAATCGTTATCTCTGGATAATCCAGTGAGATTTGTCGGATTTGATCACGGCTTTGCTCTGCCTGATGTAAACGGCGTGCGACTCGTGATACGATTTCTTGCTGTAGCATAGGGGTTAAGCTCCTTTCGCTTCCAACCCTCCAAAACAGAGGTATTTCACTTCCAGATAATCCTCAATACCGTAACGTGACCCCTCACGCCCCAGCCCCGATTGCTTAATGCCGCCAAATGGTGCGACTTCGTTGGAAATCAAACCTTCGTTGATACCTACCATGCCACTTTCCAGCGCTTCTGCCACACGGTAAATTCGGCCAATGTCACGGGAATAGAAATAAGCAGCCAGGCCAAATTCAGTGCTGTTAGCAATACGGATGGCCTCTTCTTCATCACGGAATTTGAACAGTGGTGCCAGCGGGCCGAAGGTTTCTTCGTGGGCAACTAACATAGATTCGGTCACATTTGCCAGCACTGTTGGCTCAAAGAACAACCCACCCAGCGCGTGGGGTTTTCCTCCCGCCAGCAGGTGCGCACCGTTGGAAACCGCGTCACGGATATGCGTTCGTACTTTTTCTACTGCCGCTTGATTAATCAATGGGCCTTGCTGTGATGTGCTATCCGTGGCTGGCCCAACACGTAGCTGTTTCACCGCATTAGTCAGACGTTCTGCAAAAGCCTCATAAATCCCTTCCTGTACCAGAATACGGTTGGCACAAACACAGGTTTGGCCGCTATTACGGAATTTCGCCGCCATGGCGCCCTCTACCGCAGCATCAAGATCGGCATCATCAAACACGATGAAAGGGGCATTGCCACCCAGTTCGAGGGAGAGTTTTTTCACAGTATCGGCGCTTTGTGCCATCAATAACTTGCCGACCCGCGTAGAGCCGGTGAACGAAAGTTTGCGCACGATAGGACTTGAGGTCAGTACTTCACCAATCGCTTTGGCATCCATTCCCGTGACGATATTGAAAACGCCAGCCGGAATGCCCGCCTGTTCCGCCAGAACGACTAAGGCCAGCGCAGAAAGGGGGGTTTCAGCAGCGGGTTTCAGGACAACTGTACATCCCGCCGCCAGCGCTGGTGCAACTTTACGGGTGATCATCGCATTGGGGAAATTCCACGGTGTAATGGCTGCAACGACACCAATCGGTTGTTTGATCGTAGCGAGACGGCGGCCCGGCATGGGGGACGGTAATGTTTCGCCATAAGTACGTTTGCTTTCTTCTGCGAACCATTCGATAAAACTGGCACCGTAAGCAATTTCCCCCATTGCTTCGGTGTGAGATTTACCTTGTTCCGTGCTCAGTATTTTTGCTAAGGCGGTTTGGTTTTCCATCACCAGATGGAACCATTGCTTGAGCTTTTGGCTACGTTGTTTTGCTGTCAGTGACCGCCATGCAGGAAGGGCATTCTGGGCGGCTTCTATGGCAAACTGTGTCTCTTTGGCTCCCAGATCACTGACATCGGCAATGATTTTACCATTGGCAGGGTTAATGACTTCAAAAGTCGCTTTATTTTCCGCGTCAACCCATTGACCGTTGATATAAGACTGGTGACGCAGCAATGTTGTATCCAGATGATCTGTCATAGTTTCCTCTCAATAAATAAAGGCGAATAAATTTAGTGTGCTCCAATTATATCCCTCATCTTGCAAGCCATAACTTTGTTGACCGCGATTTGACATAACATTGGAGTGCTCTGTCGCCGTTACTCTTTTGCTTTAAACAGGCTATGAACGTTATTGGATTTATAATTCAGCACCGGATCAAGTTCTTCCATCGTGAAAGAGAGACCCAGATAACGCCGTGCTATCAATTCACTGAAATGCGCCTTGATTAAGCCAAACAGCATTTCTCCGACTTTTTGCCGATCTTCAAGGCTGCGTCCGGCACCAATTTTCAGTGTCATATGAACGAAGGCATAATCTTGCTTACCATCCGCCATTTGCCAGGTATCCAACCAAATGGCACGGCTGCGGATACCACCCAGCGGAAAAATGCCCGTATCTGCCAGCGTCTGGTTCACTTTGGCAAATAATTCCGGCAACTTGGCTTCTTCACGGATATTTTCAGTACACTCAGCGTAAAAATGTGGCACGGTTTTCTCCTGTCAGGCATCAGTTTTATTTTGATTAACAATATCATCCGGCAGCGGGAAAACCGCGTTAACCTGTCCGGTCCCTGAACTGGCGAATAATTCCGTCAAAAATTCAACCTTACCGTCATACTTGTCCCATCCGAGCAAACCCAGCAGCATCACGGTATCATGCATGTTGCCTTCTCCGCGACAATATTGCGCATATTCCGGCAGCATTTTGCAGAACTCCCCGAACTTGCCTTCTTTCCAAAGCTGCACGACCCGGCGATCCATCTGCTCATCGAACTCACGGGTATAGCTGTTCATGCCCTCTTCGGCACGTTGATCGTCAATGAAACTGTGTGACAGCGAACCGCTTGCCAGCACCGCAACCGTACCATCGTATTTCTCAATTGCCCGTAAAATCGCTGCTCCCAGTTTGCGGCTGTCTTCAAACGCATGGACAGTACAAAAGGCCGAAATTGAAATTACCTTGAAATGGCGGTCGCTGTTCATATAACGCATGGGGACCAGCGTGCCATATTCCAGTTTCAGGCTTGGGATCTCGTGTGATTGGGCACGAACACCCATCTGGCGTGCTTCTTGTGCAATCACCCTGCCTAATTCCGGGTTGCCGTCATACTCATAGGTCATATCGCGGATAAAATGTGGCAACTCATTACTGGTATAGATGCCGGAAAAATGGTCGGAACAGTTAATATGGTAGGCGCTGTTAACCAGCCAGTGTGTGTCGAAGACAATAATTGTATCAACATCCATCTCACGGCAGCGCCGGCTGATCTCTTTGTGTCCATCAATAGCGCTTTGGCGGCAACCATGATGCTTACCTGGTAATTCAGACAGGTACATAGAAGGGACATGTGTAATTTTCGCTGCTAACGCTAACTTTCCCATAAACCCTCACTTGGTATCAGGATGGCGGTTATTTAAACACCCCAACGAGGAATAGGGTGTTCTCCCATTGAGATACAGACGTTTTTCACTTCAGCAAACACTTCAAAACTGTATTCCCCGCCTTCGCGCCCCACACCGGAAGCTTTTATGCCACCAAATGGCTGACGCAGGTCGCGAACGTTCTGGGAATTAACAAACACCATGCCAGCCTCAATGCCACGTGCCAGACGCAAAACTTTGCTGACATCTTGTGTCCAGATATAGGAAGCGAGGCCATATTCCACATCATTAGCCATGCGCAACCCGTCTTCTTCGCTCTTGAATGGCAGCAGACAAGCGACAGGGCCGAAGATCTCGTCCTGTGCTACGCGCATGTGGTTATCCACATCTGCCAGGACAGTAGGACGTAAGAAGTGGCCATTTTTCAGATGGGCAGGTAAATCGGCAGGTTTATCGGGGCCTCCGGCCAGCAGTGTGGCGCCTTCTTCAATCCCTAACCGAATATAATTGGAGACTTTTTCCCAGTGTTGCCGGCTTATCAAGCTGCCAACCTGAGTTTGCGGATCTTGGGGATCACCGACACGTAACCGATTAGCGCGTTCAGCAAAGCGTTTGACGAATTCGGGGTAAATACTTTCTTGGATGAAAATGCGGGAACCTGCCGTACAACGTTCGCCATTAAGGGAGAAAATGGTGAACAGGGCGGCATCCAGTGCGCGTTCAATATCTGCATCTTCAAAAATGAGGACAGGAGATTTTCCGCCTAATTCCATAGAGTATTTTTTCAGTCCAGCATTTTGCATGATCAGGCGACCCGTTGCTGTCCCTCCGGTGAAAGAGACTGCACGCACATCAGGATGTTTTACCAGTGCATCGCCTGCGGTGTTACCGTAGCCCTGTACCACATTCAATACCCCAGCCGGAATGCCGGCTTCCAACGCCAATTCGCCTAAGCGGTTGGCTGTCAATGGGGAAAGTTCGGACATCTTCAAAACAGCCGTATTTCCCAGAGCCAGACAAGGTGCAACCTTCCACGTCGCCGTCATAAAAGGCACGTTCCATGGGGAAATCAGTGCGCAAACACCAACGGGCTGGATTAATGTATAGTTGAGCATTGTGTCATCGACGGGATAAGTGCGCCCGTTCATCTGCTGACAAATTTCAGCGAAAAAATTGAAATTTTGCGAAGCCCGTGGGATCAAGACATTTTGTGTTTGATGGATGGGAAGACCCGTATCCTTGGTTTCCAGCGCAGAAATATCGGGAACATTTTGGTCGATTAATTCACCTAAACGACGCATCAAACGAGCGCGTTCTTTCATTGGGGTATTTGCCCATTTGGGGAAAGCTTCTTTAGCCGCCGCAACGGATTGGGCGATCTCTTCCTGTCCGCCTGATGCAACCTCAGCCAGCACCTCGCCTGTTGCAGGATTGGTCGTTGTGAAATAGGTTTTACTGCCGACATTCTTGCCGTTGATCCAATGGTTAATCATGGTCATGACAAACTCTCCTCATATTCTTGCTGGCTGACAATGCGATTAACTAAGCGCCCAACACCTTCGACTTCTACGATGACTTCATCCCCAGGAACAACATTGGACAACCCTTTAGGTGTTCCGGTGGCGATCATGTCGCCTGGTTGCAATGTCATAAAATCGCTCAGATAAGTGATTAAGAAAGGAATATCGAAAATTAAATCGGCGGTTGTACCTTGTTGACGGAGTTCACCGTTCACCCATGTTTTCAAAGTTAAATTATGCGGATCAGCGATCTGTTGTTTCTCTATGATCCACGGACCGATTGGAGTGAGTGTATCGCGGCTTTTTACCCGCAGGTTAGGACGATAGTAATTTTCCAGATAATCACGAATGGCGTAATCGTTACAAATGGTATAACCTGCAACGTAGTTCATGGCCTCTTCTCTGGCAACTTTGTGGGCGGGTTTACCCATCACGACAACCAATTCTGCTTCATAATGCATATATTCCACATTATCAGGGCGAACAGAAACCTGACGGTGTCCGGTTAAGCTATTGGCTGCTTTGATAAATACCAGTGGCTCTTCTGGTGGCTTAAATTCCAGCTCTGTTGCGTGATCGGCATAATTTAACCCCAATGCGAGCAGTGTTCCACTGGCAGGGGGAAGCCATACAACCTCTTCACCGCTTATCCTATTTCCATCTGGTAAGAAGACATTTTCCTGTTCGTCAACGGTGACATTGAGCTCTTGCCCCTGATAATGAATTTTGGCGTTTCTCATGCCTGACCTCCTGCTAATACAACCGTATTTTCTAAGTTAGGGAAGCCATTAGCCTTGACCGTGACTTTATCGGCAGGATGAAGAGTAACGCGCTGGTGGGGCGTTCCCAATAGAATGGCATCACCCTCGTTTAAGGTGGCGAATTCGCTTAATGCTGACAATAATTCTGATGCTGAACGGACGAGATCTTCGGTAGACCAGCGATCAACTTCCAGCCCGTTGATTTCGGTCACGATATCGAGTGATTCTACCGAATTAGTCCTGATCATTTGCCCTATCGGACAAAAACCGTCCCGACATTTTGCTTTAATGGCGGGTCGGTAGAATGACGTTTCAGGCAGGCTCACTTCGTTTGCCAATGCGTAACCCGCAATATACTGTCCGGCATCCTGAACTGAAACTTTGCGAGCTGTTTTTCCAATCAACAGCGCCAGAGTTGCGCCGCTTTGTACCGTTTCCCCGGCAGGATACGGAATAACATCCCCTGAACTGATCACGGTATTGCGAGGTTTGATAAACCAAATAGGCGTTTTGGGTGGTGTTTTATAAGGTTCTTTGTTAAATGCCTCATGCCAGAAACTGATCTGGCTGCTATGGTTGAGGGCAACGGCAAAGACAGAGCCTTTCATGGACAACTCCTTGAAACCTGAATGATGTGTTGCAAGATTACTTATTAATATATTAATAAACCAGATATTGGCAATCTTCAATATGTTAAGAGAATTGTTGATTTTAATTGTGATCTATGTAACAACGCTTTATTGTTGATCATTTTTACTACATAAAGATCAGCCTGTTATATTTTTAAGCAAGGTCATTTGAGATTGAAATTAACTTTTATTTAACTTTTTGTGGGTGGGATGGTTTTATTTATTTGTTAATGTTGAAATCTTTCCCCTTTGTGGATGATTTTGAGCGTGTTAGGCTTTTTGGTGTTCATGTTGTCTATAATAAACAGCATGAGCGTTAAACTTATAAAGAATGACTAGCGATTAACTAAAGAGTCACTTTTACTTATGCATGAATCCTTGACAATTGCATTGCTTCAAGCGAGAGAAACCGCTATGGGTTTTTTTCGGCCTATTTTGAAGAGCTATAATTTAACTGAGCAGCAATGGCGTATTATTCGTGTACTTGCGAGTAGCCGTTCTATTGATTTTCATGACTTAGCTTGTCTCACTTGTATCTTGCGTCCAAGCTTAACAGGCATTTTGACACGTATGGAGCGTGATGGGCTTATCTTCCGCCTGAAGCCTATGAATGATCAGCGTAAGCTGTATGTTTCTTTGACTCCGGCTGGCCAGGAACTCTATGAGCAAGCAAAAGGGCAGATTGCTGAGGGATATAAGGCGATTGAGGACGCTTTTTCTCCAGAAAAATTGACCCAACTTTTAGGGTTATTGGATGAATTTATTGCTATTGGGAACCTTTCACAACAAGATTTGGATGAAGAACACAAACTGTAGGTTGAAGGTTTATTAATGAATTAACGAATTAAAAAATCAAGCGTAGTATCAAACACAGCATAAAGGCCGCCGTAATGAATTGCATAAGCGTATTGATGCAGTATATTGCGGCGGCTTTTCTGTATCAGGCGAATGGCAATTTCATAATTTAGCAGGAAGAATTGTCGGATTGCCCTCTTCCTGCTATACCCACTATGCTTATGCTGACAAAACAATTTTCAGTGCTTTCTCTTGAGCTGCATTACCAAATATTTCATAAGCGGTTTCTATTTCACTCAATGGATAATGATGAGTGACCAGCTTTTCAGGTGCAATTTTGCCGGATTGAACGCTTTTCAGCAGCATGGGAGTACTGCTTGTGTTTACCAGTCCAGTGGTAATGGTAATGTTTTTTATCCAGAGACTTTCCAGATGCAGGTCAACGGATTTGCCGTGGACACCAACATTGGCAATGAATCCACCTGCTGCAATGATGTCCTGACATATTTTGAAGGTCGCGGGGATACCCACACACTCAATGGCGACGTCTACACCAATACCGTCAGTCAGTTTATTGATAGCTTCTACGACGTTTTGTTTTGCCGGGTTGATAACCGTGTTAGCACCAAACTGCCGGGCGACGTTAAGGCGGTTATCATCAGTATCGATCATGATGATATGTGCCGGGGAGTAAAACTGTGATGCCAGTAATGCGGATAGCCCGACAGGTCCCGCACCAATTAGGGCGATAGTCTGGCCCGGTTGGACCTTGCCATTGATAACACCAATTTCAAGGCCAGTTGGCAGAATGTCGCTGAGCATTAATGCGGCTTCTTCATCGACACCTTTTGGCAGGCGATGCAGGCTATTATCAGCATGGGGAATACGCACTTTTTCTGCCTGTGTACCATCAATTTTATGCCCCAGGATCCAGCCCCCCTCTTTACAGTGCGCATAAAGCTGGCGTTTACAATAGTTGCAACTACCGCAGACAGTGATACAGGAAATAATTACCTTATCTCCGACTTTGATATTGCGAACCGATTCCCCAATTGATTCAACGATCCCAATACCTTCATGGCCCAATATTCGGCCTTGCTCGACAGTAGGAACATCTCCCTTGAGGATATGCAGATCTGTACCACAGATGGTGGTTTTGACGATACGGACGATAGCATCTGTTGGTTCAATGAGTTGGGGTGGTGTCTTTTCTTCCCAGCGTTTTTTTCCGGCTCCATGATAAACAAGTGCTTTCATATAACCCCCTTCACAGGTGGTGGTTGTGATTTATGGTGTTAAGAATGACAGTAATCCAGAGCACACGATTGACGTTATCTGTTGCCTAAAGTTTAGCAGATGTAAACATTTTCGATTTTCAGCGTGCTTTCCAGAGTCAGTCGTAAAGTAGAATTTGTTTATTTTTACTTAAATGCGATCTTCTGCAATCAGAGCAATGAGCACAAAATAATAGAACCAGAAGGAAAACGCTCAAGTAAGATTGGCTTTCTAGACAGTGAATTATCAATAAATCGGACCGACAAAGTGACAGTTTCTCATCCAGCTTTAATAACTGATATAAGGAAAGCCAACATGAAGTTTAATGAAGTTAATGGATCGCGTGCTTTGCAAGGTAAACGAGTGGTGGTAACAGGCGGAGGACGCGATTTTGGACAAGCGGTTTCTGTTTGGCTGGCACGAGAAGGTGCACATGTTGACCTCTGTGCCCGCCAATTAACCCGTGCAGAAACAACATGTGAGATTATTCGCCGTGAAGGTGGCATCGCCAGAGGTTATCAATGTGATATGAGTCATGCTCAATCCGTTAACGATTTTGCTACTCAGTTGCTGCAAGACAATCAACCCATCGATATTTTGATCTTAAGTGCGGCTCAATGGTTGGCGTCGCTCATCCGGCATTCTTCGCTGCCAAACATGCCATGAGTGGTTTTAGTCAGAACTTAGCTCATCATTTAAGCAAAGAAAATATTCGCGTGACCGGGCTTTATCCGCCTGACTTTGAACTTAACGGCTTTGATGAAATTCTGGATAACCAGAAAAAAATGGGGGAGCAATTACTGAATGGCCGTTCAGTATGGGAAACCATCCGGTTTGTTGTCACTCAACCCCGTAGTTGTCACATTAAAGCTATTTATTTCCAGGGCCCAACTTTTAAGGATTTTGAATAAGTGGTAGTGAATAAACCGTAGTCATGCAGCGTTTGATGCAGTAATAATTTGGCGTGATCCGTAGTCTTGGTGAGCATAATGATCACGCCGTTGTTTTAACTTAACTCGCCTCTTTCAAAAAATCGGAGTTCTCAGTCCCCAGATATTCCAGCTCTCCATTTGGCAACCAGCGTACTTGTTCGCCAGTGCGATAGAGCCACTTATCTTTGGAATATTGAACAAATGGATTGGCGATAAGTTGTTTGTCTGCCAATACTGAGTGATCCAAATATTTATTGCCCAATTCTGGCCCAGAAAGATAAAGTTCGCCCTTTAACCCCATTGGTGTCATTTGCAATCGTTCATTCAACACATAAGCTTGGATGCCTGATACTCCAGCGAATTGTGCTTGCCCGATTGCCTGTTGATAATGTTTCCGGATCAAATCCATCACCAGAGGATCGTGTCGTTCTGATTTTGTGTCGCTTAGTTGTTGTGGGCTACCGTATTCCAGTAATGTCTGTGCCTGATCAGGCGTTAATAAAGGAAACTGCGATATTGGCGTTTCGGGATAAGACAAGGCATTAACCAACAATTGCTGGAATTGTTCACCTAACGCTTTGATTTGTTTTGCATGGAAAAGGTTAGGATGATAGCGGATACGAAAAGCCCAATAGCCCTCTTCCTGATGATATTCCAGTATCCACTCTGTAACGGCTAAATCGTTATTGAAACGACTACCGTAATGGGTCTCACATCCGTCTAATTCCAGGTTGAGATCTTTAAAACTGGCCTGATTGATACCAACATTGAGCTTATTGATAAGATCGGTGGGTACAGCCTGGAATATAGGCAAACTTGAAAAACGCAGATCAGGTTGAGCTTTCAATGATGCACTGTAGTTTAACGTAGCCTGATAGAGAAAATTAAAGCTATCCGTCTCATTAAAATGTAGAGGGAAAACAACGGCATTGATTTGTGCACCAAGCGAAACAGATGCCCCGCCAGCGACTGCAACGGGATAAATAAGGTGAGCGTCACCCGTTCCAGTATACTGGGCCACTAATGTTGCCCATAACGTTTTAAATACGAGGAACGGTTTACAAGGGGATAAAGATTTTGAGAGGTTCTCCCAATCTTCCAATGGCAAGTTGAAACGAAATTCATTCGGTAATTCAGGCTCACCTATCGCTTGTTGAGGCAAATAGGGTAATGGATTACTGGCAGTCATTCCCGACAAACACTTTTTCCAGTATTGTTCGGGGTTATATTTGTCCAATAATTGTAAAAGTTGACGATCTTGTTCAAATTTCTCTGACGCTTGTTGCAGCGTCATGGGGGAATGGCGCAGAGGACGTTGGTTGTACAGATCAGCGATATTGTGAAAAAACTCTTCTATACCCTGGCCATCACCGATGATATGGTGCAGTACAATGAATAAGTGAAATTGTTGTTCTGTCTCTTTGATTAAACCAAAACGAACGACTGGCCCTTTCCTGAGATCAAATGGCCGCAGAGCAAACTGATTCAATTGTTCTTCATTATTAGAAAGGTATGTAAACTCAATATTATCTGAGCCAAATATCCAATATAACTCATCATTTTCTTCTTCAATCCGATATTTGAATAAAGGATAAAGATTAATAAACTCTTGCAGCGTCCATTTTAATCTACTTTCATCTAAATTTCCCTTAATGCTCTGTTCTATAACAATATTGTATTTAGGTGAGTGAGGTTCGAGAACCCATGATTTCCAAAAGAAATGAATAAATGGAGAAGCCAGTATCTTATCCATGTGAATGCCCCGCTATGATGCTAAATTATATTCAATACAGCCTGATAACTGCTTTTGAAGCATACTCATTCTGTATTTTTTAGATGAAAAAACAGGTAGTTAAATCCATTCCAATAATGAAATTAATCACTATTTCAGGAACTCATTTATTGACATTAAATGTCATCGTTTTATGACATTTTACATTCTAATAATTTGATTATATTGTCTGGCAAAGGAGGGGATTTTTTGTCAGTGCATTGATTTATAATAAATTTATTCATTGATGCAGTTGTGCCATTATTAGCTATTTGTTTGGAAAGGATACCTATAGATTGAAAGTGATTAAAGATTATTTTAAGTAAATCAATATCTATAAAATATTAAGACCTAAAATTTTGGGTCACGTATTCAACCTGTTGATGGTTGTGTATAATCGCCATTTTTTCGGAGAAATCACATGGCGACTGTTGAAGTAAGATGTCGATTTTGTCAGCAAACTGAATACGTCAAAAAGCATGGCAAAGGTGAGGCTGGGCACCAACGCTATCGTTGTTTCTCCTGCAAACGAACCTTCCAACTGGATTACGTCTATCGCGCGTGCCAAGCGGGTATAAAAGAACACATTGTTGATCTTGCGATGAATAATGCCGGTATCGTAAGTAATTGATTTTATGGTCTCTACAGGATTCGATAAAATTAATTAATTTATTGTTTTTAAATTATTTTTATTAGTTCAATTATCTACCACACCCCCTGTAATACCCCCATATTATTTCGCCTCTGTTTGCCTAATTTTTGTTTGGCTAGCACTGTTGAGAACAGGTTTTTTGTTGCAAAAATTCATCAATGAAATTAATGATGCAAAAAATGCAATAATAACTTCAAGATAGACAATACAAGGAACAATATCTCATGTATCCATATCAATTACAATTTTCAAGGTAGTTTATATGTATAAAATATAACAATATCAATCAATAATGGTTCTAACTATGTTATACCTAAACTTCACCTCATATTTTTCTTTACTGAAATTAATATCAGTAGGAGAATACTTCTGAATTAGAATATCTTTCAATTATTCATGAGGCTTTATTATGATAGAAACAATTTTAAATAACGCAATAAAACATTCCAGGGAGTTACTAAAGGCGAAAGCAGGAAATAAGTATTACTTTGATGATAATCTCCTTAAGGAAAAAGGAAAGTATAAGGAATTCTTATATGGTGACAAAATGAATGATCATAAATATAACGAATTTAATAAAGTAAGAAACTTTGTAGGTACATTAAGGGAATTCAATGAATCTATTATTGAAAAAGACAGCACAATAAAAAACAAAATTTACAAAAATTTATATGAAAATATTATGCATGAAAGAGGAATAAATGAACAAAATATAAAAAAAAGAAATGAGATAAGATCTGCTTTTCGTGAACAAGAAGAATATAGAAGATTATATAAAATCCATAAAGCAGAACGAGAAGCTACTATTTATAAAGAATTATATAATTATACATTGAGTAATAAAGAAAACCTCTTAACCGGAAATTGCCCTGATTACTGTAACTGTGCTTTTCATTATTTAATAAATAACTATCTTGATGATATTTTGAGATTTTTTAATACTGGTTCGGCAACTCCTAATCATATCTACATTCAAATAATTGGTACTTTAGGAATGTATGACCATGTATTTATAACAATAGGTGCTTTTAATCATAATATGTTTAAACCTATATTGGGTAGGTTATATCATAATCTACCAAAAGAATTATGGATATGTGATCCTTGGGCAAATATTGTTTGTCCTGCTGAAAAATATAATGAACAATGGATAAATAAAATGGATAAATGGCACTACATAGGTAAATGCCTTACACTAGCAGAAACTCCCACTCCTAATGGGCAAGTCATTCCTCCTTCTGCTAACTGTCAATCTCCTATAAAGAAAAGTACATATCTTACGATCCAAAACAGTGTAAAAAAAGTATTTAATTTAGCAATTATATCACCTGACAAAAACGTAATAATTACAGCTCTATAACGACACAAATAATTTATACTCAACAACCACCTACTGAAGTCGGTGGGTTAGTGATTAACGGACTGAAAGTCCGGATACGCATCGGCTAAACGATGCGTCAATTGTCTACCCTGAAGTCATCATTTGGGTTCGGTTCAAAATGACGCTCCAGATAGGCTTTAATCATTTCTTCTGTTAACTGACCCACCGTCGCACAAAAATAGCCTCTACTCCAAAAATGCTGACCCCAGTACCGCTTCTTCAAATGTGCAAATTCTTCCAACAACCTACCGCTGTCCTTCCTTTCAGCCTCCTCATAATTTCTCAGGGCGCTAATGTCGGGGGACAACTCACCAGTATGTGAATATGGTCTTTACTCACTACACCTTTTACTATCCTAATTTCAAACGATTCACATGTCTGACGGACTAACTCTCGCACCCGCATACCGACTTCACCTGTCAGTATATAACTTTTCATAATTATGAGCGTTCTATATTTCCTATTCCTTTCCAACTACTTGCTGAAGCGGCATTCAAGAAAATTTTAACTCTTTTGATAAGTTGCCACATATATTGGCAACAATGATTTCGTGTCACCGTTTCGTACAATGACTGCCATAATCGCTCTATTTTATTTAACCATGGAGAATAAACGGGCAAAAACAACAGTGTGACTGTCGGATTTAGCTTCAACCACGTCTTGACTTGTTTGCTGGTATGAATGCTGTAATTGTCTAAAATGATTGTTAACGTTTTGGCATGACGATGATGACGCTTTAACTCATCTAACATTTTGATAAATAATTGAGCGTTCTTTCTACTATAACCCGTATAGAAAATTGCTTTGCTTTGAACATTAAAACAACCCGCAAATGTCTTTTATCCGCCTGTTCTGGAACTGCTTAGGTAAATGCGTGTGCTGACGGTGGAATATCTTGATGGTGATGCAGCCGTCTTTTTGTACCTGATCATCAATGTAGATGAGTTCCAGTCCGCTATTGTTCTTCGGCGATGAGATGCCACCATGCACACCCCATGCCCCGCCTGCGTTATATCGATATTCCCGATAGGAACGGGTGGCAGCATGGGTTATTTCTGTAACCACTCAGGGAATGGATACAGAAATATTTGTTTTAGTTTCAGATGGTAACTAATTATTAAGCATTATTCGCTTGTTATTGGGTGGAAATAGTGAAATAAGATTGAAATTATCGCTAATCAATAGAGCATGAATACATATGACAACTGTAATCGTTCCCTATAAAAATTTAATAATTAAACAGGCTGGAAATTCAGCTAGGACTGCAATTATTTTGGCCCATGGTGGCTATACCCCAAAAAGAAATTATTTTTGTCAAGGTTCTGGACACACTTATGTACCCTTTAGGATTGAATTAGTTTTTAATTGCAAACCCGATGGAGTGTCAATTGGTAAAAAAATGGCAGATGATGTTTTGTATTTCAATAATTATTCAAATCATACTAGAACCAATGAGATCTTAGGAGGCAGCATAATTAAAAATTATTCCTTAACACATAATGATAAATTTTCAGATTATGAACCTAACAATCAGGTTGATATTATTGAAATAAAGCCTCATAACAAAGCGCATATGTCAGATGTTTTTGAAGCTATCAATAAATTAAATTTAGGCTACCGGCTCATATACAATGTAGCATGCAGGATAAATAAGCTAGACTCAAGAGCATTGTATATAATATCACCAATTCACCCAAGCCCTGATTATTAGAACCCCAGAATCATTTGCTCTGAGATAGTGGGGTGTTATTCGCCCTCTGGTTCCATACTTGAGTTCATAATTGCACAGGAATCTCATACCGATCATCAATCAGTTCGTCATCATCGCCATTGAATTTAGCTATCGCATCACAACAGGTGGTACAACAGCGGTAGTCATGATTTCACCGTCAAAAACCCATGTTGATAATCTGGCTGTGGATTTAGGTGGGATAATTTCATCGCAGATATGATAGCGAGCTGATTTGCGGGTTATGTCGATTTTGTCTTTCAGGCAGCGTTCAGAGCCGTCACCAAAATCACCATAAAAAAATAGTAGTGATGGCAATGCAGTCCGTATGCGTTGGGTACGCGGCAGGAATGGGATGGCGGCATGTGTTATTCCTGTATCCACTCAGGAAATGGACACAGAAATATTTCATTGAGTTTCACGTGGTAACCAATTATTAAGCATTATTCGCTTGTTATTAAGTGAAAATAGGTTTACTGGGTTAATTGGTTTTAGTTGCCGTCAATGAAATGGGGTGAGTAAAATGAAAAAATATCTTTTTCTTTGCCTATTGGCGGGCTCTACTCTTTTAGCTTCAATGAAAACTTATGCCATGATCTGCTCTATATATCCCCTAGATAGCCAAGAATGGCGCGTCTGTGTAACTCAGTGCATAGTGACACAACATGAAATAGGAGCCACTCTATTCTGTTTATAATAAAACGGTAGCGCTCCTGCCGTCCGTCTTCTTCGCAAGTCATTAAGTCTCACTGATACTGTATTGGCTCTCTTTCACCAAATCGATGCGGTGATAACCC
>NZ_JADEUG010000014.1 GCF_015163665.1 Xenorhabdus sp. BG5 | reverse complement strand
ACATATTATTTGATACAAAAATAAATTCATTTATAAATCAAATATTAAAAATAAGATCTTAATCTCATTTTTATATAAATATTCTAATAATATTAATATGTGTTTTAATGTTTACATGAAACTATAAAAAAATATTTATAAACAATAGCTATATCCAATAGATCTAAAGTTATGACTAACAACTTGTAAATGAAGTTATAAGTCATGCAGATGCAAAAATCTGTATTACCAATTTTTATTTATTTTTTAAACGATTGTTAAGGATAGATATGATAACGCTACAATTTACTGTAATAATCATATGCTTATTGATAGGTACGCGTTATGCGGGAATGGGGTTGGGACTGATCAGTGGTATTGGGCTCTTTATACTGACATTTATCTTTGGCTTGGAACCAGGTAACCCTCCCGTTGATGTAATGCTAACTATTCTTGCTGTAATCGGTTGTGCATCCGTTTTACAAACAGCAGGTGGGCTAAATGTTATGATGCAATTTGCAGAACGCTTATTGCGTCGTCACCCGCAACATATCACCATTTTGGCACCACTGACTACTTGGATGCTGACTTTTCTTTGCGGTACTGGTCATGTGGTTTATACCATGTTTCCAATTATTGGCGATATTGCCTTGAAAAAAGGTATTCGCCCTGAACGGCCAATGGCTGTTGCTTCTGTCGCTTCCCAGATGGCAATTACCGCTTCTCCTGTATCTGTCGCCGTTGTTTCTTTAGTGTCAATTATTGCTGCCAGTCATGGTATTGGGCAGGCGTACGGGATCTTGGACATTTTGACTGTTTCAATACCAGCATCACTCACTGGAGTAATACTTGCTGCATTATGGAGCTTACGTCGAGGAAAAGATCTTGATCAGGACGAAGAATTCCAAGTAAAAATCAAAGATCCAAAGCAACGTGAGTTTATTTATGGTGGTTCTGACACGCTATTGGATCAAGTCTTTCCTAAGCAAGCTTATTGGGCAACCTGGATTTTCTTTACCGCAATTGCCGTCGTAGTCTTATTTGGTGCATTCACCGAATTACGTCCTGCTTTTGAAATAAAAGGTACACTAAAACCCCTTTCTATGAATCTGGTGATCCAGATGATGATGTTAATTGCAGGCTCCATTATATTGATGACCTGTAAAGTCAAAACCAGTGAAATCGCCAATAGTGCCGTGTTCAAAGCAGGTATGGTTGCGATTTTTTCTGTCTTTGGTGTGGCATGGATGAGTGATACTTTCTTCCACTCACATTTAGGTGAATTAAAACTAGTCTTGGAAGATGTGGTCCAGGCACAGCCGTGGACTTATGCCCTTGTACTGTTTTTGGTATCAAAACTGGTTAACAGCCAAGCCGCCGCCTTAACAGCTATTGCGCCAATGGGATTACAACTTGGAGTCGATCCTAAGCTTCTGATTGCTTTCTTTCCTGCTGCCTATGGCTATTTTGTTTTACCTACTTATCCAAGCGATTTGGCTTGTATTGGTTTTGACCGTTCAGGTACAACAAAAATCGGGAAATTCATTATCAACCACAGCTTTCTTTTACCAGGATTGATTGGCGTCAGTGGTGCTTGTACAGTAGGATATATTTTAGCCAGTACGTTTATGTAACTTACTGTCCCCCTTGCCTGACTTGCAACTGAAAAAATAAGTTTCCTGATTTAGCATGTAAAAAGGCCAGCATATGCGCTGGCCTTTAATAACTTTCGGATGTAGCGAAAGCGTATTATTTTGCGTTCAGACGCTCTTTAATACGAGCTGCCTTACCAGAACGCTCACGCAGGTAGTACAGTTTAGCTCTGCGAACAGCACCACGACGTTTAACGGCGATGCTGTCTACGACTGGGGAATGAGTCTGGAATACACGCTCAACGCCTTCGCCGTTAGAAATCTTACGAACAGTGAATGCAGAGTGCAGACCGCGGTTACGAATCGCAATAACCACGCCCTCGAATGTCTGCAGACGCTTTTTAGAACCTTCAACGACCCATACCTTAACTTCCACGGTGTCACCCGGACGGAATGAAGGTACGTCTTGCTTCATCTGCTCTTGTTCAAGTTGTTTAATAATGTTGCTCATAATAACTCTCTTACCCTAGGTAAACTGATATATCAAAGATATCCCTTCAACGGGATATGTCTGGATTAATTCGTTGCCTGATCTTGATATTCCCGTTGGAACTCAGATAACAACATCCTTTGCTCGTCAGTCAGAGCTAGGTTTTCTAGAAGTTCGGGCCTTCTTAACCAAGTTCGGCCAAGCGACTGTTTCATTCGCCAGCGATTAATTTCAGCATGGTTTCCCGACAGCAAAACTGGGGGAACTTCCATACTATCTAACACTTCAGGGCGAGTATAATGTGGGCAATCCAACAATCCATCAGCGAATGAGTCTTCTTCTGCCGATGCTTGACGTCCTAATACTCCCGGAATAAACCGCGATATCGAGTCAATCATCGTCATTGCAGGAAGCTCTCCTCCGCTAAGAACGTAATCACCGATAGACCATTCTTCGTCAATTTCGGTTTGGATAATACGCTCATCAATACCTTCATAACGCCCGCAAACCAGAATTAATTTCTCATTTGCTGCCAGTTCACAAACTCCCTGTTGATCGAGTTTGCGTCCCTGAGGTGAAAGATAAATCACCTTTGCACCATCACCTGCCGAAGCTTTAGCTGCATGAATGGCTTCCCGTAATGGTTGCACCATCATCAGCATGCCTGGACCACCGCCATAAGGGCGATCATCAACAGTACGATGCCGGTCGTAGGTAAAATCCCTTGGATTCCAGCATGCGATACTCAACAGGCCATTTTTTACTGCCCGACCAGTTACCCCGTAATCGGTTATTGCGCGGAACATTTCAGGAAACAGGCTAATAACCCCAATCCACATACTGCGTCCCACTCATTTAAACCGTTTTTACCGGAGATTAAAAACCAGGATCCCAATCTACCTCAATGGTTTTAGTAGCGAGATCGACTTTCTTGATAACCTGCCCATCAAGAAACGGAACCAGCCGCTCCTTGATACCGAATGCATCTTTCAGGTTTGCTTTTATTACCATCACATCGTTAGAACCCGTTTCCATCATGTCATGAACGGCTCCAAGGTTATAACCGGTTGTATTTATTACTTGGCAGCCAATAAGGTCTTTCCAGTAATAAACACCCTCTTCCAGTTCTGGTAACTGGCTACAATCCACCACAATTTCACAGTTAGTGAGTAAATTCGCCGCATCCCGATCGTCAATATCTTTGATTTTGACGATAATATCTTGGTTATGGTATTTCCATGCTTCCAGTTCAATGTGTTGCCACTGGCCTGAGCGTTGAATAAACCACGGTTGATATTCAAAAATGTCTTCGGCATGTTCGGTGGAAGAAAAAACTCTGAGCCAACCACGAATGCCATATGCAGACCCTAATTTCCCCAATACAATTAGCTCAACAGGGTGCTTCAGGCCAGATTGTTTGCTCATTGTTACCACCGTGACAGATTAAGCTGCTTTCTTAGCGTCTTTGATCAGTGTAGCAACACGATCAGACACAGATGCACCCAGACCAACCCAGTGTTCGATACGGTCCAGATCTAAACGCAGAGTTTCTGCTTTTCCTGAAGCGATTGGGTTGAAGAAACCAACACGCTCAATAAAACGACCATCACGCGCATTGCGGCTATCGGTCACGACTACTTGATAAAACGGACGCTTTTTTGCGCCGCCACGAGCTAAACGAATTGTTACCATAACATCCTCATTAGTTAGCAAAACAACCAGACTCCATCGAGGAATGGAGTCCGGCTGTCCATTTAAAAGCCCGAAAATTTTACTCACTTTGGCGTAAAAAGCAATCCAAAGAACATTTTCTTTCGCAACTTTGTTGATTATCGCCCCATAAATCCCGGTGGCAGCATGCCTTTCATGCCTCGCATCATTTTTGCCAAACCACCTTTCTTCATCTTTTTCATCATACGCTGCATTTCATCAAACTGTTTCAGCAAACGGTTGACATCCTGCACCTGTGTGCCCGATCCCATCGCAATACGGCGCTTACGGGAACCTTTGATAATTTCTGGTTTTTCACGCTCTTTACGCGTCATGGAATTAATGATGGCTTCCATTTTAACCAGAATTTTGTCATCCATTTGAGATTTGACAGCATCAGGGATCTGCGACATTCCCGGCATTTTGCTCAACATGCTAGCCATTCCGCCCATATTACGCATTTGTTTAAGCTGTTCAAGAAAATCGCTTAAATCAAATCCGTCACCTTTTTTCAGCTTGGATGCCAATTTTTCCGCTTGGGTATGGTCAACTTTGCTTTCAAGTTCTTCAATCAGTGAAAGCATATCTCCCATACCTAAAATACGGGATGCAATGCGATCCGGATGGAAAGGTTCTAATGCATCCGTTTTTTCACCAACGCCGAGAAATTTGATGGGCTTACCCGTAATATGGCGGATGGAAAGCGCAGCACCACCACGAGCATCACCATCTACTTTCGTCAGAACAATCCCGGTTAATGGCAATGCTTCATTGAATGCTTTTGCTGTATTTGCCGCATCTTGACCTGTCATTGCATCAACAACAAACAAGGTTTCAACAGGATTGATAGCTGCATGAACCGCTTTGATTTCATCCATCATAGCTTCATCAACATGCAGACGGCCTGCCGTATCGACTAACAGTACATCATAGAATTTCAATTTAGCATGTTGGATCGCTTTATTGACAATATCAACAGGCTTTTCCTGTGGATCAGAAGGGAAAAAGTCAACGCCGACTGTTTCAGACAAGGTTTCAAGCTGTTTGATCGCCGCGGGTCGGTATACGTCAGCAGAAACAACCAAGACTTTTTTCTTGTTTTTCTCTTTCAGCAGCTTACCTAATTTAGCAACGCTGGTCGTTTTACCTGCACCTTGCAAACCAGCCATAAGAACCACCGCAGGAGGCTGTGTGGAAAGGTTCAATTCACTGTTAACCTCTCCCATCGCTTTAACCAATTCATTTTGAACGATTTTGACGAATTCCTGACCTGGGGTTAGACTTTTATTAACCTCATGCCCCACAGCGCTTTCTTTGACTCGTGCAATAAAATCACGCACGACAGGTAATGCAACATCCGCTTCGAGCAAAGCCATACGAACTTCGCGCAGCGTATCTTTAATATTATCTTCAGTCAGCCGTCCACGACCGCTGATATTGCGCAATGTGCGCGATAGTCTGTCAGTTAAATTATCAAACATTGTCTCAGCTCAGATATCTACAAGTGGGTCTACCTGTAAGGCAAATTTTGCAAATTATAGCACGATGATTATGTGATCTCTGCAAAGAGATTCCCATGTATGATTAACAACGGTTGGAGGCTACTCCTGCTAGCGGTATACTTAAATTTCAGGTTCAATCCATACCCAATGGTTTCCATTGCGAAAACGATAAACGTTATGCTGATATTTTCAATTATTGCTTTACTTGCCTATCTCATTAGCCTGACGCTCATCGTGCCAGGTTTATTGCGCCAACAAAACAGTTATCAAAAACTGGCACTTTCTTTTGCTATTGTAGCGTTAGTCGCTCACGCGATTGCATTAAAATACCAAGTTTTTCATGTGAGCAGCGGGCAAAATCTCACTTTATTGAATTTAGGCTCAATTGTTAGTTTGCTTATGTGCATCATCATGACAGTCGTCGCTTTCCGTGGACGTGCATGGTTTTTATTACCGGTTGTTTATAGTTTCTCCATGATCAATTTGATACTGGCTAGCATGATGCCGGGAGAATTTATTACTCATCTTGAAGATAGTATCGAATTATTTATTCATATTGGGCTGGCCTTACTTGGCTATGCTACTTTACTCATTGCAGCTCTTTATGCATTGCAACTTGGCTGGTTGGATCATCAGCTTAAAAAGAAAAAACTCACATTTACCTCTGGTATTCCTCCATTGATGACAATTGAGCGGAAAATGTTTCACATTACCCAAGTTGGTGTAATTTTACTAACATTGACGCTCTGTACTGGCATCATGTACATGGATGATATTTTCAGTAAAGAAAATATCCATAAATCTGTTTTATCTATTATTGCATGGTTTATTTACGTTATTTTGCTTTGGGGGCATTATCATGAAGGGTGGCGTGGCAAACGTGTTATTTGGTTCAATTTGATTGGTGCATTTATTCTGACACTGGCTTTTTTCGGTAGCAGGCTATTACAGGAAATGATGGTTTATTAATAAGTTATTTATCATCGCCAATTTGTATAATTATTAGGAAGGAATTCTGTTTTGGAGAATGTCTCAACAAGTACACTGATTATCATTCTTGTTGTTATGGTTATTGTTTCGGCTTATTTCTCTGCCTCTGAAACTAGCATGATGACAATCAACCGATATCGCTTACGCCATTTGGCTAAACAGGGGAGCAATCCCGCACGGAGGGTGGAATCTCTGCTGCGTCATCCAGACAGACTCATTAGCCTGATACTTATCGGTAATAATCTTGTCAATATTTTGGCGTCTTCTCTTGCTACTATCGTTGGTATGCGGCTCTATGGCGATGCCGGTGTTGCTATTGCAACAGGTGTACTCACATTCATTATTCTTATTTTTTCTGAAGTGATGCCAAAGACCATCGCAGCACTTTACCCTGAAAAAGTCGCATTCCCAAGTAGCTTCCTGTTACGCCCACTAGAAAAAATTATGCAGCCCCTTGTTTGGTCATTTAATAAGATCAGTTTGCTGTTTATGCGCTGTTTGGGTATCAAAACCTCTAATATCCGTAGTGATGCCGTCAGTAAAGACGAACTACGCACAATTGTAAATGAATCAAACGTCAATCTATCACGCCGCAATCAAGATATGCTGCTCTCAATATTAGATCTTGAGAAAGTTACCGTTGGTGACATTATGATCCCACGTAATGAAATTGTCGGCATTGATATTAACAATGATTGGAAGTGCGTTATCAGGCAACTGACACACTCTCCACATGGACGTATTGTGTTATATCGAGACTCCCTTGATGATGCTATCGGTATGCTCCGAGTGCGTGAAGCTTATCGACTGATGATGGAGAAAAAAGAATTTACAAAAAGAAATTTACTCAAAGCCGCAGATAAAATCTATTTTATCCCAGTTAGCACACCATTAAATATCCAACTTATTAATTTCCAACGTAACAAACAAAAAACTGGCCTAATCGTTGATGAATATGGCGATATTCAAGGATTAGTGACTGTCGAGGATATCTTGGAGGAAATTGTCGGCGATTTTACTACTTCCATGTCGCCAACTCTGGCAGAAGAAGTCTTTCCGCAAAGTGACGGCTCCGTTCTGGTTGATGGAACAGCCAATATCCGCGAATTAAATAAGGCTTTCGGTTGGGCTCTTCCCGAAGACGGCCCAAGGACAATGAATGGAATGATTCTGGAAGAACTAGGTGAAATTCCTGAATTAAACGCTAACGTGCAGATTAATGAATACAATTTTGAGGTTCTTGCGGTGCAAGATAATGTTATCAAGCAAGTTCGTGTAACGCCGATAAACCAAAATACAGAATAAAGTGTAAAATTAATTCAGTAAATAAGTTAACCGTTATAATGCACTCATCAATACCTAATCTAATCTGTCTATATAACTAAGGAAAATAATTAAAAAACCTGATAATTTCAAAAATATAGAAAGAAAAGAACATCAACGAGGGGCTAGTAGAATAAACTAGCCCCTCAATAATATAAAGCAGATCTGACTACTTAACCAAAAGCTCCATCTCCAAATGTAATAGCCGTTGAGATACCATCTCTAACAAACTAAACTTGAAGATCCATCAGTTTTTCTTCAGGCAGTGCCAATTCATCGTTATAATTGACACGAACACCAGAATCAAGGATACGCTGAGCAATATCTTGAGCTTCTTTCAATGAGTGCATTTCATATGTACCACACTGATAAATATTTAATTCTGGGATCTGGTTCTGATCTTGAACTTTTAGCACATCTTCCATTGCCGCTTTCCAAGACTCAGCCACTCTCAATTCTTCCGGAGCACCAATTAAGCTCATATAAAAACCAGTACGACATCCCATTGGAGAAATATCAATGATTTCAACACCATCACCGTTCAAATGATTGCGCATAAAACCCGCAAACAAATGCTCAAGCGTATGAATACCTCGTTCTGGCATCACTGCTTTATTAGGAACACAAAAACGTAAATCAAATACTGTGATAGTATCGCCGTGAGGCGTTTTCATTGTCTTGGCAACTCTAACAGCAGGTGCAGCCATACGAGTATGGTCAACTGTAAAACTATCCAATAAAGGCATAATACTACCTCCTAAGGTATCAGATTTTTTACGAAAAATTTTTCAGATAGATGAAACCTTTTCATTTGCGGCTGGTCATAAGATATGAAGACGCGCAAAATTATTATCACCCCTATTCTCTAAGATATTTTATTTGGCCACCAGTGGTGGCCATTTTCTTTTTTAACGCCCTGCATGAAGTTTTAAATACTCTTCAAAGCTCATGTTATCTTGCTGTTCCAGGTCATGCTGACGTGACACCGAAGCTTCACGTTCAACAGAAAAATTTTCATCATTCAGAATTGAATAATGTTCTTCAATCAATTCGTTATGATACTGACCTGCCAGTTCCAATCCAAAACCAACTATCCCCTGAGATTTCATCTTATCCAGGACACGTGCAGAAAACGTTAGTGATGGATCTTCAAACATATTAACCAATTCTTTACAAACTAATTGATATTGAGTCCCTGAACAGGCATCCAGGACTTCAGCAACTCGCTCTAAATCTCTGAATAATTCTTGTCCCACAATCTTAAGCGGTTGTTGTTCAATCCCATAACCAAGACCAATAGACAGCCCTGGTTTACGCCCTTCTAAGATAACTTTATTCCAGTTTCCACGACAACAGGCAAGCTCCTCATTTCCCATTTCAGGAGCATCAGCCAAAGCACACCATATCAAAAATAAGTCAAGAAAACGAATTTGCGTCTCATCAACCCCAATGGAGGAAAAAGGATTAATATCTAAAGAGCGCACTTCAATATATTCTATACCACCTCTTAACAAAGCATCTGAAGGTGATTCTCCCTCTTTCGTGACTCGTTTGGGGCGAATTGGTGCATACAACTCATTTTCAATTTGAAGAACATTAGTATTGAGCTGTAAGTACTTATCTCCTTTTTTGATACCGATTGCAGCAAATTCTTCAGATGGCTTATGAATTGCTTTCTTTAGCTCCTCTACATAGGTATGGAGATGATTAAAAGTAATATTCAGATCACTTTGCGATTTGTTGGTATACCCCAGGTCACTCATCCTCAACGAAGTTGCATAAGGCAGGTAACAAGTCCCTCGTTCGGTTTCCTCAAAAGATAATGCTGTATTTCGTCCACGTAAGAATGAAGAACAAATTGCCGGTGATGCACCAAATAAATAAGGGATCACCCAGCCAAAGCGGTAATAATTGCGGATCAAACGAAGGTAGCCATCTGAAATCTGCTCTTTACCTGTTTCGGCGTCTTTAATACCTAACCATGCCTGCCAAAAACTCATTGGCAGAGAGAAATTATAATGCACACCGGAAATTGTTTGCATTAGTGCGCCATAACGGCTCTTTAATCCTCCACGGTACAAGGTCTTAAAGCGGCCCAAGTTAGACGTACCATATTGAGCCAAAGTGATATTTTCTTCTTCGTCGATAAAACATGGCATACTTAAAGGCCACATTTTTTCACTGTCCAGATTCCGGGCGGTATAGATATGCAAATCGTTGAGGAAGGCAATGGTTCTATCTATATTGCTATCAACAGGGGTAATAAACTCTAATAGAGATTCAGCAAAATCAGTTGTAATCCATTTATGCGTTAAAGAAGCACCAAGTGATTTTGGATGCTCCGTCTTAGCTAAATGACCGTCTGGAGTAACACGCAATGTTTCACGCTCAATGCCACGACAAATACCGTTTAATACAGTTGGATTTGCCTCTAACCATGACAATGCTTTTGATACGTCCGGGATCAATTTGTCCTCCCGTGGAGTTTAAAAGATTATTACTAAAAGTTTACTTTATATGAAACAAGTCAAGTTGTCGCTGATTACATAGAGGTAGCAATGCACTTCCGCCCAAATTATAAACAGAATTAATAAAACAAATGTTATATTTGAACGGAAATAAAAAGAAAAACCCCTGCCTTGATAAGGCAGGGGTTTTAATCTGGTGCATCCAGGAGGATTCGAACCTCCGACCGCTCGGTTCGTAGCCGAGTACTCTATCCAGCTGAGCTATGGATGCATTGTCAGTTTTCTATTTCTTTTCAGACACTATTGTATGCCTGACTTGATAGAATTGGGATCTCCCAAAATTGGGACATCTAAAATGGTGCATCCAGGAGGATTCGAACCTCCGACCGCTCGGTTCGTAGCCGAGTACTCTATCCAGCTGAGCTATGGATGCATTGTCGGTTTTCTATTTCTGCTCAGGCGCTATTGATTGCCTGACTAGAATTGAGATACCTAAAAAATCGCGGTGTTTAAATGGTGCATCCAGGAGGATTCGAACCTCCGACCGCTCGGTTCGTAGCCGAGTACTCTATCCAGCTGAGCTATGGATGCATATTAATGGCGGTGAGGGAGGGATTCGAACCCTCGATGCAGCTCTTAACCACATACTCCCTTAGCAGGGGAGCGCCTTCAGCCTCTCGGCCACCTCACCATTTTTAAAACCTGCGACTTAAAAGTTTTCACTTCGTAGCTCTTCGAATCTTTACTTCCGGTATTTACTCAGAAGCTTTTCTTCAAGCTCTTCGTCGCTGCGATGGCGCACATATTACTTTCCCTGCCTGATAAGTCAAACAATTTTTCGAAACTTTTTTCCGCTTGAACACTTAACGCGCAAAACGCTTGGTTTAGCATCTAAAGGACTGTTTTATCAACAATGAAATCATCTAAAAACCGTTAAAATTTATGAAATGATTATTCATCTCTATGGCCTCATGAACGATGCTTTTTCAACAGATAGAAAATAAAAAGACATGAGAGAATAGAATCAAGGTATCAAAAAGAGATAAACATAGTAGGGTGACAAAACAGGGAAGTAGCAAGAAGCAGAAAAAAGAAGATAAAGGGGAGTAGAGTAGCGCCCAAGTCTTAAAAAAGCATGGACGCCATTCTTGAATTAAAAAGTTGTAGGCTGAGATTTCTCCGCCTGAATCCGTTGATAAATTTCTTCACGGTGAACAGAAACTTCCTTGGGCGCATTTACACCAATGCGAACTTGGTTGCCTTTAACTCCCAGTACTGTGACTGTTACCTCATCGCCTATCATGAGCGTTTCACCAACTCGACGAGTCAGAATAAGCATTCTTTGCTCCTTGAAAATTTAAAAGAGTCGGGTCTCTAGGTTTCCCCGCTATTATCCATCAAACACCGTGAAAACGTAAAGCAATGGTATCTACTTAAAGTATAAGCAGTTTTGAACACATTTCCTATATCTATAGGATAGCTAAAATATAAGTATGTGCCCAACATTTCAACAATTTCACAACAAAAAACATTCGGCACCATAAAAAATGCTTTCATGGTGCCGCTGTTGTCACGGCAATACCAACTATAACCGCAATGTTACCCACTCTTCTACACTAGCTAATGCGGAAGGAAGAGCTGTTACATCGGTCCCACCAGCCTGAGCCAGATCAGGACGTCCTCCTCCTTTACCTCCAACCTGTTGGGCAACAAAAGAGATTAAATCGCCTGCTTTTATTCTAGCAGTCAAATCCTTCGTTATACCAACAATTAGGCTGACTTTATCACCAGTCACTGTAGAAAGCACAATAATTGCTGATTCTAACTGATTTTTTAAATCATCAACCATCGTTCTAAGCATTTTCGGTTCTATATCACCTAATTGCGTCACCAGTAGACGAACACCTTGGATTTCCTTAGCTTGGTTTGCCAAGGAAGAACTTTCCTGAGCTGCTTGCTGAGATTTCAACTGTTGCAACTCTTTTTCCAGCTGTTTCGTTCTGTCCAGTGTCGTTTTCACTTTCTCATTCAGGCTACTGATATCACCTTTCACCAGATGAGCGATGTCTTGCAGTAAATCCGCCTGCTGATAGATAGAGTTTAGTGCAGTTTGCCCCGTAATAGCTTCAATACGGCGAATTCCTGCTGCTGTACCTGATTCACTGGATATACGGAACAACCCTATATCACCTGTGTGGTTCGCATGAGTACCACCACATAATTCGGTAGAAAAGCCTCCCATGCTAAGTACACGTACTTTTTCATCATACTTCTCGCCAAACAGTGCCATAGCACCTTTGGTTTTTGCTTCTTCCAGCCCCATTAATTCTGTAACAATTGGTGAATTTTTGCGAATCTCTTCATTCACTAAGTTTTCGACTTGACGGATCTGTTCTGGCTTCATGGCCTCAAAGTGAGAGAAGTCAAAGCGCAGATACTTATCATTTACCAAAGAACCTTTCTGGGCAACATGTTCTCCCAAAATTTGACGTAATGCCGCATGTAACAAATGGGTCGCTGAGTGATTCAAACGAATCGCACCTCTGCGTACCACATCAATTTCAGCATTAACTGTATGATTAACGCTCAAACTCCCACTTGTCAATTTACCAATGTGACCGATTGCCTGAGCATATTTTTGTGTGTCAACGACGTCGAATACACCATTGCCGTTCGACAATTTACCCGTGTCACCAACCTGTCCACCAGATTCAGCGTAGAATGCGGTTTTATCAAGTATAATGATCGCTTCTTCACCAGCGTGAATTTGCTCAACAGCTTGGCCATTGCGGAAGATAGCGATAACAGCAGCTTGCTGTGAATTATGTTCATAACCACAAAAATCACTACGTCCATCAACTTTGATCAGTTCATTGTAATCAGTACCAAAGCCACTGGATTCACGAGCACGACGACGCTGGTTTTCCATCGCTGCATCAAAACCAGCTTCATCTACTTTGATATTACGTTCACGGCAAACATCCGCGGTCAAGTCAACAGGGAAACCATAGGTATCATACAAGCGGAAAGCGGTTTCACCGTCGAGCGTATCACCAGATAATTTAGCCAACTCTTCATCCAGCAACTGCAAACCACGTTCCAAAGTACGAGCAAACTGTTCTTCTTCGGTTTTTAATACCTGCTCAACCAAAGTCTGCTGCTGTTTCAGCTCTTCACCAGCCGCCCCCATGAATTTAATCAATGGTGCAACGAGCTTGTAGAAGAAGGCCTCTTTTGCCCCCAACATGTTGCCATGACGAACAGCACGGCGAATGATACGGCGAAGTACATAGCCACGGTTTTCGTTGGATGGAATAACCCCATCGCAAATCAGGAACGCACATGCACGGATATGGTCTGCAACAACTCGCAGAGATTTATTGGTAAGATCTGTTGCTCCTGTCACTTCTGCAACCGAAGCAATTAAGCTTTGGAATAGGTCAATCTCGTAGTTGGAGTTGACGTGTTGCAAGACGGCTGTAACACGCTCCAGCCCCATGCCTGTATCAACGGAAGGTTTTGGCAACGGCTCCATAGTGCCATCGGCATGACGGTTGAATTGCATGAAAACGATGTTCCAAATTTCAATATATCTGTCACCGTCTTCTGCTGGGCTGCCTGGAGGCCCCCCCCAAATATGTTCACCGTGGTCGTAGAAAATCTCTGTACAAGGACCACATGGGCCAGTATCCCCCATTTGCCAGAAATTATCTGACGCATATGGAGCACCTTTGTTATCTCCTATACGAATGATCCTTTCTGCTGGAACACCGACTTCGTTATACCAAATGTCATAAGCTTCATCGTCTGTCTCATAGACAGTAACCCACAGTTTTTCTTTTGGCAGGTTAAACCACTCTTCGCTGGTCAATAACTCCCATGCGTATTTAATTGCATCTTGTTTAAAATAATCGCCAAAACTGAAGTTACCCAACATTTCGAAGAAAGTGTGGTGACGGGCTGTATAACCCACATTTTCTAAATCGTTATGTTTACCGCCAGCACGAACGCAGCGCTGAGCCGTTGTTGCTCTAGAATAAGGTCTATTATCCAATCCTAAAAAGACATCTTTAAACTGGTTCATCCCTGCGTTGGTGAACAACAATGTTGGATCATTAGTTGGCACCAACGAGCTGCTTGGTACTATCTGGTGCCCTTTAGTATGAAAAAAGTCAAGAAACGCTTGACGGATCTCAGCGGTGCTTTTGCTCATAATTGTCCCGAAATCAAGCTGAAAAAACAGATCTATGAATGGTTAAGGTGGTATATCGCGTCACCATTTCAACTCACGAATAAATTAAAGTAGGGTTAAGATAGAGAGTCTTCCATAAGAAGTAAAATCCCATATAAATCCATTCGCTTTCCAGCATTGTAATTCGTCTAAAGATTTTCTGAAAGTCTGTTCGTTACACCTGTTTCAATACGCCCATTTCAAGGATGTTTATTTCCTCCAGGAAGACAGGCGTAAAAATAAAAACCACACCCGATATGGATGTGGTTTTTAAAAGCCAAATTAGTTCTGTATTATGACTGAATTGGAAAACAAATAAGCAATTAAAACTCTTCGTGATTCACTTCTTCGCCGTTGTCTTCATAATCTGTCTCGTAATCCGTAGCTGCACTACTGAACTCACCTGTCTTATTCAACAATAAATCGCGCAGTTTTTTATCCAACTCGGATGCAATTTCTGAATGTTCTTTCAGATACATAGTCGCATTGGCTTTACCTTGTCCAATTTTTTCGCCATTGTAGCTATACCATGCGCCTGCTTTTTCTACCATTTTGTGTTTAACACCCAGATCGACCAACTCACCAAAAGTGTTGATGCCTTCACCATAGAGAATTTGGAATTCGGCCTGTTTAAATGGTGCAGCAACTTTGTTCTTGACCACTTTCACACGTGTTTCGCTACCAACCACTTCATCGCCATTTTTCACCGAACCAGTACGGCGAATATCCAAACGAACAGATGCATAGAACTTCAGTGCATTACCACCTGTGGTCGTTTCGGGGTTACCAAACATCACACCAATTTTCATGCGGATCTGGTTGATAAAAATTAACAGAGTATTCGAGTTTTTCAAATTCCCCGCTAACTTACGCATCGCTTGGCTCATCATACGTGCAGCCAAGCCCATATGAGAGTCGCCGATTTCACCTTCAATTTCTGCTTTTGGTGTTAATGCCGCAACAGAGTCAACAATAATCACATCAACAGCACCAGAACGTGATAGGGCATCACAGATTTCCAATGCCTGTTCGCCAGTATCAGGCTGAGAACACAACAGATTATCAATATCTACACCCAGTTTTTTCGCATAAACCGGATCAAGAGCATGTTCGGCATCAATAAAAGCACAAGTTCTGCCTTCGCGCTGGGCAGCGGCAATGACTTGCAGTGTCAGCGTTGTTTTACCGGAAGATTCTGGTCCGTATATTTCAACAATACGGCCCATTGGCAAACCACCTGCACCCAATGCAATATCCAGTGACAGGGAACCGGTAGAGATGGTTTCAACATCCATTGAGCGGTTTTCACCCAAACGCATGATAGAACCTTTACCAAATTGTTTCTCAATTTGGCCCAGCGCTGCTGCTAGTGCTTTTTGTTTGTTTTCATCGTTAGCCATGTTTACTCCTTCGCAAGCAATGAAGGGGCTGCCTCACTGCTGATAAACTGTTTCTGATACCAAAGTGCCGTATGATTATACTGTATAATCATACAGCATCAAGCTAATTTTTTATGATTTCATCCAATAAAGTTTTCAAAGAAAAGATGACGGCTTGTAGACGCACAGCATTGCGATCACCCGAAAAATACTGGCGATATGTTACAGTCTGGATGTTTTCATTAATGTAAAAGGCAAACCCAAACCAAACTGTGCCAGTCGGTTTTTCCTCATTTCCTCCTTCTGGCCCCGCAATGCCGCTGACCGCAACAGAAACGTCTGCCTTAGCGACGATTAATGCCCCTGTTGCCATCTCTTTTACGATCTGCTCACTTACCGCACCAAATTGCGCCAATGACTCTGGTAAGACGCCCAGCATTTCATGCTTAGCATCATTACTGTAAGTCACAAAACCACGATTAAAGTAGGCTGAACTTCCCGCAATATCTGTGATCACTTTAGCTACCCAACCCCCTGTGCAAGATTCTGCACAGGTTACGGATAATTTTTTCCGTTTTAATCTCTTTCCAAGTTCAATACTAAGCTGATTCAGGATTTTTTCATCCATAACAGGCCTTCAATTCTATAAGAAATTAATTTTTCCGAAGCAGATCCCAAATCCACAGCCCCCCAATTGCTAAAGAAAGCAAGATACCAAAACCAATGCCAACAGCAACAACCGAAGCTCCCGCCATAACGGAAACCGAATACAGCCCTAACATTACCAACATAGCACTATTTTCGCCCAGGTTTTGCACAGCAACGGCTTTACCTGCTCCCATCGAATGCTTTCCATGTTCTTGCAATAGCGCATTTAATGGAACGACAAAAAGCCCACCAAATACACCAAGGACGATCAAAATTAAGTAGGAAAATACTATTGATTGCTGAGTAGCAAAAAGAATGACAATGAACCCAATTAAGATCCCCGCAGGCATACAGAGACGCACGGTTTTCAATGTAATAAACCGCGCCGCTAAACCTGCTCCAACAATGATACCAATTGCGACGACTGCATTCATCAATGTAGGAGTTGTATTGCCATCAATCCCCAGCACAACAGGAACCCATGCTACTAATAGGAAGCGCAGTGTGATACCCGCCCCCCAAAATAGGCTAGTACCTACCAGTGAGAAACGCGTTTCCTGATGACGCCAAAGTGAAGCACAAACCGTCATAAAATCCACCAACATTTTTTTGGGATTCCAACCTTTACCTTCACGAGCCGCCGCCAAACGAGGTATAAAGAAATTGGATATGACTGCGGCACCATACAATAAGGCACAAAGCCCTAATGCCAGTATCAGGCTAACATCAGAGAGGAAACCACCAGCAACTGAGCCAATCAAGATAGCTGCAATAGTAGAAGCCTCCATCATGCCATTGGCTTTGACCAAACGCCCACCATCTGTTAACTCTCCCAAGATCCCATATTTAGCAGGAGAATAGGCCGCTGCCCCAATTCCCACTAAGGTATATCCCAGAAAAGGATTCATATCGATACAGATGCTAATGGCCCCAAGCAATTTGACGCCATTAGAAAAGAGCATGACACGCCCTTTTGAAAACCGATCAGCAATTTGCCCGACAAAAGGGGCAAGTATGATATAGGCCAGAACAAAAACAATTTGCAGTGCTGGCCAACTCCATTCAGGGTAAAACTCTGCCTTTAATTGGGCTAAGATGGCAAAGAACAGAGCATTATCAGCAAAAGCAGAAAGAAATTGTGACAGCAATACTGCTTTCATTCCGCGGGTTAGTAGCGGTTGTGTCTCCATTTTCTTACTCCTGTTCGGCCATTTCTCTTAGAGTGACAAAATCCGGTTTGCCACTGCCGAGCAATGGAAGTTGCTTCACATAACGAATATCTCGTGGAACCGATAACTCAGGCATCCCTATTTCACGTGCCACTCCCAGCATTCTGTTTCTATTTAGATTCGCATCTGTAGTGAACAATACCAGTGCTTCGCCTTTGCTTCGATCACTCCTGGTTGTAGCCGCATGTAGCGCATCAGTAGAAACGTGAGAAGCGATTTGTTCTACCGCTTCAAGAGAAACCATTTCCCCTGCAAGCTTGGCAAATCGTTTTACACGCCCTTTGATCGTACAGAAACCCTCTTCATCAATAGAAACGATATCTCCGGTATCATACCAGCCGATTTGATTATTCTCTTCGGCATCTTCGGCAGAGGGTGGTTCTAAACGATCAGGTGCTTCAACTCGCAGATATCCTTTCATAACATTTGGCCCACGTAACTGTAAGCGGCCTCCTCCTTCAATACCCTGTATAGGCAACAAACGGGCTTCCATACCCGGTAAGATCCGCCCGACTGTTCCCATTTTTGCCGCCATCGGTACATTGATTGCCACTACCGGCGCACATTCTGTCACTCCATAACCTTCCAGAATACGGATGCCAAATTTATCTTGCCAAACTCGCTTGGTGTTTTCGGATAATTTTTCTGCTCCAGCCACCACATAACGCAGACGGGCAAAATCATAAGGATGGGCAAAACGAGCATAATTGCCTAAGAAAGTCGAAGTTCCGAATAACACGGTACAATTTTGGTCATAGACCAATTCAGGCACGACACGATAATGTAAGGGGCTTGGGTAAAGGAATACACGACTGCCTGTCATTAATGGAGTAAATAGACCAACTGTTAGGCCAAATGCATGAAACAGTGGCAAAGAAGACATAAAACGATCCAACGGAGTAAAATCAGCAACCGTTTTTATCTGCTCAACGTTCGCCAATAAGCTGGCATGGCTGTGAACAACACCTTTTGGTGCCCCTTCTGAGCCTGACGTAAACAGGATCAATGCATCATCATCCGGCTTTTGCGAAGTCAAAATGGCTTTAGAAGGGAAAATCAAATGCCACAATATCCAAAGCTTATCTTCCCGTGTGATCGTGTCTTTTAAATCTTCGAGATATACCCAATTAGCTTCAGTCACCTGTTCTGGCAGATGAGACAATTGCCCTTTTTCCAGAAATTGGCGAGATGTTACGATGGTTTTAATGGTTGCCGCCTGCATGGCATTCTTCATGCCGCTGCTTCCTGCCGTATAGTTCAAAAGAGCCGGCACTCGCCCTTTTAACGAAGCACCGTATATAGTAGCCGCCATCACAGTCGCATTTGGCAACAGCAGGCCGATGCGTTCACCTTCTTGTGTAAAGCGTTCTAAGATCCGGCTAATTCCCAATATTTTTTTCAGTAGTGAATGATAGCTATCTTCTTTAAAATTCACATCGTCAATGCAGGACTTAAAACGGCCAAAGCGTTTTTGTGCAGTTAGGTAAGCGCTGAATAACGTCTCCTTTGGGCGCGTCTGCATTCTCACATCCATCATAATGGCGTGGAGATGTTCTCCTGCTAAACGACGACGTGTTGTTGAATCAGGTGCATCCGGCATTGGCAGATCAACGGCAGGTAAAATTTTGAGGGTAATTTTCGGGAACCAATGCAGCTTCACTATGCCTTTTAACCGACCAAAAACCGTTTGTTCTGCCCCCTCAATTCGGATTGATACTACTTTTGCGCCTGATTTCGCGGCAATAAAAGCAGCGCCATCATAAATTTTCATAAGAGAGCCAGTTACGGTGATCCTTCCTTCAGGGAAAATCACAATCGGGCGCCCTTTATCCACCTCTTTAACCAGTGTCCTGACTGCCATTGGGTTAGTCGGATCCAAAGGCACAACATCCGCATAAGATTTGATAAATTTAAGAAAGCTGCGAGTCGCAATATTAGAATAAATAGCAAATACAGGCTTTATCGGCAGGAATAGCCCAATTAACAGGCCATCCAGAAATGAAACATGATTGGGAGTAATAATGCATTTGGTGTGTTGCTGTAACTGTTTGGTATCACCTTCAATGGTAACTCTGAAGAGTACACGAATAAGTAATCGAATAAAATTTAAGAGCATATCCATATCTCAAATATAATTAATAAAATTAAAGTGAGTAAATACGATACTATAAGTTGTATGGGCGATTTGTTATATCAGATTTCCTTGTCAGTTAGAAAATAAACTTAAACACCGTTGATATATCAAATTAGTTTGTTTTTCTGGTTTAAAATATAAGATTTAACGTGAGATACGATATCTTCTGTTGCGAGATTGGCATCAACGATGAAATTGGCACACTCTTGGTATAGTGGCTCTCTTTCAACCAATATTCCTTCCATTTCTTCTATAATGGACTTTCCTGTCAAACTGGGACGCTGTGAATTCTCTGGATTGAGAGATAATCGCTGACTCAAAACTTCTGCGGATGTCTGTAAATAAATCACAATACCATTTTGTTGCATATACTGGCGATTCTCAAGCGACAACACCATTCCTCCACCTGTTGAAATGACACGTTCACTTTGGCTAACTGCTTTCAACGTTTGGCTTTCTAATTTTCTGAAATGTTCCCAGCCATATTGTTCAACAAGATCAGCTATCGTCATTTCACTTACAGTCTGGATACTTTCATCGGTGTCAATAAATTTATACGACAGCGCTTCAGACAACAACTTACCTATTGTCGTCTTCCCTGCACCTCGTGCACCTACGATGAATAGAGTTTGTTTCATTTCGTTGTTTTCCCGAAGAGTCTATAAAATTAAGCCTAAACATAAAGTATAGTAACTAAATATTTACACTAGTGTAAAAAGGTATTTTTGATGGATCAAAAAGTCACACTGAAAATTAAGTGTGACCAACATAGTTCAATAAAATCTAATTAAAGTAGGATATGGTCAACGACGAGGCAAATAATCACCATAACCAATCCACTTATACGTTGTCAGTGCATCAAGCCCCATTGGGCCTCGGGAGTGTAATTTCTGAGTACTGACAGCCACTTCAGCCCCCAAACCAAATTGTCCGCCATCAGTAAAACGCGTGCTAGCATTTACATATACTGCGGCTGAATCCACATGGCGCACAAAGTAATCGGCTTGCGGCAAAGATTCCGTCAGTATCGCATCGGAATGGGCTGTGCTATAAGTCCGAATATGCTCAATAGCTCGATCGATATCGCTAACAATTTCCACATTCATATCTAAAGATAACCATTCATCACAGTAATCTTCCTCTGCCACTTCAACAACAGTTGCAGGGCCATCTTTCAGCAATGTCATTGCTGATTTACTTGCGTGTAATGTCACGCCCTGCTCTTTCATTTTGGCACTCAAAACTGGCAGGAAATCGGCGGCTATTTTTTCATGCACCAATAATGTTTCCAGTGAATTACAGGCACTTGGACGCTGGACTTTCGCATTAATAATGATTTCCAGTGCTTTTTCAATATTGATGGTTTCATCCACAAATGTATGACAAACGCCAATACCGCCAGTAATCACGGGAATAGTCGATTGTTCCCGGCACAATTTATGTAACCCAGCCCCACCTCGAGGGATCAACATATCGACATAACGATCCATTTTCAGCAATTCAGCCACCAATTCACGATCAGGTTTATTGATAGCCTGAACCGCAGCCGCTGGCAATCCATTTTGTTCCAATGCCTGCTGGATGACTGTAACCATCGCTTGATTTGTATGGTGAGTCTCTTTGCCACCACGCAGTATCACTGCATTACCCGTTTTCAGACATAACGACGCCACATCAATAGTAACATTGGGCCGGGCTTCATATATCACGCCAATTACGCCCAACGGAACTCGGCGACGGCTCAATTGCAATCCATTATCCAATAATTGCCCATCAATAACTTGCCCTATAGGATCAGCCAAACGGCAGACTTGGCGCACATCATTGGCAATGGCATTCAGCCGTTCCGGTGTCAGTAATAACCGATCGAGTAGTGCTGCACTCATTCCCTGTTCGCGGGCTTGCTCCATATCTTGCTGGTTAGCGGCAAGAATCACTTCAATCTCCGTCTCCAACAAATCAGCAATGTGATTCAACGCTTGGTTTTTCTGGTTGCTATTCAATTGCGCCAACTGCCACGATGCTGCTTTGGCTGCTTTTCCCATCTGCTCTAGCATGGTGAAATCCTTAACTCACGATCAATTTATTAAATTACGATCAAATCATCACGATGAACCGCAACAGCGCCATATTCATAACCTAATATCTGGCTAATTTGCTGTGAATGATAGCCTGCAATCAGACGTAACGCATCACTGTTGTAACGGCAAACACCATGAGCCAAATCTTTACCCGATAAGCTACGGATGCAAATAACTTCACCACGGGAAAAATTACCTTTAACGTTTTTGATCCCTTTTGGCAGCAACGAACTGCCTTTCCCAACAATCGCCGCTTCTGCACCATGATCGACAATAATTTCCCCTGCCGGAGGTGCCCCAAAAATCCAACGCTTACGATTTTCCATTGGGCTAGCCAAGCCATGAAAGCATGTTCCAACCGACTTTCCTGTAATAACATCAGCAATAACATCTGGCCTATTACCCGCGGCAATAATGACATCAATACCAGCACGCCCGGCCACGCCTGCCGCCTGAAGTTTTGTTGCCATTCCTCCCGTCCCTAATCCAGAAACACTGTCCCCAGCTATCATTTTCAGCTCATCACTGATGTCATGCACTTCAGGGATCAATTTTGCATCAGGGTTACTACGAGGATCTGCGGTATAAAGCCCTGCTATATCTGTCAGAAGTAACAATTTATCTGCACTGCCCAAAATAGCAGCCAATGCAGAAAGATTATCATTGTCACCCACTTTAATCTCTGCTGTCGCAACGGCATCATTTTCATTAATAATGGGAACGATGTGATTATCAAGCAAAGCCTGAAGGGTATCTCTTGCATTCAAAAAGCGTTCACGATCTTCCAAATCCGCGCGGGTCAGGAGCATTTGCCCAACATGAATGCCATAAATAGAAAAAAGCTGCTCCCACAATTGGATCAGGCGACTTTGCCCAACAGCTGCCAGCAATTGTTTTGAAGCAATAGTTGCCGGAAGTTCAGGATATCCTAAGTGTTCACGCCCAGCAGCAATCGCACCAGAAGTCACAATAATAATGCGGTGACCTTTTTCATGCTGTTGAGCACATTGACGAACCAGTTCCACAATATGGGCACGATTCAAACGACGAGAGCCACCGGTTAATACACTCGTTCCCAGTTTTACAACCAATGTTTGGCTGCCATTCATCATATTTCTGCCATTACAGTTAATTTGAAAAAACAGTGTTCAGTTTTAACAGGAGAGAAGCGTTATGCCAACTGACATAACGCAAAATTTAGCAAAAGCGGGTTAAAAACAAAATTACGCTATCACTTGCGTTTGCAGAGTGACGGTATTCTCAGATGGGATCAATGCCAGTTTGAGCGTTTCACAAGAATCAACCAGACGTTTGTGGAATGCCTGTAGCGTTGATTCAAGGTGCTCAAGATCGGCCTTTTTTTTGATATTCATGACATTCCATTCACCCTGTTTATCAAACAAGCCTATCTGATAGTGATAAACAAAACCTTGATCCTGCTCTTCCAGCTCTAACCACCATCCCAAAAATTCACGTTTTTCCGGTACCGCTTTGGCACTGACACAAACGGCTAAACAGTCAAAGAAAAAATAACCATTTTGGCACTTTAATTCACGTACATACGGCCCTAATGCAGAAAAACGCTTTAACAACCTATTTTTAGAATAACTTGCGGGTAAAGTCATACAAAGGTCTCCTTATATGCAGAACACCTTTGTATCAAACGATTAAAAAATATCAAGTTATAAATTTTGTTTTATAAAACTTTATCTTTCAACCATACACTTATTTCGTGTAATGCCTTATTGAAACCACTATAAACTGAGGTTGCAGGAATAGCTCGTACTGAACCCTCAATTGATGACATCGCAATCAACTTCGAATCTTTCCTTGGGCTGAAAATATCATCTTCCCAGTACACCGAAAACATGGGAACAGTACAACGACGGCCCAATAACCCTTGATTCTTCAACGAATAACAAGCTAATTCTGAACGCAACCTCTTTTCATCAACGTGATAAATACCTAAGCGACTGGCCAAGACATCGATATACATTGACGGGATTTTCTGCTGTAATTTTTCATCATGCAGTAATTCATGCACAATCGGGCCGACCACCGAGACTCCTTTAATAAGTTTCGGCTCCAAGTAGGCAAGCCGAACAGCGATATTTGCCCCAAAACGAAAACCAAATACGCCTACACGGGTATGATCAATCCACGGCACGCTATTTAGTTGTTGTAAAACTTGTTGATGAAGTACACATGTATCCTGCGTTAAGGTAAATTTAGCAGAATAACCAACAGAAGGCATATCCAGCGTTAACATGGCAAAACCAAGAGGCGAGAAATGTTCACGAAATAAGCGCCAGCAATCACTCTGGACATTATCAATGCTGGCACAAACTAATATCGTTGGACAAGGCCCTTGTACATGGGAAGGCAGGTGCAATAGCCCAGTAATACTTTTGCCCCCTTCCAGCTGGAATTCCGGCTTTTTCAATTCATAGTCAGAAAAACGCGCCGCGTTTTCATAAGCTTTATTAGCCAGCACAATGGCCTGATCTGCCAGTTCATCACCGCGTAAATGAGGATAAGCTGCAATGCTATATAGCGTTGCAGCCTTTAACCAACATGCTCCGGATTTTTCCGTATCTTCAGTATGCAACGCTTCCTGTTGCCAGTGCATTGCCTGCTGAGACCACTCAAATGTCCAGTTTCCTTTACGGTAGCCGACCACAGTATCTAACAAATGTTCAGTACTGCGTTCGGCATCCGTCACGGCAATCCGGCTGAGGACATCTTGAATTTCTAGCGGATTGACTCCCCTCCAGATCCAAGCGAGCCAATTAATCATACGATACCAACGCTCGCGGCGCTCCCCACCAAGCATACTATCACTGGTAGTTACGGATTGTGGACGAGTATATTTTACCAGTGTAGAGGTTTCCCGATGTTTAAACCGAGGCTTAAACAGCGATTCTGAAAGGTTTTGTTTCGTCATGACAAAAGAAAAATCTTACTGCTTTTCACAAACGGGTGGAACAAACACGACTCCCATATCCCATGGCTGCTCAATCCATGTGTTTTGGGGGATGTCAATAACATAATCATTCACAAGAGGGCGACCGGCGGGTTTAGCAAAAATCGTTACAAAGTGAGCTTTCGGATACATTTCACGGATTGCCTGGGCAGTGCCTCCGGTATCAACCAGATCATCAACGACAATAAATCCTTCACCGTCACCTTCCGCTTTTTTCAATACTTTCAACTCGCGCTGATTATCGTGATCATAACTGGAAATACAGACAGTATCGACATGGCGAATTCCCAATTCACGAGCCAGTAACGCTCCCGGAACAAGACCACCACGGCTAACGGCAATAATGCCTTTCCACTGCGCTACGGGAAGTAAACGTTGCGCCAATTGACGGGCATGTATTTGCAACATATCCCACGTTACGACATATTTTTCACTCATAAAATTAGATCCTGGAAACTAAAGAATATTTCAGAAAAGCGTTTGTTGCGGAAAAAAGGTTGCGCGAGATTATAGTGATTTGAACCAACAAAAACCAGTAAAAACAAGGTAAGTCCTCATTCTCACTGCCCATTGCTGGCAATAAAATGATATTTTCAAGTATAACATGGATATCAGGTCAATGCAGATGACAAAAACTCCCTGATGTGTCAAGCATTACCATTTTCGTTTCACCAAGATTCAGTTATAGGAGATTCGCCGTGTCCGAATTATCAACGCTATCCCCACAACCTTTATGGGATATTTTTGCGCAAATCTGTTCCATTCCTCATCCTTCTTATCATGAAGAAGTTCTCGCATCTCATATCATTGAGTGGACCAAAAGCAAAGGGTTCCCTGTAGAGCGGGATGAAGTGGGTAATATTTTGATCAGAAAGCCCGCTTCAAAAGGCATGGAAAACCGCAAGGTGGTTGTACTTCAAGCGCACCTTGATATGGTTCCACAGAAAAATAACGATACCCAACACGATTTCACACAAGATCCTATTCGCCCTTATATTGATGGTGATTGGGTTACGGCTGATGGTACAACGTTAGGTGCGGATAACGGTATCGGCATGGCTTCCGCTCTGGCAGTCTTGGCGGACGAGTCCGTTAAACACGGCCCATTGGAAGTTTTGCTGACCATGACCGAAGAGGCCGGCATGGATGGCGCATTCGGCCTGAAATCCGGCTGGCTGCAAGCTGATGTTCTGATCAATACCGATTCAGAAGAAGAAGGCGAAATCTACATGGGTTGTGCGGGTGGCATTGATTTTTTCACAACCTTACGCCTGTCCCGCGAAGCTCTGCCAGCTAACTATAAAACGCTGCAATTAACGATTAAGGGATTAAAGGGCGGTCACTCTGGTGGCGATATTCATCTGGGATTGGGTAACGCCAACAAATTACTGGCTCGTTTCCTAGCCACATATTCCGACCATTTGGAACTGAAATTAATTCATCTGCAAGGTGGAACCCTGCGCAATGCTATTCCTCGAGAAGGTTCTACCGTGATTGCTGTTCCTGCTGATAAAGTTGAAAAACTCCATCAATTGAAAGATAGCTATCTGGAGATATTGAAAAACGAATACTCCGTCGTTGAAAACACTCTCATTCTCTTGCTGGATGAAACCGAAGCATCATCACACGCATTAACTACGGATTGTCAGACTCGCTTCATATCCATGCTCAATAGTATGCCGAATGGTGTTATTCGTATGAGCGATGTTGCCAAAGGTGTTGTAGAGACCTCATTGAACGTAGGCGTCGTAACCATGGACGAAGAGAAAGCCGAGGTTATTTGCCTGATCCGTTCACTTATCGAAAGTGGCAAAATTTATGTTGCTGAAATGCTGGATTCTCTGGCAAAACTGTCTGGAGCGGAAACCGTGGCAACTGGCAGCTATCCGGGCTGGCAGCCTGACGCCAATTCTCCAATCATGCATTTAGTACGTGAAACTTATCATCAACTCTTCGATAAGACGCCGAATATTATGGTGATCCACGCTGGGTTAGAGTGTGGCTTATTCAAAAAACCGTACCCTGATATGGACATGGTTTCTATAGGCCCAACCATTCGGGGTGCTCATTCACCTGATGAGAAAGTACATATTAAGAGTGTCGGTCAATATTGGCAGCTCCTCACTGCAATTCTCAAAGCTATTCCGGTTAAAGAATAATAGAAAATTATATTGCCTCTCCCCTACCCTCTGCTTGTGGGGGAGATATCGTTCTTTTACACCTTACCATTCCAATAAAAGCTGACGCTCCAGTTGTGGGTTTTGTAATGTCACATGCAGCCCAACCAGCCTGACCCCTCGCCCTCCCCTGCGTGTTTCCCAAGCCTGCTTTGCTATTTGAATCAGATCGCGTTTATCCAACATAGGATGAACATGTTCCTGTGTCGTCAATTGAAAATCATCAAACTTTAATTTGATACCTTGACGGGCAATGCGAAGATCGGGTTTTACCTTTTCTAACCGTATTTTCAGCTCAGAATAAAGTTCTTCAATCAGTTCAACACACTCATGCCATTCATGGATATCCTGCGCCAGGGTTTTCTCCACCCCAACGGACTTACGCAGACGTTCTGGCGTAATCTGTCTTTCGTCAATGCCATGACAACGCTCCCAAAGCGTCACCCCGAACTTACCCAAACTTTTTATTAGTACCAGTTTATCGTAACGTTGCACGTCAGAGCAGGTTGCTAACCCCATGTCTGACAAACGTTTAGCCGTGACCCTCCCAACACCGGGAATCTTGCATAATGGCAGAGAATTAACAAACGTTTTAACCTGTTCAGGGGAGATAACATATTGCCCATTGGGTTTATTGATATCAGACGCTATTTTGGCTAAAAACCTCACTGGCGCTACACCTGCGGAGGCCGTTAACTGCAATTCATCAAAAATGACCTGACGGATTTCTTGAGCAATCAAAGTGGCGGAACCATGACAATAACTGCAATCCGTCACATCCAGATAGGCTTCATCTAAAGAAAGAGGTTCGATCAACGCAGTGTAACGGGAAAAAATTTGACGGATATGTTGAGACACTTCTTTATAATGCGCCATTCTGCCAGGGATAACTTTCAATTGAGGACAAAGTCTCAATGCCGTAGCCGTAGACATCGCGCTATGCACCCCAAAACGGCGGGCTGGATAATTTGCCGTACTAATTACGCCCCTTCGATCAGCGCTTCCCCCGACTGCAATAGGAATATTGAGAAGTGATGGATTATCCCGCATTTCAATGGCGGCAAAAAAGCAATCCATATCAATATGAATAATTTTGCGCATCTGATCTCTCCGTGCCAAATCACTGTATAAATATACAGAAAGAGATCATGAAACTCTAATTAATTTTTCAGCAAAACTTCAACGAATGGATTTCTCGAAACCCTTAGAATAATTTCCATAATGAAATTATTTTCCTATATTGCTATAACATTTATAAGATGTTCATATCATAAAAAAATGACAAGACAAAAACCATAAATATGATAAATAACAATTTATTATAACAATAAAACCCATCTAATTAAAAAGGTAAAACAGGATTCAACCTTGCATGAAATCCGTCAACTAACTTAAAATAATGATTTCTATTTTGAAATCATTTTTCTGCAATGTTATAGTTTTCATCATCTGTTTATTATATGAGATGAATAACAGTGAAAAAATCAGAAAACACACTAACTAATAGTCAATTAAATCAGGCTATTTCATCTAACCAAAAAGGTGAATTGGCATTCAAACTTGTTCTTATTTTGGGAATGTTGAGTGCCATTGGCGCTCTTTCAACCGACATGTACCTTCCTTTGTTTCCCGCCATATCGCACGCGCTAAACACGACTCAGGCTGGTGTTCAATTAAGTTTAACCTCATTTATGGCGGGTCTCGCAATTGGGCAATTAATCATTGGTCCCTGGTCGGATGTCATTGGCAGGAGAAAACTTTTGTTAAGAGGCATGGTCTTGCTGACTGTAGCCTCAATTGCTTGTTCATTCTCTTCAAGTATTGAAATATTAATCATTAGCCGCTTTTTTCAAGGTGCTGGTGGCGCATCAGGTATTGTCCTGACACGAGCCATTGTTTCCGATCTCAGCTTTGGTAACAAAGCCGCCTACTATTTCAATCTGATTCTGGCAATACAAGGTGCAGCACCGATAGTTGCTCCATTGATGGGAGGAGTGGCTGCATATTTCCCGTGGCCGATTGTATTTGTCTTTATGGCAGTGATTTCACTGATAATTACTATCTTAACGTTCGTTTATGTGCCAGAGAGTTTGCCGAATAAATCAGGATATGATGAAAGTAAAGGCCGTCTGGTTAAGCAGTTTCTAACACTGTTCAAAAATAGAACCTATATGGGATATACATTAGTCTTTTCCGCCACTTTCGGGGCACTGTTTGCCTATATTTCAGCATCACCTTTTATATACCAGTCTATGTTCAAATTCACCCCCGGATTTTTTTCCATTGTGTTTGCGATTAATGCCGGAATTATGATGTTCAGCAGCATACTGAGTGCGCGATGGGTTGAGCGGATCGGTGCCAAATCGCTTGTCATCATTGGTGTTGTAACTACCTTTGTCTTAGCGTGTCTGCTATTGGTTGTCAATTATCTCAGCTTCTACCAGCTTGAATTAACAACAGCAATTTTCATGATGCTTATGTTTACGATGGCGTTTATTTTTGGCAATGCAGCGAGTTTGGCATTAACAGCCGTTCCTGATGTAAGAGGGGCTGGTTCTGCTGTCCTCGGTGCGCTTCAGTTTGGGACGGCTTCTTTAACCGCATTTTTAACCGGCCTTGGCAAATCTGTATCTCTGTTTCCTGTATCTATCGTATTAATCGGATGTGGAATTATCACTCTATTTTCCCTGATGTTAGCGCGCGAAGGAGAGAAATGAAATGAGAAGTCATGAACAAAACACGATTGAAATTCGTGGTGCGAGGCAAAATAACCTTAAAGGCATTGACTTACGTATTCCCAAGAATGTCATCACTGTGTTCACTGGTGTTTCTGGTTCAGGTAAAAGCTCTCTTGTATTCGGTACAATTGCAGCGGAATCCCAAAGACAGCTCAATGATACTTTTCCGCCTTATATCCGGCATCGGTTACCGTACTATGGTCAGCCTGATGTCGATGAGATAAATAACCTAACCACCGCAATTATCATTAACCAAAAGCGGATTGGGGAAAATGTACGCTCGACGGTGGGTACAGCATCAGATATTTACACTTTGTTGCGCCTTCTGTTTTCCCGAATCGGTAAGCCCTTTGTCGGGTATTCCAACATCTTCTCTTTCAACCATCCATCAGGGATGTGCCCCAATTGTGAGGGACTGGGCATTGCCAGTACGATAGATGTAAAAAAACTGCTGAATGAAGACAAATCTCTAAATGAAGGGGCAATCGCATATTCCTCATTTGCGCCAGGAACCTGGCGGTGGCGCCGATATGTTCATTCTGGTTTATTTGATAATAATAAGAAAATTGCCGATTACTCGACAGAAGAACGCCAACTTTTGCTTTACGCGGAGAACATTGCGCCGACGAACCCATCCCCTGACTGGCCTAAATCTGCCCGATTTGAAGGACTTATACCCAGATTCACGCGCAGTTATCTTGTGAAAGATAACAAAGAGTACAAAAGTGAAGAACTTCGGAACATTGTTTCAATGAAACAGTGTCCTGTCTGCCATGGACAGAGGCTTAATAAACAAATCCTGTCATGCTTAATTCAGGGCAAAAGTATCGGCGATTGTGTAGAGATGCCGATCATAAAGCTGGGCCAGTTTATAGCGACACTGGTTGATCCTTCAGTGAGCACGCTCATTGATGCCTTGAAAGCACGTTTAACATCAATGTGCTCTGTCGGTCTGGGGTACCTGAATCTTAACCGTCCAACCCCAACATTATCAGGCGGAGAGTCGCAACGATTAAAAATGGTGCGGCACTTAGGCAGCAGTCTCACCGGAATGACTTATATCATTGATGAACCCAGCACCGGACTACATCCGGCTGATATCACTAAACTTAATACGCTGATTCAGCAATTACGTGACAAGGGCAATACTATCTTGATGGTCGAACATGACCCTGACGTCATTAAAATCGCAGATCATGTCATTGATTTAGGCCCTGGTGCAGGCGATAACGGTGGAACTATCACCTATCAGGGAGACTTAAATGGGTTACGCACCTCTGACACATTAACAGGAAAATACCTGTCTCAACCAACTCAACTTAATCGAAATCCCAAAAAGCCGCTTGGTTATCTCTCTGTCAGGAACGCAACGCTGCACAATCTTAAAGGGATCTCTATCGAGATCCCACTGGGAATAATGCTTGCTGTCAGTGGCATAGCGGGGTCGGGAAAAAGCGCCTTAATTATGGGAGAGGTTGTCCCTCAATGTCCAAATGCTGTTGTTATCGACCAAAAACCCATTCATACCTCCAAACGCTCCCATATTGCATCATGGAGTGGTGTTTTTGATCACATCCGGGAGCGCCTTGCGCTGGCTAATCACGTGGATAAATCGTGGTTTTCTCCGAATGCTAAGGGAGGATGTCCAGAGTGTAAAGGGCTAGGCGTGATTGAAACCGATTTGGCTTTTATGGATTCGATATCCTTGCCTTGTGAAGCTTGTCAGGGGCAAAAATTCAATAAAAAAGCCTTAGATTATAAATACAAAGGAAAAACGATTGTTGATCTCATGAACATGAGTATTACGCAGGCGGCAGACTTTTTTGCGAAAGACCATCAGATCCAGCCCACATTAGACAATATTCGGAGTGTCGGGTTGGGTTATATGCGCCTTGGTGAATCACTTGATCACCTGTCTGGTGGAGAATGTCAAAGACTGAAACTGGCATCTTATCTTAACAATAAAGGTGACGTGTATGTCTTTGATGAACCGACAACCGGACTTCATCCTTCTGATGTAGCAGTACTTATTACGTTGTTTCGCCGCCTTGTCGAACAGGGAAATTCTGTCTTTATCATTGAACACAATATAGAAGTTATCGCAGAAGCGGATTGGATTATTGATTTAGGCGAAGGAGCCGGAACGGATGGAGGTCAGGTGATGTTCAGCGGCATACCACAGGCAATGTTTGCAGAGGGTAACTCATTAACCGCTGATTATTTACGTCAACATTGTCGCTAAATAAGACCAGAAAAAATAAAATACGCATTAGTTAAGTGGGACAATCAAGTGTATTCTTCAGCAGGTTACATAGATTGTCCGAACTATGACAGGTTATTTTATAACACATTAATTTCAAATGACTTTATCTGCATACCCCGTAGCATTATCAATCATCCAATTATAAATTGAAAATGCATCGGTAGTTAAAAAGGATTCGTTATGAAACTGTATTGATGCCACATTATTAGATTTCAATGCAATAATTTCACTCTTACCTAACCGTTCAAGATAAACCAATCGATTATATTTCGGCGTAAACCAATGCGGTAATTTGTGCATCGCGGCAAAGCTATTATAAAACCCGACATGACAGGCTATATGCCCAATGGCTATTTTATATTGCGTTCCTTGTCGTGTTTTTGGCAGCCGTTTGATGGGCAAACCAAATTCAGCACAAATAAGTTGATGCCCCAAACAGGTTCCAATTAGTGGTAAATTCTGTTTTAAACGATTTGTAATCAGTGCTCGTCCTGTTGCTATCTTGTCATGGCTGATAATGTTCGGGTTTCCAGGCCCTGGGCCAATAAACAGAATATCTGTTTTACCTGAATTCATTAATTGCGGCAAACGCGCACCAGACTCAGACCATGAAACTATCGTCACATTATGCCCGATATAACGTAACTGGTAGGCAATCATCTCAGTAAATGAGTCCTCCATATCAATGAGCGTAATGGAGGGAAGAAAATTGGGTGCTAATACTATTTTTTTAGAATTATCTAACCAGAAAGGAGAAACTTTATGATTACGCCGCTGTAATATTACAGTGACATTATTCAACACATGTTCAGATAATTGGGTGTTATTGGTTGAATTAATGTTTTTCTTCTCACCAAAAAAAGAACTCATTAAACCACTCAATTTTGCTTTGGTTTCTTCAGCTTCATTTTCCGGAGTTGAATCACGAACAATTGTTGCCCCTGATGTCAATCGGAAATGCCCATTTTTTGTAATATCAGCCGCACGGATTAATATAGTGGAATCCAGATAGCGTTGGTTATTCTTAACACCAATCATTCCGATAACACCACTGTAATAACCACGACCACGATTTTCCCTGCGCATAATGACCTGAGACGCATTTTGCACCGGACTACCGGTAACGGTTGGGGCAAACAAGGACTCTTTCAGGATAGTTCGAATGGTCTGTGATGTTGAGCCACGGATAAAATACTCTGTATGTGCCACCCGAGACATCATCTTTAACTGAGGACCGCTCACCGTAATATCACTGTCACATATGCGGCTCATCATTTTCAGTTCTTCATCAACGACCATGAAGAGCTCATTCTGTTCCTTTTTGTCGTTAACGAAGCGGTATAAAGCCTGTTCTATTTCTTTTTCTGGATATTTTAACGTGCCACTTATTGGGTTCATGGCAACATCTTTACCCTCCACCAGGATATGTTGTTCCGGGCTGCTACCGACAAAATAGCGGTCACCGGTATAAACAACCCATGTCCAATAAGAGCCAAATTCGTTTATCAGTAATTGATTAAATAACGAAAGTACATCTTCCAATGAAAAGTCTTCAATATCACCTTCTAAACTTCTCGATATAACGAAATTACTACCCTCTCCGGCACTAATCTCACCGTTGATCACCTGTTCCACCATCTGGCTGTAAGCCTTGTCTGTGATATCGAAATGTACATTAGCCGCTTTTATTGGCTTACTACGCTCAATAAATCCCCAGTCGTGTATTTGATAACGAGCTTGTGTTTCGATGCTCATGATAATGACAGGTTCGTTATCGTTATGGCATGTAAACCCTCTTTCGGCAATCTGATTGAATGGAATGATAATTAATTGAGAAGCCTTCAGCTCTTCAGGCGATGTTATATCCACTGTACCAAAACTATCTGATGTCAATGAAAGAGTAGGTTCCAACGAAATTGGTTCTAATGCTGAGAGTGAATGGCTGTATTTTATTTTCCCCTCAAGTAATAAAAACGAGTCCTTAGCATCGGATAACGGGCGATGAATACATGCAAAGGGTTTATTCGCCTTCACTAAATGGCTAAAGAGGTTTTTCGCATCCTCTGATTGCAGCACTCCCTGTGGTAATTCGTTCAACAACATCATTCCCCCTTATAATTTGTCTTATCAGACTCTTTAGTCTCACGTATTATTTTCTTAGATTTGCAATGACTTGTTCCGTTGGTGCCACGACAGCACATATTTCTGCTGCCATCTTCAACGCCAGGTGATGTTTTTCCTCTGAAAAATCCGCCACAGCATCTGATACCAAAAAGGTTTCGATATCATGTGAATAAGCATCAATAGCGGTAGTCAGACATCCTATATGGGCATATACCCCACAAATGATCAGTTGATTGCGGTTCAAATCCCTTAAATGATGTAGCAAATGAGATTTAAAGAATGCACTGTAACGCCATTTAGTCAGTACAGTTTCATCTTTAGTGGGTGTCAGGTGCGGAATAATTTCCCGATGTTCCTCTATTGCTTGCATGCCTTCACCCCATATATTTTTTAATAATCCGCGTTGTTCTGGGGTCATACTGCCGGGCTGAGCGGTATAAAACACGGGAATATTAAAATGTCTGGCAACACTCAATAGCATGCAGGTGTTGTTAATGACACCCTTTATCGGGTTTGTTTCGGCGTCAAAAAAACCAACAAAGTATTTTTGCATGTCATGGATCAACAAAACTGCGCGATGCCGATCCGGAAGCCAATTTGCTGTCGATTTAGGTAGATCAGCATGGTTAGGCAATGGGTACGATAATATCTTTTCCATGTTGTATCTCTTGTTTGCTATGTACTAACAACTGCCTAATGCGGCGCCACCATCCACCAGCAAAGTCGACAACGTCGTTTGGCTGGACTCTTCACTGAGGTAGAAACAAACCGCCGCGGCAATTTCGTCTGGTGTGGCAACTTTGCGTAGTGGGATACCAATGCGAAATTGCTCTGGATTACCGTACAATGTGTGGTTTTTATCATCTTCATCTGCCCACATACTGCGCAGCATGGACGTATCGGTTGAGCCAGGAGCGACGACATTGCACCGGATTCCAAATGGCGCCACTTCTAACCCAAGTGCATATGTGAAGGCTTGGGCCGCCGCTTTTGAGGCACAATATGCTGCCATCGTTGCTCGAGGGACTCGTGCGGCATTTGAAGCTACAGTCACGATGCTCCCTTTTTTCTGCTCCTGCATATAACTGGCTGCGGCTTTGCTGACGTTGAATACCCCCGTCGCATTAACAGCAAAGATCCGGTTCCATACATCAATATCGGTGTTTTCAACAGCAGTATGGTGTAATACACCAGCGCCATTCACCAAATAGCCAATGGGACCAAGTTGATTTCTGATGGCAAGAAACGCGCTGCCAACTTGTTGAGATTCAGCAACGTCCACAGGAAAACCGATAATAGATTGAGAATATTCATCGCTAAGTCTGTTCACCAGAGATTGTAATGCCTCTGCCTGTTTATCAATCAGTGCTAAGATTATTCCCTTCATCGCTAATCGATTGGCGATAGCTTCACCGATACCACCACATGCACCGGTAATTACGGCAACATATTTTTTGTCAAATGTCATAATGCCTCCTGATTAATTGCCCATTGTTTAATAAGTTCAATTGCCTGTATTTTGTTCAATCTGGGATCGCATATGATGTTTGATAATTCGGATTCTTTAGGATTGAAACCGCAACCAAAACACTCTGCGATATCTTCAGCAGTCGTTTCTAAATGAATGCCTGCACAACAAGCATGATGTTCGGCTAACTGGATTTGAAAATGGGTAACTTCATCCACCATCTCTTCAAAAATTCGCTGTTTATTTCCATTCGCTGTTTTTGTTGTATTACCATGCATGGGATCACACATCCAAAGCACAGGGATACCTGTCTCCAATACCGCATCAATAAGAGGGCTGAGTTTATGAATATGCTTATGACCAAAACGGGTGATAAATGTCAGTCGCCCAGGGATTTTTTGGGGATTGAGTTTTTTGCATAATCCAGTGATTAAATCAGGAGAGACTTTCTCGCTGATTTTGCATGCTACTGGGTTATCTATATTTGATAACATCTCAACGTGAGGGCTATTTAAATCAAGGGTTCGAATGCCAATCCAAGGCCAGTGGGTACTACCAAGATATCTCCGTCCATCCAGTGTAGTTCTCAACTGAGAATATTCATAATCCAATAACAGGGCTTCATGGCTTGTCCAGACCTGTAAATTTATATCGCGTCTGCTTCGAATGTAAGCATCAATCATAGACAGAGTTTGTGAAGCTGCGTGATAACTGATTAACATCCGTTTGGGATCATTTATTCTGGCATCCAGAACAGGTTCCGGGCTATTGATACAATCACCACGCCATACCGGTAGTATAGTATTCCGGTATTTTTCAATTGCATTAGAACGCGGTTTTGCATATTGGCCCGCGATACGGCCAACTGTGATCACCGGCTTATTCAGCAAAGTAGAAAAAATGTCTGATAAGTTATATAAAAAATCAATTTTCGGAATAACCGATTGTTGATCACATTCGATAATTCGTTCAGCACAATCACCAATTTGAATTATTACAGCTTTGTGTAACCAAACCTTTTCCAATTGTTTATAAAAATGTGTCAATTTTTTATGATTAATTAATGGTGGTAGACTCAATAACTCTTTTTTTATGGTGGATAATGTTACTAAGTTGTTCCAGGTCGGTTGCTGCCATGAAGAATTAAAAATATCTAATGTATCCATCTAACTAATACTCCACTTCTAATGAAGGGTGAATTAATAACTCACAATAGAGAGCATATGACCCATTAATAATCAGGGCACCTGCATTCGCTTTTTTAAATAAATAAAAGGTAAAATAAGTACAGTCTTAGCTTGTATTTAAATTAAAATGATAATTTTTTCTCATTAAAAGAAACACGGTTCGATATAAATAGTTCATCATCGTTCTCATGGGGGTTAATCATCTACAATTCAATTGCCATTTGTCAACTACACAAATAAATTATTTAATAAAATTAACTTAATTCATTGTTTAATAAGAAATTAAATTAAAGATCAACAAAAATTATTATAATATGATTTCATTTTGGAAATTACTTGACTGATTTTAGGATTAAATTGTAGACTTTGTTTCATTAGCATCTTAGACAATAGAAATAAATTTAAATGAACGTACATTGATCAAAATCATTTTCGAGAACATCTTAAAAAACCATTCAACATATCTTCATTACTCTAATTCATATTAAATATGATGAGGTTTCCTGCATGATTGAAAAACAGGTTGGACAGTTTCACACCATACCAAATATCCTAAGTGAAATAGTTAATGAATATCCAAATAAAACTGCGTTAATATTTAACTCAGAAACATTGTCATATCGTGAACTTTGGGAGCAATCAGCCCAGATAGCATTTGTTTTACAAAAAATGAAAGTAAAAAAGGGAGATAAAGTAGCAATTAAAACAGCTCGCAGTTTTGAATTATATCTGGTGATGATAGCTGTAATTCGGTTAGGGGCTATTATTGTTCCATTAAGCAATGCGATTAATAATAACAACCCTGAACAGTATATAGCAGATTGTATCAAGGCTGCTGACATCAGTTTACTAATTTCAGATGCTGATGACGTTGAAAGCGCTGAATTTATCTCTGTAGAAAACCTTTTTTCTCAAGCCCGCAATTTAGATTACATACCGACAAGATTTGAAGCCATAACCGAAACATTAATTGCGACAGACCCAGTAATGATATTGTTGACATCAGGCTCAACAGGTAAACCAAAGAGTGTGATTATTCGTCATTGTGGGTTAACCCGCCTTGCAATCCCCATCAGCCAGTTAGGTAATACAGACAATGACCGTTATTTACAACTTGCAGAGCCATCATTTGCTGCAAGCGCCAATGAAATTTGGATAAGCCTTCTGACTGGTGCCACACTTGTTGTTTATCCAAAAGACTTTCCTGATTTGGCCGAAATCGATAACATCATTAGTCATCAGCATATTTCTATTCTTTTCTTATCCGGTGGACTGTTCCGGTTATTTATAGAAGTTTCTCCTGATACGTTACATAAACTTGATCGTGTCATTGTTTCAGGTGATTTTGTCAACCCCAGACTGTTTTCAATTGCAGCCAAAGCAGGTAAAGGGCGTATATTCAATGGAATGGGGTGTACGGAAAATTCAGCGCTCACTTCTGTTTATCAGGTGTTACCAGATGAAATACTTGATACTGATTCGCCAGTTCCTGTTGGCTACCCATTACCTCTCGTCAATATGGTCGTGCTGGATGACAATTCAGAAATTTGTGCTCCAGATATACCAGGGGAACTTTGTATCAGCGGCGCTGGGCTTGCGGAAGGATATTCAGATCCAGAATTAACCCATGAGCGTTTTGTCTGGCTGGATCTTAATGGTCATCATGAGCGCTATTACCGCACTAATGACCAAGCTAAAAAAGATAAATCCGGCAATATTACGCTACTGGGGCGCAATAACCACATGTGTAAAATCCGTGGCTTCAGGGTCGAAATCACCGGAGTGGAACATACACTACGTTCACATCCTCAAATAGAAGATGTTATTGTTACCATAGAGCAGACGGATAATGAATCTCTGTTACATGCCTGTTATCTGAGTAAGCCAGGTCCACTATCTAACACCCATCTTCGCGAATTTATGAATTCAAAACTGCCATCTTACATGGTCCCTGAACGGTTTACACATGTTAACGCTTTGCCAATGAATAAAAATGGTAAACGCGACCGAAATCAAATGGCTCAGCTTATTGCTGACGGGATGTACAAACAACGAGATGACAACGTAGAAGCAAAAATTCTCTCAATATGGGAAGAGATCACGGGTTATAAAAACCTTGATCCCGCAACTTCGTTTTGGGAACAGGGGATAAATTCTCTTCATCTAATCAAATTAGCCTCTCTTGCCAGTAAAACGCTTGGTATTCATGTTTCATCTTCCGATGTGTTTTCAGTGGATAGTGTCGAAAAGTTAGCCGCTCAATTTGGGAAAAACGATCTGGAGAGAAGAAATGGACAATGAATCATTGAACAAATCAGTAAAAGACACATGGAATAACAGAACATACATACCCAGTACACAAGGGCAAAAGGGGTTATGGTTACTTGATCAGGTACTGAGCCAACCCGAAAGCTACAACATCCCATTACTTATAGAAATAGGGACTCAACTAGATCACCGTTTGCTGGAAAAGGCCGTCACTCAATTTACTGAAGTCACTCCTGTTTTACGCACACATTTTGCATTTCATCAAAAGCAGCTTTATCAAGTCATAGAACAACCCTATGACATTCATATTACGCACAAAACTCTCACTGAGGTGAATCATCCAGAAGAAGTGATCCGACAAATGGCGTCAAAACAATATGATTTGGCAAAAGGGCCGTTATTCGATATCTGTTTGATAACAGGAGGATTAAAACGGTGTTGGTTGGCATGTTGTTTTCATCACATTATCGTTGATGCGCCATCAGTGACTATTTTTATCAAGAATATCCTCGAATATTATGCTCATTTGGCTGAAAACAGAGAATTTCATTATCGGAAAATCAGTGCTGATTATCTGGAGTTCACCCAATGGCAAAAAGAGCAATTAGCTAAACCTGAAATTTCCACCATGAAAGACTATTGGAAGGAAGTACTTACTCCGTACCCTTCTATGTTAGATCTCCCAACAGATTACTCCAGGAAAGAGTGCAAAGGAACCAAAGCGGGTTATCGTCATTTGCAACTTAACCATGATGACGCATTGAAAATATCTGAGCAGGCAAGCAAGCTTGCCATGACCCCTTTCATGTATATGACCCTATGCTGGCAGTTTTTACTGTATCGTTTATCTGGTCAAAAAGATATCACCATTGGTATTCCTTTTGCGCTGCGGGATAACAGTGAATTTGAAGAAACGGTGGGATATTTGGTTAATACTTTACCATTCAGATCTCATTTAGACTCAGAGAGTACCGTGAAACAATTTGCAGTATCAATTCGTAATCGCTTTATTCAGGCACATCTTAATAAGCAATTACCGTTTACTGACATTGTTGCAGATACAGGCCAGAACTTTGGCTTAGATAACCCTGTTTTTCAAACATTACTTGTCAATCTTGATACTATCAATGATGCATTGCAGGATCTCCCTTACTCAATAAAGGTCACCGAACAGTATATTCAATCCGCTAAATATGATGTAACCCTATTCGTCGAAACAGATACATCTCATCGTTTGATTATGGAATTTAATGCTGAACTATTTGAAGGCAGAACCATTCAATATTGGCTGGAGCTATATAGACAAACAGCTTTATGTATGGGGAATTGGAGTGAAAAGACTTTAGGTGAAGTTGAAATACTCACTCAAGGTGAACAACTATCCATAGTAAATCGTTCAAGTACTCCATTCGCTGATATGAACACCCCATGTTTTATTGGTGAGATAGAGGAATATGCAAAAATTCATTCAAACAATATTGCATTAATAACACGTGACGGGCACTGGACCTATGGATGGTTAAATCATCGCGCCAACCAGCTAGCTGAATTCATGTCTACAAATTATTCCATCAATGTTAGTTCACGAGTCGGCTTATTGCTGAACCGAAATGAAGACGCTATTGCCGCTTTGCTGGCCGTTTTGAAAACGGGTGCGTCTTATGTTCCCATTGACCCAAATTATCCCCAAGAACGTATTGAATATATGCTTCGGGACTCAGCAGTAGATTGTATCGTAACCACCAGTAAGTTTGTCACAACATTATCTGCAACCATCCACAAGATCGTGTTAGATGAAACAGTATTTATGCGGGACGTTAACTGGCAATCAGTGCAACGGAAGCCAGAAGATGAGTTATATGTTATTTACACTTCCGGTTCAACAGGGCAACCCAAAGGAGTACGTTTACTGAATAAAACACTATCCAATCTTCTTACATGGCAAAAAAAGATCACTATTTGTGGTGAAGGTGATTGCACTCTGCATTATATGTCTTTGTCTTTCGATGTTTCTGTACAGGAAATATTTGGCACTTTATGTACCGGCGGAAAATTGTATATTGCAGATGAAGAGGAACGTAAGGATCTGCACCATTTGCAAAATGTCATTGAGTTAAATGGGATCCGCCGGGCATATTTTCCCTATGTGGCACTTCAACATTTGGCTCAATTAACCGTCACGAATAAAGCTCAACTATCAATGCTTGATGAAGTCTACTCAACAGGTGAACAGTTGGTTCTCACATCTGACATTAAACAAATGTTTAATGCCAACCGAAGACTAATTAACCTTTATGGCCCTTCAGAGAGTCATGTTTGTTCTGCTTATGTCATGCCAACAGATATCTCTTTGTGGGGAGACAATGCATCAATAGGGTATCCGCTACCCGGATTTACCATGCTTGTATTAGATGAACACAAACGTATGGTTCCAGCCGGTGTCGCAGGCGAACTTTGGATTATCAGTGAATTTCTTTCTCCAGGTTATTACCACAAAGATCATGAAACTCAAGCGCGATTTTTAACCGAAAATTGGGCAGGTGCTCTCAGCCAACATGCTTACAAATCGGGTGATCTCATAAAACTAAAATCCAATGACTCCTTTACATACCTTGGTCGTCTGGATAATCAGTTAAAAATCCGGGGATTCCGTGTTGAACCATCAGAAATAGAAGCCGTTATCAATTCATTGGATGAAGTGAAAGTCTCCGCTGTGATTGGGAAAGAAATATCAGCAGGTAACAAAATACTGGTGGCTTTCATAATCATAATGGCGCCATTAGAACGTGTTGAACTGCTAACTCGCTTACGCAGCTATCTGCCGGATTATATGATCCCAAATGAGTGCGTATTTTTGTCCGATCTTCCAACAACCCCTAGCGGTAAAATTGACCGAAAAGCACTGCATCACATTGAAATAACTAAAATGTCGGATAATGTTGAAAAAAACAGCACTGAAGAGATACTGACTTCAACCGAACAAACAGTAAAATTACTCTGGCAAAACGTTTTTCCGAACCGAGTGATCAGGTTAGAAGATAATTTCTTCAATATCGGAGGGCATTCATTGTTAGCAACACAATTAGTGTATTTACTACGCAAACAATTTAATGTCGATTTTCCGCTCAAATTACTATTTAGTACCCCTACCTTACGTGACATGGCCGTTTCGATTGATATCTATCTGAATAACGACAAAAAATCGGATGATGAAATAAAAAATGCATTTATTAATGATGCTTTCGTCCAGCATGATTGGACGCATACGCAACAATTAAATCCATCAAGAAGCAGGGATGTCTTACTCACAGGTGCTACCGGTTTTTTAGGTATCTATCTACTTCGCGCTTTACTGCAACAACTCACGGGCAAAGTCATTTGTTTAGTCAGAGCCACGGATAACCGTGCCGGATTGAGCCGTATCATAAAAAATGCTCATTGCTATGACATCGGACATCACATTGATTTTTCACGTGTTGAAATTGTGGTGGGAGATATTGCCAAGACGAAATTTGATTTAACTGACGCAGAATATCAGTCATTATCAGAAAGAGTTTCTAAAATATATCACGCCGCTGCCCATATTAATTTTGTTCTCCCATACAGTTCGGTTAAGGAAACGAATGTCGATGGTATCGTGGAACTCATTGATTTTTGTTGCCACCATGAGCGTAAGAAACTGGAGTATATTTCGACTATTGCCGTATTTGCACCGGACTATCCTCTACAACCAATAACAGAAGATAGTCTCCCTGACTACCCGCACACGCTATCTCTCGGTTATACCCAAAGTAAATGGGTAGCTGAGCAATATGTACAGCAAGCCAGAGATCAAGGTGTTGATATCAATATTTATCGGATAGGGCGTATATCAGGTGACAGTGTGACCGGTGCCTGTCAAGCAGATGATTTTTTATGGCTACAAATTAAAAGCTTTATCCAAATGGGAATTGCCCCCTACCCTGAATGGCTAGGTACTGATCTATTGCCTGTTGATTTCGTCAGCCAGACCATTGCGACATTATCAAGCGCTAATAAGATGCATGAGCAACAAAACTTCCATTTATTTCATCCGAAAGGCTCTGATTTTACCCCAGCATATCTGGCTATCAAACAAACAGGGCGTGACATCACAATGGTTTCTGAATCAGCATGGTTAGAAAAGCTCGAACAGATGGTTGTCAATGGTAATGACGTGGCGCTGGGCTCATTGATTCACCTTTTTAAAGAGAATGCTTTGAATATTGGTAACAGCACCTATAACAACCAAAGCACACACGAGGCCATTAAAGCCTTAGGTCTCGATTTTCCAGATATTAATGTCAAAACTTTCTCAAGATTGATTTCTTATTTTAACAAGAAAGAAATCACACTGTCACATAAACCTGAAAGTAAACAATCTGTAAAACACGAAGGAGAAATGATGTTTAAAGTTGTGTTCGATCAATATATAGAAGCCGTTTTAGAAAAATCACCAACAAAACTTGCCGCTCTATTTTGTGACGATGGTATTCTGAAATTACCATTTCGCGCCAGTCGCGATACCATTGAGAACCAGTCACAGATACTTGAACATTATTCAGCAAGTTTTGGTCAGGCACCTCTGATCTTTACTTCTGTTCAGGATGTAGAACTGTACTCAACAGATAATCCTAATATTTTTATCGTTGAATATCGATTGAATGGTAACACATTGCCAGATAAAAAAGATTTTTATTGTTTATATGTTAATGTATTCAAATTAAACAACGGTAAGATTAAAGAATTACATGACTATGAGGATGTTCTTAATCGAGCCGCCATTTTCTCTTGATTTTGGCTGCTCTTAATCGTAAATAAGTAGATATTTACAAGCCTGTTCCATGAAAAAACATTTTTATGCTGAAATTTTATTTATGGGACAGGCAATTAGTTCAGTTTCTTATTCAATATTCAGGTTATAAAAAGCCCACATGAAAACAGATAATCAAGACACTACCGTAACACCTTTTGAAGATGCATTGGGTCGGCTTCAATGTGTTCTTGTTGCGAGAAGAACCATCACAAACCCTGAAGGTATTTCATGGGCGCAATATGATACTTTATATTTACTTCGACAATATCAGCCTATGAATCCTACTGTGATTGGCGAAAAACTTGGTTTTACTCGCTCTAAAATGTCTAAAATTCTGCGATTGCTAAAAGATAAAGATCTTATTAAACAAGAAGCGGGGGAAAACGATAAACGCGAGCTGGTCACCAAATTGAGCCGAAAAGGGCTAACATTTTTGCAACGGGCTGAGTCCAGCCGCCATAGCATGGCTGATATTGTGGCGTCTAATATGTCCCAAGGTGAAATCGCCATATTTACAGAACTTTGCCATCGTGCCGCCGATCTTTTGTATGCACAAACCCCCATTCGTGATGAGGATTGAACAATATGCCTGAGCCAACACATCGAATCCTCATCATTTCGGATGGTTTATTTGGTGTATTCTGAAATGTCCCCAATAATTGGGGACATTTATGCCCAGTAATGAGGCACACTTCACGAAGGAAGCGTCTAACTCATAGGTTATGTTGATTATCCTCCACTGGGAAAAATCAATGTTTGCCCCGGTGCTTCTCTGTTCAGGTGAATAAAATTCAGATGTTTTTCATAGTGGTCAAGAATATCGCTAATGATTTGTTCTTTCGTATAGTCCATCAAATCATTCCCCTGTGTTCCTTCCATCAGAAAAGTCTCCAACCGATAATAATGAGACTTGCCCGCTCTCGCCCGATAGGTAAATCCAGGTACAGAATAGCGTTGCGGCCAGATTTGATAGATAAAATTCTGTTCATCGCCTAAATCAACAATCAATTCGAGTGGATTCAGCCGCTTGTCCTCTTTGGCTGGCAGTGCATTAAACTGCACTTTCGCACCACGCACGACTAACTCTTTAGCCACTTCTAACATCGCGGGGCGGCACACCATATCCAGCATTCGTTGAGTGTTTTTCGTACCAGGGAAGTGCATCATACGGCTCAAACGCTGCTTCCAGTTCAATGAACCATTGTCATGCATAAGCGTAGGCGAGGTATTTTGCAATGAGCTGGCTTTACGAAAATCTTCTACCCGCAAAGACTTATATAACCCCGCCATGACAAAGAAGATCACAAAACTAAAAGGCAGCCCCATAATGACCGTGGTATTTTGCAAAGCAGGGATACCATCCGTCATGAGGATACCCAACGTTAATACACCGATTGCCACCGACCAAAAGACACGCAACCAATTTGGTGCATCATTATTGATATCACTCAGATTAGAGGTGAAATTCCCTAACACTAATGAGCCAGAATCCGCCGAGGTGACATAAAACAGCAGTCCGGTAATAGTGGCCACAGAAGCGCTAAACGTAAATGCCGGATAAAGTGCCAGCAAACGATAAAAACCTTGTTCTGGGTGTTGTAGCACGGCCTCAGCCAGTTGGCGATTACCATGCAGAATTTCATACAACGCACTGTTACCAAAAATCGATAGCCACAGCAGTGTAAAAACAAAGGGAATGACTAATGTTCCCATAACAAACTGGCGAATCGTTCTGCCACGGGAAATGCGCGCCAGGAACAGCCCGACAAATGGTGACCAGGCCACCCACCATGCCCAGAAAAACAGAGTCCAGTTATTCATCCATTCCGTTGGGCGTTCAAAGGCAAAACTGTTCAGCGTCATCCCCATAAAACGGCTGATATAATCCCCAACGTTCTGCACTAATCCGTTAAGCAGGAATTCAGTATCGCCCATAAACAAAATGAACAAAACCAAGCCAAGAGCCAGCAGAACATTCAATTCAGACAAAAACCGAATGCCTTTGTTGACACCGGAAGTCACGGAGATAATGGCTATCACAACAGACAATAATATCAAACCTCCCTGAACCCCCAGTCCTTGCGGTAATCCGAAAAGGACGTTCAGGCCATAATTCAACTGCACAACCCCAATTCCCAGCGTCGTTGCAATGCCAAAAATGGTCCCTACTACTGCCGCAATATCCACCGTATGACCGATTAATCCTTTAATGCGGTCACCAAAAATAGGATAAAGTGCCGAACGGATCGTCAAGGGTAAGTTATAACGATAACTAAAATATCCCAGTGCAATTCCCATCAGGGCGTACATAGACCAGCCCGTCAGGCCATAGTGGAACAACGTCCACACCATCGCCTGACGAGCTGCTTCAATGGTTTCTCCTTGACCCGTTGGCGGTCGCATATATTGCGTGATAGGTTCAGCCACTGAGAAAAACATCAAATCAATGCCGATCCCAGCGGCAAACAGCATTGCCGCCCAACTCAGCAAACTGAATTCCGGCTTAGATTGCTCCGGTCCCAATTTGATTGAACCAAAACGGGAGGCCGCAACAAAAACAACGAACACAATGTAAAGCGTCGCAGCCAGTAAATAATACCAACCGAAAGTTTTAGACACCCAATTCAGTGTGTTTTTTATCCAAATACTGGTTGCATCTGTGAAAAAAATAGTGAACAGAGAAAATGCAATAATCAGTCCGGCAGAGGTGAAAAAAACGACAGAATTCAGGGTGTCCTTCTGGGTATTTTTTGGACTGTCTTGTGTATTCATAGGCAGTTCCTGAAATTAATAGCATTAAAACAGATGAAAAGCATAATCCATATAACCTTTTGAATTAAAAATAAAATTTAATATATCTTAAACAAATTCACTCCCTCATTGTAAAATTATTGTGATAAAACATATTTAATTTTGATTGAACATTCAATTAAAAAAAAGTTTAATATTGTCCGAATAATTGATTTTCTGAGCATAAAATCATGCCAAAAATTGGAATGCAGTCGATAAGAAAACAACAACTCATTGATGCAACATTAATCGTTGTGAATGAAGTTGGGATGCAGGAAGCCACTATTGCACAAATAGCCCGAAAAGCGGGGGTTTCCAACGGAATTATCAGCCACTATTTCAAGGACAAAAACGGCCTACTAGAAGCAACCATGCGTTATCTGTTGCATCAGCTAAGAATGGCTGTAGCACGCCGATTACGCTTGCTAGATAACGCAACTCCCCCGCAAAGGTTAAAAGCTATTGTCGAAGGGAATTTTGATCCCAGCCAGATCAACAGCGCAGCAATGAAAACCTGGTTGGCATTCTGGGCGAGTAGCATGCATCAACCAAGTCTGTATCGGTTACAACAAGTCAATGAGCGCCGTTTGCATTCCAATCTTTGTGTTGAATTTAAACGTGCCATGCCAAAAGCAGAAGCGCGGCTCGCTGCACAAGGTCTTGCTGCATTGATTGACGGCATTTGGCTGCGAAGTGCATTAAGCAGGAAGCCTTTTGATATAGCAGGAACATTCAAAATTACTATCGATTACATCGAACAGAAACTTGGAGCATCTTCTGATAAGTTCTGACTTATCACCTAAATGGATAAGCTCTTAAGGAGAATCTATGGCCCATTTCGGATTACAAAAACTTTATATCCACGGTGCTTATGTTGATAGTACCAATCCTAATAATACAATTTTTGACGCAATTAACCCAGCTAATGGTGAAGTTATTGCTCAATTTCAGTCTGCGACAAAACAAGATGTTGATTTAGCAGTTGAAAGCGCTCATAAAGGACAGAAAATCTGGGCAGCTATGACTGCGGTGGAACGTTCACGGATATTACACAAGGCGGTGAATATCTTGCGTGAACGCAATGATGAACTGGCTGAATTGGAAACACTGGATACCGGTAAACCCCTTTCTGAAACCCGGCAGGTTGATATCGTCACAGGTGCCGATGTGCTGGAATACTATGCGGGCTTAATTCCAGCCCTTGAAGGCCAGCAGATCCCATTACGTGAATCTTCTTTTGTGTATACACGCCGTGAACCATTGGGTATCGTAGCAGGCATCGGCGCATGGAACTACCCTATCCAAATTGCCCTCTGGAAATCAGCACCCGCTCTGGCTGCCGGCAATGCCATGATTTTTAAACCTAGTGAAGTCACCTCCCTTACCGCTTTGAAGTTGGCTGAAATCTACACCGAAGCCGGTTTGCCTGATGGTGTTTTCAATGTGTTGACCGGAGCTGGCCATGAAGTCGGACATTACCTGACTGTTCACCCTAAAATCGCCAAAATGTCTTTCACCGGCGGTATTGTGACCGGCAAAAAGGTGATGGCAAATGCTTCCGCTTCGACCCTAAAAGAAGTCACGATGGAATTGGGTGGTAAATCTCCACTGATCATTTTTGATGATGCCGATCTGGATCGCGCTGCTGATATTGCCATGATGGCCAACTTTTTCAGTTCAGGTCAGGTTTGCACGAACGGAACACGCGTCTTTGTCCCCAAAGCACTACTTTCATCGTTTGAAGCAAAAATTATTGAGCGTGTTAAGCGCATTCGAATTGGCTCACCTCTTGATCCCAACACTAACTTTGGTCCGCTGGTAAGTTTTCCACACATGGAGTCCGTTTTACGCTATATCGAAAACGGTAAAAACAGCCATGCCCGCCTGCTGTGTGGTGGTGAGCGTCTGATGGAGGGCGAATTAGCAAAAGGGGCATTTGTTGCACCGACAGTATTCAGTGACTGTACCGATGATATGTTGATCACACAGGAGGAAATCTTTGGGCCCGTGATGTCTATCCTGACTTATGAAACGGAAGATGAAGTCATTGTCCGTGCCAATCATACCCATTATGGCCTGGGTGCAGGATTAGTCACCAAAGATCTTTCCCGCGCACATCGCGTGATCCACCGGCTAGAAGCTGGGATCTGCTGGATCAATACCTGGGGAGAATCTCCGGCAGCCATGCCTGTCGGTGGCTATAAACATTCTGGTGTTGGCCGGGAAAATGGGCTGGTCACACTACAAAATTACACACAAACCAAATCAATACAGGTGGAATTAGGCAATTTTGAGTCCCTATTTTAATCCACGCCTGAAACAGAGGAGATAACAATGGTTTTTGATTACATTATTATCGGTGCTGGTTCAGCGGGTAACGTGCTTGCAACTCGTTTAACGGAAGATGCCAATGTGACTGTCCTGCTGCTAGAAGCCGGTGGGCCAGATTACCGATTCGACTTTCGTACTCAAATGCCAGCAGCGCTGGCATATCCCTTGCAGGGAACCCGTTATAACTGGGCTTATGAAACCGATCCCGAACCTCATATGAATAACCGGCGCATGGAATGCGGTCGCGGTAAAGGGCTGGGAGGTTCTTCACTTATCAATGGCATGTGCTACATCCGTGGCAATGCACTGGATTTTGATCACTGGGCAATACAACCTGGGCTGGAAGACTGGACTTATCTTGATTGCCTTCCCTATTTTCGCAAAGCGGAATCAAGGGATATTGGCGAAAATGACTATCATGGTGCAGACGGGCCTGTCAGTGTCACGACACCTAAAGCAGGAAATAATGAACTCTTTCACTCAATGGTAGAAGCAGGTGTGCAGGCGGGTTATCCCGTTACTGACGATCTGAATGGTTATCAGCAAGAAGGCTTTGGGCCCATGGATCGTACCGTTACCCCTCAAGGACGCCGCTCCAGCACAGCCCGTGGCTATCTGGATCAAGCTCGTTCACGCGCCAATCTCACCATCATGACTCATGCGTTAACGGATACCCTCGTATTTGAAGGAAAGACAGCCGTTGGTGTCAATTTTTATCAAGGCCATAGCTCAACGTTAACCCAGGCAAAAGCGCGTAAAGAAGTTTTACTCTGCGCTGGTGCCATTGCGTCTCCACAGATTTTGCAGCGTTCAGGTATTGGTCCCGAAGAAGTATTAAATGAGTTTGGTATTTCTGCGGTGCATGCCTTGCCAGGCGTTGGGCAAAATCTGCAAGATCACCTTGAAATGTACTTGCAGTATGAATGCCTCAAACCCATTTCCCTTTATCCCGCATTGAAATGGTATAACCAACCTCAAATTGGCGCTGAATGGCTATTCAAAGGAACAGGTATTGGTGCCAGCAATCAATTTGAAGCCGGTGGCTTTATTCGCACCGATGAAAAATTTGCCTGGCCAAATATTCAATTTCATTTCCTGCCTGTTGCCATTAACTACAATGGCAGTAATGCCATCAACCAACATGGTTTTCAGGCTCATGTCGGCTCTATGCGTTCCCCAAGCCGTGGTCGGGTGAAAATTAAGTCGCGAGACCCACGTCAGCATCCCAGTATTTTATTTAACTACATGTCAACAGAACAGGATTGGCAAGAGTTCCGCGCTGCTATTCGCATTACGCGGGAAATTATGGCACAACCTGCGCTGGCGCCCTATTGTGGACGTGAAATCAGCCCAGGTGTTGAAAATCAGTCAGATGAACAGTTGGATGCCTTTATTCGTCAACATGCTGAAACCGCATTTCACCCCTCATGCAGTTGCAAAATGGGGACAGACGAAATGGCGGTCGTGGATGGTCAAGGACGAGTACATGGTATTGAAAATCTACGTGTTATTGATGCTTCTATTATGCCAACCATTATTACCGGTAATTTAAATGCCACAACAATCATGATGGCTGAAAAAATAGCTGATAACATCAGGGGAATCTCTCCTCTGCCACGCAGTCAGGCAAAATATTATGTTGCCAATAATTCCCCTGTCCGCCAATCAGTCAAAAATAGTTGATCAATTCATTCTCACAAAAATTGGATAAATCACTAATACGGGAAATTGAGATATTCAAGGAATACTCATTTTCCCGTATTTATATTACTCATAGTGATTATTATCTTATTACGATATTAAATTCAAAGTCATAAAGATATGCTCTGCGCCTTCTTCCAAATAAATCTCACCCTGGGTTTGATAACCAAGGCTTTCATAAAATGGTTGAGCATGGCATTGTGCAGATAGAATGATAGTCTCAATGTTATTTTTTCTGCCGAAATCTTTAATAAACTCCATAACCTTACGACCTATCCCTTGACCACGATAATGTCTCAATACTGCAACCCGCCCAACTTTAAGTATGTTATTATCTTTCTGGATTCCCCGTAATACGCCTATTGGCTTTTCACCATCAAATACCACCACATGCAAAGCGATATCATCATATTCATCAATATCAATCTCTGCATCAAACCCCTGTTCATCCGTAAATACTTGTTTGCGAATGGCAAATGCTTGCTGAATTAATTCGGGGTTCTGTCTTCCTATGCTGTACTTTATTTTCATTAATATATCCAGTTTATACGCATTAAACTTCAATTTGCAATTTACAAAGTTCATCCCTAACCTACTTTTAAATAGACAAGCAAGTCAAGCCAGAATAATAAATCAGGACTTGGTTTAAGCTGAAAATAATAAGGGTGACCATTGTTAGATCACCCTTATGATGCAATCCACTTTATACTAACAATAGATTGGAGTGAGAAGATAAATTACTTTTCCTCTTTTTTATTACTATCACCTTTAACATCATCACCTTTAAGACGATTGATTAAGTCATCCGCCTTTTTATCAGCCTCAGACTTTATTTCTTCCGTCTTCGACTTTATGGTATCTGAAAACTGATCGAGTTTATCATTCGCCTGATGCTGGATATCATCTGTTTTCGCTTTCATCGCCTCCATCATATCATTCGCTGTTTTAGTCGCTTGACTCTGTATATCCGTTACCTTGGATTTCATTTTTTCAGCAGCTTCATTCGATTTATCAAGCAAACTATGGCCTTCGCGCGAAGCGTTTTCCTTTATTTCCTGTGCGCTTTCTTTTGCATTATCCGTTACCCCCGTGACCGTTTTTTCAGCATCAGTTGTCTTTTGTGCTGCGCTTTTTTCAGTTTGCTGGACCGGATCTTCCGCTTTTTTAGATGCGTCATCACAGCCAGCGATCAAGGCTACGATAGCAGCCAAGATCAGAGAACCAAGGATCTTTTTCTTCATTGACGAACCCCTTTGTACGTAAGGAAATTGAACTTAAATTTCAATGCCAAAAATCTCACTATCCATGGGATAAACCTCATCATCGTATGGTATGCTTCCCAAGATCACATGCAAACAAAAATAATTCTCATTTTTATTTACCTTTTTTAGTTTCTCAGGTGACTTATTACTTTGAAAATATTTCATTTGATCACATTTCAGGAAATTTATGGCAAATAATAGTCAAAAATTAGAAAAACGCCCAATCGCTACCATAGTTCAGAAAATTTTAACCGGTACATTAGTATTGGGAGCGGCATTCTCCAGCGCTGTTTACGCAACCGAAGATCCTAAAGAACAAAAGTCAGAAAAGAAAAATGAGGTGATAAAATTACCCACACTTTCCGTTGTTGAGAGTTTACACAACAGCACCAGTGCGGGAAGTTCTGTGCTCAAAAAAGCGGATATTGACCGCACTCAAGCCGATAATATTGCCCAGTTACTTGACCAGCTTCCTGGTGTTTCAATGTCAGGCTCTCCACGCCCTGGTGGGCAAACACTGAATATCTGGGGGATGGGCGACCAGGAAGATATCAAAATCACGTTGGACGATGCGCCAAAAGGATTTGAGAAATATATGCAGGGTTCCGTCTTTATTGAGCCTGAATTAATCAAACGAGTCGAGGTTGATAAAGGGCCACACAATTTACTTAACGGCAATGGTGGATTTGGTGGTTCGGTCAAACTGGTGACAAAAGAAGCGAACGATTTACTGCGCCCCGATGAAGATTGGGGTGGTTTTGTCAAACAAAGCTACCACACAAATGACAGACAGTGGATCAATAGTGGCGCAATATACGGCAGGGATCCCGATGGCTTTGCCGATGGGTTGCTCTATGTGAGCAAGCGAAATGGGCACAATATTAAACGCCCTGATGGCACACGTTTTGAGTTTTCACAAAATAACCAAATATCTTATTTATTGAAAACCAACTTTTATCCCAGTGACGCTCATACGATTAGCCTGTCTGCTATGCGATCTGAATCGGATGGTTGGCAGCCTTGGTCGGCCAAACGTGATGAGATGCCCGTTCCATCAGCCGCTGATATAAAGAAATACGGTTTGGATGGCGCCTGGAAGAGAAAATTGGTCTTTCGTGATCAACTTGATCAGAACTACACTGCCAAATGGAATATCGCACCAGAAAATAACCCGTGGTTAAACCTGACGATGCTCTATGCCTATTCCAAAACCAAACAAGACGATACTCGCCCAGAAAATGCTTCCCCTTATTTTAGTAGCTCAATGGGTAATAAAAGCTGGGTTGATTACACCGATAATCTGATTGATATCAACAACAAAAGCGTATTCTCAACCGGTATGATTAAACACGAATTACTGGTGGGAACCCGTTGGCATAAAAATGAACGCAATGTGCTGATGTTCAATAAGGACAAAATAAAAAACAAAAACTATAACTATGGTTATTATCAACCAGGCTATATGCCTGCTGGAGATCAATTCGCTTACAGCTTCTATATGCAAGATTCCCTGAAAATAGGCAGCGTCACCGTCACACCGGGTGTTCGTTATGATCATGTCAAAAATAGGGGTAAAGAAAATAACGCGCCACTGTATAACGATACATCGCCAGAATCTAATCATGACTATAGCAGTGTAACCTATACCGGCTGGTCACCCCATTTAGGCATTCTGTGGCAAACAAATAAGAACCTTTCATTGTTTGCAGATATCAGCCGTACATGGCGTGCACCAATAGTTGATGAACAATATGAGGTACAAGGGAACATTAGTGGCCTTAGAGGATCCAGCCGCGATCTTGCCGTCGAAAGAATGGCAGGAATACGTCTTGGTGCAATTCTCGATTTCGATAACTTAATACTTGAAGATGATAGCCTGCAAATCCGTACCACCTTATTCCGTAACCGTGGTAAAGATGAGATCTTTAGAAGACGTGGTATTTACTGTAAAGCCCAACTTGATAGTGGATCAAGTAATTCATGTAGAACATCATTGGGAAATTATCGCAACTTGCCAAGATATACGATTGAAGGCTTAGAAATAGAAACGTTCTACGACAGCTCCACCTTGTTTGGAAAATTATCGTTCTCTACCATGCGTGGGCAACGTGACGCTTCTCTACGTGATCCGTGGTTAGGGCATAAAACCTGGATTGCGGAAATACCGCCAACTTCTGCCCATGCCATGTTAGGGTTTAAAATTCCGCAATGGCAGATGTCAATGGGATGGAAAGGTGATTTTATCCGCAAACAAGATCGCTCCCCTATAGATGGAGATCCAAAAGCAGATTCTTGGTCACTACCTAAAAGTAAGGGCTACGCCCTGCACGGCTTGTTTGCAAGCTGGCGTCCTTCTTTTATAAAAGGATTTGAAGCACGGGTCACTGTCGATAACCTGTTCAACCGTGATTACTATCCGTACCTGGGAACGCCAGGAGGGACAATTTCAGGTATCGGCCGGAATTACAAATTCAGTATCTCACAGCAATTCTAACTGACACGTTCCTAACCCTCTTAACCTAAAGAGGGTTAGACTACATTGACTTCCGCCCAGCAAATACAAATAATAACTATTATCAGTTATATCCCATCAGGCAATATCATTATGGCGGTGCAAAAAAGCACATTTAAGCACAATCAAATCACCCAGAAACTCTATATCGATTACCATCACTGGTTACGCAACTGGATCAGACAAAACAGTGCTTGTCCCTATCAGGCTGAAGATCTCGTCCATGAGGTTTTCATCAAATTGATGCAATCTTCGGATCTTGAAAATATCCACCAGCCAAGAGCCTTTTTAATGACGATAGCGCGCAGAACCCTCTCCAATTACTGGCGCAGGAAAAAACTGGAAGACCATTATCTGGAATATGTCAGTGAACAACCTGAAATCTCAGCAAACTCTTCTGAGAATCAACTTATGCTGTTAGAACAGCTAGAAAAAATAGATGAAACCTTGGATAAACTTCCGGCAAAAGTCCGACAAACATTTCTGCTCATCCAACTCCAGGGCTTACGTTATCAAGAAGTTGCGGAAAATTTGGGTATCTCAATAAGCTCGGTGAAAAACTATTTACACCAAGCCCACAGGGAATGTCATTTTTGATACGCATTGAGCAGCTATCCCTGAATAAACAATAAAAAAACCCCGCTGTTTATCTGGCAGCAGGGCACTTGTTTTAACTGCAAATTCGCTTGATGGCAAAACAGTGTCAAAGAATGCGATTCTTCTCCAACTGTGCCTGACGAGCGGTTTCCCTCGCCATGCGTTTTTTACGGGCATCGCAAGGTTCAGGACAATCACACACTTTTTCTACGCCGATGCTTCCCAAACCACCACAGCTTCCCTGAATGCTTTTGCGCTTAAAAATATAACCCAGCGCCATGCCAGCAAAAGCCAGCAAGAAAAAGATAAAAGTGGCAATAAAGACTTCCATCGCCTTTTCCCCCTTTCTTATTTCTTCTGTAAGTATGCCTTAAAGGCGGTATTATAACGCTCTTCAAAACCGTCTTTGGTTTTAACGATCATAAAGACTGGAATATTCAGCTTCTCAGCCACTTCCATGCCCTTCTCTGGTCCTAATACATCCAGGCCAGTAGAAAAACCATCAGCACTCATACAAGTTGGTGCTATCACGGTAATTGAAACCAAATTATGCGTTATTGGCTTACCGGTTTTCGGATTAATGGTGTGAGAATAACGCACGCCATTCTGTTCAAAATAGTTGCGGTAATCACCCGATGTTGCCACAGACATATTGCCCGGCTCAATAATCTCCTGAGCGCTCTGTGCCATGCCACTATCCGATGGTTTTTCAATCGCTATCCGCCATGGATTTCCTTTGCCATTGCTGCCCGATGTGCGAACTTCACCGCCAATATCAACCATGTAATTTTTGATATTTTGGGATCCCAGATACTCAGCAACAACATCAACGCCATAACCTTTGGCGATGGAAGAGAGATCAACATACAGTTCAGGGATGGATTTAACCAAATTATTGCCTTCAACAGACAAATTATCGATCCCCGTCCAGGTACGGCGCATCGCTAATTCTTCATCCGTCGGTGCCTTGGTAATGCGTCCTTCCGGCCCAAATCCCCACAGATTTACCAGTGGACCAACAGTCACATCCAGCGCACCTTCTGTCAGTTTATTGATGCGAATAGCTTCTTTGACAACTTTCGCTGTAGCGGCAGATACCGGAAATGGTTTATTCACTTCACGGCTTTGATTAAAACGACTCAATTCAGAATTTGGCCGATAAGTAGACATCTGATCGTTCACTTCTTCCAACAGGCGATCAATCTCTTTTTGCAGGTTTTCTGGGGCAGGCGTCGATGAATCAGCAACATATTTGACGGAGTAATAAGTCCCCATCGTCTGCCCATTCAGGTTTTGCTGTTTAGGGCCACCACATGCCGCCAGCATCATCATTGCAAACAGCAATGCCCCCCAGTTGATCATTTTTTTACTCAGCATAACTTACTCTTTCTGGCTTATTTTGGCTGTTTCTAAATCGCAGCGCCCACAAAATGTGGGCGCTTGTCGTTAAATCATGTTAGCTGCAACCCAAAATTTATTGGGTATACCATCAGCCGCCGAAATCATCCAACATGATGTTTTCATCTTCTACACCAAGATCTTTCAACATCTTAATGACCGCAGCGTTCATGACTGGAGGTCCACACATATAGAATTCACAGTCTTCGGGCGCTGGATGATCTTTCAGGTAGTTCTCATACAGAACATTGTGGATAAAACCCGTATAGCCATCCCAATTATCTTCCGGCAGAGCATCTGACAATGCCACGTGCCATGTGAAGTTCTCATTTTCCGCTGCCAACCTATCAAAATCTTCGGTATAGAACATTTCACGCTTAGAACGCGCACCATACCAGAAGGAGATTTTACGTTTGGAGTTTAAACGGTTAAGTTGGTCGAAGATGTGAGAACGCATTGGAGCCATACCTGCCCCCCCGCCGATGAAGATCATTTCTGCATCAGTATCTTTTGCGAAGAATTCACCAAACGGGCCAGAGATCGTCACCTTATCACCGGGTTTCAGCGACCAAATATAAGAAGACATGATACCCGGAGCAACATCTGGATTTCTTGGTGGAGGCGTTGCAATACGGACGTTCAGCATGATAATGCCATGCTCTTCTGGATAGTTCGCCATTGAATATGCACGAACCGTCGGCTCTTTGACTTCAGAGACATAACGGAACAGATTAAATTTATCCCAATCTTCACGATATTCTTGTGGAACATCATAATCCGCATAACGGGCAACATGGGGCGGGCATTCAATTTGAATGTAACCACCAGCACGGAATGGCACCACTTCCCCATCAGGAACTTTCAGCTTCAATTCTTTAATGAAAGTGGCCTTGTTATCGTTGGAGATAACTTCACATTCCCATTTCTTAACACCGAAAATTTCCTCTGGCAGTTCGATTTTCAGGTCTTGTTTAACATTGACCTGGCATGCCAATCGGCAGCCCTCTTTTGCTTCGCGCTTGTTGATGTGGGAAAGTTCCGTTGGCAGGATATCACCACCGCCTTCCTTAATTTTCACCCGGCACTGGCCACAAGAACCACCGCCACCACACGCAGAGGAGACGAAAATCCCCTGATTGGAAAGCATACCCAATAATTTATCACCGGCGGGAGCAGAGAAGCTTTTATCCTCATCGCCATTGATTTCAACTTTAATATCCCCGGTGTTCACTAACTTCGATTTTGCGAACAAAATCATGGCCGTTAGTACCAACACAATCAGGGTAAACATGACTACGCCTAGAATAATTATATCCATGAATTCTTCTCGCCTTTAGAGCTGCACACCGGAAAAGGACATGAAGCCCAATGCCATCAAGCCGGTGGTGACAAAGGTGATCCCCAATCCTTTCAGACCTGCCGGAACATCCGCATATTTCATTTTTTCACGGATAGCAGCCATCAGAACAATTGCCAGCATCCAGCCCATACCTGAACCGAAACCGTATACGACGGATTCACCGAAGTTATAGTCACGCTGTGCCATAAATGAAACGCCACCGAAAATCGCACAGTTCACTGTAATCAACGGCAGGAAAATTCCCAACGCGTTGTAAAGTGCCGGAACATAACGGTCTAAGATCATTTCCAGGATCTGTACCAGTGCAGCAATGACCCCGATAAAGGTAATGAAGTTCAGGAAGCTCAAATCCACCCCATCCATCAGCGCTCCATCACGGAGTACCAGATTGTAGACGAGGTTATTGGCAGGAACGGAAATTCCCAATACAACGGTTACAGCCACACCAAGGCCAAAGGCCGTCTTAACATTCTTTGATACCGCCAAAAACGTACACATACCAAGAAAGAAAGATAACGCCATATTCTCGATAAAGACTGCGCGGACAAACAAACTAATATAATGCTCCATTTTGTTTGTTACTCCTTCTCAACCTGCGCAGGTTTCAGAGTCCGTAAACCCCAAATCAGCATACCGATAATGAAGAACGCACTTGGCGCCAGCAGGAACAAGCCATTAGGTTGATACCAGCCGCCATTTTTGACAGATTCCAGCACCGTCATACCAAACAATTTTCCTGAACCAAACAATTCACGCAAGAAACCAACCAGCAACAGAATCACACCATAGCCCAAACCATTGCCGATACCATCCATAAAACTTTCAACCGGTGGTGCTTTCATGGCATAAGCTTCAGCACGTCCCATGACAATACAGTTCGTGATGATAAGGCCCACAAATACCGATAGTTGTTTGGAAATTTCGTAGGCATAAGCTCGCAAGATCTGGTCTACGACGATAACCAAAGATGCAATGATCGCCATCTGCACGATGATTCGCACACTGCCGGGGATGTAGTTACGAATTAATGAAATGAAAAAACTAGAAAACGCGGTGACCAGCGTAACGGCAATGGTCATGACTAACGCAGTTTCCAATTTGGTCGTCACAGCCAGCGCTGAACACACCCCTAAAACCTGCAATGCAATGGGGTTATTATCAAACAACGGCCCAAGCAGGACTCGTTTTATTTCTTTACTATCAGCCATCTTTCAAGGCTCCCTCACGTACTTTTTTCAGGAACGGGCCAAAACCGTTATCACCCAGCCAGAAATCAAACATATGCTGAACACCGTTAGAAGTCAGGGTTGCTCCAGACAGCCCATCTACACCGTAAGGGTTATCACCGGCACCGCCACGGACGATCTTAAGTGCCGGAATACCTTGCGGATTATAGAGTTTTTTACCTACCCACTGCTTACGCCATTGTGGGTTGTCAACTTCACCACCCAAACCAGGGGTTTCACCATGAGAGTAGTAAGTGATGCCGTGAGATGTGACACCATCGATGTCAATGGAAATAAAGGCATACATCATCGACCATAGGCCAGAGCCGTATATTGGCAGGACCAGCTCAGTCGTTTTGCCACTTTCATCCTTGACCAGATAGATTTCAGCCATATTGGCACGGCGGCGGATCTTTGCCAGGTCTTGCTTTGGTAACAAAGCAACACTGGTTTCGTCACTGCGCAGGGCATTATTCAAGTCAAAATTACCGGCGCTTTCTTGCAACGTTGCGGTTTTCAAATCAAGCAATTCAGGCTGAATGCGACTGTTATAGATTTCTTTGATTTCCGCCGTTGTCATGTCCGGTTTTAGCAAACCCGCTACATCCAGAATATTACGCTGCTTATCCAGCTGCTTCTGCTCCTGTTGCTGCGCTTTCAACCCTACGGCTGAACCGGCGACCACAATCGAACAGACAAGACACAGCACAAAAACAACAAGGAATGTTCTGCCGATGCTATCATTATTTTTTGGTTTATCATTAGCCACGGGCTTTTCTCCGCTTAATATTGGCCTGTACGACCAGATAATCGAACAGTGGCGCGAACAGGTTAGCGAACAAGATCGCCAACATCATTCCTTCTGGATATGCTGGGTTTACTACCCTGATCAAAATGCACATAGCCCCGATCAGAATACCGTATGCCCATTTCCCTTTATCCGTAAACGCTGCGGATACAGGATCAGTCGCCATAAAGATCATACCGAAAGCGAAGCCTCCCAGAACCATATGCCAGTACCACGGCATAGCGAACATGGGGTTAGTGCCAGAACCAATGGCATTAAACAGATAAGACGTTGCAATCATACCGATCATCACACCAGCAACGATGCGCCATGAAGCAATACGGGCAAACAGAATGATGGCACCACCGATAAAAATCATCAAAGTGGAGACTTCACCAATTGAACCTGGAATGTTACCAATAAAAGCGTCCATCCAAGTGATTGGCTGCCCGGTAATGGTATTGATCAGACCGTGACTACCCGCAGTAGCCCATTGGGATAACGGCGTTGCGCCAGAAAAACCATCAGCCGCAGTCCAAACCAAATCACCTGAAATCTGGGCGGGATAAGCAAAGAACAAGAAAGCACGACCCGCTAAGGCTGGGTTCAGGAAGTTACGACCAGTACCACCAAAGATCTCTTTCGCAATCACCACGCCAAAAGTAATCCCCAAAGCCGCCTGCCACAATGGCAGTGTTGGTGGAACAATCAATGCGAACAGAATGGAGCTAACAAAAAAACCTTCGTTGATTTCATGTTTGCGGATAATGGCAAACAAAACTTCCCAGAAGCCACCAACAACAAACACAACCGCATAAATTGGCAGGAAGTAGGCCGCTCCCAACAGCATCTTACTGCCCCACCCTGCATCCGGTGTTAATGATGCACCAAGGTACTGAGCAAGCATGTAATGCCAATCAGAAGCCAAAACCTGCTGTAAGGCATCTCCGTTATATAAATGCGTCAGAGCAGGTATTGCCTGATTTCCGACGTTATACATGCCCCAAAACATCGCCGGGAAAACAGACAGCCACACCAGGATCATCATGCGCTTGAGATCGATGGCATCACGGACATGGGCATTCCCTCTTGTCACTGTGCCCGGCGTATAGAAAACGGTGCTTACTGCCTCATAGAGAGGATAATACTTTTCCAGTTTGCCACCGGCCTCAAAGTGGTGCTCTACTTTTTCAAATAAATTTTTCAGGCCCATGAATTACCCTTCCAGCTCAATCTTCGTCAGCACTTCACGCAGTACTGGACCGTACTCATATTTGCCTGGGCAAACATAGGTACACAATGCCAAATCTTCTTCATCCAGCTCCAGACAACCCAGCGCCTGAGCGCTATCAGAATCACCTGCAAGCAAGTCACGCAACAGGTGAGTTGCCATAATATCCAGAGGCATGACACGTTCATAGTTGCCAATGGGCACCATAGAACGTTCTCCACCGTTTGTTGTGGTTGAGAAAGCAAAACGTTTCTTTTTCAGGAAGTGGCCGATGGTAGTACGGGTAATCGAGAACTTATTAGCGCCTGGTGCAATCCAACCAAACAACTCTTTTTCCCGACCTTCAGCAAGTACAGAAACTAACGTATGGAAGCGGCCAAGATAATGACGAACGTCATCTGATTTTGTACCATACAGTACGGAACCAGAAACAATACGGTTTTCACCCTCTTGCAGCTGATTTTGCGTCAATTCCAGCAAATCAGCGCCCAAGCGAGTACGTACTAAGCGGGGTGATTTAACCTGTGGCCCCGCCAGAGACACCACACGATCAGTGTAAAGTTCACCCGTGGTAAACAATTTACCGATAGCAATAACATCCTGATAACCCAGATGCCAAACCATTTTTTGGGCACTAACTGGTTCAATGAAATGTATATGAGTGCCCACCAAACCGGCTGGATGGGGGCCAGCAAACTGGTTATAGGTGATTTGAGCGTTATTTCCCACTGTTGGAATATTTCCAGCGCCGTAACAAACGTGGATTTTCCCCTCTGTCAATTTTGACAGAACATTCAGGCCATCAACAAAAGCCTCTTCCTGAGTTGCGATAACGACGAGTGGATCAGCGGCCAGTGGCTGGGTATCCATTGCCGTAACGAAGATTGCCTTTGGTGTGGAACCGGAGACAGGGGTGCGGCTGAAAGGACGTGTACGCAACGCTGTCCACAATCCTGACACAAGCAGATTTTTCTCTACTTGTTCACGGCTCAGGCTAGCAAGTTCAGCACGTTCATAGCGATCAAATGTGACTTTCTCATCGCCACTCACTTCAATAACAACGGATTGCAAAACACGACGTTCACCACGTCCAATGGTGACAACTTTCCCGCTTGCGGGACTCGTGAAAACAACTCCGGGATTCTTCTTATCTTCAAAAAGAATTTGCCCTTTTTTGACATGCTCACCTTCCTTAACCAGCATAGAAGGACGCATTCCAACATATTCTTCACCCAGTAAAGCCACATGGCGAATAGTCGGACCATCTTCTATAACTTGGGCAGGCGCTCCTGCTATCGGGAGGTCGAGTCCTTTTTTAATTTTAATCATAAGATTTGCACAAGTTTATCAGTTAAATCATATACTACAGATTACCTTGCGGTATCCCCGTGAGGTAATGCAGCAACTCTAGTAATACAAAAAACCTTGAGCAATATATGTCTCAAGTTATTCACTCCGATAATCGTTACAAAGTTTCTCTTAATTTTCGCCGGGGTAATTCTAACACCTCCCCCACTGACTGTCTGATTAATCAAGTGACACAGTTCAAGCAAATAAAAATAATTTCTCTGCTAAACCGTCAACCATTCGATAAAGACGAATGTTTCTATCACTTTTCTCTACACCAGAGCAATTTTTAATCAAAAATTAATTATCGCGCTGTTAATTTCAGTCTTCCCACTGAGTTCGATAAATCAAAAGGATATTCCGGCAAGAATTTAATGAAAGCGGCACCAAAATAACGACGATGGCTTGTTTTGGAAACAATGACAGCCCGCCTTATGCGTATTTTGTCCAAAATAGCATTCCTGCTACAGTTAACGTAATTAGGCGGGCAATATGTGATTAATGTAAAATCAGAAAACCAGTCACCCTTTTGGAACAGAGCATCAAATTATTCTCTCTCCAAGATGAAATAGCACATAGTCACCTGATTCAATACGGTGCCAAACTTCATTTCCGGTTAAAGGTTGGGTGGCAATCACGGATACGACATCCCCTGGCTGGGTGTGCTGCTGGAAATCGATTTCAACATCCTGATCAAGTAATTTAGCCCTGCCGAAAGGGGCACGACGAGTAATCCAATGCAATTGAGTCGAACAGTAAGCCATGACAAACTGCCCGTCTGACAGCAGCATATTGAAAACACCTTTCTTTCTCAGTTGATCCGCCAGGGAAGCAATAAATTTAAATACCGCAGACCAATTAGAAGGTTGCCTGGGATATTTCAACGTTAATTGATGCAATATCCAGCAAAATGCCCATTCACTGTCTGTCTCACCCACCGGCCGGTAATTACCTGTTTTCAGCTTACTGTATCCCTTAAGTTGACCATTGTGGGCATAAGTCCAATACCTTCCCCACAATTCACGGGTAAATGGATGGGTATTGACCAAGGAAACATGACCACTGTTTGCCTGACGGATATGGGCGACAATCACTTCTGATTTTATTGGATAGCCTTGTACAAATCGGGCCACAGGCGAATGGCAACTGGATTGGTGATCTTTAAATGTCCGGTATCCCAATCCCTCATAGAAGGTCACTCCCCAACCGTCTTTATGCGGGCCGGTATGTCCACCACGCTGAATGAGACCACTCAAACTGAAAACGATATCTGTTGGCACGTTGGCGCTCATGCCAAGTAATTCACACATTGATTACCCCTAATAAACTGCAATCAGGCTTTTACCATCTCTTTTTCAATCAATTGAATCAAGATATGAATGACTTTAATGTGAATTTCCTGGATACGATCTGCATAACCAAAATGTGGTACTCGAATTTCAACATCTGCCGTTCCTGCCATTTTTCCGCCATCCTTGCCCGTCAGAGTAATGACTTTCATTCCTTTAGCTCGAGCTGCTTCAACCGCTTTAATGATGTTGCCAGAGTTCCCAGAAGTTGAAATGCCCAGCAGTACATCGCCTTTTTGACCGACAGCTTCAACATAACGGGAAAATACATAGTCATAACCAAAGTCATTGCTCACGCAAGATAAGTGGCTGGGATCAGAAATCGCAATGGCCGGATATCCTGGTCGATTTTCACGGTAGCGACCGGTCAATTCTTCCGCAAAATGCATGGCATCACAATGCGAACCACCATTACCACAGGAAAGCACTTTTCCTCCTGCCTTGAATGAATCCGCCAGTAAAACCGCCGCTTTTTGAATGGCGTCGATATTTGCATCATCATTGAGGAAGTGAGCCAACGTAACTGCGGCTTCGGATAATTCACTGCGGATCAGTTCTTGATACATGGAACTCATACTCCTGAAAAGTCTTCGGGATTAATAATGTCAGTCAGCAAGTGTAACGGATTACCCTATCTGAAAGAAGATATCATCACATCTTGAAAGAATTATCGTTTACAAAACTAACTCGACTTTGTGAGCTAGATTGTAATTAAGATGTAAACATATTGATAAATACGTTTTCCTCATCTAAAAAAGAAGGACATCGCAACAGGTCAGACCTCTGACAACTCAACCTGAGATTTACAGGAGTTTTACTATGACCGCTTTCAGCATTATCTTATTTTTAGTCTTGATTGGCGGGCTTTGTTACCACAAAGTCAGCTTAACGCTCAGCAGCTTGCTGCTTGTTGCCTATACGTTCGTTATGAGTATAACTGGCCTTTGGAGTTATTGGTTGCTGTTACCACTGGTCATCGTCCTATTCCCTCTTGTGTTTACACCTGTACGTATCTCCTTATTCTCTGCGCCGGGCCTAAAAGCCTTCCGTAAGGTTATGCCAAGCATGTCCAGAACAGAGAAAGAAGCCATTGATGCAGGAACGACATGGTGGGAAGGCGATCTATTCCGTGGTAACCCCGACTGGCAAAAACTGCATAACTATCCAAAACCGCAGTTAACTGCTGAAGAACAAGCATTTATTGATGGTCCGGTAGAAGAAGCCTGCCGCATGGCAAATGATTTCCAAATCACCCATGAACTGGCTGACTTACCACCAGAACTTTGGGCCTATCTGAAAGAACACCGTTTCTTTGCCATGATCATCAAGAAAGAATATGGTGGTCTGGAATTTTCCGCTTACGCTCAATCTCAGGTATTGCAAAAACTGGCTGGCGTATCGGGTATCCTGGCAATTACTGTTGGCGTACCTAACTCTCTGGGGCCAGGTGAATTGCTGCAACACTATGGCACAGACGAACAGAAAAAACGTTATTTGCCAGGCCTGGCCCGTGGTGAAGAAATTCCCTGCTTTGCTTTAACCAGCCCAGAAGCCGGTTCAGATGCCGGAGCTATTCCTGATACTGGTGTTATTTGTATGGGAGAATGGCAAGGTGAGCAAGTGCTTGGGATGCGCCTGAACTGGAATAAGCGTTACATCACCCTTGCCCCTATCGCCACCGTGCTGGGATTAGCATTTAAACTGTATGATCCTGATCATCTGCTGGGTGATACTGAATCATTGGGCATTACCTGTGCATTAATCCCAACCAATACACCAGGCGTTGAAATTGGTCATCGCCATTTCCCTCTGAATATCCCATTCCAGAATGGCCCAACGCGTGGTAAAGATATTTTTGTCCCTATCGACTACATCATTGGTGGGACGAAAATGGCAGGCCAAGGCTGGCGTATGCTAGTTGAATGTCTGTCTGTTGGCCGTGGTATTACTCTGCCATCCAATGCAACCGGAGGATTAAAAAGTATAACGATGGCTATCGGGGCTTATTCCTATATTCGCCGTCAGTTCAAACTGTCTATCGGTAAAATGGAAGGTATCGAAGAGTCACTGGCACGTATCGCAGGTAACGCTTACCTGATGGATGCAGCCGCAACCATGATCACCGGCGGTATCATGTTGGGCGAAAAACCTTCGGTTCTGTCTGCTATCGTGAAATACCATTGTACGCACAGAGGCCAACGCTCCGTGATTGATGCGATGGATATCGCTGGCGGTAAAGGTATCTGTCTTGGACCATCTAACTTCCTTGCTCGCGGTTATCAGGGTGCACCCATTGCTATCACCGTTGAAGGTGCGAATATCCTGACCCGTAGTATGATCATCTTTGGTCAAGGCGCAATCCGCTGCCATCCTTATGTACTGACTGAAATCGCTGCGGCAGAAAGCAACAATGTGAAAAACTTTGACAAGGCACTGTTTGGTCACTTAGGCCATGTTGCCAGTAACACCCTGCGCAGCCTGTGGCTTGGTATTACCAAAGGCAGAACCAGCCGTTCACCAGTCAATGACGCCACTCGCCGTTACTACCAGCAGATCAACCGATTAAGCGCCAATCTTGCCCTGCTCTCTGATGTTTCAATGGGCGTATTGGGAGGCAGCCTGAAACGCCGTGAACGCATTTCAGCGCGTCTGGGGGATATTCTGAGTCAAATCTTCCTGGCTTCTGCCACCTTGAAACGCTATGAAGACGAAGGACGTCAGAAAGAAGATTTGCCATTGGTGCAATGGGCGGTAGAAGATAGTCTGAATCAAGCTGAGCAGGCTATGAATGATTTGCTACGCAATTTCCCTAACCGTTTAGTTGCAGGTTTAATGCGAGTGATTATTTTCCCATTGGGACGTGTACATACCGCACCATCCGATAAATTGGATCACAAACTGGCTCAGATATTACAGACTCCTTCCGCAACTCGTAGCCGAATTGGACGTGGGCAATATCTGACACCAAGCGAGCATAACCCTCACGGGTTACTGGAAGAAGCGTTGCACGATATCATCGCCGCAGAGCCCATCCATGCTCGCCTGAGCCGCGAAGCAGGCAAAAATCTGGGCTTCACCCGTCTGGATAAATTAGCTGAACAGGCTCTGGCTGAGAACAAAATCACTCAGGAAGAAGCAGAGATCCTGAAACGTGCTGAAAGCAGTCGTCTGCGTTCAATCAATGTCGATGAATTTGAGCCGGATGCATTTGCTGTACCCCATTCAGCAAAAAAGTCTGAAAGTCAGTGTCAAAATAAAGCCGCCTGAATACTGACGAAACTAACGGCTTAATAAAGCCTGTATTGTATTTATATGCAATACAGGCTTTCTCATCATACTGTTCAAATTTGCCTTACAAAACATCAACACACCCTAGTCTATTGATCTAAATAAATTCATTGGCAAAAGCCGACTAACATAAGGGATAAAATTTCTAGATAAATCAGATGGAGGTTTATAGTGACCGCTATCGTTAGTCCACCGCTTCAACTCACCACCAAGACCAAATTCAGCTTTACCTGCATAGTAAACCGCTATATTGTCATCAAAACTTTCACCTTGTCTTTGATAGTGATAATAAGTTAACGATGAGTGCCCATAAGTGGGGAATTTCGCCATACGAATAATTCCAGGTTCATCTATCCGATTGACAAAAACATAACATCCTATTGGCGTTGTTTCTTCTTGAGTTACCATATTAATTAATAAGTATCGACCCCACTCAGTTGGATGGAACCGTAGCTCATAAATGTTACTATCATCGGCTTTTTTCCAAGCTGACATTTGATTAGGTAAAGCCTTTAGTTCAACGAGTTTTTTAGATAATTCAAAAACTTTGTTATGAAATTTATCTTTATCTTTCATAATATTACTCCTTGAATAATTGTGTTAAGCGTCATTTTTTATTTAAATGGACTCCAGCGATAACAACTCTTCGATTGTCTGGCGACGACGGATCAAACGCGCTTCTCCTCCAGTAAACAAAATTTCAGGGATCAACGGGCGACTATTATAATTTGAAGACATAGAAGCACCGTAAGCGCCGGTATCATGAAAAATAAGATAATCTCCAACACTAACACGGGGCAACATGCGTGATACAACTTCCCCTCCTTTCAACTGCGTAAATACATCACCAGACTCACATAACGGTCCCGCGACGATGGTTTCTAGTAATGGGGTTTCTAACGATGTCATTTCCGGCAGCGAGTTTATCGGCAACACAGAAATAGGGTGATAACTGCCATACATTGCCGGACGCATTAAGTCATTGAAACCCGCATCCACCAGCGCATAATGCCGACTGCCCATAGATTTAACCGCCCGTACTTCCGCCAGCAAGATCCCTGATTCAGCCACCAGAAAACGGCCAGGTTCGATTTCCAGCTCAACATGATGCCCCAAATGCTGCTCAATACGCTGGCGAGCCTCATGCCACAAGCTGTAATAGTGTTCGGTATCAACTGACTCTTCACCGTCCTGATAAGGAATGGATAAACCACCACCTGCGGAAATGGCTTGAATATCCTCCCCGCATAGCATGACCTGCTCCACCATAGCATTACAGACATTGGAGAGATGCTGATAATCCACCCCTGAACCAATGTGCATATGCAGTCCCACTAATTTCAAACCATATTGGTGAATTTTTGCAATTGCCAGAGGGAGATCTTGATACCAAATCCCATGTTTGCTATTTTCGCCGCCAGTATTCGTCTTTTGACTATGCCCATGCCCAAATCCGGGATTAATGCGTAACCAAACTGGATGTCCAGACTGACGTTCACCTATCTGTGCCAGCATATCAATAGAACCGGCATTGACCGGAATATCCAGCTCAATAACACGCGATAAGGTTGCCTCATCAATCACATCCGCAGTGAATACAATTTCTGATTTATCGCTACCAGGCTGAAAACCGGCATAGAGCGCTCGCTCGATTTCTCCCAATGACACTGCATCAACTTTCACGCCCTGCTCTCTTATCAAGCGTAAAATATGGGTGTTGGAACACGCTTTCTGTGCGAACCGAATAACATCAAACGGTTTTAATTTTTTGATTTGCTTGATGATGCTATCGCCGTCATAAACCCACAATGGTGTTCCATATTGAGTCGGCAAACGGAGTAGATTGTCAAAGGTAAAATGTCCCTCTGAGCCATAAGTAAAAGTCGATATAGTCATTGCAGTGTCGTCTCATAAAATCAGCAGATCCTTCATTATTGGCAATAATCAGGCAGGAAGAAAAATATCTATTTAGCCATAATCTATTCATTTATGATATGGTAATGACTATTTTTTACCCAAAGAGACAAATCTATGCATTCCTGTTCATGGCGACATATTGAAATTTTCCATGCTGTAATGACCACTAACAACCTGACTGATGCAGCATTACTACTGAAAACCTCCCAACCCACCGTCAGTCGTGAACTTGCCCGCCTTGAACAATTACTGAAACTTAAATTGTTTGACCGAATCAAAGGACGCCTGTTTCCCACAGCACAAGGGTTACGGTTATTCGAAGAAGTGCAGCGCTCTTATTATGGACTGGAAAGAATAATCAATGCGGCTGGCAGTATCCGACAATTTGAACAAGCGCAATTGTCCATCGCTTGCCTGCCAATGTTCTCCCAATCCCTTCTGCCAAAAGCCTGTTGCAGCTTTATCGAACACTACCCGGAAGCTAAACTGACCATCATTCCACAAGAGTCTCCTCTATTGGAAGAATGGCTTTCAGCGCAGCGCCATGATCTTGGCTTAACCGAACATTTACAAACGCCAGCAGGTACTGAACGAGAAACGTTGATCACCTTAAATGAAGTTTGTGTCTTACCCAGCTATCACCCGCTCAGTCAAAAATCGCAACTGACGCCAGCAGATTTCCACAACCAAAAATTTATCAGCCTTTCAATCACAGACAGTTACAGGCAACTGATTGATACAATCTTTACTGAGCATCAAATCAACCGCAAGATAGTAATGGAAACCCATAGCGCAGCCTCAATTTGTGCCATGATTAACGAAGGGATTGGCCTGTCTATCGTAAACCCGCTCACTGCATTGGATTATTTAGATAACAGCGCAACCATTTGCATTCGGCCATTCAGTATCGACATTCCATTCACAGTCAGTTTAATCAAACCCATGCATCGTCCCTCCTCAGATCCCGTTGAGGCTTTCATTACGCATTTACAACAACAGGCGGCCCTATTTCCTGAAAAACTGGCATTAGCGTTTCAACATTAATTGCTGCCAATGAGGTGATGTCGCGAACCAATCCACCAGAAAATCCAACAGTGCCCGTAAAGTTGCGGGCATATTCTGACGGCTGGCATAAATGCCATAGATCCCCATTGCCTGAGGTTGATAATCAGGCAATAGCTCAACTAACTGCCCTGACATCAAATAAGAAGAAACAGAATAGCAAGGTTGCATTGTAATTCCAGCTCCCTGCAAAGCAGCTTCCATTAATACAGTCGATTCATTGGCACTTAACGTACCACTGACAGGAACTGAATAATGTTCATGTTGTTTTTCAAATACCCACAAACTCTTGCCGAAAAAGTTATAGGTCAGGCAATGATGTGATGTTAAATCCATAGGATTATTGGGAATAGATTTTCCTGCTAAATAAGACGGCGCAGCACAAACGGTGGAATGGCAAGTCGATAATGGGCGAGCGATCAGATTTGGCTCCAGGTTATTGGTAATACGGATGGCCAAATCAATGCGTTCTTCTATCAAATTGACAACCTTATTATCCAGTTGCAGATTGACGGCAATATGTGGATATATCCGCATAAATTCAGGAATGGCAACCGCCAACGCACTAACGCCCAACGATTGGGAACAACTGACTCGCAACAATCCTTTCAAGGTTTGTGTTTCCAAAGATTGCTGTACAGGCATCCCTTCCGTTAATTCCATCAACTTAAGGCTACGCTGATAAACACTCTCACCCGCCGAAGTCAGGCCAATTTTACGTGTTGTACGATGTAACAAGCGAACGCCTGCCCACTTTTCCATTTCAGCCAAATATCGCGATACCATTGCCCTCGACATATCCAAACGTTCCGCTGCCGCGATGAGGCTGCCCTGTTCAACAATCGTAATAAACACTCGTGCTGCGGTGATCCTATCCATTTTGGCTAACCTATTTTTCGCCCTAATTCACTCGATTTATGCAACAAATAGTTGCTGGTTATGGGGTTTTTAAATCGGAATATGCAACTTATCATACATGCCATTCAAGCACACAAGCTTTTTGCTATAGGAATTCGACGATGGCTCGCAAAACAACATTAAACATCGCTCTGGCAGCGACACTCTCCTTGGGGATGGCTTCAATAGCTCAAGCAACCGATCTGAAATTGGATATTTACAATCCAGGTGAAAGAGGTGTCTTTCCTGTTTCTTCCGAAATTATTAGTGGTGATCATGAAGTTGTCCTGATTGATGCTCAATTTAAGAAAAATGATGCCCAAGAGCTGGTAAAAATGATCCAGCAAACCAGCAAAAAACTGACAACGATCTATATCAGCCAATCCGATCCTGATTTTTACTTTGGTCTTGATGTGATCACCGAAGCTTTCCCTGACGCCAAAGTTATCGCATCACCAGAAACCATCAAAGCAATCAATGAAACCAAAGATGGCAAGCTGGCTTATTGGGGTGGAATTCTTGCAGACCAGGCCCCCAAAAAGATCGTCGTACCAGAGCCACTGAAAGGAAATTCCTTCACTGTTGATGGTGAAAAACTGATTGTTGAAGGTTTAAATGGCCCAGCCGCAGATCGTACTTTTGTCTGGGTTCCTAAATTAAAAGCCGTTGTGGGTGGTGTGACTGTTTCTGACAATATTCATGTATGGATTGCAGATACCCAGACCAAAACATCACGCCAGCATTGGCAACAAACATTGGATCGCATCAAGAGCCTGCAACCTAAAACTGTTGTACCAGGCCACTATCTGGGGGACTCATCAATGACGTTGGATTCAGTGACTTTTACCCAGAATTACCTGGCCACATTGGAAAAAGAGTTACCGAAAGCAAAAGATTCCAATGCGCTGATTGCAGCCATGAAAAAACACTATCCAGATTTGGCTGATGAATCTAGCCTTGAACTCAGTGCCAAAGTATTAAAAGGCGAAATGAAGTGGCCTCAGTAAGTTAGAAGTCATCACGGGCGTTGCGGATAGTAGCGCCCGTATAACCATCTTTGAAATATTACCTTAATGCTCCCTCTCTTTAATTTTAATGAATCCAAAACGAAAAATAAAAAACAAAACCCCAGCACCAATTCTTAATAAAACCAGTATCAAAATCCTTTTTAATACTTTATATTTACCCCCATATAAAAACCGATAACACATTAACTTTAAAAATGAAAAAACTTATTAAATAAACACAATTACTTTTTAATTGATGTGATATTTAGCGCCTTTTTATAATTTGAAATAAATAATAAACTTAAGTTGTGATCAATAGTCCATAATCCAATAAATCAGCTTGAATAAAAATCTCACTTTTTTTAAATTTGCAGTCAGCGGAGAGATAAGCCAGCAGCCTAAAGCTAACCAGATGCTTCCAACATCTAGAATATGCAGGGCAAGCAGCTTAAAGCCAACTAGATGCTTCTAACGTCTAGCGCATACAGAATAAACAGCCTAAACCAACTAGATGCTTTTAACATCTAATGTACACAGGATGCGCTGCTCAAGCTAACAGATGCTTCCAACGTCTGGCATATGCAGAAAAGCAGCTTAAACCAACTAGATGCTTTTAACATCTAGCATGTACAGAATGTGTACCGTAGGTTAGGTTCCTGTTCTCTCCGCCATTTTTTATCTATTTACCACTTTACAGATGATACTATACTCTGCCAATACCATACCCCAGCAATACTATCGCGGATAAACATAAATAAGGCCCAAATGCGATAATCTCAGGAAAAGATTTTCTTTTCACTCCAATTATTACAAACCCAAACAATCCAGATAATGAAGCCATTATCATCAATATCGGTATCATTTCCACACCCAACCAGGCACCGATTGCCGCTGTTAATTTAAGATCACCATAACCGATTCCTTCCTTATTTAAGGTATATCGACACAACCAATACAAAGACCACAAAAAAAGATACCCTGATATGGCACCGTATATTGCACTCTTTATCGGAATTAAATTACCATCAATATTAACCAAAAGCCCAAACCATAATAAAGGAAGAGTGATAACATCTGGCAAGCAATATGTTTTAATATCGATAATGGCCAATAACAACAAGGTACTACAGAAAAACATAACAATTATATAATCTACGTCAATTAAAATAGAACCCTTCCTTTTTTTCACCTGTAAAAAATTAAAATCCATTTATAAATAACATCCTTGTTACCATCTTCTTTCCTTATTTCCTGACATCAATCAGGACAAGATGAATATTAATTTTTCATTCCGGTTATTGGCAATAAAAATTTATCTAAAAAAGCAATTATAAAATAAATATGCGAACCAGCTCGCAAAGAGATATTTTGTATTCCTTAAGCCAAGAGATAACTTGATCACGCAAACAGCGCTCATTTATCATGATGATGAATCAATTTGTTCATATGGCTGTTTGCGCCATGCCGGAAGAATCCGGAAAAAGAAGGAAAAAAGAATATGCGAATACCCCGCATCTATCACCCTGAACGGCTCTCAACAGGAGTGGAAGTTTATTTGAGTGATGACGCTGCCAATCACGTTGGTCGCGTGCTTAGAATGAATAATGAGCAATCATTGCAACTCTTTGATGGCAGTAATCAGGTTTTTGATGCAATAATCACGGATGCCAGTAAAAAAACGGTTAAAGTGTCTATCCTTGATGGCAAATTGTCTGATCATGAATCACCATTGAACCTGCATCTAGGGCAAGTCATGTCCCGCGGTGAAAAAATGGAATTTACAATCCAAAAATCTGTTGAATTGGGTGTCAACACGATTACTCTACTCCTGTCTGAACGTTGTGGCGTAAAACTGGATACAGAAAGGTTGGATAAGAAATTACAACAATGGAAAAAAATTGCCATTGCTGCCTGTGAACAGTGCGGACGTAACCGAATCCCTGAAATCCGCCCTGTTATGCCACTTGAAACTTGGTGCGCAGAAAACGATGGCAGCCTAAAATTGAATCTGCATCCTCGTGCCAACCATAGCATCAATACCCTCCCACTTCCTGTGGAAAAAATACGCCTGCTGATTGGTCCTGAAGGGGGTTTGTCTACCGAAGAAATAGAAATGACAGCAAAATATCAATTTACTGATATCCTGTTAGGGCCTCGTGTTTTGAGGACAGAAACGACGGCACTCACCGCAATTACCGCATTGCAAGTACGTTTTGGTGATCTGGGTTAAGGAGAAAAAATGATCAAGCTCGGTATTGTGATGGACCCTATTTCATCCATCAACATCAAGAAAGACACTAGTTTTGCCATGCTGCTGGAAGCACAAAAACGCGGATGGGAAATCCATTATATGGAAATGCATGACCTCTACCTGCATCAAGGGGAGGCTCGCGCCCGTACACGTTTGCTCACGGTAGAAGAAAATCCACAACAGTGGTATCAGTTTGGCAGTGAGCAAGAAATCGCTCTTGATACTTTGCAAGTTATTTTGATGCGCAAAGATCCACCTTTTGATACTGAGTACATCTATGCAACCTATATTCTGGAAAGGGCAGAAGCCAAAGGCAGCCTGATCGTTAATAAACCCCAAAGCCTGCGCGACTGTAACGAAAAGCTGTTTACTGCCTGGTTCCCGGAATGGACACCCGATACGCTAGTCACCCGCAGTGCCAAAAAACTACGCGAATTCCACCAAAAGCATGGCGATGTTATTTTCAAACCTTTGGATGGTATGGGGGGCGCTTCCATCTTCCGTCTGAAACAAGATGATGCCAATATCGGCGTTATTATTGAAACGCTGACTGAACATGGCAACCGTTATTGTATGGCACAAAATTTTCTGCCTGCCATTAAAGATGGAGATAAACGCGTACTGGTTGTTGATGGTGAACCTGTACCTTATTGCCTAGCTCGTATCCCTGCTCAAGGAGAAACTCGTGGTAATCTGGCGGCAGGTGGCCGTGGAGAGGCTAACCCATTGTCAGAAAGCGATTGGGCAATTGCCCGTGCAGTTGCTCCGGTATTAAAAGAGAAAGGATTAATTTTTGTTGGACTGGATATCATTGGTGACCGTTTAACTGAAATCAACGTAACCAGCCCAACCTGTGTACGTGAAATAGAAACAGCTTTCCCTGACATCTCTATTACCGGCATGCTGATGGATGCTATCGAAAAACGATTGGAAAAACAGATAGCATAACAGGCCAAACAACGTTCGTTTCCTGACAATATTTGCCATTTATAATCAGAGCCCACATACTGTGGGCCAGTCATTCTTACATTGCCAAAATAATTATCAGAAAACACATGAATCTACAGCATCATTTTCTTATTGCCATGCCTTCGCTCTCTGATCCTTATTTCAATCGTTCTGTGGTTTATATCTGCGAACATGATCAAAACGGGGCAATGGGTTTAATTATCAATAAGCCAATCGCCAGCGTTTCTATCCAAAGTATCTTACAAAAATTAGATATCACCCCTAAAGATAGAGACAGTACGATTAATCTCAATCGGCCAGTGATGGCGGGTGGTCCCCTGTCTGAAGAGCACGGTTTTATTTTGCATACGCCGCAATCAGGTTTCAGCTCCAGTATTCAGATCTCTGAACACACCATGATCACAACATCCAAAGATATGCTGGAAGCTCTGGGTACATCACGCCAACCGCAAAATGTTTTAATGACACTTGGATACTCAAATTGGGAAGCCGGTCAGTTAGAAAGGGAAATTATGGAAAACAGTTGGCTTACTGTCAGCGCTGAACCTTCCATCATTTTTGATATCCCTATCGCTACCCGCTGGCATGAAGCGGCTTCTTTACTGGGGATTAATATTTACAATCTCTCATCACAAGCAGGACACGCCTGATGAAAAACCGTACAATCATCGCTTTTGATTTTGGAACTCGCAGTATTGGCGCTGCCATCGGGCAAGAAATCACAGGTACAGCCAGAGCATTAATCTCTTTCAAAGCCAACGAAGGTTCCCCCAATTGGGAACTTATTGGGAAACTACTTAAAGAGTGGCAGCCCGATCTGGTTATTGTTGGTCTGCCACTCAATATGGATGGCACAGAACAACTGGTCACCGCACAAGCCCGTAAGTTCGCCAATCGCATACATGGCCGTTTCGGGGTACAAGTTGAACTGCATGATGAACGATTAACCACCGTGGAAGCACGCTCTCACCTTTTTGATCACGGTGGCTACAAGGCACTGAATAAAAGTAAGGTTGATGCCACTTCCGCTGTTATTATTCTGGAAAGCTGGTTTGAACAGCGGTATCAGTAATAGCACTATTCGTAATAGCCATACTCATCATTAGGCATGGCTGTTACTGCAAGCGGTTTATTCCAGCAACCCCAACGACTTACGTTGTTGTCGGCTTTGTTCGTAAGTCTGCATACCGCAATTTGCACCAGTCTGCATTAATGATGCTATTTGATGATTCTTGCCTTCTCTTACCAAATGGCTAACAGCCTGATTGATGACCAAAATTTCATAAATGGCCACCCGGCTTCCTTCTTTAGCAGGAAGCAGTTGCTGAGAAATAACGGCCTTTAAACTTCCAGCCAACTGACTACAAATCCAACCTTTTTCTTCTGCGGAAAAAACATCAACCAGGCGATCTATCGCCTGAATGGCGCCACGGGTATGCAGCGTCGACAACACCAAATGCCCCGTTTCAGCCGCAGTCAGAGCCAACCTGATCGTCTCCTTATCCCGTAATTCTCCCAGCAGGATCACATCAGGATCTTGGCGTAATGCTCCTTTCAGCGCGGTTTGATAATCCGTGACATCCTTACCCATCTGCCTTTGCTGTATCAAACAGTTTCGGCTTTGGTGAACAAATTCTATGGGATCTTCCAGCGTGATGATGTGCTTACAAACATGGCTATTCAACGCATTAATCATAGCTGACAACGTCGTGGATTTACCGCTTCCCGTCGCACCTGTCACTAATATCAATCCACTCATCTCCTGCAAGGTAAGGTGCTGGATGATGTCAGGCGCATAAAGTTGTTCCAATGTCGGGCACTTATTCTCAATCAGTCGCAATACCAATGATAAATGAGATTGTTGATAGAATAGATTTCCCCTGAGTCGCCGTTTATCTGGCATCGTCACCACAAAATCGACATGACCGTGCTGATGTAACTGCTGTTTCTGCGTATCCGATAATATTTCTTCACTCCACGTGATAAGAGTATTAGGTTGAATTTCCTCACATTGTCTCTGTGGGTATAACACACCATTGATACGCAAAACCGGCACTTGCCCGACACAAAGATGCAGATCGGAGGCATTATGCTTTACACTAAGGGACACCCATTTTTCCATATTCATTTTTTTATCTCCTGAGTCAACTATGAACAATATCGAACAAAATCTTCACGATGTCAGGAACCGCATGGCACTTGCAGCGCAAAAATGCGAACGTTCTCCAGAAGAAATTACCTTGCTTGCAGTCAGTAAAACCAAACCTGTGGATGCCATCGCAGAAGCCATCGCCAATGGTCAGCGGGAATTTGGTGAGAATTACGTGCAGGAAGGAGTTGAAAAGATCCAATACTTTAATAACCATGACGATTTAGTGTGGCACTTTATTGGCCCATTACAATCTAACAAGAGCCGTCTGGTTGCAGAAAATTTTGACTGGTGTCATACCGTTGACAGGGCAAAAATTGCTCAACGTTTAAACGAACAACGTCCTGAAAATAGATCGCCTCTTAATGTCCTGATCCAGATTAATATTAGTAGAGAAGAGAGCAAGTCAGGCATTTTACTGGAAGAGTTAACCGAATTGGCTGCAACTATTGATGGGTTACCTAATTTGGTATTGCGCGGCTTGATGGCAATACCGGCACAGGAAAGCAACTTTGAACGCCAAATAGCCACTTTTCGCCAAATGGAAAAAGCCTTGATTGAACTAAAAGCGCAGTATCCCCAAGTCGATACACTATCAATGGGCATGACGGATGATATGGAAGCCGCTATTACTTGTGGTTCTACACTGGTTCGGATTGGAACGGCAATATTCGGTGCCCGTCAATACAAGTCTTAACATACCTGAAATTAACTGATTAATAGACGAGATTATCTAATGGAAAATCGTAAAATCACCTTTATTGGCGCAGGCAATATGGCTCATGCCATCATTGCCGGGTTAGTCAGAAAAGATTATCCTGCTGAACTCATCACTGTCTGTTCTCCAACAACCACCCGCCGTGATGTGCTGGCAAAAGAATATGGCATTAATAGTCAAGGCGATAATATTCGTTACGCACAAGAAGCCGATGTCATCGTCCTGGCGGTTAAACCGCAAATGTTGGCCGAAGTTTGTAGATCACTGCATTCATACGTCGATTTCAGTGGAAAACTGGTTATTTCTATTGCTGCTGGTATTCCAGTGTCCCGTTTTTATACGTTTTTGCAGGATAATCTTAATATTATCCGCATCATGCCAAATACCCCTTCGCTTGTAGGGCAAGGGATGAGTGGATTGTTCGCACCTGAGCATGTCGGGCAAGCTGATCGCGACTTTGCAGCATCGCTAATGCGCAGTGTCGGGAAAGTCTGCTGGGTAAATGATGAAAACGGTATCAACGATATTATCGCCATCGCAGGCAGTGCTCCTGCTTATTTCTTCCTGTTCATGGAATCGATGCAACAAGAAGCGGAACGTCTGGGATTTGACAGTGAAACAGCCAGAGAACTTGTTCTGCAAGCAGCCACAGGTTCAGCTAAACTTGCTGAAACGCAAAAAGATCTTCCTTTTGCTATCCTGCGAGAGCAGGTAACATCTAAAGGCGGTACAACGGCTGAAGCATTGCGCATTTTTTATGAAGGCAAGCTGCCTGAAATGGTGTCCAATGCCATGCAAGGAGCCATCCGCCGAGCACAGGAAATGGAAAAATTATTTTAATTCAATTGGTTTAATTCAATCAGGGCTGCTACATGCAATTCTTAAATTTCGTCTTTTTCACCGTTCTGGAGTTATATATTGCCGTTTTACTGCTGCGTGTCTGGATGCAGTGGGCACGTTGCGATTTTTATAATCCATTCTCACAATTTATTGTTAAAATTACCCAACCTGTGGTGCGCCCATTACGCAGATTCATTCCTGCCATTGGTCCCATTGATACCGCGTCCGTGCTTTTCTCCTATCTGCTGATTCTTATCAAGATCTTGTTGCCTATATGGTTAGCCACAGGGCAATTTCTCGTTCCTTCCGGCGCCATATTCTTGTTTGGCGTGATTGAATTACTGACCGCTGCCGGAAAGCTCATATTCTGGTTAGTGATCGCTCGCGCGTTATTAAGCTGGATCAGCCAGGGACGCAACCCTGTAGATTATGTCCTGATTCAATTAACTGAACCACTCATGGCACCTATCCGCCGCATTATCCCTTCAATGGGCGGTCTTGATTTCTCTGCCATGATTGTCATTCTTATTCTCTACGCACTCAATGCCCTGCGCTACGATGTCATGGGATGGCTGGCTGCCATGTTTGCAGGATAAAAAGATAGACAGATCAATAAGATACATAAATTAATTGGACATACAGGTTAATTAAATAAATGGCAATGCAAAAAGTTGTTCTCGCCACGGGAAATGCAGGTAAAGTACGTGAATTGGCTGATTTATTAGCTGATTTTGGCTTAGATATCGTGGCCCAAACCGAATTAGGTGTGGAGCCAGCCGATGAAACTGGCCTTACTTTTATTGAAAACGCCATCATCAAAGCCCGCCATGCCGCCGCAGTAACGGGGTTACCTGCAATTGCTGACGATTCAGGGTTGTCTGTTGACGCATTAGGTGGCGCGCCAGGCATTTATTCTGCTCGCTACGCAGGCAGTGATGCCTCCGATCAGGAGAATCTGGAAAAATTATTGCAAGCCATGCACGATGTTCCTGATGAACAACGTCAGGCTCAATTCAATTGTGTGCTGGTCTTCTTACGCCACGCAGAAGATCCTACCCCTCTGGTATTTCATGGTCGCTGGTCAGGCATGATTACCCGTGAACCGGCTGGAAAAGGCGGTTTTGGTTATGATCCCATTTTTTATGCCCCTGAATTTAACTGTACAGCTGCCGAGCTAACTCGTGAGCAGAAAAATACCGTTTCACACCGTGGGAAAGCATTAGCCATGTTGTTGGAAGCCATGCGTAATGCTTAAGTTGCCTCCTCTAAGTCTTTATATCCATATTCCGTGGTGCGTGCAAAAATGTCCTTACTGTGACTTTAATTCACATGCCTTAAAAGGGGATGTGCCGCATCAGGAATATGTTGATCATCTATTGGCGGATTTGCATGCGGATCTGTCAATGATTGGTGATCGTGAAGTATCAACGATTTTTATCGGTGGAGGCACGCCGAGCCTGTTAAGCGCCGAAGGTATGCAACGATTGCTTGATGGCGTCAGGGCTGCACTGCCACTCTCGCCGCAAGCAGAGATTACCATGGAAGCCAATCCGGGAACCGTGGAAGCCGATCGTTTCAGTGCTTATCAGCAGGCGGGGATTAATCGCATCTCCATCGGCGTACAAAGTTTCGGGTCAGATAAACTTATCCGTTTGGGACGTATTCACGGTCCAGAAGAGGCGAAACGAGCGGCAAAATTAGCTAACGGGCTTGGATTACGCAGTTTTAATCTGGATTTGATGCATGGCTTACCCAACCAGACACTCAAGGAAGCACTGAATGATTTGCGTCAGGCTATCGAGTTATCTCCCCCTCATCTATCCTGGTATCAACTGACGATTGAGCCTAATACCAGTTTTGGCTCCCGTCCTCCGGTTTTACCGGATGATGATGCACTATGGGATATTTTTTCCCAAGGCCATCAATTACTGACAGAAGCGGGTTATCAACAATATGAGACGTCGGCCTATGCCAAGCCAGGTTATCAATGCCAGCATAATCTCAATTACTGGCGTTTCGGTGATTATTTGGGGATTGGTTGTGGTGCACATGGCAAGATTTCGTTTGCGGATGGCCGTATTCTCCGTACCGTGAAAACCAAACATCCACGCGGTTATATGCAGGGGCGTTATCTGGATCAACAAAATCAAGTGGATAATGCAGATCGTCCATTTGAATTTTTTATGAACCGTTTCCGCCTGCTGGAATCGATGCCACGTCAGGATTTCAGTGATTTCACTGGGTTACCAGAAAGTGTCATTCGCCCACAAATCGACGAAGCCTTGTCGAAAGGCTATATCACTGAAAGCGATACTCACTGGCAAATCACTAAGCACGGAAAACTGTTCCTGAATTCCTTACTGGAGCTGTTTCTTTAGGAAAAAAACTGCACCTTAAAATTCAGGGTGCAGTTTTTTCATACTATTTAATTCTTCCCGACGCACGAGCGTAAGAAAATAGCCCTCCGGCAGAGACAATATTAGCAAGTTCACCAATAGGATCAGTTCGATATTTTTCACCCTCTTTCAGCAAAGTAACGGTCTGGTTTTCAATATCAATCTCAATACTGTCACCTGTGACTAATTTTTCACACAAGCGCTCCTGAGCTGCAACAGGCAATAACTCTCCGGTTGATACACAATTTCGGAAGAATATACGGGCATAAGATTGAGCAAGAACCGCTTTCACACCTGAAGCACCTAATGCGGCAACCGCATGTTCACGCGAAGATCCACAACCAAAATTCTGCCCTGCCACAATGATCGGATATTTCGCTTTTCCTTTACTTTCATCAATAAAAGGCAACGAACCTTCCGGCAGTCCACACATCGCCAGCGAAGCCAGTTGAGCATACCCTTCAGGAGTGGAAGGGTTGACCTTGAGATACTCGGCTGAGAGGATTTGGTCAGTATCAATATTATCGGTCAAGACATAAACTTCACCCCGAATGATATTTTCCTTTAACTCACTCATAAAAACTCCTCAGGATTTGTTATTTGACCAGTAATCGCTGCCGCGGCAACAGAATAAGGGGAAGCCAGATAAATGTTGGCACGTTTATGCCCCATTCTGCCGACAAAATTACGATTGGTGGTGGATATCACTGATATTGGATCATTGACACGGCCAAACGTGTCTGGCGGGCCACCACAACAAGCGGCACATCCTGATTCAGCGGAGAGTTTCACACCTGCATCGCTTAAAATTTGGTAGACAGAAACGCCATCGATTTGGGTGGTAATCGTCCTATGGAAAACTTCTTTTGTTGCAGGCACGGCATAAGTCGGAATAGTTACCTTATGCCCTTTGATAACGCGTGCTGCCGCAACAAAATCTTCCAGCTTACCCCCCGTACAAGAACCAATATATGCCTGAGAAATGGCGACATTGGCTACCTGGTCAATGGAAACGACATTATCTGGCGAATGGGGTTTGGCAATCTTTGGCTGCATCGTGGAAACATCAATATTTAACACGCGGCTATATTGTGCATCTTCGTCAGGGTAGACAATTTCAAACGGGAGATTATTGCGTTCTGCCAAATAATCCAAAGTCGCCTGATTGGGAACCATAATGCCGTTTTTAGCGCCGCACTCAACGACCATATTGCAAATCGTCATGCGTTCTTCTACCGATAACTCATCAATGACGTTACCACCAAACTCGATGGCCTGATAGGTCGCACCATCAACCGTCAATTCTGACAATACCGATAAAATCATGTCTTTAGCCAAAACATGGGCTGGCTTGGTTCCGGTAAAATTGACCCGAATGGTTGTTGGCACCTTAAGAGGAATTTCTCCCGTACCTAACGCATAAGCGGCGTCAGTAATACCTAACCCAATGGCAAATGCCCCAAAAGCACCCGCGGTCACAGTATGAGAATCTGTGCCCAGTAATACCTCGCCAGGGCGAATATGCCCTCCTTCTGCGAGTCCTATATGGCACACACCTTTATAATTAGGCGTCCCGACATCATAAAAATATTTTATGTTCTGCTCAGCGGCAAATTCACGCATAACCCGAATATTTTGGTTAGCCTGTGGATCTGCTGAATAGACAAAATGGTCTGGAATTAAAATAAAGCGTTCAGGATCCCATATCTTCGCATCTTGCCCGAACTCCTTTTTAAATACACTGGCTACACCCGGTGTGCAGGGATCATGAGACATCAGAATATCCACTTTCGCCCAAACCACTTCACCCGGAGTGACTTGTGCACGCCCACTTGCCCGTGCAAGAATTTTTTGTGTAATAGTTTGGCTCATCTCACATTGCCCTCTGAAAGATAAAAACAGACTCAATAGATTGTCATCCTAACAAGATTACGATGCCTTAACGTAGGGAAATACCATCGTATGGTTCACTGTTTCCAGTATGGGACAGTTGTTCACAAAATGGGAAATTCTTACCCATTGAATCTGACCTATCACTACAGGATATGTGATATGTTATAGGACGGTTCCTACGCGTAAATCATCAGGTTATTGCATGAATAATATTGAAAATCTTACCTCTATGGTGATCTTTGCCCGTGTGGTAGAGACACTGAGTTTTACCGAAGCAGCAAAATCATTAAGGCTATCCAAGTCTTCCGTCAGCCGCGAGATTGCACAATTAGAAGTAAGATTAGGTACCCAATTACTCAACCGCACTACACGTAAAATTCAAGTCACCGAAGTTGGGATGAGTTATTACCAATACTGCCAGCGGCTCCTTACCGAAGCCCAAAACGCTGAACATTTTATACGTAATTTCCATGAACAACCGATGGGAAGTTTACGCTTGATTGCTCCAGTATCCTTTGGCAGCCAGTGTATTGTCCCCGCCCTGAATCACTTTGTCGCCGGAAATATTCATATCAGCGTTGATCTGGAACTAACCGACAGAACCATTAATATGGAAGAAGATCAATGTGATATTGCCATCATCATAGGGCGTGAGACGCCACAATATCCACTTGTCATGCCTTTAATTGATATCACTTGGGGACTTTACGCTACCCCAGACTATATCAACCAATTTTCCGCAATAGAGAAACCCGAAGATCTTCCTCGTTACGATTATCTGTTATTTCGTGGCCCTGCACATACTATTTCCCTGCCATTCCGTAAGGAAAGAAATAAGCTGGATATTGAAGTACGTAGCCGATTTCGCATCAATAACAGTGTGGCGCTAATGAATTCCGCTCTGGCTGGGGCTGGCATTGCCTATCTACCCGACTATGTTACCCATGAAGCCGTGGCAGAAGGTAAATTAGTACGGCTTCTCCCAGAATGGGACATGGATATTTATCAGGCATGGATACTGTTTAAATCAGAGGATACGCTATCTTCGCGTGTACAACAGTTTGCAAACTCTCTACAACGTAAGCTTAGACAAGATTTGGAGAGAGGAAAAAAAGCGTAACGACAGATATCAATGCGGGCACAACAGCACCCGCCAAAGATATTATCTGTAAGAGATATTAATCAATAGTAATTGCCGTGGCGGTAATCCCAGGTAGTGAAAATATCGGACATCATCGCCATGATTTTATGTACATCCAATCCCTTGCGGATTAACACCGGACACGGGGTAATATCACGTTGCCCTTGTTGCAGTGGAACTAATTGACCATTTTCATCGACCATTGAAACCATAACACCTTGTTCATAACGGGTTTGCTCAGTTTCATTTGGCTGAATAGATTTAACATAGTCATTAGCGCAAATAATCAGATCGGCCCTCTCTTCTATCCTCTCACCGATACATTCAACCAAACCGCGATTTCCCTTACCTGATGGATTAGCTGAGCTGGCAAAAGAGAACTTGCCATATTCTTCCCACAATTCTTTTGCCAGGATTTCGCCAGGCTTACCAAATTTAATGACGAAACAGCTCGTACCACGCTGATCCATCATCAGTTCTTTAGAACCATCATCTGGGATACGGGCTATCGCTTCTTCTTTCCACGGCAAGATACAACCTAACAGTACGTCTTCATCCCAATGTCTTTGATAAAGTTCTTCAATTTCCGCATTAAGTTGGGCCAGCTCTTTCAACTGTTCCAAAGAACCACATAATACAACACCGGGCTTGTTACGATTACGCTGTTTAGCCTCAAATTTACGCTCCAGACCTTGCGCATCGGATGTCATGATAATGTAGCCAACTTTGGTTGGGCAGACGATCATGCCCCCATTATTAGAAAGGATCTCTACCGCTTCCGGCTGTAATCCATAGTTCCATTGAATTTTTTTGCTGCTCATATTGATACCCCTTACTGGAAACGGAAGAATGATTAATCAGTTAACGCTGGTAGTAGCCGGTAATAGATGCTGTTGCCAGGGTATTGGCCTGGATCATAAAACGCGCAACGGCATTTGTTGTTTCAGCATCAACTCCCGGTAATTTTTCTACCGCTAAAGCATGTACAGTGAAAATATAGCGATGAGCTTTATCCCCCACAGGTGGGCAACAACCACCGAAACCAGACAGACCATAATCATTTCTGCTCTGAGTTGTACCGATTGGTAATTGGATACCATCACTTTGCCCTGCATTTGCAGGTAAGGATTGTGTTTCAACGGGAATATTGAAAGCGACCCAATGCCAGAAGCCACTACCCGTTGGTGCATCAGGATCATAGACAGTTATCGCAAAACTTTGGGTTCCGGCTGGTGCGTCCGCCCAGGAAAGTTCGGGGGAACGGTTATCACCATTGCCATCAAATTGATTAAATTCATGCTCTTTTTTCAAGAAATCATTATTCTTAAATTCAGTTGAACGAATAATCATGTTTATATCCCCCATTGGATGCCTTTTGAAATATCCTAACGTAGATTTTCTGTGTCGCAAGGCTAAATCATGATTTAGCCTGATTGTTTCAATTTAGGAACAATATCAGTTTCGGAATAATAAGTGAGTCGAGTTTACAAGGCATCAGCAACGGCATTGGGTAGCAAAAAGCAGTGATGCAATAACAATTGGCAGGATTTTTTCATTAGTGACACCTAAATTAAGTCTATTAATAAAAGGTGACGTACATTCCAGGTGGCAATATTAATATGTCAACAAAATAAGAATCAATTTCATATCGATTCTTATTTGCCTGTAGGGTAAAAAACTATTTTACTTAATCGCATTCATAAGACTAATGCGCTGTTGTTCTAATTGACTGGCTTTACTACATACTTCCACTTTTAAGCGTTTTAATTCTTGCTCCTGCTTTTTCCATTCTGCATCAAAACCATTTTGCATACCGCCTAACCCGCCAAGAAGAGACATTAGCATCTGTTTGCCATCACCATTTTGCTCGCTATTTTTCCGGCTCATTTCATTAATGCTATCTTGCAAGATACCGCCAAGGCTCTGTTCAATCAGTTTTTTGCCTTCAGGTTCTACCTGCTTGACTGCCTGAGCATTAAAAGCAAAGCCATTAGCACGGGTTTCAATCACTTTATCAACTTGTTTACTGAGGCCAGATTCCAATTGAGATAGACGGTTACGGATATTACTTTCTTTACCCATTGTTTCGACCACCACTTTATCCAGTGACTGTCGTGCATTCGCCAAATGACTTAGCGCTTCTTTCTTAACCCAAGGTAAATCCTGACGGATCGTCTGTTGATATTGTTGGGCTTTACTACGTTGTCCTGTATCCAGCGATAACACCTTACCATCTCTGGTTATGGAACCATCAGGCAATATCTTTAAGTTTCCACTCGCCCCTGTAATCTGGACAGAATTTGGCGTGACAATAATGTCATCATTAAGCGTCGCATGACATTCAGAATTCGCCTGTGCCTGAGTAACAATGGCTTGAGACACAAATATCAATGTTGCAGCAATCGTGATCCTGCGTAACATACCTTCTCCTGATTTCTAAAGTTAAAACACTGACAGGTTAAAAGATAGAGCGTCCAATACGCCCGGCTAATTTTTCCAGTGCTGCACAACCTGCCAATGAGTTACCGGATTTATCCAGCTCAGGCGACCATACTGCAACCGTAAATTCTCCCGGCACCACACAGATAATGCCGCCACCCACACCCGATTTCCCTGGCATACCGATCCTGAAAGCAAACTCGCCAGAACCATCGTACATACCACATGTCAACATAAGCGCATTAATCTGGCGAGTTTGTCGAAGACTCAAAATTTGTTGGCCAGAACCCAGCATTCTCCCCTGGTTGGCTAAATAAATAAAACATTGAGCCAATTCAACACAATTCATCTTTAAGGCACAGTATTGGAAGTATGTTTGCAAAACGGTAATAACATCATTCTCAAAATTACCGAATGATTTCATCAGGTAAGCTATCGCGGCATTGCGGCTGGAATGCTCCATCTCTGAGCGGGCAACGATATCGTCATAGCAAATCCTTTTTTGCCCGGTGAGGCTACGGACAAACTCCAACATTCTATGCTTAGGGGCACTTAAGCGAGATTGCAGCATATCGCAAATAATCAAGGCTCCCGCATTAATAAAAGGATTACGGGGAATTCCCTTTTCCAGCTCCAACTGTACCAATGAGTTAAACGGCTGCCCCGAAGGTTCCGTACCCACCCGTTGCCAGATATCCTCTTCCTTATAACGTGTCATCGCTAATGTTAAGCTCAACACTTTAGAAATGGATTGGATGGAGAAGCGTTTTTCTGCATCTCCCGCTTTAAAAATTTGCCCATCGACCGTACAAATGGCCATTGCCAAATTGTCTGCCGGAACTTCTGCCAGAGCAGGAATATAATCCGCGACTCTTCCTTGACCAATCAAAGGGCGCACTTCTTCTAAGATATCTGCCAACAACGAATTAGAGAACCTTACCTTCACCACGTTTTCTCCAGACAAACAGGGGCCCCTAAAGAGCCCCTGCATACAGCGCTATTTTTACGTAATACGCTTTTTCTTAATGCAACAGCGAATCAATCCCACCACACATCAAACAGTTCTGATGTGATAACGTCTTCCATACCGCGATCTTTCAGCCAATTCTCAACCAACTGGCGATGTTCTTCCGTACATTTGCCGATTTTTTGCAGACAGACAATACCTTCCCATTGCAAATAACCGCTGGCATCCAGAGCAAGGCCATTTGGCTCGATCAGTTCTTCAATCAAGGCATCAACCGTGCTATCAACAACCTCAACGGAGGTATCAGCCGGAAAATTCCACTTTACTGAAAAACCCAATTCCTGAAACTCATCAATACGCAATTTTTTACGCAGACGACGACTACGGTTTTTAGCCATTATTTTACCCTCTCAAACATTAGATCCCATACGCCATGACCTAACCGCTGACCACGCGTCTCAAATTTTGTGACCGGGCGCGACTCAGGACGTGGCACATAATCACCGTTTTCCGATAAGTTGCGATACCCTTCTGCTGCGCTCATCACCTCCAGCATATGCTCTGCATATGGCTGCCAGTCGGTCGCCATATGGAAAACACCACCAATTTCCAGCTTACTTCTCACTAATTGAGCGAATTCAGGCTGCACAATTCTACGCTTGTTATGACGCGCTTTATGCCACGGATCAGGGAAGAAAAGCTGAACCATTGCCAGGCTCTGATCTGGGATCATGTTGTTCAATACTTCGATAGCATCATGGCACATCACTCGCAGATTACTGAGATTTTCATCTTCTGCGGATGCCAAACACGCTCCAACTCCCGGCGCATGAACTTCGATTCCCCAAAAGTTTTTATCTGGATTTTCGCTTGCCATTGTGACCAATGATGCGCCCATACCAAAACCGATTTCCAGCACAACAGGGGCTTTGCGGCCAAAGATCTCTTCCATATTGGACAATTCTGCCTGATAGTCCACGCCCATCTCTGGCCACACATTATCAAGCGCTTGCTGCTGGCGACTCGTTAACCGCCCCTGCCGACGCACAAAACTACGGACACGGCGCAACGCCCTGCCATTTTCATTATATTCTGGTGAAATTACGTTATTTATCATGGTACTTTTGTCAGTTTTAAAGACATTTTTCAGGCATCCGGGACGTTATATACCGCAGGAGTACCCAAAGAGAGCGCAATTATGCAAAGATGGCTGAGTTTATCAAGTTCAGTGTTCATAAGCACAACTTTAATGCTATGTTGCGTACTGCTTCGAAACAAAGTTCGGGTTTACACTGAGGTTACACTATGTTGCAATCCCGCTCACAAAACAATTACCAGATATAAAGACAATTATTCTAATGATGGAAGCTGAGCAATTTTCACAAGTGGTACTTGAGTGGTATCACCGCTACGGCCGCAAAACTCTGCCGTGGCAGTTGGAAAAAACATCCTATCACGTCTGGCTTTCAGAGGTGATGCTGCAACAAACTCAAGTTGCGACAGTCATTCCCTATTTCCAAAAATTTATTTCACGTTTTCCCGATGTTACTTCTTTGGCTGCTGCCCCACTGGATGAGGTTCTCCACTTATGGACTGGCTTAGGATATTACGCCCGTGCCCGTAACTTACATAAAGCCGCACAACAGATTGTGACATTACACAATGGTAAATTTCCGACGACCTTTGATGATGTTGTTGCCCTGCCCGGTGTAGGGCGTTCAACTGCCGGAGCCATTCTCTCATTGTCCCAAGGCAAGCATTTCCCGATCCTTGATGGTAACGTGAAACGTGTTTTGGCTCGCTGCTACGCTGTTGACGGCTGGCCGGGGAAAAAAGACGTTGAAAACCAGTTATGGGATATCAGCACGCGCGTAACTCCCAAGCAAAGTGTCGAATATTTTAACCAGGCGATGATGGACTTGGGCGCTATAGTTTGCACCCGCAGCAAACCAAAATGTGAGATTTGTCCACTTAATACGGGTTGTATCGCTTATGCCAATCATAGTTGGGCAAACTATCCGGGGAAAAAACCGAAACAAAGCATTCCTGAAAAAACAGCCTACTTTTTATTAATGCAACATGGCGATAGGGTCTGGCTGGAGCAGCGCCCACTTTCTGGTATTTGGGGTGGTTTGTTTGCTTTCCCACAATTTGCTGATCAAGTATCACTGGAACAATGGCTGAAAAACTCAGGTATCTCACACGGCAAACTTGAACAACTGACAGCATTTCGCCACACATTCAGCCATTTTCATTTAGATATCGTTCCGATTAAAATCGATATCTTAACTTTTGATTCCTGCATGGATGAAAGTAAGGGACTTTGGTATAACTTACGTCAGCCAGCAACTATTGGATTGGCAGCTCCCGTTGAGTACCTTTTGCAACAATTGGGTTAAGTTGCCCACTATTTTGAGGATTAATTATGAGCAGAACGATTTTTTGCACTTTTTTACAACGAGAAGCGGAAGGCCAAGATTTTCAGCTCTATCCAGGGGAATTGGGCAAGCGTATTTTCAATGAGATTTCAAAAGAAGCATGGCAACAATGGATGAGTAAACAAACCATGCTAATTAATGAAAAAAAACTCAATACCATGAATCCAGAAGATCGCAAACTGCTTGAACAAGAGATGGTGAAATTCCTGTTTGAAGGACATGACATTAAAATCGACGGTTATACACCTCCGGAACAATAATATTACTATTCGATTAGTATAGATTGGCAAAATAAGAGCCATTTTGTATGGCTCTAAACGTTGATTGAAGCTTCAATATCTAACGGCATTAATATCCAACGGCATTGTAAAATGAAAAGACTGCTGGCCCTGATCCTCCTTGCCCCACTTCTAATTTCCTGTTCTAGCAAAAAAGATGTTGAATACAGCGATGAATATATAAAAGACACCAATGGATTCGATATTTTGATGGGACAATTTGCCCACAATATTGAAAATATTTGGGGGTTGCAGGAAGTTTTAATCGCAGGCCCAAAAGATTACGTTAAATATACAGATCAATATAAAACCCGCAGCCATATCAATTTTGAGACGGGAAACATTACGATTGAAACCATTTCTCCCATTGAACCCACTGAACATTTACGCAAAGCAATTGTTACGACTTTGCTGATGGGAGATGATCCAGGAACTATCGATCTTTATTCCGACGCCAACGATATTCAGATCAGCAAAGAACCCTTTCTATATGGACAGGTTCTGGATAACACTGGTGAGCCCATTCGCTGGGAGTGGCGTGCACGTCATTTTGCCAATTATCTGATTCAAAATAAATTGCAAAAGCGTCAATCGGGATTACACGTCATTTGGTCAGTCACCATACAGTTGGTTCCCAACCATTTGGATAAACGTGCCCATAAATATCTTTCTATCGTTCGCAAAGCATCCATAAAATATGGCGTTGATGAATCTCTGATCCTTGCCATCATGCAGACCGAATCCAGTTTTAACCCTTATGCCGTCAGCCGTTCTGATGCCTTGGGGCTTATGCAGGTAATGCAACACACTGCCGGACGGGATGTTTTCAAAATGCAAGGAAAATCAGGCCAGCCTGGTCGCAATTATCTCTTCGATCCTGAGAACAACATTGATACCGGCACCGCCTATCTATCAATATTACAAAATACCTATTTAGGAGAAATCAAAAACGCTACCTCACGTCGGTATGCCATTATCACGGCTTACAATGGCGGAGCAGGTAGTGTATTGCGCGTATTTTCCAATGATAGAAAGAAGGCGGTTCAAATCATCAACTCAATGGAACCCGGTGATGTTTATTCAACCTTGACCAATAAACACCCTGCTGCTGAATCACGTCGCTACTTGATAAAAGTGAACAATGCACAGAAAAACTATCGCAGATAGTTGATAACCAATTAGCGGATAATAGAGAAATAACGATGGGGAGACGATTGTCTCTCCATCTTGTTTAGATTTATAGCTGATTGTGTGAATTAAAAGCATATGGATAAATTTATGCAGAAAGTGTTTGACGGATTGGGCTGAATACGGTTTAATGCGCCCCGTTAGCCCGGATAGCTCAGTCGGTAGAGCAGGGGATTGAAAATCCCCGTGTCGGTGGTTCGATTCCGCCTCCGGGCACCACTTCAACTTCCAGTGAAGTCCAGCCCAGTCAAACAATTTCTCTCAAACCCAATAAAATCAATACCCTTTCTTATTTTTACGTCTAGTTTCGTCTGTTGCAATCAAGATGCAGCGAAGGGCATAATTCGGGGCACCTACCATTCGATTACCGGAATGCCCTTAATAATGAAATTAAACGCACGACAAATCGAAACTGCCAAACCCAAAGAAAAAACCTACAAACTTGCCGATGGCGGTGGTCTCTATTTAGAAGTCTCGTCACGCGGCTCAAAATACTGGCGTATGAAGTATTACCGCCCCACCGACAAGAAAGAAGACCGTCTGGCATTTGGCGTCTATCCGGCGGTATCGCTAGCCGATGCCCGCGCTAAACGCGATGAAGCCAAAAAGCTGATGGCGCAAGGCATCGATCCCAAAGCCGAGAAACGCTGTGCCCCCTCGCCTGCCAAAACAAATACCTTTGAACAGGTCGCCCGTGCATGGCACGCCAGCAACAAGCGCTGGAGCGACCGCCACCGCGAAACCATCCTACGGAGCCTTGAGCAGTATATCTTTCCTCATATCGGCGCCCGCGATATTACCACACTGCGCACCAGCCAGCTTTTAGCGCCAGTCAAAGCCATTGATGAACAGGGCAAACACGATATCGCCCAGCGGTTACGACAACGTGTCACCGCTATCATGCGCTATGCCGTCCAGAACGATATTCTAGAATCCAACCCGGCTAATGATATGGCCGGCGCACTCACTACCACAAAATCTCGTCACCATCCCGCCCTGCACCACGAAGACTTACCTGACTTTTTGGCTCGCTTATCTGCCTATCGCGGTCGCCTGCTGACCAAGATTGCGGTAGAGCTGGCGCTGCTAACATTTGTCCGCTCCAGCGAACTGAGATTTGCCCGCTGGCAGGAAATCGACCTTGAAAACGCGGTCTGGAAAATTCCCGCCACACGAAAACCCATCAAAGGCGTTCGATTCTCAGAGCGCGGCATGAAAATGAAAACCGATCACATTGTGCCCCTGAGCCATCAGGCAGTTCGGCTTATCAACGCCTTGCATAAACTGAGTGGTAACTGTGACGTGATGTTTCCCAGTGATCATGGTTCCGCGAAAGTCATGAGTGAAAACACCGTCAATAGTGCGTTACGCAATATGGGCTACGACACCCAAACCGACGTCTGTGGACACGGATTCCGCACAATGGCGCGTGGTGCGATGGGGGAATCCGGCCTGTGGAGTGATGATGCCATTGAGCGCCAGCTCAGCCATATCGAACGCAACAACGTTAGAGCGGCGTATATTCATACATCCAAACATCTGGACGAACGGCGGCTGATGGTGCAGTGGTGGGCGGATTATTTGGATGCCAACCGGGAAAAGGCCATTACACCGTATGACTTCGCCAAACCGCTGCGTGACAGAAAGAATCGTTAGTACAATTTGTAACCCGTTAATTTTCATCGGGAGAAAAACAATTAACGCTGTTCATTAAGTCTTGCTTTTTGGAATAATCCGCCTGTCATCAAACAACGTCCACGATGAGCGCTCAGGGACTCGGTAACAGTAACAGGAGAAAAAATATGACAATGGCAGCATTGCAGGAAAGTTTTATTCGTTTGCCAGAAGTTCAACGCAGAACGGGTTACAGCAAGGCGTGGATCTACAAACTGATTAGCGACGGAGAATTCCCAAAACAGGTCAAAATCGGCCCGCGTTCCATAGCCTTTATTGAATCGGAAATTGATGACTGGATCGCCCAGCGTATTGCGGCATCACGGGCGGCATAACACAGAAAAGACTATGACATAAGAAACAGAATATAAAACACAACGCCCCGAAGTGCGTCCAACACTGCGAGGCGTTTCACCAACAATCATTAAGCAAGGTAAAAATGATGGCTGATACACAGCATACCCAAACTCGCCCTAAATTTACAGTTCAAAAAACAGCTGGCACTCAAAAACCGATTGACTTGATCCAGACAGTGAAAACTTCCGCCATGTATTCCTGGGCAAATCTGCTGCCCGCATGTGGTATCGACATTCCCGCCAAGGGAAAACATGGCGCTTGCCCCGTCTGCGGTGGCACCGACCGTTTTCACTTTATCGATGATCACCATCATGGCAACTGGCATTGCCGCCAGTGTGACGCCCCGAACTACGGTGACGGGCTGGATTTAGTGGCAAAAACCAAAGGGATCTCGATTACAGAGGCGGCAAAAATTATTGCTAATATACTGGCGCTACCTTTGCCCGAACCCAAGCCAGCCAAAGAAACCCATTATCCCACACAGCCGATTGCCGAAAGAGTGGCGGCACTGATGGCACAAACTGTCGCCGGGCAATCGCCCTATCTGGCGGCAAAGGGTCTACAACACCTTGATCAGCGACTACTGTTCGATAATTCCACCGTGCTGGCACTGACAGCCCTGGATAAAAAAGTCACAGGGGCGCAGGTCATCACACCCAATGGCGAGAAAAAACTCCTGTCCGGCAGCCAGAAAAAAGGCGCGTTTATTCCCGTGTCAGCGCTGGAAGCGCACCCGGATACGGTCATTATTACCGAAGGTTACGCCACAGCACTCACTGTTAACCAGCTCTATAAAGGTACTGTTCTGGCGGCACTGGATGCAGGTAATTTGTTCTCTGTCGCCAAAGCCGTTCGGGAGCGGTGGCCGGACATAAAAACCATTATTGCAGCAGATAATGACTGGCATCGCCCCGACGAGCTGGATAAGAACGGGAAACCCAAAGTAAATGTCGGCAAGATCTCAGCAGAAAAAGCCGCCCTTGCGATTAATGGTTGGGTTACGTTGCCACCGACAGAGTACCAAGCCGATTGGGATGATTACCGCCAACAACACGGTGTAGACACAGCAAAACAAATCTTTGCTCAGGGGCTTTACCAACCGGCATCAACCAAGAAAAAAGCCGCTACTCAGTCCAATGAGGCAGAGCCTTCGAAGCTGACACTCTGCCAGATGGGAGCGAGTCAACGAGGAGAAGTATTACTGACACGTTATAACGGTGATTTGGCACTGGATGGTGCTTCGGAAACCGTTCATCACTATGACGGTATTGTTTGGCGTCCGGTCAGTGACCGTGATTTAAAACGGGAAATGGTTGCTGCCTTTATGGAAGAAAAACTACCGTACTCACCGCACGGTATTAGCTCTGCGGTGGATGCCCTGAAATTGCAGCTTCCCATGATGCAGCCGCCAGAACGCCACTTAATCGGGTTCAACAATGGAGTGTTTGACCTGAAAGCCTGCCAGTTCCGGCCTCATCGTAAAAGTGATTGGCTGCTGCTTGCCAACGATGTTGAATTCAATTCCCCCATTTCGGGGGAAACCCTGAAAGACCATGCGCCGCAATTCTGGCGTTGGTTGAATCGGGCAACAGCCAACTGTGAGAATAAATTCGATCGGGTACTGGCAGCACTGTTTATGGTGTTAGCAAACCGCTACGACTGGCAGCTTTTTCTGGAAGTGACCGGCGCAGGTGGCAGTGGCAAAAGCATCTTTGCTGAAATCTGTTCAATGCTGGCAGGAAAAGGCAATACCGTTTCTGCCAGTATGGCTGCTCTGGAAAACCCACGGGAGCGGGCGTTGATTGTCGGTTATTCGCTGATTATCCTGCCAGATCAGACCCGCTATGTGGGCGATGGTTCCGGTATCAAGGCCATTACAGGCGGGGATGAAGTTGCCATCGATCCGAAGCACAAACAGCCCTATTCAACCCGTATTCCAGCGGTGGTGCTGGCGGTGAATAATAATGCTATGAGTTTCAGTGATCGCAGTGGTGGTGTGTCGCGGCGTCGAGTGATTTTCAACTTTTCCGAAGTTATACCGGAAAATGAACGTGATACACTGCTGCGCGATAAAATCGCGGCAGAACTGCCCGTGATTATCCGGCATCTGCTGCATAGGTTTGCTGACCCACAAACCGCAAGGCGTTTACTGGCAGAACAACAGAAATCTGAAGAAGCATTGGATATCAAACGCGGCACCGATCCACTGGTTGATTTCTGCGGCTACCTGATTGCGTCCCATGAAGCTGACGGCCTGTTAATCGGCAATGCGGAAATTATGCCATTCAATCCCCGTAAGTACCTTTATCACGCCTACCTTGCCTATATGAAGGGCAATAACCTGAATAAACCGATTTCCGTAACGCGTTTTGGCATGGATATGCCGGGTGCACTAGCAGAATACGGTCAGCATTACCTGCGCAAAAAAAGCAAACACGGTATTCGTAGCAATCTGAGCCTGAATATCGATACCGTCATCGAATGGTTGCCACAACTAACAAGAGATAACCTGCCAGAAGAATAATTTTTCCTCATTACAATAATTTTTCAAAGAAATATCAAAAAGTATTCACCACTATTCACTCTGTAATTTAAATTAGATATATCAATGCATTATAGAGTGAATAGTTATTTTTAAACTGTTCACAAGTCTTCATCACTGTTCACCTTTTTCAGATTTGAGGTGAACGGTTGGGTGAAGAGTGGTGATGAGTTTGATTTCAAGTTATCATCGTTTAACAGTATGAATTTAAATGAAAATACTCAAAGGTGAATAGGGTGAACAGTTTTATCCCTATTTCTTTAATATAGTGGGATGTAAGCAAAAAGGTTTTCTCTGGCAGGTGTATTTCAGCTCTCCGATTTATCGGGCTAATGTATTAGCTCGGTCAATCGGAGAAGACAAGCGCAGCGCGTCAGTGTCATCCTACATAGGCCAAGATAATTAACCTCAGCTTTGTTTAAGAAGAGCCAGTTCAGAACTCCGTAAATTCAGGCTCGGTTTTTTAGGTTGGAATGTATAAGCAATTAGACCCGCGGTCATTTCCAACAGAAAACCGAGCTGACTGCGATGTCTTGAATGCTCTATCTGAGAAATATTCTTGAGCTGGTCGATGACCGTTTCTATCAAAAATCGCCTTCTTAACATCAACTTATCCCAGAGAGATAACGCTTTTGCTTTCATGTTACTACGGACATTAGTGATTAACGTGATCCCTTCAGCTTCTAATTCATCGCATAAGGCCTGTGATAAATATCCTTTATCACCATATAAACACCCCGTTAACCCTTTTGCCAGCGCTTTAACAGGGTGACGATCATCTTTATTTCCTGCGGTTAACTTCACGGCCAAAAGTTCACCGCAATCATTGATAACCAGATGAAGTTTAAAGCCATAAAACCAGCCCGTACTAGTTTTTCCCCGTTGTGCAACGCCCTCAAATACCCGATGGCGGGGAATACGAAGGTTGTGACAAACGGCAATTTTGGTGGAATCAATAAAAGCGATCCCTTGGGTTTTCGCCTTGCGTGATGAAAGAAAAGCGCATAAAGGAATAAGCGCCCTTTTCTTCAAGGTTAGCATTCGGGTATAGCTGACCAATCCGGGAAAATCGGCCTTAAGATATTGTTTTACATGTTCAATATAAAACGTTTTAAAATCACGATAATGGCTCATAGGGAATAAAATGAGGATCATCATGACCTCACTGAGAGAGAGGGAAGCTTCGCGGTGGCGTTTGAGTAATCCGTTTTCAATGAGCTGTTGATGCCAAAGAGGGATAAATTTTTGGCAAAAGTCATCGACACAGCAATAAAGTTCTTCTAAATTATACATGCCTGAGGATCTCCACGATTTTGTTTTCTTTAGCAAAAACTTTGATCGTACCTCAGGCACTTTAGTTCCCTTCTTAAGCAAATCTCAGGTTAATTAGCATCAAGATGACTACTCAGATACTTTCATGAATGAATTTATTATATAAATGCAAGTATTTTTGAAATTATAGTTATTACGTGAATTATGTAATTAATGTTTTATA
>NZ_JADEUG010000013.1 GCF_015163665.1 Xenorhabdus sp. BG5 | reverse complement strand
CAATAACGGAGGTAATAATAAGTAACATTAAAATATTAACAAAATATAAAATGACTTTTCCCTTATTATAAAAGTGGAATAAAAATAGAAGAATTTATGCTATTTTTATTTTTTCATTGTTGCCTTAAGCATAATTCATTAATATTTTTGATTTTTTATTCCAAGACTAAGAAACATCTCATTTATTAGATAGTCATTGTAAATAATAATTGACATAAGATGAGTATATCCTTGGTGAAGATGTTTCGCATATAGACTATTTTTATTCGCATAATACCATAAGGATATCAAGTGTTATTACGAATGAATTTAGACAGCATATGTTTAAGGAAAAAGCTTTAATCTTTTAACCTAATTGTGTTGAGAATATGAACTTGAATCAATTTAAATCGATTGAGGTTATCAATATTTCATATGGTTTAACTGATGCTACAGTTAATCATGAAATGATTTCAAATATCACATTTTCTATTATACCAGGTGAAATTACTTTGATAACAGGGCCGAAGGCATCGACTAACTGTACAGTATTGTCGATTGCATCGGGTATGTTACAACCAGATCAAGGAGATGTATTAATTAATAATAACAAGTTGAAACTAATGAATGATGTGGAATTAGGAAAGTTTCATCATGAAAATAGTGGGTTTATTTTCCAAGATTTCAATTTATTTAGTGAACTCACTCTCTTAGATAACTTGTTATTATCAACGTCTTATGGATTGTCACTTGCTCGCGAGCAAGCCGAAAAAATCGCGCAAAAATCGCTGGAGATTGTGAAATTAGGCGATAAAAGCCGTTATTATCCAGGGGAACTGTCTGAAAACGAAAAACAATTGGCAGCAATGGCGAAAGCCATAGTCAGAAGACCTGAATATTTATTTGCAGATGACCCAACACGCAATTTAGATCATCAGGCATTTCAGACGTTCATTAATATCTTTAAATTTATTGCCCATGAGCAGAAAGGTACGGTTGTCATTGCCTCCCAGGATAGACGCCTGATGCAACATGTAGATAGCGTTATCACTTTAGCAAGTGGAAAGGCAACTAAGACTTATGAATCCATACTGGAACAACGAGTTTTAGTGTCGTAATAACAACAAGTTAGTTACTATCAACAAAAAAACGGCCTGATATCAGGCCGTTTTTTCTGCCAGACTTACTTGCTTATCTTTTTATATTTAATGCGGTGAGGCTCCAGTGCTTCCGCCCCCATAGTCCGCTTCTTGAACTCTTCGTATTCGCTGAAGTTTCCTTCAAAGAAGGTGACTTTACCTTCATCCTGATAATCAATGATGTGTGTTGCGATACGATCAAGGAACCAACGGTCATGGGAAATAACCATCGCACAGCCTGGGAATTCCAGCAGGGCGTTTTCCAATGCACGCAAAGTTTCGACGTCTAAATCGTTGGTTGGTTCGTCAAGCAGTAACATGTTGCCGCCAACTTGCAGCAGTTTAGCTAAATGCAGACGACCACGTTCACCACCAGACAATTCACCAACACGCTTGCCTTGATCTACGCCTTTAAAGTTAAAACGCCCAACATAGGCACGGCTCGGAATTTCAAAGTTGCCGATACGCATAATATCTTGACCACCAGAAACTTCTTCCCAAACGGTTTTGCTATCATCCATGCTATCGCGGAACTGCTCAACAGAAGCTAATTTAACCGTTTCACCCAGTGTAATTGAACCAGAATCTGGCTGCTCCTGACCGGACAACATACGGAACAGCGTTGATTTACCTGCACCGTTCGGGCCGATGATCCCAACAATAGCCCCTTTTGGCAAAGAGAAATTCAAGTTGTCGATCAGTACGCGATCACCATAAGACTTGGTTAGATTAGTGACTTCCAGCACCTTGTCCCCCAAACGTGGGCCAGGCGGAATAAACAATTCGCTGGTTTCATTACGTTTCTGGTAATCAACACTATTCAGTTCTTCAAAGCGCGCTAAACGTGCTTTGCCTTTTGCCTGACGTCCTTTCGGATTTTGGCGGATCCACTCAAGTTCTTTCTCAATGGATTTACGACGAGCCGCTTCTGACGCCGCTTCCTGTGCCAGACGTGCATCTTTTTGTTCCAGCCATGAAGAGTAGTTACCTTCCCACGGAATACCTTCACCACGGTCAAGCTCCAAGATCCAACCAGCAACGTTATCAAGGAAGTAACGGTCGTGGGTGATCGCAACCACTGTGCCTTCATAATCGTGCAGGAAGCGCTCCAGCCATGCGACAGATTCAGCATCAAGGTGGTTAGTGGGTTCGTCAAGCAGCAGCATGTCTGGTTTTTCCAACAACAGCTGGCAAATTGCTACACGACGGCGTTCACCACCAGACAGCTGTTCAATCTTCGCCTCCCATGCAGGCAGACGCAGAGCATCAGCCGCTCGCTCAAGCTGATTATCCAAATTGTGGCCGTCATGGGATTGGATAATCGCTTCCAGCTCACCTTGCTCTTTTGCCAGCTTATCGAAATCCGCATCTGGATCAGCATAAGCAGCATAAACTTCATCCAGGCGAGTCAGTGCATTTTTAACTTCGCTAACAGCTTCTTCCACAGCTTCACGAACCGTATGTTCAGGATTAAGCTTAGGTTCTTGCGGCAGATAGCCGATTTTAATACCCGGTTGTGGGCGTGCTTCTCCCTCAATTTCTTTATCAATACCCGCCATGATGCGCAGTAAAGTAGATTTACCAGCACCATTGAGGCCGAGAACACCAATTTTTGCTCCAGGGAAAAAACTCAGAGAAATATTTTTCAGAATATGCTTTTTAGGAGGAACAACTTTTCCCACACGATGCATACTATAAACAAATTGAGCCAATGTCGTTTACCTTTTGATTATCTGCTTAATGGATCTGGTATTGTACGACTTCTTTTTAACTTGCCAACTGAGGAAGTTGGATCTTTCTCACTGTAATCGCTGTTCTGCCTTTTTTATCACCTTGTCATTCTCACAGATAGAAGTATATACTATGTATAAACATTCACTATGGAGGTTTGTATGTCTACTGCCATTAAAAAATGGGGGAATAGTCAAGGAATTATTATACCTACCCATATCCTCAATCAGGTTGGTCTGAAAACCGGTGAAGCGCTGGATATGCAGGTTGATTCTGGAAAAATTATTTTAACTCCAAAGAGAAAAAGGAAAATCTTCTCTGAGAGTGCGTTGCTTGCAGATATTAATGAGCATAATTCTCATGTGGATGAATTAGCAATCACGACCAGCACGGAGTTAGGTTCATAATGTCACCTTACTTACCTAAAAGAAATGATATAATTTTCCTTGATTTTGAACCCGTTAAAGGAAAAGAGATCGGTAAGTACCGACCGGCACTTGTTCTTTCAAGTGAGGAATACAATAAAAAAACTGGGTTAGTCATTATATGTCCAATTAGTACAAGTATCCGTGGCGGAATGACTGAAGTGCCAGTAAATAATCTGGAAAAAGCAAGCGTTGTTGCTGCAAGCTTGATTCAAACATTGTCATGGAAAGACAGAAAATCTCAGTTTGTCACTGAAGCTGAATCCGATGTGATGGACGAGGTTTTGGCTCGATTGATTTCATTGATTGGCGCAAATCATTTTTTCGAATAACCCAACCCACCTCGTACGGATTTCTCTTTTCTAGTGCCGCTTAACTGCGGCTTTATTACGTCTCAATTTTAATATGCCGCAGTTCCTGCTGAGATTCCGCACGCCTGGAGCAAATAAATGTTGCCTTTTGATTCAAAAATCATTTGTGTTTATCGAGCTTGGATGGCGTATTTTACCTATCCTATTATCAAATAACACTTTTTCAGTGTTTTCCATTTGGTATGACAATTGTAATAACTCATATCAATAATATGATTATAATTACATAACATCTTAACAATTCACTTGGACAACGCACCTGAGCAAAGCATTTAGACACAGGGTAATTGGACACTGATAGTAGTCTTCCGAAGGGGTATGTGGCAATGAGTAAGTGGCAGCATTTCATAATGGCTGTGAGTATGGTTTCTGTTGTTGCTGGAGCGGCACATGCCGATTCTCTGGATGCCCAACGTCAACGATATCAAGCAATAAAGCAGGCATGGGATGCAAAAAATAGCGCGGAAGTGGCACGTCTGATGCCAACGCTGAAAAATTATCCCCTGTATCCCTATCTCGAATATCGTCAATTATCCCAGGATCTGGCAACGTCCACGCCTCAGCAAGTTCAGCACTTTATTAATATTCACCCTACCTTGCCACCAGCACGTTCGCTGGCATCACGATTTATCCATGTACTGGCAAACAATGGTGATTGGAGCAGCATCCTGGTATTCAGTCCTAATCCGCCAAATACAGTTGCAGAACGCTGTGATTATTACTTTTCGCAATGGGCTACGGGACACCAACAAGTCGCCTGGCAAGGTGCTCAAGAAATTTGGCTCAATGGCAACTCATTACCTGATAGTTGTGATAAACTACTTGCTGCTTGGGATCAGGCTGGATACCTGTCTACAAATTTAATTTTGCAACGTATCGAATTGGCGATGAAAGCCAATAACACCCCTCTTGTTACCTATCTTGCCAAACGCTTGCCATTGCGTCATCAAAGCTTGAGTACGAATTTACTGAAGCTGCAACATGATCCAGTATTCATTGAACAATTTGCCACAACTGCCACACCAACCGACTTCACCCGCTCAGTTATCATAACGAACTTTTCCCGATTTGCCCGCACAAATGCTGAACTTGCCAGAGTAAGCATCCCTACACTTGTTCGCGCACAAAAGATGAATGACGCCGAACGACAGCAATTAAAAGATATTGTCGCATGGCAATTGATGGGAGACATTACACCAGAGCAGGCAAAATGGCGGGATGATACTATTCGTGATTCACACTCTATAAAATTAATTGAGAGACGTGCTCGCTTAGCATTGAGGGATGGCGATCATTCTGGGCTTGAAAGATGGATTTCGTTGTTGCCGCAAAAAACGTTGCAACGAGATGAGTGGCGATATTGGCGTGCTATTATTCTGCTCAATCAAAGGAAAAGCGCAGAAGGTAACGCGATATTACGTAAACTGACCGAACATCGTGGTTTTTATCCCATGGTGGCAGCCCAGAAATTACATATTTCTTATCCTCTGACCATCAATAAATCAGAGAGACCCGATCGTTCCATTGCCAATATGCCAGCAATTAAACGCATCCGGGAGCTGCTGTATTGGAATATGGATAATTTGGCACGATCAGAATGGCTCCTCCTGGTTGCTTCGCAAGATCGCGTGAAACAAGAACAGTTGGCTCGTTATGCATTTGAGCAGCACTGGCCCGCATTCAGTGTACAAGCTACCATTGCGGGAAAAATGTGGGATCACCTTGAAGAGCGTTTCCCGATGGCGTGGCAAAACGAATTTGCAAACTTCACGTCAGATAAAAATATTTCACAAAGTTATGCTATGGCAATTGCCCGTCAGGAAAGTGCCTGGGATCCACAGGCCCGTTCTTCCAAAGGAGCCAGTGGATTAATGCAGATCATGCCCAAAACCGCCGAACATACCGTGAAGAGTGGGAAAATTCAGGGTTATGTCAGCAGCAATCAATTAATGAACCCGATTACGAATATTAAAATTGGCACCGCTTATCTGGAATCAGTCTACCAGCGTTTTGACAGTAACCGTATTCTTGCCAGTGCCGCTTATAATGCCGGCCCTGCAAATGTTGAGCGTTGGTTAGCTAACACCGCTGGGAACATCGATCCCATCGCCTTTATTGAGAGCATTCCTTTTGCGGAAACGCGCTCTTATGTCAAAAATGTTCTTGCCTACGACATGTTCTACCATAATTTTATGGGGAAAATGCCAAATGTGCTGACAAATGCGGAATGGCAAAGACGTTATTAATTTAAAATAAATATGGTATGCTACCGTACTAGTTCAATAGTATGGTAGTGAATTATGGCACAAAATCATTTGATTGATCCGGCGCTTTCTCCGGAAGATAGTGATGACTGGCTCACTTTTGTTGAGTTGTTAAAAATAGCATTTGAACAAAATTTGCAACATTCTATTTTGCAGCTATTATTGACTCCCGATGAACGTACCGCTTTATCAACTCGGGTTCGGATTATTCAGGAATTGATGCGTGGGCAAATGAACCAGCGCGAACTGAAAAATGGGCTAGGCGTTGGCATTGCGACAATTACACGTGGTTCTAATAGCTTAAAGAACGCACCGGCTCATGTTAAAAAATGGCTGGAAAATCAGTTGCTAACTGATTGACAATAACCACGATAAAATAACAAATTAAATAATGCAGCGGGGGCCGTCTAATCGCGCCCCCAAACAACGACATACCGTTAAGATTAATTATTCGACTCTTTGTAAATTTCATGATGGATAGGCACCAGAGCCAGTATCAGAGCTTGATGATAAACGCTGGTACGCGTCAGAATACCATGGGTAAAAAAGCCAATCGCACCACCTTTCTGCTTAATATTATCGACGCCAGTAACATCCGCCATTTCATGGCCAAGTTCGCGTCCTTGACGAATGCCTTCCAGGACTTTTTCTGGCAACATCAAACTAGCAGAACGCGATTCTCCCCGAATTTGTTTATGCTCAACAACCATCCAGGCAAACGTCATATCATCTTCAATTCCTGCTTCAACGCCAACCCAAAAATCAGCCTCTGGCCGGACCTGGCGAGCAGCCATAACCCGATGACGGGCACCTGTGCGGGTTTCAGTATTACCCATGGGTTGTTGAGGTACACTACTGTCTACATTAACATCTTCGATATGGTAAGTGCCTGGGCCAAAAACATCATCGAATGCAAGGCTAATCGCTTTTATCTTCGCAGGGTTAGTTGTTGCTGCAATAACGTGGTACATATAAATAAATTATCCTTTGAATTATTTCATGATGCAGTATAACGGAAAATAACTATGTTACAGGTCTATCTTGTTCGTCATGGCGAAACCGAATGGAATGTGGCTCGTCGTATTCAGGGGCAATCTGACAGTCCTTTGACTGAAACTGGTCGGCGCCAAGCTCACTTGGTCGCGCAGAGAGTTAAATCAGAAAACATTACCCATGTTATCACCAGTGACCTTGGTCGGACACGCCAAACAGCAGAAATCATCGCGAAAGCCTGTGGCTGCGACGTCATACTGGAACCACGCCTGCGAGAGTTAAATATGGGCGTTCTGGAAAATCGAGAACTAACGTCTCTCACATCAGAAGAAGAATCCTGGCGTAAAAGTCTTGTTGATGGTACACCAAATGGACGGATCCCAGAAGGTGAATCGATGCATGAAGTGTCTACCCGTATGCGGGCCGCACTGGAAAATTGCCTTAACCTGCCTGCGGGTAGTCGTCCACTGTTGGTCAGTCATGGAATAGCACTCGTCGGTTTGATCTGCTCTATTCTGGGCCTTCCCGCTAACTCAGAACGCCGTCTACGGTTGAGAAACTGTTCCATCTCACGGGTGGATTATCAGGATAGCCCGTGGCTGGCCCCAGGTTGGATAGTTGAAACAACGGGCGATATCACTCATCTGGATATGCCCGCCTTGGATGAATTACAAGGTTAACGTTCAATTGGGATGAGATACTCAAATTCCACAATATGATTTTGTGTCTCATCCCCAAGATTTTTCCATTCAAGGTTGGTGAGGTAATATCGCTCGACATCGTATCCCTTTCTGCGAGTTATGTTTAGTGTAGGCAGACAGACGCCATAAACTGTAAAGAGAAACTCTTGTAACTGCTCTTTATCACCAAAATAACTGAATGAAATATAATCTCCACTCGGCAAGACGACGGGACGGCTATCTTTGGTATCAAAGGTAGCATATTCTGGTTCTATAGCTGTGGTATAGAACACTGTCTGTTCATCTTCACTCTCCGTACAAAGGGTCGTATGGTGTAATCCATAAAGTCTCGGTGGTAATACTTCTGCATCCTGTAGATAGTTAATCCAAAACTCATGACGCATATTCTTGCAATCTTCTGACCACTGCTCAAGCGTGTAACTGCACGTGTGCTCAGTGCCGATAAGTGACTTCTCTTCCAATGTGACAAATTTGTGTTCTGGCAGAGGTTTGTTATCCAGCAAGATAGGAGGATGTATTCCTTTTGCGCACCACTCTTCGCTACGACGATAGGCTGCTGGTGTTCGGTCAAACTGTTTTTTAAAAGCTCTTGTGAAAGTTTGTTGAGAATCGAAGCGATATTGCAAGGCAATGTCCAAGATAGGACGGCTGGTTAAACGTAATGCGACGGCGGCTCTGGATAATCTTCTCGCACGGATATAAGAACCTATTGCTTGGCCTGTTACCTCCTTGAACATGCGCTGCAAGTGCCATTTGGAGTAACCTGCTTTTGCTGCAACGTTATCAAGAGATAATGGCCGATCCAGATTATTATCCACCCAATGCAGCAAGTCTCGAATGATGTTGGTTTGATCCATACATCTCCCTCAGTCATTAAGACAAAAAGAAAATCATATAAATGTAAAACAACTTATTAGTTTGAAAACTAAAAGTTTTTTCCTAAAAACAGATATTGTGTAGTTTGATCAATAATCAACACCTATACTTTTCCCAAAATAAACCTAGATTATAATTTCCCTGAGTGTTGTTGCCGTATACCTATTCCAGCAATTGATTGTTAATGTTTACTATAACTATTGGTTAGTTATTCTTTAGGTACAATATGCCAAGATAATTCTATTAGGCATATTGATTGTTGCATTAATGTTATCAACAAACCCTCAATGAATTAAACAAGCTTTTGCTTGGAATAAATTAATAGCAGAATCGGTAATATGTCAAGCCTTGTCTTGATAAATAAGCCAATAATATGAATTATAAGAGTAAATATATTTACTACTGACGTGCGGGATGTTGACCTAACGCCAATGGCATAACTTTTTAAAGACCATTACTTACTCGTCTTGGGTGTATATTCAGCTATAATGCCCTGATTTTCCATCACAGATACATTCACATTGGAAATGATTTAATTAAATTTATTGCGTTACATTATATGTGAATGAGAGATCTTTTCACTGTATTTATTTAATTCAATTGGACTATATATGGTAACAATGAAGAAATTGGTGATAGCGGCTACCTTACTCTTTTCTCCTGCGGCTTTGCATGCTGAAGAGATCGGCTCTGTTGACACAGTGTTCAAACTTTTTGGCCCTGATAACAAGATAGTGATAGAAGCCTTTGATGATCCTGACGTTAAAAATGTCACCTGTTATCTGAGCAGAGCCAAAACTGGAGGACTTAAGGGAGGATTGGGATTGGCAGAAGATACCTCTGATGCAGCCATATCTTGCCAGCAAATTGGCCCGATTGAATTGGCAGATAAGATAAAGAAATCGCCTAAGAAAGGGCAAGTTGTCTTCCAGAAACGCACTTCTTTGGTATTTAAAAAATTGCAGGTTGTACGCTTCTACGATCCAAATCGTAATTCGCTAATTTATTTAACTTATTCTGACAAAGTGATCGATGGTTCCCCTAAAAATGCAATCAGTGCTGTACCGATTATGCCGTGGAAAGAGTGAATAACTCACCACTGAGGCAAGCACCGACTAAAAGAAAAGCCCTGATGCCATAAGACATTCGGGGCTTTTTAAGATACGCCATTTAGAAGATATACCTATAAAAAGGTATCAATCATTCTTCTAAATCACCACAGAAACGGTAACCTTCACCGTGGATGGTCGCAATAATTTCTGGAGTATCTGGTGTCGATTCGAAGTGTTTACGAATACGGCGAATAGTCACATCAACAGTACGATCGTGAGGTTTCAATTCGCGGCCCGTCATTTTTTTCAACAATTCTGCACGGGTTTGGATTTTTCCTGGATTCTCACAGAAATGAAGCATCGCACGGAATTCGCTACGCGGCAGTTTGTAATGATCTCCCATCGGGCTAACCAAAGAGCGGCTATTGATATCCAGCTCCCATCCATTGAATTTATAACTTTCAACTTGGCGACGCTCTTCTCCTGGAGGACTCAGGTTCATTGTCCGCGAAAGTAAATTACGTGCACGGATGGTTAATTCGCGTGGGTTAAATGGCTTAGTTATATAATCATCAGCACCGATTTCGAGACCAAGAATTTTGTCCACTTCATTATCACGGCCGGTTAAGAACATCAACGCAACATTTGCCTGCTCACGTAATTCACGGGCAAGCAGTAAGCCATTTTTACCTGGCAGATTGATATCCATAATGACTAAATTGATATCGTTATCTGACAGAATGTTGTGCATTTCTGAACCATCATTGGCTTCATAAACAACATACCCTTCAGCCTCAAAAATACTCTTAAGGGTATTGCGTGTGACAATTTCGTCTTCAACAATCAAAATGTGCGGGGTTTGCATGGTTGCTACCTAAAATCGCTAAAAAACAGAATCTGTATGACACAAGCTGTTATTATTAAAAGAAAATATGCTGATCTTGTTCTGAATGACAGAAAACCAGCTTATGCCCGAAATAAACGTTTTGATATGTTTTACGCTAAAGCTTGCGTCGCTTTCCTAGAGGGTACATACCCGATTTAAACGAGGCTTCTATATTAGTCTATTAACAGCAATATAACAGCTAGTAATGCATTTGCCTTCTAAAAAAACTAACTTTTGTTGATACATATCAAAATCAATTGTAGCACGTTAACATTAATTGTAATTGTTAATTTTAATTTGGGTCATTTGTTATTAATTTGAATAAATTATGTTAATGGATGTTGAAATGTCGTGAATACTTGAAGAGATTCGCTCGACACTGAAATATCCAGATGACACGTTTTTATCATAAAGACAAAATAATTACAAAATATGTTTTTTGTAAAATTAAATGCTATTAAATAAGCTGACTAACCAAATAATGATTTGTCATTTGGGTTATATTTTGAATAATTTCGATACGGAAAATGACGTTTTTTCCTTCTTTCACTACAAAAAATATTTGACATTGACCACAATTTAATTTAACCAATAGGGGGTCAAGCGAATTAAAAAGACAGACAGGAAACTATGCACCACATCAGCTCGAAAAAAATGGTTCTTGCAAACACCATGACAACCATTACTACAACCACGATTACCACCGGAACCACGAGTTGCGGTGCGGGCTGACGCATACACATAAAACAACAATAAGCCCGTATCCTACAAGATACGGGCTTTTTTTTGGACAGAAATCAGGAGAAGAACATTAATGCGAGTATTGAAATTTGGCGGAACCTCAGTTGCGAATCACCAGCGTGTACTGAGTGTTGCAGATATCGCCGAGAATGCGTTATCCCTTGGGCAAGTTGCTTTAGTACTCTCTGCACCGGCAAAAATCACAAACCATCTGGTGGCGATGATCGAAAAAACGGTTGCAGGGCAAGATATTGTTTCTAATATGAGCGATGCTACCCAAATCTTTGCGGATTTGCTGTCAGGATTGAAAGAGCAACAACCCAGGTTTGATCATGAACGTCTGAAAGGGCTAGTAGAACGTGAGCTCGCCAGCCTTAAACAGACGCTGCACGGCATTTCCTTGTTAAAACAATGCCCAGATAGCATTAATGCCTCCCTGATCTGTCGTGGCGAAAAACTGTCGATTGCCATCATGGGATCCGTGCTACAGGCTCGTGGTCATAAAGTAACTGTTATTGATCCGGTCAAGAACCTTTTGGCACATGGACATTGTCTCGAATCCACCGTTGATATCCCTGAATCTTCCAAACGCATTGCGGCACTTAACATTCCTGCTGACCACATCATCCTGATGGCGGGTTTCACTGCGGGCAATGAAAATGGTGAATTGGTCGTGTTGGGACGCAACGGCTCTGACTATTCAGCCGCAGTATTGGCGGCATGCCTGCGGGCAAATTGTTGTGAAATCTGGACGGATGTAGATGGTGTTTACACGTGTGATCCAAGGGCGGTGAAAGATGCGCGCTTGCTGAAAAGCCTGTCATATCAAGAAGCGATGGAATTGTCTTATTTCGGTGCGAAAGTCCTTCATCCTCGTACTATCGCCCCGATTGCCCAGTTTCAAATTCCTTGCCTGATAAAAAACACGTCCAATCCCGATGCACCAGGTACTTTTATTGGCGATGCGCTCATTGATGATGGACAAAAAGACCAGAACATGCCGATTAAGGGCATTACCAATCTGGATCATATGGCAATGTTCAACGTTTCCGGCCCTGGCATGAAAGGTATGGTCGGGATGGCGGCACGGATCTTTTCCGTCATGTCACGCAAAGGTATTTCCGTTGTGCTAATCACGCAGTCCTCGTCAGAATACAGCATCAGCTTCTGTGTACCACAAAAAGAATTGGTAAAAGCACAAAAGGCACTGACAGAAGAATTTTATCTGGAGCTGAAAGATGGTGTGCTTGATCCCATCGACGTGATCGACAATCTTGCCATTATTTCTGTCGTTGGCGATGGTATGCGTACTCAACCAGGAACTTCTGCCCGCTTTTTCTCCGCATTAACACGCGCCAATATCAACATCATTGCCATCGCGCAAGGCTCTTCTGAACGTTCTATTTCCGCCGTCATTGAAAATGATGCCGCGACTACGGCTGTTCGTCTCTGCCATCAAATGCTATTTAACACTGCTCAGGTTGTTGAAGTCTTTGTTGTCGGTGTGGGTGGTGTAGGCAGTGCATTGATCGAGCAAATACGTCGCCAGCAAACCTGGCTCAAACAGAAACATATCGATTTGCGCGTCTGTGGTATTGCCAATTCCCGCGCTTTATTGACTGATGTGCAAGGCATCTGCCTGAATAACTGGCAGCAGGCACTGTCAGAAGCCACTGAACCTTTTAGCTTGAGTCGTCTGATCCGCCTTGAAAAAGAGTACCATCTCCTGAATCCAGTCATTGTGGACTGTACTTCCAATCAGTCGATTGCGGAACAATATGCGAGCTTCCTCAGCGATGGCTTTAACGTTGTCACGCCCAATAAAAAAGCTAATACCTTATCAATGGCTTATTATCGCCAAATCCGTCAGGCCGCAGAAAAATCGAAACGTAAGTTCCTGTATGACACCAACGTAGGGGCTGGATTGCCGGTTATCGAAAACTTACAAAATCTGCTTAATGCCGGTGATGAATTAGTGCAGTTCAGTGGCATCCTGTCAGGTTCTCTATCCTATATTTTCGGTATGCTGGATGAAGGTATGACGCTGTCACAAGCGACCCTACTGGCCAAAGAGAAAGGCTTTACTGAACCCGATCCACGCGATGACCTCTCCGGCATGGATGTTGCGCGAAAGCTGCTGATTCTGGCACGTGAGGCAGGTTATGAACTGGAACTGGAAGATATTCATGTTGACCCCGTTTTACCCATATCGTTCGACGCCAGTGGCGAGGTTGACAGTTTCCTGCAACGTTTGCCACAACTGGATCAGGAATTTAGCCAACGTGCGGAACAAGCCGCAGAACAAGGAAAAGTCTTACGTTATGTTGGCTTAATTGAGCAAGGCCGTTGTACAGTGAAAATTGTTTCCGTTGATGGCAACGATCCACTTTATAAAGTCAAAAATGGCGAAAACGCGCTGGCTTTCTACACCCGTTATTATCAACCCATTCCGCTGGTATTACGTGGTTATGGCGCAGGAAATGATGTCACGGCAGCCGGCGTTTTTGCTGATATATTACGCACTCTGTCATGGAAATTGGGGGTTTAATGGTTATCAGGGTTTATGCGCCTGCCTCTATCGGGAACGTTGGCGTCGGATTTGATGTGCTTGGCGCAGCAGTTTCTCCCATTGATGGTTCGTTACTTGGAGATTGTGTCTCCGTAAGTGAAGCTGATAGTTTCAGTTTGAATAATAAAGGACGATTTGTTAGTAAATTACCTGCCGATCCCAAACAAAATATTGTCTACCAATGCTGGCAGCTTTTTTGTCAACGACTGGGAAAAGACCTGCCCGTTACCATGACATTAGAGAAAAATATGCCGATCGGTTCGGGATTAGGCTCCAGTGCCTGCTCTGTCGTCGCCGGTTTAGTGGCATTGAATGAATATGCTGGCCGCCCATTTAACCCACACCAGTTGCTGGAGATGATGGGAGAATTAGAAGGACGCATTTCCGGTGGTGTTCATTATGATAATGTCGCTCCCTGCTATTTAGGCGGATTGCAATTGATATTATCTCAGGAAGATACTACCTGTCTGCCTGTTCCCTCGTTTGATGATTGGCTGTGGGTTATGGCTTACCCTGGCATCAAAGTATCGACAGCAGAAGCCCGTGCAATCCTGCCTAATCACTATGCCCGTAAGGACATCATTGAGCATGGACGTTATTTTGCTGGTTTTATCCATGCCTGCCATACCCAGCAATCAGCATTGGCTGCCAAATTAATGCAAGATGTTGTGGCAGAACCTTATCGCACACAACTTTTACCCGGCTTTGCTAATGCACGTAATGCAGTCAAAACATTGGGGGCGCTGGCATGCGGCATTTCCGGCTCCGGCCCGACACTTTTTGCAATTTGTCATGAAATGGCTGTAGCAGAAGAGGTTGCACACTGGCTGCAACAACATTACGTACAGAATGACGAAGGCTTTGTACACATTTGCCGTCTGGATCTCGCAGGCGCACGACAGGTAAAGTAACCATGAAATTATATAACTTAAAAGACAACAGTGAGCAGGTCAGTTTTTCACAGGCGGTAAAACAAGGGTTAGGTAAACAGCAGGGCCTCTTTTTTCCGCAGGATTTGCCAGAATTCAGCCGTAATGAAATTGACGATTTATTGAAATTGGATTTTGTCAGCCGCAGCCAACGCATTCTCTCTGCTTTTATTGGCGATGAAATTCCCACAGAACAATTGGCAGGCCGCGTAAAAAACGCGTTTGCCTTCCCTGCCCCTGTAGCGGCTGTCGAAGATGACATCGCTTCACTGGAGCTTTATCACGGCCCGACACTGGCTTTCAAAGACTTTGGCGGCCGTTTTATGGCGCAAGTTCTTGCCCAGATTGCAGGAGAACAGCCCGTCACGATTCTAACTGCAACATCCGGTGATACCGGCGCCGCAGTGGCCCATGCTTTCTATGGTTTGAATAACGTACAGGTTGTGATCCTTTATCCCGAAGGCAAGATCAGTCCGTTGCAGGAAAAACTCTTCTGCACTCTGGGTGGTAATATCCATACGGTTGCTATTAAGGGGGATTTCGATGCTTGCCAGGCATTGGTCAAACAGGCTTTTGATGACGAAGGACTGAAACAGGCTTTACATCTCAACTCAGCTAATTCAATTAACATCAGCCGCCTACTGGCACAAATCTGTTATTACTTTGAAGCCGTTGCGCAGATCCCCGCAGAAAAACGTGAGCAATTGGTCATTTCCGTCCCAAGCGGCAATTTTGGTAATTTAACCGCCGGGCTGCTGGCAAAATCATTAGGACTACCGGTAAAACGTTTTATCGCGGCAACCAATGTCAATGACACCGTTCCTCGTTATTTAGCGGCAGGTCAGTGGCTGCCATATCAGACCATTCCGACGCTGTCCAATGCTATGGATGTCAGCCAGCCCAATAACTGGCCGCGCATTGAAGAACTGTTCAAACGCAAAGGTTGGGCACTGCATGAACTGGCAAACGGGGTTGTGGATGACGCGACCACTCAAAGCACCATGCGCGAACTGGCGGCAAAAGGCTATATTTCCGAACCACATGCTGCCATCGCTTATCGTATTTTGCGGGATCAATTACAAGAAGGGGAATATGGCTTGTTCCTGGGGACTGCCCATCCAGCCAAATTTAAGGAAAGCGTCGAAGCCACTCTCAGCCAGCAATTACTCTTACCCCAAGCGTTAGCTGAGCGCGCAGATCTGGACTTGTTATCCCACTTTATGCCCGCTGATTTCTCAACATTGCGTGAATTTTTGATGGAAAAAACATCGAAATAACATGGCACTTATCACTCCACCGATAAATAGGTGGAGTGATATCATGCTGAGTTCTATACGCATTAAACTTCAATTTACAACACTATGAAACCTGATTTCTCCCCCGCTTCGCGGGGAGAAATCTCACGCATCTTGAAGTTAGATGGGTATATATATTGAAAACTAAATTAATTCTGCTCAGAACGCTTAAATACCAACTCATCTCTCTTGGAGAGAGATTCATCAAAAGTGTATCCTTCCAGATTGAACGCCACCAGCTGCGCGGGATCAGTCAATTGGTTCTGAATAATAAAACGGCTCATTAGGCCACGGGCTTTTTTAGCATAGAAACTAATGACCTTGTATTTGCCATTTTTTTCATCCAGAAAAACAGGTTTGATAACTCTGGCTGCCAGCTTTTTGCTATTTACTGATTTAAAATACTCATCTGATGCCAGATTGACCAGAACATCATCACCTTGCTGTTCCAGTGCTGCATGTAAATTTTCAGTGATGCAATCACTCCAAAACTGATACAGATCTTTACCACGTGGATTTTCTAACTTAATACCCATTTCCAAACGATAAGGTTGCATCAAGTCGAGAGGACGCAAAACGCCATACAAGCCAGATAGAATTCTTAAATGTGTTTGAGCAAAATCAAAATCATCATCAGAGAAAGTTTCAGCCTGCATACCGGTATAAACATCGCCTTTAAATGCCAAAATCGCCTGACGGGCATTTTTTGGTGTGAAATGGGGCTGCCATTCACCAAAACGAGCAGTATTCAATCCCGCCAACTTATCACTAATACTCATCAAACTGCCGATTTGCGCAGGCGTTAAAATCCGGCAAATCTCGATCAGTTGTTGGGACTCTTCCAATAACAGCGGTTGGCTGAACTTTTCTGTTACGAGCGGACTTTCATAATCGAGTGTTTTTGCCGGTGAAATGGTAATAAGCATTATTTTTTCCTAATAATCCAGATTTTCCTCACTTTAGCAAAAAAGAACAAAAAGAGGCGAATCTCACAATAGAATTTTCCTACCTTACAGCCGTGCCTGACCATGTTATTATCACAAGATGGCGAGGCAACGTTGCCAAAGATTTTACGTATAACGATGAGATATTAAACATGACCGATAAACTGACTTCCCTGCGTAAACTGACAACAGTAGTAGCAGATACCGGGGATATTGAGGCGATGAAACTGTATCAGCCGCAAGATGCGACCACCAATCCTTCCCTGATTTTGAATGCAGCTCAAATTCCAGAATACCGCCAACTGATCGATGAAGCTGTTGAATGGGCGCGTGGTCAAAGCGATTCCCGTGAACAACAAGTTATTGATGCCAGCGATAAATTGGCCGTCAACATTGGTCTGGAAATTCTGAAACTGATCCCTGGCCGTATCTCCACTGAAGTTGATGCACGCCTGTCTTATGACACCGAAGCGAGCGTAGCGAAAGCAAAACGTCTGATCAAACTGTACAACGAAGCAGGTATTAGCAACGATCGCATTCTGATCAAACTGGCTTCCACCTGGCAAGGTATCCGTGCTGCGGAGCAACTGGAAAAAGAAGGCATCAACTGTAACCTGACTCTGTTGTTCTCCTTTGCTCAGGCACGTGCTTGTGCAGAAGCGGGTGTCTACCTGATTTCTCCATTTGTTGGCCGTATCCTTGACTGGTACAAAGCAAATAGCGGCCAGAAAGAATTCGCACCGCATGAAGATCCAGGCGTGATTTCTGTTACTGAAATTTATCAGTACTACAAAGAGCACGGTTACAACACGGTTGTTATGGGTGCCAGTTTCCGTAACGCGGGTGAAATTCTGGAACTGGCAGGCTGTGACCGCCTGACAATCTCTCCAGCACTGCTGAAAGAGCTGTCAGAAACAGCGGGTGAAGTTGAGCGTAAATTGGGTTATGAAGGCGAAATCAAAGAGCGCCCAGCACCAATGACTGAAGCTGAGTTCTACTGGAACCACCACCAGGATGCAATGGCAACCGAAAAACTGGCAGAAGGTATCCGCAAGTTTGCAGTAGATCAAGGCAAACTTGAAGGTATGATCGCTGATTTGCTGTAATCTCAAGCGATACGCTATTTTTTCTTGCATAAAGGCGACGTAATAGGTCGCCTTTTGTTTACTTCAAGTTGCAGCCAACAAATTTTATTATTTTCCTATTATTATAATTAATTGAGGTTTGTATGAATGTATTGCGCATTGGCCTCGTGTCTGTTTCTGATCGTGCTTCAAACGGTGTTTATCAGGATAAAGGGCTGCCCGCACTGGAAACATGGCTGGAAAAAGCGATTACCACACCTTTTAGCGTAGAAACCCGCCTGATCCCTGATGAGCAAATCCTGATTGAACAAACATTGTGTGAATTGGTCGATGAACTGGGATGCCATTTGGTACTCACCACTGGAGGAACAGGGCCTGCTCGTCGCGATGTCACGCCAGATGCAACGCTGGCAATTGCTGATCGTGAAATGCCAGGATTTGGGGAACAGATGCGTCAAATCAGCCTTCAATTTGTGCCAACAGCAATCCTGTCCCGACAAGTCGGCGTGATCCGCAATCAAGCGCTGATTCTCAACCTTCCCGGACAACCGAAAGCCATCGCAGAAACACTAGAAGGATTAAAAGATGAAAATGGTAAGGTGTTGGTAGCGGGAATTTTTGCCAGTGTTCCCTATTGCATCCAACTGCTGGATGGTCCTTATGTGGAAACGGATGAAAACGTTGTCGCCGCGTTCAGGCCGAAAAGTGCACGTCGTTAAAAGTCCACATGTTGCTATTAGTCATTGAATACCATAAAGGTTCTGAACAGACCAGAACCTTATGGATAAAAAATAGAATTATTCACCCAAACTACGGCCATTGGTTTCAATCACCTGCTTATACCAATAAAATATAGCCAAGTAATAAAGGAAAAAATAAAACAGCGAGTCACTGGCTGCATACCCGATACGATAAGTACTGCTGCCAGGTGTTAGCCAATGAAATACAATAGTAACGGCAAGCAAGCCTTTTAAGAAGCCATTACCCCTAAAAATGGAGTACTGCCTGTGCTTTAAAAATCAAGACTTCGTTTCGATTCGCATTCCGGCCTCTTTCCAACCCGAAAATCCTTTTTTAAACCGACGAGCTTGAATTCCCTTAGCACGAAGCAATGCGAGGGCATTGGCAGAAAGTACGCAATAAGGGCCACGGCAATAGGCGATCAATTTCTGATGAGTTGCCAATTCATCCAGTCTGTTCTCCAGCTCATCAACAGGAATATTAATGGCATCAGGTAAGTGACCTCGTTCAAACTCTTCTTTTGGTCTGACATCCAGTAATATCGTGCTGTTTTCCTTAATTCGGTCCAACAACTCATCCCATGAAATTATTTCCTGATTGTTTGAATCATCAATCAATCTGCGCATTTCTTCGCGGTTAAATTCGGCATATTGCTGGAGTATCGAAATAACTTCCATAATGGGCCCTTCGCTCTGACGATAAAGCACATGTTTGCCTGATTTACGGGACTGAAGTAACCCTGCACGTTTGAGTTGCTGAAGATGCTGAGAAGTATTAGCAATTGACAAACCGGAAAGCTCTGATAGCTTTTCCACGGAGTGTTCAGTGTTAACCAAACATTCAAGCAGTACCAACCGATGAAGATTTCCTAGTACCTTAGCAATTTCCGCAATCTCGACAATAAGTTGTTTATCAAACATTGACTTTACACTTCCACCATTATTACACTCAATGCATAAATTGAATGTAATGGTATCAGAGTTTCTATGCCATTTCGAGTGCTCGCTGATTGATTGACCATTAATAGATAGCCACAATTTGGAGGATCGCAACAAATGAATGAAGGATTGGAGTTTATTGTTTATTCTGTACTGATTGGCGCTGGTGCAACAGTTGTTATGGATCTTTGGGCGGTTTTCATAAAACGGTGTTTCGGCATTCCTTCACTGAACTATAGCATGGTAGGACGCTGGATTGGCCATATTCCCAAAGGGAGATTGACCCATACAAGCATTCTACAGGCTGAACCGGTGAAAGGTGAAACCGGAATTGGTTGGTTTGCTCACTATTTGATTGGCATCATTTTTGCCGGCCTCCTGCTATTCATTTATGGTTTAGATTGGGCAAAAAACCCAACTTTTCTGCCAGCTTTAATTATCGGTATCGTTACCTTAGTTGCCCCTTTCTTCGTTATGCAACCTGGTATGGGAATGGGGATGGCTGCATCTAAGACTCCTGCACCTAATACACTAAGGCTGAGAAGTTTAATGGCGCATACTTCTTATGGTATTGGCCTGTATTTAGCCGCGTTATTATTAACATTATTTTCTTGATTTCATTTTTTAAATAACCGTCGATAAATTTGTATTATTTTTATCGACGGAATATACATTTTTACTTTCATTTATTTTTTCTTATTATTATCCAATTTGAATCTTATCCACCGTTTTTTGCTGTTTCATCAGGTATGGAATTCATCGTAAGTTTTAGACTGCTTACGCATAACCCGAATTCTGGATAAGAAATTGACGTGAGGCCTGTTCCGGGAAGGAACAGGCCATGAACAAATTAGTTGAAATTTTCTGCGATATCGACGATTTTTATCGTCTTTTCATCCCTCAATGGGAGCAGTTTTGCCTCGATAACGGATACCGCCTGCGCCGTAGGCAAGGCCATATGTCTCCCAGTGAAATCATGACGATTTTGATCCTCTTTCAGCAGTCACATTACCGTGATTTTAAAAACTTTTATCTGGCGCATATTTGGCAATACCACCACCGCGACTTCCCCACGTTGCTCAGTTATCCCCGTTTTATCAGCGTTGCCCCTTCCGTTTTAGTCCCATTATCGAGTTATCTGACTCAATTAAAAGGAAAACCAACAGGTATTGCTTTTATCGATTCAACGAGTTTGCGAGTTTGCGCGTTTGCCACAACATCCGTATTCCTCGCCATAAGGTCTTCCAGAGCATCGCGCAACGCGGAAAAACCTCGATGGGGGGCTATGGTTTCAAATTACACTTGGTTGTTAACCATCTGGGCGAAATTTTAGCCCTTAAAGTGACTCCCGGTAATGTGAGTGATCGGGAGCCTGCTCGTGAATTATCAAAAGATCTAACGGGTTCTCTTTATGGCGATAAAGGCTATCTGAGTCAGGAATTGGCGGATGATTTAGCCAAAATGGATCTCACCTTTATCACGAAAAAGCGCCGTAACATGAAAGCCCTTGTACTGGATGAGTGGGATAAGATTATGCTTAAAAAGCGTTTTATTATTGAAACGATTAATGGGCAATTAAAAACGCTTTCTCAAATAGAGCATTCCCGTCACCGAAGTATAACCGGGTTTTTGTTGACTGTTTTAAGTGGATTGATTGCTTACTGCCTTAAAGAGAAAAAGCCATCACTGAAAATTTTCTACTCAGAAGAAAATATTTCAGCAATGGCTTAAACGGAATTCGGGTTAATTAAGCAAATGATGATATTGGTTTGGACTGTTAGGTAAGGCAGGCTCCTCAAACCCTCAAATTTAACTCAACCTGAACTACAAATTTTGAGAAACCATATTCTTAAATTGTGATAATGAAGCAACGCCAACAAGAGAATCTATAGGTTGCCCATCTTTATATACTATTGTCGTTGGTATGCTGCGAATGCCATATTTCATAGCGATATTATGGGCATCATCAATATTGATTTCCCCAAAAGTGGCACTATCTTTCATATCGATTGATAATTGATTAAACGTTGGTGCTACCGCACGGCATGGCCCACACCATGGCGCCCAGAATCTAACAACACAGATCCCTTTGGTATTGACTACACTATCAAAATTATCTTCGGTTAATTCAATTAATGTACTCATATTGAATCCTCAGTAAAAATTTTTAAGTTACTAAAATGCAGCTCATCAATGAAATGTGGGGGAGAATACTCGACACCCTTAATTCAATTATTATATTGAACATTATGATTAGTTCAATAGATCTTTTCCTATCAGCAAGATAGGCACAGGCTATCAATTAATAACGGTCAGTTATTAAAACCCTTAAAATAAATCACACAAAATTTATCCAATTAGAGTCAGACAAACATAATAATCAAAAAATCAATTACATAAATTCAGATTGATAAGTTTAACCAGAGAAAAAACCAATGCAGTATCTGTCAATCATAAACACTATGATTTCATATGATAACTATTTAAAATTAAAAAATAACTTAATGATATATATCCGTAATGTTATTAATTTACCTACAAGAGATAACAATAATCGTTAATAAAATATTATTATTTGATATTACATTTAGTTATAAACATGTTATTTTTGCATAAAAGCAAACCAACAAATAAAACTAAACACCTTACTAAGATTAATGAGGCGTCTGAATATGCACTGCTTTTATTTTAAACTCATGAATCAATATATTAATCTGATAATAAATGATGTTTATTTTCACCAAAATAAATTGGTGAACTGTAAAAAGATTATTTGTTAAGAAATTCAACCGTATTCCCAACACTATTTTATTTCAAAGATAAAAAATAACCTCAAAAAATATAAATTAACTTATCAATCAAATACAAGGGATAATGCATGCAAAATTTTCTCCAGGCATTACAAGAATCCGGATTAGAAATCTCTAACCCCCCTGAATTATATAAACCAGAAAATAAAACATTAGAAGTAGAGCTATCAAAATTGAAAGAGCAGGTTAATGGGATACTTCAAAACAGATTACCATTAATAAATATTATCACCCCTGTAACCCTACAAGAAAATACGATTGAGACAGAAAATTTTCCATTAACAGATATTCAATATGCCTATTTAATTGGGCGTAATCCCGGGCTGGAACTAGGAGGATTAACCAGTTGCCTATATACTGAATTAGATGTTAATTCATTAGATATCAATTTATTAAATAACGCATTAAACAAAATCATTGAATATCACCCTATGTTAAGGGCGACTTTATCCTTAGATGGACAACAGCGGGTTTTACCCTCACCATTAAATTACATCATTCCTATTCAGGATGGTAGAAAGTGGTCAGAGTCAGAAAAAGATAATAGGCTGGAAAAGCTTCGTCAGGAAATGGAAACGCAATTATTACCTGTCGATAAAACACCTACATTCGATATACGGGCAACAATACTGAATGATGATATTACCCGTCTGCATATTTATTTCGATCTGATGTTTGTCGATATTCATAGTGTCCATTTGGTATTACGTGACTGGTGGCAAGTTTATCAAGGCCATGAACTGCCTGCCCTACCTGACAATATAAATTTCCCCAGTTATATCAAATTAGAACGTTATCTACAGGGGCAACCGCAAGGATTACGCGATAAAACTTATTGGGAGCAACAACTAGAGCATTTACCTCAACCGCCTGAATTACCGTTAAAAAATGCGCCGGAGATAATTTCTCCGCCTGTATTCAAACGTTACAGCCGAACAATTTCTTCTGAAACATTATTTGCTCTTAGAAAAAAAGCGGAATTACGCAAGTTGACGTTAGAAACTGTACTTCTCGGTATGTACACAGAAGTGCTTCGTCAATGGTCGAAACGTCAAACTTTTACACTGACGGTTACGCAATTTGGGCGCCGTCCCTATTTTGATAGCATTGAAAATGTGGTCGGTAATTTCCTGCAACCCATGTTACTGGGAATTGGAGGAACGGGAGAAGAAAGCCTCAATGATCGTTTGGTACAGATCCAGACTGATTTGATGATGAATCGCTGGCACAGTTCCTACAATGGGGTTCAAGTTCTAAGAGAACTGACCCGCCGAAGTCATGGCAATCGGGCAGCAACCGCCCCCGTTGTATTTAGCAATACTCTGACGGCCAATTTGGATAATGTCGTGACAGATATTGGCTGGACGGAAGCAGCCCAAGTTTATAGCAGTAATCAAACCCCACAAGTCTGGTTAGAGAACCAGATTGTTCGGGTTGATGATCGTGTACAAATTAACTGGAATACAGTTAATGAACTATTCCCTGATGGCATGGTGGAAGCCATGTTGGATGCCTATATAGCGCTGATAACGACTTATGCAGAAGACGATTCAATCTGGGATCAAAACGTACCACTGGTGAAATTACCTGCCTCAGATTTAGTGGAAAGAACAAAAGCCAATGCAACAGATACCGAATTTGATCTCAAACTGCTACATGAAATGGTTTTGCAGGCTGCTGGCAAATTTCCCAATGCAATTGCACTTATTCAGGGCGAAAAACAAGTTACCTATGCAGAAATGGCTAATAGAGCCTATGCAATAGCACAACAACTACGAACTTCTGTCCCCATTCATCCCAATGATATTGTCGCTGTTTCCCTGCCACAAAGCCCAGAGTTAGTCATTGGTTTACTGGGTGTTCTTATGTCAGGTGCGGCCTATGTCGCCATTGATCCCCAACTGCCTGCGGAACGCCGCATGAGTTTACTCAATCGCTGTTCAGCCAAAGGGATTATCACTGACAGCACGGTTTTTGCGCATGATGAATTTACGGATTTACTTCGCATCAATCTGGATGAGTGTTCTATGCATCAGGCAATGGATACAGAGAAAATGGCTACGGCACATTGGTCTGCCATGCCTTCAATGCAAGGATTAGATGATCTGGCCTATGTCATCTTTACCTCCGGTTCAACGGGAGAACCGAAAGGGGTAATGGCTTCCCACCGTAATGCGGCCAATACCGTGCTTGATATTAATCATAAATTCCAGGTAACAGAAAAAGATGTTGTGTTGTCTGTCGCGCCTGCCGGGTTTGATTTGTCCGTCTATGACTATTTCGGGCTATTAGGTGCAGGAGGAAAAGTTATTTTTTCCATGCCAGAAACAGCCAATGATCCCAAAAGCTGGCTAGACATGCTAATTAAACATCAAATTACGATCTGGAACAGTGTCCCCGCTCCCGTGAAAATATTGGTAGACAGAAATGGTTCCACACTGTCCGCGACCCAATTGAGGCTAATCCTCATGAGCGGAGACTGGATACCTGTCGATCTGCCTGAACGTATTCGGGAAAGTTTGCCAAATACTGCAATCATCAGTCTCGGTGGGGCAACTGAAGGCTCTATCTGGTCGATACATTATCCGATTGAGAAAATTGATAAAAACTGGAAAAGCATTCCTTATGGCAAGCCGTTAGCAAATCAAACTTTCCATGTTTTGAATAACTGGCTCCTTCCCTGCCCCAAATGGGTAACCGGAGAACTCTATATTGGTGGAGACGGAGTGACTCAAGGTTATTTGGGAGATACAGAAAAAACGGCCCTACGCTTTATTACTCATCCCGTTACCGGTGAACGGCTGTACAGAACAGGAGATTTGGGGCGATATATTGCCGATGGCTTGATAGAAATTTTAGGGCGCGAAGATAATCAGGTAAAAATCAATGGCTACCGCATTGAATTAGGTGAAATTGAAGCCTGCCTTCTGACCCACGACAATGCCAGCCATGTCGTCATTGATGCCCCTGTTCATGCCAAAACCGGACAACGGCATATCGTCTCCTATGTTGTGCCTGAGACGCCAGAAACGTTGGATAACCCGGCTTATTTTCAGGATCAATTGAGGGAAATTGCCCGCAAAACGTTGCCCTCATATATGGTACCCAGTTATTACCTCTTATTGCCCCATATGCCGTTAACCAGTAATGGAAAAATTGATCGTAAAGCGCTACCTGTTCCCTGGTCTGATAGCGAGGAACACGCTGATGCTCCGGTTGCACCGGCTAATGAGATAGAAGCGAAGATCCTGAAACTCTGGCAAGCACAACTTCAGCATGATGATTTTGATGTCACCGATGGCTTTTTTGATATTGGCGGTGATTCACTCCATGCCGTTGGTTTACTGAGTGCACTGCGACAGGAATTTAATATTACGCCAGTTGGTGAACAGGACATTATCGAAGGGTTGTTCATGAATTCTAATATTCAGTCTTTCTCTCGCATCATCGAAACAATCGTCCAATCTCAAGCGGTGAATGAGCTATGACCAAAACATATGATTATATCGTGGTAGGCGGTGGTTCAGCTGGATGTGTGGCAGCCTCTCGCCTGTCTGAAAATAGCACAAAATCCGTACTGCTGATCGAAGCGGGCCACGAATCTGATGTACACAATCCTGCCAGTCCACTCAGAGATGCGTCAAGGCTGGTGCTGGAAGGATATAACTGGGATTACGAGGCCAATGTGCGCAATGACGATGATCGGTTCGCCGCTCTCATCGCTTCTCCTGCTCATAGACCAGATAACAAACAAACTCGTAAGCACAAGGAGCGCAAGTCGTTCAATTATCGTGTGGGGAAAGTCCTTGGGGGTTCCTCCGCCGTTAACGGTGCCATTGCCCTGCGAGGCTTTCCGAGCGATTTCGATAAATGGACCCAAATGGGTTGCCCTAATTGGTCTTGGGAACAGGTTCTGCCGTGGTTTAAGCATTTGGAGAATGACACTGATTATATCGGTGATGATAACCACGGCTCACAGGGGCCGATGTGTCTGCGCAGACCAGCAAATAGTGAGATCCACCCTCTTGATATGGCTTTTGCCCATGCCTGTGAACAGTTTGGTGTACCTTACGCCGATGATCTCAATATCGGTGAAGATCCTGCTGTCGGCCCTGTGCCCGCCAATGTCGTTAACGGCGCAGAAAGAGTCGATGTGTATCGTTCATACCTTGAACCGATCCTGAATAGAGAAAATCTGCATGTGCTAACGGATGCCTTAGCCACGCAGATCATTTTCAATGGCACTGTCGCCTCAGGGGTAAAAATAATTCAGGCGGGAGAAGAGCAGGTTTATCAGGCTAAACAAATTGTCCTTTGCGCTGGCGCAATTGGTTCGGCAACATTATTACAGCGCTCAGGTGTGGGTGATCCAGAACATCTGAGCAGATTAGGTATCCCTGTGGTTGCGCAAGTGCCCGCCGTTGGCAGAAATTTAACTGACCATGCTTCCGTGGTGCTTTGGGCACTGCCTAAAGCCGGTGTCTGTACCACGGGCCTGCCGTGGCGACAAATTGCTGCCCGCATTAGAAGCGGTTATGACGCAAAAGTCGATGTGCAAATTGGCTTGCTGAACAATGTTGCCAGTGACACCGTACCGGGGTTCAGAGATCGCGTGACTTATCCCATGCTGGTTGGTGCTTCCGTCATGTTAATGCGCCCAGAGATTCGAGGACGGGTTTTCATCAATTCCGCTACGCCCACGGTATTACCCCACATTGATCTGCCATTGACTCACTCCCCATCAGATATCGCACGCCTTGTCGGGGGAGTACGTAAAATTTGGCAGGTTTTACGCCACCCGGAAGTGGATGTTTTCCTTGATGGCATCCAATTTTGGTCCGACTCCATGATTCATAACGATGAAATCATGAACAGTGCAATCAAAAACCTGGTTAATCCAGGCTGGCATGCGTCTGGAACGCTCAGAATGGGCACTCATGATGATCCTGATAGCGCCACGCAAGAAGATGGCCGAGTCCAGGGCGTTACGGGTGTGACAGTTGCTGACGCTTCTCTATTCCCCACTATTCCCTCTATGCCAACGAATCTGACAACCATTATGACTGCTGAACGCATTGTCAGTTTTTTAATAGAGAGAGACACCACCAGCGAGTGGAGGACAAATGGCAATTAATTGCAGACGGGTGATTTATGCCTTTCCCCATGCAGGGGCAACAACAGCGATTTATCATCCCTGGCTAAATGATCTCATGACTACCCAATCTGCGATCTTACAACCCGTTGCGATCCCAGGTCGCGGTCATCTGGCTAAAGAGCCTGAAATTCACGATCTCGATACCCTGATTGAACGACTGGCATCAGATATCTGGGCCGATTTCCAGCAGAAACAGGCACAGGGTATCACGGAGTGGATCACCTTTGGTCATAGCTTTGGTGGCGTGCTGAGTATCGCGGTAGGTCAGGCGATAATGAAAAACGATGGTGCTTCTCCTTCATTTGGCGTGGTATCCAGCTCTGTCCCTCCTCATCGTCAACCCAAAGATGAGCGGCATGAATGGACAGATGACCAATTGATTCAGAAAACCAAAGCGGATCAAGGGACGCCCGAAGCAATCTTGAACGAACCTGCGCTGATAAAACCCATTATCCGGCAACTACGCAATGATTACCTGATACGCAGCCAATTTCCCCGGCTTGGCAATATACAAGTGAGTTATCCACTGGTGCTGGTTTCCGCCACTCATGACAGTTATGTCACTTTGGCAGACATGGAAGCCTGGAAAAATTACACCTCTGACGATATTTCACTCACCCATATTGCAGGGGATCACTTTGCTGTGTACCGCCACTGGGATGTTATTAAACAAATATTGCTGAATAAAACCATTTAACTAAAACAATGGGCTGACAAATAACCTGGAGTGAATATGCGTATTGAGATTGATAATTTTGATAATTACCGGAAATCCTGTCGTGAATTCCTTGAGCGTGAAATCGTCCCTGAGCATCAAAGGTGGGAGGATAATGGGCTGGTTGAGCGTACCTTTTGGGAGAAAATAGGCCAGTCAGGGTTATTAGGTATGAGTGTCAGCCCTGAGTTTGGGGGACTGGGAAAAAACGATTATCGGTTCGCGGTCATTCTGACAGAAGAACTCATCAAAGCAGGCGTAACTGTACCAGGGATCGTTGCTCATAACGATATTGTTGCCAGCTACATTTTTGCCCTCGGTAATCAGGAACAGAAAAAAAGGTGGCTGCCAGAATTGTGTAGCGGAAAACGGGTTGCCGCCATTGCCATGACGGAACCGACTGGCGGTTCCAATACAGCAGACATCAAAACCGTGGCTAAACGTCAAGGCAATGACTATCTGGTGAATGGCGGCAAAGCTTACATCACCAATGGCATCAATGCGGATCTGATCGTGGTAGCGGTAAAAACAGACGAGGGGCAACAAGGCCAGGGTATCAGTTTACTGGCAATAGAACGGGATATGCCCGGATTCACCAGAGGAGAACCATTAAAGAAAATTGGCTGGCATGGCAGCGACACAGCTGAACTTTTTTTCCATGACTGTAAAGTTCCTGTCACTAACCTGATTGGCCGTGAAAACCTCGGCAACTATTACTTTATGTCAGCCATGCCCCGCGAACGCCTCAGCATCTCAACCGTAGCGGTTGCCAGTGCAGAACATATCTTGCAGAGCACATTGGAATATGTAAAAGAGAGAACAGCCTTCAATCAACCGATCGGCTCCTTTCAATACAACCGTTTTATTCTTGCGCAATTAGATACCGAAGTAAAAATTGCCCGAATCTACCTGGATAACGCTGTTGATCTCTTTAATCAGGGGCTTTTCAGTTTAGTGGATGCCGCCCGCATCAAGTGGTGGACGACCGAACTACAAATGAAAGTAGCAGATCGTTGCCTGCAATTGCACGGCGGCCTGGGTTACATGCGTGATTCCATTGCTGGCAAGAATTGGCTAAATAGCCGCGCTCAGACTATTTACGGTGGAACCAGCGAGGTGCTGCAAGAAATCATCAGTAAATCAATTGGACTTTAAGGCACAGTAATACGCGGTTGGAGAGGATATATCGGTTATGAATCAGATGAACAGCAAATCGTGTCTCATTCGATCAGTCAATGTTAGTCAATGGAACTCGATCATTCTTAATTGGGCAAAGGCCGAAAACTGGGATATGAATGTGGATGATGCCGACTGTTTCTTTAGGGTAGATCCAGAAGCGTTTTTTATTGCCTATCGGGATACTCAGCCCATCGCCTCAATATCGATGGTGAATTATTCAGATTTTTATTCGTTCGGGGGCAATTTCATCATACAACCAGAATTCCGCAATCATGTTTGTGCAGGAAAAATATGGAAATGGTCTATGGACTATGCAGAACATCGCACAATTGGTTGTGATGGTAACTGGGATAGAACGCAACTCTACGAAAAAAGAGGATTTGCCATCCATTATCGTAATGTCCGGCTTTCCGGGTTCATCAAGCCAAAAATCACGCCACCAGCGGGCGCTATTATGATTACGCCAGCCAATATTGAGGAAGTTATTAAATATGATGCTAAATGCATTGGTGTTCATCGAGGGGCATTACTTGCTAATTGGTTCTGGGGAAAAGAACGTTATGGATTTTGTACTTATTCCAGAACGGGAATTTCCGGCGTCATTGGCATAAGACGATCACAAAATGGCTACCGAATAGGCCCTTTCTTTGCCGATAACGCTGAAGCTGTTGAAACATTAGCTCTTACCGCATTCGCCCAGATCCCTGATGGCTTACCTGTATCGGTCGATGTTCCCGAAACTGATAACAACGAGTTTCTCCAATTGGCTAACGAATATGGGCTAAAGGGACTGTTTAACACATACAGAATGTACAAAGGCAATCTTATACCAAAGGGGCGGCTGGATAAGGTCAAGGCCATTGCGTCTTTGGAGTTAGGGTAATGGATATCAACAAGTAGCCATTACCTGAGTCGCAACATCATTAATATATTCATACGAGAGGTTATGTTATGGCAAATGAAACACCGACCTTATTTGAATGGATGGGCGGTCGTGAGGTGCTCATGAAACTCATGGACACTTTTTATGCCAAGGTTGAAAAAGATGAACTGCTTGCTCCGCTGTTCAAAAACATGAAATCCGATCATCCGGGCCATGTCGCCATGTGGTTGGAAGAAGTACTCGGCGGAGAAAATCGCTACACCAAAGATCGTGGTGGCTTCAAAGTCATGCTAAGCCGTCACAGAGGCAGAAGCATTCAACCTGAACAAAGAAAGAGATGGGTAGAACTGTTGATGGAGTCTGCTGATGAAATCGGCTTACCTTCTGATCCTGAATTTCGTTCAGCATTTGCAGGTTATATCGAATGGGGTTCACGCAGAGCTGAGGCCAATTCTCAACCCAATGCCGCCCCTTCACGTCGCGAAACCGTACCCAAGTGGGGTTGGGGAGAAGCCCCTCCAGGAACACCCTGATTTTTAAAGAAACTTACAGGTAAAGTTAGAGAGGTGAGCTTATGCTGTTGGCCGTCAGTGACTTACATGTATCTCATGCAACAAATAGGGCTATAGTCGAATCATTCAGGCCATCAACACCTGACGATTGGCTGCTACTGGCAGGCGATATTGCAGAACAGGAGTCAGATTTTGCATGGGTCATCAGTATGCTTTCACAACGGTTTGCTCAAGTCGTCTGGACGCCAGGAAATCATGAACTTTGGTGCACACCAAAAGATCAATTAAAATTACCTGGCGTACTGCGTTATGAACATCTGGTCAATATCTGCCGACAGCATAACGTACTCACCCCCGAAGATGCGTTTCACTATTACCGCATGGGGAATGGAACAACGGTGACCATTGCCCCTATTTTTACCCTATACGATTATTCATTTAGAAATACCGATGACTATACGGCGGAACAGGCCATCGAGCGCGCTCGTCGTTGTGGTGTCATTAGCTCTGACGAGTTCTTCCTGAAAACCTATCCTCATAGAAATATTATCGATTGGTGTCGGGAACGTATCCAATATACCGAAAAACGCTTGAATGCCATTCCAGATGGCGAAGACATCGTACTGATAAGCCATTTCCCCATCATCCGTAAACCACTCGAATCCTTACGCAATAGCGAATTTTCCATTTGGTGTGGCAGTGAAAAAACTCACCCATGGGCATCAAAAAAAGGGGTTCGTATGGTGATATATGGACACTTACACATTCCTAATCTCGAATATATTCAAGATGTTGCTCATTTGGAAGTCTCTTTGGGATATCCGCGGGAATGGCAAGAGCGTCGTGGTAAGGGTTCTTACTTAGTACCACTAGACGGGTTACTGGAACACGCTAACGCATATAGCTAATCATTTATTTTTAGAACAAGAGGCTAATTTACCGATGAAAAATGATGAAATAATTCCACAGATAAAACCTCGGATCTTAATTGGGGCAACCGGGTCAGTGGATATCACTCTCCTCCCCCAATATCTTTCAGCAATTAAGGCGACAATTGACTGTACATTAACAGTATTGATGACAAACAATGCCACCACCTTTTTACCCGCCTCAACCGTAGCACTCTATGCCGATCGGGTCATTAGTGGAGAGATGCCACACGATTGGCCAACAGACAAACCTTCACGTATTGTCGCGGATCATGACATTCTGGCAGTCTTACCTGCAACCGCTAACACACTTGCAACCGTTGCTTGTGGTGGCGCAACCAATCGATTAACCACGGTTATTCTGGCCTCCACATTTCCCGTGCTGTTTTTTCCTGTCATGGGACACGTGATGTGGGAAAAAAAAGCGACTCGCCGCAATATCACGCAATTACGTGATGATGGCTATCATGTTATTGAACCTGTTTGGCACGAAAATTTTGATGTTTCACTACAACGAAGGGTTGGACACCCTTCGTTACCGGATATTGGAACCGTTATTTCATTATTGAAACAACATCTGCCAAAATAAGTTCTGAGATCCATCGCGTTGTGGAAGAGTATTTCGCCCCTTAATTGACAAAAAATATTCGACATGAAAGTGATATAACATGTGGGTTGGGTACTCTTCTATTTCACATTTTCCCTGATATATAGCTGTAAATTCTTCCTCTGTTCAAATCTAAGTGACATATCACCACAACGGGTTCTTTTTAAAAATTGCAGTATAAATATCTTTTAATATAGCATAAGTTTTATTTTCATCTATTTTGAGTCTAGCCAGAACATTGAAAATAAACACCTCAGAACTCATTTTATAACTATAAATCGGTAACTTATGTCACAATATCATAATCGTCCATTAAATAAACAAGATTATAAAACGCTGTCCTTAGCGGCTTTAGGGGGCGCTCTGGAATTTTACGACTTTATTATCTTTATCTTTTTTGCTGTTGCACTTGGAGAACTCTTTTTCCCCGCGGATATCCCTGAATGGCTCAGACAACTACAGACATTCGGTATTTTTGCGGCGGGTTATCTGGTTCGGCCTGTAGGTGGGATCGTCATGGCCCATTTTGGCGATCTCATTGGGCGTAAGAAAATGTTTTCACTCAGCATATTGTTAATGGCTGTACCAACACTGGCCATCGGCATGTTGCCCACCTATAACGCCATAGGCATTGCTGCCCCTATCCTGCTGCTACTGATGCGGATTATGCAGGGAGCCGCAATTGGTGGAGAAGTGCCCGGAGCCTGGGTTTTTGTGGCAGAGCATGTTCCCCATAAACGCATCGGATTTGCCTGTGGTGTTTTAACGGCAGGATTGAGTTTGGGGATTTTATTTGGCTCTCTCGTCGCAACCATTATTACTTCGATTTATTCCAGGCAAGAAGTCCTGGATTGGGCATGGCGTCTGCCATTTTTCTTAGGCGGTATTTTCGGCTTATGCGCCATGTATCTGCGCCGTTGGCTGCATGAAACCCCTGTCTTCAAGGAAATGCAGGAACGCAAGGCGTTGGCAGAAGAGCTGCCACTAAAAACTGTCGTTTTTAATCACAAGCGCGCCATCTTTATTTCTATGCTGCTTACCTGGCTCCTTTCTGCTGGCATTGTCGTTGTCATCTTGATGACGCCAACTTATTTGCAGACAGAATTTCATCTGGAACAATCACTGACTTTGAAAGCAAACAGTCTGGCGATCATCTCATTGGTGATCGGCTGTATCTCTGTCGGGTACTTATGCGATAAATGGGGAGCCGGTATCGTGCTGATTGTCGGTTGTCTGCTATTGGCTGCCACAACATGGTTTTTCTACCACCATATCAGCCATGAACCGCTCAAACTATTTAGTGCTTATTCCCTCGCGGGTCTGACTGTCGGTGTGATTAGTGCCACTCCTTTTGTTATGGTGAAAAGCTATCCGCCAGAAGTCAGATTTAGTGGCATCTCATTTGCGTATAATTTGGCTTATGCCATTTTTGGTGGGCTGACACCGATCTTCGTCACCTTACTGCTGACATATACCACACTGGCACCCGCTTACTATATGATGACCTTATCAGCTGTTGGCCTGTTATTGGGGGTTTACTTGCGGAAAAAATCTATCTGAACACAGTGATTAACCGCCTATTCAATTCTGAAACACTGAATGTAATCAGATCCGGCGCATTTTTTCTATTCTCCCTTCGATCAACCAAAAGCCGTTCGGTTAGATAGGAGGGAGTCAAACGGTAGTTGCCCCTATTTTTATCTAAGTTCCTGTTCAAAAACGGCTAACATCCCCATATTTCGCTAAAATCAAGCAAAAATCCATCTTATTAGTTAATTAATTTTATCAATAAGTATGTACAATAACCGTGCCTTGCTGATAGAGCATCGCATTGTATCTCTCCGTTATTCAGCATAATACCGAAACCCTATTGATAACATATAAGTTAAATTCAATGAAAAACAACAAGGGATTGCTTTATCTAAAAGAGCGCGCTTACTTGCGAGATCTGGCTGAGCACATCGCGAAAGAGTCGCCGCATCTGGCTGAATTTCTACTTTCCTCCCATGACCCCGATATTGTCCGGGTTTTCGAGGCCTTTGCGTTTTTGGTTGCCAACCTGCGGGACAAGCTGGAGGATAATCCCGAATTGGCACTGAAACTGGATGAACCAGAAGGGCAATTGCGGAACAGTATTGTAGCGTGGCTGAAACAGTCGAAAGATGAAAAACGTAACCTGGGTAAGTTAACCGCTGAACACTTTATTGCCGATACTCAAGATGCTGCTCTCAAAGAGAGCATTCACGGATAAATAAAATATAAGGAAGCAATAATGAAGCCATTAGATCCGACGAATTGTATTGATTGCCAGAAAATACTGAAAAACTGGATTGAATTTCAGCTTGTGGATGAAGAGGGGAAACCATTAGCAGGGATACCTTATAAACTGAAAAGCCGGGGGAATAAACTCATTGTGCGAACGGGCACGACAGATGGAAAGGGAATATTGCGTGAAGAAGATCTCCCGCCTATGCCTGTGACGTTTTCTGTTTCAGCACAGCCTCTTGCTGATAGAGTGGTTCAATGCCCTGCTCGTCCAGATACCGGAAAAATAGGCAATCTTCAGGTAAGAGAAAATAGCTACAATGGCAAGCATGACTATCGTTATATCACATTAGGTGCCATCAGTGATGCCTACCCCAAAATCAAAGGCTGGCAAGACGAGGAATTAAAAGCGTCTGAACATTTTAAAGATTCGACCTTAAAGGGATTTAGCGCCCATCCACTTAATCGACGATATGTATTGGAAGTGCAGGCGATAGAAAGTGGGATTACCTTAACGATTGGTGTCTTTTTTGATGGAACGGGAAACAATACCGAGAATATTAATGAGCGGCTTCTATGTGTTCCAGAAGCAACTAATACCAGTCAACAGTCGATGAGTTGTTCCTTTAACCAATTCGGCTTGCCCGGTGATACTTCACGGATCAGTTATGATAGTTACTATACTAATGTACATCTTCTGTATCAAATACATAAGCAGGGAAGAATTGACGATAACTCACATCAAATTAAAGTGTATATCGAGGGAATTGGTACACAAGCAGGGAAATCAGACAGTGTGGTGGGCTATGGTTTAGGGATAGGAGAAACCGGTGTTCATGCTAAAACCGAAATGGCTATCCAAAAAATAAAGACTGAGCTAACAGAATCACTGAAAAGTATTCAGGGTAATATCAAATGCCTCCAATTCGATCTTATTGGTTTTAGTCGGGGAGCAGCGGCCGCACGTCATTTTGCCAATCGGGTTTTTAATCGTGATCCAGTTCTGGCACAGGCCTTATCCGATGGTTTTAATCAACGAAATTATCTGAATAAATCCACTTATCCCACGGGGAAAAACCGTTTTCTCGGTATCTTTGATACGGTTGCGGCAATTGGCACATTAAGCAATGGACTTAACCCTCATACCGCTGATACAGGGGATGTTGATATTCGTTTACCCGCAGGCATTGCTGAGCATATTTTTCACATTACGGCTGCAAATGAATGTCGTTATAACTTTTCGTTAAATAGCATTAAACCTGATTACCCTGAATTGATATTTCCAGGAGCGCATTCAGATATTGGCGGCGGCTATAACCCGATGGAAACAGAAAAGTTATTTATCACCCGGCCACGCAGTCTTACGATAGATGAAAGTACCCCCAATAACACCACTTGGATATATAAAAAAGCACAGAATGAATTATCTCAGATGAGAAGCTACCCGGCCATTGCCCCGTTACTTCACAACAACGAGGTGAAAGTAGAAATGTGGCAGAATAATCAGTTTTACCCTCGTAACGACCTAGAGCGCTTTCAAAAACAAGTGGCAGCGGCAGCAGTGCTATATAGAGAAATTACCAATGACTGGTCAAAAGTAGTGATGCTGGTGATGCAGGATGCGGCACAAGAAGCTGGTGTTATCTTTGGCAAACCTAATACTGATGATAAAGATTACCAACTCTGTCCAGAACTTGCACCACTGGTGGAAAAAGCAATTAATCAAGGACGAGCTGTTCTACAAGGCCAATCATTAATTCCTTTTAACGAAAAAGAGTTAGACTTGATCCAGACTAAATACGTCCATTGCTCATCACACTGGAATAGTGTGGTAATAAAAGATGAACAGATTCAAGGTGGCGTGAATGCGGTAGAGTTAGTCAGTTTTGTGAACCGTCCTTGTGAAAAATGGCATCGAGCCATCTTTGATATTACCGGTAAGGAAATTTCATAATGAGAAATAAAAAACCATTAGTCTTATTATTGAGTCTAGGTATGATATTGGGATTAACCGCCTGCCAGTCCTATCCACCCGGAAAACGGGTGGTGACTTACAAGCCCATTGTGCGCCACAGTGAACCGTTGCCTTATGTTAAATGGAGATTTCAATTTATCACTCCGGAATATTTCCCTGTCAGTATTAGTTTCGTTCAGTTTCAGGATGAAGATAATTATATTGTGCAAAAATTTATGCCTGACGGAGCCGATTCAGATTATCGTAGTGTAACCACATGGAATAAAAAATTAGGTGGAAGCGCTAGTGGGATTAACAATCATGGTGAAGCCCTGCCTCAATCATTGATTGTTTGTTGGGACTCTGTAATTGATAAAAAATCCTATCAGACTCTGTTTGAATTTACACCAGATGTAAGACAATTAATGAGAAAACCAGCTACTTATCCAGGTTATGAAGATTATCCACCAGACTATCGAGAAAGAATTTTTATTGGATTAGCCCCCGGTGGTACAGCCCGCGCTTGGTTACGAGGTATTGATCAAAACAACGGTGATAATATCTTGATTGCTACCGGTGAATCAGTTTCCGGCGATAAGATGACAGTATGCCAGGGAAAAACAAAAGTTCTGAATGGTTATAGCGAATATCCCAAATATATCAAAGAGTTCATCAAAGGAAAAAAATACCCCTACGGTGAGTGGTAATAATGAAAGTGCCGATGACTTTATCGTACCTTTCTGGTGGCTTAAAGTAACAAAGCACAGGATGAGCATAACTCACCCATCCTGTTAAAAATGGTTAAGCGTGTTTTACTTCACCAATGGGCAAAACGGTACGGCCATATTGTTCATTCAGAACTTCAGCCATTGCCAGATAGAAAGCACTCGCACCACAAATAACGCCTTCAAAACCCGCGAAGGTCAAAATGCTGGCATTGTCGGTGATGTTGCCAATTGCCAGCAATGCAAACAGCAGCGTCAGGCTGCCAAATACAAATTGCAGGACACGGTTAGCTTTCAACGTACCAAAGAACATAAACAGTGTGAAGATTCCCCACAGGGCGAGATAAACACCAAGGAACTCATGACTGGTTGTTTCAGCCAGCCCCATCTTTGGCAGGAAAAGCAAAGCAATCAGGCTTAACCAGAACAAGCCGTAAGAGGTAAATGCGGTTGCAGCAAACGTATTTCCTTTTTTGTACTCAAAGATGCCGGCCAGCACCTGAGCCAAACCACCGTAAAAAATTCCCATGCTCAAAATTGCTGATGCCAATGGGAAAAAACCTGCATTGTGCAGATTCAACAAAATGGTTGTCATGCCAAAACCCATTAAACCCAATGGGCCTGGGTTCGCCAACTGATTAGAATGCATACTTCCCCTAGAAAATACAAATAAAACAAAATATTAAAAAAGTTATCGTGGCGCTTTCCTGCACCAAGAAATCATAAAAGGCGGCGAATCATAATGTGATGACATCAACTACACAATGGCCTGCGAAAAATTTTTTTATTAAATCTCAATTTTTTTTCAATTCTCCCCTTGATGATGAGATGAATGACCCCATCTAAGTCTCAACTACAGTTACTACTGAATATTTCGGCATTAGCTGGAAAACAAAATGAGGAATTTCTGGCGAACAGAGCCATTGAAAAGCAAACATTCGTCCTCATATAGCTTAGTAACTTGACCGAATATATGAATTCTTTGTGGAGGCGTTTAGATGGGTAAAATCATTGGTATCGACTTGGGAACTACCAACTCTTGTGTAGCAATTATGGACGGCACAACCACTCGTGTGCTTGAAAACAGCGAAGGTGACCGTACCACACCTTCTATCATCGCATATACTCAGGATGGTGAAACTCTGGTTGGTCAACCAGCTAAACGTCAGGCTGTTACTAACCCGCAAAACACGCTGTTCGCCATTAAGCGTTTGATTGGCCGTCGTTTCCAAGACGAAGAAGTACAGCGTGACGTCTCTATCATGCCATATAAAATCATGGCAGCAGATAACGGCGATGCATGGTTGGAAGTGAAAGGCCAAAAAATGGCGCCCCCCCAAGTTTCTGCTGAAGTTCTGAAAAAAATGAAGAAAACAGCGGAAGACTATCTGGGTGAACCAGTAACCGAAGCTGTTATCACCGTTCCTGCATATTTTAACGATGCACAACGTCAGGCAACTAAAGATGCTGGCCGTATCGCAGGTCTGGAAGTTAAGCGTATCATCAACGAACCAACTGCGGCAGCGCTGGCTTACGGCCTGGACAAAGAAGTGGGCAACCGCACCATCGCGGTTTATGACCTGGGTGGTGGTACTTTCGATATCTCTATCATCGAAATCGATGAAGTTGATGGCGAAAAAACGTATGAAGTTCTGGCAACCAATGGTGATACCCACTTGGGTGGTGAAGACTTCGACAGCCGCATGATCAACTATCTGGTTGACGAGTTTAAGAAAGAACAAGGCATCGACCTGCGTAATGACCCACTGGCAATGCAGCGTCTGAAAGAAGCGGCAGAAAAAGCGAAAATCGAACTTTCCTCTGCACAGCAGACTGACGTAAACCTGCCATACATCACAGCAGATGCGACCGGTCCTAAGCACATGAACATTAAAGTGACTCGTGCAAAACTGGAATCTCTGGTTGAAGACCTGGTTAAACGTTCTATCGAGCCTCTGAAAGTCGCTCTGAATGACGCGGGCCTGTCTGTATCTGACGTCCACGATGTGATTCTGGTTGGTGGTCAGACTCGTATGCCAATGGTGCAGAAAGCCGTTGCAGATTTCTTCGGCAAAGAGCCACGTAAAGACGTGAACCCAGACGAAGCAGTGGCAATGGGTGCAGCGGTTCAGGGCGGTGTACTGTCTGGTGACGTGAAAGACGTTCTGCTACTGGACGTCACTCCACTGTCTCTGGGTATTGAAACCATGGGCGGCGTGATGACTTCCCTAATTTCCAAGAACACCACTATTCCAACTAAACATAGCCAGGTGTTCTCTACAGCGGAAGATAACCAGTCTGCGGTAACGATCCACGTACTACAGGGTGAGCGTAAGCGTGCCAGCGATAACAAATCTCTGGGTCAGTTCAACTTGGATGGTATTCAACCAGCAATGCGCGGTACTCCGCAGATCGAAGTAACTTTCGATATCGATGCTGACGGCATTCTGCACGTTTCTGCAAAAGACAAAAACTCAGGTCGTGAACAAAACATCACCATCAAAGCCTCTTCTGGTCTGAACGAAGAAGAAATCCAACAGATGGTACGTGATGCAGAAGCAAACGCAGAAGCTGACCGTAAGTTTGAAGAGCTGGTTCAGATCCGTAACCAAGCTGACCAACTGATCCACGGCACGCGTAAGCAAGTTGAAGAAGCGGGTGATAAACTGGCAGCAGACGATAAAGCGGCAATCGAGAAAGCAACTTCTGAGCTGGAAACTGCGGCGAAAGGCGAAGATAAAGCTGACATTGAAGCGAAGATCCAAGCTCTGGTTGAAGCATCCCAAAAACTACTGGAAATTGCCCAACAGCAAGCCCAGGCTGGTGCTGCCGATGCAGGCGCAAACAACGCGAAGAAAGACGATGACGTTGTAGACGCTGAATTCGAAGAAGTTAAAGACAAAAAATAATAGCCCTTAGCGGGCAAAGTAACAGGGCGCCTGTTACTTATTAACTGGCACGGGCGTTGAGGTAACTCCACGCCCGTGTGTGCGTGTTAAGGGTAAACAATACGATGGCAAAAAAAGATTATTACGAAGTTTTGGGCGTTTCCAAAACCGCAGATGAAAAAGAGATCAAAAAAGCCTATAAACGGCTGGCAATGAAATATCACCCTGACCGTAACCAGGGTGATAAAGAATCAGAAAGTAAATTCAAAGAAATTAAAGAAGCGTATGAGATCCTGACAGATTCTCAGAAACGCGCTGCTTACGACCAATATGGTCATGCTGCCTTTGAACAGGGTGGCATGGGCGGTGGCGCAGGTGGTTTTGGTGGCGGAGCTGACTTTAGCGATATCTTTGGTGACGTTTTCGGCGATATTTTCGGGGGTGGCCGTCGTCAACAGCGTCCTAGCCGTGGCTCAGACCTGCGTTATAGCATGGAATTAACCCTGGAAGAAGCTGTCCGTGGTGTGACCAAAGAGATCCGCATTCCAACTCTGGAATCTTGCGATACCTGCCATGGCAGCGGAGCCAAAGCGGGTACCAGCCCAGAAACGTGTCCAACCTGTCACGGGGCAGGTCAGGTACAAATGCGCCAAGGATTCTTCGCTGTTCAACAACCTTGTCCACAGTGTCATGGGCGCGGAAAAATCATCAAAGATCCTTGCGGTAAATGTCATGGCCATGGTCGCGTTGAAAAATACAAAACGCTGTCCGTTAAAATTCCAGCTGGCGTCGACACCGGCGATCGCATCCGCTTGAGTGGTGAAGGTGAAGCAGGTGAACACGGTGCACCATCCGGCGATTTGTACGTTCAGGTTCAAGTCAAGGCTCACCATATCTTCGAGCGTGATGGCAGCAACCTCTATTGTGAAGTGCCGATCAACTTCGCAACGGCAGCATTGGGTGGCGAAATTGAAGTTCCAACCCTTGATGGTCGTGTCAGCCTGAAAATTCCTGCGGAAACCCAGACTGGCAAGTTGTTCCGCATGAAGGGTAAAGGTGTTAAATCTGTTCGTGGTGGCGTTCAAGGTGATTTGCTCTGCCGTGTTGTAGTAGAAACACCGGTTAAATTGAATGAAGAGCAAAAAGAACTGATGCGCAAATTGGGAGAATCTTTTGGCGGGAAAAGCGGTGAAACCAATAGCCCTCGTTCCAAGAGTTTCCTTGATGGCGTGAAAAAATTTTTTGATGATTTGACAAAGTAATTTAACACTTTGCAAAATATCTAATGATAACTCCTCCTGATCATTTTTTTAATTTATTGATATTCAGGAGGATTTTTTTATTTATCTATTTTTTTGTTTTTAATCAATTAAATTATTTCATTTCTTAAACATTTTTAAATATATTGTTGTGTTATTAACATTGCATTTTAAAAAAAAAGAGTAGAAAGTATCATTTTAAAATACTCATACACAAATAATATGAGTTAAATATAAAACAATAACAATGAGGATATCAAAATGATTCATTTTATATTAAAGCAAGCCATCGAATATTCTCACAGTGTTTTTCGGGGGAAAACTACAAATATCTCTTATTTTAATGTTGAGTTCCAATCAGAAGATCGGAAAAACAGATATTCTAGAGAAAATATTCTTCAAAGAGAGCAAGAGCTCATGGAATTGCAAAATAAATTATATAAGTTTGGGAAGCCAGAAGAAAAATATGATTGTATAATGAAAGAAAAAGAACTTAAGAAATCATTGGTCGGAAATTGCAATGAATTATCTATTACTGCACTTATGTATTTAGCAAGAAACAGGGCGAAAGATATATATTATTTATATAAAGATTCTTTTACTACAGATACATCAGGAGAAATACAACCTATTTACATTGAGGTTATTTCTCCCATCCCTATATCACGCTATAATCACTGTTTTATCATGTTTTATTACCCTCCACATGCTTCTGATTATCAATCTCAAAATAAAGAAATAAACCAATTGTACAAAACGTATAATAAGCTTCCGAGTGAAGCATGGATATGCGATCCATGGGCAAATATAGTTTGTTTATCTCAAAATTATAATGCCAATTGGCAAAATAAAATGATTAGCTGGGCAATCGATGGAAAATATTTGGCTTTAGGAAATACCCCTCTCTCCTCAGTATATAAAAATCAATCACAATATCTATTATGGGAATTACAGGGAAATCCGGGTTATCCTTTATATGAAAATACATTTAATATGATGCGTAATACTGCAATGCAGGTGAACCATCAGGCTATTATTAAACCTGATGGTTCGGTTGTAATCAATCATGCAATATTTGAATACGCCAACCAATGAAATTACTCAAAACGAATTGGAGTCTCCAAGTTCCTATTTATACTTGGAGATCCATTACCCTAATTTAGTACTAATAATCCCAATAATAATCACAACACAAGCCAATAATCGCATTTTGCTAAACGGTTCCCGCAAGATAAAAACCGACAATAACATAGCAAACAGCACACTGGTTTCACGCAATGCAGCAACCAGCACGATGGGAGCATGACTCATTGCCCAAATAACAATGCCATAACTCAATAATTGCATCAGCCCTCCCATCAAACCCTGCTTCCAGTATTGACGAATATTTTTTCCAGCCGTATTCCAATACTTGAAATACATAATCACACCCATTACCCAACCATTAATAGCAAATAGCCACAAAATATAGGTTAAGGCATTATCGTTGGTACGAGAGCCGACACCATCAGACAAGGTATAACAGGCAGTAAATGCTGATGTAATAACTGCTGCAACCAATGTCTTGCGATCTAAGCGAAAAGATTTTTTCCCTTGTGGAAATGCAATCAAAATGATCCCTGCAATAATTAACCCTACTCCCAGTATAGCTAAGGGGGGTAACGCCTCCCGCAAAATTAACCAACTCAATAAGGCAGTAATGAGTGGTGCACACCCTCTGGCAATCGGATATACCTGACTTAAATCTCCCGTGGCATAAGAGCGGCTTAAAAACAGGCAATAACCGGTATGCAGAATGGCGGATAATATCAACCATGGTAGAGATGACAATGCCGGCAACCCTACCCAGAATAATCCTGATGTTGAAATCAACCCGGCAAAAAAGACGATAATTGAAATACCCAAAAATCGATCAGCGCTAATCTTTACTAACGCATTCCAACTAGCATGCAATAGGGCTGCGCAGAGAACAAACAAGAAAAGTAAAGTCGTCATGAAATATTTTGTTCAATTATTGACATAATAGGTGATAAAAACATCATCTACTATCTAATGCAATTTATCAATATTGAAAAGTATGTTACTTTCATAAAGTTATAATTCGTATTTATCGATTTACTTAGCACAAATAATCTGCTTTTTCCGATGTCATGACTGACATAACATTAGCGCTTTGATCAATCTCTATAGGTTATCTATTCATGACTGCAATCATTCGCCAATTCTTGAAGTTAGAGGCAGCAGGAGGAATTATCCTCATCATAGCGGCCATTATTGCGCTGGTTATGGCGAATACGCCATTGCAGGGTATTTATCATCAATTTCTCAATCTTCCTGTTGCAGTGCGATTCGCAGCGCTGGAAATCAACAAGCCATTATTACTATGGATAAATGATGGATTAATGGCAGTTTTTTTTCTCATTGTCGGACTGGAAGTGAAACGGGAACTCATGGAAGGCTCACTTGCGGGTCGTGATAAAGCCATTTTCCCAGCCATTGCGGCGCTTGGAGGGATGCTGGCACCGGCATTTATCTATATGCTGTTTAATGGCAGTGACGAGATCACCCAACAAGGTTGGGCAATTCCCTGCGCAACAGATATCGCTTTTGCATTAGGGGTCATGGCGTTGCTGGGGAAACGGGTTCCCACCGCATTAAAAGTCTTTTTGCTTGCGCTGGCGATTATTGATGATTTAGGGGTCATCATCATTATCGCTTTGTTCTATACCAAAACAGTGTCCCTGGCTGCATTAGGCTTGGCTACCGCCATGATTGGGCTATTGGTTTGGATGAATTGGAAAGGAATGACTAAAACATCCGCTTATCTGATGGTTGGTGCTGTTTTATGGGTGTGTATCTTGAAATCAGGTGTTCATGCCACACTGGCTGGTGTTATTGTCGGGTTCCTGATCCCCCTTCGAGATAAAAAAGGTGAGTCACCTTCTGAAACTTTGGAACATGAACTGCATTCATGGGTTGCTTATTTAATTCTGCCACTGTTTGCTTTTGCCAATGCCGGTGTTTCATTACAGGGCGTCACATTAGATGGCTTAACCAGTATATTGCCTATCGGCATTGCCCTTGGCCTGTTTATTGGCAAGCCATTGGGTATTTTCCTGTTTAGCTGGATTTCGGTAAAATTGGGAATTGCTAAATTGCCGGAAAAAATTGGCATGAGGCAAATCTTCGCTGTTTCCGTACTGTGTGGGATCGGTTTTACCATGTCTATTTTTATTTCTGGTTTGGCATTTGAAGGTCTCGATGATGCCTTCAGTACTTACTCCCGCTTAGGCATATTGATGAGTTCTACCATCGCGGCAGTTGCTGGTTATGGACTGCTAACCATATTGTTACCGAAGAAAAAAACGTAGTCAAAAACCGATGAATAGACTAATTTAAGCACAGATATAGAAAGAATTTCCGAGGTAACTCATTCTCTTAATATTCGCGGCAAAACGTTTATAACTGCGATGCCGCTAATATTTTCATCGTCATAGAAAATAACAATAGAAAAATAGGAAAACGCCATAATCTGGCGACCTGAAATGTATGGTCACGACTGTTATACAGATGTGAGGCGATACACAAGGATAAATATATGCGGGTTTCACATTTAAATTTTAACCACCTCTATTATTTTTGGCATGTTTGCAAGGAAGGCTCGGTTGTAGGGGCGGCAGAAGCGCTATACCTGACACCACAAACCATTACAGGGCAGATAAAAGCGTTGGAAGAGCGTCTGGGTGGGAAGTTATTCAAGCGCCAGGGAAGAGGATTAGTGCCCTCAGAACTAGGGCAATTAATTTTTCGCTATGCGGATAAGATGTTTACACTCAGCCAGGAGATGATGGACATCGTGACTTACAGCCGCGAATCAAATCTGCTGTTTGATGTGGGTGTCGCTGATGCACTGTCCAAACGTTTAGTGAGTAAGGTGTTGGAAACGACCGTTGTCGAGCACGAAAAAATCCACTTGCGTTGTTTTGAATCGACACATGAAATGCTGCTTGAACAGCTTAGCCAGCATAAGCTGGATATGATCCTATCCGATTGTCCCGTAGATTCTTCTCAACAGGAAGGATTGTTTTCAGTGAAATTGGGAGAATGCAATATCAGTTTTTACTGCCGCCAGCCGATCCCAGAAAAGCCCTTCCCAGCCTGTTTGGAAGAGCGCCGTTTATTAATCCCAGGCCGCCGTTCTATGCTAGGCAGAAAGCTCCTGACATGGATACGCAATAAAAATCTTGAAGTTGAAGTGCTGGGCGAATTTGATGATGCCGCTTTGATGAAAGCGTTTGGTCTGTATCACAATGCCATTTTTATTGCGCCTTCTTTCTACGCCAATGATATTTTCGCTGATAGTGATATTGTTGAGATAGGCCGATTGGATACAGTACAGGAAGAATATTACGTCATCTTTGCCGAGCGTATGATTCAGCACCCGGCAGTTCAGCGCGTGTGTAACAAAGATTTTTCTGCTTTGTTTAGCTCGCCGCCAAAAAGTCGCCCTGAAAAATGATATTAAGGTTCTGATCTAAAACCAGCAGATACAAAAAAACCGGCTTAAGGCCGGTTTTTTTAGCATCATCAAAACCAATGATTACATTGCTTTGATTTGTGCTGCCAGAGCAGATTTATGACGTGCTGCTTTGTTTTTGTGGATCAGACCTTTGCAGGCGTGACGATCAACAATTGGTTGCATGTCATTGAATGCTTTCTGTGCAGCTTCTTTGTCGCCAGCAGCGATAGCCGCGTAGACTTTCTTGATAAAAGTGCGCACCATAGAACGACGGCTCGCATTGTGCTGACGGCGTTTCTCAGACTGTACGGCGCGTTTCTTAGCTGATTTGATATTAGCCAAGGTCCAACTCCCAAATATATTCTATCGAGGACAATTCAAAGGCCGAGGAATATGCCTGTTCAGCCTTCTTTTGTCAATGGATTTGTGCAAATAAGCGTCGCTGTACAACGACGCTGGTTACGTTGTGATGGGGCGGGATTTTATCAGCTTCCTCAGAGGGAATACAGTCTTTCGCAATAAAAAACTGAATGAAGCACAGAGAAATGCGATAAATTAAATATTTTTCGAGCATCTAGCCTATTTTTATTGTATGAATCAGGTTATTAATTAAAACCCTTTGTGATCGTGGGTTAACCTTGCGCTTTGTACAAGGTATAATCCGGCAATTTCCACGGTATTGAGCCAGCTATGGAGCTAATTCGCGGTATACACAATATCCGGGCGCGTCACCATGGTTGCGTGCTGACGATTGGTAATTTTGATGGTGTCCATCGCGGGCATCAGGCTTTATTAAAACACTTGAAGCAAGAAGGGCAGCGTCTCGGATTACCGACGATGGTCATGATTTTCGAGCCGCAGCCTCTGGAAGTTTTTGTGGCAGATAAAGCGCCCGCTCGCCTGACCAGGCTGAGAGATAAAATAAAATATCTAGCCCAAAATGGCGTTGATTATCTGTTATGTGTGAAATTTGACAAACATTTTGCAGCCAACTCACCTGAAGCTTTTGTTTCACAGTTGCTCGTTGAAAAACTGGGTGTTAAGTTTTTGGCAATAGGAGATGATTTCCGTTTTGGCAAAAATCGCCGCGGAGATTTCCACTATTTGCAGCAAGCAGGTAAACAATACCGTTTTGATGTCGCCAGCACGGACAGTTTTTGTGACAGCGGTCTTAGGATCAGCAGTACAGCCATTCGTCAGGCACTGCAAAGTGATGATTTGGCCTTGGCCGAAATATTACTGGGGCATCCTTACAGTATAAGTGGCCGAGTTGTTCACGGTAAGCAATTGGGACGCACCATCGGTTTTCCCACTGCCAATTTACCGTTGAAACGTCTCGTGGCACCTGTTAAGGGCGTTTATGCTGTAGAAGTCCATGGATTAGGTGATAACCCTCTACTGGGTGTTGCAAACATAGGCAATCGCCCCACGGTTGCTGGCCAAGGCCAGCAACTTGAAGTGCATTTGATTGATGCCCAAATGGATCTGTATGGGCGTCATATCAATGTAGTATTACGTAAAAAATTGCGTAATGAGCAGCGATTTGCTTCGCTTGATGCGCTTAAACAGCAAATCGCAAATGATGTGGTTGCAGCGAGGGATTATCTCTTGCAGCGATCCAAGTCATGTATCTAGCGGAAAATTGGAACTGAGAATCTATAATGAGTGACTATAAAGACACCCTGAATTTACCAGAAACAGGGTTCCCTATGCGCGGGGATTTAGCTAAGCGCGAACCAGATATGTTGAAACGTTGGTACAAAGAAGGTTTGTATCAGGCCATTAGAAAAGCAAAATCTGGCAAGAAAACGTTTATTTTGCATGATGGCCCTCCTTATGCAAACGGCGATATTCATATTGGTCACTCAGTTAATAAAATTCTCAAAGATATTGTTATTAAGTCCAAGGGGTTGTCAGGCTTCGACTCGCCTTATATTCCAGGTTGGGACTGCCACGGTTTGCCTATTGAGCTCAAGGTTGAGCAAATTATCGGCAAGCCTGGGGAGAAATTTTCCGCCGCTGAATTCCGTGCTGAGTGCCGTAAATATGCCATGACTCAGGTCGAAGCACAGAAAGCGGGCTTCAAACGTCTGGGTATCTTGGGCGATTGGGATAAACCTTACCTGACCATGGACTTCAAAACTGAAGCTGACATCATTCGTGCCCTAGGCCGTATTATCAAAAATGGGCACTTGCTGAAAGGCGTAAAGCCCGTTCACTGGTGTACTGACTGTGGTTCCTCCCTCGCCGAAGCGGAAGTGGAATACTACGATAAGACCTCCCCTTCCATCGACGTGCGCTTCGCGGCTGTTGATGCTGATGCCGTGTACGCCAAATTTGATGTACAACCACAAGGGCTACCTGTTTCTTTAATCATCTGGACCACCACCCCGTGGACATTGCCAGCAAACCGTGCGATTGCCTTGAGTGCGGAAATTACCTACCAATTGGTCAAAATCAATGACGAATGCATCATTCTGGCGGCTGAACTTGTCGAAAGCGTTATGCAGCGCGCGGGTATCACTGCATGGGAAGTTTTAGACGATTGCACGGGCGCCGCTCTGGAACTGTTGCGCTTCAACCACCCATTCATGAGCCACGATGTTCCCGCCATCCTCGGTGATCACGTCACGCTTGAAGCAGGTACAGGTGCAGTACATACTGCGGGTGGTCACGGTCCAGATGATTACGCTATCAGCTTAAAATATGGCCTTGAAATCGCTAACCCGGTTGGCCCGAATGGCTGCTATCTCTCTGGCATTTATCCTTCACTGGATGGACAATTTGTCTTTAAAGCCAACGACATCATTGTTGAATTGCTGAAAGAGAAAGGCGCATTGCTGAGCCTGACAAAAATCCAACACAGCTACCCGTGCTGCTGGCGCCACAAAAAACCCATCATCTTCCGTGCAACACCACAATGGTTCATCAGCATGGACAAAAATGGTTTGCGTGAACAATCGCTGAAAGAGATCAAAGACGTCCAGTGGATCCCAGGTTGGGGACAAGCACGTATCGAATCAATGGTAGAAAACCGCCCAGACTGGTGTATCTCTCGCCAGCGTACATGGGGCGTGCCAATGTCTCTGTTCATTCACAAAGAGACACAAGAACCACATCCTCGTACCGTTGAATTAATCGAAGAAGTCGCCAAGCGCGTTGAAGTCGATGGCATTCAAGCATGGTGGGATCTGGATGCAGCAGACCTGCTGGGTGATGAGGCCGCAGATTACACCAAAGCGCCAGACACACTGGATGTTTGGTTTGATTCAGGCAGTACCCATTCTTCGGTTGTGGATGCCCGTCCAGAATTCAACGGTCATTCAGCCGATCTCTATCTGGAAGGTTCTGACCAGCACCGTGGCTGGTTCATGTCTTCACTGATGCTGTCCACTGCGATCAAAGGCAAAGCCCCTTATCGCCAGGTTCTGACTCATGGTTTCACCGTTGATGAACAAGGGCGTAAAATGTCCAAATCCATCGGCAATACCATCAGCCCGCAAGATGTGATGAACAAACTGGGCGCAGATATCCTGCGTTTATGGGTGGCAGCCACTGATTATACTGGCGAAATCGCTGTTTCTGACGAGATCTTGAAACGTTCGGCTGATGCTTACCGCCGTATCCGCAACACCGCTCGCTTCCTGCTGGCAAACCTGAATGGTTTTAACCCAGAAGAGCACAGGGTAAAAGCAGAAGATATGGTGGTTCTGGATCGCTGGGCTGTCGGTCGCGCTCAAGCAGCACAAACCGATATCCTTAAATACTATGAAGAGTATGATTTCCACTCGGTGGTTCAACGCTTGATGCAATTCTGTTCCGTGGAAATGGGATCGTTCTACCTGGATATCATCAAAGATCGCCAATATACCGCGAAAAGTGACGGCCTTGCTCGTCGTAGCTGCCAGACTGCCTTGTTCCATATCGCAGAAGCCCTGGTTCGCTGGATGATGCCAATTCTGTCGTTTACTGCTGATGAAATTTGGCATGAATTGCCAGGCAAGCGTATTCAATACGTCTTTACCGAAGAGTGGTATGACGGATTGTTTGGTCTGGCAGACGGTGAAGATATGAACGATACTTTCTGGGCTGATCTGTTGGCAGTACGTAGCGAAGTGAACAAAGTTCTGGAACAAGCACGTAGTGACAAACATATCCGCAGTTCACTGGAAGCGGCTGTTACACTCTATGCAGATGAAGCACTGGCAGAAAAACTCAACAAACTGTCTGACGAACTGCGCTTTGTCCTGCTGACCTCTCAGGTTGAAGTTGCTGCTTATGCAGCCGCCGGTGAGGATGCGCAGCAAAGCGAAATTGCAGGCTTGAAAGTCGCCTTGCGCAAAGCAGACGGAGAAAAATGTCCACGTTGCTGGCATTATGCTAAAAACGTGGGCCAGGTGGCGGAACATGCAGAACTTTGCGACCGCTGTGTGACTAACGTTGCCGGTAACGGTGAAGAGCGTAAATTTGCCTGATGAGTAAACCCATTTGTTCCACCGGACTTCGCTGGCTTTGGCTGGTTGTTATGGTATTAATACTGGATCTGGGAAGCAAACACTTAGTGTTGCAGCATTTTACGCTGTATGAATCCATGCCATTGATACCTTATTTCAACCTGACTTATGCCCAGAATTTAGGGGCGGCCTTTAGTTTTCTGGCCGATAAGGGCGGCTGGCAGCGTTGGTTTTTTGCATTGGTGGCCGTTGCCATCACGGTTGTACTGCTGGTCATGATGTATCGTTCCCATGCCAGGCAAAAACTGAGCAATATTGCCTACGCCTTAGTGATTGGTGGGGCTTTGGGAAATTTGTTCGATAGGCTGGTACATGGCTTTGTTATCGATTTTATCGACTTTTATGTCGGAGAATGGCACTGGCCTACCTTTAATATTGCCGATTCTGCGATTTGCATCGGGGCTGCTCTCATTATCATAGAGAGTTTTATCAGCCCGGATGACAAAGACAAGCAAGCAGTCTCGAAAACTTAGTCATTGAAAGAATGATAATAAAATCAGCCCCGGCTTAGTTAACCGGGGCTGGTAACTTCGTCTATACCCAATAGCGGTATACTTGCAATCATTTTTAAGTAAAAGGCTTGAGCAACATGTCAACGCAGGTGCAAGCGCACAGTGCAGTTTTATTACATTTCACATTAAAGCTGGATGATGGCTCTACGGCGGATTCGACTTACAGTCAAGGTAAACCCGCATTATTCCACCTCGGTGATGGTAGTCTCTCTGCCCCACTGGAAGAACAGCTTCTTGGTTTGAAAGTCGGTGATAAACATCAATTTACTCTGGCCGGAGAAACCATTTTTGGCAAACACAACCCTGATTTAATCCAATATTTCACTCCTCGTGATTTTTCCGATGCCGGCGTTCCAGAAGTGGGAACCATCATGTTATTTACAGCCATGAACGGCAGTGAAATGCCCGGCTTTGTCAAAGAAGTGACTGAAGGCTCCATTACTGTTGATTTTAACCATCCACTGGCTGAACAAAACATCACTTTTGAGATCGAAGTGTTGGAAATTGACCCTCAGTTGGAGGAAACCCATGCAAATATTGCTGGCTAACCCTCGCGGTTTCTGTGCGGGTGTTGATCGTGCTATCAGCATCGTAGAGCGTGCACTGGAATTGTACGGCGCTCCCATCTATGTTCGCCATGAAGTGGTACATAACCGTTATGTGGTTGATAACCTTAGAAAGCGTGGCGCCATTTTTATTGAAGAAATTTCAGAAGTGCCTGATGGCGCTATTTTGATCTTCTCTGCCCATGGTGTTTCCCAGGCCATTCGTGCAGAAGCTCGCTCCCGTCATTTAACCATGCTGTTTGACGCGACCTGCCCGCTGGTTACCAAAGTCCATATGGAAGTCGCCAGGGCAAGTCGCAAAGGCAAAGAGGCGATTTTAATCGGACATGCCGGCCATCCCGAAGTAGAAGGCACCATGGGGCAATACAATAACCCCAACGGTGGCATGTATCTGGTGGAATCACCGGAAGATGTGTGGAAACTGCAAGTTAAGGATGAAAATAACCTCAGCTTTATGACCCAAACAACACTTTCTGTTGATGACACCTCAGAAGTGATTGATGCACTTAATGCAAGGTTCCCCAATATTGTCGGCCCACGCAAAGATGATATCTGCTATGCCACAACTAACCGTCAGGAAGCGGTACGTGATTTAGCATTAGGGGCTGATGTGGTTTTAGTGGTGGGTTCTAAAAACTCATCAAACTCAAATCGCCTGGCCGAACTTGCACAACGCGTAGGCAAGCCTGCCTATTTGATTGATTCCGCTAAGGATATCCAGGAAGAATGGATCACAGGTGTGAACGCAGTGGGTGTCACAGCGGGAGCATCTGCACCTGATATTTTGGTACAACAGGTGATTGAACGCCTGAAAACTTTCGGGGCAGAAACGGTTAACGAGCTGCATGGTAGAGAAGAAAATATTGTTTTTGAAGTACCAAAAGAGTTACGGGTTGAAGTGAAAGAGGTTAATTAACTCAGGCAAACTTTTTCAGGTTGGAAGATGGGTCGGGAAGGATAAAAAATAAATCCCGACCCGATCTCCCACAAAAAATCCGAATACATGACGATGCCTTGAATGCTCTGATTGAAATTTAGATAAACTTATATCTATAAGTATTAGTTATCCCATCATATTTCCATTCGTCATTTTTCTCAATCGGACGTAATTCCATGTAAGATTCTGTCGTAACAAATCCCATCTTCACATATGCCGGTACAGCGTCAATTACTGCTTGAAGTTTTAGATTACCGTTCTTCCCCAATTGTTGCGATTTATTTACTGCCTGTTCAATCAGTAAAACCCCACAATCTCGAATACCGCAATGAGTGGCTAAATAATTAACTTTAGGAAAATCAGTGGGGGTATTATCACTTGAAGACAGCTGTAATCCCCCTATGGGAGTCCCCCTAAAATAAGCAACAAAAAATGATGAGTTCTCTCTTGGTACAGCTTGTCTTGCATTTATTCTTATGCTACCCAATATACTATGTGCTTTAGCAAACCGACTATTCCATTTTTTTTGCTCACTATCATCATTACCTGCATGTGAAGAACATCCCCAACCATTACTCATCATTTCTTCTCTTATCTCACGCATTGCAGCTAACGCTTCTTGTGGATTAACCTCTTTAATAACGATGGATGCTCTTACATTGACTGAGCTTGGCCATTTCTCTGAAAAGGATTGTGCTCGGGTTAAAGAGCCAGATGCTAAAGGTTGATCAATATTAAAAGATTTTGATCTAAACATCATTCTCCTCCTAATAATTCAATCTATTAAATCAACATGTTATATATCTATAGCTATTATTGCTAAGGTTAAAACGCCATTTATGACTGTTAGCTGGGTCTAACACCAAGTATCCTAAATCGGTAGAAGAATAAAATCCCATATTAATATATGCCTGCCTGAATTCCTCTAGCGGGGCAAGTCCTATCTTGCCATCTCTTTCCTAATTGTAGTGATTTATTCACTGCATGTTCTATTAGTAAAACACCACAATTTCTAATACCACAATGTGTAGCCAAACGCTCGATATCAGGTATTCATAAGTACCGTTATCTCCAGAATAAAATTGTAAAATTCCGACAGGAATGCCTTTGAAATAGGCAGCAAAAAATAATGCATTTATTTCTGATATTTTGGCGTTCTTATGCATAAGTGTAAAAGCCTTATATGCAGAAAAATATCTCATATTCCATTTTTCTTGTTCATTATCAAGCGAGTGTACAAATTCATCACATTTCCATTCAGAGTTCATGGTAGTTGTCATTAATCTATTAGTTACATTTACTGCCTCACTTGCACTAACCTCTTTGATCGTTATAAAAATTCTGGCATCAATCACTGCTGTACCGATGTCTGAAACAGACTTAGCATGAGTTAAAGAACCCAATGTTGCAGGTCGAGGAATATTAAAAGATTTTGATCTAAACATCATTCTCCTCCTAATAATTCAGTCTATTAAATCACCATGTTATATATTTATAGCTATTATTGCTAGGGCTAAAACGCCATTTATGACTGTTAGCAGGATCTAACACCAAGTATCCCAAATTACCAGAAGAAAATCCCATTTTAATGTATGCCAACTTTGTTTCTTCTAGTGGAAAAAGTTTTATCTTACCATTGTTTCCTAATTGCAGTGATTTATTCACTGCATGTTCCATTAGTAAAACACCACAATTTCTAATACCACAATGTGTTGCCAAATACTCAACTGTAGGCAGATTATAAGAATCTATGTTGTTTTCAGGACTAAATTCTAAAATTCCAACAGGAACGCCTTTGAAATAGGCAGCAAAATATAATAAATTTATTTCTGATATTTTTTTTCTCCTAATAGAACGCTCGACTTTATTATGTACAAGTTCAAAAATGGTATATGCAGCATCATATCTCGAATTCCATTTTTCTTGTTCACTATCACCAAGCAAGTATTCGGAACTACCGCATTTCCATTCAGTGCTCATGGTGGTTGTCATTATTCTATTGGTTATATTTAATGCCTCACTTGCACTCACCTCCCTGATAGTCATAAAAATCCTGGCATCAATCGCTGCTGAGCTGATGTCTGAAACAGACTTGGCATGAGTTAAGGAACCCAATGTTGCAGGCCGATGAACATTAAAAGATTTTGATCTAAACATTATTCTACCTCATGCAATAGTTTAATTAACTGGATTTTCATTATCCCAATATCATGATATACAACCCACTCCATTTTATGGCGATAATTCATAATTTATATTGATATAAAAATAAATCATCTTTGTCAGATAAAGGTATAAAATAGAGTAGATTGCTGTTTTATAATATACCATCAAGATATTTTTATTATAAGAAAATATAGAAACCTGTCAGAACATTAATTAAATTTAAGCGTAAAATAAAAAAGAATAAAGCGTTTATTATAATAAGTGAATCACAATAGAAATACTACATTATATTGCACTAACAATTTGCTTTTATTTTCTTTTTACCACAAAAATTTAATATATTCATAGGGTTTCTGGCTAAAAGTCGTTCAAGCTATCATGGTGAATTACCAAAGGAACTGGAATAGATAAATTTTATAATTTCCAACATGATCGCTGTTTTTCTTATGACCAAGCTATAAATCTGGCGCTGCCAGTCCTTGCCAGTTAAGCTGTAGAACAGTTTCCTTTGTCACCTCAATTAAAAACGATTTACAGAGAGGGCCTTATGGCTGATACAGATATTCGCGTTGCTATCGTAGGCGCTGGCGGACGTATGGGACGCAATCTTATTCAGGCCGTCCAGTTATTGGATGGTGTTACACTTGGTGCAGCATTAGAGCGTTCTGGCTCTTCATTGGTGGGAACCGATGCGGGAGAGCTGGCGGGGATCGGTAAAAATGGTGTGATGATTAATGATGATCTGCACCAGGTTATTGAACACTTTGATGTCCTGGTCGATTTTACGCGTCCTGAAGGCACATTAGCCTACCTCTCCATTTGTCAGCAACATCAAAAATCAATGGTCATCGGCACCACCGGTTTTGATGATGCCGGTAAACTCGCGATTACAGAAGCTTCCCGTGAAATCCCTATTGTTTTTGCCGCGAATTTTAGTGTTGGCGTCAATTTGGTACTAAAACTGCTGGAAAAAGCTGCCACAGTGATGGGGGAATATACCGACATCGAGATTATTGAAGCCCACCATCGCCATAAAGTAGATGCGCCATCAGGAACAGCATTAGCAATGGGTGAGTCCATCGCCAATGCATTAGGCCGTGATCTCAAAACCAGCGCTGTTTATGCCCGCGAAGGCTATACCGGAGAACGCGATCCTAAAAGTATTGGATTTGCCACCATACGGGCAGGTGATATCGTTGGAGAGCATACCGCTATTTTTGCCGATATCGGTGAACGTGTAGAGATAAGTCACAAGGCTTCAAGCCGCATGACCTTTGCTAATGGGGCAATTAAGGCAGCAACGTGGTTAATAGGAAAAAACAGTGGGCTTTATACTATGAAAGATGTATTAAATCTTGACAAAATTTAATATTAAAAAATTGTAACTTTATGTAATTACGCAATTATTTTTTAAATGGTTGCGTAATAATGAAGTATATTAATTTTTTTATAAAATATCTAAATTAATCACGGTTTTTATAAGAATAGTTAGCCTTTTTGTTGCCTTTTCCCTATAAACACGAAAAAAGCCCTATATTTTTTCTGTTCTTAAGTTTTCTCTCGCCATAATCGTTTATCTCCACCCACTTTCCTTATTTTTTTCAGCTACATTTATTCAATATAAGACTGAGAGTTGTAAAAAAGCCAATAAAAATGCCATTTTTTGTAGACAACCCCCACTCTCATCATTAGAATGCGCGCAATTTGCCAAAATTTTGACAAAAATCCTGATTGGCATTGATTTTAAGGACTAATTCTGAATTAATATGCATTGGATGCGACTTATTATTCATTTTTGGAGGGCGTTTTGATTAAGTCAGCTATATTGGTTCTGGAAGATGGAACCCAATTTCACGGTCGCGCCATTGGTGCAGAAGGTGTGGCTGTTGGAGAAGTGGTCTTCAATACCTCAATGACCGGATATCAAGAAATACTTACCGACCCTTCCTATTCCCGCCAAATTGTTACTCTTACTTATCCCCATATTGGTAATGTCGGCATCAATGCCGCTGATGAAGAATCCCCCGCCATTCAAGCCCAAGGCTTAGTTATTCGTGATTTACCCTTAGTGACCAGTAACTTCCGCAGTGAAGAAAACCTGTCTGATTACCTGAAACGTCATAATATCGTCGCCATCGCGGATATCGATACACGCAAACTGACCCGCCTGTTAAGAGAAAAAGGGGCGCAAAACGGCTGTATCATTGCCGGTAATGCGGCCGATGCCCAAGTTGCACTGGCAAAAGCAAAAACATTCCCTGGCTTGAAAGGTATGGATTTAGCAAAAGAAGTTACGACAGCACAATCTTACCAATGGGTACAAGGAAGTTGGACATTAGCAGATGGGCTACCCGAAGCTCGCGAAGCGCAAGAATTGCCTTACCACATTGTAGCCTATGACTTTGGGGTGAAGCGCAACATCCTGCGTATGCTGGTCGATCGCGGCTGCCGCGTTACCGTTGTACCGGCAAAAACTCCCGCCGATGCAGTGCTGAAAATGGCACCGGATGGCATTTTTCTGTCCAATGGACCTGGTGATCCAGAACCGTGTGACTATGCTATCGAAGCGATTAAAACCTTCCTGGAGACTGAAATCCCTGTATTCGGCATCTGCTTAGGACACCAGTTGCTGGCACTGGCCAGTGGTGCAAAAACCATAAAAATGAAGTTTGGTCACCATGGCGGCAATCATCCCGTCAAAGATCTGGATCGCAATGTTGTCATGATCACGGCACAGAACCACGGTTTTGCTGTTGATGAAAGCTCACTGCCAGCCAATTTGCGTGTAACGCATAAGTCACTTTTTGATGGCACCTTGCAAGGCATTCATCGTACTGACAAGCCAGCATTCAGTTTTCAGGGGCACCCTGAAGCCAGCCCTGGTCCACATGAAGCCGCTTCACTATTCGATCATTTTATCGAGTTAATTGAGCAATATCGCCAGGCAAACGTTCAGAACACCAAATAATCAGGAGAAGAAGAAAAATGGCAAAACGTACTGATATTAAAAGTATCCTGATCTTAGGTGCTGGCCCCATTGTTATCGGCCAGGCTTGTGAATTTGACTACTCTGGCGCACAGGCTTGTAAGGCGCTACGAGAAGAAGGTTATCGTGTCATTCTGGTAAACTCAAACCCAGCAACGATAATGACCGATCCTGAAATGGCTGACGCGACTTATATCGAGCCGATCCATTGGGAAGTGGTACGCAAACTCATTGAAAAAGAACGCCCGGATGCCATCCTGCCAACAATGGGTGGGCAAACAGCATTAAACTGTGCATTGGAGCTGGAGCGCCAAGGTGTACTGACAGAATTTGGCGTCACCATGATTGGTGCGACCGCTGATGCCATTGATAAAGCAGAAGATCGCCAGCGTTTTGACAAGGCGATGAAAAAAATCGGCCTGGACACCGCGCGTTCTGGCATTGCCCACACGATGGAAGAAGCGCTGGCGGTAGCCGAAGAAGTCGGTTTCCCTTGTATTATCCGCCCCTCTTTTACCATGGGTGGAAGCGGTGGCGGTATCGCCTACAACCGTGAAGAGTTCGAAGAAATCTGCGAACGCGGCTTAGACCTCTCTCCAACCAATGAATTGCTGATCGATGAATCCCTGATTGGCTGGAAAGAGTATGAGATGGAAGTCGTGCGGGATAAAAACGATAACTGCATTATCATCTGCTCCATTGAAAACTTCGATCCAATGGGTATCCATACCGGTGACTCCATCACCGTAGCGCCAGCACAGACACTGACCGACAAAGAATACCAAATCATGCGTAACGCTTCGATGGCGGTATTGCGTGAAATTGGCGTAGAAACCGGTGGTTCAAACGTTCAGTTTGCAGTGAACCCGAAAAATGGCCGCCTGATCGTTATTGAAATGAACCCACGTGTCTCTCGTTCATCAGCATTGGCTTCCAAGGCAACAGGTTTCCCGATCGCAAAAATCGCCGCAAAACTGGCGGTCGGTTATACCCTTGATGAATTGATGAACGACATCACAGGCGGACGCACTCCTGCGTCTTTCGAACCTTCCATCGATTATGTTGTGACGAAAATTCCTCGCTTCAACTTTGAGAAATTTGCCGGCTGCAATGACCGCCTAACCACCCAGATGAAATCTGTGGGTGAAGTGATGGCGATTGGCCGTACTTTCCAGGAGTCCATGCAGAAAGCTCTGCGCGGTCTGGAAGTCGGTGCGACCGGATTTGATCCTAAAGTTAATCTGGATGATCCACAATCCCTGACCAAAATCCGTAGTGAATTGAAAGACGCTGGCGCTGAGCGCATTTGGTATATCGCCGATGCTTTCCGCGCTGGCATGTCTGTTGATGGACTTTTCAACCTGACCAATATCGACCGCTGGTTCCTGGTGCAAATTGAAGAGTTGATTCGTCTGGAAGAACAAGTTGCAGAACAAGGTATTAACGGCCTGACTCCTGATTTCTTGCGTCATCTGAAACGCAAAGGTTTTGCTGATGAGCGCCTGGCGAAACTGGTAGGCGTCTCTGGTAAAGAGATCCGTAAGCTACGTCATGACTACAACTTATATCCAGTTTATAAGCGTGTTGACACCTGTGCGGCAGAATTTTCTACCGATACTGCGTACATGTACTCCACATACGAAGACGAATGTGAAGCCAATCCGAACAATGATAAACCGAAAATCATGGTATTGGGTGGTGGTCCTAACCGCATCGGGCAAGGCATTGAATTCGATTACTGCTGCGTACATGCTGCACTGGCTCTACGTGAAGACGGTTTTGAAACCATCATGGTGAACTGTAACCCAGAAACGGTTTCTACTGATTACGACACGTCCGATCGTCTTTACTTTGAACCCGTCACACTGGAAGACGTACTGGAAATCGTGCGTGTTGAACAACCCAAAGGTGTTATCGTCCAGTATGGCGGCCAGACGCCATTGAAACTGGCCCGTGAACTGGAAGCCGCCGGTGTCCCTGTTATCGGCACCAGCCCTGATGCCATTGATCGTGCAGAAGACCGTGAACGTTTCCAGCAAGCGGTTAACCGTCTTGGCCTGAAACAACCCGCCAATGCCACAGTATCCACTATCGAGCAAGCGGTTGAAAAAGGTAATGAGATTGGTTACCCGCTGGTCGTTCGCCCGTCGTATGTACTGGGTGGGCGTGCAATGGAAATCGTATACGACGAGTCAGACTTGCGCCGTTACTTCCAGACTGCGGTTAGCGTATCCAACGATGCGCCAGTCCTGCTGGATCGCTTCCTTGATGATGCTGTTGAAGTTGATGTGGATGCTATCTGTGATGGTGAACGTGTCCTGATTGGCGGCATTATGGAACATATCGAGCAAGCGGGCGTTCATTCCGGTGACTCCGCCTGTTCTTTGCCAGCTTATACCTTGAGCAAAGAAATTCAGGATGTTATGCGCCAGCAAGTTGAAAAACTGGCCTTTGAACTGCGTGTTCGCGGTCTGATGAATGTCCAGTTTGCGGTGAAAGACAATGAAGTCTACCTGATTGAAGTGAACCCACGCGCAGCACGTACCGTACCGTTTGTTTCCAAGGCAACGGGTATGCCGCTGGCAAAAATAGCGGCACGTGTGATGGCAGGCCAGTCCCTGCTTGAGCAAGGTACAATTGAAGAGATCATTCCACCTTACTATTCCGTAAAAGAAGTGGTACTGCCATTCAATAAATTCCCTGGCGTTGACCCCATTCTGGGGCCTGAAATGCGTTCTACCGGTGAAGTAATGGGAGTTGGCCGGACCTTTGCCGAAGCTTTTTCAAAAGCCATGTTGGGCAGTAATTCCACCCTGCGTAAGAAAGGCCGGGCACTACTGTCTGTACGCGAAGGTGATAAAGAGCGGGTTGTTGATTTGGCCGCTAAATTACTTAAACATGGCTTTGAACTGGATGCGACACACGGTACAGCGGTTGTATTGGGTGAAGCAGGGATCAACCCGCGTTTGGTGAATAAAGTTCATGAAGGACGTCCGCATATTCAGGACAGAATCAAAAATGGTGAATATGACTATATTGTTAATACCACCGCAGGTCGCCAAGCGATTGAGGATTCAAAACTGCTGCGTCGCAGCGCACTACAATATAAAGTGCACTATGACACAACCCTGAATGGCGGCTTTGCAACCACGATGGCACTTAGCGCTGATCCTACTGAGCAGGTTATTTCTGTACAAGAAATGCATGCTAAGATTGCTAAATAACCCTGCCAAATAAGATACCGCCATTTTGGGCGGTAAAAAACAAAGCCATTCCTGAATTGGAATGGCTACTATCAATATAAGCGCGTGTTACAAACCCAATATGGTTTCTGCTACACACGTATATTGATTATTCATATGAACCTTAGGGGGGGCAAAACAATCCTCTAAAAACCAGTTTACGGGCGTTTCCAGGGCAATAGAAATAGCGACCAAATGCTCCAGACTGATTTTATTGGTTCCGCGTTCATAACGTGACAATTGCTGATGACTCACTCCAATTTTGTCTGCCAGCTCTGCTGCTGTCACTCCAATTTCTTTTCTTTTCATTTGGATTCTTTTTCCTACCAGCATACTGACTTGCATAATCTCTTTACTCTCAATTTATAAATAAGTTAAATAAACTATTGCGGTACCTTCATATTTTCCGGCTTTCGGTGGTGTTAGTGTGTGCAATACTGACGTCAGTGTGAAAGGCGTGGCAACATTCTTCCCATCAGTAGTGACATTCACTCCATTTGCTGCATTTTTTTGATTAATCTGTAACGTCGAATATATTTGCTTATCAGAATCGAGATAAACTTTTTCTTCATTATGCGCTGATCTGGCATGCAACATAATTTTGTTACTGCTAACAGCACATTTCAATGTACCGTCAATTGTGCGGGTCGCATTATTCACTTCTGTAGCGGTTAATTCCCCATAAGCAATTTCAGAAGGTAAATGGATTTCACAACGTTGATTTAGAGGAGGCATTTTGTTGCAAGTAGAATTGGGAAATTGTTGAGCCTGACCGTATCCTGGATCTATCTTTGTTGTATAAAACAAACCGATACAATCCGCCTCTGTGGTCATGATGGTAAATGTAACCTGTTTAGGAATGCCAAATTTATGTTTATAGGCTCGCATAACATCGGCAGTTGTCGGGTATTTATTGGCATCATTCAAGCATACTCTTGCCCCTTCACAGGAACCCTGCATTCCTGGCCAATGCCCATTTTTATACTTCACATCTGGGCCAACATAGCAGTTGGCATTTCCATAGCAAGGATTCGGTATCCCTTCTTCCTCTGTCCATGCAGCGATTTCCATAGTTGTGATAGCCTGGTTACCTGACGGAAATGTATTCACCGGCATAACAAAAGCCCCGCCATAAACATGCGTGGTACTGACCAAAAACAACAAGGCTGCTAGCTTCAACAACGATTTCTTAATATGGCGCATAACTTATTTTCCAATAACATCAAACTCTAACTAAAGATCGTGGATGAAAAACCAGTCAGCATGACTAGTCGTAATTAACTTCAAAAGTCGCGACAGCAGTAAATGGACCAAAACCAATATTTTTCTCTTGAATAGCACGGGGGGCTGCTTGTATGTATGCCCGGAATGGAATCACATTCTCTTTTTTATTCGCTAATAACGGGAATTCATGGGATTTATTAAACGGCATCGGCGTACCATCAATTTTTTCCATACCAATGGCAACACCGTGAAGACGGCTGTTAGATCTCATTGCCAACAGCCCCGGTAACTCTTCGCTTGGCTCGCCCAAGAATTTGATTTTTAGGCGCTTTATCATTTGAGGATCACAGTCTTCTAAATACAGATAAAATAGTTCGCCCTTTGTACGATGTTTCAGATAAAGATCACTGTTAAGAATATTTCCAAAATCCACTTCTATATTTTGATCTTCTGTCTTAATCGAACAAGTAGGAGCAAGTACAGTTAGCGTAATTCTGACATCCTGACGCAGATTATCTTGTGCATAGGCACTTTGATGACTACCCATGCCGAAAAGAAACAGCATTGGCAATACATATTTGGATAATCTGATACTTAACGGATTCATTATTATTTACCCTACATTTATCCAACTAATTACCGAAAAAACGCATCGTATTTCGGCTAATTTAGTATTGATGCCCCGCCAATGCCTTGATTGATGGAACATCATCTATGCAATTTAATCAGTTTCCATCAGTAACAACTTTTGTCACTGCGCAGGGATTGCCACTACAGTTGAATGTTAACTGTGGACGTCCACCATAATCATTGACATAGGTCAGTACTGGCGTATTACCTAATGAGTTAGCGCTTCCTCCAAGTTTTTCATTGCTTCTGGGAGCCAACATCAGAGGCTTAAACCCCTCTACACTTTTACCGTTCACCTTATTTGATGCTTCTGAAATAGTGATGTAATAAGGTGTTGGGTTATTCACCACATATTGATTGCCTTCGCGGGTTAAGGTGAGTTTTTCCTGCCAGGGATTATCAAGATCAATACGGCGTGCAATCACAGCCTCCGGGCGATAGAACAGCTTGACGCGTGTCTGCAAGGCAATTTGCAGCACGTTGGATTTTTCACTGCGTGGTGGAATTTCGCGTAAGTTGAAATAGAACAAACTTTCCCGATCTTGTGGCAATTGGGCTATCGCTGGCAGTGTTTGAATTTTGACTTGGCTCTTCGCTCCAGCTTCAACACGCTGTACTGGCGGGACAACGACAATCGGGCCATTGATCTTATTTCCCTTGTCATCTTCAATCCATGCCTGTGCCAGATAAGGCAAATCAAGATGCTGATTTTCAATGTTCAAGCTGACGGATTTCATATTTCCATTAAAAATCACGCGAGTGCGATCTAGCGCTATCGCTGCTGTTGCCTGATGAATTGGCATCAAACAACTTACCGTCATAGCGGTTATCATTAGAATATTTTTCAGTTTCATAGTGTTATTTACTCAAGCTCAAAAGAGATTCATGTTTATATTTACTGCACTAGCTCATCGCCACATTTTTCAAGTCAAATAAACATAATACTCTATTAAATAACGATTTTTCAGATCGTTTCATTACAATTTACTTATCATCACTTGTTAAAAACTGGCAAGGTAGCAAAAGTGAAGTTAATGGCTCGGACGTCATTTCATCTGGCACTGTACTCTCGCACTGAGCTTGTCCATCCCAATGCACTTGCAGTTTTTCACCCTGATTTATTCCGCTCAGATAAGCATATCCATCATCACTGACAATCCCGATTTCACGCTGGGCAGAATTCAAGACAGATGCACCAAAAGGTGGGAATGAACCGTCAGGTAACCGGATAATGGTCATCGCCTTAGTTCCCGATATCACTTGGAATTTACGATAACCAATTGCGCCTTCCGTTAATGTTGCTTGCTGAACAGAACGCAGTGCTTCTACATCATCAGGTAAGTTATCTAAGTCAATATTTGCCCTGTTGCGATAGTAGTTATTCACATCGGCCAACACAGCCTTACCAAAGTAGTTGGTATACACTGCTGAACCAAATCCCCGAATAGGCACATTGCTAACCCCTTCTGTATCTACCATCAAGCGCGTCGCGCCAGGCATATTAGTACGGTGCAGTGCAGCTCCTTTTGCCGTTATAGTCACCCCACCTTGCAGGCCAAGGGCTGCCGTAGTATTACCACCATCCCGATAACTGGCACTGGCAGTAAGCAACGTCTGGTCACCATAATGGTTGTAATAACCGTCAACGGATGCCCTGCCATCGATACTCGTCCCCATTGAAACACGATAGTTATTGCGATCATCAATACGGTCAAAATAACCCACTGTATGAGCATTGCCCTGACGATTAACCAACCCGTTGTAACTGACAGTGCCACTTTCTCCCCACGGGATAGAAAGATTCAGATACATGCCGTCATCTTTTTTATTGTCAAAATTGTTACGATAGGCTGACAGATTGACGCTGATATTTTTATAACGCCCAATATCAAAATACTTGGATAAAGAAATGTTATAGCGATCGTTTGTTGGCCGATTCCAGTAAGTTTGATGGCTATAGTTAAGATAGGCACTTAAACCAATATCTATAAATTGTTTGTTGAAGGTAATGGTATACATCTCCTTACCGCTATTAGAAGAAATGTTGCGATAGCGGCGATCGATATACTGCCCCATATTCATGAAATTGCGCTCAGAGAAACGATATCCAGCAAACGTCACCTGACTGTTATATTGATCAAAACGTTTCGAATAACTGAAACGATAAGATCCACCAGTAAGGGTTTTGTTTTCTCCCGGTAATCTTGCCCTTGATTCCGTCACATCAAACGACAGTGCACCAAACATCATCAAGTCGCGGCCGATCCCCAGTGACAAGGCGTTATAATCTCCCGCGGCTAAGAGACCGCCATACAGCGACCAACCGTTGTTAATTCCCCACGAGAATTCACCCAGGCCGAACGCAGGCCCTTCACGACGGTGCTTATCATTCGTGGATTGACCACCAACAAATTTGTACTGAACTCGTCCGGGGCGGGTCAGATAAGGGATCGTCGCAGTATTAACCTGAAACTCTTGCACACCACCGTCTTGCTCTTCGACTCTGACATCCAGCGTTCCTACCACCGCATCACTCAGATCCTGAATACGGAATGGGCCAGAAGCGACCTGAGTTTCATACAGCACTCTCCCCTGTTGTCTAACCGTTACCTTGGCATTAGTCCGTGCAACACCTGTGACTTCAGGCGCATATCCACGTAAATTCGGGGGCAACATATTTTCATCAGTCACCAAACTGACACCCGTATAGCGGAAGCTATCGAAAATACTGGAATTGAGGTAATCCTCACCTAATGTCAATTTCGCTTCCAGACGAGGGATCGCACGATACATGTAGTAACGGCTCCAATCCCAATCACGTTCTCTTCCACCAGAAGAGTCTAATTTATCAATACCCTGGTTTTTGAAACGGTTATACCTGGCCTGCCAATCAGCCCGAAAACGCCACTCCCCTACATTCATGCCCGCTGTTCCGATAGCGCTTATTTGTTGGCTACGACTCCCGTGAGCAGGTTTAGAGGTTTGTGCGTTAACGTTATAATCAAACAGTAACCCGGATATCCCATTATCCCAGCGAGCAGGAGGGTCCCAGTCTGGTAAGTCATATTCCAGGTAAACTTTAGGTATGATTAAATAAAGCGTATAAGTAGCGAGATCACCTCTGGCTGACGTACCTGGCAACGTATTGAGATCAAGACATTGACCTTCATTCTGCCAACCTAATTTTTCTACCCACTGTTGTTTCAGTGCGATTTGTTTCACCAATTCAGGGGATATACAAGCTTCACTACCTGTTGGTTCATCAGGCGGTGCAATGAAATCGATAGAATAGGTATCCGAAAGTTCATGCTGATTCATCCGAACACCCATCATATAGTTACCCGGCATGATGTAACCTGCACGGGCAAATTTATCCAAATCAATATTGGCACGTTCATTGACATCCAGTGCACCAATATTGAATTCAATTGATGGCCTGGAATGAGTAACTTGAATGCCAGACAATGCAAACAGTATAAGAGCAAAAAGAGGATTAATTCCAAATAGTAAGTGCTCTGTTTTTATTTTATTCGCTATTCTTTTTTGATTAATCACTTTATTTCTAGTAAAGGTATTTTTTCTATTACTGTTTGTCTTTTTATTACTGATTATTTTTCTATTATCAGATAAAAAATCATGATTCATAGAATATGCAAACAAAGCCATAGCATCCTCTGAACAATGAATCGTTAATCATCCAATTTGAAATTAGCCGCTGTCTGGCATGACCAAGTCTGTAAGCGCACAGGGGTTCTTACCTCATACATGGCGTCATTAAAGTTCATCGATCTCAATTGAGGGCCCTGACCGATACCGGGGATAGTTAAATAAAAAGGGTATTTCAATTTACCGCTATAGGGATCATTTTGTTTATAACTCAATCTGCTTACTCAATCGTTAGTCATATTGATTTACATCAATAAAATAGATCTTGTTACAGAATATTGTAGTTATAGCTTACTTACACGTTATATCCCAGAAATACCCTAGATATATTATCAGGAAAGTCAAAGTTAACAGGTAAAATGAATTTCCTGACATTCAAGCACTAAAAAATATCAAATTGCTTGCAATATTACAGGTAGTTTAAAGTAAAGTTTGCGATCGCAGTGAAATCACCTGGTACAACTTTAACTTTCACAGGAGTTGCACCTTCTTCTCCAGCCTGACCTGTCAGACCTTTCAGATGTGCTGCGAAATTCAGGTCGTTGTTGCCATCATGCAGAGACATTGCGTCTGATTCTGTCCCCAAAGGAATCACTTTGTTACCGTGGTTAGTGATTGCGATTGCTGCACCTTGTGCTGTACCTTCGATAGCTAACAAACCTTTCTCACTCGCTTCTGGGCCAGTAAAGGTAGTTTTCACGCTCTTTTTAGTTTCAGTATTACAACCTTCTAATTCAATTTTGAAAGCCTTAGACGCTGAACGGCCGTCCTTGTCCAGAACCTGACTAGAAACGGCACCCAGATCAACTTCAACATTGGTGTTTTTGATTGAGCAAGGCGCATCAATGATAGAACCTCTGAATTTAACTGTACCACTACCTTGGTTAGTCGCACTTGCGGCGCCAGCAGCTAAAGCCACACCAAAACCTAAAACCATTGCCAATTTGTTAAGTTTCATAATTTAACTTATTCCTTAAATCAAAAAATAGATATTCATAACCAAAGGGAAGCCGAAGCCCAGAAATTAATTTCTGACACTTAGGCAAATGATTATTTAGTTTTTTGACAGAAATCATACCCAGTCAAAATAAACCAAACCGGCAATATCATTGTACATAATAAATCTTAAGTCAAATTTCAGCCGATAAATCTACTTATGATCCTTAACATCATATGAAATATGAATTTTTGCCAAAAAGTACGGATAATGAGTAGTATATTTTACTAATTATTTTTCAATTTTAGGTTATTCCCCTGAGTTATATCGAACAATGTTTAGTAATTTAGTATCTTAATTGGCGTTGTTTTATTGCTCTGTTTTATCTTCCTGAAAGACATGTGCATTTTATTATCCCGTTATCACCATAACATTTGGTTTTTATTGTCATGATTATCGGGAACGTCAATATAAAATCATGATATTTATCTAAGCAACATAATTATCAAGCTAATTGTTAATTGAAAATATCACTTAAAAAAACCGTTCAAATATTGTTAAGGCAATTAATTTTCATTCGCTTTTCAGAAAAATTAAAACAAAGGAAATACCTATTAAATAAATCGCTAAAAACTATTCTCAATAATAGGTATCAATTGGCCTGTAATTTATAAAAAAAACCCTTTCCAATAATGGAAAGGGCCTGTAATTCTTTAATGAAAGACTAAAACTATTTACGCTTTTTTAATTGTCACCCATCAGGATGGATTCAAGCGCAATCTCAATCATGTCATTAAATGTATTTTGGCGCTCTTCAGCAGTGGTTTTTTCACCAGTACGAATATGGTCAGACACAGTACAAATCGTCAACGCTTTTGCCCCAAATTCAGCAGCCACACCGTAAATACCCGCGGCTTCCATTTCAACACCCAGAATGCCGTATTTTTCCATTACGTCGAACATTTGAGGATCTGGCGAATAAAACAGATCCACAGAGAAGATATTACCAACACGCACATTGACATCCTTTGCCTTCGCCGCATCCACTGCATTACGCACCAGATCAAAGTCAGCAATAGCGGCGAAGTCGTGATCTTTAAAACGCATGCGGTTTACTTTGGAATCAGTACATGCACCCATACCGATCACAACATCACGGATTTTAACGTCTTTGCTGACTGCGCCACAGGAACCGATACGGATGATTTTTTTAACACCAAATTCAGTGATCAGCTCTTTGGCATAAATAGAGCAGGATGGGATACCCATTCCATGCCCCATAACAGAGATGCGGCGGCCTTTATAAGTACCGGTGAAACCCAGCATACCGCGAACATTGTTAACCTGACGAGCATCTTCCAGAAAAGTTTCCGCAATGTATTTTGCGCGCAGTGGATCACCAGGCATCAAAACAACATCAGCAAAATCGCCCATCTCAGCATTAATATGTGGGGTGGCCATAAATTTATTTCCTTGTTTTTATTGCGTATCAAAATAGATAAAAATGGGAAGACCTATAGGTCTCCGTCAAAACTTAAAACATCGCTTTACCGTAATCCATTGGAGTCAGATCGAAGTATTTTGCTACTGTCTGACCCATATCAGCGAACGTTTCACGATGGCCTAATGAACCTGGTTTAACTTTAGGTCCGTAAACCAGAACCGGGACATGTTCACGGGTATGATCGGTTCCCGCCCAAGTTGGGTCACAACCATGGTCAGCGGTGAAGATCAGAATGTCGTCTTCTTTAACTAATTTCAGCATTTCTGGCAAACGACGGTCAAACAGCTCTAGTGCTGCCGCGTAACCGGCGACATCACGGCGGTGACCGTAGGAAGAGTCAAAATCAACAAAGTTGGTAAATACGATGGTGTTATCTCCCGCCTGCTCCATTTCAATTAGCGAAGCATCAAACAGAGCATCAATACCTGTCGCCTTGACCTTTTTGGTGATCCCGACATTCGCGTAAATATCTGCAATTTTGCCAATGGAAACCACTTCACCTTGCTTTTCATCAAGGAGTTTTTTCAAGACGGTTGGCGCTGGTGGCTCAACGGCCAAATCATGACGGTTGCCAGTACGTTGGAAACTTCCGGCTTTATCCCCTACAAATGGACGGGCAATAACGCGACCAATGTTATAATCGCCAATATTCAACTCTTCACGCGCGATTTCACACAGCTCATACAGACGATCCAGGCCAAATGTCTCTTCATGGCACGCAATCTGGAAAACAGAATCCGCAGAGGTATAAAAAATCGGTTTACCGGTTTTCATGTGCTCTTCACCCAACTTGTCCAGAATCACGGTACCGGAAGAGTGACAGTTACCCAGATAACCAGGCAGATTTGCACGTTCGACCAGTTTATCCAGCAATGCCTGTGGGAAGCTGTTTTCTTCGTCACGGAAATAACCCCAGTCAAACAGAACCGGAACGCCTGCAATTTCCCAATGTCCTGATGGCGTGTCTTTACCAGAAGAAAGCTCACTCGCGTAACCATAAGCGCCAATAATTTCGGCATCTTTATCCAGGCCAATCGGGAACGTGCCGCAAGACTCTTCTGCTGCCTTACCCAATCCCAGACGGCTCAGGTTTGGCAAATGTAGCGGTCCCTTACGGCCAATATCAGCCTCACCACGGGCACAGCGTTCTGCTATATGACCCAAGGTGTTAGATCCCTTGTCACCAAACTTTTCAGCATCAGCAGTTGCACCGATACCAAAGGAATCTAATACCATGATGAATATACGTTTCATAATTTTCTCCTGCGTCAATTCACGCTATCAATGCGGAAACTGCCAGCTATTAAAATCAATTTAAATGCTTGTACGGTTTATCCACGGATATAACGATAAACCATCGGTGTAGTGGCTTGTGTCTCGCTTTCCTTAAAAACTGTTTCTTTAAAAACAAACGCCTTACGTACTGCTTCTGCGGCTTCATGCCAGTCATGCTCACTGTTAGCATGAATCATTGCCAAGGGAGTATCCGCATTCACATTTGTGCCTAGCGCACTGATATCGCTCAGCCCCACACTGTAATTAATCGGATCTGTTGCCTTACGACGTCCTCCACCCAATGCAACAACAGACATTCCTAAGACACGGGTATCCATTTCTGCAACAATGCAATTTTTTCCCGCTAACATCTGTTCAGCTAACACCTCTCCAGCCAATACTGGCTTGACAAATTCCGCAGTCGGGAGATAGCGGGTGTAATTTTCAACAAAATCAGTCGGCCCTTTCTGTGCGGCCACCATGCGACCAAATGTTTCCGCCGCCTTGCCACTGTCCAGTGCTGCTTGTAATTTATGGTATGCATCGTCACGATCAATAGCTAAATTACCTGACACTAGCATTTCAGCAGATAATGCCATGGTGACTTCAAGTAACCGCGGGTTACGGTATTCCCCCGTCAGGAATTGGACAGCTTCACGCACTTCCAAAGCATTACCCGCGCTGGATGCCAAAACTTGATTCATATCCGTCAATAGTGCCGTAGTCTTACATCCCGCACCATTGGCGACTTCAACGATGGCTTCGGCCAGCTGTTCCGATTGTTCGTAGGTCGGCATAAATGCCCCAGAACCCACTTTCACATCCATGACTAAAGCATCCAGCCCTTCGGCTAATTTTTTGCCCAAGATAGAGGCGGTAATCAAAGGGATAGAATCAACGGTCGCCGTGATATCGCGCGTCGCATAAAAGCGTTTATCCGCAGGTGCCAGCGAATTTGTCTGGCCGATAATGGCAATACCTACATCTCGAATAATATCGCGGAAACGGTACTCATCAGGGAAAATGTCAAAATTGGGAATGGATTCTAATTTATCCAGCGTTCCCCCGGTATGCCCCAAGCCACGTCCCGATATCATCGGCACATATCCCCCGCAAGCTGCCACCATTGGGCCAAGCATCAGGGAAGTGACATCCCCCACACCGCCCGTCGAGTGTTTATCGACAATCGGGCCGGGTAAATTCAATTTTTTCCAGTCTAAAACCGTACCAGAATCACGCATCGCTAATGTCAATGCGACACGTTCATCCATCGTCATGTCATGGAAATAGATAGTCATTGCCAGTGCAGCAATCTGCCCTTCGGAAACCGTATTATCGCGGACGCCGTTAATAAAGAAGCGGATCTCTTCTTCATTCAATGGATGACCATCACGTTTTTTGCGGATAATTTCCTGTGCCAGAAACAAAGCTACCTCCCAATCATTATTATCTGAAAAGAATGGCAGTCATGCACACTATCTTAGCGTGTGTGCAATTAATCATTATTGATCTCAATAACCACTACTCTGTTTTTGACTCTGGTAGCCAAGAGTCGTCAGCAAACTGCCCAACAAACTGGAAGCACCGAAACGGAAGTGACGGGAATCAACCCATTTGTTTCCCATAATACGTTCTGCCAACGCCAAATATTGTGCCGCTTCTTCGGCAGTACGCACACCACCTGCCGGTTTAAAACCAACGTTATCACCTACCCCCATATCACGGATCACGCTCAGCATAATTTCGGCACTTTCCAGCGTCGCATTAACCGGAACCTTACCGGTTGACGTTTTGATGAAATCCGCTCCAGCCTGAATGGAAATTTCAGATGCCTTGCGAATCAAAGCGGCTTCTTTTAATTCACCCGTTTCAATGATGACTTTTAGCCAGACGCCTGCTTCAACACAGGCCGTTTTGCAGGCTGTTACCAAATCAAAACCAATCTGCTCATTACCGGCCATCAATGCACGATAAGGAAAAACAACATCCACTTCATCAGCACCATAAGCTATGGCAGCACAAGTTTCAGCCAGTGCAATGTCGATATCATCATTGCCATGCGGGAAATTAGTCACCGTGGCAATGCGAATATCAGGGGTTCCCTGTTCGCGTAATACCTTACGTGCCATAGGGATAAAACGTGGGTAGATACAGATAGCGGCCGTCTGTCCGGCAGGACTGTTTGCCTGACGACAAAGTGCTGCCACTTTCTCATCGGTATCATCATCATTAAGTGTAGTTAAATCCATCAAACTCAGCGCCTGCTGAGCGGCGGCAGTTAAATCGGTCATAAAACTCTCCAACGGTATTATTATCGTCACTGAATCAGACAACAGACTTAAAACAAATGCAGGTGAGAAATCTCACCTGCATTCAATGTGATATAGACTTCCTGCTTCTTACAACGAGAGGAAGAATCCGGCAATTGTTGCACTCATCAAGTTAGAGAGTGAACCCGCCAATACGGCTTTCAAACCGAAACGAGCAATGTCACCGCGACGATTTGGTGCCATACCACCTAAGCCGCCCAGAAGGATCGCAACAGAAGACAAGTTAGCGAAACCACACAGAGCAAAAGAGATAATGGCTTTAGTATGGTCAGAAAGCACTTGCAGACCTGCCGCCTTAACAACATCATCTGCTGGCAGGTATTCACTAAAGTTCATGAATGCCACGAATTCATTGACAACTAATTTCTGCCCGATGAAAGAACCCGCAATGGTTGCCTCATTCCACGGAATACCGATCAGGTAGGCGATTGGTGCAAAAACCCAACCCAAAACCAATTCCATCGATAATTGAGGATAATCAAACCAGCCGCCGATACCGCTTAAGATACCGTTCAGCAAAGCAATCAATGCGGTGAATGCCAACAGCATGGCGCCGACATTCAGGGCTAACTGCATACCGGATGCAGCACCCGATGCCGCAGCATCAATAATATTTGCAGGACGATCTTCCGCCGCAATCAGCGACATCGCATCAGTCGTATCGTGAGTCTTTTCTGTTTCCGGCACCAGCAATTTTGCAAACAGCAAACCACCTGGTGCAGCCATAAATGAAGCCGCAATCAGGTATTCCAATGGAACACCCATAGATGCATAGCCCGCCAGTACAGAACCGGCAACAGAAGCCAGGCCACCACACATCACAGCGAACAACTCAGACTGGGTCATGGTCGAAATGTACGGACGTACAACCAAAGGCGCCTCAGTTTGACCTACGAAAATATTCGCAGTCGCAGACAAAGATTCAGTCCGTGAAGTTCCCAATATCTTCTGCAATCCGCCACCCAATATTTTGATGACGATCTGCATAATGCCCATGTAATACAACACTGCAATGAGTGATGAGAAGAAAACAATGACTGGCAGGACACGCAGGGCAAAAACAAAACCGCCGCCGCCGAACAATTCAAACATTTTGTCGGACACCAGGCCGCCAAAAATAAAATCTGTTCCTTTTTGCCCGTATCCAATTACGTTGGAAACGCCTTTTGACATTCCCCCCAGAATGTCTTTACCGGCAGGTACGTAAAGTACAAATGCCCCAACGGCAACCTGCATCAGAAAGGCGCCCAGGACAGTACGGATTTTAATGGCTCGATAATTACTGGAGAAGAGTACTGCGATAAAAACCAGCACTGCCATCCCGACCAGGCTCATAAGGAGTTGCATTGGAAGGATCCCTGTTCACTAAAAAATAATAAGAAAATATGTCAGTTATTCCATAAGATTCTACTGACATTGTGTGTGGGGCGATTATACCTAGGACTAAAAAAGAACAAGCAACTAACATCACAAATTAATGTCGCAAAAAGTAATATAAAAATGAAAAATGAGATATACATCACATAAATCCATCTAATTTCGGTGGGATTAGATAATTTAACGGAGGAAAAGGTAAAAAACAGGATAAACAAGCAAGAAATACAAGTTAAGCATTATTAATATATAATAAGTCAACTCAGTGCAAATAGGATCATACTATTTTGGTAAATTTGATTGGCAATTTCATCTGACGGCTCTCGACGCAACTCACACAATGTGGAAAAAATTTGTGCAACTCTTTCTGGCCGATTTGGTTGCCCCTGAAATCCCGATAACGGCATATCAGGTGCATCCGTTTCCAATACCAAAGATGACAGAGGTAATTGTGCAATAGTGTTACGTGTTTTTTGTGCCCTGTCGTAGGTAATTGTCCCTCCGACACCAATGTAAAACCCCTGGCGAATAAAGGCTTGAGCCTGGGATAAACTCCCTGCAAAACCATGAATAACCCCTGTGCGCGGTAACTTATGTTTTCTCAAGATTGCCGACAATTGATCATGGCTTTTTCTGGAATGGAGGATCACAGGTAGATCATATTGTTTCGCTAGTTTTAGCTGTACTTCTAACATGCTCTTCTGCTTTTCAAACTGAGGATCTGGCATATAAAGGTCAAGACCGATTTCACCTACCGCCACGTATTTGGCCCCTTTTTCCTCTAGTTTTTGCTCCAACTCATTCAAATGAACCTCTTGGTGTTCAGCAATATAGAGGGGATGCAAACCAAATGCGGCATAAATCGGAGAGTAAGCCTCAGCCAACGCAGAAACTCTCTGGAAGTTTGTTTGACTTATTGTGGGAACGATAATTTTTTCTACACCCATTTGTCTGGCTTGTTGCAGGCTCGCTATTTCATCACCAGCAAAAGGAGGGAAATCAAAATGGCAATGTGTATCAATAAGCATCTAGTCCAACTTATTTATCATGAGAGTTCTTGACGGCTCCACCACCTCTGGCGCAGGAGGCTCCGCTGGCGGGCAATGATTGCCGCTGTTCAGGAAATGGTTTCGCCGAAAACAGTTGCGATCAGAACTTAACCCTGTACGGCATACCCCATAACTTTTACGTTCTGTATGCCCAAATTTTCCTTCAACAAAAGTATGCCCAATCGTTGCCAGAAAATATCGTCCACAACGCCGCCCTAAATGATAATCCTGATTTAGCGCACTGAGCCGACTGCCTAAAGCCATTGTTGCCAATGGTGCTGGTGGGTAAATTTCGAAGATTTGCACATCACCCGGTGGATTTTCGATAAATTTCTGGGTTCGACGGTAACTGTGTGCATGAAGGTTAAGCATCTTGACCATTTTTTGCAAACTACTCACCTCTAACCAGCGCTCCATACGCTTGAACCACTGAGGCGTATAGTAAAGCTGTGAAGGCACTGTGCGAATCACAACGATAGTATCCGCTCCTCGGCGATAGGCCTCCTGCACGGGGATCGCATCACAAATACCACCATCTTGATAAACCACATCACCAAGCGTCACTCCGTTACGATAAAATCCCGGAATGGCGCTTGAGGCCTTGACAATATCCATCCAATTTTTGTCATCTGGATGCAAGTAACTCGGCTCAAAATTATCCGAGCGGCAAGCACACATGTAAAATTCACGTCCAACATCAAACTGGCGCATTGCGACAGAAATATTGAGGGGCAATTGCTCAGATAGGGTATCAATATACCAATCTAAATCGATCAAATGTCCACCGCGCACAAAGCGCAATGGATTAAAAAAAGCGGGGTCGGTTGTATAACGGTTGATTACCTTGCGTGCATACCCCCTCTGACCACAAATATAGGCAGAAAGGTTTTGCGCTCCCGCAGATGTCCCAAGGAACAGTTCAAACGGATTAAAACCAAGACGGAGAAATTCATCCAAAACACCGGCAGTAAAAATACCTCGCTGACCACCACCTTCACAAACAAGAGCAATTTTCCCAGGTTTAATCTGTGACTTATAAGCTAAAGGCTCGATATTACCCAATGTTATTGAAATATGTTTCCCCACTCTTCTCTCCCTCTGAAAGCCGCCGAATATCTATCAGTATATCGTTGCTCAAACAACTTGCTTGTAACATTTTTATAAAAAGTGAAGAAATAAAGCATCAATCGTTAAATTGATATGAGAATAGCAAGTTATCAGAATGCCGCCAGCGAATGAGTAATCTCGTCACTTAACAAGATATTATTTGAGGAAAAGAAACAGAAAGAGTGGCTGATAATAGCCACTCTATTCTCAATGTTTGTTATTTTTTCAGATTAAGATTGCTTTTTAATCTCTATCGTGCTTTTTACTGATTTGACGCCTTTTATTCCATGAACAATCTTAACTATCTTTGCCGCCTGATGTTTGTTTTTGACAAAACCGGAAAGATAGACAACGCCTTTTTCCGTTTTCACTGAAATGTCATGACTATTTAAGCCCTTATGTTCCAGCAATTTTTCTTTCACTTTTGCTGTAATGGCACTATCGTCTAAAAAATCATCTGCTTTTTGCAAGGAGTTATCAATTTTGCCCCCTGCACTGTCGAGAGATTTATCGATTTTTTGCCCTGTACTCTCCAATGTTTTTCCCACAGAAAGATCCGCAGCCAGAGCACTACTGGTCAATACTGAGCCTAGAACAACAGCCAGTAGTGAATGTGTAAACTTAATATTTTTCATCCTACCACCTTTTTAATTTCAGCCAGAGTTGTCACCGCGGTAGTATGTCAATTAGCCAGTAGCGATAAAATGAGATTTACAAAAAACAACGTATATTTTCATTAACACAGAGAATTATTCTTTTATTGGCACGAAATACAGAATATACAGGTAGAATAAATCATAAGGGCCAACAGAATAGCTGGCCCAAAAAGGGAATTAATGTTCCCGCGTCTTGCGGAAAGACACATCAGGATAGCGCTCACTGGTCAAGTTTAAATTAACCATGGTTGGTGCAATGTAAGTTAAGTTATCACCACCATCGAGAGCCAAGTTCTGCTCATTTTTGCGCTTGAAATCTTCCAATTTCTTCGCATCGTTGCACTCTACCCAGCGAGCCGTAGAAACATTAACCGGCTCATACAGCGCTTCAACGTTGTATTCACTTTTCAAACGGGCAACAACTACGTCGAACTGAAGCACACCTACCGCACCGACGATCAGATCGTTATTGGACAGCGGGCGGAATACCTGTACAGCACCTTCTTCTGATAATTGCACCAGACCTTTCAGCAACTGTTTCTGCTTCAACGGATCACGCAGACGAATACGGCGGAACAATTCAGGGGCAAAGTTAGGGATGCCAGTAAACTTCAACTCTTCACCTTGAGTGAAGGTATCGCCAATCTGAATAGTGCCATGATTGTGCAGACCGATAATGTCCCCTGGATAGGCATGCTCGACATGAGAACGATCCCCTGCCATAAAGGTCAGTGCATCAGAAATGACAACATCTTTCTTAATGCGAACTTGGCGCAGTTTCATACCTTTTTCATATTTACCAGAAACAACCCGCAAAAATGCCACACGGTCACGGTGTTTCGGGTCCATATTCGCCTGAATTTTGAAAACAAAACCGGTGAATTTTTCTTCACTGGCAGGCACTTCACGTGCGTTAGCCTGACGCGGCATTGGGGTTGGAGCCCATTTAACCAGGCCATCCAACATATGATCAACACCAAAGTTACCTAATGCAGTACCGAAGAAGACGGGTGTTAATTCTCCCTGTAAAAAGGCTTCCTGATCAAATTCATGGGATGCGCCTTTGACAAGTTCCAGCTCTTCGCGCAATTGATTCGCCAGCTCTTCACCCACTGCCGTATCCAATTCAGGGTTGTCCAATCCTTTGATAGCGCGAACGTCCTGAATGGTGTGTCCCTGACCTGATTGGTACAGGTAAGTTTCATCAAAGTAGAGGTGATAGACGCCTTTAAAGGATTTACCACAGCCGATTGGCCATGTAATCGGGCTACAGGCAATGTTCAGCTCATTTTCCACTTCATCCATGAGCTCCATTGGATCACGAATATCACGGTCGAGCTTGTTCATGAATGTCAGGATCGGCGTATCACGCAGGCGAGTCACTTCCATCAACTTACGGGTACGATCCTCAACCCCTTTCGCCGCGTCAATGACCATCAAACAGCAGTCAACGGCTGTTAAAGTGCGGTAAGTATCTTCCGAGAAGTCTTCGTGCCCTGGGGTATCCAGTAAGTTAACCAAACAGTCAGAATAGGGAAACTGCATTACGGAGGTGGTGATAGAGATACCACGCTGTTTTTCCATCTCCATCCAGTCTGATTTAGCGTGTTGGTTGGAGCCTCGACCTTTTACCGTCCCCGCTTTCTGAATCGCCTGTCCGAACAGTAATACTTTTTCGGTAATGGTTGTTTTACCCGCATCCGGGTGGGAAATGATTGCAAAAGTGCGCCGTTTCGCGACTTCCTGCTGAAATGAAGAGTTTGACATCAATTAGAATCTTCTAGTCCGTAGGCGGATTGATATCACTTGGAAAGCGCCTCCTGATTGGCGCCCCACTTGCAAATCCGTCGTGTTAATCGTGATTGGCGTTTATTTTGGCTGAACTTGGCGTTATAAACAATCAGTGATTTTTGGGCTTATTGCCCAAATCGACTGCAAACAACGGCAACGCCATAATAATGGCATCTTCCTTACCTGCCGTAGTTGGGTAATAATTCTTGCGGATGGAAACTTCATTAAAACCCATCTCTTCGTATAAACGAATGGCTGCCTGGTTAGAGCGTCTGACTTCAAGCCACAATGTATTGATCTGTTTTTCAGGTAATAGGTTGATGAGATGCGCCAACAATGCCCTGCCATAGCCCCGTGATTGATATTCAGGGTGAATAGCGATATTAAATAGTGTTGCTTCATCCATGACATACTGTGTTATCGCAAAACCGATAATCTGGTCATTCTGCGTTATCTTATAGTTGAGATAACGTTCCCCCTGATTGGCGTAAAAGGTTTTTTCACTCCACGGGAACGCATGGCTGACCTGTTCTATTTGAAATGCTGCGGGAAGATCAGCGGGAGTTAATAGAGAAATATTCTTCATAATGGTAAATTTGTTGCCAAAGAGCACGTTTTGCATTCCCATCAAGAGATAAATCATTTAATGCCGGGCTTCTCAAAGAAATCCCTTGTACTGGTAAGGTAATATCAACCCCCAGCAGCCAGCTTGGGCAGTGGATTGATTCCGAAAGTAGCTCAACATCTTTTGTCGTGATGCAATATACCGATGAGGCATCGATCCCCATGGCTGTGAAAATATCAGCAAACAATGAATGACTTAAATCTATGTGATCATGACTGATGATCAGTAGACGGGTTGAATCAGGGATGAGGACAGATAATTCACCTTGCAAAGCCATTGGGCTACGCAAAACCCATTGGGTGATCCCCAACCGGGAGAGTAATCTGTCACGCTTTGTCATCGTGTTTTATTCCATCTGCCATAAAAAAATAACAGGTAATATATTATCAGAGGGCTTAGCTCTGCGCCAACCAGCCTGTCAGTCTTGCCCGCTGATATTGATATTCAGATAAAGATTTATAAGGAGCTATACATAGATGTCAGTATTAACCCCGGCCAGCGAAGTTATCCTGCGCCATCATGAGCAATTTCGCTCTCGCAATCTGCTCTTTGCCGGTGATCTTCAGGATAACCTGGCAACGGAAATCGAAGCTGCAAGTGTGCGTGTGCATACTAACCAATATCATCACTGGCAATCCCTGATCCGCCAGCTTGGTGATAATGCCTGCTTTGGCCTGGTAGCGGACAGCGCATTTATCAAAGGATGTGATACGCTGATTTATTACTGGTCAAAAAGCAAACAAGAAGCACGTTTTCAACTACGCAACCTGTTTTCCATCTTGCCACCCGGTACGGATATTTTTATTGTGGGTGAAAACCGTAGTGGTGTACGCAGTGTTGATAAGTTAATGGAAGGCATCGCTACTTTCCGCAAAATTGACACGGCACGCCGTTGCAGCCTGTTTTATGGTCAATTGAAAAACCAGGTTCAATTTGATCAAAACAATTGGTGGAACAGCTATCAAGTGGAAGATATCGCCGTCAATACGCTGCCCGGCGTATTTAGCCAAGATGATTTGGATATCGGCAGTCGTCTGCTGCTTTCTACTTTCGATGCCCCTATCTCTGGCAGTCTGTTGGATATGGCTTGTGGTGCTGGGGTATTGGCAGCTGTGCTGGGTAAAAAGAACCCGGATTTGTCCCTGACATTAAGTGATGTCAATGCTGCCGCCATCGTATCCAGTAAGGCAACTCTGCAAGCTAATAAACTGAAAGGCAATGTCGTCACAAGTAATGTATATTCTGCCATTGAAGAAAAATTCGACTGGATTATTTCTAATCCCCCTTTCCATGATGGCTTAAAAACTAACCTGGCGGTGGCGGAAGATATGATCCGCATGGCACCCAATTATCTGAAATCCGGCGGTAAATTGCGGATCGTTGCAAACGCTTTCTTACCTTATCCTAATCTGCTGGATAATGCCTTTGGCAGCCATCAAGTTATTGCGCAAACAGGTAAATTCAAAGTATATCAAGCAACTAAGAAATAATTCGGGTAGCAAACGCAATCCCTGTGTTGCCTGCCCCAATTTAACGGGCAGGCAATTTCTATTTTCCGGCATGTCATTTTGCCCTTGCCAAACATATCGACATGCTGATTTTTACACCAATCATACGTTTTCTCCCTAAATAATGATTGACGCCAGCCATAAAATCTCTAGAATGCGCCTCCATGCTATTCGTTTAAGTAATAGTATCTGATTAACGCGAGGGTGGCGGAATTGGTAGACGCGCTAGCTTCAGGTGTTAGTGTTCTTACGGACGTGGGGGTTCAAGTCCCCCCCTTCGCACCAAATCAGATGGCTATCGATTAAACAAACTAGATAAATGACAGTACCTGCGAGGGTGGCGGAATTGGTAGACGCGCTAGCTTCAGGTGTTAGTGTCCTTACGGACGTGGGGGTTCAAGTCCCCCCCTTCGCACCACTGTTACATTTTTCTTCTCTTCCCCAATCTTCCTTAATGTCCCAAATAGCGCAAGCAGGCGAACAAGCTGCATATCACTGCAATGCCGGCAGGTATCAATAGAAAATGACGGGCATTACGATGCAGTAACAGAACAAGTGTCAGCAGTAAGGCGCCTTGAATGATAAATTTAAATTGTTCTATTCCTGCACCGACTATTTCCAGCACTGATACAACCAGTGCTGATGTGACCAGACTGGATAACAGCAATCCCCAAAACCCCATCATGCTTTGGCAAAAAAACGGCTTTAACTTCCACTTTTCGCTAAACATAGTCAGCCACCCACTACAACAATAATGATTCTCAATACCAAATATGATAGCGAATTAATCACAAGTTGAAAGTAAATCACCGAGATGATAAGCAACATGATAGAGAAAAGAGGCGGGAGAACATTTCCCGCACAGTATTAAGTATCGATGGTATAAACCAGATGAATATCGTCAGGCTCCCGTTGATAAAGTTCAATATCAGGCTGATTAATCAGCACACATTATTAACGCATCCATTAATAACGCATCATGACCGATTTCAGCTCCGTATAATGTTCTATGAATGCACTGCCAAACTCACGGCCAACTCCTGAAGATTTAATCCCTCCAAATGGAACCGCAGGATCCAGAAACGTATGCATATTAATCCATAGCATGCCCGCTTTAATGCAAGGGGTCATACGCATCGCTTTGCTCATATCATTCGTCCATAAGCTGGCAGACAACCCAAATGGGGTCGCATTCATCATAGTAATAAGCTCTTCCTCATCATCATAACTGAGGAAAGTACCAATCGGCCCGAACGTCTCTTCGTTCATTAATGTATCTTTAACACTATTGGCTTTAATCACTGTTGGTGCGACAAAAAATCCCGGCCCCTCCAAAGCATAGCCTCCGTAGACAATTTCATTGCCCTCTTTACGCGCAGTTTCAAACATGGACAGAATTTTTTTGTAATGTTTTTCGTTTGCCAGAGGCCCCACTTCTGTTGATTCATCAAGGGGAGAACCAATTTTCATCGCAGCTAAGCGTTCAGAAAGTAATGCCAAAACAGCATCCATGTGAACGGATGGAATATAAAAGCGCTCCGCGGCTGCACAAATTTGCCCTTGATACGCATATCCCGCTTCCAGTATGCCATCAACGATCTTTTCAACTGTCATATCAGCCAGAAAAGCCGCGGCGTTTTTGCCGCCAAGTTCCAGTGTTGTGCGCTTCATCCCCTGCTCCAAGGCCAATTTCCCCACGCTTATTCCTGTTGGGACGGAGCCTGTAAAAGTGACTTTGGCACATTGAGGGTGATTAATGAGAGAAGTACCCACGCGAGCACCTAACCCATTGACGATATTGATCACACCATCTGGAATTCCCGCTTCTTTTGCCAGTTCAGCCACACGAAGTAGGGTTAAGGGCGTATATTCACTGGGTTTAAGCACAATCGTACAGCCACAGGCCAGTGCCGCCCCCAATTTCCAGATCGCAATCATGATGGAAAAATTCCACGGAATAATGCCAACTACGACGCCGATAGGCTCACGGCGCGTGAATGCAGAATATTTTTCCCCTTTAAACGATGGCAATGAAACATTCAGTGTTTCACCCGTAATTTTAGTTGACCATCCGGCAAAATAGCGTAAATAATCGGCTGATGCGCCTACATCCAGCATACGGGATAATTGAATCGGTTTACCGGAGCATAAACTTTCCAGTTGTGCTAACTCCTCACTATTTTTTTGTAATAGATCAGCCAACCGATTCAGGCAATTCCCCCGTTCCATAGGAGAAGTCTGTGCCCATGCACCGTGAAAAGCATCTGATGCCGCCTGCATTGCCTGATTAACTTCGTGCTCCCCTCCTTGATTGACCGCAGCTATCACTTCACCAGAAGCCGGGTTAACAACAGAGAAAGCTTCATTTTCCTGACCAAGAACAGGGACTCCATTAATATAATGACCATGAGAGTGCTGCAAAAAAGTTGTCACTGACTCCAGCAAATGAATGTCACTCATCACCTTTTCCTCTGTCTAGTCAGACAATTGCCCATTTATACAAGCCATATAATGTTTGACGAAACGCTCGCTGGTGATTTCCCACAATACATCACTTCCTTTTGCCGCAAACCACGAATCACCTTTATGATATTCAACCATCACCCCTGTTTTGACATCAGTCAGTTTCACTGAACCTTCATGCACTGTTGCCATTTCATCAAAGGGATAGATCATTTTAAATTTACCCTTGGTACAGGCAAAAATACCACATGTCAGATTATCCGATGGTTCCCCGTGGATCATGGCTACGCTTGCCTGCGGATCACCTTCCACCACAACAGAACCAAGATTAGTGACACTGCCAATTGGCATTAATTCAGGAAGCGCTTTATCTAACAATAATGGCTTTATCATGACTTTTACCTTTAACTGTGACCGTTCCAAAAATGTAAAAAGAAAAACTAACGACGCCCTTTCCAGTAACCTGAAGTTTGGTGCCAGGTCTTACCGACAGAGAGCAATACATTTCTCAGTTTTTCTTTCCCGATAATATCGAGGTGTGGAATCGAACTGAGTAGCGAATAACGCTCTGAGCCTTCGCTCATTCCCTCAGCCAGAATTTTGCAGATGATGTGGCTTGGCGTTACACCAAACCCCGAATAGCCTTGAACATAAAACACATTGTTATGATTAGGCAGAGAACCCATTTGCGGAAACAGGTTAGCGCTGCAACATAATGGCCCGCCCCATGCCAATTCTATCTCCACATCTTTCAAGTAAGGGAAAGTCTTGAGCATAAGATTGCGGTTCCATGCTTTTAAATCGGAAGGTATATATTCAATAAAGTGTGTCGCGCTGCCATATAATAGGCGATTTTCTTTGGTAACACGGTAGTAATCAATGACCGGACTAATATCACTGTATGCCCCACGAATTGGGCTGATCTTTTCAATCAAATCGTCCGACAATTCTTCTGTCATCAATTGAAAAGCATAAGTATTGATCGTCTTTCTATAAATAGTCGGTTCGAGCCCATCCAAAAAGGCATTACATGCCCACAGCATCTTACTGGCGCGAACTGATCCCGTTACTGTACGTACTGTAACCCTGGGACCATACTCTACGCTCACAACCTGACTGTTTTCGAAAATTTTGACGCCATATTCAGTGACAGCTTTGGCTTCTCCCAGCAGTAAGTTGAGTGAATGCACATGCCCGCCCCCCATATGTTTTAATGCACTGGTATAACGGTCTGAGCCAATGATTTTTTTAACATCTGCACCGGTATAAAGCTCAATTTCTTCATCAGGGGAAGCCGAACGAAATTCCTGTAACCAACTATGCAGGGTTTTATCATGTCGAGAATTCCAGCCAAGATAGGCATAGCCTTGGCAAAAGTCAGCCTGAATATCATATTTGGCAATTCGATCACGGATAATCCCAGCACCCAAGTTACTGATTTTAAATATAGTTTCCAGGCCTTTTTTACCCACATGGCGTTTAATCTTATCCAAATCATGACCAATACCCGTCATCACCTGTCCACCATTACGACCTGTACCGCCATATCCCAAAGTTCGGCTTTCCAAAATAGCGATATTGGTAATGCCTTTTTCTGCCAGTTCTAATGCCGTATTGATACCGGAAAAACCTCCACCAATGATAACGACATCAACATCCAAATCTTCTGTCAGCATTGGAAAACGAAGATCATATTTTTTCGTCGCCGTATAATATGTTAATGAATCAAGTTTATTATTCATGTTATACCCCATGAGCATCTGCTTATCCCCTGATGGTGTAACCTTGCTATTCCTTTTATCAGGGGTGCTTATCACATTTTTTGAACATTAGTTGTTCATGTGTATTAACAAAACAATAAAGAACAAAATATTAATAAGTTAATAAACTAATAAAAATAGACATCCATGCATTTCATGTCTGATATATATATGAATCATATGTGCTTGAAATGCTCAAATCATTTGTTGTTTTCATGTTAATCAAATCACAATTATTAAAACATTTATTAACAAATTGTAATTTTTACATTTTCATTTTGTGATGTAGTCGGAAGGAATTTTTTCTGTTAGTAAATTATCCTGAATGTAAATATTTACATATGTACTTAATCGGTTTCGAGTTGTGGCCGACAAAACAGCAACTTGAGAAATGAAGGTCATAATCACTGGAAAGGAATAAATATGCTACCCAAGAAAATTATTCTTGACTGCGATCCTGGGCATGATGATGCCATTGCTCTCCTGCTTGCCCACGGGAGCCCCAATATTGAATTGTTGGCTGTAACGACAGTTGTTGGTAATCAAACCCTGAATAAAGTCACCCGCAATGCGCTTTGCGTTGCACGCATCGCTAATATTCATAACGTTCCTTTCGCAGCAGGTTGCCACCGTCCACTGGTTCGGGAGATCAATACCGCCCCAGACATTCATGGCGAAACGGGTCTGGATGGCCCTATTCTTCCTGAACCTAATATGAAACTGGATGAACGCCACGCTGTTGATCTCATTATTGATGTGATTATGGAAAATCCACCCAAAAGTGTGACTTTGGTGCCAACTGCGGGTTTGACGAATATCGCTATGGCTGCACGCAAAGCACCACAACTTGTTGAGCGTGTAAAAGAAATTGTATTAATGGGAGGGGGTTATCATAAAGGAAACAGAAGCGCAGTTGCAGAATTCAATATTGTGATCGATCCAGAAGCTGCCCACATTGTTTTTAATGAAAAATGGCCGCTGACGATGGTTGGTTTAGATCTTACTCACCAAGCGCAAGCAACCCCTGAAATTATCGAAGCAATTGCCCAGATTAAAACACGTTCCGCCCAGTTCGTTCTGGATGCACTGAAATTTTATGGTGACAGATATCGTGAGCATCAAGGGTTTGGCTATCCTCCTGTGCATGATCCCTGTGCTGTCGCCTATGTGATCGATCCTGATGTTATGACGACGCAAAAAGTCCCCGTTGATATTGAACTCACGGGCGCCTTAACCACTGGAATGACCGTTGCGGATTTCCGTTTCCCCCCTCCCGAAGATTGCCATACGCAAGTTGCTGTCAAATTGGATCACGCCAAATTCTGGCAATTAGTGATTGATGCTTTGAAAAATATTGGTGAAACCACTTACTGATAGATATTATTATTTTTTGTTCTTCTTTGGCTATTGAGGCTGTCTTTCTGCCTCAATAGCCAGGGAAATTTCTGTCAAATTAACCGGATACCCATCAACACGGCACTACATAAGATCAAGAATAATGTGGCATATTGCAGCACCTTGTCAGACAAATGCTTTATCAAATATCTGGCAAAAGGTATAGCCAGCAAAGAACCAACAAATAGCTCCAACGCCAGTTTCCAATCCGTATGTCCTCCATAAGCAAAAGCAGATGAACCCGACAACATCATCGTAATAAAGAGAGAAACACCAATCGCTTGTTTAATACTCATTTGCCCATAGCGTAGTAGCAGTGGCAATACTACGACACCACCACCAACCCCTGTCGCACCAAGCACTAATCCCGCCCCCGTACCAGGCAGTAAGAGAGGCTTAATCAACCTAACCTGGCGTTGTGGTTGTGTTGGGTTCATGTGTAACTGTGGATGACGTATTCGGTGGTAAAAAAGATAAAGAGAAAACAAAATAGCCAATAAAACCAGTAAATTAATTCCCCATTCAAGCTGTACCCGATTATGGCTGAAATCACCCAATATTGTGACGCCATAACTGGCGAATACCGTACCGGGTATCATGATCAGCAGAATAATCAAAGATTGGCGTAAGGGAATATTTCCCATGCGAAAGTGCATATAAGAAGATGATATCTTCATCAACATTGAAAGAAGATTAGCCGTTGCGACAGAAGCTAATGCATCTAATCCAAAAAAATAGGTCAGGATCGGCAAAACGATCACGCCACCACCAACACCGGTAGTACTGATAACCACACCAACAATCGCCCCAATCACAAGTTCAGAGATCGCTAATATCATCTCGTTTCCAGCGAATATCTAATTAAAGCGCATTTTCTTACCGAATCTCAGCAAGCACCGCCTATAATATGACAAAAATAAATATCATATCCAAAAATAGTCTATAACGTTCAGTCTGAATGACCAGAGAACGTGATCCTTTCACTCCGCAGCCTTATTGGCTGCGGCTTTGCAATTAAAAGAAAGAAGATGAAGAAATTAGAAGCTTGATTGCTGAATTTATATTTATAGAAAAATATTTATATCATTCCCTTGATGGTTAGTTTTAACGAGGAGGGTGTATTGCTCCAAAATCGAACAATTCATTAAGTTCAATCTGTAGTCCATTTGCTATTACATAAATAATTTCCAAGGTAGGGTTCCTGACACCTCGCTCAATGCCACTGACATAAGTGCGATCTAGTCCACACTTATCGGCAAAAGCCTCTTGTGACATCCCAGCTTCTCTCCTGAGATACCTAATTCTTTGACCAAACAGCGATCTGATGTTGTTCGATTTTTTCATCCGATAAGTATCGATTCATGTTACTTATCCGACCACGGACTATAAGTCACGTTTCAGCGTGACTTATGCTATGATGTGTGACTTATAGTCTACTGAATACTCACTTACTTTTTAATCGAAAAGATTATTGATAACTGGAGAGTTTAAGGATGGAAAAAAAAGACTGGCATCCTGCTGACATCATTGCTGAATTGAAGAAACGCGGAACAACACTGTCAGAAGTATCGCGAGCAGCGGGGCTGGCGTCATCAACTCTTGCCAATGCATTGCAACGACACTGGCCAAAAGGCGAGCGTCTTATTGCAGCAGCGCTGGGACGCACGCCAGAAGAAATATGGCCTTCGCGTTATGAAAAGAAATAATTATAAACCCAGCACTATGCTGGGTTTATTTATAAGTAATCAGCTCGCTAACTTTAAGCCAATAATGCCAATCACAATCAGGCAAAGGCTCAATATCCGAGCGAAACTTGCAGATTCCCCCAGCACCATGATGCCGAAAACCGCCGTACCTACCGCGCCAATACCTGTCCACACTGCATAGGCAGTTCCTGCCGGTAGATTTTTCATGGCATAGGCCAGTAACCCCATACTGACCACCATCGCGCTGATCGTAATTAAACTCGGTCCCCAGCGTGAAAAACCGTGGGTATATTTTAGGCCTACCGCCCACACGACTTCCAACAAACCAGCAATAAGAAGGATCAACCAAGACATGTCTTTTCCTTTATATGATGACAAGTGGGGCCGTCCCCGATGAGATGACGTTTATCCAGGTCGTCCAGGATAACGAGAAGAAATGAAATTGGATTATAGCTATCCGATTTAATAGCCGCAATGAGACTACCCAAGGAGTTATAACAAAAAAAACCGCAACCTCTGGACGAAGAGACTGCGGTTTTTTTAGAATAGCAAACGCGATTATTTCACGCGAGAAACGTATTCGCCAGAACGAGTGTCAACTTTGATCACTTCGCCGATCTGGACAAACAGAGGGACTTTAACGACAGCGCCGGTGCTCAAGGTTGCAGGTTTACCACCCGTACCCGCAGTATCACCTTTCAGACCTGGATCAGTATCAACGATTTCCAGTTCAACAAAGTTTGGTGGAGTTACAGCGATAGGACGGCCATCCCACAGAGTCAGAATACATTCTGCCTGATCGATCAGCCATTTTGCATTATCACCAACGGCTTTCTCATCCGCAGCCAACTGCTCGAAAGTTTCGTTGTTCATGAAATGCCAGAATTCACCGTCGTTGTACAAATAAGTCAGGTTGACATCCATGACATCTGCACTTTCAACAGAATCTGTTGATTTAAAAGTTTTTTCTAGCAGTTTACCAGAGATCAGTTTACGAATACGAACACGAGCAAATGCTTGTCCTTTACCTGGTTTAACAAATTCACTGTCAAGAATAGCGCACGGCTCGCCATCTAACATGATTTTAAGACCTGAACGGAATTCATTGGTACTATAAGTAGCCATGGAGATCCTCTAATTTTTAACAAAATGGCTTAGCCAAAAAATGGCACACATTATAACCCATATTCACCCCATCAGAGAAGTCTGGCTACAACAACTCGCGGATGTTATTACTGATCCCAATGAGTTGTTGCAACTATTATCCTTAAACACACATACGAAGCTGCAAGAAGGCAATGAAGCAAAGCGCCTATTTCCTCTGCGTGTGCCAAGAGCATTTGTAACACGAATGAAAAAGGGCGATCCCCGTGATCCTCTTCTATTACAAGTCCTGACCGCACGGGAAGAGTTTGCTATATCCCCTGGTTTCACCACTGATCCGTTGGATGAACAACGCAATGTTGTTCCAGGTCTATTGCATAAATATCACAATCGAGCCCTGCTATTGGTTAAAGGGGGCTGTGCGGTTAATTGTCGCTATTGTTTTCGTCGCCATTTCCCTTATGGGGACAATAAAGGGAATAAAAACAATTGGCTGCTTGCTCTGGATTATATTGAACAACACCCTGAGCTCGACGAAATTATCTTCTCTGGTGGTGATCCATTAATGGCTAAGGATCATGAACTGGACTGGTTAATCAGCCGCCTTGAATCTATTCCACACATTAAACGGTTACGTATCCATACGCGTTTGCCGGTTGTGATCCCTGATCGAATCACACTTTCACTGTGTCATCGTTTAGCACAAACTCGTTTGCAGGTGATCATGGTGACCCATATCAACCATGCAAATGAAATTGATAATGCATTCCGCACCAGTATGATGCGACTAAAACAAGCTGGAGTGACACTGCTGAATCAAAGTGTGATGTTACGTGATGTCAATAATAATGCAGAGACTTTGGCTAACTTAAGTAATGCGCTCTTTGATGCAGGCATATTACCTTACTACATTCACGTTCTGGATAAAGTTCAAGGTGCTGCACATTTTCTCGTGGACGATGAAGAGGCAAAAGCTATCATGCGAGAATTATTGACTAAAGTATCCGGTTATCTGGTTCCTAGCCTGACCAGAGAAATTGGTGGAGAACCAAGTAAAACCCCACTGGATTTAGGGCTAGTACAAAACTAGTGATAACGCCTATGCCAATCGATAACTGATTAGGTTAATTCCATCATTATTGAGTTCTTCTAAATGGGCAGCGCACAGAAACTGAATGTATACGCAAATCTTGATGTTTCGATACATTCTTTCTGGGCATTGCCCAAACCACTTTCTCACTAACCTCATCTATTAATACCTAGGGACACTTATAGACCTGGCCAACCATTTTACTGTCGAGAGGGACAAAGCTTGCCAATAATCCCTCTGATGGACTATTTATCCCATAAATAACATTGCCGCCCATTTCAGCCGCTTTATTACGTAAGTCATTGGCTGCGCTACGCATAGAACTGCTCTCATTGCTAACGCCATTGAGCCAGTTGCTTTGAGTGCCAGTCACTTCGCCTAACCTTTGGCATTCATTACCTGGTTGAGTGTCCACAAAACGCACATTAGCACCCGCGGAGGTTAATTGATGAGTTGTTGTGCACCCTGCCAGCAGTAGTACTGACACACCAAACAAAATTTTAATTCGCATAACTTCCCTCATTAGTTATAGGAACAATAAAAAGGCGAGCAAGTTTTCCCTGCTCGCCTTTAAAGGCTTATCCTAGCGGATGGGCAATGCCATCATCAGGATGAACAGCATTACATCATGCCGCCCATTCCACCCATGCCGCCCATTCCACCAGCAGCACCTAAGTCAGCTTTATCATCTTTAGGCAGTTCAGTCACCATTGCTTCGGTAGTGATCATCAAACCAGCGATAGAAGCTGCGAATTGCAGTGCAGAACGGGTTACTTTAGTTGGATCCAGGATACCCATTTCGATCATATCGCCGTACTGCTCAGTTGCAGCGTTATAACCGTAGTTGCCTTCACCTGCTTTCACGTTGTTCACAACAACAGAAGGTTCTTCACCTGCGTTGTCTACGATCTGACGCATTGCCGCTTCCATTGCACGCAGTGCAACACGGATACCAACGTTCTGATCTTCGTTGTCACCAGTCAGGTTAGAGATTGCGCTAGCAACACGAACCAGAGCAACACCACCACCAGCAACAACACCTTCTTCTACAGCTGCACGAGTTGCGTGCAGTGCATCGTCAACGCGAGCGCGTTTTTCTTTCATTTCAACTTCAGTTGCTGCACCTACTTTGATTACAGCAACACCGCCTGCCAGTTTAGCAACACGCTCTTGCAGTTTTTCACGGTCATAATCAGAAGTAGATTCTTCGATTTGCTGACGGATCTGAGTAACACGTGCAGCGATTGCGCTTTCTTCACCTACCCCATCAATGATAGTTGTGGTGTCTTTGTTAATAACAACACGTTTTGCCTGGCCCAGATCTTCCAGAGTCGCTTTTTCCAGCTCCAGACCAATCTCTTCAGAGATAACAGTACCGTTGGTCAGGATAGCGATATCTTGCAGCATGGCTTTACGGCGATCACCGAAGCCAGGTGCTTTAACCGCAGCAACTTTCACGATACCACGCATGTTGTTAACAACCAGCGTTGCCAGTGCTTCACCTTCAACATCTTCGGCGATGATCATCAAAGGTTTGCTTGCCTTAGCGACACCTTCTAGAACGGGCAGCAGTTCACGGATGTTGGAGATTTTCTTGTCAACCAGCAGGATATATGGGTTTTCCAGTTCAACAGAACCCGCTTCTGGTTTGTTGATGAAATAAGGAGACAGGTAACCACGGTCAAACTGCATACCTTCAACAACATCCAGTTCGTCTTCCAGGCCAGTACCTTCTTCAACGGTGATTACACCTTCTTTACCGACTTTGTCCATCGCTTCTGCGATCAGTTTACCTACGGTTTCGTCGGAGTTTGCAGAGATAGTACCAACCTGTGCAATAGCAGTGGAATCAGAGCAAGGTACGGACAGTTTTTTCAGCTCATCAACAGCAGAAATAACGGCTTTATCGATACCGCGTTTCAGATCCATTGGGTTCATGCCAGCAGCAACAGCTTTCAGACCTTCGGTGACGATAGCTTGGGCCAATACGGTTGCTGTGGTGGTACCATCACCTGCCGCATCATTAGCTTTAGAAGCGACTTCTTTAACCATCTGAGCACCCATGTTCTCGAATTTGTCTTCCAATTCGATTTCACGTGCTACAGATACACCGTCTTTAGTGATGACAGGCGCACCGAAAGATTTATCCAAAACTACATTACGGCCTTTAGGACCCAGAGTCACTTTAACTGCATCAGCCAGTACATTCACACCGCGTAGCATTTTGCTGCGAGCGTCATTACCAAATTTTACGTCTTTAGCTGCCATTGTGTCTTTCCTTTAAATTCGTTCAATTAAGAAGATCTAAGCGTAATAAGATTCTCAATTACGCTTCAACAATTGCCAGAATGTCGCTTTCAGACATGATCAATACTTCTTCATTATCGATCTTTTCTGTTTTAACGCCGTAACCTTCATTAAAAATAACGGTATCACCCACTTTTACGTCCAGCGCCTTCACTTCCCCATTTTCGAGGATGCGACCATTGCCGACTGCCAAAATTTTTCCACGGGTAGATTTGCCCGCAGCAGAGCCCGTCAAAACAATACCGCCAGCAGATTTTGATTCAACTTCTGTACGCTTGATGATAACACGGTCATGTAATGGACGAATTTTCATTGATAGATCTCCTATAAATAAAGTCCATATCAGGTAAGAGGATTGATACTAGAACCCAGTAGAACCAGTATCATGAAGCTACAAATTGGGGCTTGAGATCATGACTTCAAGGGTGAGTAACAAAAATATTTTACTTTTTTCTTACTCTCTGAAATCTCAGCCAGCGTAACGGCAATCATTTCTTATTGCGCTCACTGTCAGACTCACCATAATGCTTTTGCTCTGCGGATTTTTGGTCATCCGAGATACGGGAAGCGCCATCTTGCCTGCGCTCATATTCTCCCTCAAAAGTCTGCCCGCTCTGACCATAACCGCCATGATGATTACCGTTATTACCAGAACCATAAAAAGTATTCGGGCGGTAAAACTGAATATGAGGCAATAACTTCGCTGTCAGCACTTTCTGTACAGGAGACAATAACAACAGTAATCCAAGAAAATCGGTGAAGAAACCGGGCAATATCAGTAAAAATCCAGCGATGACCAGAGAAACACTTTTAACTGCTTCTTCCGCAGGACTCTCACCGACGGTAATCTTTTGCTGCATAGAGATAAAATTCTTGATGCCTTGATTACGCACAAGGGATACACCAAGACAAGACGTCAGGATAACCAATAGCAGAGTCAACAAGACCCCAATTTCAGAGGCAATCCGAACAAACAGGACGGACTCGATGTAAACCAGAAGGCATATAAGGATAAGTGGGAGCCAACGCACGTGGTTCTCCTTTCATTATTATTGAGGGTTCACACTATTCGATCATTCACACTCTGTGTGACACCTAATATCGGGTTAGATCACATAATATGGTGTTAGATAACACATGTGGGGATAATCGTGACCGTTTTCAATACTTCAAACTCTCAACTTTCTCCCTCCGTAATCGTGACCTTAGTCACACATATGTTATTTCATCAATAAAATAGCACCATAAAGTGATCCAGGTTCAAGGCATTTCCTACAAATCCACATATGATCGCGCCAGCAATTTCATGATAAGTGTCTAATATCAGGGAATTTGTTATCGGCAACATTATTTATCAACAAACACGTAATAGAACAGTCAAAAAACGTATCCAATTTTAAGAAGGTTCTCATGTCAAACAACATTCGTATCGAAGAAGACCTGTTAGGTAAACGAGAAGTTCCTGCTGAAGCCTACTACGGTATTCACACTCTACGTGCGATTGAAAACTTTTATATCAGTGACCGTACTATCAACAGTGTGCCTGAATTCATCCGTGGCATGGTGATGGTGAAGAAAGCCGCGGCACTGGCAAATAAAGAACTCCATACTATTTCTGGAAAAGTGGCAGATATCATTGTCAAAGCATGTGATGAAGTTCTCATTAAAGGCAACTGTATGGATCAATTCCCTGTTGATGTCTTTCAGGGCGGCGCCGGTACTTCACTGAACATGAACACGAATGAGGTGCTGGCAAATATCGGCCTTGAGTTGATGGGACATCAAAAAGGTGAATATGAGTACCTGAACCCAAATGATCACCTGAACAGAAGCCAGTCAACCAATGATGCTTATCCTACCGGCTTCCGAATTGCTGTTTATAACTCTCTGATGCACTTAATTGATTCCATTGAATTGCTGAAAGAGGGCTTTGACAAAAAAGGCGTTGAATTCGATGACATCCTGAAAATGGGTCGTACTCAGCTGCAAGACGCGGTTCCCATGACTCTGGGCCAAGAATTCCGTGCTTTTTCTGTACTGTTGAAAGAAGAGATCAAAAACATTACTCGCACGGCAGAGCTACTGTTAGAAGTGAACCTTGGCGCTACCGCTATCGGTACTGGCTTGAATACTGCACCAGGTTACCAAAAGCTAGTCGTTGAAAAATTGGCCGAAGTCACAGGATTGCCTTGCCAACCAGCAGAAGATTTGATAGAAGCCACTTCTGACTGTGGCGCTTACGTCATGGTTCACAGCGCGTTGAAGCGTCTGGCCGTTAAGCTGTCCAAGATTTGCAACGACTTGCGTCTGCTCTCTTCCGGCCCTCGTGCTGGCCTGAATGAGATTAATCTGCCAGAATTGCAGGCGGGTTCTTCCATCATGCCAGCGAAAGTTAACCCTGTGGTGCCCGAAGTGGTTAACCAGGTTTGCTTCAAAGTCATCGGTAACGATATCTGTGTCACTATGGCAGCAGAAGCAGGCCAGTTACAGCTTAACGTCATGGAACCAGCGATTGGTCAGGCTATGTTTGAATCTATGTCTATCCTGAACAACGCATGCCGTAATTTAGTTGAAAAATGTGTCAGCGGCATTACTGCCAATAAAGAAGTTTGTGAAAACTTCGTATTCAACTCCATCGGGATCGTGACTTATCTGAACCCATTTATTGGTCACCACAATGGTGATATCGTGGGTAAGATCTGTGCTGAAACAGGCAAAAGTGTCCGTGAAGTCGTGCTTGAGCGCGGTTTACTGACCGAAGCTGAATTAGATGATATTTTCTCCGTTGAGAACCTAAAACATCCAACTTATAAAGCAAAACGTTTTGATGACTAATTAAATGATTATAATAACGAGTTCGTCTTAATTATTAAGGCACGCTATTCCAACCGGAAGCGTGCCTTTTTAATTTTCTGCAAACACAAACTATTAACCATAGATTTTCATAATACTAAATAAATGAAGGAGTATTTAACATGTTAGCCGTAGAATTGGTTATTGTTCTGCTGGCCATTTTTTTGGGGGCACGACTAGGGGGAATAGGTATTGGTTTTGCTGGTGGGATTGGTGTTCTCGTCCTCGCCGCCATCGGTGTTAAACCAGGCAGTATTCCATTTGACGTGATTTCAATTATCATGGCCGTCATTGCTGCGATATCCGCCATGCAAGTGGCTGGGGGACTAGATTATCTCGTTCAACAAACTGAAAAATTACTGCGCAAGAACCCCAAATACATCACAGTTCTTGCACCTATCGTCACTTATTTTCTGACGCTATTTGCAGGTACGGGGAATATCTCACTGGCAACATTGCCTGTTATTACAGAAGTGGCCAAAGAGCAAGGCATAAAACCCTGTCGTCCACTTTCTACTGCCGTTGTCGCTGCCCAGATCGGGATCACTGCTTCACCTATTTCTGCGGCGGTTGTTTATATGGCATCGATTATGGAAGGACAAGGCATCAGCTATATCCATCTGTTAATGGTATTACTGCCTTCAACATTTTGTGCCATCATCCTCATGTCATTCATTATTTCATGGCTTTTTGATGCCAAACTGTCAAATGATCCTGTTTACCAAAAACGCCTTGAAGAAGGCTTGATAGAAATGCGTGGTGCCAGCCAGATTCAAATCAAACCCAAAGCAAAATGCTCTGTTCTGTTGTTCCTGCTCGGTGTTGTTGGTGTTGTCATTTATGCGATTATTAATAGCCCAAGTGTCGGGCTGGTTGAAAAACCTCTGATGAACACCACCAATGCGATTTTGATCATCATGCTCAGTGTCGCTACGCTCACCACCATCATTTGCTCCGTCGATACCGATGCCATCCTGAACTCAAGCACTTTCAAAGCAGGTATGAGCGCATGTATCTGTATCTTAGGGGTTGCATGGTTGGGGGATACTTTTGTACAAGCTAATCTCGACTGGATCAAAGAAACCGCGGGTAGTTTGATTCATGCCCAACCCTGGCTGCTGGCAGTTATCTTCTTCTTCTGTTCAGCCTTGCTCTATTCACAAGCAGCAACAGCTAAGGCATTGATGCCAATGGCTCTGGCTCTGAGTGTCACGCCATTAACGGCGATCGCGTCTTTCTCCGCAGTGTCTGGCCTGTTTATCCTGCCAACTTATCCGACACTGGTTGCAGCCGTACAGATGGATGATACCGGAACCACCCGTATTGGGCGTTTTGTCTTCAACCATCCATTCTTTATTCCGGGTACTCTTGCCGTTGTATTGGCGGTCACATTCGGTTTTCTGTTTGGTGGTATTATCCTGTAACTTCACAATTTCGATTTATTCCAGGGGCGTGCCAGCCCCTGAAATCTTCCTGACACATCTTTTCCTGTAAAAAACTCTGCATTGTCTTAATATTAGGAATCAAACCCACGATACAGGCAGGCTAAAGATTATCTTATGATGAAACGTATTCTTATGTTGCTTCTACTGTTCAGTAGTATCGCTCTGTCGCCTAACAAAGCTAGCGCACTGTTTGAGCAACCAGGGAGAAGTCTCTACCTTCCTGCTGATCAGGCATTCATGTTTGATTTTCAGCAACAAGGAAATAAACTCACGCTAAGCTGGGATATCAAACCCGGTTATTACCTTTACCGAAAACAGTTCAATATCATTCCCAATCAAGAAGTATCATTGGGTGAAATTTCATACGCCAAAGGCGTCGATCATGAAGATGAGTTTTTTGGTAAGACAGAAGTCTATTTTCAATCGGCACGGATTGATATTCCCATTCTGTCTGCCACCAACAACGGTGCTCTCCAGGTCACATATCAAGGATGTGCAGAAGCGGGTTATTGTTATCCACCTGAAACCTTAAGCGTACCTTTGCAAGCCGTTGCTGCTTCCACCCTATCAGGCAATAAAACCGCGGCATCCACCAACATAACTGCAAATAAAGAAGACGCCTTACAAACACCTCTGCAACAGGGAGATATACCATCCGAATCCCATGATGTACCATTTTCGCCACTCTGGGCGTTATTAATTGGCATTGGTATTGCTTTTACTCCCTGCATACTGCCTATGTATCCGCTGATTTCCAGCATTATTTTGGGTCAAAAACGTCCTGAAAGCCTGAAACGGATCTTTTGGCTCGCCATGAGTTACGTTCAGGGAATGGCGCTCACTTACACAATACTTGGTTTAGTCGTCGCAGCGGCTGGCTTGCAATTTCAGGCTGCCCTGCAAAATCCTTACATCCTCGTAGGGCTGTCAGTGCTGTTTATTTTGCTCGCCTTATCCATGTTTGGGCTATATACATTACAACTTCCTTCTTCGCTCCAAACTCGCCTCGTGGATTGGAGCAACCAACAGCAAAGCGGCTCTTACATTGGCGTATTCTTGATGGGAGCCTTAGCCGGGTTAATCGCCTCTCCCTGCACTACCGCACCACTCAGTGCTATTTTGCTTTATATCGCCCAAAGTGGTAATACATTGGTCGGCGGCTTGACCTTGTACCTCTACGCCTTGGGAATGGGCTTACCGCTTATTGCAGTCACGCTATTTGGTCACAAACTCCTGCCACGCAGTGGCCCGTGGATGCAATACGTCAAGGAAGCTTTCGGATTTATCATATTGGCTCTGCCAGTTTTCCTGCTGGAACGCGTACTGGGTGACACGTGGGGTATAAGATTATGGAGTCTACTGGCAGTTTCTTTCCTTGGTTGGGCATTCGCATTAACCTTAAACAGCAAAAACGGCTGGGTGCGGACCTTACAAGTTATCTCGCTGGCTTTGGCACTTATTGCTTCACGTCCTTTACAAGATTGGGTATGGGGAAGCCCTGCGGCAGAACAACAAAAAGCCACTTTACAGTTTAAACAAGTTTCTGATTGGCAAGAGTTAAGTCAAATTCTGGCTGAAAATCATCATCGCCCGATTATGTTGGATCTCTATGCTGACTGGTGTGTCGCCTGCAAGGAGTTTGAAAAATATACTTTCAGTGATCCAAAAGTACAGGCACAATTAAGTCAATTCCTCTTGTTACAGGCAGATGTCACGGATAACACCCCAAAACAAAAAGAATTGTTGCAAAAACTGCAAGTGCTGGGACTCCCCACTATCTTATTTTTCGATAAGGGAAAAGAGCTAACCGATGAGCGAGTCAATGGATTCATGGATGCTCAGCGTTTTAACCAGCATGTACAGCAATTACAACATCGACAACAAAAATAATCTGGAAGGAGAGCCACCGTGCAACGTGAATATGTGCTTAGCCATGCCCTGAACTTATTAGAGCAACATGGCCTGTCAGCGACACTGGAGACGCTTTTAACCCCTCTCGATATTGATATCAGTCATATAAAACATTTTTGGCCTGATCGTGAAGCCTTACTCTACGATTGCCTGCGCCACCACAGCCAACAAATTGAAGTCTGGCAGCGTCAAACCCTGTTGGATGAAGCCCTAAGCCCTGAGCAAAAATTACTGGCACGCTACGACGCTCTCAAAGAAAAAGTACAAGAACAACGTTACCCAGGCTGCCTGTTTATTGCGGCTTGCGGCGCATTTCCTGACGCTAACCATCCAATCCACCAATTAGCAGAATTACAAAAACAGAACTCTTTCCATTACACGGAAGAATTATTACAACAACTTGATATTGACGACAGCAAGCAAGTCGCTCAACAGATGGAACTTATCCTTGAGGGGTGCCTTAGTAAGCTATTAGTGAAAAGAAACCTTGAAGATGTGATCACTGCGAAAATTCTGGCTCAAGATATTCTAACCATCGCAAAATGCCGAAAAAATGGGGCGTTAAGTTAATAAAAAACGGTATTAGCTGAATAACCACACTGAATTGGTATAAAAACACAGCAAACAATCAGTTTTCGTGGTTTTTTCGCAGAAAGTGTTTGACGGATTGGGCTGAATACGGTTTAATGCGCCCCGTTAGCCCGGATAGCTCAGTCGGTAGAGCAGGGGATTGAAAATCCCCGTGTCGGTGGTTCGATT
>NZ_JADEUG010000129.1 GCF_015163665.1 Xenorhabdus sp. BG5 | reverse complement strand
GCTAATCTGCGAAAAGCGCCGGTGAGCTGATATGAAGCGCTATCAGCCGGCGATGTCCGAATGGGGAAACCCGGTGCAATCCGTTGCACCATCATTAACTGAATCCATAGGTTAATGAGGCGAACCGGGGGAACTGAAACATCTCAGTACCCCGAGGAAAAGAAATCAACCGAGATTCCCCCAGTAGCGGCGAGCGAACGGGGAGGAGCCCAGAGC
>NZ_JADEUG010000128.1 GCF_015163665.1 Xenorhabdus sp. BG5 | reverse complement strand
CGAGACGAGGACGTAGATAGGCCGGGTGTGTAAGCGTTGCGAGACGTTGAGCTAACCGGTACTAATGAGCCGTGCGGCTTAACCTGACAACACCGAAGGGGTTTTCGGGGAGTGAGAGAGCGTTTCAGAATGAAAAACAGCTTGTTCGGGATTGAAAACAGAATTTGTCTGGCGGCAACAGCGCGGTGGTCCCACCTGATCCCATGCCGAACTCAGCA
>NZ_JADEUG010000127.1 GCF_015163665.1 Xenorhabdus sp. BG5 | reverse complement strand
GTTACTTGATGGCAAACGGGTCTGGGCAGAAAAGAATCTGAACCAGATTTAACCTGACAGACACCTGTATAAATAACCGGTAGCTGTCAGATCAAGTCTAAGCCAATACACATCGCACAATCTGCATTATGTCTGGCGCCCCCGCTTATCGGCGCCGCAGACGTGCCGCCGCACAAGGCTGGCGCCTTCTGCGCTAACCGCCTGAGCCGATCCCTGCCA
>NZ_JADEUG010000126.1 GCF_015163665.1 Xenorhabdus sp. BG5 | reverse complement strand
ATGAACACCAATCTGAAGCTTAGGGGCTTTTCCTGGAAGCGGGGCATCAGCAACTTCCGCACCGTAGTGCCGCGTCATCGTGCCTCAGTGTTGTGGCTAACCGGATTTGCCGGGTCAGCCCACCTACACACTTAAACCGGGACGACCGTCGCCCGGCTTGCCTAGCCTTCTCCGTCCCCCCATCGCAATTGGTGCCCGTACAGGAATATTAACCTGTTGCCCA
>NZ_JADEUG010000125.1 GCF_015163665.1 Xenorhabdus sp. BG5 | reverse complement strand
CCTGTACGGGCACCAATTGCGATGGGGGGACGGAGAAGGCTAGGCAAGCCGGGCGACGGTCGTCCCGGTTTAAGTGTGTAGGTGGGCTGACCAGGCAAATCCGGTTAGCCATAACACTGAGGCACGATGACGCGGCACTACGGTGCGGAAGTTGCTGATGCCCCGCTTCCAGGAAAAGCCCCTAAGCTTCAGATTGGTGTTCATCGTACCCCAAACCGACACA
>NZ_JADEUG010000124.1 GCF_015163665.1 Xenorhabdus sp. BG5 | reverse complement strand
GCTGATGGCTCTGGGCTCCTCCCCGTTCGCTCGCCGCTACTGGGGGAATCTCGGTTGATTTCTTTTCCTCGGGGTACTGAGATGTTTCAGTTCCCCCGGTTCGCCTCATTACCCTATGGATTCAGTTAATGATGGTGCAACGGATTGCACCGGGTTTCCCCATTCGGACATCGCCGGCTGATAGCGCTTCATATCAGCTCACCGGCGCTTTTCGCAGATTAGC
>NZ_JADEUG010000123.1 GCF_015163665.1 Xenorhabdus sp. BG5 | reverse complement strand
GCCACTGAAATATTGTTAAGCGGACGTGCGCGTCGGTTTAGCAATATTTGCTCTTTAACAATCTGGAACAAGCTGAAAATTTGAAACCGTCAGTGTTATGGAATGATAACACTGATGACACTCTCAACACTCCGACCGGAAGACTTCTTCGGGTTGTGAGGTTAAGCGACTAAGCGTACACGGTGGATGCCTAGGCAGTCAGAGGCGATGAAGGACGTGCTAA
>NZ_JADEUG010000122.1 GCF_015163665.1 Xenorhabdus sp. BG5 | reverse complement strand
ACCGGACAGAAAAATTGGTAGGCCTGAGTGGACTTGAACCACCGACCTCACCCTTATCAGGGGTGCGCTCTAACCACCTGAGCTACAAGCCTATTCCGTTCCCGTCTCTTCTTTTATCAGACAATCTGTGTGAGCACTGCACAATCACTATCGTTTGGTTAAGGAGGTGATCCAACCGCAGGTTCCCCTACGGTTACCTTGTTACGACTTCACCCCAGTCATGAAT
>NZ_JADEUG010000121.1 GCF_015163665.1 Xenorhabdus sp. BG5 | reverse complement strand
ACGAGGTAACTCTCATGATTCATACTAGCAATCCTATTATCAAACACCAAGTCGGTTTGTTGAATCTCGCCAAGGAGCTCGGTAATGTCTCGAAAGCCTGTCAAATTATGGGCGTCTCACGGGATACGTTTTATCGTTACCAGGAATTGGTCGCAGAAGGAGGCGTCGATGCCCTGATTAATCAAGATCGTCGTGTACCCAACCTCAAGAACCGCGTTGAGGAAGCGGTCG
>NZ_JADEUG010000120.1 GCF_015163665.1 Xenorhabdus sp. BG5 | reverse complement strand
TGCAACTTAACGCCCCGTTAAGACTCGGTTTCCCTGCGGCTCCCCTATGCGGTTAACCTTGCTACAGAATATAAGTCGCTGACCCATTATACAAAAGGTACGCAGTCACCCTGATAAATCAGGGCTCCCACTGCTTGTACGTACACGGTTTCAGGTTCTTTTTCACTCCCCTCGCCGGGGTTCTTTTCGCCTTTCCCTCACGGTACTGGTTCACTATCGGTCAGTCAGGAGT
>NZ_JADEUG010000012.1 GCF_015163665.1 Xenorhabdus sp. BG5 | reverse complement strand
ATGAGAGTTACCTCGTATTTTGTATTTTGTATAAGGATTAGACACCCATATCAAAACCGGTAACTCTCAATCTTTCAAGATCCAGTGTCAGTTCAAGTCACGACTAATACAAATAACGTTATTTGTCAGTCATTTTCATTGCTTGGGTAAAAATCCGCCCCCAAGGGGGCGGATAATTCTTCCTCATTCCTATCGATACATTATCCTGCCAACACCTCTTGACGGTGTTAAATTCCACCTTTGATAATAACGTTTTAAATTCTTATCGTTATTAATCACAAAATGAAAAGATATGTACGAATTTAACCTTGTGTTGTTATTACTCCAGCAGATGTGTGTCTATCTGGTGATCGCTTGGCTCCTGAGTAAAACTCCCCTTTTTATTCCCTTGTTGCAAGTGACTGTCCGTTTACCTCATAAATTGATGTGTTACGTGATTTTTTCCATCTTTTGCATTATGGGGACGTATTTTGGGTTGCATGTTAACGATTCAATTGCCAATACCCGCGCGATTGGTGCTGTGCTGGGAGGTTTTCTCGGCGGACCAACAGTAGGTGCAATGGTCGGATTCACCGGGGGCTTACACCGCTATTCTCTCGGCGGAATGACCGCATTTAGCTGTATGGTATCCACCATTGTTGAAGGTGTAATGGGTGGCCTTGTGCATATTTATCTGATGAAAAAAGGACAGATCAATAAATTATTGAACCCGTGGACAGCGGCCATTATCACTTTCCTTGCTGAATGCACCCAAATGGGCATTATTCTGCTACTTGCCGACCCTTTCAGTGAAGCGCTGAGTTTGGTGAAAGATATCGCTGCCCCCATGATCATCGCCAATAGTATCGGGGCGGCTATGTTTATCCGCATCTTATTGGACAGACGCGCCATTTTTGAAAAATACACCAGTGCTTTTTCTGCCCAAGCGCTAAAAATTGCTGTCTGTACAGAGGGAATTTTACGTAAGGGATTTAATGAAGATAACAGTATGCGCGTGGCAAAAGTTATCTATCAAGAGTTAGAGATTGGGGCTGTCGCGATTACGGATAGGGAGAAATTACTGGCGTTTATTGGTATCGGTTCAGATCATCATTTACCGGGTACGCCGATTGCTTCCAGACAGTCTCATCGTGCCATTGAGAATAATGAGGTTGTGTATGCCGATGGCAATGAAACCCCTTATTGCTGCTCCCTTAACCCAACTTGCAAACTTGGCTCGGCGCTGGTGATCCCTTTACGGGGAGAAAATCAACAGGTCATTGGTACGATCAAACTCTACGAAGCCAAGAATCGCTTGTTCAGTTCCATCAATCGCACATTGGGAGAGGGAATTGCCAGCCTGCTCTCTGCCCAAATTCTTGCCGGACAATATGAACGGAATAAGCAATCTTTGCTGCAATCAGAAGTAAAGCTCCTTCACGCGCAAGTGAATCCTCACTTTTTATTTAACGCTTTAAATACACTGCAAGCTGTTATCCGTCGGGATAGCCAACAGGCGGGCCAGCTTGTGCAGTATCTCTCAACATTTTTCCGTAAGAATTTAAAGCGACCTGAAGATATTGCCACGCTGGAAAATGAGATAGAGCATGTAAACGCTTACTTACAAATTGAGAAGGCTCGTTTCCGTGAGCGCCTCCAAATTGCCATCGAGATACCTGAATTCCTGCGCGATGCACGGTTACCCGCTTTTTCCCTCCAACCAATGGTAGAAAATGCGATTAAACATGGCACATCACAGTTACTGGATACAGGAAGAATTACGATTAGAGCCTATCAAAAAGACCAATTGCTATTGGTAGAGATTGAAGATAATGCAGGGCTATATTGCCCCAAAAAAGTGGGCGATGATGGCCTTGGGATGAGTTTAGTAGATAAACGTCTGCGGCTTCGTTATGGTAAACAGTATGGGGTAAGCGTTGATTGCCAGCCAGAAGAATTGACCCGTGTCATTTTGTGTTTACCATTAGAAAAAAAACAGGCTAAAAAATCGGCGTAAATATGAAGATATTGATTGTTGATGATGAGCCATTGGCTCGTGAAAATCTACGTTGTCTGCTGGAAGAGGAAATTGATATTCAAATCATTGGAGAATGTGCCAACGCAGTAGAAGCGATTGGTGCCATCCATCGCCTGAAACCTGATGTTGTTTTCCTTGATATTCAAATGCCCCGCATTACCGGGCTGGAAATGGTAGGCATGCTCGATCCAGAGCATCGCCCTTACATTGTTTTTCTGACGGCATTTGATGAATATGCGGTGCAAGCCTTTGAAGAACATGCATTCGATTATTTATTGAAGCCGCTGGAAAAAGAGCGCCTGAGTAAGACGCTGCAACGACTGCGTTCTGGCTATCAAAAGCAAAATCTGGCAGATCTTCATCGTGAAGATGAGCAGCTGAAATATATTCCCTGTACCGGACATAGCCGAATCTGGCTGATGCCATTGGATGATGTTCTGTATGTCACTTCCCGCCTGAGCGGTGTCTATGTCATGAGTGCTAACGGACAGGAAGGCTTTACCGAATTGACCTTGCGAACACTGGAAACCCGTACTTCATTAACTCGCTGCCATCGCCAATATTTAGTCAACATGACCCAATTAAGGGAAATTGTTTTTGGCGAAAATGGGCAGGCAGAGCTGGTACTTAGCAATGATGAGCGTATTCCAGTGAGTCGTCGTTATCTGAAACCGCTTAAAGAAGAATTGGGGTTAAATTAATCACCGCTTTGCCCGCCGTGATCCTCTACTTTCAGATTCAGAGGTTAAAGTTGAATTAAGCAAACGTATTACCAAGAAAGAAGATTTAATAAAATCAGCAAGATAAATAGCAAAAACCCTTTCTCCGTTAAGAGAAAGGGCTTTATTTAACTCATCATTGCGATATTTTTAACGCAACAATAAGTCAGGCACGCCAATGAAAGACCCGTGCTTATACATTGCCATTGCTTTGACGGCGACGTGGTGCTTCATCGTTGCCGCGACCGCGGAAAGAACCACGCTCACCACCACCACCACGACGTTCGTTGTTAAAACGACGACCACCGTTATTGCCATTGCCGAAACCCTCACGGTCACGACGTGGGCCATTGCCACCATTACCACTGTTACCATTGCGACCACCGCGACGCTCACGGCGCTCAAAGGGTTGCGCATCACCCATCAACTGCATATTCATTGGTTTGTTCAGAATACGAGTACGGGTGAAGTGAGACAGTAACTCCCCTGGCATGCCTTTTGGCAATTCAATCGTAGAGTGGGTAGCAAACAGTTTGATATTACCGATATAACGGCTGCTGATATCACCTTCGTTTGCAATTGCGCCCACGATATGGCGAACTTCAACACCATCATCACGACCCACTTCAATGCGATACAGTTCCATATCACCCACGTCACGACGCTCACGACGAGGACGATCACCTCTGTCACGCTCACCAAAGCCATTGCTATTGCTATTGCTATTGCGACGACGGTCATCACGATCGTTGAATTCACGGCGAGGACGACGCACTGGATCGGGTGGCAGAATAAGAGAGCGCTCACCTTGTGCCATTTTCAGCAGGGCTGCTGCCAGTGTTTCCATATCCAGATCATCGCCAGTACCCAACTTAGACAACAATGCACGGTATTGATCCAGATCGCTGCTTTCCAGTTGATTCTGAACATTGGCCGCAAATTTCTCCAGACGACGCTGGCTCAGAAGCTCTGCGTTTGGCAGTTCAACTTCTGGGATGGTCAGTTTCATGGTACGTTCAACGTTACGCAGCAAACGACGTTCGCGGTTTTCAACAAACAACAGAGCACGACCCGCACGGCCAGCGCGACCGGTACGACCGATACGGTGTACATAAGATTCTGCATCCATTGGGATGTCGTAGTTAACCACCAGGCTGATGCGATCAACATCCAGACCACGAGCAGCGACATCAGTCGCAATCAGAATGTCCAAACGGCCATCTTTCAAGCGCTCAAGTGTCTGTTCACGCAGAGCCTGGTTCATGTCACCATTCAGTGCCGCGGAGTTGTAGCCGTTACGCTCCAGCGTTTCTGCAACTTCCAACGTTGCATTCTTGGTACGCACGAAAATAATCGCAGCATCAAAATCTTCTGCTTCCAGGAAACGCACCAACGCTTCATTTTTGCGCATTCCGTAAACAGACCAGTAGCTCTGGCTAATGTCAGGACGGTTTGTCACACTGCTCTGAATGCGAACTTCCTGTGGATCATTCATGAAACGACGGGTGATACGACGGATCGCTTCTGGCATTGTCGCAGAGAACAGCGCAGTTTGATGTTCAGCAGGGATCTGGCTCATGATGTTTTCAACATCTTCGATAAAGCCCATACGCAACATTTCGTCAGCTTCATCCAAGACCAAACCTTTCAGGTTGGACAAATCCAATGTTCCACGTTTCAGATGGTCGAGCAAACGTCCTGGCGTCCCCACCACAACTTGTGGCCCCTGACGCAAAGCACGTAACTGAACGTCATAACGCTGACCACCGTAAAGCGCAACAACATTCACATTGCGCATATGTTTGGAAAAATCTGAACACGCTTCAGCAACCTGCACCGCCAGTTCACGGGTTGGCGCTAACACAAGGATTTGTGGCGCTTTAAGTTCAGCATCAATGTTATTCAATAAAGGCAAGCTGAAAGCGGCGGTCTTACCACTGCCTGTCTGTGCCATGCCAAGTACATCACGGCCGTTCAGCAGGTGTGGAATACATTGTTGTTGAATAGGAGAAGGCTTCTCATAGCCCAGGTCTCCCAACGCAGAAAGAATAGGTGCCGATAAACCTAAATCAGCAAAAGAGATTTCAGTCTCAGTGGTCATGTAATGGTGCCTCATTGATCATGGCGGCCAGTCTACATAACACAGTGAAAAGAATTTCTGTCATTTTCATTTAAAATGTGAACTGGCTCAAATTATGTTATTAAACGAACAAACAAGCCCCCATCTCCAGAGATGTGGACTTTAAAATCTGTCGTGAAAATGTTCGTCAGCTATTGTTGGTTCGATTCCGATAAGTCATCTTGTTTTTGGCCCAATAGTGCCAATTCCAACAATGCGTAGCGGTGCTCAACAAAGTTATGCACATTGTTAGCCACCGTCAGCTTGAATAACGCAGTTGCGCTATCCTCATCCCCCAGACTTAGGTAATGTTTACCTAAATAGAAGTCAGTTTCACTGAGATGCTCAGCGAGCGAAGTGTTATCTGTTGAACCCTGTTTTAAGCGTTCCATCAATGTTTTTTCACCGATTTTACCTAAATAGAATTCAACAATATTCCAGCCCCATCTCCCCCGGTTCGCTTTGTCAAAATGGTACGACAAATTCGTCATTGCAGCCTTGGGATCAATCTTATCTTCCACAAGGTACAACCACAACGAACGGAAGGGATCATTTGGATCGTCTTGATAAAACGCCTGCAGATCATCCTGCGCCAATCGATAGCGGCCACCGTAATACAGTGAAATGCCGCGATTCATTCGCGCGTAATTGTAAGTTGGATCAAGCTCTAAAACAGAATCAAACGCTTCATAGGCAGAATCAAAATTGCCTGCCTGCGTAAAATAAATTCCCAGATAATTAAAAATTTCAGGAATATCAGGGCGGATAGACAAAGCCACTGAAAAATCATTCTGTGCCAGTGCCCTCAACCCGAGGCTATCATACAGCACACCTCGTTCATATAAAAGCTGTGCATATTCATCTTCCGTCAGTGACCGACTCGCAAGTATTTGCTCCATGCGAGCCAGAATAACCTCTTGTTGCAATGTCGGTTGTAATGGAATAGCAATAACTTCATTTTTACGCCACCCAGTGCCGCTACATCCCACAAGGAGAAAAATAGCTGCAACATAACACCAGCGCAGAAAAGAATTCATTTCCCACTCCCGAAGCCCAGACATCAATCAGAATGCCCTATTACTCCACCCACATTGTATATTTCAGGCTTCCTGCCCAAAATTGACTTCCTCTCATCTTTCAAACTATTGCTAAGAACAATAACTCGAAGTTTATTGAGATAAACGGCGCCCTTTTTACAGGACGCCGCTCTTTACGTCAAATTTATTCTACTGATGATTCCGGTGATTGCAGTTCCACATCAGTGGTCATCACGGCTTCTTTCATGCTCAGGCGGATACGTCCCTGACGGTCAATTTCCAGCACTTTCACCGGAACTTCTTGCCCGATTTGCAGATAATCAGTGACTTTCTCTACACGTTTTTCGGCGATCTGAGAAATGTGTACCAGCCCTTCTTTACCGCCGCCGATAGCAACAAATGCACCAAAATCAACAATGCGGGTCACTTTGCCAGCATAAATACGACCCACTTCAACTTCCGCAGTGATTTCTTCGATACGTCTGATGGCATGACGAGCTTTGTCACCGTCAGTCGCCGCAATCTTCACTGTGCCATCGTCTTCAATTTCAATGGTTGTTCCTGTTTCTTCCGTCAAGGCGCGGATCACGGAACCACCTTTACCAATCACATCTTTGATCTTGTCTGGATTGATCTTGATAGTGTGGATACGTGGTGCAAATTCAGAAATATCATTGCGTGGGCTATGAATTGCCTGTTCCATCACACTCAGAATGTGCAAGCGGGCACCTTTGGCCTGATTCAAAGCAATCTGCATGATTTCACGGGTGATACCTTCAATTTTGATGTCCATTTGCAATGCGCTGATACCATCACAGCTACCCGCAACTTTAAAGTCCATGTCACCCAGATGATCTTCGTCACCCAGAATGTCAGACAGAACAACAAAGTTTTCACCTTCTTTCACCAGACCCATTGCGATACCCGCAACGGCTGCCTTAATTGGCACACCGGCATCCATCAATGCCAGTGATGCACCACAGACAGAAGCCATAGAAGAAGAACCGTTGGATTCAGTGATTTCAGAAACCACGCGAACGGTATATGGGAATTCGTTGATGCCTGGCATCACAGCCAATACGCCACGTTTCGCCAGACGACCGTGACCAATTTCACGACGTTTTGGTGAACCGACCATACCCGTTTCACCAACAGAGTACGGAGGGAAGTTATAGTGGAACAGGAAGCGATCTGTACGCTCACCCATCAGCTCATCGATAACTTGAGCATCACGCTCTGTGCCCAATGTTGCTGTTACCAGTGCCTGCGTTTCACCACGGGTAAACAGGGATGAACCATGAGTACGCGGCAGTACACCTGTGCGAACGTCAAGAGCACGGACCATATCTTTTTCACGGCCATCAATACGCGGTTCACCACGCAAAACACGGCTACGAACAACATTTTTCTCCAGAATAGCGAGAACTTCAAGCACCTCGGTTTCTTCCAGTTCAATGCCTTTTTCTGCAAATTCTGCCAAGATAACCGCAGTAACTTCTTCTTTGATGCTATCAACCTGAGCGTAACGTTCCTGCTTCTCAGTAATGCGATAAGCATCACCCAGACGGCTTTCAGCCAGTTCTGCAACACGATCGTGCAGAGGCTGATTAACAGGCTCTGGTGCCCAATCCCACTTCTCTTTACCTGCTTCAGCAGCCAGCGCATTGATGTTATCAATCACAATCTGTTGTTGCTCGTGACCAAACACAACCGCACCCAACATTTGCTCTTCAGTTAACAGTTCTGCTTCGGACTCTACCATCAACACCGCGTTATTTGTACCTGCAACGACCAGATCCAGGCGGCTATGTTTCAGCTCATCACTGGTTGGGTTCAGTACGTACTGATCATTAATGTAACCCACACGCGCAGCACCAATTGGGCCATTAAATGGGATGCCAGACAATGCCAATGCAGCAGAAGAGCCGATCATGGCAACGATATCAGGGTTTATTTGTGGGTTAACAGAAACGACGGTCGCGATGATTTGAACTTCATTCAGGAAACCTTCTGGAAACAGAGGGCGTAGAGGGCGGTCGATAAGACGGGCAACTAATGTTTCACCTTCGCCCGGACGGCCTTCGCGACGGAAAAAACTTCCCGGAATACGGCCAGCAGCGTAAGTACGCTCCTGATAGTTAACGGTCAGAGGGAAGAAATCCTGACCTGTTTTGACTTTCTTTTGACCGACAACGGTGACAAATACCGCTGTGTCATCCATATTTACCATGACAGCTGCTGTCGCCTGACGAGCCATCATGCCAGTTTCGATGGTCACAGTATGCTGACCATACTGGAATTTACGAACAATCGGATTAAGCAAAATAATATTCCTTTGTTAGTGTTGCCGATTTAAGAAATCAGCAACAATGGATTTTCTCTTCTTGCTACACCCTCACGACTAATGACAGTGCTCACTGCTTTGAGGACTCTCATTAGCCGCGCGAGTCACTGTAGCGGAAGAGGTTCAAATTTTAGAAACGGTGTAAAAAAACAGTAGATTAAATGTTCTGTTACCTATCAATTCCGTTTCCTAGAAGAAAAGGGGCCCAATTAGGCCCCTTTCCACCGAAACTCATCAATTAGCGACGCAGTCCCAGACGCTCAATCAGAGCAGTATAGCGTGCCACATCTTTACGCTTCAGGTAGTCCAGTTGCTTACGACGCTGTGCAACCTTTCTCAGCAGACCACGACGGCTGTGGTGATCTTTTTTGTGCTCTGAAAAGTGACCTTGCAGGTGGTTGATGTCAGCAGTCAGCAGTGCGATCTGAACTTCGCTGGAACCACTGTCGTTAGCGCCGCGACCAAATTCAGCAATAATCTGCGCTTTTGCAGCAGTACTTAGAGACATAGTATAACTCCAAATATGTAATTTAAAATGACGAGTGCCGATCTCTAATTCAGCCACTCATGTACAGACGCGGTATTCTACGCTGCAAATAGGTGAAGCGCAAGACAGCACAATCACCGTCATTCTGTGCTCCAACTCAATTTACCTACTGCAAATTCCTTGTCTGTTGCTATCGTTATTCCGTTTCAACAACCAGGCGGCGTGGTGCCACTAATCCATCATCATCAATCACTGCAATGCCGATGAATTTATTTTCATCTCCTTCGGTCACCCTCACCCATTCATCTGAAGCCAAATTATGTTTGCTGCGAACTGGCTGGCCTTGTTTGAAGTACGACGCAACGACAGATGTTAAGTGAATGACAGGAAAATGAACCACGGCGGTATCCATGGGTAGCAATAATGGATCAAGCAATTCCCACACCTCAATTTCTTGATCTTCAGCTTGTTGTTTTAACGCATATAACTGTTCCAACGTGACCATTCTTTGATTGGGATAGTTGGCAACCTGCAAACGACGCAGATAAATGACATGCGCGCCACAGCCCAAAAGTTCCCCTAAATCATCAATGATGGTACGAATGTAAGTTCCCTTGGAACAGTGTATTTCCAATTCCAACTCATTCCCTTCCCAGCGAATGAATTGCAATTCATAAACAGTAATAGGACGCGCTTCCCGCTCCACTTCAATCCCCTGACGGGCATATTCATATAGCGGTTTTCCCTGATGTTTCAATGCAGAGTACATGGAAGGAACCTGCATGGTATCACCACGGAATTGATCCAATGCAGCATTGAGCTGAGATTCGGTGATTTTTACGTCGCGCTCACTGATGATTGTTCCATGTGAATCCGACGTATCTGTACGCTGCCCCAAACGGGCAATCACACGATAGCGTTTGTCAGAATCCAGCAAGAATTGGGAAAATTTGGTCGCTTCACCCAGACAAATCGGCAACATACCTGTCGCCAATGGATCGAGTGCACCGGTATGACCCGCCTTACTGGCATTAAAAATCCGCCTGGCTTTCTGTAACGCATCATTGGAGGAAATATCCTGCGGCTTATCCAGCAACAGTACACCGTGTACAGCACGGCCTTTACGACGGCGCCCCATCATTTTTCCTCATTGTGATCCGCAGATGCGCGACGCTTCTCATCATTTTTAACGACGTTGCTAACCAAATTCGACATACGCATCCCTTCCACCAAAGAACTGTCATAAGAGAATGTCAGTTCAGGAATAATACGCAGGCGCATCGCTTTACCCAGCAGGGAACGAATAAAACCAGAGGCTTCGTTCAATGCCTTGATACCTTCTTTAACCATCTCTGAATCATGCCCGTCCACCAGCACATTCAGAAAGGTGACAAATACTTTGGCATAAGCCAGATCGCGGGAAACCTCAACACCAGAGACTGTCGCCATTCCGATACGGGGATCTTTGATTTCACGCTGTAAAATGATGGCAATTTCTTTTTGCATTTCCTGTGCAACGCGCTGAGTACGGCTAAATTCTCTTGCCATTGTTATATCTCCTGACATTTTGGGGGGCATAAAGCCCCCCAAGAATGGAATGAATTTATTAATAAATAATGGTATTAATCGATAGAGCGTTTAATTTCAATCACTTCAAAGACTTCAATCATGTCACCAACGCGAACATCATTGTAGTTCTTCACACCAATACCACATTCCATACCATTACGGACTTCGTTAACGTCATCCTTAAAGCGACGCAAGGATTCCAATTCACCTTCGTAAATAACAACGTTATCACGCAGTACGCGGATCGGATTATTACGCTTGATGGAACCTTCTGTCACCATACAACCCGCAATCGCACCAAATTTCGGTGACTTAAATACATCACGGACTTCGGCAAGACCCATGATCTGCTGCTTGTATTCTGGTGCCAACATTCCGCTCATAGCCTGTTTAATCTCATCAATCAGGTTATAGATAACGGAGTAGTAACGCAGATCCAGACTTTCGTTTTCAATGATACGGCGTGCAGAAGCATCAGCACGAACGTTAAAGCCCAGAATAATTGCTTCAGATGCCGCAGCCAGCGTCGCATCAGTTTCAGTGATACCACCCACACCAGAACCGATGATTTTCACTTTAACTTCATCAGTAGACAATTTCAGCAGTGAATCACTGATTGCTTCACATGTACCTTGAACATCCGTTTTCAGAACAATGTTCAGTTCAGATACTTTGCCTTCTTCTAAGTTAGCGAAGATGTTTTCCAGCTTAGCTTTATGCTGACGAGCTATTTTCACTTCGCGGAATTTACCCTGACGATACAAGGCCACCTCACGCGCTTTTTTCTCATCACGAACAACCGTTGCTTCATCACCCGCAGATGGCACATTGGACAGACCCAAAATTTCCACCGGAATAGACGGGCCAGCCGAGGTCACTTCACGACCAAGCTCGTTACGCATTGCACGAATACGGCCATACTCGAAGCCACACAGAACGATATCGCCTTTGTTCAGCGTACCGGATTGAACCAGAATGGTTGCAACTGGGCCGCGGCCTTTATCCAGGAAGGATTCAATGACCACACCATTCGCCATACCAGTGCGTACCGCTTTCAGTTCAAGCACTTCAGATTGAAGCAAAATGGCTTCCAACAACTCATCGATACCAATACCAGCTTTAGCAGATACATTGATGAACTGGTTTTCACCGCCCCATTCTTCTGAAATGATGCCGTATTGCGACAATTCATTCTTCACGCGATCCGGATCAGCTTCTGGTTTATCAATCTTGTTCACCGCAACAACAACAGGTACGTTGGCCGCTTTAGCATGCTGGATAGCTTCTACGGTCTGTGGCATCACACCATCATCCGCTGCGACAACCAGAACAACGATATCTGTTGCTTTTGCACCACGTGCACGCATGGAGGTAAACGCAGCATGGCCTGGGGTATCCAGGAAAGTGATCATGCCTTTTTCAGTTTTCACATGATACGCACCAATGTGCTGGGTAATACCACCCGCCTCTCCAGAAGCCACTTTAGTGGAACGGATATAATCCAGCAGAGAAGTTTTACCGTGGTCAACGTGCCCCATGATGGTCACAACTGGCGCACGAGATTCTGCCTGTGTTTCACCCGTATCACGATCACTCATCAGCGCTTCTTCCAGTTCGTTTTCACGACGCAGGATAACTTTGTGCCCCATTTCTTCGGCAACCAGTTGCGCGGTTTCTTGGTCGATCACTTGATTGATGGTGACCATTGCGCCCATGTTCATCATGGTCTTAATGACCTGAGCACCTTTAACGGCCATTTTGTTAGCCAATTCAGCAACAGTAATTGTCTCACCAATCACAACGTCGCGGTTAACCGCGGCAACAGGTTTCGTGAAGATCTGTTGTAAAGCACTAGGCTTACGTTGCTTACCTTTGGTACGACCCACTGCACGCGCTTCTTCGCGATCAGCTTTCGATTCAGAATGTTTATTATTCTTCTTCTGGCGGGATTTACCACCACGGGAGCGGGAACGACGTTCGCCTTCTACTTTGGCGTCATTTTCATCTTCCGCGTCACGGGCATAGCGGGAAGTGGTTATGTGGTAGTCGCTATTGTCACTGTTATCAGAATCATAAGACCATTTGTCCTTGTTCTCTTCTGCCATTTGACGCGCTTCTTCTGCAACACGTTTTGCTTCCTCTTCCACCTTACGGCGCATTTCTTCTTCAGCTTTACGTTTTAAAGTTGCAGCTTCAGCCTCACGACGCGCTTTTTCATTTAGCGCAGCAGATTGATTCTGAACTGATTTTTGATTGTTTTCGGTATGTTGCTTAGTCACTTTTTCTTTTTCCGCCGCCTCACGCTGAGACAGTTTAGCCTCTTCACGTTTGGCTTTTTCTTCTGCTTCACGTCGAGCGCTCTCTTCCACTTCACGTTTTGCCTTTTCTTCAGCTTCACGTTTAGCTTGCTCTTCCGCGAGTTTTTTCGCTTCAGCCTCAAGCCGCGCCTTCTCTTCTGCCTCGCGCCGAGCCTGCTCTTCCGCTTCACGCTTTGCCTGCTCTTCCGCTTTAACCTGTTCAATGGTATCGCGGTTTACATATGTGCGTTTTTTGCGGACTTCAATCGCTACCGATTTACTTTTGCCACCGGTGCCAGGAACGTTCAGTGTACTGCGCGTTTTACGCTGTAGTGTCAATTTACCTGGCTGACCGCCAGAACCGCCTTGTTCACGGTTCAGGTGGGCCAGCAAAGCTTCTTTTTCTTTCTGGGAAACAGAGTCAGTTGCGGTTTTCTGAATGCCAGCATCAGCAAATTGCTGGATGAGACGTTCCACCGATGTCTGGATCTCTTCTGCCAGTATTTTAACGGTTACCTCTGTCATTCTGTTCCTTCCTGCTACAGTTTATTTATGCATCATCGCCAAACCAACAGATATTTCGGGCTGCCATAATGAGTTCTCCTGCTTTCTCATCATTCAGTCCTTCGATATCAGATAAGTCGTCGATACCCTGCTCGGCAAGATCTTCCAGAGTGCAGATGCCACGGGCAGCCAGGTTAAACGCCAAAGTACGCTCCATGCCAGGCAGATTCAATAAATCTTCGGCAGGTTGCTGATCACTAAGACTCTCTTTCTGAGCCAGTTCCAGCGTCGTCAAGGCCGCTTTAGCACGTTCACGAAGAGCTTCAACGGTTTCTTCATCAAGGCCTTCTATTGCCAGAAGTTCATTGATTGGCACATAAGCCAGTTCTTCCAGTGTAGAGAAACCTTCCTCGACCAATACAGTGGCGAAATCTTCATCAATGTCGAGATGCTTAGTAAATGTATCAATAGAAGCGTGTGCTTCTGCCTGATGTTTTGCTTGTAGCTCTTCCGCAGTCATGACATTAAGTTCCCATTTGTCATCACCACGATGTTTTTTCAACAGCTGTGCCGCCAGACGAACGTTCTGACCATTACGGCCAATCGCCTGAGCGAGATTACTGTTTTCTACGGCAACATCCATGGTGCAGTTGTCTTCGTCAACCACAATAGATGCAACATCCGCCGGAGCCATTGCATTAATGACAAACTGCGCAGGGTTATCGTCCCACAACACGATGTCAATTCTTTCACCGCCCAGTTCACTGGAAACGGCTTGTACCCTTGCACCACGCATACCAACACAAGCACCAACAGGATCAATACGCTTGTCGTTAGTTTTCACTGCGATCTTTGCACGGGAACCCGGATCACGAGCAGCCGCTTTGATCTCAATGATCTCTTCACCAATCTCAGGCACTTCGATGCGGAACAATTCAACCAACATCTCAGGACGAGAACGAGTGATGAAAAGCTGTGCACCACGCGCTTCAGGGCGAACATCATACAGAACACCACGCACGCGGTCACCTGGACGGAAGTTTTCCCGTGGCAACATGTCTTCACGTAAAATGACCGCTTCAGCATTATTACCTAAATCCAAAGTAATATTTTCGCGGTTCATTTTTTTGACCTGACCGGTCACGATTTCACCCTGCTGCTCACGGAATTGATCAACAACCATCGCGCGCTCAGCTTCACGTACTTTCTGTACGATAACCTGTTTTGCCGTCTGGGTCGTAATGCGGTCAAAGGTCACTGATTCAATTTGATCTTCAATATAACCACCCAATTCAATCTCTGGGTTGTCAAATTTTGCCGCTTCCAGAGTGATTTCGCGCGTTGGCTGAGTCACTTCGTTAACAACTAACCAGCGACGGAAGGTATCAAAATCACCTGATTTACGATCGATACAAACACGGACGTCGATTTCCTGCTCATACTTTTTCTTGGTGGCTGTCGCCAGTGCAATCTCTAATGCTTCGAAGATTTTTTCGCGAGGGAGTGATTTTTCATTAGAAACCGCTTCCACAACAGCCAGAATTTCTTTATTCATCCTAGTTGCCTCATCCGAACTTTAAAAGTGGGGTACCAGGTTCGCTTTCTGGATGTTGCTCAGTGCGAACACTTCGTCTTTTCCATCCACCGTAACCGTAATCATTTCACCATCAACTGCCTTGATGATACCTTGCCATTTGCGACGGTTCTGCATTGCCATGCGTAAAACCAAACTGACTGCTTCACCAATAAAACGCTGGTAATGTTCAGCCTTAAACAGTGGACGCTCAAGCCCTGGTGAAGATATTTCCAGGTTATAAAGCCCTGGAATCGGATCTTCAACATCAAGCACTGCACTGACCTGGTGGCTAACATCAGCACAATTATCAACAGTGATACCCTCCTCACTATCAATATAGACTCGCAACGTCGATACACGAGCGCGAATAAACTCCAGGCCAACTAATTCAAAACCCAAAGCTTCAACTGGTGCTGAAATTATCTCTGTTAATTTTTGCTCTAATGTGGACAAGCCCACCCCCAAGACATAAAAAAAGGGCTATATTAGCCCAGTAGTTCTGCTGTCAAATAACAAAAAACCCCGATACTCGGGGCTTTATGCAACTGGACCCTATTTACTGCCAGCGGTCTCAACCTACTTCTTTTTTATACCTTTCAAAGCAACCTGTCAAATCAGGATAGATATCTCAATGGCTACTGAATCATTACTATTGAAAAGGTATAGGTTGTTAAGAAGTGGTTGCGGGAGCCGGATTTGAACCGACGACCTTCGGGTTATGAGCCCGACGAGCTACCATGCTGCTCCATCCCGCGTTCGAAAACGTGGCAAATCTTACGCTGATAATACTAAAAACGCAAGTTTCTAGATTAATGGTGCCGAGGACGGGACTTGAACCCGTACGCCCGTTGTTTAGGCACTACCACCTCAAGGTAGCGTGTATACCAATTTCACCACCTCGGCACTGATTTTATAGGTTTGTTATTTTAATGGTTATCTAAACTCATTGTTAAAATCAACAACCCTATTTCAATTCTGTTACTGAATGTTACTGTGGGATATCACTATTTGGTTTTGCTGGCGTTGTCGGAACTTCTGCCTGTTTTTCAACTTTTACAGGTTCGACAAGGTTATCCCATTTACTGCCGGAACTTGTCTTGTTGCTGGTCATATTACCAAGAATCAGACTGATAACAATGAACAACGTGGCAAAAACAGCCGTCATGCGGGTCATAAAATTGCTGGAACCCGATGAACCAAACAGCGTGTTAGATGCACCCGCGCCGAAAGAAGCACCCATATCAGCACCTTTACCTTGCTGTAGCAGAACCAGAGCTATTAGCCCGATGCCAACCAGCAAGAATATACCTAAAAGAGCTTCATACATATGTTGTACCCGTTTCCTCGTGGTGTTTACCACAATTTCATAGCGACGTTATGTTGCATCACCCGCTCACAAAATTAGAAAAATTAACTTATTGAGCGGGTGTGAATACTAACCAAAGCGTATCATACACGCAAGATTAATTTTAAATCCTGACGCTGATCGGGTGAAAAATCAACAAATCAACCGATTTTTTTCACCGCATCAGCAATACGATGCGCCAATGCCGTGACTTGCTTTTCATCTTCACCTTCCACCATGACACGAATCAATGGTTCTGTACCTGATTTACGCAGCAGAACGCGACCACGACCATTCAATTCAGTCTCAACTGATTTTACGGTTTCAAGCACTGATTCTGATTGCAGAGGATCGACATTACCTGCAAAGCGAACGTTAACCAAAATTTGTGGCAGAAGTTTCATACCACTGCACAGATCATGCAAGCTCATATTATTACGTACCATTGCACTCAAGACTTGCAATCCAGCAACAATGCCATCTCCTGTTGTGGTTTTGTCTAGCAAAATCACATGGCCTGAATTTTCTGCGCCCAAACGCCAGCCTTTTTCCTGCAATTTCTCCAGCACATAGCGATCGCCAACTTTCGCACGTTCAAAGGGAATACCAAGCTGTTTCAGTGCCAACTCCAGCCCCATATTGCTCATTAACGTACCCACTGCACCGCCACGTAGCTGACCTTGTCTCAACGCTTCACGCGCAATGATATAAAGGATCTGATCGCCATCAACTTTTTGCCCCAAATGATCAACCATAATGATGCGGTCACCATCGCCATCAAATGCCAGACCAACGTGCGCTTGTTCTTCCAATACACGCTGTTGCAATGAATGAACATCTGTTGCACCACATTCTTCATTGATGTTGATGCCATTAGGTTCACAACCAATGGCAATAACCTCCGCTCCCAGCTCTCTGAGCACATTCGGGGCAATATGGTAGGTCGCACCATTGGCGCAATCCAAAACAATTTTCAATCCATTTAAACTTTGTTCACTAGGGAATGTCCCTTTACAAAATTCAATGTAACGACCCGCCGCATCAACTATCCGATTTGCCCGTCCCAACTCAGCAGATTCTACACAAGTCAGAGGCTTTTCCATTTCCGCTTCAATCGCTTCTTCAACATCATCCGGTAATTTAGTTCCATCGATGGAGAAGAATTTAATACCGTTATCATAGTAAGGGTTGTGGGAAGCGGAAATGACAATGCCAGCTTCTGCACGAAAAGTACGTGTCAGATACGCCACGGCAGGAGTTGGCATCGGGCCGGTAAAAGATGCTGATAATCCCGCTGCGGCCAGTCCAGCTTCCAGAGCAGATTCCAACATATAACCTGATATTCGGGTATCTTTACCAATAATGATTTTGCGAGAACCATGACGCGCCAGCACTTTTCCCGCAGCCCAACCAAGTTTCAATACAAAGTCAGGGGTAATTGGGGTATTCCCCACTTTGCCACGGATACCGTCAGTGCCAAAATATTTACGGTTACTCATAAATTTCTTTCCTTTGCTGAACGAATTTTCTGCTCTCAGCGTTTTTTGCTGACATCATGTTCTTTAAAAACGATATATTTTCTGAATATGTATTTTATGGACATGTATTCTTTTCAGATACCGAATTCCGTACAAGTGTTGTTGGCAGACGCGGACAGAGTTGCATGAACGACTTGCATTGCCTGAACGGTTTCTTTTACATCATGCACACGGATAATCTGGGCACCTTTCATGGCTGCAATCACAGCACAAGCAACGCTTCCTGCCACACGCTCTTGCGGCGGCATATCAAGTAATTGGCCAATCATAGACTTACGGGACATCCCCGCCAGAATAGGTAATCCCAAATGATGGAATTCTTGCAAGTAAGCCAATAACTGATAATTATGCGATAAGTTCTTACCAAAACCGAAGCCAGGATCAAGAATCAGGTTGTTTTTTGCGATACCCGCAGCAACACAGCGCTCAATTTGCTGTATCAGAAAGGTTTTCACTTCCGACACAACATCTTCATAGTGAGGTTCTGTTTGCATTGTGCGAGGTTGCCCCTGCATATGCATCAGACAGATTGGCAAACCACTTTGTGCTGCCGCATCAAGTGCTCCAGGTTCCTGCAACGCACGGACGTCATTGATAATATGCGCTCCCGCCTTGGCTGATTCCCGCATAACAGTAGCTTTTGAGGTATCAACAGAGATCCAGACATCAAATCGTTGTACCAGCGCCTCAATCACCGGAATAACACGATCCAGTTCTTCCTGCCCACTTACCTCATTCGCTCCAGGACGAGTCGACTCTCCTCCCACATCAATAATGGTTGCTCCTTCTTTGATCATCCTGGCGGCATGTTTCAATGCTGCGTTAAAAGTATTATGGGTTCCACCGTCAGAGAAGGAATCAGGAGTGACATTCAAAATCCCCATCACTTGTGGGCAGGAAAGATTGAGGGCGCTGCCTCTGGCTGTCAGTTTCATCGCTAGGTGCCTTAATGTCAAAACCCCAGGACAAGCCTGGGGTTTAATATAAGATTATTAGCCTCGTTATGCGGTTGGATTACCATCCGCAGGCTTTGAAGTTTGCTGCGGAGATGAGGTGTTATGACGGTTATTGCTATTACCGCCGTTCTTATCACCTTCCCAACCTGCTGGTGGGCGTACTGTTGTACGATTCATCAGATCATCAATCTGCGGTGCATCAATAGTTTCATACTTCATCAATGCATCTTTCATTGAGTGAAGAATATCCAGATTATCCATCAGAATCTGACGAGCACGTACATAGTTACGATCGATGATAGCCTTCACTTCCTGATCGATTAAACGCGCGGTGTCTTCAGACATATGTTTAGCCTTGGCAACCGAACGGCCGAGGAAAACTTCACCCTCTTCTTCCGCATACAGCAATGGTCCCAGTTTTTCTGAGAAGCCCCACTGTGTCACCATGTTACGCGCAATAGATGTCGCCACTTTAATATCGTTGGACGCACCTGTAGAAACATTATCTACACCATAGATAATTTCTTCCGCTAACCGGCCACCGTATAAGGTTGAAATTTGGCTTTCCAACTTCTGACGGCTTGCACTGATCTGATCGCCCTCTGGCAAGAAGAACGTCACACCCAACGCACGGCCACGCGGAATAATCGTCACTTTATGCACGGGATCGTGTTCTGGAACCAAACGACCAATAATGGCATGTCCTGCTTCATGGTATGCCGTGGATTCTTTCTGTTCCTCCGTCATAACCATTGAACGGCGCTCCGCACCCATCATGATCTTATCTTTGGCTTTTTCGAACTCAACCATGGAAACAACGCGTTTGTTACCGCGAGCCGCAAACAAAGCTGCCTCATTCACAAGGTTTGCCAAATCTGCGCCAGAGAAACCGGGTGTACCACGCGCAATGACCGATGCATCAATATCAGTATCCAGCGGGATGCGACGCATATGAACTTTCAGGATTTGCTCACGGCCACGAACATCTGGCAGGCCAACAACGACCTGACGGTCAAAACGGCCAGGACGTAACAAAGCTGGATCGAGAACATCAGGACGGTTAGTCGCTGCAATAACAATAATGCCTTCGTTACCTTCAAAGCCATCCATCTCAACCAGCATTTGGTTCAATGTCTGTTCACGTTCATCATGTCCGCCACCCAGACCCGCACCACGCTGACGACCCACTGCATCGATTTCGTCAATAAAGATAATACATGGCGCAGCTTTTTTCGCCTGCTCAAACATATCACGAACACGGGAAGCACCAACACCAACAAACATTTCAACAAAATCAGAGCCAGAGATGGTGAAGAAAGGGACTTTCGCTTCGCCAGCAATAGCTTTCGCCAGCAATGTCTTACCCGTACCTGGAGGACCAACCATCAGGATGCCTTTCGGGATCTTACCACCCAGTTTTTGGAAACGGCCAGGTTCACGCAGATACTCAACCAATTCACCCACTTCTTCTTTTGCTTCATCACAACCCGCAACGTCGGCAAACGTGGTTTTGATCTGATCTTCCGTCAACATCCGAGCTTTGCTTTTACCAAAAGACATCGCTCCTTTACCGCCACCACCTTGCATTTGGCGCATAAAGAAGATCCAGACGCCAATGAGCAGTAACATTGGGAACCATGAAATAAAGAGGGTCGCCAACAGGCCTTGCTGTTCTGGTGGTTCACCAACAACTTTTACCTGCTTATTAAGCAGGGTATCCAGCAACTTTTCATCCTGAATTGGCATATAAGTGCTGTATTTTCCACTGTTGTCTTTCTTAGTGAAATCAATGTCACGACCCGAAATACGTACTTCGCTTACTTGATTCTGCGATATCTCATTGATGAAATTAGAGTAATCAACCCTACGACCACTAGAATCGCCGGGACCAAAACTCTGGAACAATAACATCAAGACAACTGCGATGACTAACCAGAGAATCAGGTTTTTCGCCATGTCACTCAAGGGATTAACCTCATATTACAACTGTGTTAACAAATAGTAGTCAGGGTACTACACTTTCCGCCCTGTCGCTACAATGTATACTTCACGTGATCGTGCCCGCGAAGATTCTGGTTTACGAACTTTTACCTTCGCAAAAAGGGAGCGTATTTCCCTCAGGTATTCATCAAAGCCCTCTCCCTGAAATACTTTGACAATAAAACTACCCCCAGGGGCCAGCACATCACGACACATATCCAACGCTAATTCAACCAGATACATGGATCGGGGAATATCGACCGCGGGGGTTCCACTCATATTAGGAGCCATATCCGACATGACGACCTGGACTTTATTATCACCAACTCTCTCAAGTAATGTTTTCAATACCAGCTCATCACGAAAATCTCCTTGCAGGAAATCGACTCCAACTATCGGATCCATCGGCAAAAGATCGCAAGCAATGACTCGCCCACTATTACCAATCTGACTCACTACGTACTGAGACCACCCACCTGGAGCAGCGCCTAAATCAACAACGGTCATGCCCGGTTTAAAGATTTTGTCGCTTTGCTGTATCTCATCAAGTTTAAACCAAGCGCGAGAGCGAAGCCCTTTTTTCTGCGCCTGGAGAACATATTTATCACTAAAATGTTCCTGTAACCAGCGACTTGAGCTTGCTGAGCGTTTTTTATTGGCCATTGTTCTTTCCAACTTTACTAATAGGTGCCTTATTTTTTGCGCTCTCTTATCAAATCACACCACACTTTTATGGTGATAGATATGAGATGGCGGTAGAATATATCGTTTTCAATCCCAACTAAGCAAAAAAACGATGACTCTTAACAAGAAACAAATCCAATACCTGAAAAGTCTCGCTCATTCATTAAAGCCTGTCGTTATGATCGGCAACAATGGGTTAACCGAAGGTGTGTTGGCTGAAATCGAACAAACTCTTTCGCATCACGAGCTTATCAAAGTCAAAGTTGCAGGCGAAGACCGTGAAATAAAAACTTTGATCGCTGAAGCGATCGTTCGTGAAACGGGTGCACATAACGTGCAAATCATTGGCAAAATGTTAGTTCTCTACCGTCCATCAGAAGAACGCAGGATTAGTCTACCTAAATAATCACGGCATATTTATACAAAAGTGCCATATTAATTTATACCCAATGAATTTCAAGTTGCGGCTTGCAAATCAATGTGATTGTTTATATCTCCCCGCGTAGGGGGGAGATATAAGATGCATCTTGAAAGACGATGGGTATATTTACCTTAATAAAAAAGGCCAAAAACTGGCCTTTTTTCTTTGAGCATGGTGTATTAGATATAATCCACGTTCAAAACTTCGAATTCCACTTGACCGCCAGGCGTGGAGATGACAACAACATCATCCACTTCTTTACCAATCAGGCCACGGGCAATCGGTGAATTCACTGAAAGAAGATTTTCTTTAATATTGGCTTCATCATCACCGACGATACGGTAGGTTTGCTCTTCATCGGAATCCAAGTTCAGTACCGTGACCGTTGCCCCAAAAATCACCCGGCCATTGTTGGTCATCTTCATGACATCAATCACCTGTGCATTGGAAAGTTTAGCCTCAATTTCCTGAATACGGCCTTCACAGAACCCCTGCTGCTCACGAGCAGCATGATATTCCGCGTTTTCTTTCAAATCACCGTGTTCACGCGCCTCAGCGATTGCGGCAATAATTTGAGGCCGACGTACATTTTTCAAATGTTCTAATTCTTCGCGCAATTTATCCGCGCCACGTACCGTCATCGGAATTTGTTTCATTTATTAAACCTCTAAATTAATCCTAAGCCCAAACAACATCTTCCTGGTTTTTGTAATAACAGCACATTTTTTAATAACAGCACAATGAGCACACCTTATCAGGCGAGCTTACAGATACTTGATAAAAAGAAGTGTAATTCAGCACAATCTGAAGTCCACAGGCATAATTACCTGCCAATCTATCATTCTAACGTAGAGTTGATGATGGATCATCGTTTATACGCATTAAACTTCAAGTTGCAATTTACAACACTCTATGAAACCTGATTTCTCCCCGCTCCGCGGGGAGAAATCACACGCATCTTGAAGTTAGATTGGTATACTTTTCCTTTGAATTATACCTTAGTATGATTAATACAAATATTCCTGGAATACATTACCTTCATACGCGAGATCTATGGCTCTTTTAAAAATGACCAGCAGAATAGCTTGTATGCTCAGCTTGAGTCTGAGTATTTTCAGTGCAAATGCCTCTTCTGATATTTCTTATATTGAGAAAAGTGCCCAGTATTTGCCTACAGGAACTAATTTATCATTTATTGCCCAAGCTGTTGGTGCAAAAAATCCCTTAGTTGATTATCACGGGCAACAAATGGCCTTACCTGCCAGTACGCAGAAAATTGTGACGGCATTAGCAGCGCTATTGCAGCTTGGTAAGGATTACCGTTTTATCACAACGCTGGAAAGTGATGCCCATCTTTCAGAGGGTGTATTAAAAGGTAACCTAACGGCTCGCTTTGTCGGTGATCCCATGCTGACACGTTCACAACTGCGCAATATGGCCGAAACTCTAAAACAATCTGGTATAAAACAGATTGATGGAGATCTTGTCATAGATATTTCGATTTTCTCCAGCCATGATAAAGCGCCAGGCTGGATATGGAACGATATGACACAGTGTTTCAGTGCCCCTCCATCAGCAGCCATCGTGGATAAGAACTGCTTTTCTGTTTCACTCTACAGCGCAGAACAACCTGGCGAACAGGCATTTGTCCGTGTGCCCTCTTTTTATCCTGTTAATGTACTGAGTGAAGTTAAAACCTTGGCTAAGGGTTCACCAGAAGCGAAGTATTGTGAATTTGATGTTACATCAGGTGATTTAAATCGATATACCCTTACAGGTTGCCTGACACAACGCGATGAACCACTCCCATTGGCTTTTGCTATCCAGAATGGGCCTGGTTATGCTGGCAAGCTCCTAAAGAATGAACTGAATATTGCCGGTATTGAGTTAAAAGGCCATATACGGCTCCAGTCGGCTCCCAAGCAACCAGAAAAGATCCTCGCCGTAAATCAATCTGTGCCATTAAATAAGATGCTCGAAATCATGTTGAAAAAATCAGATAACATGATTGCGGATACTCTCTTTCGTACCCTCGGCCACCGCTATTTCAACGTTCCTGGGACATGGCGGGCAGGTTCCGATGCTGTTCGCCAGATTCTGAAACAGAAAGCGGGTATTGATTTGGGCAATACTATCATGGTAGATGGCTCTGGCCTTTCACGCCACAATTTAATCGCTGCTACAACCATGATGGAAATATTGCAATTTATTGCTCAGCATAATAATGAGCTGGACTTCATCTCCATGTTGCCCAAAGCGGGATATGATGGCACGTTGGCTTATCGGCCTGGTCTGCATGAATCGGGACTTGATGGTAAAGTCTTTGCTAAAACGGGATCATTACAAGGAGTTTATAATCTCGCAGGGTTTATGACTACTGCCCGTGGACAACAAATTGCTTTTGTCCAGTTTGTCTCTGCATACTCTGTTCCTCCAGAAGATCAACGAACCCGCCGTGTTCCTTTATCTCGTTTTGAACACAATTTATATAAATCGTTATATCAAAGTCACTGAGTTGGCTCAGTTTTGGTAAGAAGAACTTGATCAAAAAAAGGGCGCCAAATACAGCGCCCTTTTTTATATTCAAATGGTTACGGAAGATTAGCGTTTATAAATAAACTCAACGCCTTCGTCATCTTCTTCGTCCCAGTCATCATCCCAATCTTCGTCGTCAGATGCTTGCTGTAGCTGCTCTTTATGGTAGTCATCCCACATAAATTCAACTTTTTCCGGTTGGGACTCCTCCGACGCTTCCATACTGCGAGGCTGCGTCTTCATGAACTCCATAATATCCCAGCAAAGCGCTTTCACGCCCTGACGATTCACGGCTGAGATCATGTAATAATCGCCTTCCCAACCAAGCTCATCAGCGATAGCTTTTGCCCGCTGTTTAGCTTCTTCTGGATCGGTGAGATCGACTTTGTTAAAGACCAACCAACGCGGTTTTTCTGCCAGTTTTTCACTGTAATTATGCAGCTCTTTGATGATGATACGGGCGTTTTCAACCGGATCGGATTCATCGATTGGGCAGAGATCAATCAAATGCAGCAATACGCGGCAACGTTCCAAATGCTTCAAGAAACGGATACCCAATCCAGCGCCTTCTGATGCACCTTCAATCAGCCCAGGGATATCGGCGACGACAAAACTTTGCTCGTTATCCATACGCACAACGCCAAGGCTTGGCACCAAGGTTGTAAATGGATAATCAGCGACTTTCGGTTTTGCGGCCGATACAGCACGAATAAAGGTGGATTTGCCTGCATTTGGCATTCCCAGCATTCCCACATCAGCCAGCAGCATCAGTTCCAACATCAACTCACGACTTTCTCCGGGCGTTCCCATCGTTCTTTGACGAGGAGCACGGTTCACCGAAGATTTAAAACGAGTATTGCCAAGGCCGTGGAAGCCCCCTTTTGCTACCATAAAACGCTGTTCATGGTGCAGCATATCCCCAAGCACTTCGCCCGTAGCAACATCACGTACACGCGTTCCGACCGGAACCTTAATCGTAATGTCCTGACCACGTTTACCCGTACAATCGCGGCTTTGTCCATTCTGGCCACGTTCAGCACGGAAGGATTTTTCAAAACGGTAATCAATCAGTGTATTGAGGTTTTCATCTGCCAGCAGGTAGACATCTCCACCATCACCACCATCGCCGCCGTCCGGCCCACCTTTTGGAATATATTTCTCACGACGGAAGCTGACGCAACCATTGCCACCATCTCCCGCTACAACCAGAATCCTGGCTTCATCTACAAATTTCATCAATTTTCTCCGTAGGATAGCCACTGTAAAGCTGGATGGCAGCTAGTACCCAGAGATGGCGTAATCCAAAATAATAAAAAGCCCCGCAACACACATTGCAGGGCTTCTGATTCGATCAAGATACAAAAAACTTATTCAGCTTCGATGCTGATAAATTTACGGTTTTTTGGACCTTTAACTTCGAACTTAACTTTCCCGTCAGCTAATGCGAACAGGGTGTGGTCACGGCCACAACCTACGTTGTTGCCTGCGTGGAATTTAGTACCACGTTGACGAACGATGATGCTACCTGCCAAAACAGACTCACCACCAAAACGTTTTACACCCAGACGTTTGCTTTCAGAATCGCGACCGTTACGAGTCGAGCCGCCAGCCTTTTTGTGTGCCATTAATCTGCTCTCCTAAAATCTTAAGCGATGCCAGTGATTTTAACATCGGTGAACCACTGACGGTGGCCCTGTTGCTTACGGCTATGTTTACGACGACGAAACTTAACAATTTTAATTTTCTCGCCACGACCGTGTGCTACAACTTCAGCTTTAACTTTAACGCCTTCAACTACTGGAGCGCCGATTTTGATATCTTCGCCGTTAGCGACCATCAGCACCTGGTCAAACTCAACAGTTTCACCTGTTGCGATGTCCAGCTTTTCCAAGCGAATTGTTTGGCCTTCGCTTACTCGGTGTTGTTTACCACCACTTTGGAAAACTGCGTACATATAAACTCCGCTTTCCGCGCACCCCCTAAAAATGCTTTCCAGAGCGCGCTATAAAATATTCACAATAGGGCGCGAATTCTACGCAAAAACCACTTGGAAGACAAGTGCAGAATTAGAACAGATGAGAAAAAAACAGAGTTTTTCAATTGTCATTTATTTGAACGGTTTTTCAAGTACAATCGATATATCTTGATATCTATTGATATGCTAATTAATGAGCACAGCTCTGAATCAGAGTCCAAAGCCAAAACATGAATTTAGAATCGATACTTAAACTCACCGCTGATGATATGGCAGCGGTTAATGCAACCATTCTTAACCAATTAAATTCTGACGTTGCGCTGATTAACCAACTTGGTTACTACATCATCAGCGGTGGTGGCAAACGCATTCGGCCAATGATTGCTGTACTGGTAGGTAAAGCCCTTCATTGCCAAGACGAAAAACATATCAAAGTTGCTGCTTTGATTGAATTTATCCACACGGCAACACTGCTGCATGATGATGTCGTTGATGAGTCTGATATGCGCCGTGGTAAGGCGACTGCCAACGCCATTTATGGCAATGCCGCCAGTGTCCTTGTGGGCGATTTTATCTATACGCGCTCATTTCAAATGATGACCGATCTCGACTCCATGCGCGTATTAAAATTGATGTCTGACGCTACCAATGTCATCGCTGAAGGCGAAGTTATGCAGTTGATGAACTGCAATGATCCTAATATTTCAGAAGATGACTATATGAGAGTCATTTACAGTAAAACCGCTCGCCTGTTTGAGGTCGCTGCGCATTCAGCCGCCATTCTCGCCAACGCCACGCCTGAGCAAGAAATAGCACTACGTGATTATGGTCGTTATTTAGGCACCGCATTTCAATTAATTGATGATCTGTTGGATTATGACTCAGATAACAGCACGCTTGGTAAGAACACAGGAGATGACTTAAACGAAGGCAAACCCACTTTGCCTCTTTTGCACGCCATGAACCACGGAACACCGGAACAATCCGCTTTGATCCGAAGTGCCATTGAGCAAGGTAATGGCCGCCATTTGTTGAATACCGTCCTGGCAACGATGAAACAGTGTGGTTCACTTAAATACACCCGTCAGCGGGCAGAAGAAGAAGCTGATAAGGCCATTTCAGCATTGCAGTCACTGGAAGATTCTCCATACAAGGCGGCCCTTGAGGGATTGGCCCATGTCGCTGTACAGCGACTTTCCTAAAACTGAATCAGCGCCCCAGAAAATTCAATCCAGGGCGCTGTCTTTATTATCAATATCATGAATACCGACATATTGGACAAGGCTGGCTAGCCCTTTTCTCAAAATAAATTTAACCATGCGTTCTCTTTCGGATTTGCTCAACTGGTAATAAGCCTCTACCCAGATCATAAATGGGTCCTGTCGCTTATTGCGGTAGTATTCGACTGAATTTTCACTGACCGTCAATACATTCACGACTTCTTCGGGCAAACTGTTGACATTATATTCGAGCGCTTTTCCTTGTACGCCACGCTTACGGCGTTGTTCCCAGCCCTCGCGTCTTGCCATCAGATTGACTCCTTGGGGAGACGATGGCAGCCCTGCGAGGCCGATGAGTTCTTTTGCAGAATACCACTCTTTTTTCATCTCTTTCTCCTCGCTTGATACTGGAACAGTGACGAGAAAGCCAAATTTTAAGCACCTGGCTTTTCAAAAGCTGCCTCAAGTAGCTATGATTTTTTCCAAAAAACTTCTTATGCCATCTCGTAATATCACTTCGGTAATGACCTCCTTCTCTTCCTCAGTGAGTAAATTAAATGCACTTACCCAAATAGATAAAGGATCTTGTTTCTGAACCTGATATTCCGCCGGTGTTTCATGAAGCTCCAAAGCTTCTAACGTTGATTTAGGAAAACAAGAGTAATGGTATTCAATCGCCCTTCCCTGGACACCTGACCGTTTTTGCCTCAACCACTCTTCACGTTTTGCCTTGGCATTAACTCCTTGTGGTGATCTAGGTAACTCACCTACACCGGTCAACTCCATTGCCGTATACCACTCTTTTTTCATAACGTTTCTCTATTTTTGTAACCAAGTTCAAAAAAGACGTCATTAAGAAAAAATTAGAAACATTTTTAGAAAAAATAATGTTATTTTAATTTCTTAATAACAGGTTCGTGTTCGTTATTAATTTCACATTAACGCTTTAGTTATACCACTAATGTGGCTTCTAATTTAATAGAAAAGGATTAAAAAAATGATTTCTATGAAATCGGATTGGCATCCTGCTGATATTATTGCCGCTTTACGTAAACGAGGAACGACGTTAGCTGCCGTTTCTCGTGCGGCAGGACTGAGTTCATCTACTTTGGCGAATACACTTTCTCGCCCGTGGCCCAAGGGAGAATGGATAATAGCGAATTACTTAGAACTACATCCGTCTGAAATATGGCCAAGCCGCTATTTCGATCCCCACACAGGAGAACTATTGGAAAGAAAAGTTAGAGAGAAAAAAAATAATTAGCTATCAATATAACTATTGAAAGAAAAACCGCTGGTTATTTCTAACTAGCGGTTTTAGTTATTTAATATATTTAACTTAATTCGTATATTAATAAATCATTAATAAATGAATTAGCCGTTAATAAACTTCTCGCCCAATTCAATATCTTTCTTCAAAACATCCAGCATGTTATCCAATGCTTTCTGTTCGAAGTCACTCAACTTGCCAATATCTAAACGTTCTTCGATACCATTTTTACCTAAGTGAACAGGCTGCGCAAAGAAACGGGCATATTTGCCATCACCTTCAACATAGCTGCACTCAACAACATTGCTTTCGCCTTGCAAGCCACGGATCAGCGCCAGCCCCAAACGAGCCGCTGCTTGTCCCATAGACAGTGTTGCAGAACCGCCACCCGCTTTCGCTTCAACAACCTCAGTACCCGCATTTTGGATACGCTTGGTCAATGCTTCAACTTCTTCATCAGTGAAGCTAACACCTGGTATTTGCGACAGCAGAGGCAGGATGGTCACACCAGAGTGCCCACCAATAACAGGAACTTCTATTTCTTCGACTTTCTTGTCTTTCAGTTCAGCAACAAAGGTGTTGGAACGAATGATATCCAGGGTTGTGACACCAAACAGGCGGTTCTTATCGTACACCCCTTCTTTTTTCAGTACCTCGGCGGCGATCGCTACAGTGGTATTGACTGGGTTGGTAATGATTCCAATTAATGCTTTTGGACAAGTTTTAGCAACCTGCTGAACCAGATTACGAATGATGCCCGCATTGATATTGAACAAATCGGAACGATCCATACCAGGTTTACGTGCCACACCCGCAGAAATTAATACGACATCTGCACCTGCCAGTGCAGGAGTTGCATCTTCACCAGCAAAACCAGCGACTTTGACTTCCGTTGGAATATGGCTCAGATCGGTTGCCACGCCTGGAGTCACCGGAGCAATGTCATACAAAGAAAGTTCTGAACCTGAAGGAAGCTGGGTCTTGAGTAGAAGGGCAAGTGCCTGACCAATACCACCGGCTGCACCGAGAACTGCAACTTTCATCCTGATACTCCTTAAATTAAGTACTGTAAATACGATCTATTTGTATACACTATGTATTAAAAACACCATGCATTAAAAACAATCTGTTAACAGTCAGATTATCCACTTAATAGCCTGATGATGGAACACCAAAGTCGTTTTATTCTAAACAAAATGCTTATCTGTTAATGAGATAATGGACACTTTTTCAAGAATTATTTCAGCCGTATTCCTCATCAATTAACGGATTACCTTACTCTTCCCTTTCAGGCCAAACAATCCCCAAACAGCACCATTTAATTAACAATACATTTACTCTGTTTAATTCACTATGCGCTGTATGTTGGTTTATTCTTCTCTTTCTTGAATAAAAATTCACTCTTTCGCATAATGTCCGCCTGATAACGGATTCAACGATGGTGAAATATGCGTGTTCCTTCGAAACAGGAAGATTTGGTAAAAGCTTTCAAGGCATTATTGAAAGAAGAAAAATTCAGCTCTCAAGGCGAAATTGTTTTGGCACTTCAAGAGCAGGGGTTTGAAAATATCAACCAATCTAAAGTTTCCAGAATGCTGACGAAATTTGGTGCTGTCCGAACCCGTAATGCAAAAATGGAAATGGTTTACTGCTTACCCGCAGAATTGGGTGTTCCTACTGCCACCAGCCCATTAAAAAATCTGGTATTAGATGTCGATTATAATCACAGCATTGTCGTCATACGAACTAGCCCTGGCGCAGCACAATTAATTGCCCGCCTATTAGATTCATTGGGGAAAGCAGAAGGAATTCTTGGCAGTATTGCAGGGGATGACACTATTTTTTCCACTCCAGCACAAAACTTTACGACCAAACAACTCTACGAAGCGATCCTCAACCTGTTTGAGCAAGAGCTTTAATTTATTCAGGTCTGCCGTATGACAATCTAATCAAAATATGCGTATGGCAGACCGAATTATAAGAAAATATTGACTAAACCACGTTGGCTTTTTGCGTTAATGCCGCCAATAGCTTTTCGTGGATGCCTCCAAATCCACCATTACTCATCACCAGAATATGGTCACCGGGCTGTGCCGTTTCTACAATCATTTTCACCAAAGTATCAATATCAGCACTCCAGCGAGTGGGCTGAATACACTGTTCAGCAATTTCAATGACCTGCCACGGAATATTGGTGGGTTGATAGAGAAAAACCTCATCGGCACGTCCCAAAGAAGAGGCAATATCATTTTTGCCCATGCCCATTTTCATGGTATTCGAGCGCGGTTCCAGCACGGCAAGAATGCGAGCCATGCCGCCCACTTTACTTCTCAACGCCTCCAGTGTAGCTAAGATAGCCGTTGGATGATGGGCAAAATCATCATACACCGAGATGCCATTAACTTCGCCGCGCAATTCAAGGCGACGACGGGCATTAATAAATTTATCTAGTGCCTGACAGGCATCCGCAGGTTGAACGCCCACATGATGGGCCGCCGCAATTGCGATCAAACCATTATGCATATTGTGTTCACCGACTAATGACCACTTCACTTCCCCAACCTGCTCACCCCGATGGAATACCTGATAGTGACTGCTATCCTGACTGATTTTCTTCGCCTGCCAATAACCACTTTCTCCGATCTGTTCCAATTCACTCCAGCATCCCATTGAGAGCACTTGCTTCAAATTAATATCATTATCAGGAACAATGATCTTGCCGGTACTTGGCACAACCCTGACGAGATGGTGGAACTGTTTTTGAATCGCGCCCAAATTTTCGAAAATGTCGGCATGATCAAACTCAAGATTGTTCATGACCAGTGTACGGGGACTGTAATGGACAAATTTCGAACGCTTGTCAAAGAAAGCACTGTCGTATTCATCCGCTTCAATCACAAAAAATGGGCTTTCACCGATGTGTGCTGAAACGTCAAAATTTCCTGGCACGCCACCGATCAGGAACCCTGGTTTATAGCCACACTCTTCTAGGATCCAAGCCACCATACCCGCCGTCGTTGTTTTGCCGTGGGTTCCTGCGACTGCCAATACCCAACGCTCCGGCAATATATGATCATGCAGCCACTGCGGGCCAGAAGTATAAGGAATGCCACGATCTAGCACCGCTTCAACGCAAGGATTGCCACGTGTCATGGCATTACCAATGATCACCATGTCTGGAGCAGGATCAAGCTGTGCCGGATCGTACCCCTGGATCAGCTCAATGCCCTGTTTCTCCAGCAAAGTGCTCATTGGGGGATAGACATTGGCATCAGAGCCAGTCACTTCATGCCCCTGTGCGCGAGCGAGGATCGCCAGCCCACCCATGAAAGTACCGCAAATGCCAAGAATATGAATACGCATTTATTTCTACCTGATTCATGAACTGTATCACTATTCTACCCCTCAAATCAGAGATTAAAAATGCAATAGCCTATGAATCATCGGATTCTTTAGCTAAACTGCCCGCGCCTAAGTGCGGCACATAAGTGCGACACATTAGTGAAGCACGCTTCCTAAAACCACAACCAAATTCAAGGCCTTTGTCATGAAAACATTGGGCGAATTCATCGTCGAAAAGCAGCAAGATTTTCCGCATGCTACAGGTGAACTGACTGCACTGCTGTCTGCCATCAAGTTAGGTGCCAAAATTATCCATAGGGATATCAATAAAGCCGGTCTGGTGGATATTTTAGGCACAAGTGGCGTATCTAATGTTCAGGGTGAAGTCCAGATGAAACTGGATTTGTATGCCAATGAAAAACTTAAGGCAGCACTGAAAGCACGCGGCGAAGTTGCAGGCATTGCTTCCGAAGAGGAAGACGACATCGTTATTTTTGATGGCGACCGCGCTGAAAATGCGAAGTATGTTGTTTTGATGGACCCACTGGATGGTTCTTCAAATATTGATGTAAACGTTTCCGTCGGGACTATTTTCTCAATTTACCATCGAATTACCCCGATCGGTCAGCCTGTCACCGAAGAGGATTTCCTGCAACCCGGCAATCGTCAGGTTGCAGCTGGTTATGTGGTTTATGGTTCATCCACAATGCTGGTTTACACGACAGGCTGCGGTGTCCATACTTTTACTTATGATCCTTCCCTTGGTGTATTCTGTCTGACCCATGAGAAAGTCCAATTCCCAGAAAAGGGCAATATGTACTCTATCAATGAAGGCAACTACATCAAGTTTCCAATGGGTGTGAAAAAATACATCAAATATTGCCAGGAACAAGACGAAGCAACCCAACGCCCTTATACAACCCGTTATATCGGTTCTTTGGTTGCTGATTTCCACCGCAATCTGTTAAAAGGTGGGATTTATATTTACCCAAGTACGGCAAGCCACCCAACGGGTAAACTCCGCTTACTTTATGAATGCAACCCAATTGCATTCTTGGCTGAACAAGCCGGTGGCAAAGCCAGCGATGGCGCAAACCGTATTCTGGATATCGTGCCAAATAGGCTGCACCAACGCGTACCTTTTTTTGTTGGCACCAAGTCTATGGTAGAAAAAGCCGAAAGTTTTATGGCCGAATTTCCTGAACAATAAACAGTATGATTAAGCCATAATTTAACGAGGTGGGTTTCCACCTCTTATTCCATTTGTTTTTCAAACCTCAGTTTTTTCTATTTCAATAACTCTCACCTTGCAACCAATTAATCATATATTTCTCCTGATATCCCATAGTCATTCCTAAAAAAACCCCTCTTTTGCATAAAAAATAAAACCCAATTTCAGCGGAAATAAAGCGATAACTTTTGGTTATCTGCTGATAATCATTTTTCATTACGCATAACAACAAAAGATTTCCTAATGTATGTAGGTATGGGAAATATTATCTTTTTTATATTAATGAGATAGCTATACCCAATAAAACAGAAATTTGGAACATCAAAGGTGTAATGCTAAAGCGCTGGCGACAGCCCATATTTTATGAGGAATTCATATATGGACTCGTATATAAATCATAAAGTTTTTCGGCTTTCTATTATCATGTATTCGCTTTTTTTACCCTTTACTCCTACGGGTGCGCTTTCAGCGGGTGAAAAGATTCAAGAGAATAGAATGTCCTTACAAGAGTCAGAAAATGAAAGGTACGCCAATCAGGCGCAGGATAAGCAAGCTATTCTTGATGCGGAAGCCGGTGTCATCGCACAAAATATCCACAAAGTGAGTAATATTTTATCCTCTTCCCCATCACAATTAACCGAGCAAGCAAAATCCTACGCTCTGGGGAAAATCAATGGTGCAATATCCACAGAAACACAAAAGTGGTTATCCAGATTTGGTACAGGCAGGATTAATCTCTCCGTCGATAAAAAAGGAAAGCTGGATAGCAGCTCTCTGGATTTGCTGTTACCGCTCTATGACAATAAAGCGGATTGGCTATTTTTCTCTCAGGTAGGTTATCGCCGTCACGATAGCCGCAATACCCTAAACCTCGGTCTTGGTGGACGTTATTTCACGTCTGATTGGATGTATGGTTTAAATACTTTCCTTGACAATGATTTTACGGGACAACATCAACGGCTGGGTGTTGGGGGTGAAATCTGGACTGATTATGTTAAATTATCTGCCAACACTTACTGGCGTGTGAGTAAATGGCGTGATTCCCCCAAAGAACTGGACTATGAAGAACGGCCAGCCAACGGCTACGATATTAATGGTGAATTTTTCTTACCCGCCTATCCAAACCTTGGGGGTAAGTTGAGTTATGAGCAATACTTCGGTGATAACGTCGCCCTGTTCAATCGGAAAACCAGGCAAAAAAATCCTAATCTTGCCCGAATTGGTCTGAATTATACCCCGATTCCACTGATGACAATGGGCGTGGATTATAAGTTCGGCAGCAGTGGACACAGTGAGGGACTCTTCCTGGCCAATTTGAATTATCATTTTGGTATACCTTTTGCTGATCAGATTTCACCAAGTCATGTTGCAGCTATGCGCACACTGATGGGGAGTCGTTATGATCTGGTGACAAGAAACAACAACATCGTATTGGACTACAAGAAAAAACCGGTGTTCAGCCTTGCCTTGCCAAATACCTTAAGCGGATATAGTGCCCAACATGTCCAAATCACGCCGAATATTACCGCTGAGAACAAACTGAAGAAGCTATCATGGCAGGTTAATGAAGAGTTCCGTAAAAACGGGGGAGCTGTCATACCTCATGGAAAATCTGTTGAACTGGACTTGCCGAAATATTCTGTCAAGGGGATAAACAGCTATACCCTGTCTGCGACTTCTGAAATAACGGGCAGCAACAAGCCCATAACATCTTATATGAATGTGGTTGTTGAACCTTTTGCCATTAAAGAGCAAAGCATCAAACCCAGTGGCACAGGCCCTGTAATTTCCAATGGCAAACCGGCTTATGATCTGGCAGCAACCATCACCTATGGCAATAAAAACAATCCGCCGGTTGCAAACAAGGCAATACCGAACGTGCAATGGAGCCTCGAGCCAGCAGATAAACATGCAACATTAGTCTGGGACTCAGCAGGCATGACCAATGATGCTGGCCAGTTAACTGCAACGTTGAGCAGCACTCAGCCACTAGACCCGAAAACAAAGATTTATCTGTCAATGGATGAGCAACCCAAATTGGAGATAAAAGGCGACAAGCCACTGAATTTCACCAATCTTGGTGATGCCATTTTAGCCAAAAATTTTGTGTTTGAGCAAAAAGCGCCTTATGAAGCCATGGAACACAAGCCAATCACTGTGACTGCGGCTGTGTTCGATCTCAATGGCAACCCAATCAATAAAAAGATAGATATGAACTTACAATGGAGCGTCGAACCGACTGATATACCGGGATTATCTGTTAAGCCCGCTCCCGGCTATGAAAACTCTTCTGATCAGGATGGTAATCTTAAGGCGATTGTGACCAGTACCCAAAGCGTGAAAGGTGTTAAAGTTGGGGTATTGATTAATGACCAACGTCAAAGCTTATCTGAACCATTCGATTTTGTCACACCAAAAAGCCTGAAGTTTGCATTCGGTGTAATATCGCAGTCACCTGCGGGGCCATTAACCGCTAACGGAAAGGAACGCTATACTTATAAGGTACCAGTTATCGACGTAGATAGTAAACTTCCTCTGAAGAATCAGGCTCTTGGCAAACTCGCAGTGGAGCTATTGAGTGCTGAACAGCAACAGTATGTATTTCCAGATAAAACAAAGATTGAGGTCCCTGCAAATCCAATCACCGATGCTGACGGTTATGTGACTCTCTCGATGACAAGCCAAGTCGCTATGGATGGTCTTTATTTTACCCTGTCCCCAGATCCATCCAGTGGCAATGATGCAGATAGCATACAATCCGAACCGGTAAACTTCGATCCTATTCCAGTGCCGGTGGGGATTTTTATGGGTACGAAAGTTTCAAATAACAAGAAATATATTCAGGAGCAGGGAAGGCCGTATAACGTCCATGGAGATCTCGTCATTCAACTGACGCAAGATGGAAAAAACAATTTGTTTACGGACTATAATTTTTCCGACGGCGCTGGTGACATTATCAATCCAGTCACCTTCAAATCTTCTAATCCCAATTTGGTGAGCGTAGATACAAATCCAAACGGTGACGGAAATATCACATTCTCCGAAAAACATTTCTCCAATGAGAGCTGGCCGGTAACAGTGACGCTCATCAAAAAGACTGATCAGGGTATCAAGTACGGTTATTACTATACTTTCAACCCACGAAAATACATACTTTTCGCCGATAACAAACCAACTGTTGATTTGAATCTAGGAGAAGTCTGTCCGCAGGTGAAGTGGGACCAAAACCGTCTCAATGGCCAGATAGCGCATGATCCGAATGTGTTTGATATAGGAGCAACCCCGCAAACGACGACGCCGACTTCACTAAGTTATGAATATGACGAAGATCATTTCCCTAATTTTGGACTTCAACGTCTTAGTCAAAACACGACGGGAACGACAATATTACGAACATTTATTCCAGGAGATAAATCCACACACTATACAAGAGTGATGTATGGATATGACTACCTGACAAGGCAAGGTAAAAAGGCAAATGAGTATGCACCCAAACAGCCGTCGATACCTATTTGTGTAATACGTGTTGATGGTTATGGCGAAATCCCTTAATTAAACCACGGCTAATCTAAAATAAGCGCAGACTCAATTAGGGTTGGGTCTGTGCTTTTTTATTATGCTCTTAAGCCACGCCAACAGCCGAAAAATCCGAGGAATTTTGGCCTGTTTTGGCTATAATACCTCGCACTCCATTTTGGTTTAAAATTGAAGGAAATCGTTTTATGAGCCTGAATAATGTACCGGCTGGCAAAGAGCTACCTGAAGATATTTATGTCATCATTGAAATCCCAGCGAATGCAGATCCTATCAAATATGAAGTAGACAAAGAGTCTGGTGCCCTGTTTGTAGACCGTTTCATGTCAAGTGCAATGTTCTACCCATGTAACTACGGCTACATTAACAATACTCTGTCTCTCGATGGTGATCCGGTTGACGTATTGGTGCCAACACCCTACCCATTACAGCCAGGTTCTGTTATCCGCTGCCGTCCGGTTGGTGTGCTGAAAATGACTGACGAATCCGGTGAAGATGCAAAACTGGTCGCTGTTCCTCATACCAAATTGAGCAAAGAATATGATCACATCAAAGATGTGAACGATCTGCCAGAGCTGCTGCGTGCCCAAATTACTCACTTCTTCGAGCACTACAAAGATCTGGAAAAAGGCAAATGGGTTAAAGTTGATGGCTGGGATAATGTTGAAGCTGCTAAGGCCGAGATCCTGTCTTCTTTCGAACGCGCTGCTAAAAAATAATCCTGACAGGTAGCTACCCAAAAAACCTCTGTCCCGATCAAGGACAGAGGTTTTTGTTGGTCTCTAATGTCCCATTTTACTTTTCTTCGTGGCGTTTCAGCCAGTCACCACAGGTTATCCGATGCAATCCCTCAACAGGCAATTTATAGAGGTAGATCCATGCTTTACCATACGGTGTTTCAATCAGTTCCCTGTCGTACTCCTGAGCGTTTTTTTTCAACTCATCCAACTCTGTCAGGATGGATGGTGTAATACGATAAACTTCACATTCGATTGTTCCTTCACCACGGATAACCGCCGGATAGTGCCCCAGATCATAAATTTCATAACCTGCTAATCTGTGTTCTCCCAACAATTGGGCATCCGTCATCCAGTGATGATTGCCTTGTTTTCGCCTCAGGCTACCATAAACAATAACTCGCATCTTTAAAACTCAAACTCATAGAGCAGATCTAAAGCCTGATCAATACCAGATACCGCTTCCAGATACAATCTTGGCATCACACGATAACGCAACGTCAACGTCGCCAAAGAGTCAAAAATACCCACACCATACTTCACCTGTAAGTCGTTGGTAATTCTGCCACTGACAACCACTTGAGATTTATCACCGACCCCTTGGGTATCCAAAGCCAAATCAGAGACACCAAAAGTTTCCCCAATCTTACCGACTAATTGACTACTCTGAGCAATCCCCAATCCAATCAGCATAGCCGCCATCTGCGAGTTGTCAGAATCTCCTTTTTCCAATCCTTCGCCACGTAACAAATAAGACAAGGCTTCCTGTTGGGATTTTACCGGATCAGAGAAAACTTCTACTTTCGGTTTATCTGCCAATCCGGTAACACGCACACCCGCGATGACTTTGTTCGCTGTCGATTCTGGATTACGGATAGCTTCAATGTTCAACAATGGCTGATCTGGCGGGCCAGAGAACATAATAGTTCCCTTACGCACTTGCAAATCTTGCCCATAAGCATGGAAATTCCCTTCCGGGATATCAATCTGACCATTCAGCCCCAACCCTTGCTTATCCTGAAGGACTTTCAAGTTCCCTTTAAGCTGCGCCTTCAAACCAAATGCACTCAGGTGCACATCATTACCAATATGAACATTTAAGTTACTTTGAATCAAAATAGGTGATTTTTTCTTCTCGATTGGCTGGAGGTTATTATCCAGCATCACTTCATCCGCAGAAACACCTACCGCTGACTCCGGTAACTCCTGAACGGTAATACGTGCCCACGGGATATCTACATTACCGTCAAGTTTCAGCAGGTTTGGTTTTGCTTCCAGCACCAAATTTGGACTGACATCCACCTTCACCATCGGCGGAACCGTGACACGTAACTGGTCACCATTGGCTGTCACTCTGGCGTACCAGGCATTCAGGTTGCGCCAGTCAGCATAACCATTCAGGTTTAGTTGTCCCTTGGGCGTTCTAATCATACCATGCATATCAGAGCTGGCACCGGCAAAATGAACGGCTAACTGGCCTTGGGTGATATCGAATGGCAGCCAATGACTACTCATTTGCAGGGCATCAGCGTTAAGTTGACCAAATAGCAACGGATCTCTGACATTACCACCAATACGTAAATTCGCACTTAATTCTCCCTCCGCTTTTTCGCCTTTACCCAAAATGGGTTTAACCAAGCCTAAAGAAAGTGCCTGAATATCGACATTGCCCGCTAATTTTCGGCTGCCTTCTAAATCAGCGACCTGCACATCGCCTTTTAACTGCCCGTTGCCAACCAATTTGAATAACCATGCCAAATTAGCCTTGCCATCTGCCAGCCCTGCATTCAAGGTGAGTGTGTCAAAATTAACCGGTAAAGTATTACCTTCCACAACCTGACGAACTTGTACCCCATTCCCTTGCAGAGCCACTTTTGCCTGGGGCAATCCCTGTCCTGCTGTCCATCTGATCTCAGCATGACCATTGAATACGCCCTTAAGTTGGGTGCTTTTATCAAGGAATGGCCGGATCATAGCCAGATCAAAGCGTTCAAGTACCACTTGTGCATGACCGCTGCTCCCCGCCTCAATGGGTTTTGAGATACAAAGCTGAGCATTGGGATTAAGCCAGCAATGAGGTCCCACAATGGCCTTTTGCTTCAAGTTGAAATAATCAATGGCTATCGCTTTGCTTAAACGCCACTCACCAACAGGTGTATTAAAGTCAGTATCGTTAATACTGCCTTGCCAATGCTCCTTTTGACGATCAAAGCTGCCATGAAGTGCCAATTGGCCTGATACCGGCGTGCCTTCAATTTTCAGTTGTAAATCATGTTTCTTTTCTGTACCTTTCGCGTTGAGTGTCAGGTTCCTGATGGTTAAATCCGCCTGCTGCAATTGCCGCACAACAACCGATAACTGACCCTGGATCTGCTCAGCCGAACGTACATCACCTTTGATCGTGGCGCTATCCACGCTTAGCTCATTCTGCCAGCGCAACCCGCGTGCATTCAAATCCGCCATGATTTGTGGGGCCTGCATATTTCCGCGCAGTTTGACTTCACCGGTAATAAAGCCAGCCAAACCCGGCAATAAGCCCGTTAATTGCGGCGCATTAATTTCACCATCCAGTTTCCACGCCTGATCCGTAAGTTGCCCCTGTATATTCAGCGTATTACGCCCAACGGCAAGATCGAGTTGCGGAATATCCCACTGGCCTGCTGCGTTACCCGATGCCTTGCCACGCGCTCTGATGACATTCTGTTTCACATGACCATCAAGGGTAATTTCAGGGATCTGGAGCTGCCAGCTTCCTCCATACACGCTACCACGCACGGCTATGTTACCGCCTAGTCGGGCGGGCCATTCCGGCCACTGTTTGGCCGTATTGATACCATCCAACATTAATTTAGCATTCCAGCTAATAGCTTTACTCCAATCAACCACGCCTGCAATATCGGCTTTACCCTGCAAGGCCGCCAAACGCAGGCGCGTTAACCTCAGTAATTCTTCATTACCTTTTGCATCCAACATTAACGATGCTGGCGGAAGATCATTGCCCTTAATATCCGAACGGAGAGAAAGATCGTAGTGACTTGCTTGACCATTCAAGCGCAACTTGACGCCATCAAGCTGATATTCTGGCTTGCCTTGCAGCGGCCATTGCAGGTGCTGGCTTTTCAATGTCAGACGCACAGGTAAGCCGGCTTTTGCCAATGCAGTCTGGGCATCCAAACTGGCGGCAACAGGGCCGGAAAGATTCAATGCGAGATCAAGCTGCTGTAATAGTGCACCTTTTAACGTTAAATCAACCTGTTGTCCGGTTAAATCATCCAGATTGATATGTTTTAAATTATCGACCTTACCCTTAACCACCAGATTTATTGGCCATTGTTCAGCTAGTTTTGCCGTTCCCCGTATCGCCAGCGAACCTTCCGGTGCCTGCACACTTAACGTTTTTATTTCGACTGCCTGCCCCTGATTACTGGCCTTTAGTCGCAAATCGTTAATCTTGATATCGGTATCACCGGTTAAATGAAGCTGGCTACCGTGGATACCTTCCAGCGTGATATCAAGCGGAATGGGAATATTGGGTAACTCCGCTAACAGCGGTTGGGCAAACAGCGCTTTCAACGTTTCACCCAGAGATTTTTCCGGTTCAGCCTGCTGCCTAACTTTTTGTGCTGTACCGATTTTTTCAGGTGCACTTTTTGGCAATGCCACTAACAGGTTATTAATTTCCGTCGGTTTTAATATCAGCCGTTTTTCTTGCCACTGAGCTGCCGTTTTAAACTCATCCAATGCAATGGCAATATCATCCACCTGCACATGAATATTTTTCAAGGAAAGCAAATCCAGTGAAATAGGATACGGTGTTTGCAATTCAGTTAATGGTTCCGATTCAGTCGTAGGTGCCGATGGCGGCAATTCAGCGGTATTCACCGAAACAGTAACACCTTCAGTGGTCAAGGCATTGACACATACCTGGCTGTGTTTCAGGCAGGAGAGCCGGATAGAGAGGTGCAAATTATCCGCATTAACGTTAACGCCTGGCATCTGATATTTGACGCCTTTTAACGTTAAATCGCGCCAACCGCCGCTGACACTCGCAATATCCAATCCGGGAACCCAACGTGCCGCACTGTTGATCACAAAATGCAAGCCCGTTTGCGTGCCAACCAGCCCGGCAACTGCCACCAATAACAGGCCGACAATCAGCAGGAAAGCAATACTCACCCTTTTTGCCCACTTCATAGTTCAGCCCCTAAACCAATATAAAATTCAATATTATGACTATCTGGATCTCCGATTGGTGTTGCCAAATCAAATTTTATCGGCCCAACCGGTGAAGCCCAACGCACGCCAATTCCCGCACCGGTTTTAAAATTACTTTTTCTGATGTCATTCACCGCTTCACCGGAATCAACAAACAATGCACTCCACCAATTGCCATAAATATTGTATTGATACTCCAACGAACCGACCGCCAACTTTGATGCCCCGATTAATTTACCTCCACTGTCTTTTGGTGAGATTTTCTGGTACTTATAGCCTCGAATACTGCGATCCCCCCCGGCAAAGAAGCGCAGATCCGGTGGTACTTTGTCGAATTCACTGGTTTCTATCCAGCCCAAATCTGCTCGTACCACAAAACGGTGATTCTCCCGATACGTTCTTACCCAGACGTGATGTGCCTGTAACACCAAAAAATCGACATTGGACTGCCAGGCTGTATCAGAAATATCGATCGAGTAACGCTGGCTATCTCCCCAATAAGGCATCGTGCCACCACGCTGGCGAATACGGCTGAGACTGAATCCCGGATAAAGCAACATAGTGGTATTACTGACTTTAGCCTGGGTAAAGTGGCTAAGGCTCCAGCGCAGATTCACGCCGTATTGCCAACCCGTAAAACGATCCCAATTACGAGAAAGGTTCAAGGTTGCCGTATCCGAAATAGTATCGTTAATATCTTTACGTCTATAACCCGTTTGTAGTTGGTAATATTCTTCCAGTGGGTTGACCTTAAGCGGCATTTTGTAGGATGCGTCAATGACTTGATCGCGTGCAGAAAGATTAAGGCTACTACTCAAACTGTGTCCACGGGAATTAAGCCATGGTTTTTTCCATTTAGCCTGAACACGAGGTCCGACATCTGTTCCATAACCGCCCCCCAATTCAACATAGTTGGCAGAGCGAGGCACTAAGGACGCAGTTAATGGCAATACCTTATCTTTACTCTCACGCCCTATTTTAAAATCGGGCACAACAACCGCAGAATTGAACCATCCGGTATCAACCAAACGGCGGTTAAACTCAGCTAATTGTTCCGAGGTATAGTATTCACCGGGTTTGAAAGGAATAAGGTTATCCAGGTAGGTTTCACGAATTTGCGATCCGTAGAATGTCACTGGGCCAAAATGATAGCGTTGTCCGCTATCAAAATCAAAATCCCATATAGATTCATGCAGATCCTTTGCTACCCCTAATTCACTTTTTTTCATGACAGCATCAAAATAGCCTTTTTTAACCGCCAAATTTGTCAACGAATTTTTAAAATCTTCATATTCACCGTGGTTGAGTATTGCCCCGTCTTTTGGCATATTTTTCTTAATCAGGGCGGCATAATCTTTATCTGTTTTAGCGCCACCTTCCAAATCAACATTCACTTTAGCGACTCGCACAGGTTCACCAAGCGTAACCTTTGCAGTTAAAACAGGACGGGCAGGAGGCGTGTTCTCTTGATAGTTAAATTCAACGGTGGGAGCATAATACCCCAATGGACGAAGCCCTTGTCGTATTGCTTTCTCCACACGAGCACGAAAACGGCCATCAGGAGAAACTTCATCGGTACTGATATTGGAAAGTTGCACTCTGGCATTTTTTTCTAATTCGCCAGAAAGACCTTCCAGCTTCAATCGTAAATTTGCACTATAAGCCGATGGAGTGATGATAGAGACAAAAAGCGCACATATGAGGGGATATCGTGACACTCGAACTCCTAATATTTATCTACCTGTTGAATAAAATTCAACAACATAAAAATGCCGCAATGAATTAATTCTGGTAAAGTTTTAACAATATACAAGCAACATATAATCATAAGACTTTGAATATACAGGAGGGAATCTTGCCAAATTCAACCAATGAAAGACAACCTGTTTCTTCACCAAATGCCATACCGGGTAGAACCACTCCATTAACCGTATCACCCTACCATGTCATCACACAGCATGCGATAGAGAACATTCCTGAAAATATGGAAATTGCCTATGTAGGAATGGGATGTTTCTGGGGCGTGGAGCGCCTTTTCTGGCAACAGGAAGGCATTTACACCACCTCTGTTGGTTACAGCGGCGGCACTACGCCAAACCCAACTTATGAAGAAGTGTGCACTGGCTTAACGGGTCATGCAGAAGTGGTCAGGATCGTATTTGATCCCACCAAAATTACCTATTCGCAATTACTCGCCCTGTTCTGGGAAAATCACGATCCAGCCCAAGGTATGCGTCAATATGGTGATATTGGTACTCAGTACCGTTCCGCCTTGTACACGATTTCACCACAACAGTATGAACAGGCTATTGCCAGCCGTGACCAATACCAGCAAGCGCTGACGCAAAATAACGACCAACGCACCATCACGACGGAAATCCGCGAAGCGGGGCCATTCTATTTTGCCGAGGATTATCACCAGCAATACCTCCACAAAAACCCCGAAGGATATTGTGGCTTAGGGGGCACTGGGATCTGCTTCCCGCCAACACTTAGGAATTAGCTGATTGCCTTTTTAGTGATATATACGCATTAAACTTCAAGTTGCAATTTACAACACGCTATGAAACCTGATTTCTCCCCGCTTCCGAGGAGAAATCACACACATCAAAAGGTGATGCGGTAATTAGACGACTCTCTCTGGTGCTGACAGAACACGAACTCCCTGAATATCTGGTGCGTTTGCTGATGAAATTACATGCCCATTATCTTTACCTTGTTGCGCAAATATCAGAGCTGGAATCTGAATTAGAGCAGGCAATCAAAGTAGACGCTACAGCTCAACGTCTTATGACAATACCCGGTGTTGGGCCGATTACCGCCAGCTTACTCTCATCCCAGCTCGGTGACGGTAATCAATTTTCATGCAGCAGGGATCTTGCAGCCTCAACAGGACTTGTCCCCCGACAATACAGCACAGGGGGCAAATCAACCCTGCTGGGTATCAGTAAGCGAGGTGATAAAAACCTGCGCAGGTTGCTGGTTCAGTGCGCCCGCGCGTTCATGATGCGGCTTGAGCATCAGCAGGGCAGACTTGCTGAGTGGGTTAAGGAACAACTTAGTAAGAAACATTCGAATGTGGTTGCCTGTGCTTTGGCAAACAAGCTGGCACGAATAGCATGGGCAATCACCACTCAGCAAAATGAGTATCAGGCATGAGATATATCGGTCTAATTCGATAGGCTATTTATTAAGCAGTTAAATACAAGTTACCCATCTGGTTTTGCGAAGACTGATTATTGATGACATGAACGGCCAGTCGGCCTGATGAATAGCCTGACAAAAAGAATGGCTCATTGAAGCCGAAGGGCTTTTTAGGTTCATCAGGCGCGGAACTCATCGTGGCGCGGGCTTCCTTGCCCATTGAGACGCCGGATAGATTTAAGCAAGCCCATCATAGGTCAAAAATCAGTGTTGCAAAAATGGGGGTGACCATAGATCTTTTTGAGTCTCTGTTAGCGTAATTTTCATGGGAGCAATATTGATCTGATGAGAATGAAAAATCAAGCATCTTCAATTACGATGGGTATAAGCTCCTGTCGATTTATCATGCCGTGACTTAATACCACTGTTATTTTCAATATTACTCTAACCTCCATATAAATCGGGGAAGTTCAATTTCTTTTTCAATGTAAGAATAATTAACCCAAAGTATGTTCATTGATACAATTTGTTTTTTTACACTTAGATATAAAGATGGTATAATATCATGAAATACATCGCCAAAAGACATCTCTTCAATATCTGGCTTGAAACCAATTAAAAACCCTTTTTCATTAAATCTTCTTATTTGAAAATTTGTTCTTTCTGCCCTTAAACAAGGTTGTGTTTTATGCTTATAATTTACAGATAAATATTTATTAACTTTTATATTAAAAAAATAAATATCGTCTTTATCAAATGTAGCATTTGTTTCCCAATAAACAGCATGTTTGTCATGATATGGGGAATTTTTAAGATTAGCTGTTACACTATCTCCATTAGGAATTAAGTCATACATACCATCATAATTTATTTTAACTGTATTCATAATTAATTTACCTCACATATAGAAGCTGTTCATATAAGGTTATGCTGGTAAAATAGTGTTCCATCACCATAAGATTTTTCCATTCACTATTTTAAGTAGTTTATGTATGTTCGTATTTTAGTATAGAACTTAAATTCTCAAATATTGGATTATATTTGTAAAGTTAGTTATTCACTTGTCAATTAAATAAACCTAATCATCACAGCATTTTTTACTGGTGCCAATATTGATATTAAATTAACTTATTAATAACGCACGTTTAAAAACGGCCGAGAGGCCGTTTATTATACTAATGATTGTATCGTGTTGATCTTATTACATTGCCATTAGTCAATGAGCAGTTACAAACAATCACCCTATTTCGGTCTGTAAACACAATACTTGCTGATTAACTTCACTCATTACATGGAAATGGCGTTTATCTTTGATTTTCGGGGGTAAAATCTTTCCATAATTAAATTCAAAAGCGCCCATGTCCTTAATATATAACCGCCCACGGAATAGGGTTTTCACGTAGAGAGCAATTTTCACTGGGTTATAGTGGCGAAAGATTTTCATCTCTGTTTTTTCCTCCCATGCTTCTTACGATATTATTCTATGCTACTGCATAAAATTTATTCACTACATAACGAGTCAATGTGTCACTGTTATGCCAACTGTATAGACTACGTATATGGAAATTTGTTCCCCTCAATATTCAGATTCAATCACTATTTTGATATAACATAATGATATTAATGAGCATTATATTACATCATCCTTTTGTTTGCTTATATACCAATCTAACTGCAAGATGCGTGTGATTTCTCCCCGCGAAGCGGAGAGAAATCAGGTTTCATAGCGTGTTGTAAATTGCAACTTGAAGTTTAATGCGTATACATTATTCCAAATGTTATTAAATTGTTTATTTTATTGAGGACAGACCAGTTAACAAGCGCTATGCTGAATATGTCATTCCCTGATAACATGCCACACCATGATAAATAAGGAATAAATATGTTAAAAAACAATATATTAATGAAAATCGTGTTATCTGCAATATTGAGTATCACGTCAATATTTGCGTTCGCCCATAACATCACCTTAGAACAACCAGTTCCCGCTGTCAGCGTGACAGATAAGGGCGAGCTGTTGCTAAACGATGGTAAGTTCAACTACCAAAATTGGAGCAGTACTGAACTTCTGGGAAAAGTAAGAACGATCCAGCATATTGCCGGTCGTAGTTCCGCAAAAGAGATGAATGATCCCTTGATTCAAGCATTGAAGGATGCTGATTTACCCAAAGATAAATATCAAACCACCAGCATCGTGAATACCGATGATGCTATTTTTGGCACTGGTGTTTTTGTTCGCAATAGTATCGAAGACAGCAAAAAACAGTTCCCGTGGTCACAATTCATTATCGATAGTAACGGGCTGGTTAAAAAGGCTTGGGGACTGGAACCCAAAAGTTCGGCAATCATTGTGCTGGATAAAAATGGTAAGGTGAAATTCGTCAAAGATGGCAAATTAAGTAACGAAGACATTACACACGTTATCAACCTAATCAAAGACGAATTAGGAAAATAGCCCATTGCCCATAGGGATGGATAATTTGCTATTATTAATTGTTTTTACTAAATAAATTTAAGATAAATTATCTGTTATATTTCCCCACATGTTTTTGTTTCCCTCCCCCTCTGCCTTCGGGCAAGGGGATTGAGAACCATCAAAGATAGTACATTCTGCTTTTGTCACCGTGATGCATCTTAAAATTCATAACTAATTAACCTGTTATTACTTTTTATACTAAAAATAACCATTGAAATAGTTTCAATTTGATACTACTTTTTAGCGAAGGTATTATTTCTATACCTAACAAGGGCACCCATGTTTACTTATCTATCAAACAAAATATAAATCATTTTTAATATCAATAATATGAGTTAATTTCACCACTATTATAGAAAATAATTCTCACCATAGCTGAGGGTAAAAAAATGAAAAAGTACATCTCTATCGCATTATGTGCGGCTTATTTTGTATTTGTGCCTCTTCAAGCAAGTGCTTTTGTCTGTAGCCCTTACCAATCAGATCAAGATTATCTTAATTGTGTGTTCAATTGTGCCCAACAGTGGTGGGTTCCTACGCTTATGTGTATTTAACTCTGAAAATTATTTTGAATAACTTAAGGTTATGTAGGTGGCTTCGATGATACGCAAATCAGCACGGAGTCGCCTCATTAGGTATACAAACGTAAAAATGGCCCCCTCATAGAGCCATTATCAGTTCAGCATCAAAAAACTCTGACTCTAAACCCTGGATTTAGGAAAGATTCACGCGGCGTGTAATCGAGAGTTTTCCCTTCCCAATCCGTCACATGTGCCCCCGCAGCAATAGCAATGGCATGGCCAGCCCCCGTATCCCAGATGTTGGTTGGCCCAAAGCGTGGGTAAAGTTGAGCTTTTCCCTCTGCAACCAGGCAGAACTTAAGTGAAGAGCCTACCGCAAGTGTATCGTGCACTCCTAGCTGGGAAAGATAGTCTTGCAACTCCTCATCGTCCTTGTGAGAACGGCTGACTACCACAACGGGCGGCTTTGCAGGCATAACTTTAATGGAAAGCGTCTGACCATTGGTTTCTTTCCACGCCTGCCGCCCTTGCCCAGAATATAAGACATTCTGTACCGGGACATAGACAACCCCCATCACAGGCACACCATTTTCGACCAATGCGATATTGACGGTAAATTCACCATTGCGGCGAATAAACTCTTTCGTACCATCCAATGGATCAACCAGCCAATAACGTTGCCAATTTTTCCGCTCTTCCCATGCAGGTGGATCTTCTTCTGATAACAACGGAATATCAGGTGCAATGCGCAACAATCCCGCTTTAATGATCTTATGAGCGGCAATATCCGCAGCAGTAACAGGTGAATCATCCATTTTATGCTTTATTTGCAACGGTTGCTCAGCCTGATAGACCTCCATGATCGCCGCGCCTGCTTCCCGTGCCAATTGGCAGATCTGTTGTAGCATCATACACCTCTGCGTTTGTTGTTTGGCTATACCACTTGAAGCACCATTTTTAACGCATTTTTTACCGGAATGGCGAATATTTTATTCACCCATCATTCCCAAATACAGCTAAAAAATAGCCGGTTAACCGGCTATTCAATAACTTACAGAATTTCCAATAATTCCACTTCGAAGATCAGCGTGCTATAAGGCGGGATGGATGCCCCAGCGCCACGCTCACCGTAAGCCAGATTGTGAGGAATATAAAGTTCCCATTTGGAACCAACAGGCATCAAGGTCAACGCTTCAATCCATCCCGGTATCACGCCGCTAACAGGGAATTCTGCTGGCGTACCGCGCTGCACTGAACTATCAAATACCGTGCCATCGATCAGGCGGCCTGTATAGTGAACACGAACACGGTCAGTACGGGCAGGGATAGCGCCATCACCTTGTGTCAGGACAGAAAATTGCAGACCAGACTCTGTGCTGCTGACGCCTTCACGCTGAATATTTTCTGCCAGGAATTTTTTGCCTTCTTCTGCCATCTCCTGCTGACGTTCACGGCGAACGCTATCAGCACGTTCATGTATCTCACGTAGCGCACGATGCAGTTCTTCTACCGGAATAGCAGGAGAACGGCTTTCCAACGCATCACACAACCCTGCCAACAGGGCTTCGGGTTCTAACCCTTGTAAACCGGATTCCTGTAATTGTTGCCCAACCTGCAAACCAATACCGTAACTTGCGCGCGCTTCAATAGACTCAAAAGAAGGTTTTGTCATGAAAGTACCTGTTATTAAATGAGTGAAAGCTCAAGCATAACAGCACTGTCTGGATGGGTAAACGCGTGAAGGTGAGTAATAATAATGTAAGCACCAATTATTGGAGTATAACTGCTACTGCGCCTTAATATTTAGGGTAGTTTTCGGCGCAAAACAAAAAACGCCGGCGATGCCAGCGTTTTTTGTCACATGTTCTTCAGCTAATCAACGATTAAGCTTCTGGAACAATGTTAACGTTCAACTGTGCAAATACATCGCTGTGTACCTGGAAGTGAACTTCGTGTTCACCAATAGTACGCAGAACGCCGTTAGACAGGCGAACTTCGCTCTTAGATACTTCAACGCCAGCTGCAGTCACTGCATCAGCGATATCACGAGTACCGATAGAACCAAACAGTTTACCTTCGTCACCCGCTTTAGAAGCGACAGTGACAGAACCCAGTGCGTTGATTTTCTCTGCACGAGCTTGTGCTGCTGCCAGAACGTCAGCCAGTTTAGCTTCCAGTTCAGCACGACGAGCTTCGAAGAATTCGATGTTTTTCTTAGTTGCAGGAACAGCTTTGCCCTGTGGTACTAAGAAGTTACGGGCATAACCCGCTTTAACGTTAACTTGGTCACCCAGGCTACCCAGGTTCGCTACTTTATCAAGCAGAATAATTTGCATTACCTTATCCTCTCAAAGTCGTTAATGGACTGAACCTATTACTGATGACGATCAGTGTAAGGCAACAGAGACAGGTAGCGCGCACGCTTGATAGCACGAGCGAGCTGACGCTGGTATTTTGCACGGGTGCCAGTAATACGGCTTGGTACAATTTTACCACTTTCGGTAATGTAGTTTTTCAGCGTAGCAATATCTTTATAATCGATCTCTTGTACGCCTTCCGCGGTGAAGCGGCAGAACTTGCGACGACGGAAATAACGTGCCATTTGGCTAGTCTCCAGAATCTATCAATTCAATCTGCTCGGCATGTAGAACCAGTTTGCTAAGACCATTGCGCCCATAATGGGAATTAATGAATCCTGAAACCATTATTCGACTGCCGACCGTTATACTGTGAGTATATTCCTGTAACAACTGTCCGCTGGCAATAACGGGCATTCTGCACCATGATTGCCTGCTGAATCCGGCTTCCTGTTGCTGTGAGCGATGTTCAAGCACAAACTGACAATGTGGAATACCAGATGGACTGACTCTTCGTATCGGTGCCTTGCACACTGTGCCTGTAAGCACCAAACGATTGGTTGTCACCGTAATTACTCTTCAGAATCCCCAGCTTCATCAGCATCATCAACCAGGCCTTCTTCCAGGACCAGATCACGGCCGCGACGTTCGTCTTTAGCCTTAACCATTGGTGATGCTTCAGTTATTGCGTGTTTAACGCGCATAACCATGCTGCGGATAACGGCGTCGTTGAAGCGGAAGTTAGTTTCCAGCTCATCAATCGCTTCTTGTGGCGCTTCAACGTTCATCAGAACGTAGTGAGCCTTGTGCAGTTTGTTGATTGGGTAAGCCAGTTGACGACGACCCCAGTCTTCCAAACGGTGAATCTGACCTTGCGCGTTAGTGATAGTCGCACTGTAACGCTCGATCATGCCCGGAACCTGTTCGCTTTGGTCAGGATGGACCATAAAAACGATTTCGTAATGACGCATTAGCATTGCTCCTTACGGATTATTCAGCCTCCTGTCAGGGTCAGCCGTGGCCCATGGAGGCAAGGAACGTGTTTAATACGGCTGAAAAATCGACGCGTCACTATACCCGTACAATACAAAAAACTCAATAAAGAATTACCGGGCACTTCTCTGGCGCACGATTTCAAATAAGCATACCCCTGTTGCAACCGATACGTTCAAAGAAGAAACTGAACCCGCCATGGGAATACTGATCAATTCATCACAATGTTCGCGGGTCAATCGACGCATACCTTCACCTTCCGCGCCCATCACCAGCGCCATCGGTCCCGTCAACTTGCTTGCATATAAATCATGTGTGGCTTCACCCGCCGTTCCGACAATCCAGATATTGTGTTCTTGCAGTAAACGCAGTGTCCGAGCAAGGTTAGTCACACGGATCAGCGGTACACTTTCTGCCGCACCACAGGCCACTTTTTTGGCGGTAGCATTCAATTGAGCAGAACGATCACGAGGAACAATAATGGCATCAACTCCCGCCGCATCCGCGGTACGCAAGCATGCTCCCAGATTATGTGGATCGGTGACACCATCCAATACCAGCAGGAATGGGCGCTCCAGCCGAGATAACAAATCCGGCAGATCATTTTCCTGATACTGACGTCCTGGCTTAATTCGTGCAATGATCCCTTGATGGACGGCACCTTCTGTTTGAGCATCCAGCCATTGGCGGTTGGCAATTTGTACCGCGATACCGGTACTTTCCAACTCCTGCAATAACGGGGTTAAACGGCGATCTTCACGCCCTTTCAGCACATAAACTTCCATGAAACGTTGTGGATCGCGCTCCAGCAAGGCTTTAACGGCATGGATACCGTAGATAATTTCACTCATGACTGACTGATACCTGACTCACTGATATTTTAAGATATCTAAAAATAGAGGGCGGCAAGATCCGCCCTGTTTGATGATTGTATGGATTAATTTTACTGTCTAGTTTTTACTCGCGATTAGCTTGCGCTTTTTTTCGCACGCTTCGCTTTCAGTTTTTCCGCAATTTTTTTAGTCTTGCTTGACGGTTTCTTCTTTTTGCCTGACTTAGGTTCTTTAGGCTTTTCCGTACTTTTCTTTTTACGAAAGGCGCTATCTGGCTCAAAATTGGCTGATTTTTTATGATCACGACCTTTTTTTCCATTTTTACGCTCTGGCGTACCTTTTTTCGCCTTATCGCGCGCCGTCTTCCCTTGATTACGCGCTTTGCGGGTTGTGGAAAGTAAGGTGAAATCAATATTACGTTCATCCATGTGAACCGCTTCCACCCGAATCTCGACTTCATCGCCGAGGCGGTAAGTTGTTCCAGAAGACTCACCAATCAAACGCTGGCCGACGTTATCATATCGATAATAATCGTTATCCAACGTCGAAACATGTACTAAGCCATCAATAAACAGATCATTTAAGCGAACAAAGAAACCAAAGCCTGTCACGCTGGTAATCAATCCGGTGAAAACATTACCCACCTGATCTTGCATGAAATCACATTTCAGCCAGTCGGCCACGTCTCTTGTTGCTTCGTCAGCACGGCGTTCGGTCATGGAACAGTGGTCACCTAACTGCAACATCTGTTCCATATTGTTGTGCCACCCCCCTGTTGGTGTCCCGTTATGCTCAATAACACCATTTTCTTGTGCTAATAAGTACTTAATCGCACGATGCAGAGCCAGATCGGGGTAGCGGCGGATTGGCGAAGTGAAGTGAGAATAAGAGCGCAATGCCAGACCAAAGTGCCCCCGATTCTCCGGTTCATAGATCGCTTGCTTCATAGAGCGCAGCAGCATCGTTTGCAGTAGCTCGTGATCGGGTCGATCCGCGACTTGTTTCATCAATTGCGCATAATCTTTCGGTTCTGGCGTCAGGCCACCCAACAAGCTCAATCCCAATTCATTGAAGACCGAACGCAGGTTTCGGATACTCTCTTCTTTTGGTCGATCATGGATGCGATATAACGCGGGCTCATGGTGTTTTTCAACAAAGCGAGCGGCGGCAATGTTCGCCAGGATCATGCACTCTTCGATAAGTTTATGCGCCTCGTTGCGTACAACGGGTTCTATGCGCTCAATGCGACGCTCTGCATTAAAGATAAATTTGGCTTCTTCCGATTCAAACGAAATGGCACCACGCTGTTCACGCGCATGTTCCAGTGCCTGATATAGCTCATGCAGATGCTCAATATGTTGCACCAGCGGCTTGTAGTGCTCACGCAATTCTTGATCGCCCTGCAAAATCTTCCAGACTTTGGTATAGGTCAAACGGGCGTGTGAATTCATCACCGCTTCGTAAAACTTGTAAGAAGAGAGTTTGCCCTGGGCGGAAACCGTCATTTCACACACCATGCATAAGCGATCAACTTCTGGATTGAGGGAGCACAAACCATTCGACAGCACTTCCGGCAGCATAGGGACAACCTGGGACGGAAAGTAAACCGAATTTCCACGGCTGCGAGCTTCCATATCCAAAGCAGTTTGCGGACGAACATAGTAGCTGACATCAGCAATCGCTACCCACAATCGCCAACCACCACCCCGTTTTCTTTCGCAATACACCGCATCATCAAAGTCTCGTGCATCTTCGCCGTCAATCGTCACCAACGGCAACGCTCGTAAATCTACACGGCCTTGCGTGGCCGATTCCGGTACATGTTCGTCCAAACCGGCGATCTGTTTTTCTACCATCGGCGGCCAGCTATGGGGAATTTCATGGGTACGCAGTGCGATCTCAACCGCCATATTCGTTCCCATGGTCTCGCCCAGCACTTCAACAATTTTACCGATGGCTTTAGTCCGACGAGTCGGGCGGTTTGTCAATTCAACCACCACGACGTTACCCATTCTTGCCCCGCAAGTAACTTCTTTCGGGATCAAGATATCGAAACAGAGACGGCTATCATCAGGAACAACAAATCCCATACCCGCATCCATAAAATACCGGCCGACAATCTGACTACTCTTTGGCTCCAAAACCCGCACGATACGCACTTCAACGCGACCTTTTCTGTCTGGTCGCAAGGGCTGTGCCAGTACCACCTCACCGTGGATCGCCATTTTCATCTGATCGGCTGGCAGGTAATAGTCTTCTTTGTGGCCTTCAACACGCAGAAAACCATAGCCATCACGGTGTCCAATCACCGTACCTTTCAATAAATCCAGCCGCTCTGGCAACGCATAACATTGCCGACGGGTAAAAACCAACTGTCCATCACGTTCCATTGCCCGCAAACGGCGGCGCAGTGCTTCCTGTGCATCTGGAGTAATTAACTGAAGTTCCTGTGCTAATTCCTGACGGCTGACCGGAGTGGTATGTTTAGAAATGATATCCAAGATGTATTCACGGCTTGGGATAGGAGATTCGTATTTTGCAGCCTCTCGTTCCTGAAAAGGATCTTTTGACATCGTCATTCCTCTATTGTCATCAGCAAGCTGTTTATCCCCTTGCTTCACTTAACCAAAAGTAATTGATAAAGGGGACGATTGTCTTTGACCATATCGGCCACAGTGTGTTTATCCAACTCTTCCAAAAAATTTTCTACCGCTTGATTCAAGACTGACTTTAAGCGACATGCAGGCGTGATTTGACAGGCACTACAGTTAACCAATGACAGAGGCTCCAATGAACGAACCACATCACCAATTTTGATCTCGCTGGCAGGTTTCCCTAAATTGATGCCGCCATTTTTTCCCCTGACAGCATTCACTAATCCTAAGTGACTCAGTTGATTGATAATTTTTACCATATGGTTACGTGAGACACCATAAACTTCAGTGACTTCTGTAATACTCGTCATTTGGCCTTCTGGTAACGAGGCCATATAAATCAAGGCACGTAATCCATAATCGGTAAAACTGGTTAACTGCACACTCACCTCTGGGAGACTGAATATAACGGAGCTTATTTGGCACCAAAAAATATATGTTTATTGGTTTTCGTTAGTTGATCATCATTATGTGGGTATTTTAAAAATTAAGCAAAACGGGAGGAAACAAAAACCGGGCAATAAGCCCGGTCATGTTCGCATAAAAGATGAATCTATCGATTAAGCATCAAAGGGATCACGCAGGATCATGGTTTCCGCACGATCTGGGCCTGTAGAAATAATATCAACAGGAACGCCTGTCAGCTCTTCTACACGTTTGATGTAGTTCAATGCTGCTTGTGGCAATTGGCTGTGATCTTTCACGCCAAAAGTGCTTTCATCCCAGCCAGGCAGGGTTTCATAGACGGCTTCAAGACCTTCCCAGTTTTCGGCGGCCAGTGGCGTTGTGTCAATGACAGTGCCATCAGGCAGGCGATAACCAACGCAGATTTTCACTTCTTTCAAGCCATCCAGCACATCCAGTTTGGTCATGCAGAAGCCAGACAGAGAGTTGATTTGGATCGCGCGACGAATAGCAACGATATCCAACCAGCCAGTACGACGGCTACGACCTGTAGTCGCACCAAACTCCTGACCTTTCTGACGCAGGTATTCACCTGTTTCATCAAACAACTCAGTTGGGAATGGGCCGGCTCCTACACGGGTAGAGTAAGCCTTGATAATACCCAGTACATAATCAACATAACGTGGACCCAGGCCAGAACCCGTTGCAACGCCACCCGCCGTGGTGTTGGAAGAGGTCACATAAGGATAAGTACCGTGGTCGATATCCAGCAGAGTACCCTGCGCACCTTCAAACATGACCAATTCACCTTTCTGGGTTGCTTTGTACAGCAAGTCAGAAACGTCAACTACCATGCCCGTCAGGATATCGGCAACCGCCAAAATGTCATCTAAGGTTTTCTGATAATCAACGGCAGGTTCGTTGTAGTAGTTAACTAACTGGAAGTTGTGGTAATCGATGATTTCTTTCAGTTTGACAGCGAAAGCTTCTTTATCAAACAGATCACCCACACGCAAGCCACGACGTGCGACTTTGTCTTCGTACGCAGGACCAATACCACGACCAGTTGTACCAATCGCTTTGGCACCACGCGCTTTTTCGCGGGCATTATCCAATGCAACGTGATAAGGCAGGATCAGCGGACAAGCTTCAGAAATAAGCAGGCGCTCACGTACAGGAACCCCACGTGATTCAAGCTCTTTCATCTCTTTCATCAAAGCATCTGGTGCTAAAACGACCCCATTTGCGATAATGCTAATGACATTTTCACGTAAGATCCCGGATGGGATTAAGTGGAGAACGGTTTTTTCACCGTTGATGACTAGTGTATGGCCCGCGTTGTGGCCCCCTTGATAACGAACTACATATTTAGCCCGTTCAGTCAGCAAGTCGACGATTTTACCCTTGCCCTCGTCACCCCATTGGGTGCCCAATACGACAACGTTCTTACCCATTTCAAAAGTTCACTCGGTTGCTTAAAAATGGATTCTACCATCTCATTTAGCACCTTTCAGTATTTTTTATTACTTCTGGTTATTTCGTTTCGTTATATAAATTGAGTAATAAGTAAACCATTGGTAATTACAGCGGGTTATAAAAAAGCCACTGTCGTTTTTTTACAGTGGCTTACAGTAGGTTAAGAAGATATTACTTCACAGGTGCTTTCATATAACGGAAGAAGTCAGTATCTGGACTGAGAACCATTACATCATTACCGTTAGATTTGAAGCTCTTCTCGTAAGCACGCAAGCTACGGATAAATGCATAGAATTCGGGATCTTGGTTGAACGCATCCGCAAATAATTTAGTGGCTTCCGCATCACCTTCACCACGTAATACCAATGCTTCACTCTGTGCTTCAGCCTTGATTTCAGTTGCTGTTTTATCAGCAGCAGCCCGGATCTTTTCCGCTTCTTCCGAACCTTCTGAACGCAAGAGACGCGCCTCTGCTTCACGGTCAGCACGCATACGCTGGTAAATAGCTTCTGAAATTTCCTGTGGCAAGTTGATCTGTTTGATACGAACGTCAACAACTTCAATACCTAACGCCGCCATACTGTTTGGATTAATGGCCGGTTGCTTGCCTTTTGTTTCTTTTTCTACCAAGGCCGCAGCAGAAGCAATGGCATTATCGACATCCGTTGCATCATCTTCTTCATGGGTTCCCCGATTCAGGGCATCACGCACATCGGTAGTTAAACGACCACGGGAATCAGTCACAATACCGCGTACATCAAGACGACCAATTTCAGAACGTAAACGGTCACTGAACTTACGTCTCAGCATTATTTCAGCCCGGTTAATATCACCGTTACCTGTTGCCAGATAGTAACGACTGAAATCATTAATGCGCCACTTCAAGTAAGAATCAACGATCAGGTCTTTATTTTCACGTGTCAAGAAACGGTCAGCCTTGATATCCATAGTTTGGATACGGGCATCAAGGGTCTTAACCGTTTCCATAAACGGAATTTTGAAATGCAAACCCGGCTCATAGATGATCGGTTTATTCTCTGCATCACGTACAACCTTACTAAAACGCAACACAATGCCACGCTCGCCCTCTTTGACAGTAAAGATTGATGAATAGAGAACAACCAATACCGCAATAATCGCAACAATAAATGAATTACGCATGATTATGGTCTCCCTATTCTGACCGTATCACCGCGCTGGTTATCGTTACCACCATAAGTGTTAGATTCCCGTTGTGGTGTAGGTTGATTCTGACGAATCATCTTCTGTACTGCTGTGTTATTGGACGTATTTTGCTGAGCGTGTGCCTGATCTTTCACGGCTTGATCCAATGGCAATAACAGCATGTTGTTACTCTTCTCGTTTGCAATGATTTTACGTGTATTGCTCAACACACGTTCCATCGTCTCGATATACAGACGTTCACGAGTAATTTCTGGTGCCGCCTTATATTCAGGTAAGATTTTGGCAAAACTTGCCACTTCACCCTTAGCATTCAATACCGCGCTAACTTTATAGGCTTTGGCATCCTCAATAATACGCTGGGCTTCACCTTTCGCTTTAGGTAATACTTCGTTTTCGTAAGCTCGTGCTTCACGAATGGTTTGCTGCTTTTGTTCACGCGCTGCGATCACATCATCGAACGCAGCCTTAACTTCTTCTGGTGGACGAGCAGCCTGGAAGTTTACATCGACCACAGTAATACCCATATTGTATGGACGGATAGTCTCTTCCAGTACCTTCTGAGTATCGTTACGGACAATAGTACGCCCTTCCGTCAGATTGGTTTCCATCGAATATTTGCCAACAACACCGCGCACGGCGCTGTCTGTCGCCTGACGCAAACTATCATCAGGATTGGTCACACTGAAAAGATAAGCTGCTGGATCGGTAACACGGTATTGGACGTTCATTTCAGCCAATACCACGTTTTCATCTGAAGTCAGCATGGCACCCGTCGTTGCCAAATCGCGAACAGATTCAACGTTAACCGCCCTAACCTGATCGATGAACGTCATTTTCCAATTCAAACCAGGCTGTACAACATGATTAAACTTACCAAATCGAGTGACTACACCCCGTTCTGTTTCTTTAATCGTATAGAAACCACTGACAACCCAAACAGCAATTGCAGCAGCAACGGCAAGACCAATAAGACGCCCGCCAAATTTAGGGTTCTGCCCAGAACCATTTCCACCTTTGTTTCCACCGAGACCACCGAGTTTTTCACTCAGCTTACGGAACAGATCGTCGAGATCAGTTGCCCCACGGTTACGACCACCTTTTTTGTTGCCGCCGGAGTTGCCGCCATTATTATTGCTGCTTCCCCACGGGTCGCGGTCCTGTCCGTTATTACCGGGCTGATTCCACGCCATGTTTTAGCTCCACTTTCTAGTTTTACTGGTTTTTCAGAGGTGACTGCTCTCCACCCAGATGGGTGAGGCTTCCCACTTCACAGGCCGTTGCCTGTCCCTGACAGGTTTGACCGCGGCCTCCGTGGGCAGAAACGACGAAATTCATCGTTTTTGTAAGCAACCAATATTATTGGGTGATAACTTTTGACAGTGCTGAGCTGTCATTGCAATTCTGGCACAGTCATGTCATCACCGCCATTTCATCTCTGCCACTCCATAACTATAAGCACCTTGAAATGACGGATAAAATGATACCCTGTTTGTTGTCTTGCGCCAATCAATCAGACAACATAGTCGGGTAATTTTGGTTCTTGTTTACACAAACGACGCCAATCGACCATTGGCATCCTGACTTCAACACCCACCCGGCCATTTTCTTCCAACCATTCATGTTCAATGGCTTGAAGCTGATAAAAACGGCTACGCAGACGCCCTGCTTCAGGTGGAAGGTGCAATTTATAGTGCGCAATTTCACCTGAAAGGCGCTCAGTCAATGCTTGCAATAACAGAGGAATACCTGCGCCAGTTTGTGCAGATAACCAGACTCTGACCGGCCGATTTTCTTCATCACGATCAATACGGGGAATAAAATCGTCTAACATATCGATTTTATTCATCACCATCAGCGAAGGGATCTCATTGGATTCAATCTCTTCAAGGACACTGTCAACAGCAATGATGTTTTCATCGAAGCGAGGATCAGTCGCATCAACCACATGCAACAATAATCTCGCCTGCCGAGTTTCCTGCAAAGTCGCCTTGAACGCTGCCACTAAATCATGGGGTAAATGGCGGATAAAACCGACTGTATCAGCCAAAACAACCGTACCAACATCATCCACCGCTATTCGGCGCAGTGTCGGGTCGAGGGTGGCAAAAAGCTGGTCAGCCGCATAAACGTCGGCAGAAGTGATTTTATTGAATAAACTGGATTTTCCCGCATTGGTGTAACCGACAAGGGAGACGGTTGGGATATCGGCTTTATTACGTGCCTGGCGCCCCTGTTCACGCTGCTTTTCAACTTTGTTGAGGCGCCCCAAAATCTGTTTGATTTTGTCACGCAGCATACGGCGGTCACTTTCCAACTGGGTTTCCCCAGGCCCACGCAGCCCGATCCCCCCTTTTTGGCGTTCAAGGTGAGTCCAGCCCCGAACCAGACGGGTGGACAGATGACGCAATTGTGCCAATTCAACTTGCAACTTGCCTTCGTGCGTCCTTGCCCGTTGGGCAAAAATATCCAGAATCACCCCCGTGCGATCAACGACACGACATTGGCACAAGCGTTCAAGATTACGTTCCTGAGCAGGACTGAGGGCATGGTTAAACAACACCACATCTGCACCGCTGTTCTTGACAGCTTCAGCAATTTCCTCTGCCTTGCCCTCTCCGACAAAATATTTCGGATGAGGTGCCTTCCGGCTTCCCGTTACAATCTGCACAGGAGAAACATCTGCGGAAGTCACCAATGACTCGAATTCACTGAGATTTTCCGTATCTTTTTCCTGTGAGAAGAAAACATGCACCAGAACGGCTAACTCTCCGCCTTCATAACGATCAAACAACGGTGCAACCCCTCAGGCTGAGTAAAAATCCAATTAGAAAAAACATAGGTAAAGTCTCCCTACCTATGTTTTTATTTTCAGGCACGGCTGCTGATTTATTCAGCGCCATCGCCTTCCTGTTGTACTACCGGGTTAGTGCCAGCATGATAATTTCCAACACTAGTTGGTACATTCTGGTTGTTACCATGATGAGACACAGGACGGGAAGGTACAACAGTAGAGATGGCGTGTTTATAAACCATCTGGCTAACCGTGTTCTTCAGTAAAATGACAAATTGGTCAAAAGATTCAATCTGACCCTGCAACTTGATGCCGTTTACCAAATAAATAGAAACCGGGACCCTTTCACGTCGTAAAGCGTTCAGGAATGGATCTTGCAAAGATTGCCCCTTAGCCATTCTATATTTTCCTTATTTGTTGTTTTTAACTAAGAACCGATTGGTTCGAAAAGTAACTACTCAAAAATGATACTTTGTACTGATAACGGGTACTGATCAATTGTACACAATCAATGAATTTATGTACTAACAACCTGCATGACTGTGTTTAGGTTTTGTTTAGGTTGATCGCTATCCAACCAGGTCACATTGTCCCAACTCCTGAGCCAGGTAATCTGACGCTTCGCCAATTGGCGTGTCGCACAGATACCACGATAAACCATCTCATCATGAGAGATTTCGCCCGCGAGGTAAGACCACATCTGACGATAACCAACACAACGAATGGAGGGTAAATCTGTATGCAAATCACTACGAGCATAAAGTGCTTTTACCTCATCTTCAAACCCTGATTTGATCATTTGTTCAAAACGGGCTGCGATACGCTGATGCAACATTTCTCGACTTGCTGGCGCAATCGCAAATTGATGAACTCGATAAGGCAATATTTCTCCAGACGTTTCAGTCAACTCAGTTAGAGTTTTACCCGAAATTCGAAAAACTTCCAGTGCACGAGTAAGACGTTGTGGATCATTAGGATGAATCCTTACCGCAGAAACGGGATCAATTTCCTGTAATTGTCGATGTAACGCGTCCCATCCCAGCTCTGCTGCCTGTTGTTCAATCTGCGCCCTAACCACAGGATCAGCGGAAGGTAAAGGCGATAATCCTTCCAACAATGCTTTGAAATATAGCATGGTTCCACCAACCAGAAGTGGTATCCTCCCAGCCGCCGTGATTTCTGCCATTTCTTGCAATGCATCACGACGAAAATCGGCAGCAGAATAGACTGCCGCAGGGTCAAGAATATCGATCAAACGATGAGGTGCTAATTTTTGCTCTTCTGCGGAAGGTTTTGCTGTCCCAATATCCATTCCACGATAAATCAAAGCAGAATCGACACTGATTAATTCAACCGGAAGATGCTGACGCAAAGCGATCGATAACGCTGTTTTCCCTGAAGCCGTCGGCCCCATGATAAAAATAGCTGTCGGCAGATGTTGAGTTTTTAAATCACTCATGATTAAGGAATGCCACCACTGCTTGTAAATCAATTAACTGTAATAACCCATCTGGCGGTGAGCTCACCAGCTGAGGGCAAAGGCGTTCGACATCAGCCAAAAGCTGGACAGCTTGCGCGATGTTCCACGTTTCATGCTCGCTATCCACGTGACGGGAAAGCCAACTGGCAACCTGCTCAACAGAAGCGGCTGACTGTTCCCCAAGATAGCCCAACAGTTCCGGCAAGAGTTTCGGCAGGTTCTGTTGACGCAGAGGCAACGATACCGCATGAATGGTTACTTTTCCATGTGCGACTGTCGATTCAATGCCAAAAGTCTTTAATAAGTCACTATTCTGCTTTAAGACACTCATTTCTGACTGATTGAGAGCCAGTTTCAGTGGGATCAATAACGGCTGGGATTTAAGCCCCTGTTCTCCGGGGGTGAGTTGCGCCTGTTTCAACCAGCGTTCAGCGACGGGCAGGGAAAGCAGTCCGATTCCCAATGGGGATTCGATCAAAGCATAACAACCTGCATAGATACACAATACTTTTCCAAAGCTATGTTTCCCCTGCCCCGTTGGCACAGACGTAGCAGAAACCGATACACCTTCCCGCGTACCCCGCTCTGGAAATAACGGGCGTTTTTCTTCCGGGGAGAATTGCATCATTTTTTGGTACAACTCCCCCTGTTTTTTCTGGTAGCTGTCCCCATGATGCATTTGTTGCGTACGACGATCATGATGCTCATGACGTCGTGAAGAGGCCTCATCCGCTTGTTCAACACGCTTACGGGTAAAATGGTTTTCTCCCGCAGAAGGGCGATTCTCCGGCACCCAACTTGTAGCACTCTCCTGACAACCCAGTGCCAATTCATCTCCCGTGCCGCGTTGTTTCAATACCGCAGCCACCCCCTGATAAATAAAATCATGTACCAGGCGAGCCTGATGAAAACGCACTTCATGTTTAGCGGGATGTACATTGACATCCACCTGGCGCGGATCGATTTCGAGATACAAAACATAAGCGGGTTGTTGTTCCCCCTTAATCAAATCCTGATAAGCTTGACGAATCGCATGATTAATCAGGCGATCCCGCATCATACGCCCATTGACATAACAATATTGGATCTCGCTCACTGCCGTATTCACGGGATCTACAATCCAACCCTTAATGGACAAGGAATCATGCTGCCATGATAACGCCAGCGCCTGTTGCACAAAAGCAGTCCCACAAATGGCGGCCAGACGCCGTTCATGCTGAGACTCATCTTTAGCAGGGCGATACTGGCGCACCAATTTCTCATTGTGATTGAGGTTAATGGCGACATCCAACCGCGCCAAAGCTATTCGACGCACGACTTCATCAATATGGCCAAATTCTGTTTTTTCTGTTCTCAGGAATTTTCGGCGGGCAGGGGTGTTATAAAACAGATCCAACACTTCAACCGTTGTCCCCACAGGGTGAGCAGCAGGTTTTACCGTGACATCCATATCACGGCCTTCGGCATAAGATTGCCACGCTTCTGCCTGGCTTTCAGGACGGGAAGTTAATGTCAGCCTTGAAACAGAGCTGATACTCGCTAAGGCCTCCCCACGAAAACCCATGCTGACAATCGCTTCCAAATCGTCCAATGACGCAATTTTACTGGTTGCATGGCGCGCCAGTGCCAGCATCAAATCCTGTTTGGCTATTCCACAGCCATTATCGCGGATTCGGATAAGCTTTGCGCCACCCCGTTCAATATCAATATCAATACGGGTTGCACCGGCATCAAGGCTATTTTCCACTAACTCTTTCACCACAGAAGAAGGGCGTTCAACCACTTCACCGGCAGCAATCTGGTTTGCCAATTGTGGGGGTAATATCTTGATAGCCATAATGTGACCTTACTTACAGTTCAGAGCCTTGATAGGCTATATTTGGTTACTTTGGTGCAGACTGCAACGGGTTAGCCAGAAAATAATGACGTAATCCCGAATGAATGGCCTGTGCCAGTTTTTCCTGATATTGACTGGAGCCTAATAACGTTTCTTCAGATACGTTACTGATAAAACCCGTTTCCACTAAAATGGACGGAATATCCGGCGAGCGCAAAACACCAAGGCTTGCATGTTCTGGTGTACGTTTATGCAGGGAACCAATTCTGGATAGCTGGCTCAATACCTGCATGGCGACGTCATAACCAACCCGCTGTGAATGCCCAAATTGCAAATCCAGCACGGCCTTACTCAGATACGGATCTGTGCCATTGGCGAGAGCATCGCCGGCACCGCCCAGTAATTCCGATTGTTTTTCATGCTGCTCCAACCAATTCCCCAATTCACTGTTTGCACGGCGGTTGGAGAGCACCCAGACAGAAGCACCTCTGGCACTGCGGTTGGGAGCGGCATCGGCATGAATTGATACCAGTATATTGGCTTTATGTTTACGGGCGACTTCAGAACGTCCTGCCACAGAGATAAAATAATCGCCATTTCGCGTCAACACAGGCGTGAACATGGGATCGTTACGCAAAAGGACTTCCAATTTACGAGCAACATTAATCGTGACATTTTTTTCTTTCAACCCCCGTTGCCCAATCGCCCCAGGATCTTGCCCTCCATGCCCCGCATCAATAGCAACAACAATCGGACGAGATACTTTTCCTTGCACAGACTGCTTTTTCACACTTTGCTCACGGTGGTTCGATGCTGGCTGAGTCTCTTTTCCTGTAAGTTGTGCATTATTTGTAAGTAATCGCTTACTTTCATTTTGTAGGGCATGATGATTCGATACAGGTGAATTTTTCGCTACTCCATGGGCTTTCAGTGTCATCACTACTTGCGATTTATTGCCGACATTTTTCACCGTAGAGGTCACTGTGGCCTTATGTACCAATTCCAACACCACCCGCTGATGATGTGAATCAGGTGGCTGGCTGGAGCGAACCCGTTTTACCAGATTCTGGCCGGATAAAAGCATTGGTAATCCAATAACTTTACCGGGTTGGCGAATATCTACCACCAACCGTTCAGGAGAATGCAAAGAAAAGAACCGATAATCAGGATGCCCGCCAGCGAATTCCAGCGTTACTACAGCCTCAGCTGGAGCATTCTTCACATGAATATTCGACAGCGTCGCCGCCGATGCTGCCGTCATAACCAACTGGCTCAACATGAAAAATAAAACACAGGCCATCACCCAATAGGCACGCCATTTTTTTATCACATCCACGAAAAAGGCATTCATCATGGTCGGGTATTCCTTCATAAGGACTTCAAATTATCCAACAGACTTTCACCATATTCAGATAACGCAATAAAACGTGCCTGGCGCCCTTCACTGTCATAACTCAGGTGCAACTCAATATCTGCATCAGGCAAAACGCCAGCGCCCTGCTGGGGCCATTCCACCAGACAAATGGAGTCCTGATGGAAATAATCCCGGATCCCCATAAACTCCAGCTCTTCAGGATCAGCCAGACGGTAAAGATCGAAATGGTAGACAGGCCGTGGTTGTAAGGCATAAGGCTCGACTAACGTATAAGTCGGACTTTTCACATGCCCCTGGTGGCCGAGAGCTTGCAGAAAACCACGGCTGAATGTGGTTTTTCCCGCACCAAGATCGCCATATAGATAAATAACATAGCCGCGATCGCCAACTGCCGCCACTGCATTACCCAATGCAACTGTGGCATTTTCATTTGGAAGTGATAAAACGAGTTCTTTCATTGAAAAATATCTGTTTTGATTTATTGAATGAGAAACTAATCAGGTAGACATATCAGTTAAATAGCTAACCAGTAACCATAACATAATTCAGACATTATCATTTACTATCTTCTGTGCTACCGTAACAGCTATATATCGCATTTTTTGTATTCAATTCCCTCTGTGTTAAGCTAACTCCTCTCTTTCAGCAGTAATTTGATATTTCATGGCAACCCCTCTCGATCTGCATCTTCTGGCAACCAACATCAAGCAATGGGGCCTTTCCCTTGGCTTCCAGCAAATCGGCATCTGTGACACTGATTTATCGGCAGAAGAACCAAAGCTACAGGAATGGCTTGATAAGCAATATCATGGCGAAATGGACTGGATGACTCGTCACGGTATGATGCGCGCCCGTCCCCACGAGCTTCTGCCGGGGACTTTGCGGGTTATCAGTGTACGCATGAATTATCTGCCTGCTAAAGCGGCGTTTGCCAGTACGCTTAACAATCCGCAAATGGGTTATATTAGCCGCTATTCGTTGGGCCGAGATTATCATAAACTGCTGCGTCAGCGTCTCAAAAAACTGGGCGACAAGATCCAAGAATATTGCAGCGCTCATGAATATCAGGGAACTTTGAATTTTCGACCTTTTGTCGATTCCGCTCCGATTATGGAGCGTCCTCTGGCAGAAAAAGCGGGGCTTGGCTGGGTTGGTAAACACTCACTTATATTAAATCGTGAATCTGGCTCCTGGTTTTTCCTTGGTGAATTACTGATTAATCTTCCCCTGCCCATTGATATTCCACAAGAGGAACAATGCGGACGCTGCGTAGCCTGCATGACAACTTGTCCAACCGGTGCCATTGTTGCGCCTTACACCATTGATGCCCGACGCTGCATCTCTTATCTGACCATTGAATTAGAAGGTGCCATTCCAGAAGAATTTCGCCCACTGATGGGTAACCGGATTTATGGTTGCGATGATTGCCAGCTTATTTGCCCCTGGAACCGCTTTTCTCAATTAACAGATGAAACTGACTTTAGCCCACGTGCCGCACTGCATGCCCCTGACCTGCTAGAGTTATTCAATTGGAGTGAGGAAAAGTTTCTGCGTATCACGGAAGGGTCGGCAATTCGCCGTATTGGATATTCGCGCTGGTTACGCAACATTTCCGTCGCCCTGGGTAATGCACCGTATCAAGACGACATCGTGTTAGCATTGGAAAAAAGGGTCGGCTTAAGTGAAGTTTTGGATGAACATATCCACTGGGCGATAACCCAACAAATAGCCCGCCGGAATGCTAATGCCATTGAGGTTCAAACCTCACAACAAAAACGCTTGATAAGAGCAATAACCAAAGGATTACCCAGAGATGCCTAATAATTAATCACCTAAGTTTCTGGTAAAAAAAACCGGTCATTTCCTTGTGAATAAAATAAAAATACTTTGCTGATCAACTAACAAACAGAGAATAAATGTTGATCATATTATTTTTAAATTAGGTTAATTACTTTAATTAATCAATAAGTTAAGTTTGAACTGTTGTTGTGAATGATAAGTCAAAAAAAGCAAATACAAAGCAGCCTCCTGTGGATAACTCTGTGTAACAAGTAGAGTATCATCAAGTGACTAAATAAGGTGATAATGTTAAAAACTGTGGATAAAAAACAAGAATTGAGTTCTAGTCAAGAACACCAGAAACCAGCAGCAAAGTAATAGCTTACTCATCCATTCTAGACGCTAGTGGAGAAATTTTCCTCTGCCCACTCAAAAATGAGGCGGCATTATGGACCTGTTGGGGCAGGATAGCAAGCGCTTTATCGACAATTTATTTTGGGTGGGGTTTGCAATAAGTGCCAACATTCCACGCTGGCACTTTTCCTTACTCATTATTCCTTACCGACTACGTCTCCATGCCCCAAATTAACGTATTCTTATCTTCTCCACCAATGCTCTGGACGCTTCCCAATCGTACTGCTTATAAAGACGCCCTAACGTCTGATAAGGGGCTCCTGCATAAAACAACTCATATTGGAGATGCCTTGAAGCAAACTCTGACCCAACCGCATCCCACACCAACTTCATCAACCTGACCCTTTCGACAGGAGAAGCAATTGACGAATATTGTGTTTTCTCAATGATGCCTAAAATTTCACTATCTTCTAAATCTGCCTCACTTGATGGCAACATCAAAATGCCACCACCAGCTAACTTCCTTATTGTTTCTAATACCTTGGGATATATTGACTGCGAGATAACCCGATAGGTGTAAAGCAGTGTTTTATCCGGTATATAAAACCCGTTATCAACTTTAGGGCAATGAAATACGCTATTGAACAGCCCTTCGACATTCATTGCATAGCAGGCTAACTGTGCAAGTGATTCCTTCACCGCGGGGATCTGCTCAACACCGTTTGTTTCAGCCATCGCCTGAGCCAATCCGGCCAAAAAATGCAACTTCACAGCATAACGAGCCAGGCTTTGGGTATCCATCATTACTTCTGTTGCCGTTGAGTCTAACTGCGTGAGGCACATTTCAATGTCTTCGAAGACAAACACCCTTTCCCAAGGCACCAGCACATCATCAAAATAGATCATTGAATCATTTTCATCGAACCGAGACGATAGAGGATAATCCCTGGGATTTGCCCCTAATTCGTAAGATTTTCTTGAAATGATTTTGATGCCTTTGGTATTAAGTGGCAGAGCGAAAGAGAGTGCATATCGCTCATCAATTCCCTGTTTAAAGGGATAATGTGTACCAACCAAAACTTCATCTGCCAGAGCGGCCCCTGTTGCCAACATTTTTGCCCCTCTGACAATAATCCCCTTAGCATTCTTTTCCACTACACCAAGAGTGTGGTAAATATTTTTAGTATGCTCACCAGGTGTTTTTGAACGGTCGCCTTGTGGGTTAATCAACGCATAAGTCAAATAAAGATCTTTCTCACTCGCATAGGAAAAATAATTTCGCAAAGCATCGGCCCGTTCTTGTGAATAAGATTCAAATAACTCGATATGCGTTATCATTCCGGTAAGAGCTGATGCGACATAATCAGGGCTTCTTCCAAGCCAACCTACTGTCTGCTTAGCCCACTCATATGCAGCCTGACCACGAGCAATTAATTTTTCCGGTGTAGACGGTAATTGCCAATACAGGCCAATCTGCTCGCCTGTTTCGGTCTTAAAAGTCATCTTATCGGCATGTTCAACTTTATAATCATATAAGTTTGCAACCGATCTAATGGCATTCTTAAACGCTGGATGATCCACATGATTTGTGATCTTCTCCCCGTTGATAAAAATGGTTCGACCATCACGCAAATCATCAAGATATCTTTCTCCAGTTCTTATCATCGCTTCTATACTCCTATCGCTAAATAGCGTTTCAAAATGGCAGGAGTATTCCTTACCCCGCGCGGCGCACGGGGTAAGGAACTCCAACATCTGATACTCTCAGTATTATGAAAACCCATTTAGCTACGATTTTTTAAAGGTCAAGAAAAGAGGTCTTTTAATCAGCACCAGCGATGAATACACGAAGATAATTGCCCCTATTTAGGAGAAGCATAACGACAATACAGATGTTAAATATCGCAAAGAGCAGAATCTATGAATGTCATTAATACCTGCTGCAATTATTCTACAGACGCAGGATCTCAATGGTGATCATGAGGGATATTACCTTTCCAGTGCCAACAAAAAATTTTACTTTTCAATGCACTGAAATATATTCCTGTGAATTAGTCAGAAAAGCGATATCAAATTCCAGCGCTATCGTGATAATGAATGTTATGATGATCCATGTATAAAAAGTTAATATTCCTCACCTCTATCCCGCAATAATGCGATAGAACAAGTAAAGTTATCCGACAATCTCTATGCCTAAATAATGTCGGTTTAGCATGTTAATGCAGTTTTGATAATTGATTTTTCTTATTCAAAGGAAAAAGCAGAACGAAAAAATAGATAAAATACAAACACAAATATTTTTATGGGAAGAAGATAACAAAATGGAGGAAATTGGAGCGGGAAACGAGACTCGAACTCGCGACCCCAACCTTGGCAAGGTTGTGCTCTACCAACTGAGCTATTCCCGCGTCGCTGACAGCTAATGTTATTAGCTTAAGATACCCGAATGCTGATTTTGAAGCCTGTTAACCTTATGAGTTATAGGTAATTCTTAGATCCTGCATATCAAGAGTGGGCGCCATTATGAACATGTTAAAATAGAATGGCAAGTTCTTTGCATTTACTCCCATGCTAAACGCTCAAAAGACACTCACTCCCGCCTGGCATAAAAAATCCCTACCATCACCCCAACAGTTATCTGGAATACCAAACAGCATAGAGTTAACATTAAATAAACAATTAACCAACATCTAATAAGATTTATGCTTGTCCTAACGATTTTGTGGAAATAGATTAACAACAATTTTCGTTGTTACTTAGATGATTATTCTCTTAAGAGAGGGTCAGGAACATGGCTCGACATTATCAATCTAAATTTGTCACGGGCACTGAGGCGCTGGTTGACCTTCTACTCGCTCAAGCTGAGTTGGATGAAATCCACAATCTCAACACGGCGGGGTTTGTTTCAGGTTATCGAGGCTCTCCTTTAGCCCGCTTAGATCAAACATTATGGCAACACAGCAAAGAACTTATCCAAGCCAGCATTCGTTTTCAACCTGCCGTCAATGAAGATCTCGCAGCCGATGCACTGATAGGAACACAAAAAGTCGAAACAGATCCAGACCGACAGGTTAACGGCGTTTTTGGTATGTGGTACGGCAAAGGGCCAGGTGTCGATCGTTCCGGTGATGCACTTAAACATGGCAATGCCTACGGCTCCTCACCAACCGGTGGTGTGCTGGTTATTGCCGGCGACGATCACGGTTGTGTCTCTTCTTCCATGTCTCACCAATCTGATCTCGCGATGATGGCATGGAGTATGCCTGTTTTGCACCCAGCATCAGTTGCCGATTATATGAGTGTCGGTTTATGGGGCTGGGCAGCATCACGTGTCAGCGGTGCATGGTTTGGCTTTAAAGCAATCAGTGAAGTTGTGGAAAGCGGTACCGTCAGAGAAAGCAAGCCATTCCCTGATTATAAAATTCCCCACGTTGATCCTGGCCCCGATGGATTGCATTGGCGCTGGCCTGATCTCCCTGGCCCACAAATTGAAAAGCGCCTGGCCTATAAACTAAAAGCCGTCGAAGAGTTCGCTAAACTTAATCCCATTGATTACCTGCTCGCCCCCTGCAAACACCCACATGCTTTATTGGTAACGGTTGGTAAGGCCCATCAGGATGTTATGGAAGCCCTGCGTGTCGGGGGCCTCACGCCTTCTGAACTAGCCCAACAAGGTGTCGCTTTTCTCCATGTCCGTTTGGTTTATCCTTTATCGCCGCTTCTCAGCGAGCTTGCTACCCAAGTCAGTCATATTTTTATTATTGAAGAAAAAGCAGCCATCGTTGAGATGTTGCTGGCTCATCAATTAGTTAAGTTACAGAAAATGACCAATCTGATAGGTAAACATAACCATCTTGGTCAGAAATTGTTACCCGCTGACGTCGAACTGCGCCCTTCACGCCTTGCCGCCCCACTTTCTGGATGGTTACAACAATTCAATTTATTTCTCTCCGTACCACCAGAATGGTCAACGACTACCAGTCAGCACGATGCGACTTTGCCCAAACGCACACCGTATTTTTGCGCTGGGTGCCCTCATAGCACTTCAACTCGCTTACCAGACGGTAGCCAAGCTCAGCCTGGTATTGGATGCCATGTTATGGCTACGTGGATGGATCGCAACACTGGAAACGGCCTCTTGCCAATGGGGGGAGAAGGTGTCGACTGGATAGGACATGCCCCATTTGTCAATCGCTCCCATGTCTTTCAAAATCTGGGCGATGGCACCTATTTCCATTCTGGTCACTTAGCCATTCGCCAATCAGTCGCCGCAGGAAGCCACATTACTTACAAATTGCTGTTCAATGATGCTGTGGCGATGACAGGTGGGCAACCGCTGGATGGAAATATCACCCTATCGCAAATTGCTTCTTTAATGATTGCTGAAGGTGTGAAAGAAGTGGTTGTCGTGACGGATGACATGGATAAATATAAAAACCGTCTTCTTGCCAATGTGAAGCTCTATGAACGAGATTATCTCGAAGATGTTCAGAAACATCTTCGAGATATCGTTGGCGTAACGGTACTCATCTACGATCAAGCCTGTGCCACAGAACTACGTCGTAAAAGAAAACGGGGGTTAGCGCCAAAAGTAACGCGGCGCGCCGTCATCAATGAATGGGTCTGTGAGGGATGTGGTGACTGTCAAATACAATCAAATTGCCTTGCCGTCATTCCAGTCAAAACGCCTTTAGGCACTAAACGCAAGATAGACCAACACGTTTGCAATTCAGATCTGTCCTGCCTGAAAGGATTCTGCCCCAGCTTTATCACTGTCGAAAATGCCAACCCACGTGCAGATCTCAGTAAGATTATCGCACAGACTGAGTTAGATAAAATTATCCACAAACTACCTCAACCAACACTGGCTTCTGCCGAAACACCTTATGAAATCCTGTTAGTCGGTATCGGCGGTACAGGTATCGTCACCGCAGGGCATCTACTTGCCAATGCTGCACAATTAGATAACGGCTTTGTGAGTCTGCTCAATTTTACCGGATTTGCGCAAAAAGGCGGGGAAGCCATAACCCATGTTCGGCTATGCCATGACAAGGATAAACTGCATCAAGTCAGGATTGATCGCGGGCGCGCTAATCTGGTTATTGCCGCTGATTTGGTGGCTGCCACAGGGCAAAATGCACTGGAAGTGATGTCAAGGGGATCAACAAAATGCATACTGAACACCCATGAAACCCAAATCGGCACGATGCTTCGTTCCCCTATGCTGGATTTGGATCACCCCAAAATGCTAGATACCCTGAATCAACATACACAAACATTACTTTCCATTGATGCAGAAATAATGGCTGCTCATCTAGTCGGTGACAGAGATCAAACAAATATCATATTAATAGGTTATGCCTGGCAGCTCGGCAAGCTTCCAATCACATTACCTGCCATCGACAATGCCATGCAAGAACTGGGAGCCTCAGCAGATAATGCCCGACGAGCTTTCTGTATCGGCCGCATCGCGGCAGCACAACCCGATATTCTGCAAAAACACCTCAATATTACGCCGCAAGAAAATATAAAAAGTTTGGACGATCTCATTATGCATCGGTATCAATTTCTGGTTGATTATCAAAATGAAAAATATGCGATGCGTTATCTTAGCCGTATTGCCCAGGTTCAAATGGTGGCTCAGCAGATCGATGCAGAAGAAATCACTCAATCCGTTGCTGAAAACTTATTCAAGCTAATGGCGTATAAAGATGAATATGAAGTCGCCCGACTCTACGTTAAAACCGGTTTTTTCGATAAGCTCCACTCGCAATTTGATAATACAGATACCATTCGCTTTCACCTTAGCCTTCCTCTCTTCAGTCGCAAAGATCCCCGTACAGGCCAACGAGGAAAAAAGGAATATGGTGCGTGGATCGTTCCTGTATTGCGCTTTCTTGCCGCATGTAAATCGCTGCGTGGCACTGTTTTTGATATTTTTGGCTATCAGGAAGAGCGTAAACAGGAAAGAAATTTGCTGCTTGAATATGAGCGATTAATTGATTTTTTAATCGAAAAAATGGAACGCAATAATCTGGCAACTTGCCTGCAACTCGCAGAACTGCCTGATCAAGTACGTGGTTTTGGTCATGTGAAACAAAAAGCGATGAAACGCATGTTGGAAAGTAAAGAAGCGTTGTTGAAAACGTTATAGAAATAAGTTGGTAATTTATTCTCTTATAACGAAAAAAGGGCCATCAGGCCCTTTTTTCTATGACTTGCAGACTTCTATCATATCTACAGTCCCGAATTTGGAGCGGGAAACGAGACTCGAACTCGCGACCCCAACCTTGGCAAGGTTGTGCTCTACCAACTGAGCTATTCCCGCATTTTGTACGGCTTGCATTAAGCCTGACTTGATATACCCGAATAAATTTTAATTTGGAGCGGGAAACGAGACTCGAACTCGCGACCCCAACCTTGGCAAGGTTGTGCTCTACCAACTGAGCTATTCCCGCATATATTCTGGTATGGCGTACTGTTGAAATTCTTCACCGGTACGGGAAGCGCATTATACGAGAAATTATTCCTCTGGCAAGTCCCACAACACAAAAAATTGTATTTTCCCTCCGATTGATGATTAAACCAGCAAACAATCCGCTTAACCATCAATACAGAGATTAATTTACGTACAAATCTTGTATCAAATACCGCTCTTTATTTTTGGATCACGTTTTATTTTTGGATAAAGTGCTCACGGTAATACACCAATTCAGCAATGGATTCCCGAATATCATCCAAGGCCTGATGGGTATTTTTCTTACTGAATCCCGACAGCATTTCAGGCTTCCAACGACGGGCCAATTCTTTCAGCGTACTGACATCCAGGTAACGGTAGTGAAAATACTTTTCCAACTCTGGCATATAACGAAACAGGAAACGACGATCCTGCCCCACACTATTGCCACAAATGGGTGATTTTCCTGCCGGCACCCATTGTTCCAGAAAAGCAATGGTTGCTTTTTCAGCTTGCACATTATCAAACTGGCTGTGCTTTACACGTTCGACTAATCCACTCGCAGTATGCGTCCGCACATTCCATTCATCCATTAATGCCAATTGCGCATCCGGCTGATGAACCGCAATTACAGGCCCTTCTGCAAGGATATTCAATTCCGAATCGGTGACAATAGTCGCAATTTCAATTATGCGATCGCGCTCGGGATCTAAACCCGTCATCTCTAAATCTATCCAGATAAGATTGTTCTCACTTTTTGACATGATATATCCTAGTTTCCTTCAAAAGAGGTAGTCTGTATCTGTGAGGTATCATAACGTTTTTGATCACTCACAGCGATGATCAGCAAGATAGATGAAAGATAAACAAAAAATAAGTGAGGTTCGGTGGCTAAAAATAAACTCTCTAAAGGGCAACAACGCCGTGTGCAAGCCAATCATCAGCGCAAGCTGAATAAGGCCAATGCTCAACAGTCAGAAATGGATGACAGCCAGTTTGGTGAGCCACAAGAAGGGGTGGTGATCAGCCGATTCGGGCAACATGCCGATATTGAAGCAGCCGATTCTTCTATACAGCGTTGCAATATCCGCAGAACAATCCACTCCTTAGTCACGGGTGATCGCGTTGTATGGCGCCCCGCGCTACAACTCCAGTCTGATGTCAAAGTGAATGGTATCGTAGAAGCGGTTCATGAGCGCACTTCCGTTCTTACTCGTCCTGACTACTATGATGGCATCAAACCCATTGCATCAAATATCAACCAAATCGTGATAGTTTCCGCTATTTTGCCTGAACTCTCACTGAATATTATCGATCGCTATTTAGTCGCATGTGAAACACTCAATATCGAGCCTCTGATCGTACTCAATAAAATCGATCTGTTGGATGCCGAAAGCCGTGAGTGGGTTAACGATGTCATGGATATCTATCGTCATATCGGCTATCGCGTACTGGAAGTTTCCAGCTATACCGGCGAGGGTATCCCTGAACTGACCGCACTGTTGGCTAACAAAATCAGTATCTTTGCAGGCCAATCTGGTGTCGGGAAATCCAGCTTGCTCAATTCCCTGTTGCCCGACATGAAAGAAGATATTCTGGTTAATAATGTCTCAGATAACTCAGGCCTCGGTCAGCATACTACGACCACAGCACGCCTTTACCATTTTCCACTGGGGGGAGATGTGATCGACTCTCCAGGTGTCCGTGAGTTTGGATTGTGGCACCTAACGCCAGAGCAGGTTACACAAGGTTTTATCGAATTCCGCGAATATCTGGGAGGATGTAAGTTCCGTGATTGCAAACATCTGGACGATCCTGGATGTGCTCTAAGGAAAGCATTGGAACAAGGCGCGATTGCTCAGGAACGTTTCGAAAATTACCACCGGATTCTGGAAAGCATGGCACAGGTTAAACCACGCCGAAATTTCACAACCGCTCAAAAATAAGGCAATAATTAACGATACCCTGACATTAAAAATAATGGCAGGTACAATAGCCAACTTTTGTCCAATTTGCCAAGAAGAGATCCAAGAGGTTTACGTGCTGGATAATTTTAAAATCAGTCTACAATATTTACTGCCAAAACAATGCATTACAAAACTGGCAGGTTGGTTTGCCAATAAAAAAGCGGGCTGGCTGACACAGCTTGCCATCAAAGCTTTCGCCAAGGCCTATAAAGTGGATATGAATGAGGCAAAAGCGCCTTCATTCACTGCTTATTCAACATTCAATGAATTTTTTGTCCGCCCTCTTAAGGATGGCATTCGCCCTATCGCCAATGAAGACCACCAATTGGCTCTGCCAGCAGACGGCACCGTCAGCCAGCTTGGGGCAATCCGCGAAGATCAGATTATTCAGGCTAAAGGCCACTATTACACGATAGAAGCACTGCTGGCAGGACAGTATCAACTGGCCGAACAGTTCCGTAATGGTCAATTTATCACGACTTACTTATCGCCAAGAGATTATCACCGTGTCCACATGCCATGTGATGGCGTGCTCAAAGAGATGATCTATGTCCCTGGTGATCTGTTCTCAGTAAACCCATTGACGGCAGCCAATGTGCCAAACTTATTTGCGCGTAATGAACGCGTTATCTGTGTATTTGAGACAGAGTTTGGCCCCATGGGGCAAATTCTGGTTGGTGCGACCATTGTTGGCAGTATTGAAACTGTCTGGAGTGGCTGTGTCACACCTCCGCGTGAAGGCATCATCAAGCGTTGGACCTACCCTACAGAAGGTCAAGAAGGCGTCATATCCCTCAAAAAAGGAGAGGAAATGGGGCGATTCAAGCTGGGTTCAACCGTGATCAACTTGTTTGCGGCTAATCAGATTAATTTTGCCAACAACTTATACAGTGGTTCACAAACCCGTATGGGAGACATGATGGCACAGACTGTCACATTAGAAGAATCCACAGTAAATAACGATGAATCAAAGAATTAAAGATCTCATCAACTAATTTATAACCAAGGAGCCCCTTATTGTGCGCCTGATTATCAGTTTACTTCTCAGCCTCTTAATTGCGAGCCCGGCTTTTGCTTCTGTGCCTCAGTTGGATGAAACCCAACTCAAACAAGAGCTGAAGCAAGTTGGGGGCAGCAAACGCTCACAAGATTCTGAAATCACACATGCACTTCAAGGGGCAATAAATTGGGTTAATGATACAAAATCCGCCAATGAGCGTACCCAGAAATATCGACAAGCCATTGATGAATTTCCTAAAATCATCAAAGAACTACGCCAAAAAATTCTTGCTGAAAACAATGCCGCTACTCCCATTCCGGCCAATCAGCCTATCAGTAATTTAGAACAACAAATTATCCAGACAAATAACGAATTACAGGAACAAGGACGCCAATTACAGCACGAACAGGATAAGCTCCGAGAAATCAGTGATTCCATGAGTCAATTGCCTCAACAACAGGCTGAAGCAAAGCGTTTGCTGGCTGAGGCAACTTCTCGGTTCCAGTCTCTGGATTCACCTTCCACCCCACTGTCCAAAGCGCAATTAGCGCTGGCACAAGCAGAAGTCAATGCTCGTAAGGCTATGGTTGATGAACTGGAGATGGCTCAACTTTCTGTCAATAATCGTCAGGAGATTGCGCGCATACGCGCAGAATTATACAAAAAACGCTATCAACGACTGGATTTTAAACTCCAGCAATTACGCAGCCAGTTAAATACCCAACGCCAGCAGAAAACGGAATCTGCACTGGAGTATACAGAAATGCTGGCGGAGCAGAGTGGAGAAAAACTGCCAACGTTTTTGCAGGATGAACTCCAGCAAAACCGCCAATTGTCGCAAATGCTCAATCAACAAGCCCAGAGAATGGAAGCCATTGGTTCAAAACAGCGCAAGGCCAATAGCGAAATTCTTTTTGTTCTCCAAACACTTAATACTATCCGTGAACAAGCACAATGGCTAAACGATTCCACTGCACTTGGCGAAACCTTGAGGGCGAGAGTCACCCATATTCCCGATATGTCAAAATCCCAGCAAATTGACAGGGATATTGTCGAATTGCGGGTCGAAAGACTGAAATATGAGGAAATGCTGGAGCAGCTGCAACAGCCTCTTGAGCAAACATTGCCCTCATATCACACTCTGACGCCAGAGCAAAAAAAGGTCTATGAGTCACTTATCCGCACCAGGAAAGAGCTATTAAATTCCCTGCTATCAGGATATGACAATGAGATACTGGAACAGACACAATTCAAGGTCATCACCAACAAATTAAATGATGCCCTGAAAGAAGTTCAGGATGCTACCCACCGCTATCTGTTCTGGGTAGCCGATGTCAATCCTATATCGCTCAATTATCCATTAAAGGTGGTGCAAAATCTGACGCGTCTGTTATCTCTGGACACGTTCTCTCAGTTGGGTGCCGCTATCCACAGCATGTTAACCAAACAAGATACTCTGCTCTATTTGCTGGGTACTTTATTACTGGTTATTTTTAGTGTTAGTTCACACCGCCAGTATCATGCTTTTCTTGAGCGTTCGAGCAATCGCATCGGGAAAGTGACACAAGATCATTTCTCTCTGACTATGCGCACCGTTTTTTGGTCTGTTGTCGCGGCATTACCGTTACCAATGCTTTGGTCAGCCATTGGGTATGGGTTACAAAACGCATGGCAGTATCCAATGGCTACCGCAATAGGTAATGGTGTACGTGAAACCACCCCCGTTCTGTGGATCTTTATGCTCAGTGCGGCCTTTGCCCATCCCAATGGTTTATTTATCGCCCATTTTCGCTGGCCGGAAGAACGCATCAAGCGAGCGATGCGTTTCTATCGTCTTTCCATTTTTCTGATCGTGCCTCTGATGATGGCATTGATCACTTTTAATCATTACAAAGACCAGGATTTTATCGCAACCCTCGGCAGGCTATGTTTCATCATGCTCTGTATCTCGCTGAGTTTGGTCACCAGCAGCTTAAAACGCGCCGGCATTCCACTCTATATGGACAAACATGGTTCAGGCGAGAATATTGTTAGTTCTGTCCTATGGTGGATACTGCTCTCAGCCCCAATCTTAGCGGCACTCGCTTCGATCTTGGGTTATCTGCAAACCTCACAGGCGCTATTAGGCCGTCTGGAAACCTCTGTCGCCATCTGGTTCTTCCTGCTGGTCATTTACCACATTGTACGTCGATGGATGCTGATCCAGCGCCGTAAAATAGCTTTTGAGCGGGCAAAACAACGCCGTGCAGAAATATTGGCCCAGCGCGCCAAAAGTGAGGAAGATTCGGGCAATATTAATAGCAGTATAGAGGGATCAATCGAGATTGAAGAGCCAGTCATTGATTTGGATGCCATCAGCGCCCAATCGTTAGGGTTAGTACGCTCGATCCTGACAATGATAGCGCTAGTTTCACTTATCCTATTGTGGTCTGAGCTACATTCAGCCTTCTCTTTCCTTGAAAATATTCGACTCTGGGACGTGAGTACAACCATCAATGGTGTTGATAGCGTTCAGCCAATTACTCTGGGTTCCGTATTAATTGCAATCTTAGTTATTGTCATTACTACGCAACTCGTCCGTAACTTACCAGCCCTGCTGGAACTCGCCCTGTTACAGCACTTAGTGCTGACACCGGGAACAGGCTATGCCATTACGACATTGACCAAATATAGCATTACCCTCATTGGTGGTTTGGTGGGTTTTTCTCTGGTAGGTATTGAATGGTCAAAAATACAATGGCTAATTGCTGCAATGGGGGTTGGGCTTGGTTTTGGCTTACAGGAAATTTTCACCAATATTATTTCTGGTCTGATCATCTTATTTGAAAAACCGATCCGCATTGGTGATACCGTGACTATCCGTGGCCTGACAGGCAGCATCACGAAGATCAATACACGGGCAACAACCCTGTCTGACTGGGACAAAAAAGAGATTATTGTTCCCAACAAGGCCTTTATTACAGAGCAATTCATCAACTGGTCACTGTCTGACACGATCACGCGTATCGTCCTGACAATCCCTGTGCCGACTGATGTTGACTCCGCAAACGCCACCGACATATTAATGTCTGCGGCCAAAAGCTCCCCCTTTATTCTCGATAACCCAATGCCGGAAGTATATTTAGTGGATTTGCAACAAGGCATTCAGATTTATGAACTACGTGCCTATGCCGCAGAGATGGGGCATCGTATGCCTGCCCGTCATGAAGTACATCAACATATTTTGCAGGAATTCCGCAAACATGATATCACCTTGCCATTCCCACCATTTCAGGCACGGGTTGATATTTTTGGACAAGAGATCCGCAGTGCTACAACTAACTTCACGGGCCGTAATCCCCCACGCAGGCCGGGAGAACTGTAAGCTTATATAACCACATGACCAAACGCATACCTTTTCAACTTAGCGGATTACTGGCATTCAATGGCGTTTCTATTCTAGGAAATGCCATTACTGAAATTGCTATCCCATGGTTGATTTTGGAAATATCGGGCAGCCCACTATTAGTTGCTGCCATAATGTCTGCAAAAATCCTTCCCCTGCTCTTTTCCATTTTCTTTAGTGCTCAATTAGTGGATAAATATGGAGCATATCGCATTTCCTTATTATCTGATTTAGTCAATTTTTTCAGTGTGTTGTTAATTCCTCTGTTTTACACTATGGACGTCCTGAATTTTTACCTGTTGGCGGTCTTACTGATATTCTCCACCATTTTGGATTCCCCTGGACGTTTAGCGAAAGACGTCATGCTGGCAAAAGAGATCAAGCAGAATAAAAGCGAACATGAATTGATCAATGGTATCAACAGTACGGTTGAGAATATTTGTGATCTGATCGGTCCCAGCGTTGGTTCATTGATCATTGCCACGCTCGGTACACTCAATGCCCTGTATTTCGATGCGGTAAGTTTTTTGATCACTGCATTAGGACTGATTATTCTGAAAAAACATTTTGTCGCCAATATCAACGAAGTGACTGAAATTCCCTCACAACCACACCATTATTTCCTTGAAGCATTCAGATACATGACATCTGAGAAAGAACTTCTCGCCGTACTACTCATTAGTGCAATAGTAAATTTTGTGATTACACCGTTTCTGATCATCTATTTACCCTATGTGAATAAACAAGAATTTAATTCTGTATTAAGCCTCGGTGTCTCAATGACCAGCTTTGGCATAGGAACAACACTCTCTTCACTACTCTATGGTGTTTATGGCAAATATTTTCCCAGCAACCGTATTATCATTACCAGCTACAGTCTATTTGTCCTATGCCTAATATCTTTGGAGCTATTTAACGGACAATATGCTTTTTTCATTCAGCTTTTCGCTATTGGTATTTGCATCGGATTTTCTGCTCCCGTTGAAATGACTCTGATTCAACGTCAAGTACCCGAAAATCTATTTGGCAGAATAATGACGCTATTCTCCTCCACACGATTTCTTGCTGTGCCTGTTGGGTATCTCTGTTTTGGTACGATACTGGAATCCAGCCTTGCCAAGCAAACGCCATTACTAATGGCTTTTGTGGTATCGGGGGGATTAATAATTTATTGGTTAATGTGCAAGAGAATTAAATAAAGCCAAGGATATGTCAGTTCGTTATGCCTAATATCTATGACTTTTGATTTGGATAAGATTTTCTTTTAAAAGGAGGGAGCGTGCTCCCAACTTCCAGAAGAAAAATTTCCTTAATAGATCAATTCAACCAATTGCAAACCTAACTGACTATTTTCCAGACCTTCTTTTACAGCACGAAAACCTTGAAGTAACTCTGGAGATAAGTTGTAGTAAGCAAGACGTAATTTACTCATAAATAATACTCCTTATATTAATATCTCAAGGGACTATATTAAAAATGATTACTTTAAGCAAAGGAAGGGATTATTTTTCATAACAATCATTTTATTTAAGTTAAAAAGGCATAAAAGGAGTATTGATTCAAATCCATATAATTAATGTAGTGAATTATATACCAATCTAACTTTAAGAGGCGTGTGATATCTCCCCGCGAAGCGGGAAGATATCAGGTTTCATATAGTGTTGTAAATTGCAATTTGAAGTTTAATGCGCATATACTAGAAACACAACAATCCATTGATTTATGTATAATAAATTAAATATTTTTAGATATTAATACTTTCTTCTTGGATCAGCACCGTACTCATTATCACCCTGAGTACCTTCCAACAGAGTAAATACGAATAAAATAATGCTGGCTACGGGAACGAAAGCTAATAAAAACCACCATCCAGAACAGTTAATATCGTGCAGTCGGCGTACTGTTACAGCAAGACTTGGAATAAAAGTAACAATGATATAAATCGCCAACAATGCCAAACCAGTAATATCATTAATTGCTGAAGCCAATGCTATAAGGGCCAGGAATACAATCATGTTAAATAAAGAGAACATCCAATATTCTTTACGGCGGGCACGGCCAGAGAATCCAGCATAATTTTTCAAAACACTTAGATACCAATTCATAATATCACTTCATCTAAATCAAATTATATAAAAGAAAAGCAGACAAACTATAAAGGATGATAAATTTTATACTTAATTATCTTTTAATGTCCATAGTTCATTACTAGTTGATAAATATTTCCTTATTTATACTATTATTAGATAGTGATTTAAAAAAACCTTACAAAAGTAAAATTAGAAACAGGAACTATATAAATATCTTTAACTCATATCAAAGTTACGCATAAATTTATCAGAAAAATAAGACACATTATTTTACTATAAACTAAGCTTACACCCACAAGATTCACCAATTTGTAATTCGAATTCAAACTCACGCTCCTGAGCGGTTCCATTCCATGTTCTTAATATTTCAATAGCTGTTTTGGCCATTTTGTCGATAGGTTGACGCACCGCCGTTAAAGAAGGCACATTAAATTGTGATTGCAAGGTAGCATTAAAACAAACTAATGCAATATCATCGGGAACGGCTAACCCATTTTCAGCCAACGCACGTAAACAACCAAAAGCCTGTAATTCATTAGTTGCAAACAACGCTCGAGGATGTTTTCCTTTTAACATTTGCAAGGTCGCTTCATAACCGCCCTGACGAGTATATTCCGTAGGAAAAATCCACTCATCACGTACCACCAAATTTGCCTGTTTTAAAGCATCACTCCACCCTGATAGCCGATCCTGGGTATTTAACATATCAAGAGGGCCACAAATAATGGCGATATCACGATAACTATGCTGGATCAAATGTTGGGTCACTTTGAATGCTGCAATCCTCTCATTGACACGAATTGCACTGACATTTGCACCTGCATTAACCCAATCCAACATAACACAAGGCGTACCACTGGCCTGAATAAGGTCAATATAAGGATGTCGATCAACGCTGGTATACAACAGACCATCAATCTGACGGTTTAATAAATTATTCAATAGCTCTCTTTCACGGCTACGATTATCCCCCGAATCCCCAGGTAACAATACTTGCCCATGTTTGAAAGCCTCCTGCTGCAAAGCATGAGCAACAGAAGAAAGAAAAGGATTAGCGATGTTTGGCAAGATAAGCCCATAAGAGTGAGTCGTGCCAGAAACTAAAGCCTTCGCAATATTATTGGGCCGATACCCTGTTTTTTGGATAGCATTCAATACACGTTGGCGAGTAGCTTCTGCAACAGGCCTTGGACCACCATTAATCACATAACTGACAACGGCCACCGAGGTTCCAGCTTCTCTTGCCACATCACTACGTGTCACTCTTTTCAGATGTGAATTCATGATATTCGTGTATTCCACTGTTTAAAGATATAAGGCTAATAACCAGAACAGACAAGCTCTTAAATGGCATCTTCAAGTAAATTAAGATCCCTACCTCGCGTTTCTGGCGCGAAAAATGTTGTGATAAATCCAATACCTGCCATCAATGAAAAATAACAGGCAATTGGCCACCAATGCCCGGTAAAAGACAAAAATGCCGATGCAATCAATGGAGCAGTTCCCCCTGAAAGCATTGCACCCAACTCTTTTGCCACAGCCATTTTGGTATAACGATTCGCTACCCCAAAGAGTTCCACTCCCCATGCAGCCTGAGCGCCAAATATCCCTAAAGAGGCCAATCCCATTCCTATTACAATTGTTGGAATGACAATCATAGGTTCACGGCTCTCCAATAAGATAAAAGCAGGAAATGCGTAAAGTACGAGTAACAGGCAAAAGCAGCGGTAAGTGATACGGCGTCCGAAACAATCAGATAGATAACCTGAAATTGGAATAATCAAGAAACCCAAAATGGATGAGATGAACACCGCGCTCGTAGGAATAAATTTATCCAGCATCAGTGCATTAGCCACATAGCCAATGATAAATCCTTGGGCCAGATATGATGGGCCATTCTCGCCAATTCGTAAGCCAACCATGACCCAAAAGGCTTTAGTACGTTGCCAAAAACGTCGCTTTTCATCAGTAACTTGTTGGTGTTCACTTACGACTAATGATTGTAAACGTTGCTCTGCCAACATTGCCTTATAACGCTCAAAAACAGGGGTCTCACTCATATGTCGCCGAATATAGAACGCAACTATTGCAATCAAAGCACTCGACAAAAATGGAATACGCCATCCCCAATCCAGTAAACTTTCTTTATCCAGAGTCAATACCAGCAACCAAACCAGTGATGCCAATAACGTTCCACTATTCGAACCAAGGGCAACGACAGATGAAACTAAGCCTCGTTTTGCAGGTGGTGCAAACTCCCCCAAAATGACCGTACCACCGGATAAAGCGGCTCCAGCTCCCAAACCTTGCATGAACCGCAATATGACTAAGCAAGCAGGAGCCCAAATACCGATATGGGCATAGCTTGGAATAAGTCCTATTAGCGTGGTTGAAATTCCCATCAGAATGACCGTCATCATCATGACGATCTTACGTCCTTTACGATCCCCTAACCATCCAAACACAAGAGCACCAAACGGCCGAGCGATGAATCCTACTGAATAGGTTGCAAAACTGGCAAACAAGGCAACGGAGGGCGTCATATTTGGGAAAAAAACATCACCAAAAATAATGCCTGCTGCTAAACCATACAGAGCAAAATCGGCATACTCTATTGTTGTCCCTAACCAACAGGAAAAAATGGCCCGTCCAAACCCCTTACGTCCTTCTTTTGTTGCCAGGCATGCTTCTGAAGCATGTTGTATCTGAGTGACAGCTGACGCCGTATGTTTATACGGCATAGCAAGATATTCCCTGAATGTTGGAACAGTAAATTTTTAATTCCAACAATATATATTGAACAATATTATTGTTATTCATGAATGATATTTACATAAATTTATCTACTCGCGTAGAATACTCAAACGTAAGAAATCAATAATTGAATATGAGTCATAAATATCAGGTAAAAATTAACTTTTGTAATTAATGAATTTTAAAACAAAGAACTAAAAATTAGTTTATAAGAATATAATAACGCTCTCCCGTTCAATATTCAGTAAAAAAGAGCCTCATACTCAAATAAATTGGAATCTAAATTTATGATTAAATCAGGATATTAAACTAATCCAGGTAAAATAACGCAATGTATACCAATCCAACTTCAAGATGCATGTTATATTTCCGCGCGGCGCGGGGAAATATAAGGCCTCGCCTCGTCTTGCGGATTGCAGCTTGAAGTTTAATGCGTATATAGGAAAACAGCATCCTTGTGATGCTGTTTTCAAACAATTAGCGTCTTTAAACCTGATACATTTTCCGTAAATAACCAGAAACAGCATCATCCGCATTGGAACCAATGACTTCCATCTCAGGTAAAATATCTTTCAAACGCTGGTGTGCTCCCTGCATAATGCAGCCTTTACCGGCTACACTTAACATTTCCCGATCGTTCATACCATCGCCAAAAGCAATGCAGTCATTTAATTGATATCCGATCAATTGACAAACTTGCTCCAATGCATGACCTTTAGAAACACTACCAGCCATCACTTCCAAACAATTTCTCAGTGAAAAACTGACATTAACCCTTTCCCCCCAACGGGCTTTAATCCTCTCTTCCAAATCCACCAAATAATCATGATCTTCACTGGTGTAGTAAACCTTGCATACGCCATCTGTGGGAAAATTATCGCGCTGAAAAAGTTGGTAATGGAAAACGGACTCCTGAAAAAACGCTTTCTGTTCAGGAGATTCTCTATTTATTAGCCAATCATCGTTATTAAAATAATTAGTCAGGATATCGGGATTATCAAACTCCAATAAACACAAATCATGGGCAATATCAGAATCTAAGTTATGGCTAAATATCAATTCATCCTGGGTATTGTGAACCCTTGCACCGTTGGAAGTGATCATATAAGCATCAATACCCAATCCATCACGGATCTGTCCCACATCAATATGATGGCGCCCTGTTGCAAAAACAAAATGAATCCCTTGTTCCGTCAATAAGTTCAGTGTTTCCTTGGTATACGGGGTTAATTTATGGTCGGGAGATAACAAAGTGCCATCTAAATCTGAAGCAACAACATGATACATGGTTATAGTTCCTAAACTAAATCAGTTCTGGTCAAAAAAATCACAAATTGCATTGAGGGCTTGCGCTCGCAATGCATCTTTTTCAAACAGGATTTCGTGATGAGCCCCCTGGATAATCAGAGGATTTTGGTGAGATGCACAAAAAGCTAATAACTCCCGATTACTTACTATCTTATCTTCACTTGCTTGTAATACGATGAGTGGAGTTTGAATTTTGCCCGCATTTTCAACCAGATTATCGCCCATCAGCATACTTTCACGCATCCAATGGTAAGTTGGCCCCCCAAGGCGCAATTCAGGATAATCAGCATAGTAACGCAAATAACGCTGATAACGCGCATAACTGTGCGTTAATAGATTGATAAAATAGGGTAATGGCTGCCATTGCCCCGTTGACAAGGCATAAGCGTTACGTCTTTTGACATTAGGTTCCGCCTGGTTAACCAGAAAATTTGCCAACCAACGAGGCATGGGTAAGTTGATACCAAACATCGGCGCACATAACGCCACAGCCCGAAAAATCGGCTCCTGGTAACGTATCAGAAAACGGCTCAAAATCGCGCCACCCATTGAATGGGCCAGAGCATAGCAGCGATGAGACTGACGAGGTGCGATTTCAAGCTCAATAAATTTAGCTAAGTCATCCACATAATGATCGAACGCTTCAACATGGCCTTTTTGTCGATCGTCCAACATGCGCCCTGAACGGCCTTGCCCACGATGATCAATAATGAAAACATCGTAACCCAGATGATAAAAATCATAGGCCACTTCAGGGTATTTCACGTAACTTTCACTACGACCGGGTAAAATGACAAGTGTTTTGTCATGATGGCAGGAACAAAAGGAGACATAATGGATGGAAATATCATCAACTCCTACAAATTGCCGTTCTTCTCTTGTTTGCCAAAAATCCAGTAATAGTCCATTCGTAAAGGCTGAGAACTGAGGTTCACGGTTTAACCAGCTAGCTTTCAATATCTCAGATACCATTCTTCATCCTCAGTTCATTGTCCTTTAGTTATTTAAATCTTCCAGTTACTCGAATTCTTCAAAATGCTCGCGGATTAAGGTCATAAATGCATCACCAAAACGCTCCAATTTCCGCTGACCAACGCCATTAATCAGCAAAAGTTCATCTGGCGTTATTGGGCACTGTTCTGCCATCTCAATTAACGTGACATCATTGAAAACAACAAAAGGTGGAATATTGTTTTCATCAGCAATGGACTTACGCAATTTGCGCAACTTAGCAAATAATTTACGATCATAGTTGCCGCTGTACGATTTGTTTTGCTGATTACGGCTTTTCAAGTTTTGGATACGTGGTACGGCAAGTTGCAGAGATATTTCGCCACGTAATACAGGCCGTGCAGCCTCTGTCAATTGCAATGCAGAATAGTTGGCAATGTTTTGGCTGATCAGCCCCAAGTGAATAAGCTGACGCAAGACGCTCATCCAATGTTCCTGACTCTGCTCTTTACCAATACCATAAACAGGCAGCTTATCGTGCCCGAAATCTCTAATGCGTTGATTATTTGAACCACGTAGTACTTCTACAATATAGCCAATGCCAAAACGTTGTCCAACGCGATAGATGCAGGACAGCGCTTTCTGTGCTTCTACCAGACCGTCGTAGCGTTTGGGAGGGTCAAGGCAAATATCACAGTTGCCACAAGCTGTTTGGCGGCTTTCCCCAAAATAATTCAGCAATACCAAGCGCCGACAGGTCTGCGCCTGTGCAAATGCGCCCATAGCATTGAGTTTATGCCGCTCAATATCCTGTTGTTCACCCGTGGGTTTTTCTTCTAAACAGCGACGCAGCCATACCATATCCGCAGGATCGTAAAACAGCACAGCTTCCGCCGGTAAGCCATCTCGCCCAGCCCGACCAGTTTCCTGATAATAAGATTCGATATTACGGGGAATATCAAAGTGCACGACAAAGCGCACATTAGGTTTATTAATTCCCATACCAAATGCAACCGTTGCTACAACGACCTGCAAATCATCTCGCTGGAAAGAATCTTGTACCCATGCCCGTTGGCTGTTTTCCAGCCCTGCATGGTAAGGCGCAACACTTACCCCCCGCTTTTGCAGACGCTCCGCGGTTTCTTCCACTTTATTACGACTATTGCAATAGATAATGCCACTTTTTCCCTGCTGGCCACGGACAAATGACCAGAGCTGATCAAGCGGTTTGTATTTTTCAACTAAGGTATAGCGAATATTCGGACGATCAAAGCTGCTGATATGGATAATCGGCTCATTCAACTCCAGTAAACGAACGATATCCTGACGGGTCGCTTTATCTGCTGTAGCGGTTAGTGCGATCACCGGAAGATCGGGGAAACGACGACGAAGTTGCCCTAATGCTCGATATTCTGGGCGAAAATCATGCCCCCATTGAGAAATACAGTGAGCTTCATCGACAGCCAATAAAACAGGCTGCCAGTTGCGGAGTTGGTCAAGAAAGTTATCCGTTACCAACCGTTCAGGGGCGATATAAAGCAGTTTAACACTCCCCTTACGGCAACGTTGAATGATATCAAATTGCTGTTCACGATTTTGAGTTGAGTTCAGACATTCCGCTTCAACGCCATTCGCACGTAGCTGATCAACCTGGTCTTTCATCAATGAAATGAGTGGAGACACAACCAGAGTCAGCCCATTTTTAACCAATGCGGGGATCTGGTAGCACAGCGATTTACCGCCTCCCGTTGGCATAACCACCAGACAGTCGCGCCCGTCAAGAACGGCGTCAATAACTTGCTGTTGTCCCGGACGAAATTGCTGGTATCCGAATGTTTTTCTTAATGCTTGTTCAGCCAGCGATGCCGTGCTGATGAGTTCTGCGGTAAACACGCCTTTCCTCGATCGTTAAAAGATAATCCCTGAAAAAGCCTAAAAACAGGCTATAAAAATACAGTCGCGATCCGATCTCCTGTATATAAAAAATTACTGCTTATTCTACACACTATATGATTATTTTTTGTAGTCTGTTTTTTTCCCCATGAATTGTTCCTCGAAGCGCTTCACAGACTGGCAAAGTCGGTAATGAAAGCATAAGCTTAACAATCCATTAACTATGTGAACCCATTTAACACCCGTTGATTTTACTTTTCATTATCAGGTTATCAGGAAAACCACCATGGAAAATATTCAACCAGTAGACACCATCTTAACCCCAGAAGAAGCCCGTAAATTTATAGGTGAAATCTTTGTTTATCATATGCCATTCAATCGCCTGTTGGGTCTCGAACTGCTCCGCTTCGAACAAGACTACGCAGAACTGCAATTTTGCTACCAAGAAAAATTGATCGGCAATATGATTCATAAGATTCTACACGGTGGTGCGATCGCTTCCATATTAGATGTTGCTGGAGGGCTGGTTTGTGCAGGCAATGCATTGATATCAATTGAAGCAATGACCATCGCAGAGATCCAAAAACGCCTAACTACATTGGGCACGATTGATTTACGCGTGGATTATCTGCGCCCCGGACGTGGTGAAGTATTTACTGCCAGTTGTCATCTTATCCGCGCGGGCAATAAAGTCTCTGTCGCCAGAATTGAATTGCATAATGAAAAACAAATGCATATCGCCAGTGCGATGGGGACTTATTTGGTTGGTTGATGAATACAAACTCAAAATAAATGAAGGAATGTGCCAGCAAAACACATTCTCTTCTCATGGGCATGTCCATTTTTAACCCCACCATTAGTTTATAATTTATTGATTTACATAAATTATTAAGTGATTTCAATCACACTCATTAGATCATTTGTTATACAGAACAAAGAAGTACTATATCCTCCTTTCTGTTATCTGAACGACAAAACTTTTAAGTTTGTGGGGTAAGGACATATGGATTGTCGCTCTCGTTGTCGGTTCAGGGAAGAATGCCGTATCCCTCTGCCAAATGTTTATCAAGCACAAGCCGTCGACACTCTTATCATTCTCAATGTCCTCCGCATTAAACACTTTCCGTTATCACTCTTGCGCTCATCAGCGCTAAATACGGGAGAACAATATGTCATTAAAAAAGGGCAACCCATCTTCTAGCGGTCTGCTGTTCACGCTGAGCGCCGGTAGTTTATCGCCGAAAACCTTTGTAGTGACAAATTTCACGCTAACAGAGAGTTTCTCGAATCCCTTCCAGCTTGATGTTGGACTAGCAAGCGCCAACCCTGCCATTGATTTTTCAGAGGTACTCGACCGTACAGCGACATTGACCATTTTGCAGGAAGGAATCGAACAACGCAGCATCAGTGGCATGGTATCCCGTTTTGAACAAGGCAATATTGGCTTACACCAAACCACCTATCAAATGAGCATTCGCCCTGATCTGTGGCGTACGACATTACGCCAAAACTCACGCATTTTCCAACAACGGGATATTAAGACGATCATCACCACTATCCTAAAAGAACATGGCATTCGGGATGTGGTCTTCAGCCTGCGCCATCCACATCCCGAACGGGAATTTTGTGTTCAATATCAAGAAAGTGATTTTACTTTTCTCCAGCGTTTAACTGCCGAAGAAGGTATTTTCTACTTCTTTGAGTGCAGCAATGGCCGCAATACTCTGGTATTTGCCGATGATTCAGGTTCAGTGCCACCCGGTATCGAACTCCCCTACCAACCCAGTGAAAACGGATCAACAGGGGAAGCCTGTGTCAGTCACTTAACCAACAGCGCTCAAGTTAAGCCTGCACAAGTTAAGCTCAAGGATTACACCTTCAAAAATCCAGCCTGGTCGGCAGAATTCAGCCAGCAGATGAAAGACGATAATCTGCAACAACTCTATTACGAACACTACGACTATCCGGGGCGTTTTAAAAACGAACGGCACGGCGCAGCTTTTACCCGCTATCGCCTTGAAGCACTGCGCAATGATGCCATCACCGGACAAGGCAGCGGTCGAGCTATCGCTGTACAACCAGGACGTTTGTTCATATTGAGCAACCATCCACGCGAAGCATTGAATCAATCATGGCAGGTGATCACCGCCACCCATACAGGCCATCAACCACAAGCTTTAGAGCAAGAAACAACAGGCGATGGCACTACGCTGCATAGCCAATTTAGTTTTATCCGTCAAACCCAGACTTGGCGCCCTTCGCCACTCCCCAAACCAATCATTGATGGACCGCAAATCGCCAAAGTTGTTGGTCCTGCGGGTGAGGAGATTTTCTGTGACCAATATGGTCGTGTCCGTCTCCAGTTTCCGTGGGATCGCTATGGCCGCAGTGATGATCAAAGCTCCTGTTGGATACGTGTTACACACCCGTGGGCAGGGCAAGGCTGGGGAATGCTGGCTATTCCTCGTGTCGGACAAGAGGTTGTCGTGGATTTCCTGCACGGCGACCCTGACCAACCCATTGTTATTGGCAGAACCTACCATGCCAGCAACATTCCTCCAGGCGGGTTGCCGGGCAGCAAGACCCAGATGTCTTTCCGTTCCAAAACACATAAAGGCGAAGGCTATAACGAGCTGTTATTTGAGGATGCAAAAGGCAGTGAACAGCTTTCCCTTCATGCTCAAAAAGATATGAATACGACTGTCCTAAACAATATGAATACCACGGTCCTCAACGACCGTACCACTCAGGTGAAACACGATCACACCGAAAGCATCGGTAACAACCAAGTGATATCGGTGCGTAAAGATCGCATCAAAGAAGTGACTGGTGAGGAAATCAGCACTATCCACGGCAACCAACAAGTGACGGTGGAGAAGAATAGCCAACTAAGTGCCAAGGACAATATTTCTATTCAATCAGTTAATGGTGGCATCGAAATTCGCACCGCTGGAGCCAGTATCACTTTGGACAAAGAAGGCAACATCCATCTCACGGGTAAAAATATCATCATCAACGGTAAGGAACAGATTCAGCTGAACTAATTCAGGTGAGCCATGCAAAAGATCTATCCCATAAACAAATACATATGCAGTACACGAAACAGAACAGAGTGACAAAAGGAAGCCCCCCATGAATACACAAACCTACCAGATAAACGAAGGAACTCTCGCTATTCCAGATAACTGGCGTGACGAATCAATGAACGTATTTGTTCTGCCAGATAACAGTGGCATCAATTTGGTGATTAACCGCACACACGTGCCTATGGGTTCCGACCACAGCACCTACTACGCTCAAACATTGACTCAGTTTAAAACTCATCTACCCGGTTATAAGGAGCATCAAAGACTGGAAATAGAACTTGGCGGTGACCCTGCCTGGCGGCTGGATTATCAATGGCAAAGCCCAGAGGGTGAGATGCACCAGACCGTGGTGTTACAAATACAGGGGAATTTATTGCTGGCTTTTAACCTGACTTCTCCACAGCCGTTTGATGAAGGACAGCGTAACGCTCTGCTGGCGGTTGTCAGTAGTTTCCAAGCGACTTGATTGGAGAGCAACGATGGGATTAATGGATGAAATTGTCATTCGCACTGCGCGGGTAGGCGCAACCCATGCCAGCAAGCAACTTCAAGCAACAGCGAGAGAGCCAGGCCCGGCTGCGGCACGTGAAGGAGATCCTATCCAGCACAGCAGTTTCTTAGGCGCACTTGCGGGTGCTATTGCTGGTGCATTGATCGGAGCTGCAATATTTGGTGCTGCGGCACTGTTGATCGGTGCAACGGGTGGATTGGCTACAGTGGCTATTATGGCACTTGGCACCCTGGCTACATTCAAATTTGGCGATCTAATAAACCGAGCTAGTTCGGCAGTCACGGATGCAGTAAATAGCTGTAGTTCACCAGACGGTGTTATTGCCAGCGGTTCACCTAATGTCTTTATTGAAGGCAAACCAGCGGCACGGGTGGAGCTGGACACAGCAGCGTGTAAAAAACATTCCGCACCACGCATCGCTCAGGGCAGTGAAAGCGTGTTTATCAACAAGAAACCAGCCGCCCGGATCAAGGATAAACTGGAGTGTGGCTCGACCATCAAAGGTGGGGCAAGCAAAGTATTTATTGGTTCAGGCCAAGGCACCTACCTTGAGATACAAGAAGAGTTCCCACTCTGGCAGCGTGCGTTACTTGTTGCAGTAGAATTCCTCGTTCCGCCATCACGAGGCGCGGCAAAAGGTTTTGCAAAACTGTTCACTAAATCTGGCCGAAAAGCCATTCTGGACGGCGCCCAAACAGGTGCTAAAAAAGCGATCAAGATCGTTGGAGGTAAAAATATAAGTTGTGCCAAAAATGCTTTCAAAGAAAACAAGGGGTTGAAGCGTTATACAGAAAGCACCAAAAAATTTTTTACAGGCGACCCGATAGATGTCACTACCGGTTCTCTGTTTGACAGACGTACCGATATCGAGTTAGGACAAACAGTGCCATTGCAATTTACCCGCAGTTGGTCCCCTGGGTATCGTGGATTACTGGGAGAAAACTGGCTGGATAACTTCTCCGAATGTGCCCTCGTCACCGGGGATCGGGTAGAAATTCTGACGACAGAAGGCGCCTCACTTCACTTTGCCCTACCAGACAGTTATAACCACAGCGTCAATCCCGAACACCCTAATTTCAAACTAAGCCGATATAAACAAGGGCTTATCCTAAGTGATCGCCATAGTTCAATTCGCAAATATTTCACCTTACCGACTGCAACAGAGAAAGATGGCACCCTGAGCTGGCGACTGACGGAACACCGTGACCGCAACGATAACACTATTCGCTTTCATTATAGTGAACAACATCAACTGATTAAGGTGAGCCATAGTGATGGCCCCGAACTTATATTGCTATACCGTGAAAACGGTTTGCTGGAAGAAATCCGTCGTACTGATAATGGGCTTAATGAAGTGATGGCACGTTACCGCTATCACGATAATGGCTGGCTGGCCGATGCAGACAGTACACAAACATATCACCTGTTTTATGAATACAACGAACAGGGGTTAATCAGTCGCTGGTCTGACAATGATCAGACCGCAGTGGATTACGTTTACGATAAACAGGGACGTTGTACCTATAGCGTGGGTTCCGGTGGCTTCTATTCTGTTCACCTGTCCTATGAGCCAGGCATCACCCGTTCAACCACGCCACAAGGCCACACGACAACCTGGCACTACAATGACCAGCAACAAGTAACACAAGTGGAAACACCGTGCGGTGGCATTACTCGTTATGAATACGATGAATGGGGAAATTTACGCCGACAGATCTTACCAAAAGGGGAAATGATTACCCTTGATTATCTTGCAGATACCGGCTTGGTGGCCACCTTTACCAATGCCATCAGCGCAACGTGGAATTATCACTATGATAATGACGATCGCCTTATCAGTATGACTGATCCACTCGCACGAGTTTGGTGGCAACAATACGATGATAAAGGCAATCCTGAATGTTTTATTGCACCGGATGGACACAAAACTACCCTGACCCGTAATGAATTTGGTCTAGTGATTGCCATAGAAGATAGTGACGGGAATAAACGCAGTTGGGAATATGACCGCCACCAACGGCTGACCAAATTATTTGATGAAGAAAACCGTAGCCTGCAATTAGGTTACGACAGTCAAGATCGCCTGCGGAGAATGACCACGGGGGGTGGAGCACTTTGGCGCTGGGATTACGACCGTCATCACCGAGTCTCTTTAAATGATCGTCCCAATAACAGCATTGAGCGCTTCCGCCATGACCGCCACGGTAACCTGACCGAATGGACAGATGCCCACGGGGTAATATGGCAGATTGAATATGGACCATTTGATTTACCTGTCGCGCGTGTAGATGGTGAAGGAAACCACTGGCAGTACCGTTATGATCTCGACAACCTGCAATTGCTGGAAGTTATCAATCCACAAGGGGAAAGCTACCATTACACACTGGATGCCGACGGACGGGTTATTACTGAAACCGACTATGCTGACACCCAATGGCATTATGCTTATGATCTGCATGGTAATTGCATTGAAAAACGCGATGCCTTAGGCAATATCACCCGCTATGAATACGATGCTGAACAAAGACTAACAGCCATACATACACCGGAAGGAACCACCCGTTACCGTTATGATCTTATCGGCCGACTACTGGAAATCACCACGCCTGACAGTATCCCGCTGATCTTCGAATACGATGAGCAAGGTCGTCTTGTCAGAGAAACCCAACCGCATGGAGAAATTCTCCGAGAATATTCGGATAACACCACAACAGAAAGGCAACTCAACACACCAGATGGACGACGCTGGCAGGCAAAGACCACAGTTAATAAAGTTGGAGAGCTTAATTTACTGACTATTCATGGTGGCCATACCCTGACACTAGAACGGGATGAGGATGGGTATGAATGGCACCGCCAGTCTGACAAAGGTTTTATTCTGCGTCAGGAACATTCATTAATGGGGCTACTCACTTCCCAGCGTGCCGGACGTAACACACAATTTTTTACCCCTCATGAAGTTGCAGGTATCCCACAACCTACATTAGCGGGGATGGATCGTGAATATCGTTACGATGATGCACTTAATCTAGTGGCAGCGAATGATGAACGCCAATGGCTGCGTTATGTCGTTAACGGCAACGGACAGGTCACATCAGTCAGTGATGGCGAGCGGTTGCGGGAACATTATCAATATGACGCTTGTGGCTATCCGGCGCGCCGTTTTGATGGCCTCAATGAAGTTGATGGTGAGTGGCTTTACCAAAAAGGGCATCGGTTAAGGCGCCTCGGCCAACATCTATTTGAATATGACGATGCCGGCCGGATGACGGCGATGCAGTTATGGCAGGATGGTCACCGCGCTCAGTTGACGAAGTTTCGCTGGAACAGCCAAAATCAACTCATTGGGGTACTGACGCCAGGCGGTCAACAATGGGAATATCGCTATGATGCTTTTGGGCGACGAACTGAGAAAGTTTGCAAACAAGCCAAAATGCGTATGACCTATTTGTGGGATGGTGATGTTCCGGCTGAAATTCGTGAGTACCAACACAATCGGTTGCACTGCATCCGCCATCTGGTGTTCAACGGCTGGCAGTTGCTGGCGCAGCAGGTGCAGTTTTTTACGCCAAATCCCGAAAACCGTGATGAATTGATTGCTGGAGAGATCGAAACTCACTATGCCGTATGTGCCCCGACAGGGGAACCACTGGCGTTGTTTGATCCGGAAGGGCATCGAGTTTGGCGCCAGCCACCGCAGAGCCTGTACGGGCTGCGTCTGGGTATGCGGGGTGAAAATGCCGAACTGAATCCGGGCTTACAATTTGCCGGTCAATGGCTGGATGAGGAGAGCGGGCTGGTCTACAATCGGTTCAGGTATTACTCGCCGGTGGCGAGTTGCTATCTCACGCCGGACCCGTTGGGACTGGCAGGCGGGTTTAACCCGTATTCTTATGTGTATAATCCGACGGGACTTATAGATCCATTCGGATTAGCTGGTGAAAATATATTTATTCACTACACAAATAAAGCTGGTTTTGATGGCATTATGAAGAGTGGAGTTCTAAATCCAAACGTCAGCGGAAAGGTTTATATAACAGATATATTAATGTCGCCAAAAGATGTTTTAAGAGATCTATTAATAAATAATCCTATTCATGCAGGTCGTGGAGATTATGCAATTATTTTTAAAGTAGATCCGGGAGAGCGCGGTAATATACATTTATCTTCTAGGTTGGAATATATTCATGAAGGAAAACTAAAGCTAAAAGATATTCTATATTCAGGAAAAAATCCTTATGCCATGCTGGAGCATCTTGATTATGATACAAGGCTAAAACTTACTGATAATCAAGTTAAAATTAGAAAATGCGGAGGGAAATAATGGATAATGAATCTATTCAACTAGAACGTGATGAAGTCAATGCCATTATAAAGCTTATACTTTATACAAAATTCGAATGTGAAGAGGCTGGAACACTAACATATTCAAGCAGCCCTTTAATAAATTCAGCTTTAGAAAAAATGCTTAATATGTATGGATACAAAGATGATTGGGATGAAGTTTTTTCAAAAATCCCAGAAGTTAATAAAAATATTGCAATCAAAAAAATCGAACTTTTTGAAAAGCAAGAAAACAACTGTCTAGATGAAGATGTTAAACAACAAGTTTTATCAAATTATGTCTATCCATATAAGTGGTAATTAATAATAACAGCCGGAAAGATCCCAGTGATCTTCCGGCTTTCTTCTTTTTTAGAGCCGCTCAGTCCCTGCCCTTAGCGGTTTTTATATTCCCCAATCAGCTCCCGCATTCGCAGCTTAATGTCACTGAGCTGGTCTTGCTGGCGCTGGTACTGCTGTTTAATGGTGCGGGTGTCGTCGCTGTCAGGGATCAGCACCAGACAGCCGTCCATAATCTTGACGGTGAGTGTTCCACCAATATCGAATCCGGCCGCTTTAAGCCACTGGCCTTTCAGGTGTATCGCAGGCGGGGCGGTGGCCTTATTATTTTGCGGCACGTATCCCACGGTGTAATAACGTTCGGTTTTGGCGGCTTTATTTACCGCGCGGTTTTGCTTAGAATGCGCCTTAGCCATCATTCAACTCCTTCTTAGTTGCTTATGGTGAGCGATAGCAGCAGGTAGCCGCCTGTTGTTATCGCGCTAAATCATTCTGTTGTCTTAGTTCTTCAACCACTTACGCGCCTGATACTTGATCACCATTCCTTCCAGCATCTCTCTAATGACGTTTTTTTCTTCTTCGGGAAATTCATTAATCGCTTCGAACAAAAAAAGAAACTCATTAGGTGGCGTCCGTTCGCCCTCTTCAAAAAGTAACCAGTCAGCAGAAATAGAAAACGTTTTAGCTAACTTGCGCAGGGCTTCGGCGGAGGGTTCAGAAGTTCCGGCTTCGTAGCGTTTAACCTGCTGAACATGAATGTTGGCAGCATCAGCTAACCCTTGCTGGGTTAGCCCTTTTTGCTTCCGTAGTTGAATCAAACGGGCAGAGAAACTCATCTCAGAACTCCATGATAATACAGAATCCATAATGTAAGTCCTCCAGTAATGCGCCCTTGACAATAGTTACATTATAGGTACTAATATAATACATGTAAAGAATCTTGACGGGTATTTAAAGGAATATCGATATGGCTCGCATTCCCGACGCAGAATTACAGCACCTAAAATCCGCCGTCTCTTTAGTGGCTATCATTGAGCAGCAGGGGCGGCAGCTCTTTAAGCGCGGCAAAGACATGATCGTGCTGTGCCCGTTCCATGAAGAGAAAACGCCCTCGATGGTGATCACCCCGTCGAAGAATCTCTATCACTGCTTTGGTTGCAGTGCAGGCGGATCGGTGATCGACTGGGTGATGAAAACCGAGAATTTAAGCCTGCGTCATGCCGCCGAACGCTTAAAGGCGGTGCTGGGGCACAATCCGGCGGTTGAGCCGCTGGTGCAGCCGGAAGAGCTGGCCAGTGATGCCATCGGGCAACAGGTGCTGCTGTCACGGGTGGTCGCGTTTTATCACCATACCTTGCTCAATGCCCCAGAAGCCCAGGCGTATCTGTCCAAACGGCGGCTCAATCATCCTGAGCTGGTCAGCCAGTTTAAGCTGGGCTTTGCCAACCGGACACTGGCTTACCGCCTGCCAGCCAGTAAATACAAGGCCGGGGCAGAGATCCGCCGCCGCCTACAGGCTGTTGGCGTGTTGCGGGAGAACGGACGGGAGCACCTGCGCGGTTCATTGGTTGTGCCAGTGATGGATGCACAGGGGCAAGTCCACGAACTGTACGGACGCATGATCAGTGATGATCTGCGGGCCTCGGTTATCCGTCATCTGTACCTGCCGGGTGCCCATCAAGGCGTCTGGAATGCAGCGGCGCTGGGTGCGTCCAAAACGCTTATCCTGTGTGAATCACTGATCGATGCGATGTCGTTCTGGGTGACGGGGCAGCGCAATGTCACGGCAGCCTATGGTGTGCATGGCGTCACGGCGGATCACTGGCAGGTCTTTGAGCAGCACGGCATTAAGCAGGTGCTGATCGCCTTTGATAATGATACGGCAGGCAATGATGCCGCGGTGAAACTGGCGGCCGCGCTGGTTGCCAAAGGCATCATACCCTTGCGTGTGGTGTTCCCACCGAGTATGGATGCCAACGAGTATCTGTGTCAGGTGGCTGAGCCAGAAACCGCCTTTGCCCTGCTGCTTGAGAGTGCCGTGCCAATGCAGGAGGCGGCGGATATGGTGGCCCTTGAACGCCAGACACCTGAGCCGGACACGGTATCAGAATCCGCTTCCCCTTTAGCGGCTGAACCTGCGCCCAGCGTGACGCCGAATGTGGTCTGTGAGTCCGGGGATCATGGTGAGTTGCTGATCTCAGCCGGGACACTGCAATGGTGTCTGCGCGGTCTGGGTACGGTGAAAGCCGGTGCGGCGGCGATGAAACTCAATGCACAGGTGCTGGACACACAAAGCGGCGTGTTGTTCGCTGACGGGGTTGATCTGATGAGCGGGCGCTCACGCAATAGTTACTCCCGCATGGCCGCCGCTGAGCTGGGTCTGACCGAAGGTGACATCCGGCGGGTACTGGGGCAGGTATTACTGGCGGTTGAACAGTGGCAGCAGCAAGGCGGCGCGGCATCCGTGGTCAATGTGCCGAAAATGAGTGACACAGAGCAAGAAGCAGCACTGGCCTTACTGCAAGATCCCTATCTGACGGCCCGTATTACGGCTGACTTAGCCGCCTGTGGTGTGGTTGGCGAATCCACTAACTTACTGGCGGGCTTTTTGGCGGCAGTGAGCCGCAAGTTACCCAAACCGTTAGCCGTCCTGATCCAGAGCAGCAGCGCCGCCGGAAAATCTTCGCTGATGGAGGCCGTACTGAATCTGATGCCGGAAGAAGAGCGCATCCAGTACAGCGCCATGACCGGGCAAAGCCTGTTTTATCTCGGTGAAACCAATCTCCAGCACAAGATTTTAGCGATAGCCGAAGAAGAAGGCGTGCGACAGGCGGCTTACGCGCTCAAGCTGTTGCAGTCAGACGGCGAGCTGACCATGGCGAGCACGGGTAAAGATGAAGCGACCGGAAACCTGGTGACCAAAAGCTATACCGTCAAAGGCCCGGTCATGCTGATGCTGACCACAACGGCCATTGATGTCGATGAAGAGCTGCTTAACCGCTGTCTGGTGCTGACGGTCAATGAATCCCGTGAGCAGACGGAAGCGATCCATGCGGTGCAGCGCCAGAAGCAAACCCTTGAAGGCTTGCTGGCTGAGAACGAGCGGGACTATCTGACGGCGCTTCACCAGAACGCCCAGCGGCTGCTGAAACCGCTGAATGTCGTCAATCCGTATGCGTCGCAACTGACGTTCCTGTCAGACAAAACCCGCACCCGCCGCGACCATATGAAATACCTCACCTTAATCCAGAGCATTGCCCTGCTGCACCAGCACCAGCGGGACATCAAGACCGCAGAACATCGCGGCAAGACACTGGAATATATCGAAGTCACGAAAGACGATATCCGGCTCGCCAATCAGTTAGCCCATGAAATCTTAGGCCGGACGCTGGACGAAATGCCGCCACAGACGCGCAAGCTGTTACTGCTGATCCAGCAGATGGCGCACGACATGGCAGCAGAACAGCGGTGTGCCCTGAATGCAGTGCGCTTTACCCGGCGGGATATCCGGGCATACACGAACTGGAGTGACAGCCAGCTTAAGCTGCATTGCCAGCGGCTCAGCGACATGGAATATCTGCTTGTTCACGGCGGCAGTCGCGGGCATCTGCTGCAATACGAACTGTTGTGGGACGGTGACGGCGACAGCGCCCACTTAAGCGGTCTGATCGTGCCTGTATGATCCCCGCAAGTCTGGGCAAAATAGAGGCAAGTCTATGCCAAGTCTGCCCCAAGTCGGGGCTAAGTCTGGGTAAGCAAAATAGCCCTAAAGTCATAGCCAGACCGGGTTTAACGTCCGCAAGTCTGACAAAACGAAAAATCACTGTTCCGGCAACACAATAAAAACTCCCCGTCATACCGTACCGCCGGATAGCTTCCACAACAAAAAGGAAAATCCGCATGACAATCTCACACGATAGCTCATTGATTACGCTGCGTCAGCAGCTTGAAGCGTGGCTGGACGTCCGGGCATTACAGGGCAGCAGCCCCAAGACACTGGAAACCTATCGCGCCCAACTGCGCCCTTTTATCGAATGGTGCGAACAGCGGGCCGTTCACTATGCCCCGCAAGTCTCGTTACCTTTGCTGGAGAGCTGGCAGCGTTATCTGCGCAGTTACCGCAAACCGGATGGGCAACTTTACAGCAATAACAGCCAGCGCGAGCGGCTGGGCACGCTGCGGTTGTGGTTCCGCCACTTATTACAGCGCCACCATATTCTCTACAATCCGGCGGAATTACTGGTATTGCCAAAGGAAGAGAAACGCCTGCCCGCACAGGTCTTAAGCGAAAGTGAAACAGAGCAGGTGCTGACCAGTCTGGACACACAGACGCCGATGGGCTTGCGCAACCGGGCGATACTGGAAATCCTCTGGAGCAGCGGTATCCGGCGCGGCGAACTGCGCAATCTGCGACTGAATGATCTCGACTTCGGGCGGGGTGCGGTGATGGTACGGCAGGGCAAAGGCCACAAAGACAGGGTGATCCCCATCGGGGAGCGGGCGCTGGACTGGGTAGACCGTTACGTTGCAGATGCGCGGCCCCGGTTAACGCTGCGTGATGACAGCGGACACCTGTTCGTTACGAAATGGGGAAAACCCATCAGTCCGGGGATGTTAACGCAAATCGCTGCCGAAGCTATCCGGGAGCAGGCACAGCTTGACAAACCGGGTGCCTGCCACCTGTTCCGGCACTCCATGGCGACACAGATGCTGGACAACGGCGCGGATATCCGTCATATCCAGGCGATGCTGGGGCATGAGAAGATCAACACGACCCAGATCTATACGCGGGTCGCCATCAAACAGCTCAAGCAGGTGCACAGCCAGACCCATCCGGCAGAGCGTGCCCCCCAAACCCAACCGGACGCCGACAACCATACCGAACCGCCGGAGAACGGTTCAGGCCGTGCCAGTGGCGAGTCTGAGGCCAAACCGACGTCACAGGGCACGGGACAGCCCAATAATCCCCGTTGAGTCCGTCGGGGTGCGGGGCAGGGGCAGACCGTGACCGGACTGCCCGGAAGCCTCGGTGCCGGCGGGGGTAAATGGGCCATGGGCGGCGGCGGCCACGATGCCCCCAAGCAGCCTGTGCCGGCCGCCCAAAGCCCATTCAACATAATGCAGGGAGATTAGGCGAAATTCGCCGTGCGGCTCCGCCGCCCCGCCCACAGCCCGAAGAGCGGCTCACATCGCACAATCTGCATTATGTCTGGCGCCCCCGCTTATCGGCGCCGCAGACGTGCCGCCGCACAAGGCTGGCGCCTTCTGCGCTAACCGCCTGAGCCGATCCCTGCCA
>NZ_JADEUG010000119.1 GCF_015163665.1 Xenorhabdus sp. BG5 | reverse complement strand
CTACGGCGTTTCACTGCTGAGTTCGGCATGGGATCAGGTGGGACCACCGCGCTGTTGCCGCCAGACAAATTCTGTTTTCAATCCCGAACAAGCTGTTTTTCATTCTGAAACTCTCTCTCTCAATCCCCGAAAACCCCTTCGGTGTTGTCAGGTTAAGCCGCACGGCTCATTAGTACCGGTTAGCTCAACGTCTCGCAACGCTTACACACCCGGCCTATCTACGTCCTCGTCTCG
>NZ_JADEUG010000118.1 GCF_015163665.1 Xenorhabdus sp. BG5 | reverse complement strand
TCGCAAAACAGGCCAAAAGTGCACATCGGCGTTTTAGGTTCGCGGGGATGGGCGGAACAGGTAAAAATGGTTCTTTAACAAGCTGATAGTCAAAGAAAAAATCGCTTAAAACAGTATGACCGCACCGGAATCGTTCCTAAGACCCGTTGGGACTGGCAGGCGGGTTTAACCCGTATTCTTATGTGTATAATCCGACGGGACTTATAGATCCATTCGGATTAGCTGGTGAAAATATATTTATTCACTACAC
>NZ_JADEUG010000117.1 GCF_015163665.1 Xenorhabdus sp. BG5 | reverse complement strand
TCCAGGATGGTTTGTAATATGAACCATCCTTCCCATAATCTTTCCCATCCTACTCGACCATTACGTTTTGAATCGTACCAACCTGCAAGCTTGCCGAGGTTAATATAGGCCTAGTAGAGGCTTGGGGCTTTCTTCGGTGGCTTCGATTTGTTTTGCTTTGACCACAGTAAGTTCCACGCTAGCGGACTCAGGATCATTTCACAGCTCTGCTTTTCTGCTTCCTCTTTATTAAGCCCCAGATAGCGCAATTGA
>NZ_JADEUG010000116.1 GCF_015163665.1 Xenorhabdus sp. BG5 | reverse complement strand
CACTGCATTCAGGGCACACCGCTGTTCTGCTGCCATGTCGTGCGCCATCTGCTGGATCAGCAGTAACAGCTTGCGCGTCTGTGGCGGCATTTCGTCCAGCGTCCGGCCTAAAATTTCATGAGCTAACTGATTGGCGAGCCGGATATCGTCTTTGGTCACTTCGATATATTCCAGTGTCTTGCCGCGATGTTCGGCGGTCTTGATGTCCCGCTGGTGCTGGTGCAGCAGGGCAATGCTCTGGATTAAGGTGAGGTATTTCATATGGTC
>NZ_JADEUG010000115.1 GCF_015163665.1 Xenorhabdus sp. BG5 | reverse complement strand
GGCTTGATTGCGAGCGAAGCGATAAGCAGCTTCGATATCCGCAGGGGATTTTAAAGATTGCACGAGAGACTGTCCTAAATGATTGGCAAGAGAAGAAGTCAGTTTGATCAGGCGCTTAGTGCGGCGACTATCCCCTAAATCAGCATATTGAAAAGTGTCTTTTGCCCATTGCTCAGCATCTGTTGAAAACATCATACGTGACCTCAACGTAGTATTTCTTATTGAGATCAGCTAGGTAGAAAAAGGTTCAAAAAAATCCCTCGATTCA
>NZ_JADEUG010000114.1 GCF_015163665.1 Xenorhabdus sp. BG5 | reverse complement strand
ATCAGATATCCCCGTCTGGTTGCTGGATGATGAAAGCCACCGCAATAACAGGGCAAAACAGCCAGCCCATAATCCTGATGTTCAGCTTCAACCCCATCATCTGGCCTATATCATCTATACTTCCGGCTCCACCGGCCAGCCCAAAGGTGTGATGCTGGAACACCGCAATGTGGTGAACTTTATTCATGCTCAGCACCAGACCAGCGAACCACAATTAGGGGATCGTATCCTGCAATTTGCGACTATCGCCTTTGATACCTCGGTATCCGATATTTTCCCTACCCTCGCC
>NZ_JADEUG010000113.1 GCF_015163665.1 Xenorhabdus sp. BG5 | reverse complement strand
CAGTGCTGCGTAACTCAGTTCGTTTTCGCCAAAGACCAATGCAATCGCATCCGGTGTGCGTGCTGCCTGCTGTTCAAACAGTTGATGGATTAAGGCGTCTTGCGGATAGTCCATCGCCGTATCGTTAAAACCCTCCAGTAATTGGGTACGTTCGGCCTGTGGCAAGATATCGATAGCGTGGATAGGTTGCTCAGGTGCATATTGCAGCGCGGCCACAATGCCTTCTAACGCGGTCTTCATATAGGCATTAATGCGCATTGGGTCAACGTGCTGGCTGCATTGTGCGGTCAGTGCAAATCC
>NZ_JADEUG010000112.1 GCF_015163665.1 Xenorhabdus sp. BG5 | reverse complement strand
ACAACCCGGCCGTCCCCGTTAAGTTCGCTCGGTGCGGGGCAGGGGCAGACCGTGGCCGGCCTGCCCGGCAGCCTCGGTGCCGGCGGGGGTAAATGGGCCATGGGCGGCGGCGGCCACGATGCCCCCAAGCAGCCTGTGCCGGCCGCCCAAAGCCCATTCAACATAATGCAGGGAGATTATGCGAAATTCGCCGGGGTGCCCCGCTGTCCCGCCAGTCCCCCGAAGAGCGGCTCACATCGCACAATCTGCATTATGTCTGGCGCCCCCGCTTATCGGCGCCGCAGACGTGCCGCCGCACAAGGCTGGCGCCTTCTGCGCTAACCGCCTGA
>NZ_JADEUG010000111.1 GCF_015163665.1 Xenorhabdus sp. BG5 | reverse complement strand
TGCAACTTAACGCCCCGTTAAGACTCGGTTTCCCTGCGGCTCCCCTATGCGGTTAACCTTGCTACAGAATATAAGTCGCTGACCCATTATACAAAAGGTACGCAGTCACCCCACCACTAAGCCCCCTCCGCTTGATGTTTGCGGTTGGGCGTCGCCTGGCGCCGCCAACCGTCATCAAGTAAGGATGACGCTGTGATAACCACCACTGGCTTAGTGGTGGGGCTCCCACTGCTTGTACGTACACGGTTTCAGGTTCTTTTTCACTCCCCTCGCCGGGGTTCTTTTCGCCTTTCCCTCACGGTACTGGTTCACTATCGGTCAGTCAGGAGT
>NZ_JADEUG010000110.1 GCF_015163665.1 Xenorhabdus sp. BG5 | reverse complement strand
CACAACCCGAAGAAGTCTTCCGGTCGGAGTGTTGAGAGTGTCATCAATGTTATCATTCCATAACACTGACGGTTTCAAATTTTCAGCTTGTTCCAGATTGTTAAAGAGCAATGATTTCACAACACACCGCGTTTGATGCGTTCTGAAATCATTAAAATGAAGAAGAGTTATGGTGGAGCTAAGCGGGATCGAACCGCTGACCTCCTGCGTGCAAGGCAGGCGCTCTCCCAGCTGAGCTATAGCCCCATGTCACCGGACAGAAAAATTGGTAGGCCTGAGTGGACTTGAACCACCGACCTCACCCTTATCAGGGGTGCGCTCTAACCACCTGAGCTACAAGCCTATTCCGTTCCCGTCTCTTC
>NZ_JADEUG010000011.1 GCF_015163665.1 Xenorhabdus sp. BG5 | reverse complement strand
CTGAACACCCAATTGCACAAACGCATCTAAGGTGGATTTTAATTTATCCAGCGCCTGCGTTCCCAGTTGAGCAAATATATCCAAAGGTGCTGTTAATTTATTCAGAGCCTGAATACCTAGTTGCACAAATGCATCCAAGGTGGATTTTAATTTATCCAACGCCTGAATCCCTAATTGGGCAAAGAAATTCAGGCTGGCTTTTAATTTGTCAAAAGCGTTAAGCCCTAATTGCACAAATGTATCCAGCGTGGATTTTAATTTATCCAGCGCCTGAATCCCTATTTGGGCAAAGAAACTCAGGCTGGCTTTTAATTTATCAAAAGCATTGAGCCCTAATTGCACAAATGTATCCAGCGTGGATTTTAATTTATCCAACGCCTGAATCCCTATTTGGGTAAATATATCCAAAGGCGCCGTTAATTTATTCAGGCCCTGAATACCCAATTGAACAAATGCATCCAGCGTGGATTTTAATTTATCCAGTGCCTGAATCCCTATTTGAGCAAAAAAATTCAGACTGGATTTTAATGCCCCCAAAGCGTGAATACCCAACTGAGCAAATGCATTCAAGCTGGATTTCAATGTTTCTAAAGCCTGACGACCTAATTCAGCAAATGCACCAAAACTGACTTTTAGCTGAACAAAAATCTGGATCCCAAACTGAGCAAAAATGTTCAGGCTAGCTCTCAATTCGACAAACGCCCGAAGCCCCAACTGGATAAAAAAGTTCAGTCCGGCTCTTAACTCGACAAAAGCCCGAACTCCCAATTGTGCAAAAAAGTTCAGACTGGCTCTTAGTTCAACAAAAGCCCGAATTCCCAACTGGATAAAAAAGTTCAGTCCGGCCCTTAGCTCGACAAAAGCCCGAAGCCCCAACTGTGCAAAAAAGTTCAGGCTGGCTCTCAATTCGACAAACGCCCGAAGCCCCAACTGGATAAAAAAGTTCAGTCCGGCCCTTAGTTCGACAAACGCCCGAATTCCCAACTGTGCAAAAAAGTTCAGGCTGGCTCTCAATTCGACAAACGCCTGAAGCCCTAACTGGATAAAAAAATTCAGTCCGGCTCTTAACTCGACAAACGCCCGAATTCCCAACTGCACGAAAAAGTTCAGACTGGCTCTCAATTCAATAAAAGCCTGAATCCCCAGCAATGCAAATATATTTAATTTAACTCTTAAAGAATCAAATATTTTGATACCAACATTGCCAAACACTTGTACATAATTGATTAATGTTTGGAATGTGACTTTTACAAAACCAGCAGTTATATTCAAAACCCCATTAATTTTATTTAGCATACTAAATAAAATTGTTATCTGAGGATTAATATTAATAACCAATTTATCTAACAATTTAAAATTGTTAGTCATATTACCCGTCACACCAAGATTGAACTCATTCTTTTTACTGGATGAGTTTTCCTGTCTGACATTTTGGTTTATTTGAACAATATTAGCTGATTGGCTGGCGGCACTCACCTGCATGACTTGTGAGGAGTTCTGCCGCGCAGAGAAAGATTGTTTAATAGTTTGATGATAAGCCTTAAGATCGGCGCGCATACGCGCAGTTTCCTGCGCATAACCTATAATGGGTTTTAATCCTTCAACAGTCTTATTGAGTTTTTTGAACTGGTTATAAATTTTATCAACTGAACCTACCAGTTTTTTCTGATGCTGTTGAAAAGATTTAAAGGAACTGGTCAGCTTTCCAACGGTACTCAATACCTTGTTAAGCTGTGACTGTATATTACTCATTTTCTGCACCACTTCTTAAAATGGCCCGATGTCGCCAGTCCAATAATTCCGGCAGTGACATTGCATCTGTGTCTGCCGGAGTCCAGTGAAAAACGGTGGCAATATCTGCCACCAATTCATCAACGGTTAATCGTTCTGGGAATCGGACTTGACCGACTTCGGCAACAAAAAATTGACCACCTCCACACTGAGATTAATCAGATCACCAGGTGACATCATCATCAGGTCATTTTTGGTCAATGCAGGGGTGGTAACACGCGGCAGGACAAGCAGCATAGAATCCACATCCATTTCCAGCAGTGCCTGTAAACGTGCACCGCGCAACGCACCGCTGTTAGGTTTGCGTACCATCACTTCGGTGATTTCGCCGTTGCCTCGCGCCAGTGGTGCTTCCAATTCAATGGTGCGCAGATCGTCATTTTGAGTATTCAGTGTTTCTGTCATGGTTCAACCTTGTTTATCCGATTAGAAACCCGTCTCAACAGGCACGATTAATACACTGATGAGACAGGAAATAAGTTTTAAAAAAGTTAATTGCTAAAAGAAGCGATTAAAAAAGACCGATAGCGCGGCGATGCTGCTCCAGACGATCTTCCCCACCTACTTTTTCAACCATGTTGATGGTGTCGATTTCAATCAGTTCTTCACCATTCCAGGTCAGTTTGAAATAAGTATTTTTGGCAGTGATTTTGGTCTGGGTGTTATCACCTTGTTTATAAGTACCGTGATCGAACTCCTGGAAACGACCACGCATCACAACTTCGACTGCAACCACTTCACCGTTATCTTCACGCTCAAAAGAGCCAGCAAAGCGCAGCATGACACCATCGGCTTTCGCTATGCCCCACTGTTTGTACAGTTGAGCTTCAACGCCACCCAGAGTGAATTCAGCATCCAGTGCGCCTTCATCCAGACCCAAGTCCACCATTGCGCTGCCGTTCATGCCAGCACCGCGATAAGCTTCCAGCTTGCGGCTTAACTTAGGAAGAGTCAGTTCTTCCACGATCCCCTGATAGTTGTTGCCATCATTGAACAAGTTCAGGTATTTAAGTTTGCGAGGTAATGCCATCAGTTAGCCCCTTATTTATTAATACTTTTCGCGAAATCCATCAGGTAACTATCTGTAATGCGCTGGCGTAACATCATGTCTTCCAGTGGCGGTACAGGGGTATAGTCGTAATCGATGGTCAGTTTGCCTGCTTTCAGGGTGTCTTTATCGTTGATTTTGTCGTCATACCAGCAACGACCATCAATGATGTAACCGCCGGCTTTCAGCTCGCGGAACTTGGCATTGATACCTTCGATAATGTCGCGTACCAGTGATGGCGTCAGCGGCTTGTCGATAGCCCACATATGCGCTTCAGCCATAGTGTCAGCCAGAACCTGAGCGGTACGGGTGTAGCTTTCGAACTGGAACAGTGAGTTCTCAGAATCAGAGCCAACACAAGTGCGTGAACCCCAGAAACGAAAACCGTTTTTGCGGATCAGTGTTGTGATGTGATTCTTGTTCAGCAGATCAGCCTCAGTTCCAGTCGCTTGCAGATCCCAGAAGACATCGGCAGACAAGCCAGTTACGCCATTCACGCCCACGTTGGACAGAGTCTTATGCCAGCCAGTCTCTTCGTCGATTTTGGCACGCAAGCCCAGTGCATAAGCCGTCGCAGGTGCGATAACTTCACCCTTATCCCATCTCAGGAAATCAGGCCAAATCAGCATTACCTCACGCTGACCGAAGTTTTCACGATATTTGATGACTTCAGGGACAGTTTTGCAGCCATAAGCGCTTACATACGCCATTGCTTTCAGTTGCTTGGCAATAGCGGCCAGTTCAGCAGCAACCGGTTGTGAGTCCAGACCCGGAACACCCAGAATGCGGGGTTTAACACCGAGTTGGCTTTGCGCAGCAAGCAGTGCCTTAATACCTGTTTTCTTACCTTCTGGCGTAACATCACCGATAATGTTAGCAGTGGTTTCTTTTTCAGATTCGCCCTCAGCCACACGCACAACCACAGTGATAGGTTGTGCCTGTGCTGCGATTGCTTTCAGTGATGCGGCCAAAGTGCCTTTTTCACCAGCTTTACCAATGGCGCTCATAACGTCAGTCAATAATACCGGTGTGTCTAATGGAAATGTTTTTTCGTCTGCGTCAGGTGCAGTACAGACCATACCCACGATAGCGGTGCTAACGGTAGTGATGGTGCGCGTACCTTCGTTAATTTCCTGTACACGGACTCCGTGATGATAATCTTGTGCCATATTAGCGTTCTCTCCTGTTAAGGTGTGGGAGTATATTGACGCAATAGGCTTTTAAAATCATGCGGTTGGCGGTGTGTGATGAATAGTACAAATGGAGTGGATGTAACGTCTTGTTTTGGTTGGAGAGCGCCGTTGGAAAGAATTAGGTTTTGGTATTTAAAAATATTTTACTGATCAATTTTGAACATGTTCTGGATTTCAGCATCTGCTACAAAAAAGTCATTATCAATAGTAATGAGTTTCTGGTATCCGCCGAGTACTCTGTTATTGGGTATTGCGGGAAGTGGTTGGAGATCGTCGTCGATAGCTTGATCTGTATTTGCCTGTGTGGTCATGAAATTGTCTCTGTTGGCTAATTTATCGACATGATGCTGTAAATAGAAGTCACCGTCAAAGAATACCGGATATGGTTTTTTGTTCGCCTGTTTTTAGTTCTAAATCTGCTCCTTCCAGTATTATTCAAGTCAATTGGCGGTTTTGGTTATTTTTTGGTGAGGGGAAAACATTGGATATGATTAAGGCCACACAATGTGTGGCCTTAACAAACTAATTCAGAATTGAATTACTTCCAAACACAGTAAAAACGCTTAGTTTTACCCGTTTGCTGTAAGACTTTAATCAGTTCATCAACGGCTGGGTATTCTTCATTACTATACATAATCATGCCTCCATTTTCGCTGTTGAAAGTACAGCCTGTAGGCTTCCCTAAATTATAGGTAACGTTATCAACGGTTACTTGCAGAGTTTTCGCCTCTATAACTCTGCCATACTGCCAATCATGCTTTATTTCAGGTAAGAAATGAAATCTGAAATGTTTGATCGTTTCGTCATATCTAACTTTATCTCTAACATAGAACGCCGTAACGGTTTTAATATCAGTGTTATTTCGAATCATATTTAAGCTACCAAGAAGTGATGGATCATAAAGAGGTCCCCCATTCTCACCTATATACCCCCAAGTTCCTTGCCCACTCAATGAGGATTTGAACATATCTAATTTAATATCAAAAACCAGATTTGCACCCTCTACTTCGGGTTCAGGCTTTATCGTTTCCTGAACCAACGCCCAATCGCAAGCCACCAGATCTTCTTGCATCGGCTGCCAAGAGGTCCTGTTGCCGTGTTTATTGCTCTTATCAATATGAGATAAATAATCGAACTTACCTTCGGTGTCGGTACGACGCGGGACAAAGTTTAGCTGTTCCTTATCAGCCCAGTCACTGCGGCGCACTTTCTTGCCCAATTTCAATTGGATCAGAGCCCAATAGAAAGAGCCTTCTGGAGCAATAATCTGCTCGCCTTTATAATTATTGGGATCAAACGGGCATTCATTCTCAGGGTTCTGGTTTCCGGTTTTAATTGTTTCAGACATATCTTTTTCCTTATAGTTGAAAATCAATCAGAAAACGAAATCTTGAAAATCTCGCTTTCCTCTGCGGATAAGCAGTCTGCACAGATTAATGAATGCTGGGATGGATTTTAATTGATTATCCTTGTAGGTCTCATAGTACAAATGATGACTGAAAAAAATGTATTTTTTATGGATTAACAGGGAGAGATAATATTTTTTATTCTGGTTCCAAGCGCCAACGTCATTATCAGATCACGGGAAAATACATTATGTATGCGCTTAATACGTTAATCTAGCTGTAGATGGTCAAAAAATTTTGGAAAAGGATTGATTGAGAGTCAATATTTCGGTTCAAAATTTATCCTTTTTGGTATTATTCGAGGCAATTCTGGGTCTTGGTTATTTTTTGATGGGGTAAAATGATCAATTTTCAGCATTAGGTTGTGGTTTTTAGGGGAGAGGGTGGGATTTTGTCTAGGATCGTAAGGATCTGTGGATTGTGAAAAACCTCGGTTTGGCGGAAACCGTTAATCTGGCGGCTGGAGCATGGTCTAAATCTATCATCAGAGAATTGGGGAATGGTGGAACATTTGCAAGTTGTAACACTCCAGGAATATATAACATTGCTATTGGTAAACCTGAGACAGTATCAGATTTCCCCAAAGTGAATGGGAATCCAATTTACGGTTATGGCATGATGATTGTGACAGTGAGTAATTCGTGCACTTCACAATTGTATATGTCTCATAGTGGACACATTGCTGTTCGTCAATCATGGTATCCGAATAAAGAATATGAAAAGTGGTTTGTTCAATATAGCCCTGCAAATAAACCGTCAGCTGCAGATATTGGTGCATTTTCAAGCTTAGGTGGGAAAATTGATGGTGAGGTATATGCTGATAAATTTTGGACAAAAACTACCTTAAATCTTGGTGAGGAAATTACAGGAGAACGTCACGGAATAAATATTGGTCCGGTTGATAATGCTAGTTTCGAGGGAAATAATGTAGAAATTAGATCTTGGTACGGCATTGGTTTGAAATCAAGTTTAGATAATCAAACACGAATTTTTTTCAATCCCCGTAATGGGCATATTGGTACACAAGGTTCTATCAATGCCGAAAAATTATTAGCAAAATCTAATGTTTGTATCGGCAATGAAGATCATGGTATTTGGGGTGGTGAAAAAGATGCAGCTAGTTTCGAAGGCAACAATTTGGAAATTAGATCATGGTATGGTATAGGGTTAAAAGCCTCCACAGATAATGAAACGAGGATTGTATTTAATACCCGTAATGGAGATATAGGAACAAAAGGAAATTTGCTTGTTGGTGCAAATGGTAATAGTTCATTAAAAATCTCTTCACATAATACGGCAAATTCACCAATATTTCTCTATACATTCGGAGATGTACATACTGGAGGCACACGACATGCCATATTAGAAGCAGCAGATGATAAAGGATGGTTTTGGTATAGCCAGAGGGCTACTAATAATGAAATTCAATTTGCAGTAAATGGAAAAATGTTGCCTAACGATTATGGTAACTTTGACAATCGTTATTTACAGCACCATCAACAAAATATTCCTGTGGGTGTTCCTTTACCGTGGTCTCATGCAAACCCACCCGAGGGTTATTTTGAGTGTAATGGTCAGTCTTTTGATAAAAAACAATATCCCAAATTAGCAATGGCATATCCTTCTGGAATTGTTCCTGATTTGCGTGGTGAATTTATTCGAGCTTGGGACAATGGTCGTGGGATTGACAATGGTCGTGGTTTACTCAGTTATCAATCACCCACACTAATAAGAACAGCAATACTTGATTATGAAGGGAATGATTCCCATGGAGTTCATGCAGAGACCATTGGTATTCCTTTTGATAATGCCGATTTCACAACACAGTCGCAACCAAATACAGCAAAGGCGCCAAATAATTCACCAATACCTGGTGGAAACAACGATTCAGGTATACCTGGAACAGTTTCTACCGCAGCATTAAGATCGTTTGGGTGGAATTCTTGGTGGTTTAGTACTCGTCCCCGTAATATCGCATTTTTATACATAGTGAGAGCAGCATAATGAAATATACTACAGATCTTAAAACACCAAAATTTAATGAAAATGGTTTTGCAACTTCTAATGGCTGGGTAATGATTTATCGGGCTAATCCCGAAACAAGAGAATATATTTGTGCAGATATGGAACGCACTGTTATTGGTGTTAGTCTGTCTGCTGGGGCTTATTTAGATGCACCTAAATTACCTGATTCTTTTGATATTGCTGTTTGTCGTAGTGACGATGAAAAGTCATGGATTAATGTACCCGATTATCGTGGAAAAATTGCTTATCACATTAAAACCCGAGAATCTCGAAAAATACAATCAATTGGTGAATTACCTTCTGAATTAACTTTATTAGAACCTAAAACTTCATTTGATAAATGGGATGGAAAACAATGGGTAACGGATTTTGATGAACAACAAAAATATGATTTACAACAAGTTGAAAACCAAAAACAATCTCTGTTACATGAATCTGAACAAAAAATTATTCAATTAGAGCGTAAAGTTCGGCATGATATGGCCTCAAAAGAAGAACATTTACTATTACGTGAATGGGAAGTATATAGTGTTAAGTTAGTTGAACTTGATATTTCAGATATCAAAAAAACTGATTGGCCCCAAAAACCAGAATAATAATCAGGGGCATTGTGATCTGCCCCCAAAAAGTTAGACATATATTATATCCCCATAATGGATTGAGTTCTGTAATCAATCAGACTCAATCCATTCAATTTAGTATTTACTATTGTTTTTCACCAAAAACAAAATAGTATTTATTTAAGGAATCTTGGTCGACAATAGCAATTCGAGCAGCCTGACGTTTTATCAAAAGAGACTGATACTCTTCGTCAGTAATCGAAGATTCAATGTCCAAACTTAATTGATCACGATGTCTGGTCACAAGCCAATCCGTCGATTTTAAGTATAAAAGATTATCTCGGTCTAATTCTGATTGAGATTTAATAAATTCACAATCATCTACGTTATAACCTAGTAATTGAACTTCTTCCTCAGCAGTATTGGAATTAAATATACCAATAATTTTATTATTAATTTTATTTATTACTTTCATGATTGTTTTCCTGGGGTAAATACCGGAGATGCGCTTGTTTCACCAGCAGCTACTATCATAGATTTATTAGCCATTGGTACATATAAATAAGGAAGAGCCAAATAAATTTCACAGTCTTCATCATAAGGTAAACCAAAATTTAGAACATTACCTTGCACGGTAGTTACTCGAGATATATCGATTAATTTGTCTACAAATAACCAACCATCTTGAGCAGAATCTGCTTCTGCCTTTTCAATGACATGACTTAGAGGTCTATAGTAGTTACCATCATCGTATTTACCTTCGTATCCATTATCTACCCCCATACCTAATTTACCTTTGACTATTTTCACCCAAAAACGAAGGCCCAATCGTTCAAAAACCCCATAAGTCTCTACTGGAATTCTAAAGAATTTATGTCCACCAGAGGAGGTAGAGGTTATTTTCAAAATTTTCCCTGAGTCTATTCCGCCCCACCCACCACCCAAGCCACCACGTCCCATGCGAGCACCTAAATAATATTGACCATACCAATATGGATTGTTTTCATTCGCAGAATCTGGATCTGGAGCTACATTAGAAGGAGCTGTTTCTGTGTAGCAACCTTCAAATCCTTTAGTCCAGGGGTGAACTGCCTGTATAGTACATCCTATAGCCGTATAGTTAGTTGGATGCCCATCCGGTTCAACTGATCTCATCATTGAGTTATTAAAAAGGTTTAAAGGAAGAGGAATATATTCCTGTAAATTTGTTTTAAATTGGTTAAATTGACTTTCAGATTTGTTTATCTGCGCATCAGTTTCTTCTTTAGAATACGCCCCGACATCAGCTGCAGAAGGTTTATTTTTGGTGGTATAGAATTCTGTCCAATCCTCTTCAAATCCAAATCCATCCCTGGCTGAGCGATAGGCTATACTACCATTCTTATATATTGATTTTAACTGGAGTGCGGGCGTGCTCCCTATACCTATGTTAAAATGAACAACCATTGCAGTATGCCCAACTAGCTGGGCATGATATGCCCCTGATGCTGCATTCCACGGTACACCTTTATCCCCTTTAACACTGCTTGTTAATCCTCTGGAAAACGCCTGAACATCTTCTGCATTCAGAACGATATCATTTATAAGCGATTTTCCATTAATTTTCCGGCTATTAGGCACCGCATTTTTCGCTAGTTCTTTGGTTTCCGCCAAACCGAGGTTTTTCACAAACTCCTCTTTGTTTGGAATATCCGCTCCGTTTTTATTTTTCTCCAAACGTGTGTTGGCATTATTATTTGCATTAGCCGCATTTTGGTTTGCAGTGTTAGCTAAGGCTTTAGCCTCATCCACTTTTGCATCAGTTTGGGCTGTGTTATACGCTCCAACATCCCCCGCATTCAGTGCAATATCCGCCGACAGCACCTTACCATTCACCTTACGCCCTGCCGGAACGCGGCCATTGGCATTATTATCCGCTGCTTTCGCCAAATCATACGCTGCCTTCACCGCCTTCGGTGTTGCCGCATGAGTTTCGCTATTGCTGTCCACCGCGCTGCTTAGGATCACAAATCCCTTCTCTTTCAGCGTCGCGTCAGGATGATTACGGCTATTGGCATGTTTCTTAATGGAATCATCAACATACTCACGCGTCGCCAAAACTACTGACGGGTCAACTTTCAATGTCACTGCGTTAGCGCTGCTGACAATCAGGATCATGCGGATTGTCTGGGTACGGCCGGAACCTTCCTGCAATTGGGGTTTGTAGGTTTCCGCACAGTTACCCACGGCAATCAGGATACCGTCTTTGTCATACAGGCCGATTTCACGGATCCACCAGCCACCTTCGTTTTCAGGAATAAGCTGTTCTGCAATGATTTGGTTGGTGTTTTTCGGATCAATGCTTAGCGTGTTAATCGCTGCACGACGCTTTTCATTAATCAATTTGGTTTGTTTGGTGTCCGGTGTCGGCAATTTGCCACCACCATCACCAACGGCCATATGGGTAATTTCAATTTTAGTACCCAAGGCCGCAGCATTTGCTAACTTATCTGCGCCTAACTGCGTCAGTAGCGCAAAATATTTGGTACTCATGATCTAATCCTCATGTCATCAATAATATGTACGCCCGCGCCCACAACTTCTGAGCCGGAGATTGTTACTTGTTCCGGGAAATAAGGGTAAACTGTCAGTTCGTCACCACTGTAAGTCGCCGCCGAATAGTGATATCCACCGCGTGTATCCAGGTTGATGTCCAACCCAATTAAATGTCGGCTCACTGGCTTGGCATCAAAAATCAGGTTTTCCAGCTCCTCGAACATGTCATGGGTGATGCCGTTTTCCAGTACACCGATATCCAGCCGGAAGGTGCCCGGAGCATCGTTAGTTTGCCACCACTCTTTTACGCGGATGAGATAACCCAATGGCTCGACAACTCGCCGAATCGCACCAATCGTTCCTTTATGTTTATGCAGGAATAGCGAGCTTTTGATCACTTCCCTTTTGGTGCTCTCAGACCAACGTTCGTCCCAGCGATCGACTGACCACGCCCAAGCCAGATAAGGCAGCAGTGATGCCGGACAAGTGTCTGGGTCCCACAGCTCACGTAACGGAACCTTGACCTTCTGCAATTCAGCGCAGGCTTTGGCCGCCGCTAGTTCTAGCTGAGTCGAGCCCATCGGCAGAAGGCGATCACTCATCCGAACCTCCCATCGTCAGGGTAGTTTTGGTGCAGTAAGATGCCTGAGTTTTATCCAGCACTACGTCTTTCAGCGGCGCTTTCAATTCCACGCGCTGGACACCTTCTACATGTAGTGCGGCATAAATCGCTGACAAACGAATGTCACGCCCCAGACGGTGCTGGGCTTCAACATAGTATTTCAGTCGCTGTTCTGCCGCCTTGCGGATAGGTTCTGACTCTGGTGTAGGGAAGATGTACAACACCGCATCAATTTCATATTCCACAATGTTTGCTGACTGAACTTTCAGGCGATCCGCCACTGGACGCACGTTTTCATCGTTCAGCGCTTTTTCGACGATTTCCAGCAACTCTTTGGAAGCAACCCCCTTGTCTTCCCGCGACATAATGGTCACGGTAACGTTCGCTGGCGACGGGCTGATTGCCGAAGCGTCAGCGACACGACCATCCGCACTGCGTGCATGGTATTCATACGCACCGACTGGACCGGCAACACTCAATCCTTCAAAAGCCTGTGGAATGCGCACGCGGTAGTCGTTGTCAGATTCCATCACCGCCGGTGTCGGTGGTACGGTAGAATTATCCGCAGGATGCAAAACCATACGGGATACGTTGTTGTTCGCCCCCAACTGATCCAAATCGCTGCCTGTTGAATAGGCCACCATCACCGCCCGTGCAGCTTCGTTAACCCGTTGACGTAAGAGCAGCTCGCGATAAACGTTCTCTTCCAACAACTTGACCAAAGGTTCAGATTCTAGTTGCAAAGTACGTGCAATGGCGTCTTGTTGATCTTCTGGATAGAGCGAGATCAAGCCTCTTTTACGCTCTTCCAGCAGTTGTTCATAATCCAGTGGCTCAACCACATCCGGTGGTGGCAACTGGCTTAAATCGATTGTTGGCATGACTTATTACCTCACCGGGAATGGCTCACCGGAATAGAAAGTGAAAATTCCTTGGCGGATTGATGATAAGTACCCGTAATATCCACCACCATTTTGCCGTCCTGTCGGGTTTCCATCGTGATGGAGGACAGCATCACGCGTGGCTCCCAACGGCTGATTGCGGTATAGCTGGCCGCCATAACCTGAAGTTGGAGCGCTGCGTTTTGTGGCCAGTCAATCAGTTCTGGCAGCAAAGAACCGTAGGTACGACGCGCGATACGGCTGCCCACAGGGGTTAATAAAATATCGCTGACGGATTGCCGGATATGGGCCAAATCTGTCAGCTCTCGGCCCGTCTGCCGATTCATTCCCAGGTACATCATACGGGGCCTCCTGATGTGTCACCGCCTGACCTGATGCCGGTGTGTTTATGGGAATCCACGACCACGCCGTTGGAACTAAATGTGCCTCCGGTGTGTTCAATATTGCCCGTCATTTTGCCGCCGTTGCGCACGATTAAGTTGCCTGTGCTCATTAGCTGCGTACAGATGACTTCCGGTGTATCCAGCGTAATTCGGGTGCTGGCAACACAGGTGATTTCCGGCGCGGTAATATGGACGGAATCCGAAGCAATCACTGTCGCGGTTTTGATGCCAGTCACAGTCAATGCGCCAGATTGCGGTTCATACTCCATCATGGCACCATCCGGAAACTTGATATGCGTCGCTTCAGGTGATGTTGATGGCGCCGGAAACTCATCTGAAAAAATCGCAGGCAATACAAAGGCGGTGGTCAGCTCTCCGCCTATGGACAGTAATAAAACCTGCTCACCGACACTGGGCGCCCACCATGTGCGGGAGTTTCCCGCCCTGGATGTCAACCAGTGCAGCCAGTTGGTTTCAAGATTGCCTGTCGCTACTCGGCACATTCCCTTTGTGGTGTCCACTTGGGTAATGACGCCGGTTCGGATCAGGTTGCGCAATAAGCGCATCAGTTCAGTGAGTTGTGTGTTCATGACGTAAGAATGCCATGAAATAGCAGGCTGGACATTAAACTGGGTTTGTAGGAAACAGCATACAAATCCAGAGCAAAAATTGTTTTAAATCAACAAAATAAAAGGCCCCTTGAAATAAAAGAAGGCCTTGAAAACAGTATTGCAATAAGATGCGATTCATTCTGATTTACATTGCCGAACAACATCCCGTACATACTGTTGTAAATAATCTAATTTGGCCTGGTCTTTGATGATGCCGGTTCGGATATCGTAAATAGCGCGTCCAGCTTTTGCAGTGAGTTCGACTTGGGTTCCATCGCCCAGGCTGCGGGGGCGGGTATCTCGATTTTGGGTGAGTTGACAGGTAGCAAGGTTGGTGGCGGCGATTTGCACCCGCCGATGACCAGCAATAATGTCAGCACGCAAAGTCGCATTTTTTTCGGTGACATGCGCTAATTTTCCTGAATAATATTCATCCAATTGGGCAGCCCGATTTTGTGCATCTTTCATTTGCTGAATAGCTGCCAACGTTTCCGAATGAGCTTGTTGGTTGATGGCAGCAAGCTGTGTAGCATGTTGCTGTTTCAAATCCGCCACTTCGCTGAGACATAAGGCGCCATGTCCCCACCAACCAAGACTCCCACCAATAACCAAGCTCATGATTAAGGGCATCTTTTTTAGTGTATTTATTCCCAACAAACGAGTTCAGCCTCCCCATTAATCCCAAAGCTGAATAATTGGTTTGCTGGCAGCAGGCATAAATTCTGGCATTTCAATTTTCGTTCCATGAGGCAATACTGCGCCAAAATCAGCCAATCCAGGGTTTGCCAGCAACACACGCTCAGTCATTCCCAATGTACGGCCATAATGACGCCAGCAAATAGCATCGACGGTCTCATTTTGTTGTGCGATAACTTGCATACACTCTCCTTTCCCTTTGCAAAAAACAGATAGTAAATCGGAGAGTTATGATCAAATAATTAGCGAAATGCCTCAATGCGGTGAGATTGTTAGGTCAGTAATACATAAACCAAGGGCAGGAAATGGTTTCCTGCCCTTGGCTATTATCTGTTATTACAATGACATGCTATTCATTGGAGGATATTGCCCCTTTGTCAGCGTTAATCAGATAGCCAACTATCATCTTCCCAAACCTCTTGAATGAGTTCCATCATGTGGTCGTGTTCACTACTTTTTTTAGTCCCTGTCACTCTTACGGAGGTGCTACTGCTAATTCCAATTCTAAAATTTGTATCAGGATAGTGTGGTAATATTCTTTTTTTTAGTTCACTTTCTAATGAAGATATGACTGATTCAGAAACATTAGCTCGTTTATCGAAAAGTATTTCTACTCGCATGCTTTCCCCCGCCAAATCTATTCTTCTATTGAATCCGAATTCCCTAATATTTTGTTGCTGCTCACCTCATTACCTAACAGATTGTTTTCCTGTTTACCCTGGTAACTGTTAAACCTCTTTTCATAAGGTGCAGATAGCTCTGCTATCCAAACCAGTGCCAGCTCTTTGTCTTCCGCATGATTGCATTCGCAACTTGTTGCCATTCTAGCAATGAAATTGATACGTTGCGCTACCAATGATTCCATAAGAGATTCCACTGATCTATCTGCCTCCATATAAGAAACTGTATATATATACAGTACACGTAATAAGACTAAAATTAAAGTAGTTTTTACCTGTTTTAGTCATTAAATTTAATAGTTAGTAACTATTGTTTGTTGTTTTAGCAGAAATATTTGCCAATTTGTTTGATTTTTCTGCTATGACAATTCTACGGTCTATATAACCCACTATCCTTCTATCTCCCCGTTCATCCGTACAGTTATTGACAGAACTCCAAGAGGAAAATTTTATGCGTCTTTTATAAACAATTCGTTTAGATGTCACTGTCGATTCTGATTTTGGTACGATGGTCCATTGGTGGAGCCGCGTACAAATAAATCCTGCATGAGATAAAAATGGTGAGGTCACGCCCTGTATGGATTGAACATCTTCACCATAAGGGCTGCCAAAAGGGATGTTTTTGTAAGATAAGCGAATAACTAAATCACGACGTGAAACCCAAGGCCCGCCCTGTGCTTGGGTATAAGCAGCCCAATTTCCCTCATCTGCCGCTTGTAACACTGCGTTTATCTTGTGGTCAGACAAACGTACTTCTCTGAGCCGACGCAATTCGCGCCAAACCGAAACTGGAGCGCCGCCGATTTGTTGAAATTGGCGAATGCGCCAGCGACTCGCCCAAGCAGTCACTGATTTTGCCATATCGCGCAGGGACTCACCGGTTTCATGGTCTTTTTCCTCTTCCAGCGCATAACCATCAATATTTTTGGAAATGTACTTGGCAATATAACCGGTCGCACTGCCTTTATTGGGATCGATCGCCCGATAATTAAAACGCACCTTTTTGGCTTCATCGTCCTGCAACTCTTCCTGCTCTTCTTGACAGGTATAATGCTCCAGCAGCCTTCTGACTTGCTGCAAATGCTCCGGCAACATAAACAGCACCATATGCCAATGAGGAGTGCCATCATGATGTGGTTCCACCACACGGAAACCAAAGAGATTAATACCTGCCCGTGCCAACGCTGCCCGAACTTTTGCCCAAACACCGCATAAATAACGTTGGGTATCACGTGGCGTTGCGCCATTCCAGGATTTGACAAACCCGCCCTTGTGCTGGACAGCATGATATTTCGCAGGAGCCGTGATGGTATAAAACTCCCCAACACAATGCATCTTGTTGGCAATATCTTCGAAACCGCGCATTCTGACCATCAATTCACAACGTCGGATCGCAGGATTCGCATTGCTATGAACAACTGTCTCTGCCAGTGAGATCCGTTCTCCTTTTTCATTTTCCAAATCAAAATGCTTGAAAAATTCACGATTGCGGCGTTTTTGTTCCAACCATTCCCACAATGCCTGGCGTGAAACATAAGGAGAAGCGACTTGCTGTACCTGCCCAACGGCAATTGCCATATGTTCAGATTGGATATCACGCAAACGCTTTAAACGAAAATACCACCAACGAGCAGACATCATGCGCAACATGCCAGCACAAAGTTGATCAACAGATGGCATTTTGCGGCCATGATTGAGACGCTGCCAATAAGGGGGATGAGTGCCACATTGCAAAGTCAGCTTTGCCAGTAATCGGTACAACTTAGCGACACGGGAAAATGCCTCATCTTTACAGCCAACAGACGTTGATGCGTGTTTTTGGGAAACACGTAAAGAATAGTGCTCATAATTACCCGAAATAAAAACGGAAATATCGTGAGCAAGTTTCAAGAGACGTTTGCGATCATATGTCACCATATTTTCCAATTGTTCAATAAAAGGAAAAGGCGTCATACCAGAAACATTTATATTAGAAACGCAATGACTAAACTGATACCTTTCTTTTACCCGTTGCAATCTCGGCAGGACATTCTGTCCAACCGTTTTTCTCAGAAAAGAATTTGCATCACGGCGGCCTGAGCGATTAAAGATATCGATATAACGGTGGCTAAAGTATTTAGCCAAAAAATCTGGCATTTGTCCTATATATTGGTGACGCCATTGATGATCTTCCGCGTTAACTTCCCATAACAGGCGCTCCGCCATTGAAACACCCAGCGGTATGTTTTGTTCATAAGTGATAACGTTACTATTCATCAATTTCACCATATTCAGGACGAGTAAGAGCCTGGCGTATCTATGCCATTTGTTCAAAAAAGAGATAATGTGTTGATAAGTCTGTAATTAGTTAGGCAATGTCAGGTACTTGGGAAATTGACTGACAACAACCTTGATATGATTCATCGCCTTGATCAGCGCCCGCTTTTCCTCTTGGGTAAAATGGTTGAATTCACTATCGTGGCGGGAGCGCGGGATATTCGCCAAATAGAAAATGGCAGATAACGCTCGTTTATTTTCTTCGTAGAAATCGTCTCTTTTATCACGCATATCAGCCAAAAACCGATTTAACTCCTTTTCATTGTCACCCCAATATGTCGCCCTAATCCTCGACAGGTGATTCAATCCTTCCAGCCGCTGGCCGAGGTTAATCTGGGTAAACTTTTCTTGCTCAGTATTCGCCATATTTTCCCTCAATGGCATTTCCGAAATACACCGACATCAGGCATAAAGATTGAAATTTGGGCGTTCATGATGCAATATCTCTCAATGGTTTTCATCTTAACCAATCTGGGCTCACCAAGGATCTCATATCGAGAACTTAGGCGGGATACTAATAGCTCTTATCTGTACTGTCAATGAAAAATACCAATATTGAGATCAAAATGGGGGCCGATAGTGGGGGAAGACCTGCTATTGAACGTCTTGTCCGCGCATATGGATTTAAATCACGTCAGGCCCTAAGTGACCATTTGGGCGTTTCCAAAAGCACGATGGCAAACCGCTACCTTCGTGATAGTTTCCCTGCGGATTGGATCATCCAGTGCAATCTCGAAACTGGTGCTTCACTGCTGTGGTTGAGCACGGGTCAGGGAGAAATGTTCCCAGATGGAGAAAGCGGCAAAAAAGCGGAACGGTTGGAAGATATCATTGCCCCATCCATCTCTCGTGTAAAATTATCGGGCGGTAAACTCAATGAAGTTAGCCCTGCGATTTTGGACAGCGAGTTGATTTCCAAGGAACTCAAAAATCCACTGATTGTTGATGATGGTGCCTCATGGTATCTGCTAGATACGCAGGAAGACAATATTCAAGATGGTTTATGGCTGGTGGATATTGAAGGTATGCACAGTATCAAAAAGATTGCCAAAATCCCAATCAGCAAGATTCGGGTCAGCGATAGCGACGTTACTTTTGATTGTGCAATCAGCGATATCAAATTTATTGGCCGCGTCGCTCTGGTCATATCCAGGCAGTAATAATCTGACATAAAACCGCTTCCATCAAGGTTATCTCTATCCGTTAGGATAACCTTGATGGCGTTCAACCATTTTCATACAAAATCTGAACGCCGAAGCCGATACAGAACATGCTCCCTTAATGGATGATTTTCTTCCAACCCAGGGTGGAGAAATGTTTTTTCATCTCTGATCATGCCCAATTTTTGCATGACACTTTCCGATCGGTAATTAGAAACCGTGGTAAAAGCGACAATTTCCTCCAATCCGATTTCCGTAAATGCAAAGTCAAAAATTCTGCGGGCAGCTTCACACGTATAGCCTTGCCCCCAAAATGGCTTGTCCAGACGCCAGCCGATTTCAACAAAAGGCGAGAATGGAAATTTGATGTTCGGGACATTCAGTCCTACAGAGCCAATAAATTCACCATTCTGTTTTAATTCAACCGCCCATAATCCCCAACCACCCTGCGTTTCAAACTTGCGGATACAATTATCGATAAAAATATCGCTCTGCGCTTTAGTCAGTATGTCAGGAAAAAATTCCATTACGTCAGGGTTGCTACTTAAGCGAAAGAAAGGTTCTCTGTCCTCAGCTTTCCAGGCACGGAGTCGCAATCTTTCTGTTCCCAATTCGACAACCACAACACCTCCTTGATTATCAAGCGTTATTTTTCGCTTTTGGCTTATCACCTTGATTTTCTCTAATGGAAATCACTCGTTCCATTTCTGGTTTTTTCTTATTATCAACCTGTTCAGATTGACCAAAAAACAACCCACCGCGTCGAATTGACATACTGCCGCAACGGCTAATGCCTCGTAACTCGCCATGTTCAAGGATATCTAACGTTTCCGCACAGCATGTGCCTTCAACGTGACCATCAATGATAATTTCAGGTGCATTCAGCTCACCTTCTACTTTGCCGGCATGCATAATCCGAATAGCTCCCCCTTTTACGCGAATATTGCCAACAACTTTACCCCAGATCTGGATATCGCCTTCCATTTCGACATCCCCTTTGAAGACTGAGTTTTTTGCAATAATAGTATTAGGGCGGATCTCAGCTTCAGGTAATTTTTTCTCTTCAGGCTTGATACCCATAGTGGATGTCGCAGAACTGGCAGTTGCTGCCTCGGTTGTTTTTTTTCCAAACATAGCGTTTATTCTCAATTTCATTTTCATAAAGTAAAACACTAAGGCTAAAAAAGATAAAATTGCTGTCATGGCGCAACTAAAATGCGCACCATACAGATACAGTCCCAATGCAATTCCCCAAAGGAGCCATACACTGTATAAAAAAGCGTTATCTGAAAAACGATACATTGTCATATTGTTCTCGTTTTTGTGGTTTTTTCTTATATTCCATCAGCAAAATATATCTATACATATGCCTTAGCAGGTAACAAAAACAGGCTGTGGGAGCACATCCTACCATTGTACAAGTATAAAAAACAATCTACGAAGCTATAACAGAGGGATTTATAGCGTTATTACACGGATAAAGTTTCTATTTGAGTTTAATCCTCTGATTTATCGTTGAATTTTCTCACATTTATGAAATAAGAAAAGCCAGAAATATAAATTTCATTTCTTATTTCATATCACAAATCACAAAAAAACAATTCATTAACAATTAACACGAAAAGTTAATAAATACATCATGGTTAAAACCTGAAAACACATCATCCCCAATAACTATTTGATTTATGGTTATTTCATCTATACCAATCCAACTTCAAGATGCTTCTGATGTCTCCCCGCTTCGCGGGGAGACATCAAGTTTCATATCGTGTTGTCAATTGCAACTTGAAGTTTAATGCGTATATACCAATCTAACTTCAAGATGCGTGTTATATTTCCCCGCGTAGCGGAGAGATATAAACAATCACATTGATTTGCAAGCTGCAATTTGAAGTTAGATTGGTATATATTATTACTACACAAACATTTAAATGAATAAAAAAACTTATAACGAAATTCATCTCGCCATTGATATTACCCACGGCTAAAAACATTAAAAATAAATAACTCAATAAAAAAACCTTATAAAGAAATAAAGATTATTTTAACATTAACAACATCTTAAAATTGACCATGCAGATGTTGATCAAAATAAGGTAAAAAACAGACAAATCATTTTTAATCACAAAAAATTACACTTAAACCTAACACAAATATTTATTTAGCTATATAATACCAGCGGTTATTTAATAATAAAAAACACTTCATGCACTCATCAAAAAATGATTACTCACGATACGGAAAATTAGGAGTATTAGATGAAAAGGACGACGGGCTTAAACCAAAAGAATATTTGTACGATCCCATTAACTATGCCGGATTTCAATATCCTGGAGCATAAACAAAGAGGGCTATATATTTTACTTGATGGCGAAATGGTGTGGAAAGATTGCATAAACACTTATCACATTAAATCGAATGAAATCCTTTTTACTCACCCCGGAAGTTATGCCGCTAAAACCAATACAGAAAGTTGCCAGCTATTATGGTTACCCTTACACATGGAATTCTTACGTAGTTTTTTACAACGCTTCGGTTCATTATTAAGTCAGTTAGAGCGACAGGAGTTTCCTGCTTATAGGTTGATTCCTTTTAACCAGTTTCCCTTGTTAACGGAAAGCATTCGCGGGCTGGCGAACTTACTGGCGCATGATTCCCCTCCTGCTTTGGTTCAACTAAGAATTGAAGAGTTATTGTTGCTGCTTTCCTTGGGTAAGCAGGGAACATTGCTAATGTCTATTCTACGGAAATTAAGCAACCGTCCAGTAGAACGCCTGCAAACATTTATGGAGGCTCACTATCTCAAAGAATGGAAATTAAATGACTTCGCACGTGAATTTGGTATGGGGTTAACTTCTTTTAAGGAGCTTTTTAACAGTGTCTATGGCACGTCACCCAAGGCTTGGATTAGTGAACAACGCATTCTTTATGCACATCAATTATTACTCAATAGCGAAATGAGTATCGCCGATATTTCACTGGAATCGGGTTTTTCCAGTCAGTCCTATTTCACTCAAAGCTATCGCCGACGTTTTGGTTGTACACCCAATCGCTCCAGATACGGCAAAGATTAGTGATTCATTTAATAACTAATCGTTAGTGCTATATTCCATAAATCAAGGCTTTCCAGTTTGATATAACCTTGTTTAGATCAAACTGAAAAGCCGCAACCACAATTAGACTAAGATATTACCTAAACCATGTATGATCGTTTTTATCGATCAATCTCCTCTTATTGATCTGTGCAATCCATTGGACGACGGTAGCTCATCTCACATATAGTCATGGTGACTCATCACTGTTTAGAGCTAATCCGACTAAGCTCTAAGGTCACCACCAGGGATTTTTATATTTGCCGTATTTTGGCCTGCTTCCGCGCAGGCTTTTTTATTCTTTTTGCTTGCTATCTGCACTATAAAAGACTGTACCTAATTTAATTCGTTCACGGCCAGTAGCCAGACGGTGGCGATTAGTATCCCGCAGCGAGTAAATACAACCACAATATTCCTGCTGATAGAACTCTTCTCGTTTACTGATGTCTATCATGCGGGCGGAGCCACCCCCTTTGCGCCAGTTATATTCCCAATACATTAAGTCAGGGTAACGGGAAGCAGCACGAACCCCACATTCATTGATTTGCTGCATATTTTTCCAGCGCGAAATACCGAGTGAGCTGGTAATCACCGGGAAACCATGTTCGTAAGCATAAAGTGCTGTTCGTTCGAAACGCATATCAAAACACATTGTGCAACGAATACCGCGTTCAGGTTCATTTTCCATTCCTTTCGCGCGTTCAAACCAATTATCACGGTCGTAATCGGCGTCGATAAAAGGAATACCCATCTCCTGCGCAAAACGGATATTTTCATCTTTGCGCAACTCGTATTCTTTCAGGGGATGAATATTCGGGTTATAGAAAAATATTGTGAAATCAATTCCTGAAGCCAACATTGCTTCCATCACTTCCCCAGAACATGGTGCACAACATGAGTGCAGCAGCACTTTCTTGTTCCCATTTGGCAATGGAAGAGGTTTACGCTCATAATTCAGTGACATAATATTTCTTACCTGATTCAGACAATAAAAAATCAGGAAGAGAACAAATCCCCTTCCTTGTGTTTACTGGGTAAACATTTTACCTTCTTCTACTGTCTTACGACAATCTTTGTAAAAGGATCAAGCCTCCGGTACTTCTGGTAAAACCTGCCCACCATCAACGACTATCGTTTGTCCGGTAATATATTTCGCTTCATCGGAAGCCAGGAAACAGGCAGCATAGCCAATATCTTCTGGCGTACCCAAAGCCCGCATTGGTGTGATCTCTTTCGCATAACTGAGGAATTCATCACCAAATGACTTTAAACCTTCCGTCATGATCATGCCTGGCATAACTGCATTAATGGTGATGCCTTGTCCCGCGTATTCCAACGCTGCACTGCGCATAAACCCGAGTTGTCCTGCCTTACTGGCACCGTAGTGACTGTAACCCTGAATGCCTGTTATCTCACCTGTTATTGATGACGTGATAACAACGCGCCCGTAATGCTGCTTTTCCATGACATTCAATGCCGCCTGTACCAGGAAAAATGTCCCTTTAAGGTTGACCGTGTGCACTAAATCCCAATCCGCCGCAGTCATATCTTTCAGGTAATGCTGTGGAAAAATACCTGCATTGGAACAAAGAATATCGAGTCTGCCGTACTTTTCAACAATCTGGGCAATCACATTTTTACATGCTGCTTGATCAGTCACATCAAGGGGCATAAAATCCACTTCCAGCGCTTTGGCAATGGCTTCTCCTTTCAGCTCATCAGTGCCGGCAATAATGGTAACAGCACCCGCTTGCTTCAATACCTTGGCAATTCCCGTGCCAATACCTTTGGTGCCGCCTGAAATGAAAGCAATTTTTCCCGCTAAATTGAACATAGTTTTTCCTTTTGTATTAGTGGTAAGCGTTTTTTATTATCTATACACATTAAACTTCAAGTTGCCCTTTACAACATGATATGAAATCACACGCATCTTGAAGTTAGATTGGTATAAAATAGAATTATTCAATTTATTTTTAAATCGTAACTTTATCAGGTTTAATTAATGAAATCTGCATATTAAAAAATATAAAATAAGGCCGCATTATTTACATGAAAAATTGAAATAAAACACCCTCCTTAAACTTTTCCGACATTGCTTATTCTTCTGCCAGAGATTACTTTTAAAGTACATAACATTTTGTTAACGATAATAATATGGGGTGAAGAGTATGATTCTAGATAATTCATTCTTGCATGAATATACCGGTACAGCATTATCACCGATTTTATTTCTTAAAAGGGCTGTATTAAGCAGTGGTAATGATATAGCCATCATTGATGGAAAACAGCGTTGGACCTGGCACCAATATGCCAATCGCTGTGAAAGAATTGCTATTTCACTCCAACAAATGGGAGTAGATAAAGGGAGCGTAGTCTCGGCTATTTTACCCAATATCCATGAATTGCTTGAGTTACATTTTGCTGTTCCTTTATCCGGTGGTATTCTTAATGCCTTGAGTACCCGAACAGATGCAGCCACATTAAATTTTGTTTTTGAAAAATTGCATCCCAAGATATTATTTATCGACAAAAACTATCTTTCGCTATTAAATAATGTCTCTTTCAATAATCCAATTAAGATAATTATTGTTGATGAAAATAATTTAGCGATTCCTATATCCACTGCCGGCCATGAATTTATCGCTTACGAATCACTGGTAACCGAACACTCATCAAAGACACTCTCATTTATCCAAATTGACGAACAAGCCGCTATTAGTATCAATTGCACTTCGGGCACCAGCGGGCAACCGAAACTGGTTGTGTATTCTCACCGTGGGGCATTTTTAAATGCTATTTCCAATATCCTGGATTGGGACATGCCCAAAAATCCCATCTTTTTATGGACTCTTCCCATGTTTCACTGCAATGGCTGGTGTTTCCCGTGGACAGTTGCGGCACGGGCTGGCACACACATCTGTATCAGGAAATTTGATGCAGAAGAAGTAATGCAACTGATCCAGGAACATCGCGTAACCCATTATTGTGGTGCTCCGATTATTCACTACTCTTTAGGCAAGATAACGCAAAAGCATAAAAAGCATTTTAATGGCCGCGTTTATGGCCTGATTGCTGGTGCCCCACCGACAGAAATGATGTTTTCATTGCTGGACGAAGTCGGTATCAATGCAACGCATGTTTATGGATTAACCGAAACTTATGGCCCTGTGGTTGTTTGTGAAAACAAGCATGAATGGCAAGCACTGCCAAAATCAGAAAAAGTCTTAAAACGGATGCGTCAGGGAATTGTCTCTAATTTGCAAGGTCAGGTGAGCGTCATTGATGAAAATAACTCAGCAGTGCCTTTTGATGGCAAAACCATCGGTGAGATCGCAATCCGCGGTAATATCGTAGCAGCTTATGATCCTGTACGTCATGTTACGCCGGAGATCACTAACCAATGGTTTTATACGGGTGATTTAGCTGTCGTCGATCCTGATGGCTATATCAAAATCATCGATAGAAAAAAAGATATCATTATTTCCGGTGGTGAGAATATTTCCAGCCTTGAACTGGAAAATGCCTTATCCAGTTACCCAAGTGTATTAGCGGTTGCTGTTGTGGCAAAACCCGATCCCTATTGGGGAGAAGTTCCCCATGCTTTTATTGAACTCGATGAAAATACAACAATCACGGAGCAAGAGTTAGACGATTATATTTGTACGGTAATAGCACGCTATAAACGCCCTAAAGGATATACTTTTTTAACTTTACCGCGAAATGCCAATGGCAAAGTGGTAAAAGATCAATTGAGAAAACGTGTCAAAGACTAATATAGCCAGCATAAAGAAAATAACGATAAATTAATCCCTTGGACTTAATTTATATGTTTAAAGACGGCGCTATTACATGCGGCCTTTCTACCGCCGGTAAATTGATCCCACTGCTTGCCAATTTCCCCATATGGCAATACATCGAGCAGGCTGCATCAATCAGCGACATCGCCAGGGCCGCACCACTTCCCTCACCAAGGCGTAAATCTAAATGCAAGTAGGGTTGCAAATTCAAATATCGTAGCGCCAGCGCAGCACCTTTTTCTGCCGACAGATGGGAAGGGATGCAATACTCCCGTGCGATGGGGGATAGTTGACATGCGGCTAATGCTGATGCATAGGACAAAAAACCATCAAGTACCACAGGTACACCAGAAGCCGCCCCCCCCAGAATCACACCGGCCATGCCGACAAGTTCAAATCCTCCCACTTTTGCCAACACATCAATGGCGTTATTGTGATCTGGCTGATTGATGGCGATAGCCTGCCGCACAATAGATTGTTTATACGCCAGCCGCTCAGAAGGAAAGTTAGCGCCTAACCCAACCACATCACAGGGATCATTGCCTGTCAGGACACTGATAACCGCGGCTGCCGCAGTCGTATTGGCAATTCCCAGCTCACCAATACCCAATACCGTTATTCCTGCTGCAATACGCTGTTGCACCAATTGCGCGCTTGCCAGCAACAACATTTCAGCGTGTCCATAATCCATCGCAGCTCCCTTGGCAATATTACCGCAGCCCCGTGCGATTTTAAGGGATAACATATGTTCGATAGGATCACAATCAATGCCAATATCCACCGGCAAAACATGCGTTCCACTGTTTTTCGCCAGCACACAAACACCTGTTAATCCTTTCAACATATTGCGGGCCTGTATGGCTGTCACGTTTTTAGGTGAAACAGCCACACCTTCGTCATATACACCATGATCAGCACACATGACGATAATCTCTTTTTGCAGATTTTGTAGGCCAACAATACCTGACATACCCGATAATTGTATCGCCAACGCTTCAAGACGCCCCAAACTTCCCAGTGGCTTGACTAAGCTGTCAATGTGCTGTGCCGCTTTTTCCATATTTGCCCGATCCAAGGGTTGGATCGCATCAATCAATGATTGTAGTGTCATGTTTATCCATCCAACCGACATTCTGTCCCGGCGTTGAATACGGGCAAAGTGGTAAATTCCGCATGGTGATGATTCCTTGCTGGAAGGCAAAAGACCACACAGCATTGATAGGTCGTTATTGCCAAATCATTGCCAGCAAAAAAACAATTTCCCCTACCTCGATGGAAGCTCCCAGCGTATCGCCCGTTTGTCCACCAAGACGATAATTGAAATAGAGGGCAAGCCCGTAAACCACAAGCAATGACACCATCATTGCCGACAAAGTTTGCCAATTCCCTAGCATCATCACCAATACAATACCAGCCAACAAAGTCAGCGTAGTTGCAGAGAAACTAATTTGGCCAATGTAACTGCTTCCCATTCCCTCGCCTTCACGGGCGTCACGTTGCGCATACATTAAAAGCACCACGGCTGTTCGTCCGACAATCGATGCACAGGTCAACAAGGCAAGTAAATAAAAGGGAGGATGATAAGATAATTCAACAACAGCGAATGTTTTGAGGGCAAGACAGAAAATTAACCCGACACCACCATACGTTCCAAGTCGGCTATCGCGCATAATTTCCAGCATTTCTTTACGCTGGCGGGAGGAAAAAAGCCCATCACAGGTGTCCGCCAATCCATCTACATGTAACCCTCCCGTCAATAAAGCCAAAGCCAACACATAACCCATTGCACCAATATACATTCCCCCACCCGACTGGCTGATCGAAAGTGATACCAGCCCAGCCAGACCACCAACAATGAACCCAATCAACGGGAAATAAGGTACACCACGCCAATATTGACGAAAATCGACACCTGTCGCCCACTTTTTGGGGATCGGAAGCCGTGTCATAAACTGTAGTGTGGCCCAAAAAAGATGCAATTTCATTTGATCTTCACTCCAATGCCCGAAACTATCAGCCAGACGTCTTTAGCCGCTTGTGCCAACTTTTGGTTGGCACGTCCAGCAATATCGACAAAATGGCGTGCCAATCGGTTTTCAGGTGTAATGCCCATCCCCAACTCGTTGGTCACCAAATATACTGGCATCGGACACATCAAGCTAGCATCAATCAGGTCATCGATCTGGTGATGGATAATCACCTCTAATGAGGTGAAATCAAGTTCATCAGGTGATACACCACCCGATAAGTCAAACAACAAGTTAGCAATTAGTGTGGTAACACACTCTAGTATAACGCCCTCCTGGGATTGGCGGTGCTGGCGGATAACAGAGCCTAAATTTTGATGGCCTTCCCAGGTTCGCCAATGTGCTGGACGCTCCTGTTTATGTCGCTTAATACGCGCCGCCATCTCTTCATCTGTAACCTGTGCCGTCGCGATATATAACACTTGCTCGCATTGTTTAGTGAGCAAGCGTTCAGCATAGCGACTCTTGCCACTGCGGGCACCGCCAGTCACCAAAATCATGGCATCCCTCCGCCAGAGGTATGTTCATGCATTAATTGATAAATCCGCGCGATATCCAGATGCTCACGCATACTGGCAGCCAACCTATTGAATTGTTTTTCTTTGTGCTGGAGGTAATTAAAGTCTACATTTTCCAGTGGAACATCGCCTTTTCTAATACGCAATTGATTTAATAGTGGGCGGGTAAACGTGTTTTGATCAAACAGGCCATGCAGATAACTGCCCATTACCAACCCATCTTGAGCAACTGCACCCTCAAATCCATTTTTTTCCCCACTATTGCACCAATGTATTTGAGCAAAAGGCGTTGCCTGCTGACCAAGCCGTGTGGTCCCCATATGGATTTCATAACCCGCAATGGGTTGTTCGCTGCATAATTTCAGCATACCCGACAATGCAGGCATAACTACGCCCTCAACCTGCGCGGTCTGTTTTTCATTGGCAAAATGGGTTTCCGTATCCAATAAACCTAATCCTGCCATTTGAGTTAAGCCAGATTCCACGCCATCCACGATCTGCTTACCTAACATTTGATAACCACCGCAGATCCCGATAATCGGCACATTTTTCTGCCGGGCTATGATAATTGCCTGCTCAAAACCCTGGGTTTTCAACCATGCCAAATCTGCCAATGTATTCTTGCTGCCGGGAAGAATAATAAGATCGGCTTCCTGGAGTTCAGAAGGTTCGGAGACATAATGCAAAAACACATCCGGTTGAGCAGCCAGTGCATTGAAATCGGTGAAATTGGCAATATGGGGGTATTGGATAACAGCAATATCCAGACAGTCTTCTGTTTTTTGTTGCTGTCGATCATATTTACCTACCTGTAACGCGACGCTGTCTTCATCTTCCAGATCAAGCTCCAGCCACGGCAACACCCCCAATATCGGGACTTGTGTCAAGGCTTCGATCTGATCGATGCCTGATTGCAACAAGGCGATATCACCGCGAAATTTATTGATGATCACCCCCTTGATACGCGCTTTTTCCGCAGGTTTAAGCAAGGCTAATGTGCCGTAGATGGAGGCAAATACACCACCCCGATCAATATCTGCCACCAAAATGACTGGAGCATCCACTAATTCAGCCATCCCCATATTAACAATATCGCGATCACGCAAATTGATCTCAGCCGGACTGCCCGCCCCTTCTAACACCATGATATCCGTTTCTGCCGCTAACCCGTTATATGCCATCAAAATCTGCTGGAGCAATTGCGGCTTATATTCGTGATATTCCACCGCATTCATGCTGCACATCACTTTCCCCATAAAAACCACCTGGGCCTTGCGATCACTGGTGGGTTTTAACAATACAGGATTCATCCGTACATCCGGCGCAATCCCTGCTGCTTCCGCCTGAAATATCTGCGCTCTTCCCATCTCTTTACCGTCTGCGGTAACCCCAGAATTAAGCGCCATATTCTGTGACTTAAAGGGAGTGCAGCGATAGCCATCTTGGGCAAATATCCGACAAAATCCCGCTACCAGCACACTTTTGCCTGCATCAGATGCCGTTCCCTGAACCATCAGCGATAATGTCATTCTATTTTCTCCTGTACTTTTACCCACCCTCACCACACCATTATCACTTACTTTGATAATTGCCAGTTTTTATTAACCAAAATCGTTGAAAAATATGATAATTCCTGCATCCTCTCTTTTTCGCTGAGGGACAGTGTGGCGAGATTATGCCAACATTGCTCAGTCGGCAAAGTCGCATCAGCCATCATCAACGCATGTTCTAACAGATTGTGACGTCGCAGCAGGTCACTGATCTGGGGAAAACGCGAGTAGACTTTCATCAGGACAATGCAATCGTAATTGAGTAATGCTTGTTCTAAGACAGCTTCAGAAGCGGTACAGGCAATCACAGCCAATGTTTGATCTTCCATCGCTAGTGGCATCGCACTGGCTGCGGCAATAGCAGAAAATGAGGTGATCCCCGGTACAATTTCCAGCCATGAGAGAGAAGTCATCTGTTGCGATACCAACCGCTGCAAAAGAAATACCCATGTACTAAACAGCATGGGATCGCCCAAAGTGATAAAACCAACTTTCCTGCCATTCGCGACTTCCTCTTTCAAATTTTGCGCCACTTCATCCCACACCGCTTGTTTTGCTGACATGTCGGCTTTCATTAAAAAGTGATAAGTGCAAACGTGAGTGTTCGGCGAAAGGTATTCTTCAATGATGGAGTGGGCGAGACTTTTGGTGCCTTTTTTTCCCGTCGGGGTATAGATCACATCAAGCTCAGAAAGAATACGCGCAGCCCGTACAGTCACCAGATCACTGGCACCTGGGCCAACGCCCATAACATACAGTTTTCCTGCTGTTACTGTTTCGTTCATAAGGCTTTCTCCTGATCATTAAGCGCATAAGCAAGGTGATCGACGAACATCTGCCGAATCATCGGGTTTTCTCCCAATCCCTGTAACCAGGGGATCGCAACAATTCCCGCGTCCTCCAACTGTGATTTCCAGGAGTCGTCTTCATTGGAAGCCATATCATTGGTGGCATGATCGCCTGCTACCAGCATCAATGGCATCAAATAAGCCTTGCGGATTTTTTGCTCTTTTAATCCTTTGATGATCAGAGGAAGTTCGGGGTAACTTTCGACCGCACCTACCCGTGCCGGAAAATGGGAGTGGCTCATCAGGTGATCCAGACAAGCGTAGGCAGAAAAAGCCGGGTGGGTTGTACCGTGTCCCATAAAAACAACACATTCATTCTCTGCCAACCGCGGAAGCTGGTGGCGCAGTGCCCGCATCAATTGCAGATAGTCATCAAAGTGGCTAAGCAGAGGCGTACCCAGCACCAGCCGCTTAAAACGAGGGCGAAATTTCTCAACCTCACGCCGCACTTTTTCATATTCATCGCCATTAATGATATGCAGGCATTGAACAGCAACATCGTGATAACCTGCGTGATGCAACCTGGTCAGTGCATCATGGGGAGTATCAATGTGAATACCATCGCGCTGACGCAATTTGCGAATGATCATGCCAGAGGTAAATGCCCGAAATAGTTTCCTGTCTGGAAACACTGAGGCCAATTGCTGCTCACAGGCTTCAATATTGTTTTTCAGCGTTTCGGGATAACTGGTTCCGAAACTTATCACCAATAATGCTTTTTTCATTTCGCCTTTCCTTATTGGTTTATTTACGTACCAAAATTCGCCAATAACTGTGACATCTCGTCCAATCCATTGGCCTGCGTGATCCCTTCTCCGGTAAATTGCTGCCCTGGGCGACAGAGCACAATGCAGGGCAGCCCAAGGGAAAGGCAAGGCTCCACTTTTTCCCTGAATCCTCCTTGCTCACCAGACTCTTTGGTAATGACGACTTCTGCCTGACAAAATTGGTAAAATGCCCGATTGAAATCGGCACTGAATGGCCCTTTCAGGGCAAAAATCTGATCAACTGACAAACCACAAGATTCACACAGAGCCAAAACTTCTGCGGTGGGCAATACACGGGCCAGTACGGTTTTTCCCGGCAGGTGTGCCACATAGTCGGTCAATTGCTTACTGCCGGTTGTCAGCAAAATACGGGTTGCCAAACTGCTTGCTATTTCACACGCCTGCTTAATGGTTGCCACTTTATAGATAAGGGGATGTTCAATAGCATCAATATCGCTGGGACGAATATAACGAATAAGAGGGATACCTAGCTTTTGGCAAGCATCGACAATGTTTTGGCTCAGCCGTTCAGCATAAGGATGGGACGCATCAATGACCATTTTCGTCCCTCGCTTTCGCAAATATTCGGCCATCTCTTCGGCTTCCATCCTGCCGGTAACAATTTCACCGCGAACCCCCATCGCCTGCTGTGCCCCCGTCGGCGTTGCCACTGATAAGCCATAATCTATTCCGGCAATATCCATCATCACACAAATCTGGCGGGCATCGCTCGTACCGCCAAAAATGTGAATCAATGGCCGTTTCATAACTTATACCCTCTCGGCGTGATCATCAGCCCATCACGGATATACGTTGACTGGTTGCCCACTATCACCAGACTGCGCATATCAACACGGGAAAAATCCATTGAGCCAAAAGTCGTCAGCCATTTATCTTCCTGTTTGCGCCCTGCCGCTTTCACCACACCAACGGGCGTTTCTGGTGATTTCCACGGCGCCATCAAGGAAAATGCCCGTGCCAAATGTTCTTCCCGTCCACGACTGCGCGGATTATAGAAACAGACCACAAAATCGGCTTCTGCCGCAGCCTGAACCCGCTTTTCAATAACCTCCCACGGGGTGAGCAGATCACTTAGGCTGATATGACAAAAATCATGCATCAATGGTGCACCAAGCAAGGCAGCGCAAGCCGTACTTGCCGTCACTCCCGCCACCAGCCGAACGTCTACATTGCGCTTTTGCTGGCTGACCAATTCCAAAATCAAGCCTGCCATACCATAAATACCCGCATCACCACTACAAACTACCGCCACATTTTTACCCTGTTCGGCCAGCTCAATGGCTGTCTGGCAACGTTCAATCTCTTTGCACATGCCAGTTTTGATAACTTCTTTATCGCCTACCAGTGGTTTCACCAGATGGGTATAGGTTTTATAACCCACCACGATGTCAGCTGCTTTCAATGCCGCAATCGCCTCCTGCGTCATCATGGCTTCACTGCCGGGACCAATTCCAATGACCGTTAACATGGATGCAATACTCCTAATGTGATGGTGACGCCCTGCTCACGCAGGGTATGGCCAACCAGGTGCCCCTGACTCATTAGCCAGGCCACAGGTTGGGAGACACAGCCTATGCCCACTGTTTTTCGGACAAATTCAGAAACCGGAAATGTCTGTTCACACTGAGCAAGCTGATTAACAGAGAAGATTTGGTATGGAATTTGGCGTTCTTGTGCCAATTGAATTAACGCCGGTTCATTTTTTTTCAGTTCAACACTGCCGACGGCTTTTAACGCCAAAGATTCAAGGTTATGTTCTGCCAGATGGCTATCTAATAATTCGGCGAGCCGCTCCGCTTCCACGCCCCGCCGGCAACCAATGCCTGCAACAATACGGCAGGGGATTAATTTAAACGTCGGGATTGCCAGTGCCAGATTTGTCCGTTCATAGCTGATGTATACCAGAGCATCCAGCTCAGGCCGCTCTTCCAGAGAGTCAACAGGAATAAACCCACGCGTGTCATAGCGATCTTTTTCATCACTTAAGTTCGGGTGCCACCATATTCCTACCCGCTTGCCATTAACCAGCATTTGGTTAACGGTTTTGACATTCGTCCGGAAATTCTCCATTGTTCCATCAATTTCTTGCGATAACAGATCCAATGCGGCAACCTGGTTAACATCGGTTGCAGTGGTGATCACCGCCTGACCATCGAGAATATCTGCAATCTGTTGTGCCAGTTTATTCGCGCCTCCCATATGTCCCGATAATAAACTGATAGCAAATTGTCCTTTTTCATCCAATACGACGACCGCTGGATCAGTCATTTTGTCCTTGAGCAAAGGAGCGATAATCCGAATGGCAATCCCCGTCGCGCCAACCATGATCAACGCACCATATTGAGTGAATACCTTGCGTACCGTATTGGCAAAACCGCCTTCAAATGCCTTGAACCCGTTACCGCCATTTATAACGTCACTTGCCACCAATTCCGGGGAAGTGAAACAATCCACCGCCAGATGGGTTCGCAAACGACGAGCCAATGCCATTCCCCCTTCTGTCAGGCAAAACAAGGCATATTCTTTGTTAGGTGACATTATTTTAGGTAACTCAGTCTTAGATAAGATTAAGTTAGGCGCTACGGTATTCATGGCTGAACCTCGCATCGTACAATTTCGAGTAGTGATACTCTTCGCCAAGAAAAGCCCCTACCAGGATCAAGGCCGTCTTACGGATGCCGGCGCTGCGTACCTGTTCAGCAATCGTCGCTAATGTTCCCCGCACTATCTGGCAATCCGGCCAGGTTGCCTTGTAAACCACCGCAACCGGGGTTTCCTGTCCATATCCTCCCTGAATCAACCGAGCCACAACCTCTGTTATGTTTTGTACCGAAAGGAAGATCGCCATTGAAGTTTGGTGAGCAGCGAAGGCTTCCAACGTTTCCCGTGGCGGCATTGGCGTTCTGCCTTCCATACGAGTAATAATCAAACTTTGCGTGATTTCGGGCACGGTGTACTCCACGCCCAACTGTGCAGCTGCGCCAAGAAACGAACTCACTCCGGGCACAGAGACAAAACCAATAGCATGATTTGCCAGTTCTTCGGCCTGTTCACGTATGGAGCCAAACAGCGATAAATCCCCCGTTTGCAGGCGCACCACCAATTTGCCCGCTTTCACGCCATTCACCATCAATTCCGTGATTTCCGCTAACGTCAATCTCGCGCTGTCATGGCATTCGGCATCTGCACGGCAATAATCCAGTAACTCCCGATTAACCAGCGAGCCGGCATAAATCACCACGTGCGCCTGACGTAATAATTGATAGCCTTTGAGGGTAATCAGGCTCTTATCTCCTGGCCCCGCACCAACAAACCAGACTTTTTCAGGATCAAAACTGACGTTATCTATCGGTTCAGCGTTAATATATTCAGGCATCATCCCGCTCCTTTTGCTCAGACTCTTTCTGGCAGGACAGTAAATAAGTGGGATTGTTGGGTTTGAAATAATGTCCTTGCCCTAGTGCCGTCAGTTCTCCCACCTGAATTTCACGCCCATCAAGCGCTGTCACCCAACAGGATTTCAGGTGCGATAATGCTTGCGTGAAGTTTTCCAGCAGGATAAAAGTCATGACTAAACGTCCACCTGAGTTCAGGTGCAATAATGCCCAATCAATGATTTCTGTCAGATACCCTCCCGTTCCACCAATGAAAATAGCATCCGCGGTGTTGTCCAATGGAATAGGGGCAATACCAGACTGGATACGAACCCGATGGCAGCCAAAATGCCGAATATTTTCAGCAAGCAATAACAGGGCCTCTTCCTTGCGTTCGATGGCAAGAATATCCAATGCGGGATAGCGCAAGGCCGCTTCAATACTGACGCTACCTGTACCTGCACCAACATCGATAAAACGGTGGGCTTTTTCCAGTTCCAATCGTTCCAATGCCAGCGCCCTAACGGCTTCTTTGGTCATGGGGATGCGATGACCGCGCAAAAACAGTTCATCTTTCATTCAGGTTCACCATTTAAAATCACCACTGCATTCAGGCCATAATCAATGTCGCCGCGTTGCACAACCTGTTCCGCCTGCAAACAAATAATTTGTTCATGTTCATGGGATAAATTTTTACCAATCACCATGCGCCGTTTCTGCCCGCGTGCCAGAATTTCTTGCGCAATCTGGTAAGGACCAATAACGTCATCCGTTACCATGGCGATTTTTTCGTGTTGCAGTAGCCAATCAAAATCCGGTTTGCGCCCGTGGCTGCTGGTGAGATAAATGTCGTTCATATCCAGCAAAATTTGGGCGCATAAATATTGGATTGAACTGATGCCGGAGATAATGCGGGTATTTTGTCCAGAAAAATGCTCAGTGATCCGTTTACCGATGCCATAAAAGAGAGGATCACCCGAAGCCAGCACAATAATTTGCCGATGCTGATTCTGTTCAAGCCACTGCATCAATCCATCCACATCAGCATCCAAACGGCGGGTTTCTCCGTTGAAATGGGGAAATTCGGCGAGATGGCGCTTTCCTCCGACCAACACTTCGGCCTGTCTGATCGCCTCCAACGCCGCCAGTGTTTGGTTTGCAACGGCACCGGGGCCAATACCAACAACGGTAATCATCGGCAATCCTCCATGAAATCCTTCACTATCGAGTCCACAGGCCGGTTGCAGCCCAAGATCTGGTTATCAAAAGAGAAGAGAATGGCATCACACTGCGGTTTACCACTGGCGAAACGTAGCATTTGGTCAATACGCCCACAGATTTTCTGGGCAATTTGTTGGTACACGGCCTGCCAGCCCTGTTCTGCAATCAACTCAATGGCCGCTTCGGTGGTATCACATTGATCCACGGCCTGAATTAGTTCGAAAGGTGCTCCTATCAAGGCCAGATTGGCAATCAACGTTTCCATGCGACCATCAGCAATATGGCTGTGGGTATGAAAAATACCGGCAGCGATTTTCACCAACTTGCCGACATGTCCTACCAGAACGATATGGCGGAACTCCAGACGCACGGCTTCTTGCAACATATAACCGACAAAGTTACTCATTGTGACGACATAATTCGCATTAATACCCAACTGCTGGCTGACAAAACGTTCACCGTGATTTCCCGGTACAAAAATAATGCGATCCAGCCCATCGGCACGTTTGGCTTCTAATTCCAGCGCCAAAGAACGTTTCCAGCTCTCTTCCGACATCGGCGTCACAATGCCAGTCGTACCAATAACCGAAATGCCGCCCTTAATCCCCAATCTGTCGTTATAGGTTTTCTTCGCCCGTTCCTCGCCTTCAGGGGCAAAGATGACGATATCTGCCCCACGGTGTGGACCGATGACCTCCCGTACCGCTTCTTCAATGGTATGTCGTGGGGTTTTATTAATGGCTGCCCAGCCAATCGGCAAACCCACCCCCACTCGCGTTACCCTGCCAATGCCTTCACCGCCATCCAGTGTGATCACGCCGCTGTTATTCAGGGAGACACGGGCAAAAATCAACATACCGTGAGTTGCATCCACATCATCGCCACCATCTTTACGGATAGCGGCAACCGCCTGCTGTCCTTCAATCAAGGGCTGTTCGACATTCAAGGCCAGGGTGACACCAGAAGGCGTGACAATAGAAACCTGATGAATAATCTGCTGACGCAAGATCATCAATGCAGCAACCCTGGCAGCGGCTGTGGCACAGGACCCCGTGGTGTAGCCCTTGCGATACTGCTTGCCCCGATGCCAAACCGTTCCGAGACCATTAGCTTGTGTATCACTGATTTCATTCATGCCTGACCTCCGGCATCCGATACAGAATGGCGTTGATAATGGCGGCAGCAATATTACTGCCCCCTTTACGCCCTTTTGCTGCAATGCAATTTAACCCGCTATTGATCAGGACATTTTTTGACTCTTCTGCGCCGACAAACCCAACAGGCACCCCAACGACGGCAATCGGGGCAACTTGATGTTCCATCAAACGAAACAACGCAGTCGGGGCGTTGCCAAAGACAAAAATCTTCTCCCCCGCTTCTTGCAAGGCCAGATCGACTGCTGCCATTGAACGTGTGATTTGCTGGGCTTTTGCCATTTGTATGGCGCGGGGATCGCTGACATAACAACGGCATTTGCTGCCATACTGAGCCAAGCGCGTTTTATTGATGCCAGATAGCGCCATTGTCGTATCGGTATATAACGTACAGCCACGCAAAATACCGTCGCTAATGTGGCGAAAAATATCCGGGGAAAAATAGAGAATATCAAGCCAGTCAAAATCAGCGGTGGTATGGATCACCCGTTTGATCACGGCTTCTTGATCCGCGTCCACAAAACGATAATCAGGCCACGATTCAAAAATAAGCTGGCTGATAATGTCAAAGCTATTTCTTTCGATCTGTTGAGGTTGTCGGATGTAATCGCTCATGCTGTTCCCTCCTTATACCGTCACACTGACCAGACTATGCAGCAGCGCAAACAGCAGGAGTGCTATCACGGATGCCACCACCATCATCTGAACAGACTGTGGGATATCATCAGGCGTGACTTCACGCCTTGCATCACCAATCCACGGCTTTTCGACAAGCTGATTAAAGTAGACATTCGGCCCGCCAAGACGGATGCCCAATGCCCCTGCCACAGTTGCTTCCGGCCAGCCACTATTGGGGCTACTGTGTTGGTAGCGATCACGCCAGCCAATGCGTAGCGCCTGCCTATAATCCAATCCCTGCCATTTCGCGGCCATTGCCAGTAAAAGCCAGCCCAAACGGGCAGGCAGCCAATTCGCCACATCATCCATACGTGCCGAAAACATCCCCAGTGCCCGATAGTGAGACGTTTTATAGCCCACCATTGAATCGAGGGTATTGATTGCCTTATAAGCCATGGCAAGTGGAACACCACCAAGCATTAAGAAGAACAATGGAGCAATCACGCCATCCACGCTGTTTTCTGCCACGGTTTCAATCGCGGCACGGCTGATTTGTGGTGTTTGCAATTGGCCAGTGTCCCGACCGACAATTTTGCCAAGCTGTTGACGGCTGGCCGCTAAATCTCCCTGACGCAATGCCTGATAAACAGCGTTTGCCGCATCGCCTAAGCCACGCCCTGCCAACACGGTATAAATCAGCCAAACTTCAACCAAACATCCCAGCCAGAACGTCACGCCATAAGCCAATTGCAAAACCCAATAGCTCGCCAGCCAGACACTCCCTACAACCACCAGCCATAACAGTACACCGCCCCATTTCAAGTCGGTTTCAGTTTGGCAAATCCGGCGAATAAGTTGCTCAATTCGGTTGATAAGTTGCCCCATCCAACGCACGGGGTGCGGCCAATGGGGAGGATCACCCAATTTCATATCCAGAATAAAAGCCGCAAACCACAATAAGACGGTCATAACAGCCTCCGTGCCATCATCAGCCAACGCCGGAGCAAATGGGGGCGTTGAGCAAAATGAATATGCAGATAGCTCGCCAGGGTATTGCCATTCTGGTAACCACCCAGCCAGCTTTTCTGCACTGTTTTTAAGGTTTCTTTTGGATCAGACCATTTAACACACTGAAAAACGGGGGATTGGGCCGTGATAAAATCTGAATAATGGAATTCATGCCCGCGTAACGTTTCCCCTTTCGCTACTAAAGGCGTATCACACAACGCCATGGCTTCGCAGTAACCAAAACGTTTCAGGTGCTCTCCCATCTGGCTTTCACCGGCAATCAACCCTACCATGCCATGTCGTACACTATCTGCATCAATCAGGGCATCGCCGAGATACATCAAACCGCCGCATTCCGCATAAATGGGAATGCCTTTTTGCTGCGCCTGACGTAATGCCGTATGCATAGCGTGATTGCAAGACAGAGCCTGAGCATAAATCTCAGGGTATCCACCCCCCAAATAGATCATCTGGCATTCAGGTAACCGATGATCATGCAGGGGACTAAACCGTTTGATAGTCACACCCGTTCTTTCCAACAACAACAGGTTATCAGGATAATAAAAGTGGAATGCCTCATCTTCTGCCAGAGCCAGCGTTAAGCCTTGCCCCATCACAGGATCAACAAGGGAATCAATATTGCCTTTTGGCAAGGAAGATAGCTGGGTTAATGCCAGCAGCTTATCCAAATCCACTGAGGCTTCGATCTGCTGAGCCAGGCGAATCCAGCATTCTTCGCGTTGGCTGACTTGCTCTTGTGCAGAGATCAGCCCGAGATGGCGGGAAGGAAGGGTAATCTCTGGCATCAACGGCAACCGCCCCAAAACAGGAATACCGCAATAGCCTTCAATTGCCTGCTTTAATAACTGAAAATGGCTATCCCGATTAACGCGATTGATCAGCACGCCCACAATATTGACTTCTGGATCAAATTGCTGAAATCCCATCACGGTAGCGGCTATTGAGGTGGAAACCGCCTTCCCATCTACCAATAAAACTACTGGACAACCAAGTTGCTTTGCCATTGCCGCACTACTGCAATAATTGGGATCAGTACCATAGCCATCATATAACCCCATAACCCCTTCAATTACGGCAATATCTTGATCAGCCATAGCCTGGTTAAATAAACCATTCAGGATGAATTCGGGTAGCATAAAAGCATCAAGATTACGTGAAGCGACGCCCGTCACAGCACGATGCCAGCCACCATCCAGATAATCAGGCCCGATTTTAAACGGCTGTACCCGCAATGAACGGTTCATCAAGGCTCGCATGATGCCGAGAGCAACGGTGGTTTTACCACAGCCGCTACCTGTACCTGCAATGACAAAAGCATGTTTCTGTTGCATGTGCTTACCCCAAAACATTTAAATTCTGTATTGGTGTTAAAATCGGTATTAGTTTTAAATCTGCAACGCAGATTCTCATTCATTGATATTTATCAAATAAACGTCTTTTAGTTCATTTTCGACAAAACAATTAATATTCCATGAATAACGTAGATATCCGCAACCCTTTATCTCGTAACAAATAAGCAACTTAACAAAAAGCATTATCACAATATTAATTTCGCATAAAAATAAAATGGAGAAATAAATTTATTTTCAAAATACACACTTTTCATTTTTATAAAAACACCCTTTATTATTTTTGTGATCTTGTTCATGATTATGAATCCTTAAACACTGTTTTTATTTCAAACAAAATAAAAATTAATACACAACTACAAACCCAGTAATTAACAATTTATCATAACTTATTGAATTGATTAAAAACTACATACAAACCCAACTTCGGGGTGCGTGTTATATTTCCCCGCGCAACGGGGGGAATATAAGGCCTCAATACGTCTTGTGGATTGCAACTTGCGTTTATCAAGTATAAAACCAAAGTCATTGATGTGATAAAAGAATTTATATAGGAAAATATTTTCAACAGGCAATAAAATTCAATTTGAAAATAATTCATAATTAAGAATGCGAATATTGACATAAATCAATTTTACTTATCCCACATTAAAGCAATAATGATAAAAAATTGAAATAGACATAATAGCGCTCATAAAAACAAGAATAAATCACCCATAAAGCAATAAAGAAAAAGCATAAGGCAGAATAAACAGCCCTTTATAAAAATAAAAACAGAGCCTCACCATCCTGATGAAAATATATTTTTCCCTTTGATGATTTATATTTTAATTCCATAGGAGGTAATCCAATGAATAAAGGTAATGTATGGTTAGTGGGAGCCGGTCCTGGTGATGCAGGTTTAATTACGGTTAAAGGGCTGCACTGTATCCGATCTGCGGATGTCATTGTCCATGACCGTCTCGTCAATCCTGAACTTATTGCCCAGGTACCAGACCACTGTGAAATTATTAATGTTGGGAAAGAACATGATTTCCATCCCATCCCACAAGAAGAGATTAATCAAATTCTAGTCAGACATGCGCAGGCGGGAAAACGGGTTGTTCGCTTAAAAGGCGGTGATCCCTATGTTTTCGGCCGTGGAGGGGAAGAGGCGGAAGTGCTGGCACAACATGGCATCAAATTTGAAGTCATTCCGGGGATCAGTTCCTCAATTGGCGGATTAGCCTCTGCCGGGATTCCCATTACCCACCGCAATTATGCATCGAGTTTCCACGTTGTGACTGGACACACTTCTCAAGGCAATGAACAACAGAATTGGGAGATACTCGCCCAATTGGAAGGAACATTGGTTATTCTAATGGGGATGACCCGCCTGATGGAGATCTGCCAACAATTGATACTCTATGGTAAACCTCCCACAACACCTGCTGCGGTGATCATGTATGCCAGCCACCCCACACAAGAGAGCGTGATAGGCACACTGGAAACCCTGGCTGCAAAAGCGGAAGAGAAGAACTTACATGCACCCGCATTGATTGTGGTTGGTGATGTCGTCAATTTAGGGACAAGGCTCTCCTTCCCCCCACTTACGGAGCAATACCATGAGTGAACATGGCGGCAATATCATCGGTATTGCCCAGCAATATGGTCTTCCAGCCAACGAGCTGATTGATTTCAGTGCTAATATTAATCCGTTAGGTGCACCAAAACGGGTTAAGGCGTTGATCAAAAATAGTCTTGCCGACATCGAAAAGTACCCAGATGTGGAATATCGCCACTTGCATCAGGCGATCGCAGAGGCCCATCAATGCGATTACAACTCAGTAATCGCAGGCAATGGTGCAACAGAACTGATCTATGCCATCACCCGTTATCTCAATCCTAAGCGCGCCTTGCTCCTTATCCCAGGATTTGCTGAATATCGACGAGCTTTGCAGCAAATTGGCACAGAAATTATCGACTATCCATTAACAGAGGAAGCCGGATTTCAACCTGATTTACGCCTGCTGAATACGCTTTCTACAATTCAACCCAATTGCGTTTTTATCGCTACGCCCAATAATCCTACCGGATTAATGCCGGACCATCCGTTTATGCAATCGCTAGTGGAATATTGTGAACGACAAGGGATCTCATTGATTGTCGATGAATCCTTTATTGATTTTCTCCCTGATAACCGAGGGTTGATTCCGCAATTGGCTGTCACTAAGCATCTTTATGTATTACGTTCAATGACCAAATTCTTTGCCATTCCCGGATTACGTTTGGGCTATTTAATCAGCGGAAATATCGCAGGGATTGCAGAGATGAAAAATCGGCGTGAACCGTGGTCAATGAATGCCTTTGCTGCGCGGGTTGGAGAAATTTTGTTTGATGAACATGACTATATTGCTGCAACACATCAATGGCTAACATCGCAGCAACATTATCTATGGACCCAGCTTTTAACTTTCCCAGAACTGACTGTCTGGCCGCCATCGGCTAATTTTCTGTTCTTCCGTTGTCATAAGCCCAATGTTGATTTATGGCATTCTTTACTTAAATATCGGTTGTTAATTCGCCATTGTAAAAATTATGTCGGGTTAGACGAACGTTACTATCGCATAGCCGTGCGCAGTGAGTGGGAAAATCAGCGCCTAATTGCAGCGATGCAACAGGTTTTTGCCTATGGCTGAAGCCTCTTGTCCCGCTTCCTGTGGAGAGCTGCTACAAGGATGGCTGTTTGGAGGAGAAAAGTTAATCTCCTGCCCAATCAATTGGTTCAGCTGTGTTTCCGTCAGCGAAGGGATCCCTATACCACATGAACGGCCACGTATGCGCCAAATGGTGAATTTACTGCTGAATTACTGGCAGGAACCCCCAGAATTGACTGCTGGCTTGCGTATTGAATATCAATCGACAATTCCAATCGCCAAAGGCATGGCCAGCAGCACAGCGGATATTGCTGCTACCGCCCAGGCCACCGCCAGATTATTGGGTAAGTCACTGGAAAGCACGGAGCTAGCACAACTCTGTGTCAAACTGGAACCCACTGACAGTACGATATTCGAACGATTAACCTTGTTTGATCATCTCACCGCCCAAACGCAAATTCCCTTCGATTGGCAACCGAATATCGATATTTTGCTATTGGAAAGCCCGCAAACCATTTTGACAGAAGAATATCACCAACAGGATCATCACGCACAATGGCGGGAGAATGCTCCTTTATTCCAACAAGCATGGTGGCAATTTCGTACCGCGAACCAACGACATGACTACTACCGCCTTGGGGAAGCTTGCACATTAAGCGCCATCGCCAGCCAATCGATACTACCGAAACCCTGTTTTGATCAACTGCGGGATTTGGTTGAGCAAACGGGTATCTATGGCCTGAACGTTGCCCATAGTGGCAGTGTCGTCGGCCTGTTATTCGACTCACATCGCCATGATGTCAATTACCTACGCTGGTGGCTGCATCAAAAGAAAATTTCTGAGCACTATCCAAAAACTCACCAGGTTAAACTCATTGCGGGGGGTGTTCGCTGAAATCTATACATATCTTCACATTTTCCTTATTATAAATAACATAATTTAAACAATGAATTAAACCCTATGGAAAATACAACTCTGACACCCGCTACAATTGACGCTTTCATATCACTCGACGTTCGCATTGGCAAAATTATCAAAGCAGAAAAAAACGAGAAAGCTATTAAACCCGCTTATAAACTTTATATCGATTTTGGTAGTGACATCGGCGAGAAACAGAGCTCTGCCCAGATATGCCAAAACTACACAGCCGAACAATTAATCGGTAAGCAAATACTGGCAGTAGTGAATTTTCCCCCAAGGCGCGTGGCGGGGTTTAAATCTGAAGTTTTGGTTTTAGCCGCAGTTTGTGACGAACAAGGAACTGTCCTTATCCAGCCAGAAAAAAATGTGAAATTAGGCACCCGAATGTTGTAATTTTTTGAGTCGTAAAATAACAGGAATACCATGAGAACACAGAAAAGATGTATGGGTTACGTCGCTATCGTTGTAGATGATTATGATAGAGCTATCGATTATTACACCAATAAATTGGGATTTACATTGGTAGAAGATACGCCACAGCCAGGAAAAAGATGGGTTGTTGTCACGCCAAACCCGGAAAGTGACTGTAACTTACTGCTGGCAAGAGCCTCTAACGAAAAACAAGAAGCATTTATTGGTAACCAATGTGGCGGACGGGTGTTCTTGTTCCTGCAATCTGATGACTTTTGGCGTGATTATTACAAAATGAAAGAAAATGGCGTCCATTTTTGTGAGGAACCCCGTCAGGAAGAATACGGCATGGTCGTCGTTTTTGAAGACATTTATGGAAACCGTTGGGATTTATATCAGAATGCGGTTGCTTAGAGAGCACTTATAAATATGAATATTAGCCCAATTATATTGGGCTATATTTAATTATATTAATACTTATTTATAGAAGTAAACTGACATTATTAATGAAAACTCTGTTTATATCTTGCATCAACAAATTCGTCAGCATTATTTAAAATAGAAATACTATCACTTACCCACCCCCATTAATAAATGTTAATCACATCTACACACTAACAATAGCATTTCAATAAGCAGTATAATTTTTAAACCAAACTTACATTTTTTATATTTTATCCTGCCATGCCAATATGTTTAGAATATCCGCGGTCATAATATATAGATTCACTTTCAATAATAAAATATCAACTGTAAGGAGAAATCTGCCATAATTATAAATAATCACATATTATAACTACAGTAAATATGCTGTAAAACAATAACCAAAATATTAAAATCAACACAAAACTATATTTTAACCAACCTTTAAAATAGGATAACATCTTATGAACACAATCAATATAAATATAAGCAGTAGTAACGTTACAGTCATAAGTAATAATGATTCTAATCCTGAGCCACTAACTTATAATACAAACACACCAGCATCAGACCCTCCTACCGTCAGCCCTTATAAGGATATGACAATAGAGCCACACTCTTCTATTGAAGCCACAAGAACTGACACACCTATTATTCCCGAAACACGCCCCAATTACTATGTAGCCAATTCTGGCCCCGCATCGTCAGTCAGGGCTGTTTTTTATTGGTCTCATTCTTTCACATCAGAATGGTTCGAATATTCTGCTATCACAGTGAAAGCCGGGGAAGACGGCATATTACAATCACCAAGCAATTCTTTATATTACAGCAAAGTTGTCATTTATAACGATACAGATAAACGAGCCTTTGTTACTGGATATAATAAGTAACAATATGAAAAAACATTTATAACTAATAAGTTTTAATTTAATAACTATTTAACTAAGGAATTAAGGTAAAATAAAATCATGAATACCACACCGATTAATGTATCTAAAAATGAAATATTGCCTGTACCAACCGATATTATGCTTATAGCGCCTTATACCACCTCTACCCCCGATTATGAATGGGATATGTCATCAATTATAAAGGATGCCATTATTGGTGGCGTAGGGTTTATTCCAGGAGCAGGTCCCGCAATGTCCTTCCTGTTAGGGCTATTTTGGCCTCAACAGAAAGATAATACCTGGGAGCAAATTCTCCAAAAAGTAGAGCAAATGATAGAGAATGCCGTTCTACAAACTATTAAAGGAATACTTAATGGAGATATACAAGAGATCAAAGGGAAAATGGAACATGTGCAATATATGCTGGAAACCTCGCCTGGCAGTCAAGAAAGCCATGATGCATATATGTTCCTGGCGAGATATCTGGTGAGTATAGATGAAAAATTCAAGTCTTTTGATAATAAAACAAACTACCAGATTCTGCCAATGTACACTAACACGGTTATGTTACAGATTCCTTATTGGAAAATGGGAATAGAGAAGAAAAATGATATTGGGCTGACAGATATTGAAGTCAATGAGTTAAAACAACTTATCGACAAATTGGTTGACAAAGCCAAGAACTACATCCATATGATGTATACCAATGAATATAACGATGCCATAAACACATCAACAGCAGCAAGTGTCACTAATAATTTATTGTCTGTAAGAGGATATTGTTTATTACACGGTTTAGAGTGTATTGAGTTAATTGAACATCTACAAAATAATAGCCTGGAAAGTGGTTTCAATCCTAAAACTATCAGTTATTCAACCGTATTTGATCGTCCTACTAATAAGACGAGAATTCAGGCCCTGACAGAAGACGATCAAATGCAGGAACCCTTCAAGCCATCTTTGATTGACGGTAAATACAATAAAATAAAATCGTTACTTGGTTACGTACGAAGAATTGGGAATGCCCCTAGAGTGGGTGGTATTAAAATCACATTTGCCAACGGCTCATCCTATACACTCGGCACAGTAACATCAGAAACGAGTTCAATTGAACTCAATGATAGTGTTATCGAAAGGCTGGAAGTATGGGGCAATGGCGCTGTTGATGAGGCGTTATTTACGTTAAGTGATGGGCGTCAACTCAGAGTTGGTGAGCGCTACGCGACAAAATACAGAAAATATGCTGTTGATGGTCACTATATTGCAGGGCTGTACTTAGCCAGCGATGAACCTTCACTTGCCGGTCAAGCCGCAGGTATTGCCGTTTCATACCATCTGTTAGCTGATCAAAAATAATACCGACTAATGGAATTTAAGTTGTAGATCAGCTCCCCTGGTGACATAGCTAATTATGTAGCCAGGGGTAATTTTTTCTCGTCATATACTCCAGTTTCACCTCGCCATGAAAATCAACAAATCATAAAAACCAAACATATGTTTGTAGTTTCCATAAATCAATCCAACACGCTGTTTTAAAAGAAATTATAACAGGATAAAAGTTAGAAGGCATGAAACTGAAAGAAAGTGTTCGCTTTGCACAGCAATGTTCAGCATTAACACTCTCTTCGGAAAATATTGAGATACTTCCTAAGAACCGTATGTATTTTTGAACGACAAAATTAGAACCACCTGATATATGGAACTGGATTCATCATTCCTATCACACCTGTCAGGCTGAAAGTAAAAAGCAAATTGTTGATCTCCCGATGAATAATTCAGATATTCGTGATACCGTCCTGGCATTACATATCAACATTAATGCTATTTCTTGCTAGAATCTGCGGCGTGAAATCGGCATTATCATAATGAATTAACAACAAATAAGACCAACAGGGTTAATTAAATGGAAAGTATGTGCCAGAAACTAAATATTCTGCGTAGAGTTGATAACTTTTTAATGGATCATAAGCCCAATAACAGCACAGGTATTAAGCGATTTATTTTAGAATTTCTTTTCTTTGGATTGATTAATGCACGCTCGTGCTTATTTGCAAGTTTCTTTTTTTTGGCTTTATTTTTGGTTCCTGCAAAAGGCATCCTGGGTATACCCCGCTATGATGTACTATTAGTATTTGCAGTAACCTTTCAAGTATTTCTAATACAGTCAAAACTCGAAACATGGGATGAATTGAAAGCGATCTGTGTCTTCCACTTAGTTGGTTTTATGATGGAACTATTTAAAACGTCAGCATCTATTAGTTCATGGCAATACCCTGATGCTGCGTTTACTAAGCTTTGGGGTGTCCCACTATTTACAGGTTTTATGTATGCGGCCGTGGGGAGTTACATTATACAGTCATGGCGCTTTTTTAAGGTACGGATTGAGCATTACCCACCGTATTGGATGGCAACGCTGGTGGCAGTGGCAATTTATATTAATTTCTTTAGTCATCACTATATTGATGATTATCGCTGGTATTTAACTGCTTTTATTTTCGGTTTATATGCACGTGGTACTGTTTTTTATACGCCGTTGGATAAAGAACGCAGAATGCCTCTCTTACTTGCTTTTATACTGATTGGTTTTTTTATTTGGTTGGCGGAAAACTTCGGTACTTTCTTTGGGATCTGGCAATACCCGAATCAATTAGGCGCTTGGTCTGTTGTTCATGCAGGAAAATGGGGAGCATGGTCATTATTGGTGGTTGTGACCTTTACGATTGTCGTTCACCTTAAACATATCAAAGCAAATGTGGCAATTGCCCGTTAATGTAGAAATAGCCCTTTTTGATGCATAACGGTATGAAACGATATCATCATCGGGAAATCAGGATCTAAATATATAACCTACAAAAGGAACCAATATGGCACTGAATAAAAAAGCATTACCCGTTTTCAAATATCATCCAGACCCCATTGGAACAGAGGCTTTTTCTACCGATAAAACGGTTAAATGTGATTGTTGCCATCATCCGCATAATAACTATTTTGGTTGATATTTCCGTCTGGGTTGACCATTTCAAAAACCGGAATGACGGGTTGATTCAGCTAAGAGAGAGTAACAAAGACATTAATCTATTGATTTAATTGTATTTTATAATTGACTATAAGAAAAGTGTATTGAGTGAAGGGAATCGAACCCTCGTATAGAGCTTGGGAAGCTCTCGTTCTACCATTGAACTACACTCGCATCAACGAAGTGATGGCGTTAAATATATACCTCATACTGAATCTCAGCAAGTAGTATATCGTTAATATTCGTCTATATTTCAATCAGTTGTTTAAGCTTTTTTGATGTATGTAAAAAAGCGCTGTCCGGTTAACCGGACAGCGCTTTTAGCTGGTTTTAATCAAAAAATGATTATTTATGCGTATGCGGACGCATTGCCGGGAACAGGATAACATCACGGATAGTGTGGCTGTCAGTAAACAACATCACCATACGGTCGATACCAATCCCTAAGCCTGCTGTTGGCGGCAAGCCGTGCTCCAACGCAGTAATGTAGTCTTCATCGTAGAACATCGCTTCGTCATCACCCTGATCTTTCTGGCGAACCTGCTCAGCAAAACGTTCAGCTTGATCTTCCGCGTCGTTCAGCTCCGAGAAGCCATTACCAATTTCACGGCCACCAATGAAGAATTCAAAACGATCAGTAATGAATGGGTTATCATCGTTACGGCGTGCCAACGGAGAAACTTCTGCCGGATATTCTGTAATGAATGTCGGCTGAATCAGGTGGCTTTCCGCGGTTTCTTCAAAGATTTCACACTGAACACGGCCTAATCCCCAACCCTTTTCAACGTCAATACCCAAGGATTTCGCGATAGCAACCGCTTTGTCCATATCATCCAAATCTGCCATGTTGGTTTCTGGACGATATTTGCAGATCGCTTCTTTCATGCTCATCTTGGCAAAAGGCTGACCAAAATCGAATTCCTGTTCGCCGTATTTCACCGATGTTGTACCCAATACTTCTTGAGTCAGGGTACGGAACAGTTCTTCGGTCAATACGATCAGATCCTGATAATCCGCGTAAGCCATGTAGAGTTCCATCATAGTGAACTCTGGGTTGTGGCGCGGAGAAACACCTTCATTACGGAAGTTGCGGTTAATTTCGAAAACACGCTCAAAACCACCGACGACTAAACGTTTCAGGTACAGTTCTGGCGCAATACGCAGGTACATGTCGATATCCAACGCGTTATGGTGCGTAATGAATGGACGCGCACTTGCACCACCAGGGATCGCCTGCATCATTGGCGTTTCAACTTCCATAAAACCTTTTTGGATCATGAAGCTGCGTAATGCCGACATCACACGGGAACGGATCTGGAATGCCTTGCGTGATTCATCGTTCGCGATCAAATCCAAATAACGCTGACGATAGCGAGTTTCCTGATCCGCCAAGCCGTGGAATTTATCCGGCAGTGGACGCAATGCCTTAGTCAGCAAACGCAACTCAGTACAATGGATAGAAAGTTCACCCGTTTGAGTTTTGAACAGCTTACCGCGTGCGCCTAAAATGTCACCCAAATCCCATTTCTTGAACTGAGTGTTGTAAATACCTTCCGGCAGATCATCACGGGAAACATAGATCTGAATGCGTCCCCCCATGTCTTGCAGGGTGGCAAAAGAAGCCTTACCCATGATGCGACGAGTCATCATACGACCAGCAACGGTCACTTCGATGTCAAGCTCTTCCAGTTCTTCCTTGGTCTTGTCATCGTATTGAGTATGCAGATCTACGGAAATGTTTTCGCGACGAAAATCATTTGGGAAAGCAATACCGTTGCTGCGCAGGGCAGCCAGTTTTTCACGGCGCGTTTTCAGTTCGTTATTTAAATCAGGAGCCTGTTCAGCGCCTTGTTGTTGTTGTGACATTTTAGTTCCTCACAGGCCAGCTTTTAAGCTTGCTTCAATGAATTTGTCCAGATCCCCATCCAGCACAGATTGTGTATTGCGGGTTTCTACACCAGTACGCAAATCTTTAATCCGGGAATCATCCAAAACGTAAGAGCGAATCTGACTGCCCCAACCGATGTCCGATTTGTTATCTTCCATCGCTTGCTTATCTGCATTCTTCTTCTGCATTTCCAGTTCGTACAGTTTCGCTTTCAACTGTTTCATCGCCTGGTCTTTGTTTTTATGCTGAGAACGGTCTGTCTGGCATTGGGTTACAACACCCGTCGGTACGTGGGTGATACGTACTGCAGATTCGGTTTTGTTAACGTGCTGACCACCCGCACCAGAGGCACGGTATACATCAATGCGTAAATCAGCCGGATTGATTTCGATATCAATATCATCATCCACTTCTGGGTAGATAAAGGCAGAGCTGAATGATGTGTGACGACGACCACCTGAATCAAAAGGACTTTTACGTACTAAGCGATGAACGCCCGTTTCTGTACGCAACCAACCGTAAGCATATTCACCCATGATCTTGATAGTGGCAGATTTCAAACCAGCAACGTCACCATCAGACTCTTCAATAATCTCTGTCTTAAAGCCTTTGGATTCTGCCCAACGCAGGTACATACGCATCAACATGCTGGCCCAATCTTGTGCTTCTGTACCGCCGGATCCTGCCTGAAGATCCAGATAGCAGTTTGCGCTGTCATATTGGCCAGAAAACATGCGACGGAATTCCAGTTGGCCCAGCTTCTCTTCCAGCTGTTCCAACTCAACGACGGCTTCATTGAAGGTTTCTTCGTCATCAGCTTCAACGGCCAATTCCAGCAGGCCGCTCACATCTTCCAATCCCTGGGTCAGCTGATCAATGGTTTCTACGATGCTTTCAAGTGATGAACGCTCTTTACCCAACGCCTGTGCCCGTTCCGGTTCATTCCAGACATCAGGCTGTTCGAGTTCAGCATTGACTTCTTCTAAACGTTCTTTCTTGGCATCATAGTCAAAGATACCCCCTCAGAACTGCTGTCCGCTCAGACAGGTCCTGAATGTGATTTTTTACCGGATTAATTTCAAACATATTTTGTGTCTTATACGTTGTGTATTATGAATAAATGATGGTCGCATGGATATTTTCGAACCGTGCATTGTAACGGATCTATCAAGGGGTTTATAGCCTTCATCTTTTAAATGCAACTCGAAAAGCTAAGTTCATTCAATAGGGCCAAATATGCTGGATCAAAAGCTGAACATCGCGATTACCACGAAATTCGTTAATATCCAATTTATAAGCTAATTCTACCGTTTTGATACTGTTATCCGGCCAGCAACTGACATCAATATTAAATGCAATGCCATCTAACATTGGCCCACCATTTAAGGGTTCAAGCATGACTTTCAGGTGCTTTTCACCCACGATGCGCTGTTGCAGTAGCTTGAATTTGCCGTCAAAAACCGGTTCCGCAAATGCCTGCCCCCACGGGCCACCATCACGCAGAATTTCAGCAACTTCCAGCGATAATTCTTCCAATGCTAATTCACCGTCGCTCCAGATCACCCCTTCAAGTTGAGCTATATCCATCCAGTCTGCTACCAGTTCGGAGAAATAGCGCTGAAAGAGGTCAAATTTGTCTTGTTCAATCGACAATCCCGCTGCCATCGCATGACCACCAAATTTCAACATCAGTCCTGGGTGCAGAGTATCAAGACGTTCAAGTGCATCTCGCATATGTAAGCCATTTACGGAACGCCCTGAGCCTTTCAAAGTGCCATCCCCCGCCGGAGCAAAAGCAATGACTGGGCGATGAAAACGCTCTTTAATACGTGATGCTAAAATACCCACAACTCCCTGATGCCATTCGGGATGGTAAATGGCTAATCCGTAAGGTAGTTGGGTATGCGTTCGCTCGATTTTATCGCAAATTTGCAAGGCCTCCTGCTGCATACCTTGTTCGATTTCCCGACGGGTTTGGTTCAGGCCATCCAACTCGCAAGCAATCTGACGGGCTTGCGCCATGTCATCAGTCAGTAATAATGCCACCCCAACGGACATATCATCCAGACGTCCGGCGGCATTTAATCGTGGCCCCAACGCAAACCCCAAATCACTGGCGGCCAATTTTGTCGCTTCCCGTTTGGAAACTTCGAGCAGCGCCCGTATTCCCGCACAGCAACGCCCTGCCCGAATGCGATTGAGTCCTTGATATACCAGAATGCGATTATTGGTATCAAGGGGAACCACGTCAGCCACTGTACCTAATGCCACTAAATCCAGCAGCTCCGCCAAATTGGGTAATGGAATACCTTGTTGCTCAAACCATGCCAGTTTGCGCAATTCAGCCCTGAGTGCAGACATCAGATAAAATGTAACACCAACCCCTGCTAAGGCCTTAGAAGGGAAAACGCAGTCAGCTAAATTAGGATTGATAATGGCATCTGCGGCTGGCAGTGTTTCGCCCGGTAAATGGTGATCAGTGACGATCACTTTGATGCCATGTTGATGTGCCGCAGCGACACCATCATGGGATGAGATCCCATTATCCACGGTAATAATCAGATCCGCGCTTCTTTTGATAACTTCATCAACCACCTGAATGCTTAATCCATAACCATCTTCAAAACGGTTTGGCACAAGATAATCAAGGTTGCGATATCCCATTGCCCGCAAAGCGCGGATACTCAAAGCGGTACTGGTTGCTCCATCTGCATCAAAATCGCCAACAATCACGATATGCCAATGTTCATGTAATGCAGTGACCAACAAGGCAACAGCCTGCTCAATACCATTGAGGGATTGGTAATTGAGAAGTCCCTTTGCACTACGCTCCAGTTCATCTGCTTGACGTATGCCACGCATAGCATATAAACGGCGCAATAACGGATGGATATTGTTGGGAAGATGGCCAGGGTCCGCCACCAGTCGGCGGCGGAGTTGTATTTCTCTACTCACAGTTTCTTATTCACTGATTTTTTATTCACAAGTTTTTATATTTACTGAATGGGAACATGAACGATTTCAATTAGTCGCCATGATGTTCCAACGCAGCCAGTAAATCTTTCGGTGACAAATAACCACCGAGCACACTGCCATCTTTTAGGACGATCGCCGGTGTGCCCTGAACACCAAATTGCAAGCCTAACTGATATTGTTTAGCAATATCTGCCTTACACTCTTTAATTGGGGAAATATTTTCGCCTTTGAAAGCAGCGTTCAGTGACTTATTCGGTGTTGCACTGCACCAAATAGACTGCATATCTTTAGCTGACTGGTGTTGCAAACCATAACGAGGGAACGCCAGATAACGGACAGTAATCCCCAATTCGTTGTATTCTTGCATACTCTCATGCAATTTATGGCAATAACCACAGGTAATATCAGTAAAAACAGTAACAACATGTTTTTCTTTTGGCGCTTTGTAAATAATCATTTGATTTTTCAAAGCCTCCAATTTTTTAACCAAAACTTGGTTGCTGATATTTTTGGGTACTTTGCCACTAACATCATAAAGTGGCCCCTGTAACAAGTACTTACCATCATCAGACATATAAATAATGCCATGCTCGGTTAGAATTGAACTCACACTTGGTAGTGGTGATGGAGTGATACTATCTGCCTTAATTCCCATTTTAGACAGTGTGTTATTGATAGCACTCTCATCAGCAAAGGCATTGCTGGCAATAGCAGTCAACAGTAATGAAAGGCAAAACGCGATCTTCTTCATTATTCGTTCCTTTATTTTTCACCTAATCCGCAGCTACCCACGGGGGTGATGTTGTTGATGCAGCACTTTGAGACGTTCGGTGGCTACATGGGTGTAAATCTGGGTTGTGGAGAGGTCACTATGGCCTAATAACATCTGCACAACACGTAAGTCTGCACCATGATTAAGTAAATGTGTTGCAAAAGCATGGCGTAAGACATGAGGTGACAAACGTTCAGCATCAATGCTTGCCAATACAGCATAGTGTTTGATCCGATGCCAGAACGTCTGGCGTGTCATCTGTGTTCCCCGCTTACTGGGGAAAAATACATCAGATACAGAACCATTCAATAACCACGGGCGTCCATATTCCAGATATTTTTCCAGCCAATAAACAGCCTCTTCTCCCAAAGGAACCAATCTTTCCTTATTTCCCTTACCCACAATTCTGACCACTCCCTGACGTAAGCTCACATCAGATAAGGTCAGGCCAACCAGTTCTGAAACCCGCAATCCGCAAGCATAAAGCACCTCCAGCATAGCCTTATCCCGCAATTCAATTGGTTGGTCAACTAAAGGCGCGTTAAGTAAATCTTCAACTTGTTTTTCACTTAAGTCCTTAGGCAGACGTTTAGGCAATTTAGGTGCAGATAATAATGCTGTTGGATCATCTTCCCGCATTCTTTCACGATATAGATACTGAAACAATCGTCGCATTGCGCTCAACAATCGGGCTGAACTACTGGCTTTATAACCACCATCCACTCGCTCAGCCAAAAATGATTGTAATTCTATCGACTGCACTGAAAGTAAATCATGACCATAATGCACCAACCAATTGTTCAAAGCTTGTAAATCAAGCCGATAAGAAGTCAGGGTGTTTTCGGCCAGATCTTTTTCCAGCCAGATGGTATCGAGAAATTGCTCTATCAGGGGATTAGCTGATGGGTGGTTATCTAATAGGTTATGTTTTTTTGGCATTATTTCTCTTTATTCCTCCTTTCTGTCTGCCTATCTGTGCCTTCCAATCGGGCTATTATGCCTGAAAAAGCAATTATTCTGTTACAATACCGATCTTGATATTCGAAATTCCCTGATAATTAATGATGAAAATTGGTCTCTTTTACGGCTCCAGTACCTGCTATACAGAAATGGTAGCAGAAAAAATACGCGATATACTCGGTGAAGATCTGATCGAACTACATGATGTCAAGGATTGTGATCCCCGCTTGATGGAAGAATATTCTGTCCTGATCCTCGGTATCCCTACCTGGGATTTCGGCGAATTACAGGAGGATTGGCTGACTATTTGGGATCAACTCCCCTCGTTAGATCTGGCCGGAAAAATCGTTGCTATGTATGGAATGGGCGATCAGATCGATTATGGCGAGTGGTTTCTGGATGCATTGGGAATGCTGTATCACCATCTGCTACCAACGGGTGTACAGTTTATAGGGTTTTGGCCAACAGAGGGTTATGAATTTAGCAGCCCGAAACCGCTGTCCGAAGATGGCAAACATTTTGTCGGGCTGGCTCTGGATGATGTGAACCAATTCGAACAAACAGATGAACGTTTAAGCGAATGGTGCATGCAGATATTGACTGAAATGGAAGCGCTGTTTTAGCCATCATCACCGTCCAGGGTACTGGCGCATCAATTGATTCAAATGACGCCAGGCCGCGGGCGACATACTGTCTGATGCTATCCATAACCGAACTGGCGGTGAGTAGCGCATATTTTCTGCCTGACTAAATGCATGGAGCATAACCACCATACCATAGCGATGAAACCACGGTGGCTGGGCGATGCGCCAGGCAGCTTTTTGCCAATGCACTTTGTTGCCTTTGAACAGTACCAACCTGCCCTGACATTGCCGAATATTTTTCTGGCTCCATGCCCAACTGCCTATAATGATGGCAAGCAGTGAAAACCAGAAAAATGGAAGCCAAAAACAAATACTGTTAATCGGCCAGGGTGCCAGTAAAGCAGCAATTGCGGCTGCACCATGCACGCCCGTGGAAAACAGGCGAGTATGGCGAGACGTCTTTAATTTATTGTTCCACAGGACCACGGGCTTGGTTTCTGCTCTGGATCAATTTCACCATATGGTACAGTTCATCATCTTCGGGCCGTCCATGATTCATGAGCCAATTGAAAAGATCGGGATCTGGACACTCCAGCAAACGAACGAAAATCCGTTTGTCATCATCCCCCAATGAATCATATTCATATTCAAAAAATGGCATGATAGAAATATCCAGTTCACGCATTCCACGACGACATGCCCAGTGAATACGTGCTTTATTATCAATGTCCATGTTTAAAAAGCCTCTTTATCATTTTCATTCGTGCCATTAAGACGGTAATAAGATTATTAACGATTCTGGCCTGTTTTTCATCATCTGCATCGGTGGAATCACAAGATATATCGACAAGATGCGAAGCGTATCGCAATAGATTGGCAATGTATGCGTTATTCCCAATAACTCCTTTGCATCAAGCCACTTCTCTTTTACCATTAGCACTATTTCTTAGTTAATTGACTGGCAGGAGCTGTTATGACTTACCAAACTCCGTTTTCTGCACAATATCCATCCCCTTCTGCAACACTACCACTAACTTTAATTTCCCTTGATGATTGGGGGATAGTGACAGCTATTGGCGCTGATGCGAAAAAGTATCTGCAAGGTCAGATTACAGCCGATCTTACCTCACTGAATGATAACCAGCATGTGTTAACTGCCCATTGTGATGCCAAAGGCAAGATGTGGAGTAACTTACGTCTGTTTCAGCGTGGTGAAGGTTTTGCCTATATTGAACGCCGTTCATTGTTGGAAACCCAATTAACCGAATTGAAAAAATATGCTGTGTTTTCCAAAGTAACACTTGCCAAAGATGAAGCAAATATCTTGCTCGGTGTCGCTGGCACAGAGAGCAGGGAAGCGCTGACTATCCTCTTTCCAACCCTGCCTGATACCGAATCTCCTGTTATCCAACACGAAGCTACCACCCTCCTCCACTTTGCCCTTCCCGCTGAACGTTTCCTTATCGTCACGGATAACACAACTGCCGCTAAATTAACCGAAACGTTAATCGCAGCATGTCAACCGCAGTTGAATGACAGCCAGCAATGGCTGGCGTTGGAAATTGAAGCCGGGTTCCCAGTGATTGATGCTGCCAGCAGTGCACAATTTATTCCACAAGCCACCAACCTGCAAGCAATCGAAAATAGTATCTGCTTCAAGAAAGGCTGTTATACCGGTCAGGAAATGGTAGCCAGAGCCAAATATCGTGGGGCAAACAAGCGAGCCATGTACTGGCTGGCAGGTAATGCCACTTCCCTGCCTGCTGTTGGCGATGATTTGGAATGGCAATTGGGCGAGAAATGGCGTCGAACCGGTTCAGTATTGGCGGCAGTCAAACTGGTTGATGGCTCAATCTGGGTGCAAGTGGTCATGAATAATGATATGGAAGCAGGGAGCGTATTTCGTATCCGCGATGATGAAGGTAGTATTCTTACCATTCAAACATTGCCTTATTCACTAGACGAAGAAAAATAACTATTGAGGTTTTTTTATGTCATTAGCTGTACCTCCTGTTGATTTCGGCCCTTTTACCGATGTCATTGCGTTTCTTATGGAACTGGATCAATTAAAATATGTCCATCGCAAGACCAAGTTATTGAATAATACGCGCCATGAAAACTCCGCTGAACATAGCTGGCATTTTGCCATTGCTGTGCTTGGTTTTGCGCCTTATGCCGGAGATGTGGATATTAGCCGCGTCATGCAGATGGCTTTGATTCATGACATTGTTGAGATCGATACGGGTGATGTTATCGCGTTCGATCTGGCTGCCCGTGAAGCCATTCACGAACATGAAGTGAAAGCGGCTAACCGTATTTTTGGCTTACTGCCGGAAACCCAGAGAAAATATTTTCTGGAACTGTGGCACGAATACGAAGATGCCATCACGCCGGAAGCGCGTTTTGCTAAAACCCTTGATAGAATTATGCCGGTATTTATGAACCTGCATAACCAAGGACAGAGCTGGGTCGAAAATAATATTCGCTTTGAGCAAGTTTACAACCTGCTCCACTTTGTTTCCGAAAGTTATCCTGAACTATGGAAATACCTGCTGCTACAATTGGAAGCCGCAAAAGAAAAAGGCTGGTTGAAATAATTTTTCGCTTTTTCTAATCCTCTAAATCAAGCTGTCAGGTAAAACTGGCAGCTTTAAGATTCTTTCTTATCTCCTTTCTTAAGCGAAGCTCACGTTGTCAGATTCACCCCGTCTGGTATTTTAAGTTTTTAATGACGAAACGAACGCATAAATACATTAAATTATTTTATTAATTTAAATATATTACATTAGCAATTCTAATATTTTTTAACATAAACACAGTGGAATAAAGCAACAACATTCCCGCTATTTTTCGTTTTGACATATACACAACAGCGTATATATTAAGCGATCACTTTTAATTCATCAGAATTAATAAATATTTATACTTTCCTGAAATTAACAAATTAATTAATCTCAGCTTTGTTTAAGAATAACAATGTCGTAATCGCGTAGATTTAAATTGTTTTTTTCGATTTGAAGATATAAGTTGTATTAGTCCAGATTAGATCTGATACTTTGCGATTCTGTAAATAGGGAGGAAGCTCGATACTGAACATCTTTCTTAGAAATTGCACTTATTATGTGAACCCAAGATTGATAAAAAAGCAGTGTCAGAAATATTTCCTGACACTGCTTTTGTTGAGTCTCGTTAATTTATTTATAACTAACGATAATCTTCAATTGGCGCACAAGAGCAATGTAAATTACGATCACCGTAAACATCATCAAGACGTTTAACCGTCGGCCAGTATTTATTGGCTTTCGTTTCCGCAGTTGGGAAAACGGCAATTTCACGGCTATATGCATGATCCCAATCAGAAACCAGTTCAGTCTGAACGTGTGGCGCATTGACCAATGGGTTGTCTTCCAAAGGCCATTCACCACTTGCTACTTTGCTGATCTCTTGCCGAATTGCCAGCATTGCGTCAATAAAGCGATCAATTTCAACTTTACTCTCTGATTCCGTTGGTTCAACCATCAGAGTTCCCGCAACCGGGAATGACATGGTTGGTGCATGGAAACCGTAATCAATCAAACGCTTGGCGATATCCATCTCGCTGATGCCGAATTCTTCTTTCAGTGGACGAATGTCCAGAATACATTCGTGAGCAACATAACCATTACGTCCGGTATAGAGGATCTCATAAGCCCCTTTCAGGCGGCTTGCAATGTAGTTGGCATTCAGGATCGCAACCTGGCTGGCTTGTTTCAACCCTTTTGCGCCCATCATGCGAATATACATCCAGCTAATCGGCAGGATAGATGCACTGCCAAATGGTGCTGCGGATACCGCACCTAATGTCGTAACTTCATCCATTTCCACTACGGAATGGCCCGGCACAAATGGCGCAAGATGTTTTTTCACGCCAATTGGCCCCATGCCTGGGCCACCACCGCCGTGTGGGATACAGAAGGTTTTATGCAGGTTCAGATGCGACACATCTGCGCCAATAAAGCCCGGTGTAGTAATACCCACTTGTGCGTTCATGTTCGCGCCATCAAGGTAAACCTGACCACCGTTTTGGTGAATAATTTCGCAAATCTCACGGATGGTTTCTTCATAAACACCGTGAGTTGATGGATAAGTCACCATGATACAAGCAAGATTGTCACTGTGTTTTTCTGCTTTTTCACGCAAATCAGCCAGATCGATGTTGCCTTCTTTATCACAGTTCACAACAATCACCGTCATACCCGCCATATGAGCAGAAGCCGGGTTTGTACCATGCGCAGAGCTTGGGATTAAGCAAATATGGCGATGTTGTTCTCCACGGCTGGCGTAATAGCGACGAATTGCCAGCAGGCCAGCATATTCTCCTTGTGCGCCAGAATTAGGCTGCATACAGAATGCGTCATATCCCGTCAGCAATACTAGCCAATGGGAAAGCTGGCCGATCATCTGGTGATAACCCTGCGCTTGTTCTGGCGGGCAAAAAGGATGCATATCGGTAAATTCAGGCCAGGTAATCGGCATGATCTCCGCGGCTGCATTCAGCTTCATGGTACATGAACCCAACGGGATCATGGCTTGATTCAGCGCCAGATCTTTACGCTCCAGACTGTGCATATAACGCATCATGTCAGTTTCGCTGTGATAACGACGGAAATTATCATGTGTTAAAATTTCGTCATTACGCAACATGGCGGCTGGAATAGATTGGCTGCCTGTCGCAACTTCACAATCAAGAGCATCAATATCCAGGACTGAATCAGAACCTGTTATCACTTGATACAGGGTTAACAAATCATCACGGCTGGTTTTTTCACTCAAGGATACACCGACAGCACCAAGAATATCAGTACGTAAGTTAATCTGTGCTTTAGCCGCTCTTGCCAGTACCTGAGCCTTATCTGACACTTCAATCGCTAATGTATCAAACCATGTCTTATGACGTAGTGTGATACCCGCCTTTTGCAAACCAACAGCCAGAATATCTGTCAATCGGTGAATACGGTTGGCAATGCGCTTCAAACCTTCAGAACCGTGATAAACAGCGTACATTCCCGCAATATTGGCCAGTAAAACTTGCGAGGTACAAATATTGGAATTCGCTTTTTCACGGCGAATATGCTGTTCGCGGGTCTGCATCGCCATACGTAATGCTCTGTTACCCGCAGCATCACGGGAAACACCGATAATACGGCCCGGCATAGAACGTTTGAATTCATCTCTGCACGCAAAGAAGGCAGCATGAGGACCGCCATATCCCATCGGTACACCAAAACGCTGTGCAGAACCAAATACAATATCGGCACCTTGTTTACCCGGCGCGGTCAATATAACCAATGCCATGAAATCCGCGGCAACGCTGACAATGATTTTACGCTCTTTCAGTTTTGCAATCAGGTCGCTGTAATCATGGACTTCACCCGTCGTGCCTGTTTGTTGCAGCAGGACACCAAAGATCCCTTCTAGTTCCAGTACTTTTTCTGCTTTATCAACAATGACTTCAAATCCAAATGTTTCAGCACGGGTATGTACTACATCTAACGTTTGTGGATGAATATCATCTGCCACAAAGAAACGTTCAGCGCTTTTCAGCTTGCTGATCCGTTTTGCCATTGCCATCGCTTCTGCGGCAGCTGTTGCTTCATCCAGTAGTGAAGCTGAGGCAAGATCTAAATCTGTCAGGTCAATGGTGACTTGCTGAAAGTTCAGCAAGGCTTCTAATCGGCCTTGAGAAACTTCCGGTTGATAAGGGGTATACGCGGTATACCAACCCGGATTTTCCAGCAAATTACGCAGAATAACAGGGGGAAGAATGGCGGGTGAATACCCCATACCAATATACGATTGATAGCGCTGATTCTGATTCGCTATCGCTTTCAATTCAGTCAAAGCCTGTTGTTCAGTCACTCCCTCACCAAGCGCAGGAGGCTCTGATAATGCGATATCACGGGGAACGATTTTATCGGTCAGATCATCAAGAGAATTTGCACCTACTATCGCCAGCATCTCTGTTTGTTGTTCAGCAGAAGAACCAATGTGGCGACGAATGAATTCACCTTGATGTTCAAGTTGGATTAATGTCTGAGTCATTGATGATAATTTCCTGAAACTCGCTATGCCTTTTATCTTTCAAAAAAAAGCCCCATTCACAATGTGATATGGGGCGATTCAAAATAATTACTCGTCTTCTTCCAAGAGTGACCGATAACTTTCGGCATCAAGCAAATTAGCGAGTTCACTCTCATCAGCTATTTTAACGCGGAACAACCAACCTTCGTTATAGGGTTCACTGTTCACTAATTCGGGAGAATTTTCCAGATCAGGGTTAACAGCGATAATCTTACCACCCACTGGTGCGTAGATATCAGAAGCCGCTTTGACTGACTCTACAACAGCACAATCATCACCACTATTTACCTCTGTGCCTATTTCAGGCAAATCAACAAATACCATATCTCCCAATAACTTCTGGGCATGTTCGGTAATACCTACGGTATATTCACCATTGCCTTCCGAGCGAACCCACTCATGTGATTCTGTATATTTCAATTCTGCTGGTACATGACTCATCGTTGCCTTCTCCTTGTTTTTATCACTCTACAAGTGGTTTTCCCATCCGCACAAAGCCCGGTTTAACAACCTGTACGGGCATTTCTCGATTACGGATCTGGACAACCGCCTGTTCACCAATACCTTGCGGTACACGTGCAAGGGCTATACTAAATCCTAAGGTTGGGGAGAATGTTCCACTGGTAATCACGCCAGAACGCATTTCACCGGAATCATCAGTGAAGTTGACCGTTAAGCCACCACGCAATACTCCCTTTTCACGCATGACCAGCCCAACCAACTGATCAGTACCGGTTTCGCGTTGTCTTTCCAATGCCTCACGACCTATGAAGTGACGATCTTCCGGTTTCCAGGCAATTGTCCATCCCATGTTGGCGGCCAACGGTGAAATAGTTTCATCCATTTCTTGACCATAAAGGTTCATGCCCGCTTCAAGACGCAATGTGTCACGCGCCCCCAATCCAGTCGGTTTCACGCCTACTGCTAACAACTGTTGCCAAAAATCTGCCGCTTGTTCTTTGGGCAGTGCAATTTCATAACCTGCTTCACCGGTATAACCCGTCGTTGCAATAAACAAATTTCCCGACTGGAGGCCAAAGAAAGGTTTCATACTCGTTACCGCTTGCTTCTGTGCATCACTTAGCAATGATTGCACTTTAGCTTGCGCGTTTGGCCCCTGGACAGCAATCAGAGCCAAATCATCACGCACGGTAATTTCAACGTCATATTTCTCAGCATGTTGGTAAATCCATGCCAGGTCTTTCTCGCGGGTCGCCGAATTCACAACCATGCGATAAAAATTATCAGTGAAAAAATAGACAATCAGGTCATCAATGACGCCGCCAGATGCATTTAGCATTGCGGTATATAGCGCCTTGCCCTGTTCGGTGAGTTTGGCAATGTCATTGGCGAGAAGATAACGGAGAAAATCACGACAATCTGGACCGTGTAGATCCACAATTGTCATATGGGAAACGTCGAACATACCAGCATCAGCACGCACTGTATGATGTTCGTCAATTTGTGAACCATAGTGCAGGGGCATCATCCAGCCATGAAAATCTACCATGCGTGCTCCGCATGCCAGATGTTGATCATATAGTGGGGTGTGTTTTGACATTATTTCCCTCTTTACATTCTTGACATGAAAACATTCGTGACCTGAAAAAACATACGGCGCATTAACCGGCAGGTGTTGGATCATGAAGCAAAGAAGCGGTTAATCACGCAAACGATACCTTGGGATCAGAAGTTATCACTGAAATAGGAAATGAACCATAAAATAAATTAGCTGCATTGCCGCAGCAATTCGAAATGGCACGGATTGCCATGCAGAATTTTTGTCTGATTTATTGCACAAAAATACTCAAAATTTTTAACAAATGGCAAAAAAACAATCTTTTTAGATTGAAAAAAGGCTAAAGTGTGAAGTAAATCGACTTAACACACCTTAGCCTGATATGAGAAAAACTAATTCTAATTCATGGGCTGAATTAGATTTTTTCAACCGAAGCGGTTTGGGCGATCAGCCAATCAGGAAGGTCATTGAGTCCCATGGCATGACGAAGCAATTGTGGCTTCATTCCCGGTAAGTGATCAGCCAGTGTTAATCCAATTCCACGCAATAATTTTTTAGCGGGATTATTGCCATCAAATAACTGACGAAAACCCTGCATACCTGCAAGCATGACCGCAGCACTGTGTTTACGGCGACGTTCATAACGTCCCAAATAGAGATATTGACCGATGTCTTTTCCTTGCTGGTTTAAGCGGCTCAATTCACCTATCAGTTCTGCCACATCCATAAATCCAAGATTAACGCCCTGACCAGCCAGTGGATGGATAGTGTGTGCCGCATCACCTAATAGCGCCAATCGATGAGCAGCAAAATTACGGGCATAACGCCCCGTCAATGGGATAGTTTGTCGATCACTGATCAGTTCGCATTGACCAAGACGCATATCAAATGTCGCGCTTAATTGCCGATTAAACAGTGTCAATCCCATAGATTTGCGCTGTTGCGCAGATTCAGCCGGCTGTGACCATACAATCGAACATAAGTGAGGATCTGGCAGTGGCAGGAAAGCCAGTATTCCATCACCGTGGAAAACCTGACGTGCAACACCTTCATGAGGCTGCTCAGTCCGAATTGTCGCGACCAAGGCATGGTGTTCATAATCCCAGAAAGTCAGCGGAATATCTGCATGTTGACGCAACCAAGAGTGGGCACCGTCTGCACCAATGACCAAGCGTGAAGTCAGCATTCTTCCATCAGATAACGTGATAAAGGCTTCGTTTTCTCCCCAGGCAACATGCTTAAGGGAAGATGGGGTGAAGATCATGACATCTGGCAAATTTTCCGCACGTTGCCAGAGCGCTTGCCGGATCACACCGTTTTCGATGATATGCCCCAGGTGAGGCAGGCCATTTTCCACCACATTAAACTGAATACGCCCGAAACTGTCCCGCTCCCAAACTTCCATTCCCTGATAAGGACTGGCTCGCATTGCAAGAATATCTTGCCAGACACCAAGGTGAGTGAGTAATCGTTCACTGGCTGCATTGATGGCTGAAACACGTAACGCATATTCATCATTGACACCAAATGGCTTTGTCGGTGGGTGCTCTTCTACAATCGCGATGCGCAAGCCACTACCTTGTAAACCACAAGCCAGCGCAAGGCCAACCATTCCGCCCCCTGCGATCACCACATCAAATGATTGCATTTTTTCTTTCCTCTTAATCTGCCAATGGTGACTGTGCAACCCAACCTAATGTCTGGCGGGCAAAGAGATCCCGCATTGGGGATAATCTTTCCATTGTCTTCAAGCCAAGATTACGCCCTATTTTTAACGGTAAGTAGTCATTAGCGAATAACCTGACCAGCCCGTCCGTGAGTCCAATGGTCGTTTCACGATCTGCCTGACGCTGTTGCTGATACTGTGCCAGTACCTGATAAGAGCCAATATCCTGTCCAGAGGTGGCCGCTATTGAAATGACTTGTGCCAAAGCCATCACATCACGCATCCCTAAGTTAAAGCCCTGTCCGGCAATCGGATGCAAAGTTTGGGAAGCATTGCCTACCAACGCCAGACGGTGGCTAATTTGGCTGCTGGCGGTCGATAATGCTAAGGGATAACTATGTCGTTGACCGGTTTCCAGCATTTTTCCCAAACGCCAGCCAAATGCTTTTTGCAGCTGTTGGAGAAATTCATGCTGGCTCCAGTTATTGACGTCTGACTGTTTTTCCAGTGGGTGACACCATACCAGTGAACTACGCCCTTCCGACATAGGTAACAACGCTAATGGGCCATGTTTGGTAAAACGCTCGAATGCCCTTCCTTGAGGATGTTCAGAAGTCAGCACATTGGCAATAATGGCTGTCTGTTCATAAGATCGCCGTTGAAAGGGGATATTACACGCCTGGGCTATCGCAGAGTGACTACCATCCGCAGCGACCAGTAATTCTCCTGTCAGCTTTTCGCCATTATTCAGCGAAACCACTACAGAATTTTCTAAACGCTCAATGGAATTCACTGTAGCCGGACAGTAAAGTTTAATATTTGGAGATTGTTTTAATAACTCAAAAAGATGAATTCCAGCATCATGCAATTCAATCACATTGCCTAATGCCGAGATATCATAGTCGCTGGCGCGAATGTTGGTGAAACCGCTATTACCACGGTCGCTGACATGAACGTGAGTTATTGGGGTAACACAATGTTGCAGTGCAGGCCAAATACCGACCTGATGCAAGCGCTGACATGTACCATAAGCCAAGGCTATAGCCCTTGCATCAAACCCAGGATGTTCCCTGGTAGGTTCTGCTGCTTCAATCAAGGAGACTTGCAAGTGCCCCCGACTCAGCGAGGCAATAGTCAGAGCCAATGTCGCTCCCGTCATTCCTCCGCCCACAATAATCACGTTCATTATCACTTCCTGATTACTTTAACCTTACTGTGCCATCAGAGCTTCTATCTCATCGGGATCTTTCACGACAGATTCAGTCAGGTTTTCATTTCCTGTTTCCGTTATCACAATGTCATCTTCAATACGAATACCGATACCACGGTATTCCGGCGGGACATCCGCATCGGGTGCAATGTAAAGCCCCGGCTCTACAGTCAGCACCATGCCAGGTTGCAAAATACGATCGCGATCAACACCGTAATCGCCAACATCATGCACATCCAGCCCCAACCAGTGACTCAAACCATGCATGAAAAATTGACGGTAAGCATTAGTTTCGATCAATTGTTCGACTTCACCATGCATAATGCCTAATCTTACCAACCCCTTCACCATGACTCGTACAACCTGTCCCGTGACCTCGCTGATAGTGACACCGGGTCTGTACAGTTCCAGGGAAAGGTTGATGGCTTCCAGCACAATGTCATAGATTTCACGTTGAGGGCGCGTAAATTTGCCATTTACCGGAAATGTCCGTGTAATGTCGCCAGCATATCCCGCATATTCACACCCCGCATCGATTAACACTAAATCGCCATCTTTCATGCGACGTTCATTTTCAGTGTAATGCAGAATACAAGCGTTATCTCCCGCGCCAACTATCGTGTTATAAGCAGGATAACGCGCACCCTGACGGGTAAATTCGTGGTGAATTTCGGCTTCAAGCTGGTATTCAAACATACCAGGACGGCAAGCCTGCATCGCCCTGATATGCGCCTGGGCACTGATTTCCCCCGCTTTGCGCATGATTTCTAATTCAGCGTCTGACTTAAACAGACGCATTTCATGCAGCCACGGGCGCCAATCTGCCATGATCGTTGGTGCCTTGACGTTACGGCGGCTGTTTTTGCGCAATTTATCCAACGCACTAAAGACGATGTTATCGGCGTACTCAAATTCTCCTTGGGCGTGATAAACCACTTCCAAGCCATTCAATAATAAATAGAGTTGTTCATCGAGATCATCAAATGGTAAGGCGCGATCCACCCCCAATTTTTCCAATGCAGCTTCTTGTCCAAGACGACGACCAAACCAAATTTCCGCAGTCAAATCGCGAACACGATTAAATAACACACTGTGATTGTGGGTTTCATCGCTTTTGATCAGTATCAAAACCGCTTCCGGTTCACTGAACCCGGTCAGATACAGAAAATCACTGTGCTGACGGTAGGGATATTCACTATCTGAATTACGTGTCGCAAGCGGGGCCGAAAAAATAATGGCCGCACTGGCTGGCGCCATTTTTGACAATAGCGCCTGACGACGGGATAAATATTCTTGTTTAGTCATACCCTCTCCTGCAATTCCATATTGTTAGTTGGGATACCCCTTATCTTTCAAGGCTTGAAATTTATAGGGTGAATACCACCAATCAGTGCAATGTTGGTTTTTCATTTTTTGCACTGCCTGCGGCTTTAGGTGTCGCAAACGCGATATAACAGAGTTGAACGGCAACACGGACATATTCCAGTACTTCTTCAAGGGCTTGAGAGAGTTCTTCCTGATCTTCATCTTCATCATAGCCCAACATGCCGATGTTACGTAAATCGGTGATAACTTCCTGAATTTCTTTATTTTTTGTCAATTTAGGATTGGCTACGCCCAATCCGAGCAGAAAGTGGTTGACCCATCCCGCCAACGCTTCTGCACATTCAAAAACCCCCGCTTCTTCATCAGGAAGCAACAGATGGAACGAGAAACTACTGTCATCCAGCAATTCAAACGTCGTTTCGTACAATTCCCTAAGCGGCAGAGCCAAAACTTGAGAAAATGCCAGACCATCATTCGCAAGATCATGCACCAGTGTCTGCCAACTACTCTCGTGATTACCGCCATGATTTCCACTACATAGTAACCCACTGATTAAGCCATGCATTTCTGCTGCTGTCAGTGCAACGGACTGTTGATGCAAAATTTCATCAAATGATTGATAATTAGGTAATGAGTTTTGTATAGACATGTATATTGATCATCGTTGGCGATATAAGTTCATGCTATGCTACCATCAAGGGGAGTCGCTATACCAGACAGCACACACCGATATATCCCCAATCGATTTCGAGATGCCGCGTGATAGCAAGGGCACAAATCCCCAAAACATAGATACTTTATATCTATAACTAATTGACTGGGATAAGTGAACATTGCCCAAAAGCAGCAGCTTGGAGATGAAGGGAAGAAAAAGGGGCTTTTGGTATTGTACGGTAATGATTGGTGTCGGCCTTGTTTTATACCATAATTTACTTTATACCCAATAGATTTCAAATTACAGCTCTGGCAACAAAGCCGCAATTTGAGAGATATGGGATATATATCAACATCAAGGTATCGGCACAATAATAAATCAGGAAGGTGTCATGTCTGCACAACCAGTAGATATTCAGATTTTTGGGCGGTCATTACGTGTCAATTGTCCAACAGAGCAGGTTGAAGCGTTGCAAGCTGCTGCTGAGGAACTTGAGCAGCGTTTGCATAACCTGAAAGAACGCACCAGAGTCACTAATACTGAGCAACTGGTTTTTATTGTGGCACTGAATGTCTGTCACGAGTTGGCACAGGAGAAGATGAAAACCCGTGATTATGCTTACAATATGGAACAAAAAATAAAAATGCTCCAGCAATCCATTGAAAAGGCACTGTTAGAGCAAGGTAAAGTTACCTGATACTCCTACCCGTCAGCTAAATCTTGTTGATAAATCAGGCAGTAGTCACTACAGATTAATATAAGCAGTTGCTTTCTTCGTTTAGTTCCATACAATAGGCTTCATAGCGTTGCTTAAAGCCTATTTAGTTGGTTTAAGCAGCAAAAAATTTCTCTGAGGTGTTCGTGAGCAGGGAAGTCCCCTGAGCCGATATTTCATCTCTATAGAATGTGGTGCTACGTTTCTTGTGAGCATGCTTGGCTAGACCAAGAAGCCTAATAGCAACGACGCTGCGTTCACCTTGAACCAAGGGTTCAAGGGTTACCACCTGTAACGGCATCTTGGAGAACCTCTCACTCTTTATCTGTTTTGTATCCTTTTCTGCGTTAATTAACAGGCAGGTATCATGCAATCAGATGCTTCTTTTTCTCTGCGCAAATCCATCAGAAAAAAAATTCGGCAGCTACGTCAAAATCTATCTCCTGAACAACAATCGCAATTCGCCCAGCAAGCCGTTAAACAGGCTATGGCTCACCCTAAGATCCAGCAAGCTGATAAAATTGCCCTCTATCTCTCCTTTGATGGGGAATTAGATACACGTCCGCTAATTCAACAACTTTGGCAGCAAAACAAACAGATCTATTTGCCCATATTGCATCCTTTCAACCGGAATCACCTGCTGTTTCTCCGTTATTGTGCTGATATGCCTCTTATTCATAACCGCTTTAATATCGAAGAGCCTCCGTTGGATGTCCGGCAGGTTTTACCCATCTCTGAACTTGATGTCATGTTTATTCCTCTGGTCGCTTTCGATTGCACAGGGCAACGCTTAGGGATGGGCGGTGGTTTCTACGATAGAACCCTCGAAAAATGGCAACAACAGAATTTTTATCCGATTGGATTAGCCCACAATTTTCAGTTAGTTGAGAAACTACCTAGTGAGAGTTGGGATATTCCTCTGCCAGAGATCATTACACCAGAAAAAGTATGGCAATGGATATGAATGAGTATTCTATTCAGTGAGTAACAGGGGCTATTGTGCTTTCAATAACCCCTGATTTTTAATGTGTCTTGTTTTAATCAGTAATGACCTCTAACCAGCCATTATATCTTAGTAAAGCAAGCGAGAACGGATCGTGCCCGGTAAGGCTTTCAGTTTCTGCAAGACCAATTCAGCCTGGGCTGAATTCTGCGTCGTAATATCAATAACCACATAACCAATACCACTGTCAGTTCGCAGATATTGGGCATCAATATTGATTTCTTGCTCAGTGAACACTTGGTTAATACTGGTCAAGATACCTGGGCGGTTTTCATGGATATGCAGTAATCGGTTAGTATCCTTGGCATGAACAGGAAGCGAGACTTCCGGGAAATTGACCGCTGATAATGTAGAACCATTGTCGGAATATTTGACCAGTTTACCTGAAACTTCATAACCGATATTTTGCTGGGCTTCTTGCGTCGAGCCCCCAATATGTGGCGTCAGCAGCACGTTATCAAACTGGCTTAATGGTGAGATGAAAGGATCATTGTTTGTTGCGGGTTCATGAGGAAAGACGTCAATTGCCGCACCAGAGAGATGTCCTATTTCCAATGCATTGCTGAGTGCATCAATATCAACCACAGTGCCGCGTGATGCATTGATCAAAATCGAACCTGGTTTCATTAATTCCAGTTCTGCCGCGCCAATCATATTTTTGGTTGAAGCAGTTTCAGGAACATGCAGACTCACGACATCACTCATATTCAACAATTCAGACAAATGATGAACTTGCTGTGCATTACCTAATGGCAATTTATTTTCAATATCATAGAAATAGACATTCAGACCAATATTTTCAGCCAAAATGCCAAGCTGTGTACCAATATGCCCGTAACCGATAATACCTAATTTTTTACCTCGCGCTTCGTAGCAGCCTTTTGCTTGCTTATCCCATAACCCATTGTGGGCTTTGGCATTCGCCTCAGGAATACGGCGCAATAGCAACAACAGCTCACCTAATACCATTTCAGCGACCGAACGCGTATTGGAAAAAGGGGCATTAAATACCGGAATACCACGTTTTGCCGCGGCTTTCAGGTCAACCTGATTAGTACCAATACAAAAACACCCAACTGCAACCAGCTTTTCCGCTGCGGCGAAAATCTCTTCGGTCAATTGGGTGCGGGAACGAATGCCGACAAATCGGGCATCACGGATCGCTTCTTTCAATTCTTCAGGTTCTAATGCCCCTTTGTGATATTCAATATTGCTGTACCCTGCCGCTTTTAGGCTATCTACTGCGCTTTGGTGAACGCCTTCCAGCAGCAGAAATTTAATTTTGTCCTTTTCTAAAGATACCTTAACCATTTGCCCGCCCTAGTTGTACTCACTTTCATAATGCATATCGATTCCACCAAAATAACAAAAAAAACAGTAACGGCAATACAATCGATTGCTTATATTACAGAGTAAGCAACAGTAAATAAGTTGTTATGCAAAGTAAAATAATTCGTTACGGGATAAAGACAGGATTTTGAGGTTTTCTTAGACAGAAAAGTGATATATATCACTAAATTTTCTATTTTGAATAAATAGAAAAATATTTTGAGGGCAGATTATTCTGCCCTCAATAAATGATTATTCAGTGAGCGTCTTAACGCCATCCGCAGTACCTATTAGCACCACATTAGCGCCTCGATTAGCAAACAGTCCCACCGTTACCACGCCAGCGATACCATTGAGCTTATTTTCTAATGCAATGGGATCGATAATCGAGAGATTGTGAACATCCAGAATATGGTTGCCATTGTCTGTCACAACATTTTCGCGATAAACCGGTGTTCCGCCTAATTTCACCAGCTCACGAGCCACATAAGCCCGCGCCATTGGGATGACTTCAACTGGCAGAGGAAATTTGCCTAACACATCAACTTGCTTAGACGAATCAATAATACAGATAAATTTCTTCGCAATCGCCGCAATGATTTTTTCCCTGGTTAACGCTGCGCCGCCGCCTTTGATCATCTGCATTTGACCATTAATTTCATCAGCGCCATCAACATAAATATCCAAGGTATCAACCTCATTGCAGTCAAACACAGGAATACCAAGACTTTTCAATTTCTCAGTTGATGCCTCTGAACTTGACACAGCGCCTTCAATTTTATCTTTGATAGTGCCTAACGCATCAATAAAATGCGCTGCGGTAGAACCTGTACCAACACCGACAATTGTACCCGGTTTAACGTATTCCAATGCCGCCCAACCTACTGCTTTTTTCAGTTCGTCCTGAGTCATATTGATCACAACCTATAATCAGTTACAAGGAAAAATCTGACGGCTAGTATAAACAATATTGGCTCACCTCATGAAAAAATATGGCATAGTGCTGGTTAGGCCACATAATGATTTTTATTGAGCTGTAACACAAAAAAGTGCAAACACGGAGAATCTTATTTTCAATGAAACGTCCTGATTACCGATCATTGCAAGCATTAGATGCAGTGATCAAAGAACGTGGTTTCGAACGGGCAGCGCAAAAACTTTGTATTACTCAATCAGCGGTATCTCAGAGAATCAAGCAATTAGAAAATATGTTTGGTCAGCCGTTATTGGTACGCACTGTTCCTCCCCACCCTACAGAGCAAGGGCAAAAGCTGCTTGCGCTATTACATCAAGTGGAACTGCTGGAAGCGCAATGGCTTGGTGATGAAAATAGCAATGAGATCCCGTTACTGCTTTCCCTTGCTGTTAATGCAGACAGCCTGGCGACGTGGCTTTTACCGGCTCTCCACCCTGTTTTATCCGATTTACCTATTCGGCTAAATATTCAAGTGGAAGATGAAACCCGAACTCAAGAGCGTTTGCGGCGTGGTGAAGTTGTCGGGGCAATTAGTATTCAATCCCAGCCTCTGCCAAGCTGTTTGGTTGATAAATTAGGTGCTCTGGATTACCTGTTTATAGCCTCTCCTGCGTTTGCAAACCGTTTTTTCCCGAATGGCGTCACGCGTTCAGCATTACTGAAAGCCCCTGCGGTTGCATTCGACCATTTAGATGATATGCACCAAGCATTTTTACAACAGAACTTCGATTTATCACCGGGAAGTGTTCCCTGCCACATCGTGAATTCTTCCGAAGCATTCGTTCAATTGGCAAAACAAGGTTCGACTTGTTGCATGATCCCACACTTACAAATCGACAAAGAGCTAAAAGCCGGTGAGTTAATCGATCTAACACCAGGACTATGCCAACGCCGTATGCTGTATTGGCATCGTTTTGCGCCTGAAAGTGGAACGATGAGAAAAGTCACTGACACCCTGCTAAAACGAGGGCGCCAGATGTTACGTCAGGAAGATGAAACTCATTAACGCTGTAATTCAAAAACAGCATCAACGTGATCAGAAAATTCAATACTCTGTGGCTCATAAGTCTCACTGGCAGAGGCAGAAGCGGGAGCTGCCAACAAATCTGTCTGGTATTTCAGACGACTCATTGGGATAGGCTCAGCTTCAGGTGCACGGTAACTAATGCTATATACAGGACCTAATTTACTGTTGAATCCTTTTGCCAATGTAGTTGCCTGTTGAATGGCATTCTCAATAGCTTTTTGTCTGACTTCATCGCGGTAACGTTGCGGATTGCTGACACCAAACTGGACAGAGTTAATTTCATTCAGCCCTGCTTTCAGGGCACCATCCAATAAGGCATTCAGTTGCTCTAACTTGTGAACTTTCACTTCAACTGAACGCGATGCCCGATAACCTGTAATACTCGATTTTCCACTCTTTTGTTCATATTGATATTCTGGCTGGGTGCGTAAATTAGCAGCATCAATATCTTTCTTTTCGATGCCACTGTTTTTCAGAAAATCAAAATATTTCGCAACCCGTTCATCGACTTTTTTCTTTGCTTCTGCTGCACTCTTTTGCGTTTCACTCACATGGATTACCAAAGTAGCCATATCTGGCGTCGCTTTAACTATCGCGTTACCAGAGGTGGAAATATGTGGAATAGAGAGTGCGTCAGCAGCGGAAGCAGTCATGCAAGACAGGCTACCTAAAGCCATCATTGCGGCCAATACCAGTGATTTACGTTTCACAAGACCTCCTAAAGTTACATGAGTAAGGTGCGCCCAGAAACATTAGCACACTATCTACAGAGAAGTAATCTATAGCGTATCTATGGAGAAATATTGTAATTAATAAAAAATCTATATCCTTGCTGAATTAAGTTCCAGGCGATATACCACATCACACAGCCAACGAAGATATTGATGATCCGTTGTGCTCTGGGCCGATTAAGCACAGGTGCAAACCACGCCGACAAGAATGACAAGGCAAAAAACCAGCTGATCGAAGCCATTATCGCTCCGGTGGTAAACCACGGCCGAAGCTCGGCTGACAATTGTCCTCCTATGCTTCCCAAGACGACAATGGTATCCAAATAAACATGAGGATTCAGCCATGTCACAGCGAATAACGTTACTATAACCCGCCAACGGCTTTGGACAATTTTTTCAGTACGGGAACATTCGACTTCTGCCGATAATGCTGCTCGAAAAGCGCCCCATCCATACCAGAGTAAAAATGCAACGCCTCCCCATGTCACAGTTTGCAATAAAAGTACCGATTGTCCCAGCAAGGCACTGCCACCAAATATCCCCGCGATGATGAGCAAAGAATCACTGGTGGAACATAATGTTGCACTCATTAAATGGAACTGCTTCCTACTCCCTTGCTGCATGATAAATACATTTTGTGGCCCAAGTGGAAGGATCATTGCGGCACTAAGAAAAAATCCCTGAATAAATGTTGATAACATGCAAATATCCCTAATAATTATTCAATTAGTTACGATATCAATGCATATTAAACAAGATAATGCATTAGTAAAAATGAATGGTTCTAATACATCATTAGGAAAAGTGATGTGGGAAATGCCCACATCACGATATCTTGATTATTCGTCTGCCTTCTTCTGTAAGGCACTATTTTGCTGATGCAGATAAACATCCATTTGCGGGAAAGGAATGCCGATATTGTGTTTATCTAAGGCACGCTTAAAGTTTTCCATCAAATCCCAATAGACATTCCAGGCATCACCATTGGAGGTCCACACACGCACAATAAAGTTCAATGACGAAGGCGCCATTTCATGCAGGCGGATAGTGACACCTTTTTCATGTTGAATGCGTTGATCTTCTTGAATCACATCACTCAATACTCTTTTGACTTCATCAATATCTGCATCATATGCAACCCCCACCATAATCTGGGTACGGCGGTCAGGTTCACGGGTAGTATTAATAATATTGTCTGCAATAATTTTACCGTTGGGGATCACAACGATACGGCCATCTGCCGTGCGCAGTGTTGTCGAGAAAATCTGTACTTGCATGACAGTTCCCTCCACAGCACCAATGCTGACATATTCGCCAGTACGAAGTGGGCGGAAAATCACCAGTAAAACACCGGCAGCAAAATTAGACAGTGAGCCTTGTAAGGCCAGACCTACCGCCAAACCCGCAGCACCGATGACTGCAATCACAGATGCAGTCTGAATACCCAATTTCCCAAGAACAGCAATAATCGTAAATGCTATGATAGCATAACGAATAATTGCGGAGAGGAAATCAGAAATGGTGGTATCAATGCCACGCAGTGACATAACACGCTTAACTGCTTTATTAACTAACTTGGCAACAAATAAACCAACGATAAGAATCAAAATGGCAGATACAATGTTTACCGCATACTGAATCAATAGATCCTGATTGTTGGTAAACCAGCTTGCCGCTTTATCAATCTCATGTGACAGATTGATCTTTTCCATACAAAGCCCACCGTTATTGTTGGAACCTATCTCCATTCAGTGCCGTTATTCACAACGAACGCCACCAGCAGGTATAGGCTCCTGTTCAAAAATAATTTTCTGCTCAAAAAATAGAAAGCTACTATCACAACACAAGAATGTAATGGAATATAGATTATGGCAGAAAGCCTTCATTGCTTGAACACGAATACTTACGTTTTATTTTTTTGCAAAATAAATTCTCTGTAATCAGCTAGCATACCGATAAAATCATCTGTCCCACAAAAAGCCAGACTCTCGTCATCGTAGTAACTCATTCCTTCTTCTATAACCTCTGTATCAAATTGAAGTTGATTAGCCCTGATCATGATCTCAGCTTCACTCATCAATAGCGTATATTCATGACCAGCCAACTGCCACTGACGTTCACTTCCTTTAATCTCTTGCAAGGCCACAATAATTTTATCCAATACACGCAAATCGCCTTTCACTTCTTCATTCAACCAATGACCAATGGCTTCATGATCCATTGAAAAGAATGTTGTTACTTGGCCGGTAATATCCTGCATAAATTCATATTCCATCACATACCCCCTCACCTACTATTTTTACAGATGCCAAAGAATTCCATTTGGATTTTAAACAGTTCTGCTACTTCCACCTCTGAAGCAGTCCACAAACTGAGACAAAAACTACTACGAAATAGTTATAATTTGGTAGGCAGGAAAACAAAAAAAGGGGAAGCATTTGCCTCCCCATGCATTGCAATATACTTTTTTATACTGCGGTTTGGAAGATCACATCATCCGCTTTCTCTGTGTATTGATTCAATTGATCAAAATTGAGGTAGCGATAAGTATCCGCTGCGGTTTCATCGACTTTACCCATGAACTGCAAATACTCTTCTGGCGTTGGCAAACGCCCCAACAGTGAAGCTACAGCCGCCAGCTCCGCCGAAGCAAGGTAGACATTTGCACCGGACCCCAGGCGGTTAGGGAAATTACGAGTAGAAGTGGATACCACGGTTGCCCCATCCGCCACACGCGCCTGATTCCCCATGCACAATGAACAACCAGGGATCTCAATACGTGCCCCGCTCTTGCCGAAAACGCTGTAATAACCTTCTTCCGTCAATTGGGCGGCGTCCATTTTAGTCGGAGGAGCAACCCACAAGCGAGTTGGTAACTGACCGTTATGCTGATCCAGCAATTTACCCGCCGCACGGAAATGACCAATATTCGTCATGCAAGAGCCAATGAAAACTTCGTCAATTTTGCTGTTAGCCACTTCAGATAACAGGCGAGCATCATCAGGATCATTAGGTGCACATAAAATAGGCTCTTTAATGTCTGCCAGATCGATCTCAATAACGGCTGCGTATTCAGCATCTGCGTCCGCTTCCAACAATTGAGGATCATTCAGCCAGTTTTCCATACCAATAATACGGCGTTCCAATGTCCGACGATCACCATAACCCTCCGCAATCATCCATTTCAGCAAGACGATGTTAGACTGCAAGTATTCAATGATTGGCTCTTTATCCAGCTTAATAGTACATCCTGCCGCAGAACGTTCCGCAGAGGCATCAGCCAACTCAAATGCCTGCTCGACTTTGAGTTCAGGCAAACCTTCAATCTCAAGAATACGGCCAGAGAAGATGTTTTTCTTGCCTTTCTTTTCAACAGTCAGCAAACCTTGTTGAATCCCATAATAAGGAATGGCATGAACCAGATCACGCAAGGTTATTCCAGGCTGCATTTTTCCTTTAAAGCGAACCAGTACGGATTCTGGCATATCCAACGGCATGACCCCCGTAGCCGCAGCAAATGCCACCAGGCCTGAACCAGCCGGGAAAGAAATACCAATGGGGAAACGGGTATGGGAATCTCCGCCTGTACCCACCGTATCTGGCAATAACATGCGGTTCAACCATGAGTGGATAATACCATCTCCCGGACGCAGCGATACCCCACCACGGTTCATAATGAAATCAGGCAAAGTATGGTGCGTCGTCACATCAACCGGTTTTGGATAAGCAGCCGTATGGCAGAATGATTGCATGACCAGATCCGCAGAGAAACCCAGACACGCCAAATCTTTCAATTCATCTCGCGTCATTGGCCCCGTGGTATCCTGAGAACCCACAGAGGTCATCTTAGGTTCACAATATTCCCCTGGGCGAATACCACTTTTACCGCAGGCACGGCCAACCATTTTCTGCGCCAATGAGAAGCCACGCTCACTTTTCGCAACCGCTTTTGCCTGACGGAATACATCACTGTGTGGTAAACCCAGTGACTCGCGCGCCTTACCAGTCAAACCGCGGCCAATAATCAATGGAATACGGCCACCGGCACGTACTTCATCAATCAATACATCGGTTTTCAGGGCAAAAGTAGCCAATAACTCATCAGTTTCGTGATGGCGGATCTCACCTTTATAGGGATAGATATCAATCACATCGCCCATATTCAGTTTGGCAACATCCACCTCAATGGGCAACGCACCTGCATCTTCCATCGTGTTGAAGAAAATGGGGGCAATTTTTCCGCCCAAGACCACACCTGCACCACGTTTATTGGGGACAAACGGAATATCTTCTCCCATAAACCACAATACAGAGTTAGTTGCCGATTTACGGGAAGAGCCAGTACCGACAACATCGCCAACGTAGGCCAATGGATAACCTTTCTTGCTCAAGGCTTCGATTTGCTTAATCGGGCCTACGACGCCGGCCTGATCAGGCTCAATACCTTCACGAGCATTCTTGAGCATTGCCAATGCATGTAGGGGGATATCAGGGCGTGACCACGCATCTGGTGCAGGAGAAAGATCATCGGTGTTGGTTTCACCAGTAACCTTAAAGACGGTAACAGTGATTTTTTCTGCTAATTCAGGACGCCCAAGGAACCATTCTGCATCAGCCCACGACTGCATGATTTGTTTGGCATGGACATTACCTACTTTGGCTTTCTCTTCCACATCATAAAAACTGTCGAACATCAGCAAAGTATGAGAAAGTGCTTTCGCCGCAATGGGAGCCAGCTTTTCATCATCCAGGGCATCAATTAAAGCGTGGATATTATACCCACCCTGCATGGTTCCCAATAATTCAATGGCTTTTTCCTGTGTCACCAAAGGAGAAGTCGTTTCTCCCTTAGCTACGGCAGCAAGGAAACCGGCTTTAACATAAGCCGCTTCATCTACACCAGGAGGGACACGATTGGTCAGTAGATCTAGTAGGAAATCTTCTTCACCTTTAGGTGGATTCTTCAGTAATTCAACCAGCGCTGCTGCTTGAGCTGCGTCTAACGGCTTAGGGACGATGCCTTGAGCTGCACGCTCGGCTACGTGCTTGCGGTATTCTTCTAGCACGACTTTCTCCTCGCTCTCATTGTCATTTTATATACCCGGCTGTCAGCACCCGTTAACGATCATTGGAAATGATCATCTAAAAACAATTACTAAGGGTGCAAGGTCAGAGGATTTTGCTCGCATAACATCAGAATTATGCTCAGCTTCGGGCGTTTAGCATACCAAAATTTGAATAGCATGTTAATTCATTCACATAAAATCAACATTGAACCATAATAAAATTCTGGATAAATGAGTCTGGAGGGTGTATTCAATGGAACGTGGTACAAAAATCTTTCAATATCACTAAACAAGGATATCATCATGCCTAATAGAGAAGAACATGACGCGATATCAGTAGCAAGTCATCATCCTACAAGTCTTGTGGCGGAACAATTCTACCCTGAATATCAAGCCAAAATTAAGGAGGTCAGTCAACAGGATATGCTATTTGTACTTAATGCACTCCAGGAGAATGAATCCAGGTGGTTTTATAGACCTATAATGGGAATGTTTAGCAATAGGAATGCTACATTCATTAGTACATGTAATTCCATAAGAAACACTTTTAATTCTAGATATGTTACCAGTGGTATACAGGGTTATCGTCATTTTATCTGTTCAAGTTCAGTTACAGATAAGGTTGTTGGGATCATCATATTTAATCCCGACAGCCCCAATATATCTGATAATGAAGTTGACCAAATCTCATTCATAGTCACCTATCCTAACGGTTATGGGTATGGTGGCCTGCTGATTCAACATGTGGTTAATATATCCCTCGGATTAGGGCATAAAGGCATATTAGACGTCAGAGCAGAGCCTGATGCGGAAATTTTTTACCAAAAATTAGGTTTTGAATATATGAATAACTGTAACTTTTTAGGTTTAAAACAAATGAAGTTAAATCCTGGCGCTAGTGATAAGTGGCGTAAAATTAATGGAAAATATCAAATCAAAAGAACTCCCCGTCCACATAATACAAATTGGCAATGCCATTTACTGTAGACTCAATTTATCATCTTCCTGTTATTAGAAAATACATAGAGGAGATAAATAATGAAGACCAGAGAGCTATTTCACAATATTTTTTCTAAAATACATATAAGACAATCCCCCAAAGAAAGGTATTTTCGATTATTCCAAGCAATGATAAAAGAAGTCAGTAAGGAGGAAATGTTTATCGCACTTGCTCAAATTAAGGGTAACATATGTGATTGGTATTCAACATTAAATACTCTCCCCCATCCAGATGCAGAAAGGTATAATACTTTCATTACCGTATCTCATGAAATAGAAAATATCTATCAAGATCCTCACCAAATAAATACAACGAAATATCATCGTTACTTTATCTGCTTGGTGCAGGGTATTCCCGTAGGGATGATGACTTTTGTCACAGGCTCTCCCTCTTTTTACAATGAAAGTACAGATAAAATAGGATTTATGCTCACTCACCCTGGTAGCCACGGATGTGGCAGTTTACTTATTGAAAAAGCAGTGGAATTATCAAATGATGGAGAGATATGGGTAAGCGCCAAACCTTATGCTGTACCTTTTTATCAAAACTTAGGGTTTGAACAATATGGCTTTCCTGATGCTGATACAACATCGATGAGATTAATTCCTTCTGAAAGTGAAAAATGGGCAGTTGCAGGAAACCATTATCATTTGAGGAAATACCTTTAATATGCCAAATCCATTACAAATAAAAAACGGCTTTCCTATAGGAAAGCCGTTTAAAATTTCTTTTTAACCTACTGCAAAATCTAAAGAATTATTTCTTTTTCTTTGCTTTAGGGTTTGGCAAGTCAGTGATGCTGCCTTCGTAAATTTCCGCAGCCATACCAATTGATTCGTACAGCGTTGGGTGAGCGTGGATAGTCAGCGCGATATCTTCTGCATCACAACCCATTTCGATAGCCAGACCGATTTCACCCAGCAGTTCACCGCCGTTAGTACCAACAATAGCACCACCGATGATACGGTTAGTTTCTTTATCGAAAATCAGCTTGGTCATACCATCTGAACAGTCAGATGCAATTGCACGACCGGATGCTGCCCATGGGAAAGTTGCGGTTTCGTAGCTGATGCCTTTTTCTTTCGCTTCTTTTTCGGTCAGACCAACCCATGCCACTTCTGGCTCAGTGTAAGCAATGGATGGAATAACTTTTGGATCGAAGTAATGTTTCTTACCAGAAATCACTTCAGCAGCAACATGGCCTTCGTGGACACCTTTGTGCGCCAGCATTGGCTGACCAACGATATCACCGATAGCAAAGATGTGCGGCACGTTAGTACGCATTTGTTTATCCACACGGATAAAGCCACGATCATCAACTTCAACGCCCGCGTTGCCAGCATCGATCAATTTACCGTTTGGTACACGGCCGATGGCAACCAGAACCGCATCATAACGCTGTGGTTCTGCCGGTGCTTTCTTACCTTCCATTGTTACGTAGATGCCATCTTCTTTAGCTTCTACTGCGGTCACTTTAGTTTCCAGCATCAAGTTGAACTTCTTGCTGATGCGCTTAGTGAACACTTTAACAACGTCTTTATCCGCCGCAGGAATAACCTGGTCGAACATTTCTACCACATCGATCTGAGAACCCAGAGCGTGGTAAACAGTACCCATTTCCAGACCGATAATACCACCGCCCATCACTAACAGGCGTCCTGGAACCGTTTTCAGCTCCAGTGCATCGGTAGAATCCCATACACGAGGATCATCATGTGGAATGAATGGTAGCTGAATTGGGCGTGAACCCGCTGCGATAATGGCATTCTCAAAATTAATCGTTGTTGCGCCGTTTTCGCCTTCTACTACCAGAGTGTTAGCGCCTGTAAATTTACCAACACCGTTAACAACGTTAACTTTACGGCCCTTAGCCATGCCGCCCAGACCACCTGTCAACTGAGAAATAACTTTTTCTTTCCAGAGACGGATCTTATCGATATCAGTTTGCGGTTCACCAAACACAATACCATGCTGTGCCAGTGCCTTGGCTTCTTCAATCACTTTGGCAACATGCAGCAGAGCTTTGGATGGGATACAACCAACATTAAGGCAAACACCACCCAAAGTTGAGTAACGTTCAACCAGAACAGTATCCAAACCTAAGTCAGCACAACGGAAAGCAGCAGAATACCCGGCTGGGCCTGCTCCAAGCACCACTACCTGGGCTTTAATTTCAGTACTCATCATGACCTCTTAATTGTTTGTCCGGCGGGTCAGACGAAAAAAAACCATATTCCACCGGGACGTACACACCGCGAGCAGTTTACAGAATTGTAAATAACCTGAAAAGCGCGTTAACGTGACAGAAATCCCAACCTGCCAGATGCAAGATGAAAAACTCTGTCACGGTAGTCATCATCAGGCCGGTATATTTACCGGCCTTTGCATTACATCACCAAACGGCGGATGTCGCTCATCAATTGATTAATATAAGTGATGAAACGTGCACCATCCGCCCCGTCGATCACACGGTGGTCGAAAGACAGAGACATCGGCAGAATCAGGCGTGGAACGAATTCCTTACCATTCCAGACTGGTTTCATGGAAGAACGAGACAGACCCATGATTGCCACTTCTGGCGCATTCACAATTGGTGCAAAGCCGGTAGTGCCGATACCACCCAAGCTGGAGATGGTGAAGCAGCCACCCTGCATGTCGGAAGCGGTCAGCTTACCAGCACGTGCTTTCTTGGAAACTTCAGCCAATTCTCTGGACAATTCCATGATGCCTTTCTTGTTGACATCCTTGAATACAGGAACAACCAGGCCGTTAGGTGTATCAACCGCGATACCGATGTTGACATATTTTTTCAGGATCAGCTTCTGGCCATCTTCAGAAATGGAGCTGTTAAAGCGAGGCATTGCTTCCAGTGCTTTCGCAGCGGCTTTCATGACGAACACCAGCGGAGTGATTTTCACGCCCAGCTGTTTCTTCTCAGCTTCTTTGTTCTGTTGTTTACGGAACTCTTCAACTTCAGTGATATCCGCTTCATCGAACAGGTTAACGTGAGGGATCATGACCCAGTTACGGCTGAGGTTAGCACCAGAAATTTTCTGGATACGGCTCATTTCAACTTCTTCGATTTCACCAAATTTGCTGAAATCAACTTTTGGCCAAGGCAACATACCTGGCAGACCACCACCCGCAGCAGCAGGCGCTGCTTCTGCACGTTTAATCGCCTCTTTCACATAAGCCTGGACGTCTTCGCGCAGGATGCGACCCTTACGGCCAGTCCCTTTTACTTTAGCCAGATTTACGCCAAATTCACGAGCCAGACGACGAATCACTGGAGTAGCGTGAACGTAAGCGTCATTTTCAGCAAACTCATTTTTGCCTTCTGCTGGCTTGCTTGCCGCCGGCGCTGCTTTCGCAGATGCAACCGCAGGAACCGGAGCCGCTGCTGGCGCAGCCGTAGGAGCTGCACCCGCAACTTCAAATACCATGATCAGAGAGCCAGTTTTAACTTTATCGCCAGCTGCAATTTTGATCTCTTTCACCGTACCCGCGAATGGTGCAGGCACTTCCATCGAAGCTTTGTCACCTTCAACCGTGATCAGTGATTGCTCTTCAGCAATGGTATCACCCACTTTTACCATGATTTCGGTCACTTCAACTTCGTCACCACCGATATCTGGTACGTTCACTTCTTTAACCGCAGAAACCGCAGGCGCGGCTGCCGGAGCCGCTGCCTGTGCTACCGCTGGAGCTGTGCCAGAACCTGCCACTTCGAATACCATGATCAGAGAACCAGTTTTAACTTTATCGCCAGCAACGATTTTGATCTCTTTCACCGTACCCGCGAATGGTGCAGGCACTTCCATTGACGCCTTGTCACCTTCAACCGTGATCAGTGATTGCTCTTCAGTAACAGTATCACCTACTTTTACCATGATTTCGGTCACTTCGACTTCGTCACCACCGATATCTGGCACATTCACTTCTTTGCTTTCTACTGCTGCTGGTGCTGCCGCGGCTTGTTGTGCAGGTGCAGCTTCTGCTGCACCGTTTGCGGATTCAAAAACCATAATCAGTTTGCCGGTTGCAACTGTATCGCCAACCGCAACTTTGATTTCTTTAACTACACCCGCCTGTGGAGAAGGGACTTCCATAGAAGCTTTGTCACCTTCAACCGTGATCAGTGACTGTTCTGTTTCTACTGTGTCACCAACTTTCACCAGAATCTCGGTAACTTCAACTTCATCTGCACCAATATCAGGTACGTTAATTTCGATAGACATTAATCTTTACCTCTTATGCCAGACGTGGGTTAACTTTTTCTGGGTTGATGTTGTACTTCTTGATAGCTTCTTCAACAACTTTCACATCAACTTCGCCACGTTTAGCCAGTTCACCCAAAGCCGCAACAACCACATAAGAAGCATCAACTTCAAAGTGATGACGCAAGTTTTCACGGCTGTCAGAACGACCAAAACCGTCGGTGCCCAATACACGATAGTCGCTTGCAGGAACGAAGTTACGTACTTGCTCTGCAAACAGTTTCATATAGTCAGTAGAAGCAACTGCTGGCGCTTCGTTCATGATCTGAGCAATATAAGGAACGCGAGGTTCTTCTGATGGGTGCAGCATGTTCCAACGCTCACAATCCTGACCATCACGAGCCAGTTCAGTGAAGGAGGTTACGCTGTATACATCGGAACCGATGCCGTATTCAGCAGACAGGATCTTCGCTGCTTCACGAACGTGACGCAGGATAGAACCGGAGCCCAGCAACTGAACTTTACCTTTCGCACCTTCCAAGTTTTCCAGCTTGTAGATACCCTTATGGATGCCTTCTTCAGCACCTTCCGGCATAGCTGGCATATGGTAGTTTTCGTTCAGAGTGGTGATGTAGTAGTAGATATTCTCTTGTTTCTCACCATACATACGCTCCAAACCATCTTGCATGATAACAGCAACTTCAAAAGCGAATGCTGGATCGTAAGAGATACAGTTAGGAATAGTCAGGGACTGAATATGGCTGTGACCATCTTCATGCTGCAAACCTTCACCGTTCAGCGTTGTACGACCAGAAGTACCACCAACCAAGAAGCCGCGAGCCTGCTGGTCACCCGCCGCCCAACACAGATCACCAATACGCTGGAATCCGAACATGGAGTAGTAGATGTAGAACGGGATCATTGGCAGGTTGTTGGTGCTGTAAGAAGTTGCAGCAGCCAGCCAAGATGAAGCGGCACCCAGCTCGTTGATACCTTCTTGCAGGATCTGACCTTTTGCATCTTCTTTATAGTATGCAACTTGCTCACGGTCTTGCGGAGTATACTGCTGACCATTAGGGCTGTAGATACCGATTTGACGGAACAGACCTTCCATACCGAAGGTACGAGCTTCGTCAGCAATAATTGGAACCAGACGATCTTTGATTGACTTGTTTTTCAGCATAACGTTCAGTGCACGAACGAAAGCGATAGTGGTAGAAATTTCTTTGGATTGTTCTTCCAGCAGCGAGCTGAACTCTTCCAGTGCTGGAATTTCCAGTTTCTCGTCGAAATTAACGCGACGGCTTGGTACATAACCATTCAGTGCATTACGACGCTCATGCAGGTATTTAGATTCTTCAGAGTCTTTGTCGAAAGTGACGTATGGCAAGTTTTCGATCTGCTCATCAGATACAGGCACATTGAAACGATCACGGAACTGACGAACGCCTTCCATGTTCATTTTCTTAACCTGGTGAGCAATGTTCTTACCTTCAGCGGTATCACCCATACCGTAACCTTTAATGGTCTGAGCCAAGATTACAGTTGGTTTGCCAGTGGTATTCTGCGCTTTTTTCAGTGCAGCGTAAACTTTCTTCGGATCGTGACCACCACGGTTCAGAGCCCAAATTTCGTCATCAGTCATATCCTTAACTAATGCAGCCGTTTCTGGGTAACGACCGAAGAAGTGTTCACGAACATAAGCGCCATCTTTGGATTTAAACGTCTGATAATCGCCGTCCAGCGTTTCGTTCATCAATTGAACCAGTTTACCGCTGGTGTCTTTACGCAGCAGTTCATCCCAACGCTCACCCCACAGGACTTTCAGCACCTGCCAGCCAGAACCGTCGAAGATACCTTCCAGTTCGTTAACAATTTTGCCGTTACCGGTTACTGGGCCATCCAGACGCTGCAAGTTACAGTTGATGATGAATACCAGGTTATCCAGTTTTTCACGCGTTGCGATAGTGATCGCACCTTTAGATTCTGGTTCATCCATTTCACCGTCACCCAGGAAAGCGTAAACGGTTTGTTTGGAGGTATCTTTCAGACCACGATTTTCCAGATATTTTAGGAACTTAGCCTGATAAATAGCGGAGATTGGTCCCAGACCCATTGAAACCGTTGGGAACTGCCAGAAGTCCGGCATCAATTTTGGATGTGGATAAGAAGACAGGCCATTACCACCGATTTCTTGACGGAAGTTGTTCATCTGCTCTTCAGTCAGACGACCTTCAAGAAAAGCACGGGCGTAAACGCCTGGAGAAATGTGGCCCTGGAAGTATACCAAATCACCGCCATCATTTTCGTTACGAGCGCGGAAGAAGTGGTTAAAACAAACTTCATAAACAGTAGCGGAAGACTGGAATGAAGCCATGTGACCACCCAGTTCCAGATCTTTTTTAGATGCACGCAGAACGGTCATCACCGCATTCCAGCGAATAGCAGAGCGGATACGGCGCTCTAAATCCAGGTTGCCAGGGTAAGCAGGCTCATCCTCAACAGGAATAGTGTTGATGTAATCACGGCTTGCAGCACCTGCAGCAACGTTAACGCCACCTTTACGAGCTCCACTCAAAACCTGATCAATCAGGAACTGAGCACGCTCAACACCTTCTTCACGGATGACCGATTCGATCGCCTGTAACCAATCGCGAGTTTCGATCGGATCCACGTCATTTTTCAAAATATCTGACATGGTGTATTCCTTATCTGTTATCTATTTCTAATGATTATTGGAGCCTATCTTCTGGTCATACCTTTTGACGAAACTGCCTGTTATGACCGGAAGATAGGCCCTGCTATATATTGCCGCTAAAACTCTTGATAAAGAGTTGACAACTGTACAAACGCAGCAGTCAAGATCTGTACAGTTAAGTTAGAACCTACCCCACTCGGGAATGTGATTTGTCTACGATGCCCTAAGGGACAGGCTCTTATTCCTGATGTTGCTGGAGCCGCCTCAATGAACGCTCACGACGAGTGCGTTCACGAGTCAGATCCAATAAAACTTCTTCAATAAAGGCCAGATGGCGATGAGAAGCCTCACGGGCTTTTTCCGGTTCTCTCGCCATGATAGAGCGAAAAATTTCAGCCCTATGGTCACTAACCGCTGCCAACATCTCTTTACGGGTATAAATGACCTCAAAATTGCGCCTGATATTTTGTTCTAACATTGGGATCATACAGCGCAATAAATGCAGCAATACCACATTATGGGCAGCTTCCGTGACAACAAGTTGGTATTGCAAGACAGCATCAGATTCCGCATTCACATCGCCACTTTGTTGTGCTTCTTGAATGGCAAGATGGCTTTGCGCAATGCGTTGGAAATCCTCATCAGTTCCTCTAAGGGCTGCATAATAAGCAGCAATCCCCTCTAACGCATGACGGGCTTCAAGGAGATCGAACTGGGATTCTTGATTCTCTGCAATAAGTTGGGCAAGTGGGTCGCTGAAACTTTGCCACAGATTGTTCTGCACGAAAGTTCCGCCCCCTTGACGACGGAAAAGAAAGCCTTTGGCTTCCAATTTTTGAATGGCTTCACGCAATGAAGGACGTGATACTTCAAACTGCTTTGCCAGCTCACGCTCAGGCAGCAGCTTTTCTCCCGGGCGTAGCGAGCCTTCGAGAATGAGCTGTTCAAGACGCTGCTCAATCACATCTGATAACTTTGGTTGGCGAATCTTGCTATAGGCCATATCTGCGGTAAGCCATTCAATAAGTAAATGTTGCTTTGGATTATGCCCTACTCAACTAAGTCTTTCTGACTAAATCTTAGTCATTAAACCCTAGTTAACAGGTCAAAGTCAATTGGTAATACCAATTTAGAATACAGGGTCTTAAAGTAACAAAGTATTCACTAGCTGTCTATAAAGACCTTGGGCTAAATCATAAAAATCTGCAAATTTTAACAAAAGATTTTAAATTTTATTAGAAAATTATAACCAAAGAGGATTTTGAGATGAGGATTATTAGGAAGATTTAACGTTTTTCAAACGTATAGATAAGCAGAATGAAACGTTACAGCAAAGAAAAAAATCAAAAATTATGCAAAAAATATGAATTAAGATTCAAGGTAAAGCATTGCAGACAATCCATAAGTCAATCAAAATAGCCAAACTCAAATAACGACTCCCGATGCCACTGGTAAGCTCAAGCCGCTATCCCTAAAAATTCCCCCAGCGCTATCCTTGTTGTCATAGCAATGTATCAATTTCCTTATGCCAAGGCTTATTATTCTAAGTATTATAAGAGCAAAATAATTTTAAAAAGAAAATCAGAAAATAAAGGGCCTACTCAGCCCTCTATGTCTCTTGTTTATCAAACTAATGCCCCATAAATCGTCAACAGTGCAACAATAATCACAATAGTAAAAGTAGCTTTTTTCGCTAATGCTACAGCAGCAACAGGCGTTTCTATAGGATCAAGATGGGGGTCTTTACTTAATGCGAATTGTGCTAATTGGCTAACTACCTTGTATTGTGATGACCGAAAATCAGTGAGTGATGCAATCCAGGCTGGTAAGGCTTTCTCTCCATGCCCTAATAAAGCATAGGCAATACCCGCCAAACGTGCAGGAAACCAATCCAGCCAATGCAATATGCCGTCAACGCCAGATTGTGCTCTCTGCACTGCCGTTGCGTGCTGGGCCAACCAACTTTGATAAGCTCTGAGGCAACTATATCCCATCAAAACCGCCGGACCGAATTTACCCAATACAGCTAACCAAAAAATAGGGGCAAGATAATAACGGAAATTTATCCAAATCAATGAATTCTGTATCTCACGTAATCGCTCTTCTTTGGTGGTGTCAGGTAATGTTCCCTGAATCATTGTCAGACGAGCAAGATACTTTTTCTGCTGTCCAAAATCATCCTGGCGCACAGCCTGGAGATATCCACGGTAATCATGCCGCAACCTGCCTGCACCAATACATAACAGACTAATTATGATGCCCAGCACAATCGCGAGAATACCAAAAGCAACAGAGCTAGAAATATCAATAAGCTTCCATGTCAATAAAGCGACCAGCAAGGTCATGCCCAAGCTACCCCATAGTGAATGTGATTTGAATCTGGCAAAAGCTGGGGCTAAATAGCGTTCCAGTTGCCAGTGATCTCTCATCTTAAAAACACGTTCCCATGCCAGTATTAACAATAGAATAAAGAGAGTCATCCAACTCGCTCCTTCAATAATTGACGGTAATGTTCCCAATAAAAATAAGGTCCAGGATCGGTTTTCCTTCCCGGCGCAATATCGCTGTGTCCTGTAATATTGTCACGAATATCAGGATATTGGCTAATAAGCAGCTTAGTAACTTCTGCTAATTTAGTGTACTGAATTTCAGTAAATTCCTCATAATCTGTGCCTTCCAGTTCAATGCCTATCGAAAAATCATTACATTTATCACGGTCACAGTAGCAGGAAACGCCAGCATGCCAAGCTCTTTTATTGAAAGGAACATATTGTACAATCTCACCATCACGCCGGATTAAGCAGTGAGCAGAAACACGTAAGTGCTTAATTTCATCAAAAAAAGGATCGGCTTTAGGATCTAAAGTTCCCATAAATAATTGATCAATATAAGGACCCCCAAACTTGCCAGGAGGTAAACTGATGTTATGAATAACTAATAATGCGGGGATTTCTCCTTCTGGGCGCAGATCACAATGCGGGGAAATAACCTTTCTCGCACTATCAATCCACCCTTCATGCAGCTTCATTCTCTTACCTCCCCCCTTAATATTTAATATCACCTTGCCAAAATCACCATTCCAATATGGCCAACATCAATCAGCTTTATTAAACGTAATACTCTGGCTTAAAGTGTAACCAGTTAGCATGTTAGCACCTTTAATCGGCCAATATATCAGGTGATTTCTTACTTTATGGACAGACTCGAAAAATTTGTGCAAAAAAATGTAACATAAAATTATTTTTTCGAGCCGGCTTCATGATTTTTATTAACCATATTTTATTTTTCTCTTTTTTCTCCATGATTATTGGCGCCGATACCCAACAGATTGCAACTTAAAGTTTAATGCGTATATAAGGAGAAAAAATGAAACAACAAGGATTTACATTAATTGAAGTGATGGTTGTTATGGCTATCGTGTCTATTCTTGGCGCAATTGCCATTCCCAGCTATCAGGGATATATCCAAAAAGCTGCATTAACCGATATGCTACAAGCTATTGTGCCTTATAAATCTGGTGTGGAATTGTGTCGCTTCGAAGCCGAAAATTACAAAGATTGCCACTCTGGTCATCCCTCCATTCCATCAGGCCACAATAGCCGCTATATCAGCACCATATCAGTAAAAGAGGGGGAGATAACGATAGTGGGTCAGCAAAACCTTAATGGACTCCATGCCTCGTTAAAACCTATTCAAGATACGAAGACTGGTTTCACTCAATGGAACACGATTTGTGAATCTGAAAATGAATCGTTAAAACTAAAATGTCAGGAAACCTTGAAATTTTAAACACCTCCTTTCATTCCTGACAGAATTTAAATTGAAGAGAAAACAATGAAGTCACGTCAATATTAAAGGAATAAAGATAATGATAAATAAGGATCAACTCTTAATGGAAAAAGAAATAAAAGAACTGTGTCAACGACATCAGGCCATTATTATAAAAAAAGATTGCCATACGATCACAATTGCCTGTAATAAATCACCTAATGAGGATTTCATTGCCGCACTGAGATTTATTTCAGGTTTAATCGTTAATGTAGATATTTGGCCACAAGCAAAAATAGAATCAATGTTGACAGAAGAAAATTCATTAATGTCAGCAAAAAATTACTGTTCAGAAAGTGATGAAGAAGAACCGTACCGTATAAATCGCCTTGATAGCCGCCATGCTCACTATAATGATGCAACACAAAACAACAATCTCTATGATGAGGAAATAGACACACCCATTATTCAATTAATTAATCAGACAATATTAACTTCAATACAGAAAAGAGCTTCAGATATTCACTTTGAACCTTCTCAACGTGGTTACCAAATACGTATTCGAGTTGATGGTACATTACATACCATGCAGGCACCTCCTCCTCAAATGAATACGGGTATTCCTGCCCGCTTGAAAATTATGGCAAAGCTCAATATCGCTGAAAAACGTCAGCCTCAAGATGGGCAATTTGACTGGAGTGACAACAAAAACAGTTATGCGATTCGTATATCAACACTCCCCACACTACACGGGGAAAAAATAGTCCTGCGTATTTTAAATACAATACATCAACTATCTCTGGAACAGTTAGGGTTGCCTGAATCACAATTACAACTTTTAAAACAGAAACTCCATTTACCACAAGGGATGATTTTAGTCACTGGCCCGACTGGCAGCGGAAAGACTGTCACACTGTATAGCTGCCTGCAATATTTAAATCAGGCTAAAAAGAATATCTGTAGTGTCGAAGATCCTGTCGAAATTCCTTTAAATGGCATCAACCAAACGCCTGTTAATAACAAAATTGGTCTCGATTTCGCCAAAGTCCTCAGGGCATTATTGCGGCAAGATCCCGATATCATTATGGTTGGCGAGATCCGTGACAATGAAACCGCTGAAATATCAATGAAAGCAGCTCAAACAGGACATTTGGTTTTATCAACCCTGCATACAAATTCCACTATTGATACGTTATCTCGCCTGCATAATCTGGGAATTTCTGGCTACACCACAGCCTCATGTGTGAAATTGATTATCGCACAGCGGCTGGTTCGTAAACTCTGCCCCCATTGCCGACAACAAGACAATATTCCCACAGTGATCCCTAATCTTACTGGTTCAACATCAATAAAAAAATGGAATGCGGTCGGTTGTGATCACTGTTTTTCTGGCTATTACGGCAGAACTGCCGTCTATGAATTTCTCGAAATCAAACCTGAACTCCAGCAAGCCCTGTCTGAGTGTTCTAACGCCAGCCTTTCCCATTTACTTGCCTCACAACAAGATGCAACGCTTTTTTCAGCAGGACTGACATTAGCGGAAAAAGGAATAACCACGCTTGAAGAGATTTATCAGATTACAGGCCATGAGACAGTATGAAAATAGAATATATTTACCAATGGCAGGCAATTAACAAGAATGGAAAAGCCATAACTGGGGAGAGTATTGGACACAGTAAAAAAAGTGTATTCCAATACCTCAGTCATCTCGATCTTCAACCCTATGCCATTAAATGTAAAAAAATTATTTATTACAGCAAAAAGGAAATTGCCTATCGCCTGCATTTTATTCACCAGTTAAGTACGTTACTGACTTCCGGCATCCCTTTACTCAAGGGACTGACTATTTTACTGCAAGAGTGTAAATATGCTCTCTGGCGATGTGTATTGGCGGATATAATTCAGAAAATTCGTCAGGGAGAGGCATTCTCCGCCACACTCAAACACTATCCAAAGCTATTTTCTCCCTTGTTCTGTCAACTTATCGCAGTAGGAGAACAAACCGGTCAGCTTGAAAACTGCTGCCAATTAATCATTAATCGGTTGGAACAGCAAGATAGGCTGGGGAAGAAAATTCAAAAAGCTTATCACTATCCCTTGATAGTCGCTTTTGTGAGCTTTTTGGTTATTATTCTGATGTTGATCTTTGTTCTGCCAGAATTTCGACAAGTCTATTCTTCGCTAAATGCCACCCTGCCCTTGTTAACACAGTGGGTTCTATCAGGTTCTGATTTATTAATCCATCATGGCATATTACTATTGTTAATAATATTTATATTATTAACCTGTTATCTATGGCTACGTCACCGTTTCCCCATTTTTAAAGCAAAAGAAAAAATGCTCTTCCTGAGACTCCCTATTTTTAAGCAACTCATAATTTATCAACAGACTAATCAAATATTTCATATTCTGTTTATGACACAGAAAGCGGGATTAACACTCATGGCAGGACTCGAATGTGCCCTCAGTGCAACTCAGCATCCTGTTTTTATCGCTGGAGTGAAAAACCTGTACAGGCAAATTCAACAAGGCATTCCAATGAGTGATGCATTAAAACAAACAGCCTATTTCCCTGCGTTATGCCAACAATTTGTTATGATAGGTGAAGAATCAGGAGAATTAGAATTGTTTTTATTCAATCTTGCAGAATGGTATCAAGAAAAATCAATCAACCTTGCTGATAGTTTGGTTCAATCATTAGAACCTTTGTTGATGTTAATAATGGCCTTAATTGTCGGTTTATTATTGCTGGCTATGTATCTGCCGATTTTTCAATTAGGCGCAATATTAACCTAACAAGATACTTACATGTTTCGTTATCTTTTCTCAAGACCGCCAAGATAAGAATTGTACGTGTTTGTTTATAGCCCATCAGCTTCCCTTGAGTTACAATTTGATTATGCTATCAGAGATATTTAAAGGGATAGAATGACTTATATTGTTGCACTTACGGGTGGAATTGGTAGCGGTAAAACGACTATCTCTAATGTATTTTCATCCCTTGGTGTCCCGCTTGTTGATGCAGATATTATCGCCAGAGAAGTTGTAGCGCCTGGCACTCCCGCACTACAAGCAATCACAGAGCACTTTGGGACCGATATATTATTGCCCGATGGCAGCCTTAATCGCGCCATGTTGCGCCAAAAAGTTTTTGCTGCCCCAGAAGAGAAACTGTGGCTCAATGCACTTTTACATCCACTGATCCAAATAGAAACACAGCGGCAATTAAACCAGGTGACTGCCTCCTATGTCATCTGGGTCGTTCCTTTGCTCATTGAAAACAATTTAATGCGTTTGGCAGATCGTGTTTTAGTTGTTGATGTCCCAGTTGAAATACAGATTACCCGAACCATGGCTCGTGATGGAGTAAGCCGTGAGCAAGTAGAAAATATTCTGGCTGCACAGGCCAGCCGTCAGGACAGACTGGAAAAGGCAAATGATGTCATCGTTAACCACAACAATGAAAAGGATATTACCTCTCGTGTGGTCGAGCTACATCAACAGTATTTAAAACAAGCAAAATCAGTCAGACAGGAAAACCGTAATGAGTGATGCAACCTCCACTATTATTTTTGAACATCCACTCAATGAAAAAATGCGTTCATGGTTGAGGATAGAGTCTTCAATGCAACAGTTGGAAAAACAACGTCATCTGAATTCTCAGGCGAGTAGCCTTTCGTTTTTCCGTACAATTGCTGAATTAATTGAGATCATGGAACGCGGTGAAGTCCGCTCTGAGATATTGAAAGAGCTGGATCGCCAACAGGCGAAATTAAAACAATGGCTCGGCGCTCCGAATGCCGATACGGCTATGATCCATAGTTTGACAGAGCAACTTAAAGAACGCAGTATCGCCTTGAACCAAGCTCCACGGCTTAACCAATTTATCAAAGAAGATCGTATTATCAGCATGGTACGTCAACGTCTCAGCATCCCTGGAGGATGTTGTAGTTTTGACTTGCCAACATTGCATCTGTGGCTGCATTTACCACAATCTGTCAGGGATAAATCCGTCACAGCCTGGCTGGATAGCCTTCGTCCGTTACAACAAGCCCTGGAAAGTATTCTGGAACTCATACGCCACGCCACCGCTTTCACCCCCAAAATCAGCCATAACGGATTTTATCAGGGGAATGCCGATGAAGCCGATTTGTTGAGATTAAAATTGGATGTAGTGCCAGATACATTGGTTTACCCACAAGTCTCCGGCTACAAGACACGTTTTGCCATCCGTTTTTTACCAATGGATAGTGAGCATGGTGTTGTACCTGCCCATTTGTCATTTGAATTGGCCTGCTGTTAACATGGATCCAATAAATTTCGAGTTGCAGCACGACATTAAGGGAATAAATTCCCAATAGCATGACTCATTCTGTATTTATATCACTTTGCATTTATAAATACATCTATAAAACAATGAGTTATAAAAAAGCTGCAATATGAAAATGGAAGGTATGACCTTCAAATCAAGCGGGAGAAAGTATTATGTCTGAAGTATTGACTGTCGAATGTCCAACGTGTAGCAGCACGGTAGTATGGGGAGAAATTAGCCCATATCGCCCATTTTGCAGTAAACGTTGCCAATTAATCGACTTGGGTGAATGGGCCAGCGAAGAAAAACGAATAGCAAGCCAAAGTGACAGTTCAGAAAATGATAACTGGGGCGAACAACCTGAACAATATAAGTAATATCGCGTAACGCATGTTATAGCGGTGCCTGTTTTATTTGGCGCCGCTTATATTGAATGATTTAATTACCCTAATTTATTAAAAATCCTTTAGCATGAACCATTTTGGGTTAGAAAGCCTACAATACTACGGTTTGCTGGAGGAAATTCATCAGCAATTAATCCTGATTGTAAAACCCAGCGGGAAGGTTGCCCTTCTTTACCAAACGGCTCGCCTTCCCATTCATTAACCAGGAAAAAATCAAGGGTGATACTTCTGTCAGGAAAGTCATGTTTGATGGTGTCAATTAATTCACAATGCGTTACTGTGATCCCAACTTCTTCCTTTAATTCTCTAATCAATGCTTGTTCAGGTGTTTCTCCCTGTTCAAGTTTTCCTCCGGGAAACTCCCAAAAACCGCCCATATGTGAATCAGCCCTACGCTGAGTGATAAAAATTTCATCATTGCTATTTTTAATAATACCTGCTGCAATATGCAGATGTTTTTTTTCCATAATCGCTTTTCTTACCGTCTGTTATTCAACTGAAGTAACTATCCCTTGCAGGTTACATTAGAATGAGTTTAAGCCGCAAATTTGTATTTCATGCAAAGTGACATCGCTTTTTATTACCAATTATTATTACCAATTACCTCTCTGGAAAAAACAAATCATGTGAAAACAAGCTGTAAACAGTGTCAGAAATTAACCTACAAATAGATTGAAATGACTATCTTAAGCATTAAGGAAGCACGGTTTATGCTAAACGATGTTCAATCATTGATCGAAGCACGGCAAATCGCCTATCAATTTTCTGGTGAAACAACGCCCCTATTTTCTGGTATCGATATATTTTTAAATGCAGAACAACATGCGTTAGTTGGACGCAATGGTATTGGTAAATCCTGGCTGGCATCAATACTGGCACAGCAGATCTTTCCCACAGAAGGTAGTGTAAAACATTTTTGTGAGGTGGGTTATTTGTCACAAGGCCTAACCCCTTTTTCCGGTAATACTGCGGATTTGCTGGGGTTAACCAAAATCATAAGAGCCAATGACCGTGTCTTGGCTGGTGTTGGTGATGAAGCAGATTTTGATGCTATGGAAGGAAACTGGGATTGGCAATTTCAAACTGAGTCTTTACTGGCAAAAGGTGAACTCAATCCAAACGTATTAAATCAACCTTTTAATTCCTTGAGCGGTGGAGAGCAAACACGGATCAGGTTGTTAGCGCTGAAACGTCAAGGTGCCGGTTTTATGATTTTGGATGAACCAAGCAATCACCTTGACCGACAAGGTCGCTTTTGGTTGGCTCAATGGTTAAGTGCTTTTGATGGCGGAGTTCTGCTGGTTACCCATGATACCCAACTATTACAGCCTGTATCTGTTGTTTACGAACTCAGCGGATTAGGGTTATCCCGCAGTATCGGTGGATGGGAAACCTGGCTGGAAAGTAAAGAGCAACTCCAGCTGGGCATCCAACGTGAAGTGGATCAAACCAGAAAAAGACTAAAACAAGCTTTACGTGATAAGCAAAAAGATCGTGAGAAGACCAGCAAAAGGCAAAGTCAGGGTAAGCAACGGCGGGAAAATGCCAATCAGGCTAAAATCCTTCTTGATCACGCATTAGGACGTTCAGAAGCAACATTATCACGGATAGCAAAACAGAATGAAGAGCGGTTGCAACGTAGCTCTTCATTAGCCACAGAAGCCAGAACAAAACTCGAAATTATCGAGCCGCTGTCAATCGCTGTTGCGACGCCACAAGCAGCAACTTCTCCGTTACTTTACCTTCAGGATGTCATTCTGCCCTTTGGCTCCGGCACTCCCATCAGTTTAACCATTAATAATGGTGATAGGATCGCCATCACAGGTAAAAATGGCAGCGGAAAATCCACCTTATTAAAAGTAATGACGGGTTCACTAGTTCCGAAACAGGGTATCTGTCGTATCACTCCTTCACACAGTTTGATGGATCAGCATTTTTCGTTCCTTGATAAAAACCAATCTGCGCTACATAACTTTCAATTACAGTCACCAGGCTGGACAGAAGATCGTTACCGTACTCGATTGGCACAATTGCGTATTCGCGGTGAGGAAGCCTTGAAACCTGTCAGTTATCTCAGTGGAGGAGAACAACTTAAGGTCGCACTGGCTTGCCTGTTTTGTGGGCCACATGCACCCGCCCTGCTGTTATTGGATGAACCAGATAATCATCTGGATATTGAATCACGTGAACTACTGCAAAAAGCGCTACATGATTATACAGGAGCGATGGTACTTATTTCTCACGACGATAATTTCATTAAAAATGTAAGCAATATGCAGGCATTAGTATTATGACAAAACCCTCAAATCTATTTCTTAAGCAAATTTCATTGAAGAATATTCTTGCAGAATGAGATCTAAGGGATTTTGATAAATTAACCCATGCCAATGGTAACTGAGAAAGAAGGTCATCTACTGGCGGCTGAATATGCCAAACAGATACGCAAATTTTGTATTCGCTATGACTTTGAAAAGTTCACACCAAGAGATATCAGGCGAACTTTTAAGACACTTGCAGGGGAAATGGGAATTAGCGCTGAGATGAGAGATAGATTACAGAATCACAAAAAGCCGGGTGTATCAACCAAGCACTATGATCGTTATGACTATCTGAAAGAGAAACGGGAAATTGTGGCGCAATGGGAACGGACGTTACTCTCACTCTAGGGCAGAAATCTGCCCTTTAACATTTTGGATAGTGTTGCGCTTAGGCGTTGAATTCGGCAAAAATTTTATTTTTTTCAAAATAACCTTTTTTGTGAACTTATTCACAAAATAGAAATGATCAGGGTTGTTCTAAAAATTAGATCTAATTTTTTATTTACAATTCATTATGTTATAAAAAAAGCCTTAATTTAGGCACAAAATAACTCAGCATGATGCACTCACCAGAGTGAATCTTCCGGTAATTTATTTTACAACGGCAAAGTTTTTAACTTTTTACGCTGTGATTGTACAACGCGATTTTTTCCTCCTCTTGATTTTATTTGGTTTTTAATTTTCTGCTCCTTATTATTTCCGGCAGATTTTTTTATCACGAACGGAACAAATCATTCTGGCTTAACCGGACATTTTGCCTTATTCAAAACAAGAAGCGCCCTATTTTCAGCTTATTGTCAGACTGAAAAAGTAGGTGTGCAGAATAGGCTCGCCCTTCTTGCCGAATATGACGATGTCCCTGCTAAGCCCATTGCCATTTTACATTTCTATCGGCATGACTTCAGGGAGACAGACCGTGTCAGAGAAAGAGAAAAAGTCCCTCACAACATTGCAGGCAGGAAAAGCACTGTTAGAACAGGGACAGGAAGCAATAACAAAACAGGCTAAAGAACGGTTAGCGGATGCGGGCGGTAACGCCAGCGACCTCCTCCGTTCCGTAACAGGAATAGCCGGCAAAGTCGGATTACCGGATGAGGCGGGCAAAGCCGCCGCTATGCTCGATTCTGTGAGCGGAATTGCCGGCAAGGTCGGATTAACGGGGGGCGCGGGCAAAGTCCTTGGCGGTCTCAGTCCTGACAGCCTGATCAGCGGTGGGGGCTTTGCTGGCGGAGCAGGCAAAGCACTCGGGGGTCTTAGTGCCGACAGCCTGCTCAGCGGTGGGGGTTTTACTGGCAAGGCAAGCAAAACACTCGGTAGTCTCGGTACCGGTAGCCTGATCAGCGGTGGAGGATTTGCCAATAAAGCAAGCAAATCACTCAGTGGCCTTGGTACTGGCAGCCTGCTCCCCGGCGGGGGTTTTACCGGCGGGGTAAGCAAAGCACTTGGTGCGCCGGGGCTGGCCGCCAAAGCCGCGGCGGGTAATCTGGGGGCAGGCAAGATCCTGCAACAACTGGGGCAAAAACTGGGACTGGGCGGTGACGGGCCCGCGCCCAGCGGCCTGCTGTTCACCCTGACGGCGGGCGGCTTGCCGGCACAAACCTTTGTCGTCACCGATTTCAGTCTGGACGAACACTTCTCGCACCCTTTCCTGCTGGAAGTGGGGCTGGCCAGTGCTGACTCCGCCATTGACTTTCCGCTGGTGCTTGACCGCACGGCAACGCTCACCGTTCTGCTCAATGGTATTGAACAGCGCAGTATCACCGGTATTGTCACCCGCTTTGAGCAGGGCAACACCGGCCTGCACCAGACCACTTACCGTATGAGCATCCGCCCCGACCTCTGGCGCACCACCCTGCGGCAGAACTCGCGCATCTTCCAGCAACTCAATATTGCCGGCATCATCACCAAAATCCTCAAAGAGCACGGCATCCGCGACGTCATCTTCAGCCTGCGCCATCCACACCCGGAGCGCGAATTTTGCGTGCAATATCAGGAATCGGAAATAAATACAATTAATTGAATATAAAAGGTATATTATATTGCCGTCCTTTTATGCCCCTTTTAATGCCCCAAGATTTTTTTTGTTTACTTTTTTCATATATGGCTGATTTTTATTATTTATATCATTAATTGCGTGATTTTCAATCATCTTAAAGCAAAAAAGCCGTGAGGATGAAAAATGGTCAAATTTGGCTGCCATTTTACGCTCAGGGCTTGAGATAAAAAATATTCATTTTTACGACATCGATCACAAATTATAGCGGGTTATTCCTGTGGTTTATTGCGAACCTTGCGTTCAACAAGCTGACCACGTTTATCAAAATAGCGGCTCGGCCAGATCTCTGAAGGATGGATTTTGAGATAGTCAGCGATTATCCATTCGCCTTTAGTCCATTGTCTGCTGAGAGCATTTGCGAGTGTAGATGAACTGAGTCCGGCTTCACGAGAGAGTGCTGCTAAGGTTGTACCACGCTTACGTAATGCTGCGATGATATCCGCTTGGTGCCAGTCATTTTGAACATTGTTGTTATACATTCCTGCTACCCCTTTCCATTAATTAATATTGATGGTGGCGATTCAGACAGGGTTAGCAGACCGGGTAACTATGACCGGCGAGGCCGAAGCCTCCCCCGCCTGAATCACCATTGAAAGGGCGAATGCAGGCACACTGGTAAAACTTCTTACCAGTGTATAGTTACACAAGGCTGCTAAACCTTGACCATTGGTATTTAACAATGGCGGGAATACTTTAACTGATTGTTTTAGCTTACTCAATAACTGAACGGCTAAGTTTAACGGCTATAAATCCGCTCGACATAACGCCCACGACCATCGCCATGCCCCAAATCCATTGAAACCAGTGCCCGTGCTTCCTGACGGCTAAAGCCATTCTTCTGGTAAAAAGTAAGAGCATCCTGTGCCCACGCATAGCGCAAACTGTGGGGAGAATGGCAACCGGTTAAACCAATCTTTGTGGCGTGTGCTCGCCAATAGTTCATGGCCTGTTTGAGATCCGGTTTATCAATCAACCTGCCATCACGTTGTTCTGCGATAGTAATGGCCTGCTCTACAGCTGCTTTTACCGCTGCAACATTCAGTACATGGGTTTGCCGTGGTCGGCCCCCTTTTGTACCGAAAACAACATGCAGTTTCGGTTCTGGCTGTTCCAACTGTTTGCGCCAGCTTTTCAGTGAAGCATTGCATTGCACGGCTTCCTGAGAACGTAACCCCAACAATCGGGCGAGTTTCAGTGTGGCGGCAAACCCGGCATCACGTTTAAGGGCTTTCTGATAAACAACCTGAAACGTAGCATCAGGGATCGCCTGTTTCGTTCCGGCGCGGCTGGTTCCGCTTAATCCCAATGCCTGATTACTCAGACGTGGCGAAGTTTCCAGTTTTTTCCGGCCTGCCATGCGGAAGATATTACGCAGCGCAGACATTTCATTTTGCACTGTGCGCTTGGCAATTCCCTGAGATAAACGGGCATCAACGTATTGTTCCACATGCTTGGCTTTCAAATTGTTGAGGCTTTTGATCTGAATATTCAGGCTCAATAATAACGCCCCCAAACGCCCTGCAATCCGAATGCGGTCATGGCAGGTTTTATGACTACCGCCGCTTTGTCGGGCAAAAAACTTTAATTCTTTAATCAATCGGCTCATTGGCTTCTCCATGCTTATACCTGACAACCTACAATCTCTGGCGCGCGACCGTTCTGGCAAAACAGAAAATACCTGCCTTGTCCTTGATCGATATCTGTGCGCCAGAGTGAACGCAGGTTGAGGTATTGCGGGGTATCGGTTGAGTACGCGGTACTGCCGCCTGCATAAGCAGGTCATCCCCACCGGCAAAAAGCCAGCCTCGATATCGTCAAGTTCTCCTTTTTCAATCTAAAATGCAGTGTCAGATTCACTGCGTGGTTAAGCAGGCGAGAGCCTGTCAGAGTTGCGTGGTTCTTTGGCTGCGGCGTCACTTTCAGCAATAAATCCGCAAAAAGTGACGCCTTGAGTTCTGTGTACGGTCAGAAGATGTTGTGCAAGCATTAAAATGCCGCAAAGTTAGTACCAAACGGTAGCAGTGAGTTAATTGTTTTGGCGTAGAAAAATGGTTCGCTGAATATTTCAGACAGTGATCGTGAGATGTATGGACCGGATGGACTAAATCCATCTAGTAATTCATTGAATATAAAGTAAAATTTATTTATTTTGCTTTGAAAAGTCAGTGTATGAACCCACGTTCAATACACTTCGGTGACAATGTAAAAACACCTTTTGGGCGTATTTTTAGTTTAAGAAACCTTCATTGCCAGACGAGGGTTTAGTGTCCTGACAATATCTGCTTCCAAAGGTGGGCAGATGTACCGCAATATTTGCTCTCCCTTTCAGGCTACGGGAGTTTTTTATTGTCGCTAAAAAGCGCTTTGAACAAGTTTAGATTAGCTAATTTTTATAGCTATAGCAATAATAAAGATTATGTGTAGCAACAATTTTTCTTGATGGGTATTAGGCTAATCAGTAATATTAATAACTAATTAGCCAAATAAATTAACTATCTTGATATGACAACTTTACCATTAATAATAGATAAGTAAGGGCTATAAGTTGCAGTATCACCTGTAACTTTATTATCAAGTAATACAGGTGAACGACCTAAAGCACCTTCTTCTAAACGGAATAGACGGCCCTCTTTATAACTAACTAGCCTAAATTTATTCCAGTCGGGTATTGTTCTGGTTGCATAATCCCCACTATCAAATTTTTCTTTAAATCCCATAGAATCAAAAAATGTTTTAGCATTACTATTATCTGCAATAGCCCATTCTTCCCAAGCCGGTTCTGTTATATTCCATATTTTATTTAAATCGTTACGTGAAAAAGCATTAATTAATTCCTGATAAAATGCTTTTATTTCTGGTAAATCATTCCCTGATACAGGACGAGCTTTTATCCACATCCAATCGGGCAATCCGTTAATAGAAAAATCTTTTTTGGCTTGATATAATTTTTTTTCTCCATAATTTTTTGACATGCCTAAGAAATCAAAATCTGAAGAATTATTAGAAATCTGATTTTGTGAAGTGTGAGTAACAATATCACCATTCTTGTCTACGGATAATTTAATATAACTAATAATCTGGCCTTGATCATGTGAAGATGCTTTCCTGATAATTGCTTCACACCATGAATCAGGATTAAACTTTTCAAAATCTTTATCAATAGCTTTTTTTCCCATTGATACAGAGAGTGTATTATTACCATTTTCTAAAAAAGCAGTGATGTTCTGACCACTGGATTCTGTTCCGCTGCGAGAATCGACATTTTCCATTGCTATCAATTCATTAAGTCGAATGACGCATAGACTTCTATGTGTATTCACTGATAATAGGTATTTATATTCCATTTTTGTTTTTCCTGATACCGAAGTGGCAAAAATTATGAGTGTAAATAATAAAATACTAACCCAAAGAAATTCGGTACTTTGATTTTTCTTTGCTAAGTGGCTCTTGAAATACCCAATCACGTTCTTTTTTTCCTTCTGCACTTGTTTGACTATTTGATGATTCTTCGTTTGATATATCATCGTCAGATGATGTTTTATCTTTACCCACATTTACACCATATTTAACACTCGCTGATGCTGTTATTCCATCATGATAAAGCACAAGCTCCATACTTTTTTCTGTAGATTCTAGCGCTACTAATACTTTGGCTGCAATTTGTGCTGAAGCATCAAAATAACCATTGATAGCATAATAACGGACACCACCGCGAATATTTGTTTCAGCTCTCATTCCAAATCCGGTTTCTAATACGGCATCCTTTTTAAAAGACCACTCTCCTTTGTCATCAGACTCCCAGCCAAACATAACGCTTAAGTCACCACTGAGGATTAAATCTAATTGTGCACCATAGAATGCTCCATTTTTACCTTGCTTCACTTCTTGTTCGAGTTCTTCTCCCTTTTCACGTATTTTAGCCACCAATTTATTGACTTTAAAATATGCAGCAAATATCTGAATAACATCGGCGCGTAATTCTAAACCTACTAAGGGTGTAGCCGTAATATCAGCATTATATTTATAGAAAATTTCATATTTATCACTGTGCGCAAGCTCATAACTGCCACTAATATTAATTAAAGGATAAATAAGATCTAAATTAATGACCCGGAACTTATCTTGATCATGCCCGAACGCAAGAAGATCATTGAATTTACCAATACTATCGATGGCAGTATCAATTGGCCCTAATTTCTTTTTCCCTTTTTTGAACTCAAACTCAAGTTCCTTTGACCAGCTACGTGTTTCAGTGCCTTTTTCGGCCGTGATTTTTCCCTCGATAGTTAGTGAATTACGAACTTCATAAGGTTTTGTATTTCTACGCCATCCTTGTGAACCTTTATGTCGCATTCCATTATTTCTGTTGGTCTCTTTTTGTTGTTGCCTTCTCTGCTCATCGGTAAGTTTTTCAATTTCCTCTGATGCACCAATAGCAACATTAAATTCCTGTTTTTCATTCAGGACAAGGTGAATGTCTGAACCAAGAATAGCCTTATTACCTATTGTGGCGGTCAAAATTTTATCCGCCAGTTTGTATTTTTTATCTATCAATGGTTTTCCTGAGCATTCATCTGCTCTGACATAAAAACGTTCTTCTTCAATATGTGAGCTAAAGTCTCTGCTCAAAAAACGCTGTAAAATAACGATCGGACTATTTTCCATAAGGGAAAAATCACTAATTTTCTTTGAATAGACCAACTCTCCTGCATACGGTTTATTAGGTGAGAATTGTGCTACAGGCATTCCATTTTCACCCGATAAATTCCCAATGGGGCAGTTTGGATTGTGCGAAATACAGCCCTTACTAACGGCACTTAACTTTATAGGAATTTTAGGTTTATCGGCTTTATCTTCCGGTTTAGGAACCACATAATACAATGTAGCAGGAAAAGGAAACAGTTGTTCATAACTAAACGTTTTATCTCCCAGTGTTACATCAATCTTATGAGTACAGTCATCCGGGTTATCACAATCACATACGGCTGAACCTGCTTTTGTTGATGTCATTCTATTTCTCCTTAACCAATATTGATGCTGCCGCCGCCAATCACAACGCCACCACAATCCACTGCATCACCTGTTCTGGCGGCAGGCTTTCCCTCAATAAATACAGAACCCGAACCACCTGAAATGGCTCGTGGATGAGAATTGTGAGGCGCTAATGCATCACCTTGTCGCGCAAGATAAGCACCATCAACTTTGACGGTACTGGCTCCGGTAATAACAGGCGTTGCGGAACAATTGCCGTGTTCTGTGCCGATATCGCCAATTTTAACTGCGTTACCCATAGTAATTTCTCTATTTTTGATTAAAGCGGTACTTGACCCAATTCTTGAATTAACAAACGTTCGGCACGCATATGCCCTGGTTGACCGTACTCAGTTAATTGGGAATAGATTGCTTTCGGCAGATCATCAAGTGTGAGGTAATGCCGGAGGATAAAGAGCTGGAGTAATCCACGGACATTACGATCATCTGTAATGCCGTTTTCACTGAACCAGTCAAAAAATTGCCGGGCACATTCCACCGTATCGATGTGAGGAATAAAGTCAAAAGGCGCTTTTTCCAGCCAGTCAGGGATAAACCCAGCTAATTTCTCGATATAACGCTCAGTGAAAATGGCCTGTATTTTTTCCAACTGAACCTCGTTGATAACAAGCATTTTTCGTTTGCTGGTTGCACCAACGGGAAAAGGCTCTCTCACCTTGGCAAAGTTATCCGTGCGTTCTTCTTCAAGATAGAGCGTTGTAATGCTCGATATCGGCCCCAAAAAACAATGCAATTCCCAGTCACTCAAGATGCCGAGAAAATCCCAGATATTACGCGGATCGTAAAAACGAAAAAAAACGGGTTTTTCCTGTTTAGGTAGCAATACTTGCAGGTATTTGCGTAAATGTTGCCGCACGGTTTTCATATCAGCTTCGCTGTGGACGAAAATGCCCCACGGCGTTCTGCGATATTCCAGCCAGATTTTAACTTCTTCAGTAACCTGTACCAGA
>NZ_JADEUG010000109.1 GCF_015163665.1 Xenorhabdus sp. BG5 | reverse complement strand
GAAGAGACGGGAACGGAATAGGCTTGTAGCTCAGGTGGTTAGAGCGCACCCCTGATAAGGGTGAGGTCGGTGGTTCAAGTCCACTCAGGCCTACCAATTTTTCTGTCCGGTTCAATGGGGCTATAGCTCAGCTGGGAGAGCGCCTGCCTTGCACGCAGGAGGTCAGCGGTTCGATCCCGCTTAGCTCCACCATGACTCTTCTTAACCTTGCGCATTTCAGAACACATGAAAAGCCGTGTGTTGTGGAATGTAAGCTCTTTAACAATCTGGAACAAGCTGAAAATTTGAAACCGTCAGTGTTATGGAATGATAACATTGATGACACTCTCAACACTCCGACCGGAAGACTTCTTCGGGTTGTGAG
>NZ_JADEUG010000108.1 GCF_015163665.1 Xenorhabdus sp. BG5 | reverse complement strand
TTTTCGTTTTGTCAGACTTGCGAGTGCTTAACCCTGTCTGGCTGTGGCTTTATGGTTATTTTGCTTACCCAGACTTAGCCCCGACTTGGGGCAGACTTGGCATAGACTTGCATTCATTTTGCCCAGACTTGCGAGCATCATACAGGCACGATCAGACCGCTTAAGTGGGCGCTGTCGCCGTCACCGTCCCACAGCAGTTCGTATTGCAGCAGATGCCCGCGACTGCCGCCGTGAACAAGCAGATATTCCATATCACTGAGCCGCTGGCAATGCAGCTTAAGCTGGCTGTCACTCCAGTTCGTGTATGCCCGGATATCCCGCCGGGTAAAGCGCACTGCATTCAGGGCACACCGCTGTTCTGCTGCC
>NZ_JADEUG010000107.1 GCF_015163665.1 Xenorhabdus sp. BG5 | reverse complement strand
GATAGGAATGCCAAACAGTTCTAGCCCACTGGATACGCTCCATGACAACGCGCCACAGAGCAGTGCCTCAACCCAGCGGTTCTTCCGTTCCACGCCGTCGTAAATCAGACGACCATAACAAATAGCTATTGCTAAAACAGAGCCAGATATTTGTGGCCACGAATTTTTTAGGCCGTTTAACATGTCAGCCCATAAATCAGGATTTTCTTTCATCTTCATATTCCACCCCATCAGAACAATGGGCGTCCGTGGGGTGAACGATGGTTACCCCTGTGAGTTGGTTAAAAGTAATAGGTTGATAGTTAAGGTAAGGTGATGAGTTCAGCCAAATGTTAATCAACAACGAAGAGGGATGGCTGATTACCTCTGTGATAAGGACAAAAATGTTAGATCTAGAAACAGAATT
>NZ_JADEUG010000106.1 GCF_015163665.1 Xenorhabdus sp. BG5 | reverse complement strand
TTTTAGGTTCGCGGGGATGGGCGGAACAGGTAAAAATGGTTCTTTAACAAGCTGATAGTCAAAGAAAAAATCGCTTAAAACAGTATGACCGCACCGGAATCGTTCCTAAGATCCGATCGGGTTAGATGGAGGTGATAATCCCTATGCCTATGTTCATAATCCATTAACATGGATCGATCCATATGGACTTGCAGGTTGTTCCCGGGCACTAGCTAGGGCGATGAAAAGAGCCAATAAAGAATTAACGAAAGCTAAAGGGTATATGGATTCTGTCTCTTGATCACATCTCTAGCTCAAGAGACTGTGCAAGCAAGTAACCCTCAAGGATGGTTTGTAATATGAACCATCCTTCCCATAGCCTTTCCCATCCTACTCGACCATTACGTTTTGAATCGTACCAACCTGCAAGCTTGCCGAGGTTAATATAGGCCCAG
>NZ_JADEUG010000105.1 GCF_015163665.1 Xenorhabdus sp. BG5 | reverse complement strand
AAGTTGTTGCAAAGTGACGGCGAACTGACGATGGCCAGCACGGGCAAGGATGAAGCGACCGGCAACCTGGTCACCAAAAGCTACACCGTCAAAGGCCCGGTGATGCTGATGCTCACCACGACGGCCATTGATGTGGATGAAGAACTACTCAACCGCTGTCTGGTGCTGACGGTCAATGAATCGCGCGAACAAACCGAAGCCATCCATGCGGTGCAGCGCCAGAAGCAGACGCTTGAAGGCCTGCTGGCCGAGAACGAACGCGACTATCTGACACAGCTTCACCAGAACGCCCAGCGGCGGCTGAAACCGTTAAATGTGGTGAATCCCTACGCCTCGCAACTGACGTTCCTGTCAGACAAAACCCGCACCCGCCGCGACCATATGAAATACCTCACCTTAATCCAGAGCATTGCCCTGCTGCACCAGCACCAGCGGGACATCAAG
>NZ_JADEUG010000104.1 GCF_015163665.1 Xenorhabdus sp. BG5 | reverse complement strand
CACTTCGATATATTCCAGTGTCTTGCCGCGATGTTCGGCGGTCTTGATGTCCCGCTGGTGCTGGTGCAGCAGGGCAATGCTCTGGATTAAGGTGAGGTATTTCATATGGTCACGGCGGGTACGGGTTTTGTCTGACAGGAACGTCAGTTGCGACGCATACGGATTCACCACGTTCAGTGGTTTCAGCCGCCGCTGGGCGTTCTGGTGCAATGCCGTCAGATAGTCCCGCTCATTCTCAGCCAGCAAGCCTTCCAGGGTTTGCTTCTGCCGTTGCAGCGCATGGATCGCTTCGGTTTGCTCGCGGGATTCGTTCACCGTCAGCACCAGACAGCGGTTGAGTAGTTCTTCATCCACATCAATGGCCGTCGTGGTGAACATCAGCATCACCGGGCCTTTGACGGTGTAGCTTTTGGTGACCAGGTTGCCGGTCGCTTCATCCTTGCCCGTGCTGGCCATCGTCAGTTCGCCGTCACTTTGCAACAACTT
>NZ_JADEUG010000103.1 GCF_015163665.1 Xenorhabdus sp. BG5 | reverse complement strand
TCTTCCCCTTCCGGGCCAACGACTATCGCCGTTTCATCGCCATCGGCTAACGGTTTGTAGTGGAACGGTGGCCGCCAGTCGGCAAGGCCGTCGATAAAACTGAACGTGTTGTTGAGTGTCGTACCCTGCCCGCTGTTATCGCCCAGCGCTTGTGGGCAATGCCCACGATGGCTGATGGTGACGATTTGCCAGCGGGCGTTGAACGGCTTGTGCGGGTGATTTTTTATCTCGAAGATTTTTCCCGGCATCAGTTTGATGCAGTTACTGTTGCCGCTGCCGGTCTGTTTCTGGTTATCCAGCGCGTCCTGCCGGTATTTTAAAAACGGTTTGGCGGCCGCATCTTTCTGGAATCGCCCGTAACTCTCAAACACGGTGTAAGGGGTCTGGCTGCCGAAGTCGCGGAAGCCTTCGCTGCTGTGCATATGGGAGAGGTGATAGCGCGGTTTTTCCGGGTTGAAATCTTTGTGGAAACTGCGCTGCGGGCTCATCCCGACGCCCAGTTGTACC
>NZ_JADEUG010000102.1 GCF_015163665.1 Xenorhabdus sp. BG5 | reverse complement strand
TCTTCCCCTTCCGGGCCAACGACTATCGCCGTTTCATCGCCATCGGCTAACGGTTTGTAGTGGAACGGTGGCCGCCAGTCGGCAAGGCCGTCGATAAAACTGAACGTGTTGCTGAGTGTCGTGCCAGTGCCACTGCTGTCACCCAGTGCCTGCGGGCAGTGCCCGTGGTGGCTGATACCGACAATCTGCCAGCGCACATTCAGCGGCTTGTGTGGGTGATTTTTTATCTCGAAGATTTTACCCGGCATCAGTTTGATGCAGTTACTGTTGCCGATGCCGGTCTGTTTCTGGTTATCCAGCGCGTCCTGCCGGTATTTTAAAAACGGTTTAGCGGCCGCATCTTTCTGGAATCGCCCGTAACTCTCAAACACGGTGTAAGGGGTCTGGCTGCCGAAATCGCGGAAGCCTTCGCTGCTGTGCATATGGGAGAGGTGATAGCGCGGTTTTTCCGGGTTGAAATCTTTGTGGAAACTGCGCTGCGGGCTCATCCCGACGCCCAGTTGTACC
>NZ_JADEUG010000101.1 GCF_015163665.1 Xenorhabdus sp. BG5 | reverse complement strand
CCCATAAGTGCAGATAGAAGTTATTCTGAAATAGGAAGGTATGGTACTTTTATTACCGACAAACAAGGTGCCCTTAAATATTTCAATGGAGTGGAAAGTGGGGAAGTTACTATTTCTAAAGCTGTTGCTAACCAAATAGAAAGAGATATGGGTCTAAAGACGAATTCTCTGCGAGAAGGATTCAATATTCGTAAAATTGAAGGTATACGTAATATGAATCCTCATAGTCCCATGCCTGCTATAGGTAATGGAAACTTTCTTGGTTCTGGACAACATTTACCCGGAGGAGCACCTGAAATGGTAATAGATTCTGTCCCTACTTCAACTACACCCATATTAAAGGTAAATGTAAAATGATTAAATATCCTGAAAATTCAATTATTGTCAATTATATGGCAACTAATACTTTGGAAATCATGATTACAAAGAATGAAACTAATCTCGTTAATAAAATGAAATTTTTAGGCTTTTCTTTAATAACCGATAGGATTAGAAGAGACTATCTAGATAGAGGTATATCTGTAGAT
>NZ_JADEUG010000100.1 GCF_015163665.1 Xenorhabdus sp. BG5 | reverse complement strand
TATTTTTATCATGCGGCAATTGTCCCAGCCATTTATTCACGGGGTTATAGTCAATATTGCCCGGATTATGGTTATCAATGCCTCTGGTCACTGTTTATCCCCCAACCGTTTATTAATCGCACGAACAGCAAAGTCGCGGATTTTCTCGACACCAATAAAACCAACGGCGCCACCGATAGCCGGTGCAAAACTGGCAGGAATGCCAAACATATCCAAACCACTGGATACGCTCCATGACAAAGCACCACAAAGCAGCGCCTCTACCCAGCGGTTCTTGCGTTCCACGCCGTCGTAAATCAGACGACCGTAACAAATAGCTATTGCTAAAACAGAGCCAGATATTTGTGGCCACGAGTTTTTTAGGCCGTTCAAGAGGTCAGCCCATAAATCAGGATTTTCTTTCATCTTCATATTCCACCCCATTTGAACAATGGGCGTCCGTGGGGTGAACGATGGTTACCCCTGTGAGTAGGTTAAAAGTAATAGATTGATAGTTAAGGTAAGGTGATGAGTTCAGCCAAATGTTAATCAACAACGAAGAGGGATGGCTGATTACCTCTGTGATAAGGACAAAAATGTTAGATCTAGAAACAGAATT
>NZ_JADEUG010000010.1 GCF_015163665.1 Xenorhabdus sp. BG5 | reverse complement strand
TCGAACCGTAGGGTGGATAAATTCCAGCGAGGTCGTATCTTCAAGCGCGAGGAGGCAATCATAGTGCTTAACCTGCTCATCGGTGGCGACAAAGCCAGCTTCTGCGATAGCGTGAGGATTAATGGCTTGATTGCGAGCGAAGCGATAAGCAGCTTCGATATCCGCAGGGGATTTTAAAGATTGCACGAGAGACTGTCCTAAATGATTGGCAAGAGAAGAAGTCAGTTTGATCAGCCGCTTAGTGCGGCGGCTATCCCCTAAATCAGCATATTGAAAAGTGTCTTTTGCCCATTGCTCAGCATCTGTTGAAAACATCATATGTGACCTCAACGTAGTATTTCTTATTGAGATCAGCTAGGTAGAAAAAGGTTCAAAAAAATCCCTCGATTCAATCGAGGGATTTGTGTAGAAGAGACAGCATCTAAGGGGCGGTTCTGGTGTTCAACAAAGCAAAAATCGATTATTTACGACGCCATGTTGTTCCTTGTGGGCCATCTTCCAGCTCAATTCCCATTTCATTTAACTGATCGCGCGCCGCATCAGCTAATGCCCACTCTTTGTTTTTACGGGCATCGTTACGCTGTTTGATTAATGCTTCGATTCGGGTAACATCGTCGTCTACTTGTGCTCCGCCTTGCAAAAAGTGTTCTGGATCTTGTTCCAAAAGACCAAGGATCCCTGCCAATTTACGCAGCCTTGCCGCCAGACCATTAGCCGCTGTCATGTCTTCTGTTTTCAGGCGATTAAGCTCACGCGCCATATCAAACAAGACTGAATACGCTTCTGGTGTATTGAAATCATCGTTCATTGCTTCAATGAAACGGGCTTCAAATGTTTCCCCACCAGCAAGTTGGGCGAATTTATCTGTGCCACGCAGAGAAATATACAAACGTTCAAGGGATGTGCGCGCCTGTTTCAGGTTCTCTTCCGTATAATTCAACTGGCTGCGATAGTGGCCGGACAGCAAGAAATAGCGCACGGTCTCAGCATCGTAATATTCCAGCACATCACGGATGGTAAAGAAGTTATTCAATGACTTGGACATCTTCTCTTTATCCACCATGACCATGCCGGAATGCATCCAATAATTGACGTAAGGGCCATCATGAGCACAAGTGGATTGAGCAATTTCATTTTCATGGTGCGGGAACATCAAATCAGAACCGCCACCGTGGATATCAAAGTGGTGACCCAGCGTCTTGCCGTTCATGGCGGAACACTCAATATGCCAACCCGGACGTCCTGCTCCCCACGGAGATTCCCAACTCGGCTCACCTGGTTTGGACATTTTCCATAATACAAAATCCATCGGGTTACGTTTTACATCTGCCACTTCAACACGTGCGCCAGCCTGCAATTGATCCAAATCCTGGCGGGAAAGCAGGCCATAATTAGGTTTGGTGTCAATGGAGAACATGACGTCACCATTAGCGGCAACATAAGCGTGCCCGCGCTTAATCAGCTCTTCCGTGATGGCAATGATCTCTGGGATATGTTGCGTTGCACGAGGCTCTAAATCCGGGCGCAAGATATTCAATGTATCAAAATCACTGTGCATTTCTGCCAACATGCGTGCGGTCAAATCGTCACAACTTTCATTATTTTCGATAGCGCGTTTAATAATTTTATCATCCACGTCAGTGACATTACGGACATACGTCAGATCGTATCCCAGATAACGCAGGTAACGGGCAATCGCATCAAATGCCACAAATGTTCGACCATGACCGATATGACATAAGTCATAAATGGTAATGCCACACACGTACATGCCCACTTTTCCTTCGTGAATCGGCTTAAATTCTTCTTTTTGACGGCTGAGTGTGTTGAAAATTTTTAGCATCAGTGAGTTTCCGTAAAAATTAATGTACGTGTAATAAAATCAAATGAATTGGCTGATTATAGGCTTCTTTATCAGCAAGATAAATAAACGAGAATATAGAAAAGCCAGACGAGATATTTCACCTTGATATGCAATGCTTTGCAAGTGCCATAAACCGCCTTGTTCTGATACGTCTCAGAATACTGACTCAAAATCTGAGATATGATATAACATAAGTTGTTCCGAATCCCCTAAATACAGGGTCAATCAAAACTATTACTAGGATTTTTATTATGGTGACTTTCCACACCAATTTTGGCGATATCGTAATCAAAACCTTCGCTGATAAAGCACCTGTAACTGTTGAAAACTTCCTGAGTTACTGCTCAGAAGGCTTTTATGACAACACCATTTTTCACCGTGTTATCAATGGATTCATGATTCAAGGCGGTGGCTTTGAACCAGGTATGAAGCAGAAAACAACTAAAGCTCCTGTCAAAAACGAAGCCAACAATGGCCTGAAAAACAGCCGTGGCACCATCGCTATGGCACGCACTAATGATCCGCACTCTGCAACTGCCCAGTTCTTCATTAACGTTGTCGATAACGATTTCCTGAACTTCCGTTCAGAGCGTCCAGATGGATGGGGTTACTGCGTATTCGCCGAAGTTGTTGAAGGCATGGACGTCGTTGATAAAATTAAAGGTGTTTCCACCGGTCGCAGCGGTATGCACCAAGATGTACCACATGAAGATGTGATCATTGAACGTGTCACTGTTGGCGAATAATTACTGTTAGACGCTACATGAGTACACTGTTTATTGCAGATTTGCATCTCAGTGAACAAGAGCCGGCAATTACTGCCGGTTTTCTGCGTTTTTTACGTGAGGATGCAATCCACGCTGAAAGTCTTTATATTCTCGGTGATTTTTTTGATTACTGGATTGGTGATGATGATCCCAACCCATTGCATACTAAAATCGCCCAGGCCCTTAATGAACTAAAACAACAAGGTATTCCCTGTTATTTCATTCATGGCAATCGTGATTTCTTGCTCGGCTCCCGTTTTGCCAGAGAGAGCGGCTTGATTCTGCTTCCACAGGAAGAAGTACTGGAGTTGCATGGTAAACGTATTCTGATTTTGCATGGCGATACGCTATGCACCGATGATATCAACTATCAGCAGTACCGTAAGCGAGTACATACTTCGTGGATACAACGGTTGTTTCTGCTTCTTCCTTTATTTATCCGTTTGAAAATTGCAGCCAAAATGCGAGCGGGTAGCCACTATGCCAACCGCCAAAAATCCGCATCTATTATGGATGTCAACCAAGAGGCGGTTATCGAGCACTTTAAAAAATATCAGGCAGATTGGATCATTCACGGGCACACTCACCGCCCGGCAATACACGATATTCAGATTGGCGATAAGACCGTGCATCGCGGTGTATTAGGAGCATGGCATGAGCAAGGTTCGATGTTTAAAGTCACAGAAGCAGCGATTGAATTGATATCCTTTCCCTTCTAAGCGCCTCGCTTATTTTGTAAAAATCGATAAATCAAACGACGCAAACGTTTTCCTTATGCAATTAGCGTGATATGATCCGCCGTCTGAAATTTCATCTTTGTTCTGGTAGACACCCAATACAGGAGCATCTGATTTATGACGTCCAGCTCTGATCCCACAACTGTTATTACTCCTACAATGACTTTTCCAACAGAAATAGAACCCCAAAACCACGCCAAAATCGCCATTGTCATGGGTTCTAAAAGTGACTGGGCAACCATGCAACATGCAGCCGATATCCTGACCGATCTCGCCATTCCTTTTCATGTTGAAATTGTTTCGGCACACCGAACGCCAGATAAACTTTTTCGTTTCGCAGAACAAGCAAAAGAAAACGGTTTTGATGTGATTATCGCGGGTGCAGGTGGGGCCGCACATCTACCAGGAATGTTGGCAGCCAAAACTTTAGTGCCTGTGTTTGGGGTGCCTGTACAAAGCGCTGCGCTTAGCGGTGTTGATAGCCTGTATTCTATCGTCCAAATGCCAAAGGGCATTCCTGTTGGTACGCTGGCTATCGGCAAAGCAGGTGCCGCAAATGCCGCATTGCTGGCGGCCCAGGTGCTGGCGTTGCATGACAGTGCACTGTTTCAACGTTTATCAGATTGGCGCAGTGAGCAGACCCAGGCTGTTTTGGATAACCCAGATCCACGGGAGGATGCATGAAGCCCGTTTGTGTATTGGGAAATGGTCAGTTAGGCAGAATGCTGCGTCAAGCCGGTGAACCGTTGGGGATCGCTGTTTATCCTGTTGGGTTGGATGCCGAACCGGAAGCCGTGCCGTACCAAAGCAGCGTGATCACCGCAGAAATTGAGCGTTGGCCCGAAACCGCATTAACCCGCGAACTGGCTCATCATAAGGCTTTTATCAATCGCGATATTTTTCCGCAACTAGCGGATCGTTTGCAACAAAAGCAGCTCATGGATACGTTGGGCCTGGCAACCGCGCCGTGGCGGCTACTTTCCTCTTCCGAACAATGGCCGCAACTATTTGCGGAATTAGGGGATTTTATCATTGTTAAGCGACGGACTGGAGGCTATGACGGGCGTGGTCAATGGCGTATTCGGCCGGGTGATGAAACCACACTTCCACCTGAAATTTACGGTGAATGTATTGTAGAACAGGGTATTCCGTTTTCGGGAGAAGTCTCGCTGGTGGGAGCCCGTAATGCCAAAGGTGAATCAGTATTCTATACACTGACTCACAATTTGCATCAGGAAGGAATCTTACGTACCAGTGTTACTTTACCTGATAATAGTGCCGATAAGCCGTTTCAACAGCAAGCAGAGCTGATGCTATCCACCATCATGAATCACCTGAACTATGTTGGTGTTATGGCGATGGAGTGTTTTATTGTTGGCGATACTTTGTTGATCAATGAATTAGCTCCACGGGTTCACAATAGCGGTCACTGGACGCAAAACGGTGCTTCCATCAGCCAGTTTGAGCTTCACCTACGGGCGATCTTGGATCTTCCTATGCCAAAACCCGAAATCTTTGCGCCATCCGTCATGATCAATCTGATCGGCACGAGAGTAAATCCCGCATGGCTGAGTTTGCCGCTGGTTCGTTTACATTGGTATGAAAAAGATGTTCGTCCTGCACGTAAAGTAGGTCACTTAAATGTGACCCATGCAGATAAGGGAACATTGAAAGCGACGTTACAAACATTGGCCTCACTATTGCCGACAGAATATCAAAGCGGCCTTCAATGGGCACAAGATAAATTAAGTTAATCTGTTATCTTAGGAAGTGGTAATGATTAAAATAAGCTACCACTTCCCTTCATGAATGATATGAGCTTACCCCTATCAAAATGAGTTTTTGAAAATATTGGCATAAGCCTATGGATCTTTTTATTCCTAAATAATATACGGAATATCGATTTAATTTAAATATAGCAGTGTTATTTTCTCATTGAATTATTCCATAATATATTGTTTATAATATACTTATAACATCAGCCATCATTAAATAAAAGGATAGGTATAACAAAAAAAAATAAACAAAAATTATAAAATAAATAAACATTATATTCATTAAATTAAAAAAATCAAAATTAACTTTTATCTTTATTTATCCCTGCTATACTTAAAAATGCCGGATATGAACATCCCTGTCGGCTTTCAAGTTGCATCGAAATGGTCTGCGATTTATTTTGAAATTCATGGAGTATATAACTATTTTAAAATTTTCAGCCTTGCAGCCCATGTTATTATTAATATGGAGAAAAATAAAATGAAATTACTTAAAAAACACACAGAATATAGTTTATATTTGATCATGATGTTTTTTGCAAACAACGCTTTTTCTTCTGCATATTATAATATGCATTTCATAAACAATAGTAACACTGCCAAAGTAACTTTCAAACGTATTGACCAAGGATGTATGTATAGTTCTGGGCCGTCTCCCATTGAATTAGAACCCCAAAAAGATATCTCCTTTGATGTAGAAGATAGTAATAATATATTTAGCGGTTGCCATGATGAAACAAAATTTATTCATTGGTCTGTTGAATATTCTCAAGGTTATAATACAAACAGTTGCATTATAATGATGGACCATAATAATGATGATATAGATAACGTCTGGAGAACCTATTTTTTAAAATATAAAGAATGTAACCTCCCAATTAAATTGATTTGTGACGGCAGTGAACAGGCTTGTAAGCAAAATGGGCTAACCGGTCATCACAAACAACAGTTAACCGTGGAAATTAACTGAATAAAGAAATTATAAATAAAATGATGTTACTTAAAATCCTCCAATATATAAAAGAATATAATGAACGTATTTCAACCAGTTAGCATAGAAGTTGTGTTGGAATGGATAGTTATCCATCATCAATTACGCCCAAGCAAGTGACTTTGTCAATTTTCAATCAATTGATACCAGCCTTTACTTCCAATTTGAGAATAAGGTTGCCCCTCAAAAAACCGTCTCCCCAATGGTGGAAACGTTTGGTGATTACAAAATTGGCGATATGTATGTCTACAGTATTTGGCAACATTCGCTGCAACAGGACTACAAAGGCGATAAAAGTACCTATTACTATAAGTTTGTGCCAAGGCTCAGTGCCAGCAAAATCACAGGGTATGATCTGTCCTATGGCCCATTAAAAGATGTCCTGTTTGCCCAATGGATAGCCAAAACCAAAAACGTAAGATACGACTATTTCCCTGGTATCAGCTTTGATTGGCAAGTCGGCGGGTTCAGTTGGTTGCGCACTATCTTTTATTTTGAAAATAATGCTAAGGGAAGCTGGAACGATCAGCGTATCCATATTGATTACGGCATTCCTTTCAGGAATCAATTGGGCGATTTCCGCATTGTAGGTACTTTCGATTATACACTGGGATTAGGTGATTACCCTGAAATGATCGATTTCAAACCCGAATTGCATTATGACTTAGGCAAAAAATTAGGCTATCAAGCTGGTCATCTGTGGACTGGAGTTGTCGTAAATCCTGTCAGAAATAAATACAAAATAAAAGATACACCTGGCTTTCGCACGGATCAATTCAGCTATGGCGTGTTTATTCGATACAGCTTTTTCTAATAAACACATAAAATAGTGCCGCTTTTAATCGTTTATATCCTTGATGGAGTCACAATGTCCATTCAACACGAAAAATTCGGACGTACTTATCAGTGGTTTTTGCTGATACTTTTAGGCATGGTCTATTTTTTATCCACAGCAACAACCTTTACGTCATTGGGCGTTGTCCTGCCAAGTATGATTAATGAACTGGGCTGGAGTTGGACAAATGCAGGATTAGGATTCTCACTGCTTGGCCTGACTTGCGGGCTATCCAGTTTTCTGCCAACGGTATTTATTCGTAAAATTGGCGTTCGTTTTACCCTGTTTATCGGCCTGTTGATTTTTCTGGCGGGTTTCTACAACCTTTATCACACATATGCTATTTCATCCTATTTTATCGGTACGGCTTTAATTGGTATCGGTTTTACTTTTCTGGCGACAGTGCCGGGCACTTATGTGATTTCCCGGCTCTATGAGAAACAATCCCTTGCGTTTGGTTTCTACTTCACAATCGGTGGACTAGGTGGGGTAATTGGCCCGTGGATCTACTTTCTGGCAACCCGTGTTTGGGGCACATGGCGCATGCATTGGATGATTTCCGCCATTCTCCTCTCTATTTTCGTTATCCTGACGATTATTATTCTTCAGGAAGGTAAACGGGAAGTCGCCCACGCCAAGGCCGTAAACCAGAAACATAACAATCAGGATACGCCCAGTATTTATCGCACCAAGCAACGTTGGACTGCACATCAAGCACTGCGAACGTGGCAGTTCTATGTGATTGCTGCAACTTATACCGCATTTTTATGGTGTGGCATTACCGTCAACAGTTTTGCTGTTGCTCATATTATCGAAAATGGTTTCAGCGAAGCTATCGCCGTAGGGTTACTGAGCACGATGGCTTTTATCAATGCCTTTTCCCGCTTAGCCGGTGGTGCCGTTGGAGAGTGGGTAGAACCGAAAAAGTTACTGATTATCAGCCTGTCCATTATTATCTTTGGTTTGATTGCACTGAGTATCGCCTCGTCATGGCCGTTCTTGATTGCGTTCACGCTGTGTATCGGAATGGGATACGGCATGACCTTCCTTGCATCCAGTGTATTGCTGGCTAACTATTTTGGCCGCAAGCCTTATCTGGAACTGTTTTCTATCATGAACCTGATATCCACCCTGGCTTGTCTGGCGCCTTTTTTCGCGGGTGCCATCAAAGATTATTCAGGCAGTTTTACCTCTGCATTCCTGATTATTGCTATTCCCGTATTTGTTGTTCTTGTCGTAACATTAATGATGAAACCACCTGCTCATAAAATGAGAAAACACGCGGTTGAAAACACCCAATTTATTGAATAAGGTAAAAATGAACTGAAATAGCGTACAAACAAGGAAATAGTGATGTCAAAGAAAGAGTTCGGCGTATTTCTGCCTATCGCTAAAGGTGGATGGATCATCTCCAAAAACACGCCGCCCCTGGATGCGTCTTATAAGCAAAATCGAGAAGCGGCTATTTTGGCCGATCAGATTGGCCTTGATTTCATTATGTCCATGGGAAAATGGCGTGGGTTTGGTGGTGAAACAGATCATTGGGGTTGTTCGCTTGAATCCATCACCATGATGGCGGGCATTGCCGAAGTGACTCACCGTGCAAAGCTGATCGCCACGGTTCATGCCGGTCTGCATAATCCGGCGGTTACGGCCAAAATGATCGCTACGCTGGATCATATTAGCCAAGGACGTGCGGGGCTGAATATTGTTTCCGGTTCATTCCGCGATGAATTTGAACAAATGGGTGAATGGGATGACAGTCTGGATCATGATCAGCGCTATGCCATGGCGGAAGAGTGGACCCAAGTGATTAAACGACTTTGGCGTGAAAAACAAGTCAATCATGAAGGTACTTATTTTCATTTAAAACAGTGCGTTTCTGAACCTAAACCCCTTTCCCTTCCCCGACCTTATCTCGTTTGTGCCGGCCAGTCTGAACAAGGACTACATTTTAGTGTGCGTCATACTGATGTCTGTTTTATCGGTGGCAAGGATGAGGCTGAAACTCGCAATATCAGTTTAACCGCAAAGCGTATTGCTGCTGAATACAACACAACAACGAAAACATTCTGCATGTGTACCGTTATTTGCGCTGAAACAGATGCCTATGCTGAAACCCTCGCTCAGTTCTATCGTCAGGGTTTGGATGTGGAAGCCGTCAAAAATATGATGCATAGTTTTGGCGTCGATACGAATGGAAAAAGCAATGCGATGGTAGAACGTTCCCAAAACACCTTTATGACTCATACTGCCATCGGTACGCCAGATACCTGCTACAAACAATTAACAGATTTAATGCATACTTGTGAGTTGGATGGCGTTATGTTGATTTTCCCCGATTACATAAAAGGGTTAAAGATTTTTGGCGATCGGATCCTGCCCAGGTTAAGAGAAGAATTTGCCTGATAATATCTGGTCAAATGATCGCTGATAAACCTCGTTGATTTAAACGAGGTTTATCAAAGAGGTGGGAATTATTCAGGCAAGCGCCGATATTGCCCTTGCCTCCGTAATAACCTGACGCCTAACCAGCCACCGCATAGTGAAAGCAGTAAGCTACTGATGATGGGGAGCAGAAACCACATCTGCCATTGTGACTGCCACGGAAAATCAAAGACCTGAGTCTGTAACAACCAAAGTGCAATTTCTGCACCAAATGCCGCGGCTAAACCAGCCATAAAACCAAGCAGGGCAAATTCACTCCATAATGTACGACGCAAAAGTTTTTTACTCGCTCCTAATGTGCGATATACCACCAATTCAAGTTGCCGCTGGCTCATACCGACCTGAATTTGTGCCAATAATAACAATCCACCACAAATCATCACCAAAACAACCATAATTTCCAAAGCCTTGCTAACTTGCTGCAAAATACCTTGTGCTTGTTTGAGTATCGAACCAATATCCAGCAGACTAACGGTCGGGAAATGGCGGTTAATTTCCGTTAATAGTTTTCCATCTCCTTCATAACGAAAACTGGTTAACCACATTCTGGGCTGATTTTCCAATGTCTCTTTGGCGAAAATAAAAATGAAATTCGGATTTATGCTCTCCCAATCCACTTTACGAATGCTGCTTACCGTAGTATGAAACGTTCGTGTATCTCCGGTGAATGTGAGCTTATCCCCTAGGTTAATTTGCAACCGTTCAGCAACACTTTGCTCCATGGAAACTTCGTTCGTTTTTGGCGGCCATGTTCCCGCAATCAAGGTATTAAACGGTGGCAGTTCTGCTTTCCATGTTAAGTTCAGCTCACGACGCACAATAGTACTATTAGGATGTTTTTCATCCGCCCATTCCAGCGCAGATTGTCCGTTCACTTCGGTCAGACGCGCCAGCACTACGGGGTAAAAATCCGTTGGCTCTACCTGGTATTTAGCCAATAAGTCATTAATTTGAACAGATTGTGGTTGGGTCATGTTAAGCAGGAAATAATTAGGGCTGTCCGGCGGTAATTGTTGCTGCCACTGGTTCAATAAATCGCCCCTTGCCATAATCAGCAAAGCCAACAACATGAATGACAGGGAAAATGCCGCCAATTGGGTCATGGTCTGAAATGGCCGACACAGTAACCGATTCACCGCCAGACGCAGGCTTAATTGACGGAACGTCACACGACGCAGTAACCATAATCCCCCCCATCCCAATAATGCCAAAAACAACGCAACAATCGGCACTCCCGCTAACAGCGACCATAACAACGGCTTAGTGCCTGCCAGCAACACCAATCCTCCCGTTATGATGAAGGCCACCGCAGGTAAATAATAACGTAATGGCCAGATGGATGCCGTTACATCACTTCTCAATACCCGTGAAGGCTGGGTAGCCATGAGTTGACGATAAGGGCGAATACCCACCAACACGGCAATCCCAAACAGGGCAGCTATCGCCCATAACCACGGCCACATTCCCGCAGCCGGTAACATCTTAGGTAACATGCCTGCCAAAATTCGAATCAATGCAGATTCAAAAGCCAAACCCAGAATGGAGCCTGCCACTATGGCGGCCAGTAATATCACCAGCCATTGTCCAATGATCCATTGACGCAAGGCCCAGCGCCCTGCTCCTAATGTTTTCAGGATAGCTATCAGGTTATGTCGGCTACGGCAGTAATGTGCCATAGAAACGGCCATTGCCGCTACGGCCAGGAGTAATGTCAACAAAGCTGACAGCAGTAAAAATTGCTGGGCACGCTCAATAGATTGTGCCATGACACCATTATCCTGTTTCAAGGTCAGCCAGCGTTGATCGGCTTTTAGTTGTGGCTCAACGAATTGTTGGAATGATTGGATGGCGGCAGGAGAACCCGCAAACATATAACGGTAAGTCAAGCGGCTGCCGGGTTGGATCGCCCCGGTTGCCTGAGCATCATCAATATTGATTAAAATTCGGGGAGAAATCTGGAAAGGATTGAAACCGCTGTCAGGCTCTTGCAACAATTCCCCACGGATCTTCAACGTGGTATCCCCCACGTCAATATTATCCCCAACCTTGATACCTAATAATGTCAACAATCGTGGTGCCACCAACACAAAACCTTTTTCCGGCTTTAACCCATGCGGATTGGTTTCCAGTTCGCCATACAGCGGATAACGCGCATCTGCCGCTTTCACCTGAGCCAGTTGCGGAATATCTCCTGCATATGTCATGGTCGAAAATGAGATCTGGCGACTTAATGTCAACCCCTGTTCTTGTGCCTTTTGCAACCAGGTTTCATCAACGGGATATGAAGCCCTTAAGACCAAATCACCCGCCAGAAAATCACGGCTTTGATAATGCACACTTTGATCAATACGATCACTAATACGCCCTAATGCCAGTACACAGGCCACCGCTAAGGTCAGGGATAACCAAACAATCAGGAGAGAGGGTGTACGCCATTCACGCCAAAACCAGCGCCAGATCATGCTTCCTCCCGCAATTTGCCATCTACCAGACGTAAACGACGCTGGCAACGCGCCGCCAATTGGTTATCATGCGTGACTAAAATCAAGGTGGTGGCGTAATCATGATTAAGGGAAAACAGCAAATCAGCGATGCGATCTCCTGTTTGGCGATCAAGGTTACCTGTTGGTTCATCAGCAAACAGAATTTTAGGACGAGTACAGAATGCCCGCGCCAAAGCCACCCGCTGTTGTTCTCCCCCCGAAAGCTGAGCCGGCATGTGTTTCAGGCGTTTTCCTAACCCTAGCTGTTCAAGTAGTTCAATGGCTTGTTCACGGCTTTGGGTTTCCGATTCACCACACAATAGTGCCGGAAGCTGGACATTCTCCAATGCATTCAGGGTGGGGATCAACATAAACGACTGAAAAACAAAACCGACATTTTCTGCCCTTAACTGCGCGCGCTGCTCTTCATTCATGCGACTGATATTTTGCCCCAATAGATGAACTTCTCCTCCACTGCCATCATCCAATCCGGCAATAATGCCCAGAAGTGTTGACTTACCTGATCCTGATTCACCAATTAATGCAATTGTCTGTGCTGGCTCGACAACCAACTCAATACCTTGCAATATATTAATTACCTGTTCCCCTTGACCGACATGTTTAATGAGATGATGAACTTCAAGAATACTTTCTACAGCCATGTATTTTTCCTTTTAATGTTGGTGCTATGCAGTGCCAGAGCAGCGGCGGCAGATACCCTGCTTATATTAGGCGATAGCCTCAGTGCCGGATATCGTTTGCCCGTTGAGCAGTCATGGCCTGCCCTGATGGCAAAACAGTGGCAACAAGCCGGCAAAAAAACAGTCATTGTTAACGGCAGTATTAGTGGCAATACTGTAGCGCAAGGGCTTGAACGTTTGCCTGAGTTATTGAAACAGCACAATCCAAAATGGGTTTTGATCGAGCTTGGTGCTAATGATGGACTGCGTGGTTTTCCCATTCAAAACATAGAACAAGATTTGCAACAGAGCATTACTTTGATTAAACAAGCCGATGCACAACCGCTGTTAATGCAAATCCAAATTTCACCTAATTATGGAAAGCGATATACCGAATCCTTTGCCAAAATTTATCCTGTACTTGCTAAACGTAACCAAATTTCTCTGCTGCCATTTTTCATGGAGCACGTTGCTATTAAACCAGAATGGATGCAAGATGACGGGCTGCACCCCAATCAAGCTGCACAACCCTTTATTGCTGATTGGATGTCCAACACATTGTCGGCATACATCAACTCCCCTTAAGTAAAAAATATTTCTTAATAGTAAATCATTTATTTCCATAAATTGATGCAGGTAAACAGGTAAAGTTATGCAAAAAGCCATTCTTATTACTGGGTGTTCGAGCGGTATCGGGTTAGTCGCGGCCAAAACCCTCCACCAACGTGGTTATCGCGTACTCGCAGCCTGCCGCAAATCCTCTGATTTGGTTCATATGCGTGAGTTGGGGTTCGAACCCATCAAATTGGATTTGGATGATAAAGAAAGCGTAGAGAACGCCGCCAGGAAAGTCATCGAATTAACCAACGGTCGTTTGTTCGGGCTATTCAATAACGGGGGATTTGGTGTCTACGGTCCATTGGAAAGTATCTCCCGCGAACAGATGGAAAAACAGTTTTCCACCAATTTCTTTGGCACCCACCAACTGACGTGCCTGCTACTGTCCGCTATACGCGCTTATGGCGCAGGGCGGATTGTCCAAACCAGTTCGGTGATGGGATTGATCTCGACGCCAGGCCGTGGGGCGTATGCTGCCAGTAAATATGCCCTTGAAGCTTGGTCGGATGCCTTACGTGGAGAATTGGCAAAAACAGACATTAAAGTCAGCCTGATAGAACCTGGTCCAATCCATACCCGTTTTACGAAGAATGTCAATCAAACACAGCAGGATCATCCAGTTGAGAATCCAGACCTTGCTCGTCGTTTCACATTGATGCCTGAAGATGTCGTTTCTAAACTCATTCATGCACTGGAAAGCCCTAACCCGAAATTACGCTATTCGGTTACGTTATTGACTCATGCAGTAAAAATGATGCGCCGTCTACTTCCTGAACGCTGGCTCGATAGGATCTTGCGCTGGCAAAGTAAATAAACATTGAAAAACGGACAAACAAGTCTTATTTATTCATGTAATCACCTTACAACGACTCAGAGAACAATCCCATGGAACCAACCGTTAATACAAACAACAATACTGCCCATATCATTAATATTGATGAATCGAACATTGCTCAGGCTGTACAGCACTCTCTCACCCAGCTTGTCGTATTCTACTTCTGGTCTCCACAGGACCTACATTGCCATGAATTAGAAACCACGCTTGATAAAATAGCCTATGAATATGCAGGGCAATTTACCTTGGCTAAAGTCAATTGTGACCCACTTTTCCATATCGCTGCACAATTTGGTGTGCGTAGCTTGCCTACCGTACTGTTCGTCAAAGAGGCTCGCCCTGTTCAGGGTTTTGAGGGCATCCAGACAGATGAAGCCATCAGAAAGATTTTTACCACTCTCCTCCCCCAAATGGAAAAATCACCATTAGAGCAAGTCAACGAGCTACTTGTAGAAGGTAGAGAGCAAGAGGCACTGCTTTTACTGAAAAAAATCCATCAAGAAAATCCGCAAGATACAGAGATTACCCTATTGCTAGCCCAGGTGAACCTTTCACTCAATCACCTTGAAGAGGCCCAAAAAATACTGGATACCGTTCCATCAGAAGCACAAGATGAACACTATAATGAGTTACTTGAATACCTTAAGTCCCAGCAAGAGGCGGCGGATTCACCTGAGATTCGACAACTGCAACAAGCGTTGGCAACTCAATCAGAAAATGCAGAATTAGCCGTACAACTGGCTGCCAAATTACACGAAGTTGGCCGTAATGAAGAAGCCCTGGAATTGCTATTTAGTTTTCTGAAAAGGGATCTTTCTGCTGCCGAGGGGACAGTGAAAAAGACGATGATGGATATTCTCTCTGCACTGGGCAATGGAGATGCTCTGGCATCTAAATACCGTCGTCATGTATACTCTTTACTCTATTAAGTAAAGAAAATTTATATATTCCATAATTAGCTAAGTAAGGGAATTGTTATGGATTTACTCTCTTTTGGTGCTGTACCGATTTTAATCGTTATTGCGGTTGCTATCGTCTTTACCTGTGTCAAAACCGTTCCACAAGGTTATCAATGGACTGTTGAGCGCTTTGGACGTTATACCCGTACATTAACACCAGGCTTGCACATTATCATGCCTTTTGTTGATCGTATCGGTCGTAAAATCAATATGATGGAACAGGTTCTGGATATCCCATCGCAGGAAATCATTTCTCGAGATAATGCCAATGTCACCATTGATGCCGTCTGCTTTATTCAGGTTGTCGATCCCGTACGTGCTGCCTATGAAGTCAGCAATCTGGAACTGTCCATCATTAATCTGACCATGACCAACTTCCGTACTGTGTTAGGTTCAATGGAACTGGATGAAATGCTGTCCCAACGCGATTCCATCAACAGCCGATTACTGGCAATCGTCGATGAAGCGACTAACCCGTGGGGTGTCAAAATCACGCGTATTGAGATCCGCGATGTGCGTCCACCGAAAGAGTTGATCTCCGCGATGAACGCTCAAATGAAAGCCGAGCGTACCAAACGCGCAGATATTCTTGAAGCGGAAGGTATTCGTCAGGCCGCCATTTTGAAAGCAGAAGGGGAAAAACAGTCACAAATTCTGAAAGCAGAAGGTGAGCGCCAGTCAGCCTTCCTTCAGGCGGAAGCCCGTGAACGTGCCGCCGAAGCAGAAGCGCGTGCAACCAAAATGGTTTCTGACGCTATTGCGAATGGTGATATGCAGGCAATTAACTATTTTGTTGCCCAAAAGTATACTGATGCCCTCACCAACATTGGAGCCTCAAATAACAGCAAAGTGATTATGATGCCACTGGAAGCCAGCAACTTAATGGGAGCCATTGGTGGTATTGCTGAATTAATTTCCGAAAGCAAGAAGGGCAAACAGACTAATAAATAGCCACACAGGATAAATTGTTATGATTGAACAGATCGCCGCTCAGCCAGCCTGGTTCTGGCTCTGTTTTGGTGGCCTGCTTCTGATTGCAGAATTGCTGGGAACGGGAGGATATCTGTTGTGGACAGGAACCGCAGCCGTCGTTGTTGCCCTGATCACATGGATTTTCCCTACTATAGGCTGGGAATTGCAAGGTACTCTGTTTGCTATCTTGACCTTGCTTTCTGTTATTGCATGGCGTAGCTGGCTACGCCATCGCCCACGCCAGGCTAGTGATAAAACGCTCAATCAGAAAAACCACCAGTTAATTGGAATGCGTACCCGTTTAATCACGGATACCGAAAACGGTTTTGGGCGAGTCAAACTGGCCGATGGCAGTTGGCGCGTTCATTGTGACCGAGAACTTCCAGCCAATACCGAAATTGAAGTCATCGCTGTTGACGGAATCACATTAAAGGTGAGACCAGTTCCCCATCAACCGTGATGCTTACAGCAGCCAGATAAATGCTCAATGATGGGACAATCAGCCCCATCATCTCCCGGACATTCAGCCACCAATACCAGTAATTTTTCCTTTATCTTTTGTAATTCCAACATCGTTTTTTCTATTTCCGCCACTTTTTGCAGGGTCGCCATTTTTACATCGGCACTGTGACGGTAAGGATTGTGAAATAATCGCAGCAATTCGCGACACTCCTCCAACGTAAATCCGACCTCTTTCGCCTGACGCAAAAGCATCAATTCATCAATGTGCTTTTGCTGGTAATAACGATAGCCATTATCTCCCCGCTCCGGCGCAGTAATGAGATCTTTTTCTTCATAAAACCGAATCGCTTTGCTGGTTAAACCGGTCTTACGGGCAATTTCACTGATATTCATTATTTCCCCTTGACCTTCCCCTTGCAGGAAGGTTTAGCCTTAATGATAAGTATATCACTCTGTATCAGGAGATATTGTTATGTCCACAACCACCATTCTCGCACTTCAAGGCCTGACTTGTATGCATTGTGTCGGCAGGGTTAAAAAAGCGCTGGAAAGAATACCCGGCGTTGAGCTGACGGATGTGAATCTCAATTATGCCAAAGTTATCAGCAATGCTTCACCTGATGAACTGATTGCGGCCATTGTTGCCGAAGATTATCAAGCCACTGTTGCCACCCAACCCGATGTTGTATTGCGCCTGTCAGGTTTAAGCTGCATGAAATGTGCAAATAAAACACAAAAGGCATTGGAAGCGGTAGCAGGTGTTATCGCCACAGAAGTTGATACCCAAACCGCAAAAATCTATGGTAAAGCAGAGAACAATGCTTTAATTCATGCAGTCGAACAAGCCGGATATCACGCTGAATTAGCAACGGAAACCGATTGCCCAAAAACTGAGCCGCTGGCAATACATGTTCCAAAGACTCCGGAGTCTGTGGCAGCGGCAACATCTTCGACTCCGGTAGAAATAGTTTCTGTTGAGCACAACAACAAAAGTGATGCGAGTGATAATGACAATATTCAGCTCCTGCTGGATGGCATGAGCTGTGCAAGCTGTGTCAGCAAGGTACAAAAAGCCCTGCAATCCGTTGATGGCGTGGAACATGCCAGAGTCAATCTCGCGGAAAGAAGCGCATTGGTCACAGGTCACGCCTCACCAAATGCCTTAGTGGAAGCCGTCATCAAGGCCGGTTATGGCGCGGAAATCATTCAGGATGAAACAGAACGCCGTGAGCGTCAGCAACAAGTAGCACAGGCCAATATGCGCCGCTTTCGCTGGCAATCGGCCCTTGCGTTAGTGGTTGGGGTGCCGGTCATGGTGTGGGGTATGATAGGCGACAATATGATACTCACACCAGCAAACCACGCCATTTGGCTAACTATTGGTTTGGTGACGCTGGTTGTAATGATATTTGCAGGCGGGCATTTTTATCGTAATGCGTGGCAAAGTCTAAAAAATGGCAGTGCGACAATGGATACCCTCGTAGCTCTGGGTACTGGCGTAGCATGGCTCTATTCAATAAGCGTCAATTTGTGGCCAGAAATTTTCCCGCCCCAAGCCCGTCATCTTTATTATGAAGCCAGTGCCATGATTATTGGTTTGGTCAATCTCGGCCATGCCTTGGAACAACGTGCCCGCCAACGCTCTTCCAAGGCCCTTGAGCGATTATTGGATCTCACCCCACCAACCGCACGGGTAGTTACCTCTGAAGGTGAAAAAACAGTGCCACTGGCCGATGTGATGCCCAATATGGTACTGCGCCTGACAACAGGAGATCGTGTTCCGGTTGATGGTGAAATTACTCAAGGTACAGTTTGGCTGGATGAAGCCATGCTGACAGGCGAACCTATTCCTCAGCAGAAAACCACTGGCGATACCGTCCATGCTGGCACTGTAGTTCAAGATGGCACGGTACTGTTTAAAGCCAATGCCGTTGGCAGCCAAACAACCCTGGCACGCATTATCAAATTAGTTCGTCAGGCACAAAGCAGCAAACCTGAAATCGGTCAATTGGCCGATAAAATATCTTCAATATTCGTACCTGTTGTTGTTGCTATCGCCCTGATTGCTGGCGCGATTTGGTATTTTATCGGCCCAGCTCCACAAATCATGTACGCACTGGTTATCATGACAACTGTCTTGATTATCGCCTGTCCTTGTGCGCTTGGGCTGGCAACCCCGATGTCCATCATCTCAGGGGTAGGACGGGCAGCCGAATTAGGTGTATTGGTGCGTGATGCTGATGCCCTGCAACATGCCAGCCAACTGGATACGATTGTCTTTGACAAAACCGGCACCTTAACTGAAGGTATGCCACAAGTCACAGAGATCCACACCTTTAATGGTTTCACCGAAGAGCAAGTATTGCTATGGGCTGGTGCCCTGGAAAATGGTTCTAATCACCCTTTGGCAAAAGCTATTTTACTGAAGGTTGAGGGACAAAACTTACCCGAAGTACAAACATTCCGTACCTTGGCGGGATTGGGTGTTAAAGGAGAAATCGGCGATATTACTCTGTTATTGGGTAACCAAAAATTACTTGAGCAACATCAAATTGAAACAGCAGAATTAAAGCCATTTATTGCGGCACAGGCCGAAAAAGGCATTACCCCCGTTATTCTGTCAGCCGATGGGAAAATCGCAGCCCTGTTTTCTATCCGTGATCCCTTGCGCCAGGATACCGTTTCTGCCCTGCAACGCTTACATCACCAAGGCTATCGTTTGGTTATGTTAACAGGAGATAATCCCACCACAGCGAATGCTATCGCTCAAGAAGCGGGTATTGACCAGGTGATTGCCGGTGTTTTACCTGATGGCAAAGCCGCAGCCATTCAGTCACTGCAATCAGAAGGCAGGAAAGTGGCGATGGTCGGCGATGGCATAAATGACGCCCCTGCATTGGCACAAGCGGATGTCGGCATCGCAATGGGAAGCGGTAGTGATATCGCCATAGAAACCGCAACAATTACCCTGATGCGCCATAGCCTGCACGGGGTTGCTGATGCAGTTGCATTATCCCGCGGTACATTGCGTAATATGAAACAAAACCTATTGGGTGCATTTGTCTATAATACGTTAGGCATTCCAATTGCAGCTGGCATTTTATACCCGTTTACGGGCACTTTATTAAACCCTGTCGTTGCAGGTGCGGCCATGGCATTGTCTTCTATTACTGTTGTCAGTAACGCCAATCGCTTATTGCGCTTCAAGCCTAAGTCCTGACCTGATTTATTTTTGCCATGAAAAGCTAAACCTATTTCGTTTAGCTTTTTATCCCGCACTTTTCCCTCTTTCTTGTTGGCGATTAACAGGTTAGCATACCGCCCAATGCCAGCTATTGGAGGATGTAATATGGGAAAATTAATGTCATATTTCAGTAAAATATTGGGACTCAATTCCCAACGACATTACCCTTATCCTGCTTTTGACATCGATTTAAATAACAACAAACAGTTACATATTGTTGGCAGCATTCATATGGGTACTAAGAACATGTGCCCACTTTCTGAAGTATTGTTGGAACAGCTAGAACAAGCGGATGCTCTGATTGTCGAGGCAGATATCACGCAGGCCAATTCCCCTTTCAAGGAAACATTTCCTGAACAAATCGAACTATCACAACGTTTATCTCCCGAACATTTTGCCTGTCTGCAACACTATTGCCGAGAAATTCAACATCCTGTCACGTTGCTGGATCCATTGCCATCATGGCAAGTCGCATTGATATTACAAGCCGCCCAAGCCCAATATTTGGGGTTACAACCCCAATATGGTATCGATTGCCAATTACTGAACAGTGCACAAGCACTCAATAAACCCATTATCGAGTTAGAAGGCACTGATGCACAAGTTAGCCTTCTCACCAACCTGCCAAACGGTGGGATCTCACTATTGGAAGATACCATCACCCATTGGCATACTAATGCCCGTGCTTTACAGACCATGATTAGCTGGTGGATGAATTACAAACCGGAGAAACAAAATCAGGTAATACCCATGACATTCTGCGAAGAGATTTATCAAACCTTAATGGCTGAACGCAACCGTCAATGGAGTGAACAGTTACATAGCTTACCAGCAGGAAAATATTTGGTTACAGTAGGCGCTTTGCACCTTCACGGTGAGAACAACTTACGCCAGATGCTGGCAAAACCGCAAACATAGCAACTTCATCTGCTTCATTCTGAAAGTCAACCATTACGGATAAGCAGTGATAAATTGATCTTTATAGGAAAAAATATGACTCCCGCTGTTGTCTTGCTGGAAAAACAAAAAATTAATTTCAAACTTCATCCTTATGACCACGATGTCAATGAACATAATTTTGGTGATGAAGTGGTGAAAAAACTCGGTTTAGATGCCAATCAGGTTTTTAAGACATTGTTGGTTTCATTGAATGGTGATCCTAAACATCTTGCTGTCGCCGTTACGCCTGTCTCTGGGCAACTCGATTTGAAAAAAGTGGCTAAAGTTTTCAAGGCCAAGAAAGCAGATATGGCCGATCCTCAACTGGCACAAAAGGTAACGGGTTATTTAGTAGGTGGAATTAGCCCGTTGGGACAGAAAAAGCGTCTACCTACCGTGATTGACAGTCAGGCGCAAGCCTTGCAAACGCTATTTATTTCGGGTGGTAAACGTGGTTTAGATATTGAATTGTCCCCCATAGATTTATGCCAATTACTTCATTGTTCATTTGCTGATATTGCTAAAATTTGAAAATCAATTGCAATTCTCGCTGAATTTTTTCGAGCTGGCTCTGTTTTCTTTAAAACAGGGCCTTGTGATAAACAATAATGCCGATATACTTTCCCCACAGCGCAAAAATCACTAATTACTATTTCAATTAACTTGGTTTATTTAAATAAAAGAGGAATAAAATGGCAACTTCATCATTTTTCCGCCCCATTGTTATCACTGATCCAAAAGCAATTAAAATGCTTAGAAAGGCTAATAGAAGACAACCAAAAGATGATTTTGAAAAAATAGATTTTGAAGCACAGCAGAAAGAGGCAATAGAGATATTAAAACGAAAATTCTCACTCTAAGAAAGATACTATCAGATTTTGGTAATGACAGGACAAAAGAATATTTACTCTCATTTTCCTGCCCCAAAAACCGCGATGTAGAATCTTTTTTACATGTAAAATCAATTAGATTTGAAAAAGCCGATGTAACCAGAACTTATCTTATTTTAGATGACCATGGTTTTATCCTTGCTTATTTCTCATTAACTTTTAAGGAGTTATTGGTAAATAATTTTGCCATCTCAAAAACTAAAATAAAAAAATTTAATGGTATCAGCAAAAATGCTAATACAATAAAAGTTTACTTGATTGGTCAAGTAGCTAAAAATTTTTCATTAAATGAAAACCCAATAAAATTTAAAGATATTTTCCTTTATGCAAAGAATATCATTAATATTTCAAAAACATTAATTGGAGGAAGGGTTATTGCATTAGAATGTGAAAACACTCCTCAACTCATAGCATTATATATGAAACATGGACTTGAAAAACTACCAACCAAAGGAGAAAGCAATTCATTAATTACCATGCTATTTAATCATTAAATTATTATTCAGTTTCAACCGTTCTTATTTATGCATAACACGCCTTATTGCTAATAAGCAAAAGACCATCTGCAAGAACAGATGGTCTTTTTATGCAAAAAACTAACAGCAATCTATTGCTCAATTGTTATTATTTATATGAATTTCACCTTTCGGTTCATAATCAGAAGATTTCAATGGAGAGTGTTTTTCAATATATCCTTTCAATACCTCAGCATCGACAAACCCTGTGTCAACATAACCAGGCAAATTATCAATCCGTGGATAACCGTCTCCACCAATCGCGTTAAAGTTCAACGTCGCCATGCGGTAAATTTTATTTGGATCTAATGGCTTACTACCAATTTTTACCTCACTGATATTCTTACCCTCTTTCACGAAGCTCACATTATAGAATTGACCATAAGCGCCAGAATCCTTTTCCATATTTGCAACAGCCGTCAAATAGGTCAAAACTTCGCTACCTTTGAAGTCCACATAAACCAGTTGGTTAGCAAATGGATGAACTTTCATGACATCCTTGTAAGTAATATCCCCTGCTTCAATAGAGTCACGAATTCCACCACCGCTCATCACTGCAAAATCAGCGTTTGTCCGTTCCATCTGAGCGGCCAATACAAGGTGTGCCATATTCGTTTGCACGAAACGTACCTTACTGCGATCACCTTCTAATTTGTTATCTACTGAGCCTATTTTCACATTAAGTATCTGGCTGCCCTTGTCTTCATAAGGTGTCAGCAGCTTAAGCATGTCAAGATTTTGCTTAATTTCATGGGTATAGTAAACACGTTCCGTACTGCCATCTTCTTTTGTTACTTTTTTCTTTAAGTTAATCGGGATCAATTGATAATGAACCAACTTGAATTCACCATTACGGAATTGAAAATCAGCCCGACCTACATATTTCCCCCATTCGTGAGCCTGAACAATCCATGTGCCATTTTGGCGATCAGGAGAACAAGGTGTACCCGGAACATAATCCACTTGTTTATAGTTTTTATTCTCCGCAGACATACACACCGGATCTTGTGAGTGTCCCCCCACAATCATATTCAAATAACCCGCAGGCAAGCTACGCGCCATTTCAACATCTCCCGGCGCATTCGTGCCATGATGACCATCGTCATAGTGTCCCATGTGGGTTGCCGCAATAATCACGTCCGGTTTTTCATTCTTTTTCAGCTCTCCAATAACTTTTTTGGCTTCTTCAGCAGGAACACGGAATTCAACATCCGGAAAATTAGCCGGATTACCGATTTTCGCGGTGTCATCGGTTGTCAGGCCAAGAACCGCTATTTTCACGCCTTGCTTATCAAAAATAACATATGGCTTAAACAAGCACTTGCCTGTACTGGTTTGGTAAATATTGGCAGAGAGAAATGGGAAGTTTGCCCATTTTTGTTGCTGGAACAAGACATTTAAGGGCTTATCAAATTCATGGTTCCCCAATGCCATTGCATCGTATCCCACCAGATTCATGCCCTTAAAATCTGGTTCAGCATCTTGCATATCTGATTCTGGTACACCGGTGTTAATGTCACCACCTGACAATAGCAATACGCTACCTCCTTTCTTGGCAACCTCCTGACGAATGGAATCTACCACCGTTTTTTGAGCCGCCAAACCATATTCACCATAATCGTTATGCCAGAAATGGCCATGATGGTCGTTAGTATGCAAGATGGTAATGTCATAGGTTTTATCTTTTTCCCAGGCGTTTGCAATTAACGGTGCCAGTGACAGCGAAATTGCAAGGGCGCAAATTGACGCTTTAAACGATAGTTTCATGGGGTATCTCCATGTATTTCAAAATCTTATTAGTTATATGATGGTAGAGGTTCATCCCTTTCAAACCGCGGCTTAAAAGATTTCACCTTTTTGATATTGCAGCCAAATTATATAGGTATAAATAAAAATTTTGTTAATTATCTAAGATGTATTATGGTGTAAAAATTAAACAGAAATTCAACAAACCTAAAAATTTCTCCCTATAAACTTTATTGATAATGACATTGGTAAGCGAATAGATATGAGTGAAAAAAGTAAAACAGCCTTGTTTCCAACTTCACCAACAAAAAAACATCGCACCGTTTTTTCAATTCTCGGCGCCATCAGTTTATCCCATATGCTGAATGATATGATTCAATCGTTGATTCTGGCTATTTATCCACTGCTGCAATCTGAATTTACTCTCAGTTTTATTCAGGTTGGAATGATAACTCTAACCTATCAGGTAACTGCATCGCTATTGCAACCCCTTATCGGTTTGTATACTGATAAATATCCGCAACCCTATTCACTGCCTGTCGGTATGGGATTTACCCTATCTGGTTTGCTTCTATTAGCTTATGCCGAAAGTTTTTCAATTATATTAATGGCTGCCGCATTAGTCGGTACGGGGTCATCCGTTTTTCATCCCGAATCGTCACGAGTCGCACGCATGGCTTCAGGTGGACGTCATGGGCTGGCCCAATCTTTATTTCAAGTAGGGGGAAATTTAGGAAGTTCATTGGGTCCGCTGTTAGCTGCTATTTTCATTGCACCTTACGGTAAGGAAAACATTGGTTGGTTTTCTCTGACAGCCCTGTTGGCTATCGTGATCCTCTTGCAAGTCAGCCAATGGTATAAGATGCAGCATCGGGTCATAACTCCCCTGTCTTCTCGAACCATTTCTTTGCCAAGGTTTCCTAGAAAAACCGTCATAAATTCTTTTGCCATTCTTCTGTTACTGGTTTTTTCCAAGTACTTTTACCTAACCAGCATCAGTAGCTACTATACTTTTTACCTGATACAGAAATTTGGCTTATCCGTGCAAAACGCCCAGATCCACCTATTTATCTTTTTATTCGCCGTAGCGGCAGGTACTCTGATTGGCGGGCCGATTGGAGATAAGATAGGTCGGAAATATGTCATTTGGGGTTCAATTCTTGGCGTTGCACCTTTTACCCTGCTGTTACCTTATGCCTCCTTATTCTGGACAAGCATACTAACGGTTATTATTGGTATAATATTGGCCTCTGCGTTCTCTGCTATTTTAGTCTATGCCCAAGAGCTCATTCCCGGTAAAACGGGCATGATTGCAGGTTTGTTCTTTGGACTGGCCTTTGGTATGGGTGGCATTGGGGCTGCCGTACTTGGCTATGTCGCAGATAAAACCAGTATAGAATTGGTTTACAAAATCTGTGCGTTTCTGCCACTTCTTGGTATTTTTACGCTGTTTTTGCCAAATATAGAAAAGAACGCTTGAAAAAGACAAGAAAAACCCTGGATAAGCACCATAATTATCAGGCTATTTTTCTTTGTAAACTAGCGTAAATAATGGCAAGATCTACATAAAATTACATTAAAATAATATTTATGCAGATCACTCTCGTTTTTACCACTCAATATATTTTTTTGTAATCTTTAACTATTTATAAAATAGATTATTACCTCACCTAACTACACAATTTATATACTCGCTACCCAGAAGGAGCCTTGATGGAGCACTCGACACCTCTTATCACGACCATTGTTGGCGGCTTTGTTCTTGCCTATCTGCTTGGCATGCTTGCACAGCGCCTGAAAATTTCACCTCTGGTAGGATACCTTGTAGCAGGTGTACTAGCGGGTCCTTTCACTCCTGGTTTTGTTGCCGATACATCTTTAGCTCCAGAACTTTCAGAAATTGGCGTGATCTTACTGATGTTTGGTGTCGGTCTACATTTTTCACTTAAAGATTTGTTAGCCGTCAAATCAATTGCCATTCCTGGTGCTATCGCCCAAATTGCCGTTGCAACCTTATTAGGTGCCGGATTATCAATGCTGCTCGGTTGGGGGCTACTGAACGGCATTGTATTTGGCCTTTGTCTGTCCACCGCCAGCACAGTCGTATTGCTTAGGGCATTAGAAGAACGACAGCTCGTTGATAGTCAGAGAGGACAAATTGCCATTGGTTGGTTAATTGTTGAAGATCTGGCTATGGTACTGACGTTAGTATTACTTCCTGCGGCAGCAGGAATTATGGACAGTCAAAACGCAAATATTGGTCAATTGTTGTTAAAGATATCTATCACAGTTGGAAAAGTTGTTGCCTTTATTTTGTTGATGATTTTCGTCGGACGACGTGTCATTCCTTGGTTACTGGCGAAAACCGCTGGGACAGGTTCCCGTGAACTGTTCACGCTGGCGGTACTTGCCATTGCCTTAGGGGTTGCTTATGGGGCGGTGACACTATTTGATGCTTCATTTGCCCTTGGTGCCTTCTTCGCTGGTATGGTACTGAATGAGTCAGAATTGAGTCATCGGGCAGCGCAAGATACTTTACCGTTAAGAGATGCTTTCGCGGTTCTTTTCTTTGTTTCGGTTGGCATGCTGTTTGACCCTATGGTCTTACTCCAACAGCCTCTGGCGATTATAGGAACCCTTGCCATTATTATCATTGGCAAGTCATTAGCTGCTTTGCTACTAGTTAGGATGTTTGGGCACTCACGACGTACTGCCCTAACCATTTCAGCCAGTCTCGCCCAAATTGGGGAATTTGCCTTTATTCTCGCTGGGCTGGGTGTCACGCTGGGATTTCTGGATGGAGAAGCCCGTAACCTTGTACTGGCTGGCGCCATCATTTCAATCATGTTGAATCCTGTTCTATTCAGCTTACTGGATCGCTATTTGGAAAAAACAGAAACCATTGAAGAACAATTACTCGAAGAAACACTGGAAGAAGAAACCCAGATCCCTGTTAATATTTGTGGTCATGCTATTGTGGTGGGTTATGGACGAGTGGGGGATCAGCTTTGTCAGCGTTTACAAGAAAAAAATTTTCCAGTTGTGGTCATTGAAGATACACGTGCTCGATTTGAAGAATTAGGTGAAATAGGTATCAGTGCCGTAATAGGTAATGCCGTCAATAAAGAAATCATGGCCCTGGCAAGGCTTGATTGCGCTTGTATTTTATTCCTGACAATCCCTAACGGTTATGAAGCGGGTGAGATTGTTGCGAATGCCAGAGAAATCAGGCCAGATATCAACATCATTGTTCGAGCCCATTATGATGATGAAGTCACTTACATTACAGAGCGTGGCACTAATCACATTATCATTGGTGAACATGAAATAGCACGGGCAATGGCTGATGCATTACCTGAATATGAAGAGGGTTGCCCAATAGAGCCACCATCATTACACTCACCAGCGACTTCATCTCCAACATAACTTACGAGCCAAGGAATGTCCCCATCATGTGGGGATATTCCCATAAAAACAGTTAAGATAATATCTTAGGCTAGCAGAATCAACGTTCCCAGTAAGACTCTTCCAAACTATCTTCTTTCTCTGGCAACCCTCGGGTTAGACGCGGAGAATGCTGACTTAATACCTGATAACTCACTCTATTAGCGTACTTACATACCTGAGCCAAAGAAGAATAGGTTAAATAAGAACGCGTATGTTTGCTGGAGTTAGGTACGTTCATGCGATGATAGCTGTTGGCAGTGATATCATGCAGCAATGCAGATAACGCGCCATCCCCAGCACCATTAGTATTCATGATTTTTTCAGGCCCTCCCATATAAGGTTCAATATGGGAATAAACCCGCATTGGGTTTTGGCAATCCACTTTACGCATCGCCCGGCTGAATTCATAACGGTTAAATTCTGCAATCGCACCAGGTAGCAAAGGATGCAATGTTTGGCGCTTGTGTTCTTCCTCAGTATAACCCGCCATATATAACCCAGCTGGCCCAGCGGTACATAACACCAAATCCACCCAATTTAGCGCCATGTCAGCCGCTAATAAAGGATCACTGAAACCTGTCAATTCACAAGCTTCATCTTCATTCATTGCAACAACAGAAACATTTTCAGCCAGAAAATCGCGCCACCATTGTGGAGCATCCGTAATGACGTATTTTGTTCCTAACGTCAATACAACAGGTACGTTATGCTTCTTCGCATATTCAATGGCTTTCATTGTTGCTTCCGGCATTGGCTCACCCGGTTTACAACGCACCAAATAAGCAGTGATCACCAAAGCTGACGCTTCCGCAATAATGTGTTCAGGAATACTTTCTGGACGAAGCTGATTCATTAACCCAGGACTGATAGCAAATGTTCTTTCACCATTTTCCGTCACTAAGGTAAAACAGCGACCAATTGGGCCATCCACCCCTTGAAGGTGATTTAGATCCATACGGCTGGATGTATTACAAAGATAACAATACGCATAACTTCCTATCTGGATGTTATTACACATCGCACCAAGCAGAACAGATTTATCGTCAGCCAGCACAGAATAGTTATGCAAAGTATTGCCGATAGTGCCACCCGCAAATTCATGACTGATAAGATTCTTGTCTGTCAGTTCCTTGTAGAGAGCCTCGGCTACATCATCTTCAATAACTAATGAGTGTCCCTGGCTTAGGTTATAACGCTGGATAAAATCCTCATCAACTTTGGCTTCAATATCAACCAGTGTCTGGTCAATGCCAACAATGTAGGCTTGATTATTTTCGGTATCCATCATCTCTTTGATGGGTTGGAGCAGAGGATCTCTTAAACTGACAGGAAAATAGTGTTTAGATTTACGTTTACCAGGGAATTTCATAATTAATTGTTGCGGTAGAGCTAAAATATGCGGCATGTTAGCATAATACAGTGTGTCACAATACCGAAGAGAAACAAAAAATACAGCGACAAAAATGAAGACAGCCAATGTTATTTCAACATTGGCTGTCGATACGTTAGCTATCAGGACATTATCTATAATAGATAATTTATGCCGCTTGTTTCTGACGACTACGTACCATGTGGCGCAACAAAACATACATGATGGATAAAATAAATCCGATAAAGCCAGCGCCAATCAAAATCAGCAAACGCTTAGGTGAATCTTTTGCAGTTGGCTTATAAGGTTCCTGCATAAACTTGAATGGTACAAAATCAACGGTATTCACATTCACTTTTTCCAGATTTGTGATATACAATTGACGGTTACGCAGGTCTGCATCAATTTTAGTTGGGTCAGTAATTTCTTCAGTAATCTGTAATTTACGTTGCAGTGCATCAGAACCCAGCGCAATCGAATAATCCGGGTCATCCTTGATCATAGCTCCGCCATTCGATACTGGTTTTTTAATTCCCGCAGAATTAGCAAGAGAAATCGCATACTTCAATCGCTCAATATCTACGCTTCGCATATTAGCGATACGTTCCAAATCGAGTGCATAAAGCTTTTGCGAGTATTCCAGTTTCTCATGAACCATATCACTCAAATCTTCTTTTACTTGGTTACGAACCACCGAAGAGACGAATTTGATATAGCCACTTAATAGATTGTAAGCATCTTCTGCGTTATCAGCACTGAAAGAAAGCTTGGCTTCATCGTCAATGTCATCATCTTTCTCTTTCTTCGGTAAAGATATGGTGATGTTTTTATTTACAATTTTCTCGATTAGTTTTCTTTTTTCCTGCTCAGAACTATTTTGACTCTTAGCAAGCAACGTCTTGAAGTAATCGGTATTAACCAGATATTCTTCACGGAATACACGCGAGTTATAGTTTTCAATAAACCGCTTATACAGTGATTCTTCTGTCATTTTGGGATCTAAGTTGAGAACATGTAAATCCGTTAACGCATTTTTCAGTGGTTGAAACTCTTCCAGACGTGGCTTCACTACAGCAGCGGTACTGGTCCATTTTTGCGGTAAAAATGATGAAATGCTGAAACCAATAATTGCAAAAACGAAAGAGATTGCAATGATCAAATATTTTGATTGGAAAAGCACAGAGAATAGTTCAAACAAATCAATTTCATCCTCCCGCGCTGGAGGATAATAGTTTGCATGTTCTTCGTAAAAATCAGGGTGTTTAATAGGTTTATTACTCATTATCTATATGTCCAATCCAAATAATTTTGCTTTTCATTGATATGCAAGCCCTTTCTCTCGCTTATCGTATTCATTGGTTAAAAAACCATATCCTTAAAATCATACGACGATCAATGTCTGCTATTCATCATGTGTGATAATGTCTTATAACAAGCAATTGCATGTTATTTCATGACATTATTTACCAACTGTTCAAGCAAAGAAATGTGGGCTTTATTATCATTAAGTGCAGAGATATATTCAAACTTTTTCCCACCAGCCTCTAAAAAGATAACTTTATTCTGTTGCTTAATCTCTTCCAACGTTTCCAAACAATCTGCCGCAAACCCCGGACACATCACTTGAACATGTTCCACACCTTGGCTGGGTAATGATGCCATGGTTTTATCTGTATAAGGAGATAACCACGGTAAGCAACCAAAACGCGACTGATATGTCATCATAATTTTATCTGCGGGATAATCCAGTGCCTGACTCAACAGTTCAGTTGTCGCCTGACAATCTTGCGGATAAATATCTCCCATTTTTGCCAGACGTTCAGGAATACCATGATAGGAAATAATTAACCGATCAGGCTGACCGTGTTTTTCAAAGCTCTGCTCAATGGTTTCCTTTAGTGCCGCAATATAGGCAGGATGTGTGGCATAACTGCGAACAAAATGCAGGGTAGGAATTGTCCGATACTCCCGCAATATTTTACTGATCCTGTCAAAAACCGCTGCCGAAGTTGTACTGGAGTATTGAGGATAAAGTGGCAGTATAATGAGAGCCTCAATGCCCTGTTGTAACAAACTCTCTGCGGCCTGAGATAAAGAAGGAGAGCCGTAAGTCATTCCCAAAGCAACAGGGATATCCGCCAACTTTTCATCCAGCAATTTCTGCTGACGACGACTATAAACCAATAAAGGGGAACCTTCTTCCATCCAAATTTCTTGGTAAAGCTTAGCAATTCGAGAAGCACGGAAAGGAAGAATGAGACCATTCAAGATAGGTTTCCAAATAAATGGTGGGATATCAACTACCCTTCTGTCACTCAGAAACTTTGCCAGATAACATCTTATTGCTGCTGGTGTTGGCGCATCAGGTGTACCAAGGTTCACTAACAGGACACCATACTTCTTGCTACTCATTCCTCAGAGCTCCATTAAAATGACTGACAATCTAGTATAAAACATGAATGATAGTTACATGTAACATTTCATGGAGTAAATTTCTCTAGGGTAAGCGTAAACTACAAAAAAGTCAGGCGGTATGAAGGCCGCCTGTTATAACACAATTCAAGAGAACACGAAATCATTCGCCCAGGATATTAGCCAGCTCTGCGCTAACTTCCGCTACTTGACGAGTACCATCAAGTTTGAAGTATTTTGTGTTACCGGCCTGAGCTTCTTGCTGATAGTAAGAAACCAGAGGTGCTGTTTGTGCGTGGTACTCAACCAGACGTTTACGGACAGTATCTTCCTGATCATCTTTACGGATAGTCAGCTCTTCGCCTGTAACATCATCTTTATTCTCCACTTTTGGTGGATTGAATTTGATGTGGTAAACACGGCCGGACGGCGCATGCACACGACGACCAATAATACGTTCAACGATGATTTCATCAGGAACATCAAATTCCAGCACATAATCAACCTTGATATCGGCTGCTTTCATGGCATCTGCCTGAGGAATAGTGCGTGGGAACCCATCCAACAAGAAGCCATTATGACAGTCATCTTGTTTGATGCGCTCTTTAACCAATGCAATGACCAGCTCATCAGTAACCAGCTTACCATTATCCATCAGCTCTTTTGCTTGCAAACCCAGTTCGGTGCCAGCTTTTACCGCAGCACGTAGCATGTCACCTGTAGAAATTTGGGGGACCCCATATTTCTCCATGATAAATTGTGCCTGAGTCCCCTTACCGGCGCCTGGCGCGCCCAGTAGAATAATACGCATTGCGTAAATCCCCTTGCTATTTGCTTTTCATATTTTAGAGAAAACGTACCACCATACCATTTGAATGAGGAATGGCTCAAGAAAACAGGTAAACGTTTCCGCATTAATTAAAAAATAAACCACGCCTCAACGAAAAATGAGGCGTGGTTTTTATCATTATCTCAATAAGTTTAAGCTTTTTCAGCTAATAATAATTGATTCATACGACGAATAAACTGGTTTGGATCATCCAATGTGCCACGTTCAGCAAATAGTGCTTGATCCAACAACAACTCTATCCAATCAGCAAATTGAGCATCATCATCAATATCAGCCGCTTTCTTAACCAGAAGATGTTCCGGATTCAGCTCAAAGTTATAACTGACTTCTGGCACAGACTGGCCCGCTGCCGCAAATAGTTTCGCCATTTGGGTGCTCATTGCATTAGCATCAGTTGTTACAATGGCTGGAGTATCGGTCAGACGATGAGTTAACTTCACTTCTTTCACGCGTTCACCCAGCAGAGTTTTCACGCGCTCAACAAATGGCTCCAGTTTTTTGTCTGCTTCTTCTTGCTCAGCTTTGTTTTCATCCGCCAGTTTATCGAGGGATTCATCAGCCTTGCTGACAGATTGGAATGATTTACCATCGAATTCAGTCAGGTAGCTCATCATCCATTCATCAATGCGGTCAGACAGTAACAGAACCTCAATGCCTTTCTTACGGAACAGCTCCAAGTGTGGACTATTCTTCGCCGCAGCATAGCTATCCGCAGTAATGTAATAAATCTTCTCCTGCCCTTCTGCCATGCGGCCAACGTAATCTTCCAGAGAAACGGTTTGAGCCGAGCTATCATGATGAGTCGTAGCAAAGCGCAGCAACTTAGCAATAGCTTCTTTGTTTGCGCCATCTTCGGCTGGACCTTCTTTCATCACCAGGCCAAACTGCTGCCAGAAGGTCTGATATTTTTCTGCGTCGTCTTTTGCCAGTTTATCCAACATTTGTAATACACGTTTAGTCAGCGCACTGCGCAGATTACGTGTGATTGAACTATCTTGCAAAATTTCACGGGAAACGTTCAATGGCAGGTCATTGGAATCTATCAGACCACGGACAAAACGCAGGTAATTTGGCATGAACTGTTCAGCTTCATCCATGATGAATACACGCTGTACGTATAGTTTCAGTCCATGTTTATGTTCGCGGTTCCACATATCCCACGGTGCCTGGGAAGGGATATATAGCAGGCTGGTATATTCCTGCTTACCTTCAACGCGGTTATGGCTCCAAATCAGAGAGTCAGTAAAGTCATGGGAGATGTGCTTATAAAACTCTTGGTACTCTTCATCACTGATTTCAGCTTTATTACGAGTCCATAAGGCTTGGGCTTTGTTGATTTTTTCCCATGTAACGGTAACTGAATCGTCTTCTTCGTTTTTAGTTTGGGTTTCAATTTCAACTGGCAAGGCAATATGATCAGAATATTTGCCAATAATAGAACGCAGACGCCAGTCATTGAGGAATTCGCTTTCCCCATCTCGCAGATGCAAGGTAATTTCTGTACCACGACCTGCTTTTTCAATATCAGCAACAGTGTAGTCACCTTCTCCCGTTGACTCCCAAAATACACCTTGTTCAGCGGGAGCTCCTGCTGCACGAGTACGTACGGTGACTTTATCAGCGACGATAAAGGCAGAGTAGAAGCCTACACCGAATTGACCAATCAATTGGCTGTCTTTTGCTTGATCAGAACCAATGGATTCAAGAAATGCTTTAGTACCAGATTTTGCAATCGTTCCCAGATTATCGATCACTTCATCACGGGACATACCGATACCATTATCGCTGATGGTGATAGTTTTCTGTTCTTTATCAAGAGCCAGACGAACACGCAATTCACCATCATTTTCATACAGTTCAGGGGCAGACAATGCACGGAAGCGCAATTTGTCAGCCGCATCAGATGCGTTTGAAATCAGTTCACGGAGAAAAATTTCTTTATTGGAATAGAGAGAATGGATCATCAACTGCAACAGTTGTTTGACTTCAGACTGAAATCCACGGGTTTCCTGATCTTTCATGCTCATTTATTACCTCAATCTAAATCCAGTTCAGATATGTACAATCGGACGATGGTAATCAAATGGGGATAGATACGGAGAGTTTCAAGTTAAGATAGCAAGAAGAATGTAAAATTAGTTTGATAAGCGGGGAAATCAGCTATGGATGGCGGCATAATCAGCAGCACCATCCATAAAATCACCCATTAATCGGGTACAAAATCACAAGTTCGTGATTTTTTGACGGCCAGCCAGCGAATGAGACAGTGTTGTGCCATCCACCATTTCAAGCTCTCCGCCCACTGGGACGCCGTGAGCGATTCGGCTAGCTGTCACACCATATTGAGAACACATTTCTGCAATATAGTTTGCCGTTGCCTCTCCTTCAACAGTTGGATTAGTTGCCAGAATGATTTCTGACAAGGTTTCAGAAGATAGACGTTCTTCTAAACGATCTAAACCAATATCCATTGGCCCGATACCATCCAGTGGCGATAAATGCCCCATCAGGACAAAATAACGTCCCGCAAACTGTCCCGTTTGTTCGACGGCATGAATATCCGCGGGGCTTTCCACTACACAAATCTGACCATTCTGCTGACGACGGAGATTAGCACAAATCGTGCACTGTTCTTGTTCCGTGAATGTCCGGCAATCTTGACAGTGACCAATTTCAGACATCGCCCGTGTCAGTGCCTGGGCCAATCTCATCCCACCACTGCGATCTCTCTGCAATAGATGAAACGCCATCCGCTGTGCAGATTTTGGGCCTACGCCGGGCAAACAGCGCAGGGCTTCCATCAGAGATTCAAGAAGAGGACTGGTTTGCATTAGAATGGCATCTTAAACCCAGGTGGTAACTGCATTCCACTGGAAACACTGGCCATTTTTTCTTTCTGGGTTTCTTCAATACGGCGAGCGGCATCATTGAATGCCGCTGCGATCAGATCTTCCAGCATATCTTTGTCATCGTCCATTAAACTTGGATCGATTTCAACCCGGCGGCAGTTATGTGCACCATTAATAGTGATTTTTACCAGGCCCGCACCAGATTCGCCTGTCACTTCCAGATTTGCAATTTCTTCCTGCATTTTCTGCATCTTATCTTGCATCTGCTGGGCCTGTTTCATCAAATTGCCCAAACCACCTTTACCAAACATAATTTTCTCTCTTCGCTATCGCCACAGCATAAAATACACTGCGGCAGTTAAACAGGCCGGATACTTTCTTCATCCAATTCTGCATCGAATAGTTGCTGAAGTGTTTGAATCGTTTTATCCGAAATAATGGATTGACGCGCTTGTGCCAATTTTTCTTCATAAATGGCTTGTCGCCACTCCAGAGGCGTTTTTACCGCAGGATTATCATCTTCAATGATATTGAGTTCAATAGGTTTTCCATGCAACTCACTTAATGCTTCGGTTAACATTTGCTGAGCCGATGTTGAATTAAGATGACGCTGCTTTGAACGTAAATGCAGACAAAGACGATTTTCATCAATCTGTTCTTTAAATGCATTCAGTGCTACCTGCTGAACCAATTTTGGAATATGCAGTTTATCAATTTCAGCAGCCCATGCGTCCCTTTGTTTTGATTCAATGGCCAGCTTTTCTACCAATTCTGCTGTTTTCTCGTGCTCCAGCGCCGCTTTGATCGTTTTTGGTGTTGCAGTCGGGTGCGGTTTCTCCTCTCCAATATTTGTTGCCCGCCAGCGGTAAGCTTCTTTTTTGACCGAATTAACCGACTCAGGCTCCCGTGTTTTAGGGGGATGAGATTGAGACCGTTGTTCTGCCACCGCTACCAGTCGCTCCAGCGCCGAACTTGCCGGCTTCGCCTTCGCAGACTCTGCCGGCTCAGGCTTTTTTGGTGGCGTATTTCCTTGACGAGTAAGAGAATTTCTCGCTTGCAAGAGTTTCGCTGTTGGACTGTTTGCAACGGAAGATTCACTGCCCATTAATTGTGGTATTGTCTGCCCAGGACGCTCATTTTCTTCATTATTTGAAGTAAATTGCTTTGAAGGTAACTGGGCCGAAGATGGTGCTACCCCAATTGGTGCTACAGGGTTTTCCACAACAGGTGGTAATGTTTCCTCAATAACTGTTTTTGGATGAAAAGCCAAGGCGCGCAATAATGCCATCTCCACCCCCATCCGTCGTTCTGGTGCATAAGGAAGCTCCTTGCGTCCCACCAGTAACGCTTGGTAATAAAGCTGCAAATCCGTCGGAGAAATTGCTCTTGCCAACAAACGCAACCGCCCTTCCGTTGAAGAAGGCTCACTTTCAGGTTGCTGAGGCAATAGCTGGAGCATAGCAATCCGATGCAACAGCGACAATGTTTCAACCAGCAGATTTTCCCAATCTACACCACGAGTTGCCACTTGTTCCACCAGTGCCATCATTTGTTGACCATCTGCACGCACCAACGATTCAATCATCGCTAATGGTTGGTCATCATCCAGCGTTCCCAACATCTGGCTGACAATATCCGATGTCAGCTTCCCTCCACCAAGAGCAATGGCTTGATCCGTTAAACTCAAGGCATCACGCATACTGCCATCTGCTGCACGGGCAAGTAGCTGACGGGCACGAACATCGCTTTCTATTTGCTCTGCATTAAGGACATGTTCCAATTGGCTGCTAATTTGATCCACATCGAGGGTTTTCAAATGAAATTGCAAACAGCGTGAAAGAATAGTCACTGGCAGTTTTTGTGGATCTGTTGTTGCCAGAAGGAATTTCACATGCTCTGGAGGCTCTTCCAATGTCTTCAACAATGCATTGAAACTATGGCGAGAAAGCATGTGAACTTCATCAATAAGGTAAACTTTGAAACGACCTCTGGCAGGCGCATACTGGACGTTGTCCAACAACTCGCGGGTATCCTCTACTTTTGTTCGGGAAGCAGCGTCGATCTCAATCAGATCCACAAACCGCCCCTGCTCAATCTCAAGGCAATTGGAACACCGACCACACGGAGTCTTAGTTATACCCGTTTCGCAATTCAACCCTTTTGCCAACAGACGTGCAATAGTAGTCTTTCCCACGCCACGAGTGCCGGAAAAAAGATAAGCGTGATGAAGGCGTTGGTGTTCGAGACCATTCGCCAATGCAGTCAGCACATGTTGCTGACCAATCACATCAGAAAATATTTGTGGGCGCCACTTACGGGCAAGTACCTGATAGCTCATGAATACCGAGGAAATTGAACATAACTGTCTAACATGCTAGCACAGCCTCACCATTAACGGCGAGGCTGATGTATCAATAATGCAAAAAACAGAATAATCAGTGACCGGGGAATTCAACGATAGTGTAGCTGTCAACACCTTGTTTTTTCAAACGTTCAGCACCACCTAAATCTGGCAATCCAATAACGAATGCTGCTTCGGAAACTTGACCACCCAGACGACGAATCAGGCGGACCGTCGCATCAATGGTACCTCCCGTGGCAAGCAGATCATCAACAACCAGGACCTTATCCCCTTCTTTAATGCTGCTTTTATGGATTTCCAGTGTATCTGTACCATATTCCAGATCGTAAGTTTCGCTCAGTGTTTCACGCGGTAATTTACCTTTTTTACGAACAGGAACGAAACCAATCCCCAGTTGCAGTGCAACAGGCGCTCCGAATAAGAAACCACGTGCTTCAGTACCAACAATTTTCGTGATGCCTTTATTCTGATAACGAACCACCAATAAATTTATCGTAGCTTGGTAAGCCGCTGGATTATCGAGCAATGTAGTAATGTCACGAAAAAGTATTCCTGCCTTTGGATAATCAGGAATGGTTTCGATACTATCTTTAATTAATTGCAGTTGTTGTGCATTAGCGGTCATAATTGATGCCAGCCAGGTTTAAAAAGAAAACGGTAAAATCTATTCAAACTGCCGAAAAAAAGCAACTGCCAAGCAAGTCGTTGCTTATATTTTGTTGACTTAAGTCAAACTCCACACCTGAGTGCTTTAACAGACAGATTATTAATGATAATGAGATGCTAATGGGCATACAAAATTTATTAAGTGCACTTGAAAAACAAGTCAGTACTCTGGAAAAAGAGCTCGCTTTACTGCCTGATACCCCTTTTTCCACGGCCCGTTTTGATCAAGTATTATTTCACCACCGCAGCAATAAACTCGGTGGATATATGCAAGAGATCAGACAAAATCTGGAACAATTGAAAGCCTGTGTAAGCGATTACCGAATTGAACAAGTGAAGTTCCTTGCCGAGCGTTTAGTCACACAAATCGAAGCACTTAAACGCGAGATATCAACCCAAGCGCTACGAAAACAGGAAGATAAATTTGAACGTCGATCACAAAAACAGGATCTTTATCAACATCTGGCAGAACATCAAGATTATGAACGCCGTTTAATGGCAATGATTGATGACAGGGAATTACAGTTAAATAAACAAACGACACTTGCCAATAAGCACAAACTGCAAAAAGAAATTGCAGCCTTGGCCGGTAGGCTCGCCCGCTGCCGTCAAGCATTAATGCGAATCGAGAGGTCGATAGAAAAGCAAGAGCATTCAGATTAATCACAAAGGAAGCAGCAGCTATGGCTCTGGAACAAGCACCACCTGAAGTCCAACTTGCAGTAGATCTTATTTATCTGCTTGAATGTAACGAAATTTCCCCTGCTATCGCACTGGCAGCACTAGAAATCGTCGAACACGATCTTCAAGGAAAATTGAAAAAACAGGCCCAGCAATCTGAGGAATAAGCCCAGCTAATACTTACTCCTCATTATATCTGGCTATTGGTTACCCTCATTCAACGGTTTCTGTACTTCTTGTAAACTATCACCCTGTCCATTGTGTAAGTAAACTTCTAGCTGATTAAATGCAATATTGATGTCGTTTTCCCGACATAATTTATCAATACTGCGGTTAACTTCGTCTACAGTACGGCTACGATCACCTAATTCTCGGACATAAAGCCTCAATTCATGATCCAGTGTACTGGCACCAAAATTCATAAAGTAGACTTGTGGCCCTGGCTCACTCATTACGCGGGCGTTTTCGCTTGCCGCTTTTAACAAAACCTCTTTGACCTTATCAAGATCAGAGCCGTATGCAACGCCAACCTTAATAATAATCCGCGTAATGGTATCGGAAAGTGTCCAGTTTATCAGACGCTCCGTCACAAATGCCCGGTTAGGGATAATCACTTCTTTGCGGTCAAAATCTGTAATCGTCGTCGCACGAATACGGATTTTACTGACAGAACCGGAATAATTTCCTATTGTTACTGTATCGCCAATTCGAACGGGACGTTCGAACAAAATAATCAAACCCGAAACAAAGTTGGCGAAAATTTCCTGTAAACCAAAACCTAAACCGACCGAAAGTGCCGCCGCTAGCCATTGTAATTTATTCCACGAAACCCCTAATGTTCCTAATGCTGTAATTCCGCCAATGCCAATGATTAGGTAAGTCAGTGTCGTTTTAATGGCATACGACGAACCTTGTTGCAACTGCAAGCGGGATAACACCAACACTTCCAGCAGTCCTGGCAAGTTTCTCATCATGACCCAAGAAATGACTAACATCGCTATTGAAAGTACCAAATCTTTCAAAGTCACGTGATTCAGGACATTGCCCAGCTCTGTTGTCGTGCTGTATTGCCACAAGTTGATCCCATCAAGATAAGAAAATACCGTCACCAGATCAGACCAAATCCAATAAAATGCACCTAAAAAGATCAAAAACAGCGCCATGGTAGTTAAACGCAATGATTGCTGATTAATGCGATCTAAAGCCATTGGCGGTTCTTCCATCACTTCGCCTTCTGCTCCTTCTTTCGTGAGGGACTGACGACGAGCAACAGCACGTCGATAAGCAATGCGGCGCGCCGCAATTCCCAATCCCCGCAGACAAGCTTGATAACTGATATGCCAGAGAAACAGTAAATACAAACTATAGAGCCAACGTTCTGCCAGACGTAAAGTTGTATAGAAATAACCCGATATCATCAACACCATCAGAACCAACGGAGCAAAAGTTAATGCTGTCACTACGATAGTACGGATCATATGTGAGCTTTTTTCACGCCATACATAACGGCAGAATGGAAAAATAAACAGGAAGACAAAGAACAAGCAGATCAATACCGCACACTGGCCAATAACATCATCAGACAACCGTAAAGGATATTTAGCCCCTAATGTTATCCAGAACAAAATGGGCAGTAGTGTCATCGACAGGCGAACCAGATTTTTGCGGAATAAGTGACAAACCGCACTGTCCAGAGAAAAATGCTGTTCTCCAACCCCACCTTTTACCAAGATCTGGTAACTGCAACTATACATAATCCAAAAAAGCGCCAACTGACGAGAGAATCCCCACATCAGATCCCCAAAATCATCACCTGATTTCGCATACCAATAACCTATCGCCAACACGATAAAAGCGAGTGGTAATGTTTTTATTAATGTCAGTATCAGTGCCAATGGGGTATGTAGTTGACTGTCACGGCGAAATTGCCCCACTTCACCCGCTATTTTTTTCAACTGTTCGTTAATGCTTTTGGTTTGCCAGCGTAAAAACAGACCAACTAACACAAGAGGAATGACGAAATGGATAGAGTTTTTTAGCCCCGTAATCAACCCGTTAAGCGTTAAACGAATATCCAGATGACTCAGTTCTTCTTGGGTGAGTTCCGGTAAGGATTTCAACCACGCCACGTTTATGGGTTTGTTACTGTTAACCCAAAAGATTTGCTGGACAAGGGTTTGCTCCAGTGATTCAGAGACATCCAACAACTGCTGCTGATCCATTTGCAAGTTAATAGCATAAGTAATCTGATTTCCCAACTGATTATTGAGCTGCTCTAAAAGCTCACAATGCACTTCCAGGATCTGGTTGATAGCATTATGGATTTCATCTACCATTTCATTGGATGCATGTTTAATTTGATTACGATGATTACTCAATAAATTATTGAAATAATCATTACCTTGACAGAGTCGATCTCGCTCCTGATTAATTTCAAATTGCTCCAGGCGCAAGTCTGCTATTTTCGTTGGTAAATCTTTGGTCAACACATCCTGTGGTATTTTCAACTGTTCCTGAAACAGGATGCGTGATAACAATAAGCTGCCACGTAATACCTTAATTTGCTCTTTAAGATTACGCTCTGATTGGATCGTCCGCTCCAGAAAGTTCTTAACGCGAATACTTTTCTGCGCCAGTTGGTTATTATCACGTGTTGCTGCAATTAACCGTTGACTCAATTCACGATTATGTTCAATCTCTGCCTGAACTAATGAGTTATCTTGAATATGTAAATTTTTACCATCCTCAGTTTGCGCTTCTTTCGCGGTTTCTTCAGAAAGAACCAAGCGCTTTCCACTCATCACATTTTGAATAAATTGAACATTACGTTCTAACTGCTCAATTTGAAGAATCGTATAATCCCGCTGCCGCTGTAAAAGTGTTTGTAACTGAGTATTCGCCTGTAGGGATTCTCTTTGATATTCATTTTGCTGGGTCAAGAAAAGTTGTTCTACTTGCAATAACTCTATCCGAGTGAGACTCGATTCTGACTGCTCAGTCAATGCATTATTGAGTTGGTTGCGAATCTGCTGCAATCTTTGCATATTACGGAATAGCACATTTTGCACGCGTTCTGGTTGAGTTTGCAGCCCAATCAACTGACTATTGTAGCTGGCAAGATTTTCCTGTGCCCGCTGCAAGTTATACCATGTACTATTCAGTATCGCTTCGAGTTGCTTTAAAGACTGTGTTCCCAGAGTCTGTTTATATGCGTCCTGCTGATCGTTATTTTTCAGATCCTCTAGTTCAGTCGTAACCTGATGTGATTTTTGTGGCACATTTTGCACATTTTTCCTAAGCAGATCGAAATCCAGTCTCAGTTGATCTATTTTGTCAAAGAAAGAGAGCGCCTTTTCCAAATCAGCTATCGATACCTTTTCTTCAACTGTATGCTCCTTACGTTCCGTCAGAATTTTAAGCTGATTTTGAATATTATTACGGGTTGGTACATCGCTGCCAGCAGCCGCATTGACCGAAAAAAAGAAAGGTGACAGGAGAAAAAACAGTATCGTGGAGAAACGTATCGCAGAGAATTTGTTACACAAACTCCCCTTATTGAGTAAAACACCCAAATATCGGTTAACTGAAACCATGAACTCATCTACTCATCATTTGCCACACCATCCACCAATGCCAGTTCATTCATTCCCCTGACATCAGTGCAGATTTTGCACAATTTAACTTCGACACCTTGTGCCGTCAAAATTTCCAGCATTTGTTTTAAATTATAGTCTTCTTTAGGCGTTTGCCCGGCCAAACCAACGACTGTAGCTTAGAATTTCAGTTCGCTGCGGGCTTCCTTCAAGATCCGTTTTCTTCAATTGTTCCGCAAATGGTGGCTGTATTTAAGTGTATCAATGAAACTATCCACCAAATGAGCAGATTGCTCTTGAATATTAAAACTGTCCGGTGAGAATGACCAGTTTTCAAATATCCCAGTCATCAATGCCCTCAACATAATGGCAGAACGTCTGAAATCAAGATCATAGGGTAGCTCTCCAGATTGAATACAAGCAAATAACATTTTTTCAATTTTCTTGTAATCAGAAATGCACATTTCCCTAATATCCTCGACTAATGGCGACATTTCTCCAACGAATTCACATTTATGGAAAAAAATTTCCATTAATTGTCGAATCTGAGGATCATCAATCATCATTTTTAACATGGAAATTAATAAATATCTCAACGCAATAAGTGGATTATCAGGATATTTTGATTGATACTCTTTCTCTAGTTCGTCTATTTTATGCTCTGGCATTCTACAAACAACAGAAAGTAGATCTGTTTTATTTTTAAAGTGCCAGTAAATTGCTCCGCGCGTTACACCAGCGGCAGTTGCGATATCGGATAGCGAGGTAGCAGAAACTCCACGCTCAGAAAAGGACTTTATCGCAGCATCTATGATTTGCTGACGAGTTTGATTTGCTTGCTGTTTAGTTTTTCGTGCCATTTTAGTGCCATAAACTTTGTTTTTGACGGAGGCTGATTTACATACATTCATGTATGTTTGTACTATAGCACCCAATAACCAACGAAGTAATGATTTCACTTGTTAGATTAGCGAATCAACATTGAAAAATTGAGGTTTACTTATGCGAAAGAACAGGGGAGTTTTGCCTCTGGCCACATTACTGGTAATTTCAGGCAGTTTCATTCTTTCAGGATGTAATGACAATAAAAATACACAGCAAGGGGCTGCCGGCCAGCATGTTCCTGAAGTTGGTATCGTAACGCTGAAGGCAGAACCTCTAACGGTCATCACAGAATTACCAGGCCGTACATCGGCTTATCGTGTTGCCGAGGTTCGTCCCCAAGTCGGCGGCATCATACTGAAACGTAACTATAAAGAAGGAAGTGATGTGGTTGCTGGTGAGTCGTTATACCAAATAGATCCCGCAACTTATCAAGCAGAATACAGTAAAGCCAAAGCAAGCTTAGCCAGGGCGCAAGCCAATGAGAATGTTTCCCGCTTAACCGTTGAACGTTATCAATCCTTGCTAGGCACACAATACGTGAGTAAGCAGGAATTTGATAAAGCAAATTCAGAATATGCTCAGGCAAAAGCAGATGTTCAATCCTCTCAGGCTGCGTTGGAAAACGCCAGAATCAACCTGGCATACACCAAGGTAACTTCCCCTATTTCTGGGCGTGCGGGTAAGTCGACCGTCACAGAAGGAGCACTAGTTTCTGCGGGTCAGCCAACAGCCCTAACGATTGTTCAGCAGTTAGATCCTATCTATGTTGATATCACTCAATCAAGTGACGACTATCTGCGACTAAAAAATGAAATTGCAAAAGGAACCGTTCAAAAAGAGAGCAAAAAGACTAAAATCCGCCTAATAACTGACACCGGGCAAGAATACAGTCAAGAAGGTTACCTGGAGTTTTCTGACGTGACGGTTGACGAGACAACAAGCTCTATCACTATGCGTGCTGTGTTCCCAAACCCGAATGAAGAATTACTGCCAGGTATGTTTGTGCGCACTAAGTTAGAAGAAGGTGTACGCAAAAATGCGATTTTGGTTCCTCAGCAAGCTATTACCAGAACACCTCGTGGTCAAGCAACCACACTGATTGTAGATAAAGATAACAAAGTAGAATTGCGCAATATCAACGCTACTCAGGCAATTGGTAACAAGTGGTTGGTGACAGAAGGTCTGAAAGCTGGAGATAGAGTAATCGTCACGGGATTGCAGAAAATAGCGCCGGGAATAACGGTCAAATCAACGGAAACAGATTTGAATGCTAATCCTACGGCTAATCAAGCTGAGTCTGCAAAAAAGCCTCAATAAGGAGTCGGTGATTCATGCCTAAGTTTTTTATCGAACGGCCAATTTTTGCATGGGTAATCGCGATTATCACTATGCTATCTGGCTTGCTGGCAATCATGAAATTACCCGTGGAGCAATATCCTGCTATTGCGCCACCTGCTATTTCCATTTCAGCGGTTTATCCAGGAGCTGACGCGACAACAGTACAAAATACTGTAACACAGGTTATTGAACAGAACATGAACGGTATCGATAATCTCGTGTACATGTCTTCCAGCAGCGATTCTGCAGGACACATGAATATTATGCTGACCTTTGAAGCAGGCACAGATCCAGATATCGCGCAAGTTCAGGTTCAAAATAAACTGCAATTGGCAATGCCGCTATTGCCTCAAGAAGTTCAGCAACAAGGTGTTAATGTTGATAAGACTACCAGTTCGTTTTTGATGGTAGCGGGTTTCATCTCTCAAGATGGTTCCATGACCCAAGATGATATCGCTGACTATATCGGAGGCAGTGTCAAAGATAACTTGAGCCGTGTTACTGGTGTGGGTGAGACAATGCTTTTCGGTACGCAGTACGCCATGCGTATCTGGCTCAACCCTGACAAATTGCTCAACTATAAAATCACCACTCAGGATGTTATCAGTGCAATCAAGGCTCAGAATAATCAGGTTGCGGCCGGGCAATTAGGAGGAACACCACCGGTTCCAGGTCAGCGTTTAAATGCTTCGATCATCGCACAAACTCGCCTGAATTCGGCAGAAGAATTTGGCAACATTTTGCTGCGCATGAATCCCGACGGTTCACAAATTCGTTTGCATGATGTCGCTACCATTCAATTAGGTGCGGAAAATTACAGTATCATTGGTCGCTTCAATGGCAAACCGGCAGCAGGGATTGGTATCAAACTGGCAACTGATGCCAACGCCTTAAATACTTCCAAAGCCGTTAAAGAAGCACTGGCTGAGATGCAGCCTTTCTTCCCACATGGGTTGACTATTGTCTATCCGTATGACACCACGCCATTCGTTAAAATTTCTATTTTCGAAGTGGTGAAAACATTGGCAGAAGCCATTCTGTTAGTGTTTATCGTCATGTACCTCTTCCTGCAAAACTTCCGAGCTACCTTTATCCCAACGATTGCGGTTCCGGTTGTACTACTTGGTACATTTGCCATTCTTGCTGCGTTTGGCTATTCCATTAATACATTGACCATGTTCGCTATGGTACTTGCCATAGGCCTGCTCGTGGATGATGCCATTGTTGTAGTGGAAAACGTCGAACGAATCATGCAGGAAGAGGGGCTATCACCGAAAGAAGCTACCAAGAAATCAATGGGGCAGATCCAAGGCGCTCTGGTCGGTATCGCACTGGTGCTTTCCGCTGTATTTGTACCAATGGCATTCTTCGGCGGTTCAACAGGAGCGATTTACCGCCAATTCTCAATCACGATCGTTTCAGCAATGATATTGTCTGTACTGGTGGCATTAATCCTGACTCCAGCGTTGTGTGCAACGATGCTTAAGCCTGTTGTCAAAGGCAGCCATGGAACTCACACCGGATTCTTTAGTTGGTTTAACCATCTGTTTGAAAAGAGCACACATCATTATACTGATAGTATCGGCCGGATGTTACGTGGCACAGGGCGTTACTTGGTGATTTATGTCATGTTGATCGCTGGCATGGCCTGGATATTTAAGAATCTGCCATCCTCCTTCTTGCCAGAAGAAGATCAGGGGGTTTTGCTGGCCATGGTCCAATTACCACCTGGCTCAACTCAGGAACAGACACAAAAGGTATTGAATGAGATCAATGACTACTTCTATACCAAAGAGAAAGACGTTGTTAAATCTGTATTTACAGTTAATGGCTTTGGTTTTAGTGGACAAGGGCAAAATACGGGCTTGGCATTTATCAGCTTAAAAGATTGGGAACTACGCAAGGATTCGAAAGATAAGGTTCCGGCCATTGTTGCTCGAGCAAATGCAAATTTTGCTCAAATCAAGGAAGGTCTTGTCTTTGCGTTCAATATTCCTTCAATTGTAGAGTTGGGTTCTGCCAGCGGATTTGATTTCCAGTTGATTGATAAAGGAAATCTGGGACATGCCGCACTGACAGAAGCACGTAACCAATTGCTTGGTAGGGTTGCACAACACCCAGAAATGCTGACGAGTGTCCGCCCCAATGGACAAAATGACACACAACAATATCGCGTTTATATCGATAAGGAAAAAGCAGAAGCCTTGGCTGTATCCACGACAAATATCAACTCAACCCTGAGCACGATGTTTGGCGGTGTTTACATCAATGACTTTATCGACCGCGGCCGAGTTAAAAAAGTCTATATTCAAGCTGATGCTCCTTACCGCATGTTACCAAGCGATATCAGCAAGTTGTATGTTCGTAACTATCATGGAGAAATGGTGCCGTTTTCTGCGTTCATAGATGCATCGAAAGAACCTTGGATTTATGGTTCACCACGTCTGGAACGCTATAACGGTCTTCCTTCCATGGAAATTGTGGGTGAAGCAACGCCTGGTCAAAGTACTGGTGACGCAATGGCTCTTATGGAGCAACTGGCATCACAATTACCGCCAGGAATTGGCTATGACTGGACCGGAATGTCTTATCAAGAACGTTTATCCGGTAATCAGGCTCCTGCTCTGTATGCGCTGTCATTGATTGTCGTATTCCTTTGCCTGGCAGCATTATATGAAAGCTGGTCTGTTCCATTCTCCGTTATGCTAGTCGTCCCTCTGGGGGTTATCGGTGCATTACTGGCAACATCAATACGTGGACTGGATAACGACGTTTACTTTAAGGTTGGCTTACTGACGACCATCGGGTTGTCTGCGAAAAACGCCATCCTTATCGTCGAGTTCGCCAAAGATTTGATAGAAAAAGAAGGCAAGGGATTGATAGAGGCAACTCTTGAAGCAGCCAGAATGCGTTTGCGCCCAATCCTAATGACTTCTTTAGCCTTTATGCTTGGCGTTATGCCTCTGGTATTGAGCAATGGTGCGGGTTCAGGTGCACAAAATGCCGTAGGAACGGGAGTATTGGGTGGAATGATTGCAGCTACATCGTTAGCAATTTATTTCGTCCCTGTGTTTTTCGTTGTCATTAAGCGGCGGTTTACGAAAAAAAATGAGGAGCTTGAACACATTTCATCCCCTCACTAAATTCAGCTATGTTAAAAAGGCCACTTATGTGGCCTTTTTAACGGGTAAAAACGCCTTCGAACAGCAAATTACAGAATGACAATATCTGCATTAAAATTCATTCATAGTCTAATTAAAATAAATAGTTATGAATGAAAAAGTAGGTTTAAAAGACAACATCTTCTGTTTTTATAATAAATAGAAGACAAGTTGGTAACTTTCCTTGGTTTTTCTCTCGATTACACCTTTAATGGTAAAAAGTGTTCCATCTCGATGGAGACATATGTAATAATGACGCTATATTGATTTTGAAAGTCTCAATACAATCGCCTATAATGATTGTTTGTGCTATTGCTACAGCATCTACTGTATTAGTATAATTTAATATATTTCACAGCATATGTGGATATGATTATCCTTCGTAGTAGAATGCTAATGCTTGCCAGGAACGAGGCTTTGCCAGAATTTAGTGTTTTTGTCATAACTAAACGTAAATGAACTTTTGTTAAAAAAACTAGTTGGCAGATAGGTAAAATAGAGCATTAACATTAATAAATAATAATCATGTTTTGATAGGCTCTATTCTAAAAGAATGACTATAATAATTAGCATGTATAAGCCTTAGTTTAAATAAGCTGTGCATCGTTTACGGAGGTGATTATGGATGAATATTCACCAAGAAGGCATGATATTGCTGAATTAAAATACTTATGCGAAAATTTAATTCATGAGGCTTTTTCCGTCCTGAATCGCACTGATAACCATTGGATTCACGATCTGACCTCCGAGAAAAGTTTAAAACTAAACGAATTGATTGAACACATTGCAGCTTTTGTTTGGAGCTTTAAAATTAAATACTCAGACAACCACACTCTGAGCACCTTAATTGATGACTATCTAGATGAAACATATAATTTATTTGGAAGTGATAAGATAAGCTTTCTTGAACTTACAAAATGGCAAAAAACAAACAAACACTTAACTAACGTTCTGTTACATGATTTGAACGCTTCTCTAAGTAAAATCTGATAAATATATTTCTAACTATTTTTTTATACTAAATAAGATAAGGCGATTATGACTAAAACTGACTATCTGATGCGTTTAAGAAAATGCACTTCTATTGAAACACTGGAACGCGTAATTGAAAAAAATAAATATGAGCTTTCGGAAGATGAACTTGAATTGTTCTACTCCGCGGCTGATCACCGTTTGGCTGAACTTACTATGAATAAACTCTATGATAAAATCCCATCATCTGTTTGGAAATTTGTCCGCTAAGCTGTAATGTTCAGATAGGAAGTGACTTGAGCCGGTAACTATTATCGGCTGACAGTATAATCTTATGATGAGCTTGGAACTGGTGAGGGCTCTGCCAGCTACATCCCGGCACACGCATCCCTTGCTATGGCTGCTTCTTTCCAGACCTGACCAAGTTAACAAGTTAGCATTGCGGGAGAACCAACAGAGCCCCCATTGATGTTAGCTTCAAATTTCGAAGCGGTGGTCATTATCTTTCAAACATGATGAAATAGCAAGGCAACTTCATTTGAATGCTGCTTTATTACCCATAACGTTGTAAAAAACATCAAAAATTTAATAATTTTACTTAACAGAATACTTTCAGTATTTTTTTCAAGCTATAACTCACAGTAGACGAACAGTAAACAGATGCAATAATAGATATATTTAATAACACTAATGAATCATTGCTATACCATATAAAAACCACATAATTTCACACCTTCAACCTAAGTTAAATAACAATTTCCCCACCCTTAGTATTTAAAATAAAAATAATCATACAAATAAAAAGATAAACTTACAAAACAATACATTCGCATTATTTGATAAGCCTTGATGAAATTAACAGTGATAATTCACATCTAAAATAAAAACTCAAGGATAATTTTATTTACAACTTAATCCATTTATTTTCAAATAAATAAAAACTTATTATCCATAATCTTTCATTGATACTTTTCAAATGCTCTAAAAGTAAAGGCATATTATGAGTCAAGCATTACAAAACTTAATTAACTTGATACATTTAGAAAAAATAGAAGAAGGCATTTACCGAGGACAAAGTGAAGACTTAGGATTTCCTCAAGTTTTCGGTGGGCAAGTCATAGGCCAAGCACTATATGCAGCAAAACAAACCGTCGCGGATGATAGAATGATCCACTCCTTTCATAGCTATTTTCTACGCCCAGGTGATAGCCATAAGCCCATTGTTTATGATATTGAAATATTGCGTGATGGAAAAAGCTTCAGTGCCCGCCGCGTCAGCGCAATACAAAATGGTCATCCTATCTTCTACATGACCGCATCCTTTCAAGGACATGAAGAAAGTTTTGAACATCAAAATACTATGCCCCTAGTCCCGTCTCCTGAAGAGTTAGATTCCCAAGTAGAAATTGTAAAAAAAATGGCTAACTCACTCCCAACAAAATTAAAAAAAGTTTTTTCTACGCCTCCCTTGGAGATGAAATTCGTTCCTCTTCAAAATCGGCCTAATCATTCATCCCAAGTCCCTGTGCGTTATGTTTGGTTCCGTAGCAACGGAAAAATGCCAGAAGATCCATCCATTCATCATTGTTTGCTGGGTTATGCATCAGATTTCAATTTTCTGCCCACGGCACTACAGCCCCATGACGTAAAATTTATGGCGGAAAATATGCAAATAGCCACGATTGATCACTCAATGTGGTATCACCGTCCTTTCAATATGGATGACTGGTTACTCTATTCAATCGAAAGCCCATCAGCATCAGGAGCGCGTGGTTTTGTCCGTGGGCATATCTATAACCGTGCAGGTGTGCTTATCGCTTCTGCGGTCCAGGAGGGAGTAATTCGTAAGCTATGATGAATTGAATCAATAACCGTATGCCGTAGTCAACTTTTCTGTTATTACGGCATACCTATTTGCAAGTAGAGAAAAGTGCTCAGTTATAAGCGCTTTCACCATGTGAAGTAATATCAAGTCCTTCTCTTTCTGACTCAAGATTAATACGTAGCCCAACCAACTTATCAGCGATCTTAAATGAAATATAAGCCGCTATTGATGACCAAACTATACAGACCAATATACTAATAGCCTGAATGCCAAGCTGTCTTAGCATTGTCATTCCTTCAGCAAACCCTATTCCACCTAAAGCGGATGCAGTAAAAACACTGGTCAACAAACAACCAACTATGCCGCATACTCCATGTACCCCAAACACATCACAAACATCATCAACACGTAGCCATTTCTTCAGTATGACCACTCCCCATAAGCCCGCAATACCTGCAATCAACCCCATCACCAATGCACCACCGATACCCACTGTTGCAGCAGCAGGCGTAATGACGACTAAACCCGAAATACACCCGGAACATGCTCCTAAAAGCGAAGGTTTCTGACGAAATAGCCACTCACAGAAAACCCATGACAACACTGCTCCCGCCGTTGCTGCCACCGTATTTACTAGAGCCAGTGCCGAAATAGCATTTACTTCACCAGCAGATCCCACATTAAAGCCAAACCATCCAATATAAAGGATCGCTGTTCCAATAAAAGTCATTGGTAGGTTATGAGGTTTAAATGCTTCCCGCCCAAAACCTGAGCGCTTCCCAAGTAAGTAAGCACCAACCAAACCTGCTGCTGCCGCATTAATATGAACAACAGTCCCGCCAGCAAAATCCAAGGCTCCATCCTGAGCAAGCCAGCCGCCACCCCACACCATATGCGCCATAGGGATATAAGATGCTGTCAGCCATAACACACTAAAAATCAGCAATGCAGAAAAACGAATTCTTTCACATAACGCGCCCACCACCAAAGCAACAGTAATACACGCAAATGCCCCCTGGAAAACAACATGAATTAACTGATAAAAATTACCAGTTAGATCAGTTATGGATATATTTTTTAACATAACCTGACTAAAACCACCCCAAAAAGCGTTGCCCGTCTCAAAAGTCATGCTGTATCCATAAATAATCCAAAGCACACAAACCAATGAAAAACTGACAATCACCTGTGACATTAGTGACAACACATTTTTGCTGCGTAGTAATCCCCCATAAAATAGGGCAATGCCAGGTATTGTCATAAAAAGTACAAGTATCGTATTGATTAACATAAATACAGTGTCTGCTTTATTAGGATTACTTTCCGCAGCAATCGCAAACGAAGGAAAACTGGCTGCAATGCATGCTATGGATAAAAATTTATTCTTCATTTTTTCCTCTCTCATTTACAGTGCTGCATCATTCGTTTCACCCGTCCTGATCCGGACGGCACGCTGCAATTCAAAGAGAAAGATTTTTCCATCCCCCATTTTTCCAGTGAAAGCAGTCTGCTGAACAACATGGATAATTTCTTCAACTCGTTCATCATTGGTAGCAATATCAATCCTAACTTTGGGCAAAAAATTAACGTTGTATTCAGCACCTCGATAAAGTTCGGAATGACCTTTTTGACGTCCAAATCCCTTTACTTCTGTTATAGTCATACCTTGTATACCTATATCAGCAAGTGCCTCCCGCACTTCCTCCAGCTTAAATGGCTTTATGATGATGGTGATAAGTTTCATATTTCCCCCGTTTTTCGCTACGTTTGTACAAGGGAATGTTTGCAAGGGATATGCCAAAAGTTAAAAATGATGTTTAATCAGTTTGTTATAGAAAAACATCTTTAAAGAAGGGATAAAAAAGGGAACAAAAAATACATCTGCTCCCTATACGCTGCCTAAATATGCACACTAAACGTGCACTGACTCATTCAACGTCTCGCCAACTTGCTGGAGTTGGTACATTTGATAATAGCGTCCACGCTTTTCCAGTAGCTGTTGATGTTGACCTTGCTCAACAATTGCACCACGATGCAGCACTAATATGGAATCAGCCTCAATAATGGTTGAAAGACGATGAGCAATCACCACCAATGTTGTCTGTTTGCGGATCATTCTCAGAGCTTTCTGTACTGATTGTTCTGTCCCAGAGTCAATATTCGCGGTTGCCTCATCCAAAATAAGGATCTGTGGCGTTTGCACTAAAACTCTAGCCATTGCTAAAAGCTGTTTTTGGCCAGCTGAAAGTGTATTCCCTTGTTCTCCCAAAACGAAATTCAAACCATCGGGTAAATTACGAACAAAGTCAGCTAATTGAACTAATTCTAGTACTTCCCATATTTTCTCTTCACTGATATCCCGCCCTAGCGTGATATTGTTGAGGAATGAAGCTGCCAAAACAACAGGATCTTGCTGCACCATTGCCACCCCATTACGCAGCACTGAGTGAGAAAGCGAAGATATGGAACGCCTGTCAAGATAGATCTCACCGTCTTGCCACGGATAGTACCCCATAATCAAATTAGCCAGAGTACTTTTTCCACTCCCTGTATGCCCAACCAAAGCCACAAATCCATGTGGAGGAACATGCAGGTTAATATCGCTCAAGACAAGTTTGTCACCACGATAAGCAAAATTTAAGTTTTCAATATTAATTCTGCCGCTTTCTAATGCCCGCAAGTCATTACCATATTGCTGTTGTGGACTATCCATCAATTCGAAAACACGTTCTCCTGAAACTACCGCTTGCTGCAATACCGATTGCTGTGAAGTCAACTCAATCAGCGGCTCATTTAATCTCCCAAGATAGTTAATAAAGGCATACAATACACCAACGCCAATAACCTCAGTGCCTTTGATACCAAACAATAAGAGCAAACCACACAATATTGCGGCAGAAAAGAAACTCAATAATGGCCTTAATAAGATGCCATCTAACCGTAAAGCCTGCATACGAGCCTGATAATGAGCTCGGTTGGTAGCCAACATTTTCTCGCCAAAACGAGCTTGCTGACGAAACTGCTGAATCACACTCATTCCATTAATGGCTTCATTGAAACCATCATTAATGTCAGCCAGATAACCGCGAACCCGCCTCACTATTGGGGTACTAAGACGCTGATAGATCACCATTACAAGCAAGACTGCCGGAAATATTACGATTGCAACACATGCCATACGCCAATTTAAAACAAACATGGCTATCAGCATGGCACCAATTAGTGCAACACAGCGAAATACCATTGGAATCACATTAACAAACAGATCCTTAATGACCTCAGTATCATTTGTTACACGGGATATTAGTTGTCCGACGGGTTGATTATCAAAAGCACTTAATGGCTGACGTAATGCTGAATCCATCACATCAGTGCGAAGCTTCTGCACCACTCCCACAGATGCCTGATTAAAAAATAATGTTTGATAATAGTGTAAAGCGGCAGCAATAAGCTGCAAAATCAAGAATATTGCGGCAAGTCCACCAACAATATCAAGCGGTAAATTTCCCGTTGCAACCATATTGTCGATAAAATAACTCACAATCAGAGGTCCGCTTACCTCTGCCAATGCAGCAACCCACAACATCAATACAGCAATTAGCATCGGTTTGCGGTAATTTTTGCCGTAAGAAAGCAAGCGCTTTAATGACGGCCATAGCTTACCTATATGCGTTTTAGTCATTTTCTCCACCCAATGCAGCTTCTAATTGTTGGTAATGGTACATATCGGAATACCAACCTGATTGGGTGATAAGCTGTTTATGCTGGCCGTGTTGTATAACCGAGCCATGTTGCATAACTAAAATATTATCGGCTTCCGTTAATGCCGACAGCCGATGCGCACTGATAATAACAGTGCGCTGTTGCCGCCATTGGCTAAGATTTTTCATAATCTGGTGTTCCGTGTGACCATCAACGGCTGATAGGGCATCATCAAGGATTAAAATCTCCGCCTCTAACAGCAAAGCCCTGGCAATGGATATACGCTGTTTTTGCCCCCCGGAAAGCATCACACCACGTTCTCCCACTTCCGTTTGATAACCTTGAGGCAATCGCAAAATATCATCATGTACACTTGCTAAGCGAGCGACTTCTTCTATTTGTTCTTGGGTTGCATCGGGTCGCCCCAACGCAATATTACCTGCAACCGTATCCGAAAACAGGAAAGGAGTTTGGTTGACAATAGCCAATCGTGAACGCCACTCTTCTATTCGAAGCGCAGAGATATTTTTTGACTGAAAAAGAATAGCTCCATCGGTTACATCAAACTGCCGTTGTAACAACGCCAATAAAGTACTCTTCCCTGCCCCCGTTGACCCACAAAGCCCCAATAACTGACCAGGTTCTAGTTGGAAATGGATATTTTCCAAAACAGGTTTATCACTTTGGGGATAGGTAAATATGTTGATATTTGCCTGCAAACTCCCTCGCACTGAAGATAAAGACAACACACCATCTTCGGTTACCAGAGGTTCCTGCAACAAACTGCGGATACGTGTATAAGCAGCACTTCCTCTCTCAACAATGTTGAACATCCATGCCAATGCCAACATAGGCCAGATCATCAATCCCAGGTACATGACAAAACTGGTCAACTCACCAAGGGTCATGGAACCATTCACCACCATCCAACTCCCTCCACCGACAGCCAAGAGGTTTGCAACAGTAATAGCAATGAAAATGGTGGGGTCAAAACGCGCATCTACACGCGCCACATGCATATTCTTACGCCCAGCATCAATAGCAACTTCTTCAAACTGATTAGATTGAAGTTTTTCCAATCCAAACGCTTTTATCATACGGATACTAGTCAAACTTTCCTGCGCATGGTTATTCAGTACAGAGAATGCGCCTTGCGCAGATTTAAAACGATGATGAAGCTGATTACCATAATGCTTAATCGCCAAGGCCATAATGGGCATCGGTGCTAATGATAACAATGTTAATTGCCAACTGATCTCCACGCTCATTACAATTAGGACAGAACACCCCATAACTAAAGCATCAACCAAAGTAAGGACTCCCTCACCTGCGGCAAAAACAACTCTGTCAACATCATTTGTTGCGCGTGCCATGAGATCGCCTGTTCTATGACGCAAATAAAATTCAGGATTCTGACTACTCAGACGCTTGTAGAAGTCACCACGCAGCTTAACAGCTAGCCGATAAGAAGCACCGAACAACCATACACGCCAAACATATCTCAGACCATAGATTGCCAAAGCAATGAACAGCATTAACCCCAGCAACATCAATAGCTGGCGGAAGGTCATTGTTTTTGTGCTAATGCCATCAACGATAATCCCAACTAAGTGGGGAGGAATGAGTTGCAGCACCGCAATCAAAACGAGGAAAATGACAGCCCCCAGATAACGCCGCCATTCACGAATAAAATACCAGCTTAATTGTGAAAATAATCTCACACACCTATTCCCAAGGTAAAAAATGAAAGAGTTAGCACCTACCGACCAAAGGGATCTTTATGATGTTACTGAATCGGGTATTGGCAGCGCCGTTGTATATTTGATCTTTTCCATGGCAAAGTTAGAGGTAACATCAATCAAACCAGAAACCCCATTTACCATACGCTTGTAGAAATGATCATAACTCTTCATATCAACAACTTCTATATGCATCAAGTAATCATATTCACCAGCCATACGATAAAATGTTAAGACTTCTGGCATCTCTTTTATAAAGGTGACAAACTGTTCATACCATTCACTGCTATGTTGCTGGGTTTTAATCATCACTATCACTGTCAAACCCAGACCGAGTTTTTCCCCATTTAACAAGGCAACCCTGCCAACAATATAACCTTCATCTTCAAGTCGTTTAAGGCGCTTCCAGCAAGGTGTCGAAGTCAAATTAACGGCTTCAGCCAGTGCGTTCAAGGATAGACTACAATCGTGTTGGAGCAGTTCCAGTAGCTTACGGTCTATTTTATCTAACATATCTAAATCCTATAGAAATATTTCCCAAATATAACGGATATTCTAAGAAAAATAATAATCTATTTCTCCGAATGTAAGGGTAATCTATATACCACTACGGTATTACTATTTAGGGTCAATTTATGTCGTCTTTATGGGCTAAAAATGCCATAAAAGCTATCCAGGCTGATTATCAACGCAGTGCTGATACACATCTCATTCGTCTTAACCTCCCAATGTTTCCAGGTATTCATCTTTATCTCAAAGATGAGAGCACGCATCCCACTGGTAGCCTCAAACATCGACTTGCACGTTCCCTATTCCTTTATGCGCTCACTAATGGTTGGATCCAAGAAGGAACACCTATTATTGAAGCCTCATCCGGAAGTACTGCTGTTTCGGAAGCTTATTTTGCCCGCTTACTTGGATTACCATTTATTGCAGTTATGCCTTCCTGTACTGCCAAGCGCAAAATTCAAGAGATTGAGTTCTATGGCGGTAAATGCCATTTTGTAGAGCATTCCGCCCTGATTTATCAAGAATCAGAGCGCCTGGCAAAAGAGCTTAATGGCCATTACATGGATCAGTTTACCTATGCCGAGCGAGCAACTGACTGGCGAGGAAACAATAATATTGCAGAAAGTATTTTCCGCCAGATGCAACTAGAGCCTTTTCCTGAACCAACTTACATCGTTATGAGTGCAGGAACGGGTGGCACATCTGCGACACTTGGTCGTTATATCCGCTATCAGGGATATGACACTAAACTTATTGTTGTCGATCCAGAAAACTCCGTCTTCTACGATTGCTACCATCAGAACCGCCATGATATTTGCGGAAGTACGGGCAGTAAAATAGAAGGAATTGGCCGTCCACGCGCAGAACCTTCTTTTATTCCTACGGTTATCGATGACATGATCCAAGTTCCCGATCCTGCCACGATTGCTACCATTTATTGGCTTGAAAAATTAATTGGCAGAAAAACGGGAGCATCAACAGGAACTAACGTCTGGGGAGCTTTACAACTCGCCAAGCAAATGCACGATAACAACCAACAAGGGGCAATTGTGACATTACTCTGTGATAGTGGAGAGCGCTACCTTGATACTTATTACAACCCAGAGTGGGTGCGAAATAATATCGGTGATATCACACAGTACCTAACACAACTACCCAAGTTAGACGGTTATAAGTAACATATCTCCTTCAATTTACCGAGGTAGATATCATGAAACGAGCCGTTGTTGTATTCAGTGGTGGACAGGATTCCACCACTTGTTTAATTCAGGCACTCCACCAATATGACGAAGTTCACTGTGTCACCTTTGATTATGGACAGCGTCATCGTGCTGAAATTGATGTAGCTTGTCGTATAAGCAAAGAATTGGGCGCTGCTGCCCACAAAGTACTTGATGTTACTTTATTGAACGAACTCGCAATCAGTAGCCTGACAAGAGACAATATTCCCGTACCCGATTTCAGTGAAAGTGAAAAAAGTAGCCTCCCAAGTACTTTTGTGCCTGGCCGTAATATATTATTTTTAACTCTGGCGGCAATTTATGCTTATCAGGTTGAAGCTGAAGTCGTTATTACTGGCGTTTGTGAAACAGATTTTTCGGGCTATCCAGATTGTCGTGATGAATTTGTCAAAGCACTCAATAAAGCAGTCAGCCTTGGTATCGCTCGTGATATTCGTTTCGCAACCCCTCTAATGTGGTTAAACAAAGCGGAAACTTGGGCATTGGCAGATTATTATCAAAAATTAGATTTTGTTCGCAATAGAACCCTTACGTGCTACAACGGTATTCAAGGTGACGGATGCGGTGAATGCGCTGCCTGCCACCTCAGGGCTAAAGGATTAAATTATTATTTAAGCAATACCCAAGCCACGATGTTAGATATGAAATCCAAAACACATCTCAGTTAGTCAAAACATTTTATCTCATTAATATTATCCATGAGAGGTTCCACGAGCCTCTCATTCCACATTTTTATCTTATCGTTATTCGGCATTGTTTTTATATGCTTCCATCCTTTCTCGTAATTCACCTTCTAAAACTAACGCTTTTTGAGTTTTCAAATCAATACAAGCAAATGTAGTTAAAGCATCTGCAATAATTTGATTATCACCCCTGCGAATAATCTCCTGAAAAAATGTACCGCTTTTGTTACGTAACTCTCGCATCGAAGATTTCACTTCCAGCTCATCTGTAATCACGGCTGGATAGCGATAATTAATATTGATATTCACCACAACAAAACCAATATTCTTACAATTTAACCATTCCAGCGTGTCATCTTCAGTAAGTAAATCCCAGCGAGCTGCTTCCATAAATTCCAAATAACGAGCATTGTTCACATGCTGGAAAAGATCAATATGGTAACCCCTGACTTTGATAATCGTGCTCATTGCTATTTCCCCCACACTCATCCGACCAGATAAAACATAACAATAGCAAAACAATTTAATGACAATAGTGTTTAATCAATTATTCTTGATCGATATCACAGCCCTCTTGATTAAATGACTGGCAATACACAAGAGGGCATAACACTTAGTAAGTCAATTTATCTCGATTTTTCTCTATAAAAATCGGACCAATACCTTGCACTTCCTGTAATTGCTCTATTGCTGTAAAAGGACCATATTTTTCACGATACTCAATAATCGCCTGTGCTTTTTTAGCGCCAATCCCATTGAGTTCTTTCGCCAACTCTTCAGTACTTGCAGTATTAATATTAACAACACCTTTTCCCTGTAATTGTTGGCCTGAAACTTGCCCTCCCCCTTCTTTCACTTTACTGTCTTCAACGGTGGTTTTAACAGGTTGTTTCACCACTTTATCAGTAGATTCATTAACGGTAGCGGCATGAGTTAATGGCATGCTGATACACAATGCCATCATGAGTGAATTAAATAATATCCTTAAATATTTCATGTAAATCTCTCCATGTTTTATGGTGCATGTTTTGTTGGTGAAAGAGAGATTGCCATAATAATATTTCCGGGCAACAAGCAAGGTTCAGATATGCGAAAGGCCACGAAAGTGGCCTTTTTCAATTGCTATGTTGCAAAAACAGATGCGAGTAACTTCGCAATTTTATTCAAGTTGACCGAATTTAATATCCGCATCATCACGTAAATTCATTATTAGTGACTCCAGCATGATATTACCGGTTTGATACTGATAACCCACCATATATTGTTTGAGCAGATCATCTGTAACAGATCCAGGAACAACTTGATCCAATTGGATAAGCACAGCGTTACCCAGTTCATCTTGAGCTAATCCATATACAGGCTTACCCTCTTTAGGATGAGGTAAAGTGAATGCCACATCGGTAGCCTGATTGGTTTGTGACAGATGTTTTATCACGGTAGGTTGCTCGAACTGAATTCCCGCGGTTTTCAATGCTTGCTCACCTTTGCCTTCTTTCAGGGCAGTCAGTAGTTTTTCACTTTCAATCTGAAGTTGTTTTTCTGCTTTCTGGCGTTTCACTAATTCAGCCACTTCAGGTTTGGCCTGTTCAAACGACTGGACTGTCTCAGGCTTAACATTGTCAACACGCAGAATAAAAGCTCTATCGCCTTCAACCGAAATGACATCAGAGTTAATTCCTGTCGCGCCTTTATCATCAATCAAATTGCCAGAGAAAATAGCCTGAACAACTTGGTTGAAATTAATCTCAGTGGGAACATGATTGCGATCAAACCAGTCCGTGGTCACGGCTTGATAACCCGCCGCTCTTTCTGCTGCTGCCAAAGACTCATTATCATTAACTGCGGCATCACTCACTTTCCGCTGTAATGCATAGAAAGCATCAACCGCTTTTTCCTGCTTAACAATTTTTTCTATTTCCGAACGCTCATCCACCAACGGTTTGACTTCCTGAGACTTAATATCATCTAAACGGAAAATGGCATATCCATTAGATAATTTGACCACATCGGAAAATTGCCCTTTCTGTGTCAAATTCGCTGATTTGAGCTCATTAGGCAGAGAATTTTCTTCCATCCATCCCAAATCTCCCCCCTTTTGAGCAGAAAACTTATCAGTCGATTTTTCTGACGCCAATTGACTAAAATCAGCCCCTTTTTTTAACTCATCCAAAACCGATTTAGCGACAGAGTCTGAATCCAGTTGAATAAAGCTATACTTCTTCTGTTCAGGTTTAGTGTATTTTGCCAGGTTGTTTTTATAATATTTTTCAATATCAGCATCAGATACAGTGACATCTTTCAGTTCATTGGCAGCATCCATTTTGATATAACTGACTTTCACTTTTTCTGGCACAGTGAAATGCTGACTATTTGCGTCATAGTATTTTTTCAGCTCTTCATCAGTCACTGTTTGCTTCTCTTCAATTGACTTCAATTCAAGAGTCGCAAAACGTACGGTCCTTTCTTGCAGAAATAATGCTGCTTCCTGTTTTATTTCTGGCGGTAAGGCAATTTCCGCCCCTATAACAATTTGCTTCAACTGGCGATTAATCAGTTCCTGACGAACCTGTTCCGCAAAATTATCAGGGCTGATGTTTGAATGAGAAAGCCAGTTTAAATACTCCTGATATTTGTTGTTATCAAATTGGCCGTCAGTCTGGAGAAACGGTAGGTTACGTATCTCCTGTGCAACCTGATTGTCGCTTGCTGATAAACCCAGCTTGCGGGCATATTGTTCAATCAAAGTGGCATTGATAAGTCTCTCCAATGATTGGCGCCGAAGCTGCTGTAGCATCTGTTCATCGCTTAACAAAGTTGAGAATTCATCTCCCAGCTTCTCCTGCTGAGCATTTTTTTCTTGCAAAAATGCCTGCTCTAGCTGAGCACGACTAATGGTTTGGCCATTCACTTTGGCAGCATAATTACCACTTTCGCTTGACAGGTAACCGGTTACCCCTGTCACCAGGAAAGTCAGGATAATTAGCGCCAACACAATTTTGAGCACAGGACCGTTCGCCGCCGTGCGTAGGTTGTCCATCATAAAGACGTAAAACTCCGCTTTAGTGAAAAAGAAACTGTCATATTACGACAATTCAAACGCTAAGAGAAAAAAAGCGCACCAATCAATTGATGCGCTTATATTCTAGCCTATCAACAAGGCCCAGTCAGTTGAAGTTTATTGCAATAACAAAAACCAGAGCCTGTTGCCTGCTCATTAACCATTAACAGCGTCTTTTAACCCCTTTCCAGCTCGGAAAGCAGGTACTTTTGCTGCTGCGATCTTGATTTCCTTGCCTGTCTGAGGGTTGCGTCCTGTACGCGCAGCACGCTCACGTACAGTAAACGTACCAAACCCCACTAAAGCGACATCATCACTGTTTTTCAATGCACCAGATACGGAAGAAATGAATGCATCTACTACACGTCCGGCCGCTGCCTTAGAAAGGTTGGCATCAGCAGCAATTTTGTCGATCAGTTGTGACTTATTCACTCTTATCATCCCCATTTTAGTATTACTATCGTAACGGAAACCGATTTACAACAGATAACACGGCAGTTATGCCGTCATATCAATCCTTTTCCAGTATTAGCAAGAAATCATGGAACAGCAAAATTTTTAATTAGATAATTAGACTAATCTAACTTAATGACACAAAAAAAGGCTGGCAAGCCTGAATGTGCTCACCAACCTGAATTTTATATACAGTTCTTGAGTTAGCTCATTATTTTTGTACTATTTTAGTGATACCACTTCTGCACCAAATGCGGGTTCCTGCAAAGCGATAGATAAAACATCTTCTATACGCTTGACGGGATGGATCTCCAGATCTTGGATCACATTCTGTGGGATCTCTTCCAGATCTCGTTTATTGTCATCTGGGATCAAAACCGTTTTAATTCCTCCACGATGCGCTGCCAGCAGTTTCTCTTTCAAGCCACCGATTGGCAGTACTAGACCACGCAGAGTAATTTCCCCTGTCATGGCTACGTCAGCACGAACTGGATTACCCGTCAGGCAAGAGACCAACGCGGTGCACATTGCAATTCCCGCACTTGGGCCATCTTTTGGTGTTGCTCCTTCCGGTACATGAACATGAATATCACGTTTCTCATGGAAATCAGAGCTGATACCCAACTTATCAGCACGAGCACGAACGACTGTCAATGCCGCCTGGATGGATTCCTGCATCACTTCACCCAATGAACCGGTATAAGTCAATTTACCTTTACCTGGTACACTGGCTGTTTCAATCGTCAGCAAATCACCACCAACTTCTGTCCATGCCAGGCCAGTTACCTGACCAACTCGATTTTCTGTATCAGCACGACCATAATCCACTTTCTGCACACCCAGATAATCTTTCAGGTTATCCGCATTAATTTCGATGTGCTTAAGTTTCTTATCCATCAGTAATGCTTTAACCGCTTTACGACACAATTTAGAGATTTCACGTTCCAAACTACGAACGCCAGCCTCACGAGTGTAGTAACGGATAATGCCAATAATTGCACCATCATCGATAGTCAATTCGTCTTTTTTCAGAGCGTTACGCTCGATCTGTTTTGGCAGCAGATGACGCTTAGCAATATTCAATTTTTCATCTTCGGTATAGCCCGATAGACGAATAACCTCCATACGATCCAGCAATGGAGCAGGAATATTCATAGAGTTAGATGTTGCCACGAACATAACATCGGAGAGATCGTAATCAACTTCCAGGTAATGATCGTTAAATGCTACGTTTTGTTCAGGATCAAGCACCTCTAACAATGCTGAAGCCGGATCACCACGCATGTCGGATGACATTTTGTCGATTTCATCCAGCAAGAACAGTGGATTTTTAACCCCTACCTTGGACATTTTCTGGATTAATTTGCCCGGCATTGAGCCAATATAGGTACGACGATGTCCACGGATCTCCGCTTCATCACGTACACCACCCAATGCCATACGCACATATTTACGCCCAGTTGCACGTGCGATAGAACGGCCCAATGAGGTTTTTCCCACACCAGGCGGCCCGACCAAACAAAGTATCGGGCCCTTAAGCTTGCTAACGCGGCTCTGTACCGCAAGATATTCAAGAATACGCTCTTTGACACGCTCCAAACCATAATGGTCTGTATCCAGTACTTCCTGAGCTTTTATTAAATCTTTCTTTACCTTGCTACGTGAAACCCAAGGAACTTGCACCATCCAGTCAATGTAACTACGAACAACCGTTGCTTCTGCCGACATCGGAGACATCATTTTTAATTTCTGCAATTCAGCTTCGGCTTTCTCGCGAGCCTCTTTCGGCATTTTCGCGTCTTCGATCTTACGTTTCAGCGTCTCATATTCATCAGGTGCATCATCCATCTCACCCAATTCTTTCTGGATCGCTTTCATTTGCTCATTCAGGTAGTACTCGCGCTGGCTTTTTTCCATCTGTTTTTTAACGCGATTACGGATACGTTTTTCTACCTGTAACAGATCGATTTCTGATTCCATCATTGCTATCAGGTATTCAATGCGTTCAACAACATTGGACATTTCTAAAACTGTCTGTTTGTCGTTTATTTTCAAAGGCATATGTGCAGCAATGGTGTCTGCTAATTTTGCCGCATCTTCAATACTGTGCAATGATGTTAATACTTCTGGCGGGATCTTTTTATTCAGTTTGACATAACCTTCAAACTGGTTAATAACCGTTCTTACCAGAACTTCTTGCTCACGCTCATCAACGTCAGGGGATTCAGAGTATTCAACTTGTGCATAGAAATACTCGCCATTATCCGTCAACGTGGTAATGCGAGCACGCTGCAAGCCTTCAACCAGAACTTTTACTGTGCCATCTGGTAACTTTAACATCTGTAAAACAGAAGCCACTGTACCTACGGAGAAAAGATCATTGACTCCCGGCTCATCAGTAGATGCTTCTTTTTGCGCGACCAACATGACTTGTTTGTCGTGCTCCATTGCTGCTTCCAGGCAATGAATCGACTTCTCACGCCCAACAAACAGAGGGATCACCATATGTGGGTAAACCACTACATCGCGCAAAGGCAATACAGGGATTTCTATGCGTTCAGAACGCTCAGGATTCATAGAGCTCTCTCTTCGTTTAGCTTTCGCCAGTTTTAGGAATCTCGTGAAACACGGTTTTCACGAGTTTCACTTCAAAGAATATAAAATATATGGGGACAGGAATCTGACATTCAATAGCCTATACCGGCAAAAAACAAAATGAGGGATACTCCCTCATTTGTTTTTTTCAATGCCTATTGATAATCGGTGCTTCCTACTCCATTTCTTCACTCACCAGAAACTTGGGCATCCGGCTTGCTATATATCAATAATGGTGCGGAATTATCTTCAACAACCGTTTCATCAACGACAACTTTCTCTACGTGTTCCATCGATGGCAGATCGTACATTGTATCCAGTAAAACGTCCTCAACAATTGAACGAAGACCACGAGCACCCGTTTTACGTGCCATTGCTTTTTTCGCTATGGCAGTCAATGCCTCTTTTCTGAACTCCAGTTCGACACCCTCAAGATTAAACAGGGCCTGATACTGTTTGGTCAGCGCATTTTTCGGTTCCTGTAGGATCTGAATCAGTGCTTCTTCATTAAGTTCGGTCAGCGTTGCCACAACGGGCAGACGGCCAATGAATTCGGGAATTAACCCAAATTTAATCAAATCTTCCGGTTCAACCTCAGACAGCAATTCACCTTCTGTGGCTTTCTCTGATTCACCCCTAACTGTAGCACTAAAACCAATACCTGAACTGATATTCAAACGCTGGCTGACGACTTTATCCAAGCCGGCAAATGCACCGCCGCAGATAAACAGAATCTTGGATGTATCAACTTGCAAGAATTCCTGCTGTGGATGCTTACGACCACCTTGAGGAGGAACCGCTGCCACCGTGCCTTCAATCAGTTTCAACAGGGCCTGCTGAACCCCTTCTCCTGACACATCGCGAGTAATTGATGGGTTATCAGACTTACGGGAAATTTTATCAATTTCATCAATATACACGATACCACGTTGTGCTTTCTGCACATCGTAGTCACATTTTTGCAGAAGTTTTTGGATAATATTTTCTACATCTTCCCCGACATAACCCGCTTCGGTTAATGTCGTGGCGTCAGCCATAGTAAACGGAACGTCTAAATAGCGAGCTAATGTCTCTGCCAATAACGTTTTACCGCTACCTGTCGGGCCAATCAACAGAATATTACTTTTGCCGAGTTCCACACCGTTAGTGGAGTCACCATTACGCAATCTCTTGTAATGATTATAAACCGCAACTGCTAACACTTTTTTCGCTGTTTCCTGGCCGATAACATAATCGTCCAGATGTTGGCGAATTTCATGAGGGGTAGGCAATGCACTACGCTCACGATGTGGTACCAGCTCTTTAATTTCTTCGCGAATGATATCGTTACATAAATCGACACATTCATCGCAGATATACACTGACGGGCCGGCTATTAATTTCCGTACTTCATGTTGGCTTTTCCCGCAGAAAGAGCAATACAGCAGCTTTCCTGAACCGTCTTTGCGCTTATCTGTCATCAGTCAACCTCACTTTATGAACTGTTATCCCAGTTTGTCCGGCATAACAGAAAAAACGCTATTACTCCGCCTAGTTTGGCGTCAACATTAAGAAACGCTTAGAGAAAAGGCTAGCATCGGAGTAATAAATTAATTAATAATTAGCTGCGCTGGGTGAATATACTATCAACCAACCCGTATTCTACGGACTCTTCGGCTGACAAGAAACGATCTCGTTCTGTATCCTTAACGATCTTCTCAAGTGGCTGTCCGGTATGTTTCGCCATCAATTCGTTCATACGCGCTTTAACCTTGAGGATTTCCTGCGCATGGATCTCAATATCAGTCGCCTGCCCCTGGAAACCACCTAATGGCTGGTGAATCATAACCCTGGAATTTGACAGACAGAAACGCTTCCCTTCTGCTCCAGCAGTCAGCAGGAATGCTCCCATTGAACAGGCCTGTCCCATACAAATAGTACTCACATCTGGTTTGATAAATTGCATCGTGTCATAAATAGACATGCCTGCCGTAATAACCCCACCAGGTGAGTTGATATATAAATGAATATCTTTTTCTGGGTTTTCTGCTTCCAAGAATAGCATTTGGGCAACGATCAAGTTCGCCATATGATCTTCAACAGGCCCAGTCAGAAAAATAATACGATCCTTTAATAAGCGGGAGAAGATATCAAATGCACGCTCGCCACGTGCTGTTTGTTCAACCACCATCGGCACCAAAGACATGTTAGGTGCATATTGATCTTGCTTGCCACTGTATGACATTTCCGTCTCCTAATAGAACTCACGCTGGTGCCATTCATAACTGATTCTACTTGAGATAAGCGATGATGACCATGATCCAAAGTTAACTAACAAGGGGCTTTTCCCCCCTAAAAAGTAGTAAGCTCTTACATAATAGTAAGAAAGGATATGAGGTTAAATCTGTTTTTTTCAAGAACAATAAAAAAACCCGCAAGCATAGCCTGCGGGTTTACTTCGCTTCACTTCATTGAGAGTGAGGTTTCATCATCTCAGGCAATCAATAAATGAAACTTATGCCAATTGATTTTGATTCATAAGTTCATTGAAGCCAGCTTCTTTTTCAGAAACTTTCGCTTTGCTCAGAACAAGTTCAACAGCCTGCTCTTCCAGAGCAATGTTGCGAATGTTGTTCATCATTTCTTTATTTTTGCTGTAGTACTCAACAACTTCTTTTGGATCTTCATAAGCTGTAGCCATCTCTTCGATCAACGCAGTAACGCGATCTTCTTCGACTTTCAGCTCATTGCTGCTGATAACTTCGCCTAACAGCAAGCCAACAACAACACGGCGTTTAGCCTGCTCTTCGAACAGCTCACGTGGCAGTTCCAGAGCTTGTGTTTCACTACCGCCAAAACGCTGAGCAGCCTGACGACGCAGTACATCAATTTCACTGTCAACAACAGCCGCAGGAACTTCAATTTCGTTAGCCTTAACCAGACCATCCAAAACCTGAGTTTTGATGTTGTTGCGAACAGCATTTTTCAGTTCACGTTCCATGTTCTTGCGAACTTCGGCACGCAAACCGTCAACAGAACTATCAGCAATACCAAAACGCTTGATAAACTCTTCAGTCAGCTCTGGCAGTTCACGCTGTTCAACTTTTTTCAAGTTGATCAAGAACTTCGCCGCTTTACCTTTCAGATTTTCTGCATGGTAATCTTCTGGGAAAGTCACATCGATAGTAAATTCTTCGCCTGCTTTGTGACCAACGATACCATCTTCAAAACCTGGGATCATACGACCCTGGCCCATCGCCAGAACGAAATCAGTTGATTTACCGCCTTCGAACTCTTCACCATCAATGGAGCCAGTGAAATCAACAGTGACACGATCTTCCGCAGCTGCTGCTTCATCAGTTTCTTTCCAATCTGCCTGCTGTTTACGCAGCGTGTCCAGCATGTTGTCAACGTCTGCATCTTTTACTTCAACAACAGGTTTTTCAACTTCGATTTCTTCCAGACCTTTCAGTTCAATTTCTGGATAAACTTCAAATTCAACTGCGTAAGTGAAGTCTTCACCTTCTTTAAACTGTTCAGGTTTGTAGCTTGGTGCGCCTGCTGGATTGATTTTCTGCTCAATGATCGCATTGATGAAATTGCGCTGCATCAGATCACCCAGAACATCTTGAAGAACAGAAGCGCCATAACGCTGCTTAACGATCTTCATTGGCACTTTGCCCTTACGAAAGCCATCGATACGGACTTTCTTTGCTACATTAACCAGTTCACTGTCAACTGCTTTTTCGATATCGGCAGCAGGAACGGTGATTGACACACGACGCCCAAGGCCTTGAGTGGTTTCAACAGAAACTTGCATCTTGTTACCTCAAAAAAATCATAGTGCTCGGTCAACTTCAGAATGGCTGCAAGGCTTAAAAAGCTGATTGCAGTACTCTTTAAGAACCGGGGCGGTCGCATTTAAAAACCGAGAATCCCTGTGATCAGAAGCGTCCCGAAACCATTCTAAAAATTTAGACGCAGCATTATAGCGGCGCAGACAGTATGAGTCGAGAATTGCAGACAAAAGCATGCATGATTTGTTGACTTATGTGATAAACGTTGCTCAATGACTACGTCACAATATTGTTTATGATGATACTGTTGATGCAATATGCATATAAACAAAAATACAGCCCGAAGGCTGCTAGCTAAAATTAAATCCAGATTAATAAAATAGAGACAAACAAGCTATGAGATTAACTCGAAAAATCACAAGCTTGATGTTGTTGTACTTCCACCACGACATGCCGGAGAAGCCAGAACAGTGTCTGCTAGTTCTGTCCACTCCTTCTCCGTATAGGTATGCAGTGCCAAAGCATGTACACCTTCCTCTAATTCTTTAGCTAAAACACTATATACTGAGCGATGGCGACTAAGCATTCTTTGTTCAACAAATTCATTGCTTATGATAACAATTTTAAAATGGCTTTCAGAACCCGCTGGCACATTGTGACGATAACTTTCATCGGTCACTTCCAGATGAGAAGGCTTAAATGCCGCCTGTAACTTTGTTTCTATTTCTTGACGAACCATCCCATTCTCCTAAATCACCAAAGGTTATTTATCAACCACGTCATTGATTTTAGATTATTTCCCGTGATTTATAACATCGGGGTAACCCAATCTCCTTAACAGAATTTACGTCAGGTATTTCTCACGATATTTCAAACCATGTTTCAATCATCAGGGATATGCCGCTACCCATGGCGATGCTATGATTACGGCGGTTTAAGCTACGGTTTAAATTATCAGTATTAATATTGAGTATCCGAATCTTGAATTGAGAAAACCTACATGCTAAAGAAAATATTTATTCCATTGATTACGCTTTTCTTTTTATCTGGCTGTGCAGACTCAGGCAACACATTAGCTATTCAGCCTAAAATTACCCTGCCTCCAGCAGATCCAACCATGAAAGCGATCACAGTCAGTATTAGTGGGGTCGACCAACGTCAATCTCAAGCCCTGGCCCAAATTAATCGTAATGCGCGATTAGTTACCTTAGTTCCTTCCCGTGATTTACGCTTCTTACTACAAGAAGCGCTGGAAAAACAAATGGTGGCTCGCGGCTATATGATTGGCTCTCCCGCCAATGCCAATTTGCAGATCGTTGTCAATCAACTCTACGCCAATGTGAAAGAAGGCAGTCTTCGTCATGATATTTCAGCCAAAGCGGAAATCTCTATCATTGCTTATGCTCAAGACGGTAGTAAACAAATCAAAAATTATCGTACCAGCTACAATGCTCAGGGACCATTGGCAGCAACAAACACAAAAATTGCTGATGCAGTCAATACTGTCTTATCTGATGTGATCGCAGACATGGCTCAGGATGCGTCAATTAGCACCTTTATCAAACAAAACGTCCACTAACAGGATAATGAACAAACTTTCTGCCTAATTCTGACAAAATTAGAGAGTATGCAGAAAGTTTTGGGAGGCCCATGACTAACCACCGTTATTTAAACCTATCTGCATTACGCAACTATCGAACCCTTCTCTTACTAGGCTTTGCCTCAGGCCTGCCTCTTGCACTCACAGCTGGAACGTTACAAGCATGGATGACTGTCGAAAACATCGATATCCGAACTATCGGTTTTTTCACTTTGGTTGGTCAAGCCTATGTTTTTAAGTTTCTCTGGGCACCCACAATGGATCGATATACTCCCTCCTTTTTAGGACGCCGCCGGGGGTGGATGCTCGCTACTCAACTTTTATTGATCGTCAGTATTGCAGCAATGGGGTTCCTGCAACCTTCCCAGCATTTATGGTGGCTTGCTGCATTGGCTGTTGCTGTTGCATTCTTCTCAGCTTCCCAAGATATTATTTTTGATGCCTATAAAACCGACTCGTTATCTCAGGAAGAACGAGGATCAGGTGCCGCCATTTCCGTATTGGGTTATCGGTTGGCTATGCTGGTTTCTGGTGGATTGGCCTTGTTACTCGCCACCTATATTGGCTGGCAAAATATGTATTGGGTTATGGCTGGCCTGATGCTGATCGGTGTTTATGCCACGCTTACAGCCAAAGAACCAGAAATCAATACAGCACCACCAAAAACATTACATCAGGCGGTATTCGAGCCATTGTTTGATTTTTTCAGCCGCAACAATGCCTGGCTTATCTTGCTACTGATTGTACTGTACAAACTGGCAGATGCTTTTGCACTCTCACTCAGCACACCTTTCCTTATTCGTGGTGTCGGTTTCAATCCGGTCGAAGTCGGTATGATCAACAAAACTCTCGGACTCGCTGCAACCATTGTCGGCGCATTGTACGGCGGTTATTTGATGCATAGGTTAAGCTTGTTCCGTGCCCTGATGATCTTTGGCATTCTTCAAACTGTTTCAAACTTCGGTTATTGGATACTTGCCATTACCCCTAAAGATATCTACCTAATGGGGTCGGCAATTTTTCTGGAAAATATCTGTGGCGGCATGGGAACAGCGGCTTTCGTTGCTCTTCTAATGACCTTATGTAATAAATCATTTTCAGCAACACAGTTCGCGTTACTTTCTGCATTATCCTCAGTTGGCCGAGTTTATGTTGGCCCAGTTGCAGGATGGTTTGCAGAAGCTTATGGCTGGCCAATGTTTTATCTATTTTCTGTTATTATCGGATTGCCGGGACTTGTGTTGTTGTTTATCTGCCGTAAGACACTGACTTATACCGAGAAAAATGATGATTTTCTGCCTCGAACACTATTCAAGAATGCTTATAAATTTGCCTTTACTATCATGATATTGGCCGCCTTGATATTTATAGTTTGGTTAATTATCAGCAGCGTACTGTTTATCATCATTCACTTAGTCTCTCTGGTATACACGATATCGCCAGAATACATACTATATATGCATGAAATCAGTGAATGGATATCTCCACTGTTATCCTTGAGTGTCATCATTGGAACCCTGGGCTTTCTTTTAGGTGGAATATTAGATTATTTGGCTTTAAAGAAAAGTAAGCTCGCCTAGTTTACTGTTCCCATTCAATACCTTTTCACACCTGCCTATAGCAGAAGGTTGACAAAGCTCAGCCTTCTGTCACCAATTTATATTGCTAGCTTATCGAGTTTATATAGTGACAAACTTCACAAGAAGAGTAAAAACCTACAATTTTGTGGCCTAAAAAACATTTTTTCAAAGTGAAATTATTTATATTTTAACTAACAAATATTATTATTTGAACGCATATTATTTCGAACTATTCGAAATAGCGTTAACCACCTTAAAACCATATAAAGGGAATTTATGAAAAAACGTATTTTGACACTCACCGCAATTGCCACAGCTTTAGTTTCTGCTTCAGCCAGTGCGGAATACCAGTCGGGATTTGGCAATGTCAGCATGAACTACCTTGACTGGAGCAAACATACCACTCATAAAACCGGACAAACCTCACATAAGGATGATTTTGCTTATTTAGAACTGGAAGGTGGAGCAGGATTTAGCTGGGGCGAACTATATGGTTTCGCTGATTTAGAGAATTCTTTTAACAGTAAAACAGCCCAACCGGGCGATAACCAACGTTATACTTTCAAGACAACAGGCCGTTTCTATCTGGGTGATACCGGTTTCAACCTTTATGGCCATGTTTATGGGACCTATTCATTACCAGGCAAAGCAAACGGTGGAAACTTCCATGAAGTCAATACACTCTATGGATTAGGCTATAATGCTAATATTGGTGGCCTGTGGTTCAAGCCTTTTGTCGCACTGCATTATGTTGACCAAACTTTCTATTCAGGCAATAACGGTTATGTCGTAGGCTGGGTTGCAGGATACGATTTCAACCTTTGGGAACAAAAATTCAGTGTTACAAACTGGAATGAAATTGAATTGAACCGCAATGAACGCTACGGTAACGGCGGACGTGAAGGCATTAATGGCGCTATTGCATTATGGTGGACTCCACATCCTTCTTTTACTACCGGGGTTCAGTACCGTTATGCGGATAACAAACTGGGAGAAGATTTCTTGCAGGATGGTATTGTTTACAGTGTAAAATATAATTTCTAATAATTAATTTAATCGGTGAGCAGCCTGATGCTGCTCATTGAAACCAATAAATAACAGTTATCTTATCGATAAGAAAGCTTTTTTTTGGATTTTTTCTTTAATTTCTATCAAGTAATTTACTTTAAAAACAAATGGTTATTTGAAATTAATTGTCTATTTTGATTTTTTGGTTAAGATAACCAACCGAAATTAACGTTTTGTTAAATTTAGAATCACATGTGATCCCTCTAACATAAAAAGCCCACAAGCCAACCTGCTTCTATTACAATTGTTTACACTCCGGTAACCTTACCGTAGAATGCCCGCACTGATGAAACGACAATAAAGCTTTTGTTATCTGGGGTCGCTCAATGAGACTTATGAAATACAAAAAAACTATTGGGTTATCGTCATTACTCGCAGCCACTTTAATGCTAAGTGGTTGTGATATGGTATTGATGAATCCCAAAGGGGCGATCGGCGTCGAACAAAAAACGCTGATACTGACAGCGTTTGGTTTGATGCTGATCGTTGTTATACCGGCTATTGTAATGGCAATCATTTTTGCCTTACGTTACCGGGAAGCCAATAAATCTGCAACTTATCGTCCAAACTGGGCACACTCAAATAAAATTGAGCTTGTCGTTTGGACTGTGCCTATCCTGATTATCATCACCTTGGCGACGATTACATGGAAAACGACGCATGAACTTGATCCATATAAGCCATTGGACAGTGATGTAAAACCGGTGACAATTGAAGTTATTTCCCTTGACTGGAAATGGCTGTTTATCTATCCGGAACAGGGTATCGCAACTGTAAACGAAATCGTATTCCCGAAAGATGTTCCAATTAACTTCAAAATCACCTCAGACTCTGTGATGAACTCTTTCTTCATCCCACAGTTAGGTGGTCAGATTTATGCAATGGCGGGCATGCAGACAAAATTGCACCTGATTGCTAACTCAGCGGGCAAATACGATGGATTCTCAGCAAGTTATAGTGGTCATGGCTTCTCAGGCATGAAATTCACTGCAACCGCGACTGATGATCGTGCAGGGTTTGAAGAGTGGGTGCAGAAAGTGAAAGCTTCACCGAAAACCCTGGATACCGTACAAGCATTCAATGGCTTGGCTAAACCTAGCCAAAACAATCCCGTTGAATACTTCTCAAGCGTGAAACCAAAACTGTTCCAAGAGACTATCGCCAAATTCATGGGTGACATGGGCCATGGTGGTATGCATGGTATGGCTGCTCACGGCAAAACAGAACATGGTGAAGCTGCGGGTCATAATATGAATATGAGTCAGCCGGCTCATTCAGGTGTTGAGGAATAAAGGCATGTGGGGAAAATTAACACTGGATGCGGTCCCATTACATGAACCCATTATTGTGGTGACATTACTTGGGATCTTGCTTGGGGGACTGGCAGTTGTTGGTTCCTTGACTTATTTCCGTAAATGGAAATGGCTTTGGAGTGAATGGTTAACCAGCGTTGACCATAAGAAAATTGGTGTCATGTACATCGTCGTTGCCATGGTGATGATGCTCCGTGGTTTCGCTGACGCCATCATGATGCGTGGACAGCAAGCCTTAGCTTCCGCGGGTGAAGCCGGTTTCCTGCCCCCGCACCATTATGATCAGATCTTCACCGCTCACGGCGTTATCATGATCTTCTTTATGGCGATGCCTTTCGTTGTCGGCCTGATGAACATTGTTGTTCCTCTGCAAATCGGCGCGCGTGACGTTGCATTCCCATTCTTAAACTCTTTGAGCTTCTGGTTATTTGTTGTCGGTGTCGCACTGATCAACATCTCTCTGGGAGTAGGTGAGTTTGCACAAACCGGTTGGTTGGCGTACCCGCCTCTATCTGGTCTGGAGTACAACCCAGGAGTCGGTGTTGACTACTGGATATGGAGTCTTCAGCTCTCTGGTGTCGGTACATTGCTGACCGGTGTTAACTTCTTCGTGACCATCCTGCGTATGCGTGCACCAGGTATGTCCATGATGAAAATGCCAGTCTTCACTTGGGCTTCACTGTGCACCAACATCCTGATTATTGCCGCGTTCCCAATCCTGACAGTAACCGTCGCGTTGCTAACCCTGGATCGTTATCTGGGCACCCATTTCTTTACCAACGATATGGGCGGCAACATGATGATGTACATCAACCTGATCTGGGCTTGGGGCCATCCTGAAGTTTACATTCTGGTTCTACCTGTCTTCGGTATTTTCTCCGAAGTCACTGCAACCTTCTCGAAAAAACGCCTGTTTGGTTATACCTCACTGGTGTGGGCAACAATCGTTATTACCATCCTGTCGTTCATTGTCTGGTTGCACCACTTCTTTACCATGGGTTCCGGCGCGAACGTTAACGCCTTCTTTGGTATCGCCACGATGATTATCTCCATCCCAACTGGGGTTAAGATCTTCAACTGGCTGTTCACCATGTACCGTGGTCGTATTGAATTCAAAACCCCAATGTTGTGGACGGTTGGCTTCTTGGTTACCTTCTCCATTGGTGGTATGACTGGTGTTCTGCTGGCAGTACCAGGTGCAAACTTCGTTCTGCATAACAGTCTGTTCCTGATCGCTCACTTCCATAACGTTATCATCGGTGGTGTGGTATTCGGCTGTTTTGCTGGTACTACTTACTGGTTCCCGAAAGCATTTGGTTTCACGCTGAATGAAAAATGGGGCGTTCGTGCATTCTGGTTCTGGATCACAGGTTTCTTCGTTGCCTTTATGCCGCTGTATGCGCTGGGCTTCATGGGCATGACTCGTCGTCTAAGCCAGGATATCAACCCTGAATTCCATCCTTTGCTGGTGGTTGCAGCAGGCGGTGTTGTGCTTATCGCTCTTGGTATTCTGTGTCAGGTTATCCAGTTCTACGTCAGTATCCGTGACCGTGAGCAGAACCGTGATCTGACCGGTGATCCATGGGGTGGCCGTACTCTGGAATGGTCAACATCATCTCCACCTCCGTTCTATAACTTCGCGGAAGTTCCACACATTCAGACTCGTGATGCGTGGTGGGATGTGAAAGAAAAAGGTACTGAATATAAGCGTCCTGCTAAATATGAAGAAATTCATATGCCTAAAAATACCGGTGCAGGTGTGATTATCAGTGCTTTCTGTCTGACCTTAGGCTTTGCTTTGATCTGGCATATCTGGTGGATGGCTATTGCAAGCTTCGCTGGCATCATCATCAGTTGCATCGTGAAAAGCTTTGACGAAGACGTTGATTATTACGTTCCTGTAGCTGAAATCGAGAAAGTTGAAAATCAGCGTTACGAAGATCTGAGAAAGGCAGGTGTGAAATAATGTCGACTCAAACCATTAACAACACAGCCGCCCATGATACTCATGGGCACCACGATACAGGAGCTAACAAGATATTTGGCTTCTGGATCTACCTGATGAGTGACTTGATTCTGTTTGCAAGTCTGTTCGCTACCTATGCCGTGTTAGTTAACGGCACTGCGGGTGGCCCAACGGGTAAGGATATTTTTGAACTGCCATTTGTACTGGTAGAAACCTTCTTGCTGCTGTTTAGTAGTATCACCTATGGTTTCGCCATGCTGGGCATGAACAAAGGTAAAACGGGTCAGGTTAATTTGTGGCTATTCATTACCTTCCTGTTTGGCCTTGGCTTCGTTTCAATGGAAGTTTATGAATTCCATAAACTGATCTCAGAAGGCTTTGGCCCTGATCGTAGTGCGTTCCTGTCTGCCTTCTTCGCACTGGTTGCCACTCACGGTCTGCACGTAACAATCGGCCTGATTTGGATCGTTATCCTGATGGTTCAAGTTTCACGCCGTGGCTTGACTAATGTGACCCGTATGCGTCTGAACTGCCTGAGCCTGTTCTGGCACTTCCTTGACGTTGTCTGGATCTGTGTATTTACTATCGTTTATCTGATGGGAGCTATGTAATGAGTCATCCAAATACTTCTCATTCCGGCGCAAGCCACGGTAGCTTCAAAACCTATCTAATTGGTTTTGTTCTGTCAGTCATACTGACCGTGATCCCATTCTGGATGGTGATGGATGGCACTGCTTCACACAGCACAATTCTGGTGACAGTAGTCGCTATGGCTGTTATTCAGATTTTTGTTCATTTCATCTGCTTCCTGCACATGAATACATCGTCTGAAGAGCGTTGGAACCTCGTTGCCTTAATATTCACATTAGTAGTCATCGCTATCGTTGTTGTTGGCTCTCTGTGGATTATGTACAACCTGAACATCAATATGATGGTTGATTAAGGGTTGATTTGAATGATTAAGCAATACCTGCAAGTGACCAAACCAGGAATTATTTTCGGAAATCTAATTTCTGCGATTGGTGGTTTTCTACTCGCTTCCAAGGGCGTAATAGATTACCCCTTGTTCTTTGCAACGATGGGCGGGGTATCGCTGGTGGTAGCATCAGGTTGTGTATTCAACAACTATATCGACCGCGATATTGACCGTATCATGGAAAGAACGAAAGAAAGAGTCCTTGTGAAAGGGCTTATCGATCCGAAAATCAGCCTGATTTACGCCTCAGTGTTAGGTATTGTTGGCATAGTGCTGCTTTATGTAGCAGCTAATGTCTTAGCAATGCAGTTAGCTCTCATCGGGTTTATCGTTTATGTTGGGGTTTATAGCCTCTACATGAAAAGAAAATCTGTTTATGGCACGCTGGTTGGTAGCTTGTCAGGCGCAGCACCTCCCGTGATTGGTTACTGTGCAGTAACAGGGCATTTTGATACAGGCGCGTTGATTTTATTGCTGATCTTCAGCCTGTGGCAAATGCCCCACTCTTATGCCATTGCTATTTTTCGGTTCAAAGATTATCAAGCGGCCAACATCCCAGTATTACCCGTGATTAAAGGTATTTCCGTAGCGAAAAACCACATCACTTTGTATATTCTGGCCTTTATGGTTGCCACTTTGATGCTGGCCATCAGCGGTTATGCGGGTTATAAATACCTTATCGTCGCTGCCGCAGTGAGCATCTGGTGGTTGGGTATGGCATTATCAGGTTATAAAACCGCTAATGACCGTATTTGGGCCCGTAAGTTATTTCTGTTTTCTATCGTCGCTATCATGTCATTAAGCGTCATGATGTCTGTAGATTCAACAGCATCACCAGAAAACCTACTGACTTACGTCTGGTAATATTTAGATGGCAGGCTAAACCCTGCCATCTTTTTCCTTTCTTTTATCTCTATTCAATGACAACTTATTCGGTTACAAACACTTCTTTTTTGTTTGCTCCCACTTAATTGAAATGTCATACCAGATTTTTTGAGGTATCCATGAACGATAATAAAATGACTCCGCTTGAACTTCGGGCAACATGGGGCTTAGGTTCTGTTTTCTCCCTGCGCATGTTAGGCATGTTCATGGTTCTGCCAGTTCTGACGACCTATGGTTTAGCGTTACATGATGCGACTGAAGCACTTATCGGAATTGCCATTGGCATCTACGGCTTAACACAGGCAATATTCCAGATCCCATTTGGGCTTCTTTCAGACAAAATTGGCAGAAAACCTTTAATCATCGGCGGGCTACTCATTTTTGCATTAGGCAGTGTTATTGCCGCCTTAAGCGACTCTATTTGGGGTATTATTATCGGGCGAGCCTTACAAGGCACAGGGGCAATATCCGCCGCTATCATGGCATTACTTTCAGACCTGACTCGTGAGCAGAATCGAACAAAAGCAATGGCATTTATTGGCATTAGCTTTGGCATTACATTCGCTTTTGCTATTGTTGTCGGCCCTATTATCACCCACCAAATCGGTTTAAATGGCCTATTTGGAGCAATTGCAATCTTGGCTTGCTGCGGAATACTGATCACACTTTTTGCCGTACCCAATACACACAAGCATTTATTAAATCGTGAGTCAGGTATTGCACGCGGCAGCTTCAAACGTGTGCTTTTCGATCCCCAACTCATCAAACTCAATTTTGGTATTCTCTGCCTGCATACCTTATTGATGTCGAGCTTTGTTGCCCTTCCCCTTATTATGGAAAAAGTGGGTTTTCCTCCACAACAACATTGGAAAGTGTATTTAATTACCACACTTATCTCTTTTGTCGCCGTTTTGCCTTTCATTATTTACGCAGAAACAAAACGTCGCATGAAACAGGTATTTTTGCTGTGTATAGCTATGCTATTCATCGCTGAAGCTGTTTTATGGTCTCAGGGATCGCATCTTTGGGGGATCTTTGCAGGTATTCAAATTTTCTTCCTTGCATTTAATATCATGGAAGCAATCTTGCCTTCACTCATCAGTAAAGAGGCACCAGCGGGTTACAAAGGCACTGCTATGGGCGTTTATTCTACCAGTCAATTTCTTGGCGTTGCTTTGGGAGGTTTCCTTGGGGGAATACTTTACGAATGGCAAGGTGCATCACTTGTCTTTATGGGAGGCATCGCGCTGACCGCATTCTGGTTTATTATCAGCCTGACCTTACAGCAACCCCCCTATGTCAGCAGCATCAGGCTCATTTTGCCAGAAAAACTCAGCAACGCTGAGGTTTTGGAGAAAAAGATATTGGCGCAAGCTGGTGTAAAAGATGTTGTCATCGCACCAGAAGAACACAGTGCGTATATCAAAGTCGATACTAAACTAACCAATCGCAACCAGTTAGAACAGCTTGTATTATCCCATAAATAGCTTGGGTATTTATAACAAGTACGGTGTTACTAAACACCGTACTATGATTAATTATTCACTCTTAGGATAATGACGGAAATTAATCGCGGAAATTAGTAAACTGGAAAGGCTGTCCCAATTCTGCACCACGAACCAATGCCATGACACTTTGCAAATCATCGCGCGCCTTACCTGTTACCCGCACTTGCTCACCTTGAATCTGGGCCTGTACCTTCAGCTTACTGTCTTTAATCAGCTTCACAATCTTCTTCGCTAACGGCGTCTCGATACCTTGCAGTAAGGTCGCTTCTACACTATACGTTTTGCCACTATGAACCATATTTTCAGGAATGTTGATTACAGAGCCATCAATTCCTCGTTTAGCAAACTTTTCACGCAGAATATCGACGAGTTGGTTCACCTGAAAATCAGATTCGCTGGCAATTTTGATCGATTCATTCTTTTCGTTTAATTCAAAACTCGCAGGGACGTTACGAAAATCCCAACGATTGCTTAACTCACGCTGTGCGTTTTCTACTGCATTACGCACTTCTTGCATATCAACTTCAGAAACAATATCAAATGATGGCATTACCCGTCACCTCCAGCTAATCAATAAATCGGCATGATAACCGCTTTCCATTATTGGCAAAAGCTCTATACTCGGAAGCCCAACGCTCTTTTTGCAATTATCCTATTTTCAGATCAGGAAGAAATATGAAAATAACCGTTCTTGGCTGTGGCGCTATAGGTAAACTGTGGCTTGCCGCTTTATCCCAACAGAATCATAGTGTTCAGGGATGGCTAAGAGTTCCGCAGTCTGTTATTTCCGTCCAGATCGAAAACTTCAATGGTCAGGCTTTTAATCAACAATTTCCTGCCAACGACGAAAAACACCTTGCTGAAAGCAAGTTATTCCTCGTTTGTTTAAAAGCGTGGCAAGTGTCTGACGCGGTCAATCACCTTGCTGACAAACTGTCTCCCCATTGCCCAATCCTGTTATTGCATAATGGAATGGGAACCCAGGAAGAATTCGCGCCTCTGCCCAACCCTATTTTACTTGGCGTAACTACGCATGGAGCCTATCGAAAAAATGGCATTGTGCACTATACATCACAAGGGATAACTCACATTGGTGCCATAACAGCCAATACCGCCAAACTCAGCGATCTGGCTGATGTTTTACACTGCGCCCTGCCCGATGTAGCATGGCATAATGAAATACATGCTATCAGTTGGATGAAACTTGCCGTCAACTGCGTCATTAATCCTCTCACCGTCATCTATGACTGCAAAAATGGTGACTTACTGCATCACCAGACACAAATTCAGGCATTATGTGGCGAAATTTACCAAGTTATGAAACATGACAGTATCCATACAACCAAACAAACATTGATTGATTATGTCATGAACGTAATTGAGCAAACCGCTGAAAATTACTCATCCATGCTGCAAGATGTACGGGCACAGCGACATACAGAAATAGACTACATTACCGGTTTTTTAATGCGTCGAGCCCGTGTTCACGGTGTGCCAATTACAGAAAATACTGCTGTTTATCATTACATTAAACGCAAGGAGGAAGAATATGAGCGCCTCAGCCCTTATTTGTCTCGCCCACGGTAGTGAAGAAACCGAGGCTGTCACGACAATTGATCTACTTGTTCGGGCGGGAATTAATGTTACCGTAGCCAGTGCAGAATCCGATGGTTCCCTCACATTAACCTGCTCACGCGGTGTCAAAATCGTGGCCGATATCCCTTTGGTTAATGTCGTTGACGAAGATTTTGATGCCATTATTCTGCCGGGAGGCATAAAAGGTGCAGAATGTTTTCGTGACAGCTTACTGGTAGTAGAAAAAATTCGAACCGCACAAAGTCAGGGGAAAATTATTGCGGCAATCTGTGCTTCTCCGGCAGTTGTATTGGAATATCATCACCTTTTCCCTGTCGGAAATATGACTGGCTATCCCAGTATGCAGGATAAGATTGCACCGGAAAAATGGATTGATAAACGGGTTTATTTTGACGAAAGGGTTAATTTACTGACCAGCCAAGGGCCTGCCACTGCTTTTGACTTCGCCTTGAAACTGATTGAATTGTTGAAAGGAAAAGAAAAAGCCGCAGAAGTTGCCGCCCAACTCGTTTTACCCCCTGGTATTAATAATTACCAAAACATCCAGTAATCATCTCACCCTATAAAAGGGAAGAAGATACAACATAGGCTGCTTATCGGATCGGTTCCGTAAGCAGCCTTGTGCCTTAAGGGCCAATTAAGGTCGATACACCTTAACATTGCCGAAGCCTTGTTCACACAGATAAAGTGCCTGTAAACGGCTCATCACACCACGCTCACAATAAAGCAGATACGTTTTTTCTTTCGGCAGATCACCAAACTGGGTGCCCAGTTTATAGAAAGGCAATGACTGAATTTCAATACCGGCTATATTTAACGGACGATTATCCTGTTCATCGGGGGAACGGATATCCAATAACACATCATTAGGGGAAAGTGCAGATACCATTTCCACTTCCACCACTTGCTCACTGGATTGCTCTGCAATTTGGCGGATATCCAGATTCTGGGCTTCACTAACCACGCGTTCTAAGATCGCAAAGTCAAAATTGTTTTCCTCTGCTTCAATTTTGGCTTTAACGGCTTTCACTGTCGGGCTTTTTGATATCACACCACAAAATTCCGGCATAGTGCGGGCAAAATCTTCGGTGCCAATCTCACGAGCCAGCTTAATAATGTGTTCTTTATCGTGGGAAATCAGGGGACGGAGGATCAACGTATCTGAAACATTGTCAATCAACCTTAAGTTAGTCAAAGTCTGGCTGGATACCTGCCCCAAGGCCTCACCGGTTACAATCGCCTGTACACCATAGCGTTCTGCAACCCTGGAAGCTGCTCTGACCATCATTCTTTTCAGCACAACTCCCATCTGCCCGTCATCAACTTTTTCCAGAATTTCAGCCACGACAGGTTCAAAATTAACAGCAACGAAACGGACTTTATGTGAGCTGCCAAATCGGTTCCACAAATAATGGGCAACCTGCTTTACGCCAATTTCATGGGCTGCGCCACCAAGATTAAAGAAACAGTAGTGCACACGGCAGCCACGACGCATCAACATATAGCTGGAAACGCCGGAATCAAATCCACCGGAAATCAATGACAGTACATCTTCCTGCGTACCTATAGGAAACCCGCCAATCCCTTCATGACGGGCTTTAACCAGAATCAACTTATCCTGCTCAATTTCCAGATTCACGGTGACATCAGGCTTGGTCAGTTTCACCTTGGCTGATTCAATATGTTGATTCAAGCCGCCACCAACATAGCGTTCAACTTCATTGGATGTAAAACTGTGTTTACCACGGCGCTTTGCGCGAACACAAAATGTTTTACCATGCAGTAAATGGCCGTAAGTTTCGTAGGTTTGCTCAAAGATATGATGCAGATCACGAAAATCCCGCTCTTCTACTTGCAGGATATGGTGGATACCTGGAATGCGTGTCAGTGCGTCACAAATTTCCGCACCAAGGTTATCGTCCTTAACCCGAACTTCGATATTATCCCAATGGCGAACAACAGCAATGCCTTCTCCGAAGGTCTTCAACACATTACGGATATTGCTGGCAAGAATTTTAATAAAGCGCAACCGGACGGTCTGGCTTTTAATCGTAATTTCTGGGAATAATTTAATGATAAACTTCATAGTAAGATATAGTAGTCATTCAATGTTGAACTATCATCAACAATATCAATGATTGTTCTTAAGTGTTCAGTTGGATAGGGTGCAGAGTATAACACCATCTGGGTTATCACCTGTAAAAAATCGACTGCAAAAACCGACTATAAAAAAATAGTGGTAACACATGATTTATTTCTCTTGGTGTAGTAGGGTACTCTCAATTCTGTCACGAACTTACTTTGCTGTAATTCGTTAAATAACCATATGTTAAGTCATTATGCCTAAAGCAAATCAAACATCAGCAACCGAACAAATGCCAACATTCGAAACCTCGCTTAAAGAGCTGGAGGAAATTGTTATTCGGCTGGAATCCGGGGAACTCCCATTAGAAGATGCGTTGAATGAATTTGAACGTGGTATTCAACTTGCAAGACAAGGACAAAAAACGCTTCAACAGGCGGAGCAACGAGTGCAAATTTTACTGAACCATGATGCACAATCGCCTCTTGATGAATTTTCGTCCGATGCTGAGTGAATTTATGTCTGAACAATATAAGGCTCCTTTTGAAGAGCAATCTTTTGAAAAAAGACTGCACGCTTGTCAGCAACACATTAATGACAAACTGATGGCAATATTTTCTTCATTGCCCTTTTTAAACAGCCCATTAGGTACAGCAATGCAATATGGTGCAGTACTGGGTGGAAAGCGGCTACGTCCATTTTTAGTTTACAGCGTGGGAGAAATGTTTGGCCTCCCTAAAAAGAGTCTTGATGCCGCTGCCATAGCAATAGAGTGCATTCATGCCTATTCATTGATCCACGATGATTTACCCGCAATGGATAACGACGACTTACGTCGTGGGCAGCCTACCTGTCATATCAAATTTGGTGAAAGTCAGGCTATTTTAGCTGGTGATGCATTACAATCACTGGCCTTTGAAATTCTGGCAAAACAGGACATGCCCAATGTGACCTTATCCGATCGTCTTGCTATGATCGCTGAACTGGCAAGCGCCAGTGGCTTTGCCGGTATGTGTGGTGGGCAGTCACTGGATTTGGAAGCTGAAGGTAAACAGATCGATCTCGTTTCACTGGAACAGATCCACCAACATAAAACAGGCGCATTAATACTTTCAGCCGTCCGATTAGGCGCTTATAGTGCGGGACAACGTGGCCGTGAAGTATTGCCTTTACTGGAACAATATGCGCAAGCCATCGGCCTGGCATTTCAGGTACATGACGATATTTTGGATGTCATTGGCAATACTGAAGTTATTGGTAAGCGTCAGGGCAATGATCAGCAACTTGGCAAAAATACTTACCCTGCATTATTGGGTCTAGAGCAAGCCCAACAAAAAGCCAGAGATCTGTATGAAGAAGCGCTCGCCACCCTTACAGAACTGGAAAAATTGTCATATGACACCGCAACCTTAAAGAAATTGGCTGGTTTTATCATTGAGAGAAACAGCTAAAGAAACCGGTAAAGCGCCTTACGAGGTGAACCCAGAAATTACACACTGATAATAACAGGGTTCTTAATATTCAACTTCTAACGGATATAGCATTTTACACAGGCATAGCATGAGCATTGATATAGCGAAATATCCAACATTGGCATTGGCAGAAACTCCAGAAGAGCTTCGCCTGCTACCCAAAGAAACCTTGCCAAAGTTATGCGATGAACTGCGTCAATTTTTGCTGAACAGTGTCAGCCGCTCCAGTGGTCACTTTGCTTCCGGCCTTGGCGCTATCGAATTAACCGTCGCACTCCACTATGTTTATAAAACCCCTTTTGACAATTTAGTCTGGGATGTTGGTCATCAAGCCTATCCCCACAAAATTTTAACTGGACGTCGTGATCGCATTAATACTATTCGGCAAAAAAATGGCCTTCACCCCTTCCCTTGGCGAGAAGAAAGTGAGTACGACACCTTGTGCGTCGGCCACTCATCCACATCAATCAGCGCTGGCTTAGGTATGGCTATTGCTGCCGAACACGAGGGCAAAGGCCGCAAGACGGTATGCGTCATTGGGGATGGAGCTATTACTGCGGGCATGGCTTTTGAAGCCATGAACCATGCCGGCGATATCGATCCCGACATGCTGGTTATTCTCAATGATAATGAAATGTCTATCTCTGAAAATGTGGGAGCATTGAATAACCATCTGGCACAAATTCTGTCAGGCAAGCTGTATACAACCCTGCGTGAAGGTGGCAAAAAAGTTTTTTCCAACCTGCCTCCTATCAAAGAATTACTGAAAAAAACGGAAGAACATCTGAAAGGCATGGTTGTTCCCGGAACGCTGTTTGAAGAACTTGGGTTCAACTATATCGGGCCTGTTGATGGTCATGACGTACTGGCGCTAACCCAGACTTTGAAAAACATGCGTGAACTGAAAGGACCACAATTCCTGCATATCATGACTAAAAAAGGGCGTGGTTATGCACCAGCGGAAAAAGATCCTATCAGTTGGCATGCCGTCCCAAAATTCGATCCCTCAACGGGTTCTTTGCCCAAAAGTGCAGAGACTCGCCCGACATTTTCCAAGATCTTCGGTGACTGGCTGTGTGAACAAGCCGCTCATGATAAAAAACTGATGGCGATCACCCCAGCCATGCGCGAAGGTTCCGGCATGGTGCGCTTCTCCCGCGAATACCCTGAACAATATTTTGATGTCGCGATTGCCGAGCAGCATTCTGTCACTTTTGCCGCAGGTCTGGCTATTGGCGGCTACAAACCTATCGTCGCCATTTACTCCACCTTCCTGCAACGCGCTTATGATCAAGTGATCCACGATGTCGCCATCCAAAACCTGCCTGTTTTGTTTGCCATCGACCGTGGCGGCATTGTCGGTGCAGATGGTCAAACTCATCAAGGGGCTTTTGATCTTTCTTTCCTGCGCTGCATCCCGAATATGGTGATTATGGCACCCAGCGATGAAAACGAATGCCGCCAGATGCTGCATACCGGCTATCATTATCAAGCAGGCCCTGCTGCTGTTCGTTATCCTCGCGGTACAGGGACAGGCGCTGAATTCCAACCTCTGGAAACATTGCCAATCGGCAAGGGCGTCATCCGCCGTCAGGGAGAGCGCATTGCGATCCTTAACTTTGGCACATTATTAGACTATGCACTGCAAGCGGCTGAAAATCTGAATACAACTGTTGTGGATATGCGTTTTGTCAAACCGCTGGACAAAGAGCTGGTGCTGGAAATGGCAGCCAGCCACGAGCTGCTGGTAACTTTGGAAGAAAATGCCATCATGGGCGGTGCAGGCAGTGGTGTTAACGAATTACTGATGCAGGAAAAGTTGTCAGTTCTCGTATTGAATCTGGGTTTACCCGATAACTTTATACCACAAGGAACACAACAAGAGCTTCATACTGATTTAGGGCTGGATGCGGCAGGTATTCAAAATAATATCGAAAAATATCTGGCTGAATAATCGCTAATAAATAATGGATGAGTGTTTTTATTAAATATTCATCCATTTTAATTTCTATACGAATTAAACTTCAAGTTGCAATTTACAGCGTTATATGAAACGTGATTTCTCCCCGCTTCGCGGGGAAAAATCACATGTATATTGAAATTAGATTGGTATATTTCAATTCTTATCTCCCTTAATATTCCCCATTACCAATATATTATTTTTTATCAACTCATCTTTTATAATTTCAGAAAGCGACCATTACTATTTGATATAAATAGTGTTTCAAAATGATATTGATATTCTCAGTATTATGAAAACCTATTTATCAATAGCCAAAGATTATTTCCTATATCTCAAATTAAGCATATCAATTTGACTCAATACAAATACTGTGATACCCATGTTATTTGAATGGTTATTATCTTTGCTTACGATAGCAATAAAAAATAAAAAGTAATAAAAAACATCAAATAAGACTAATAAATATTAAGGAATAATGATGGATAATATCAATACCATATCTAATTCACAACAACGCCTTTATGACTTTAATGAAAACTGGACTGATTGGCGTTGGCAACAAAAAAACGCATTACGTGATGAAAAATCTTTACGTATCGCCTGCGGTGGATGGAGTGAGGAAATAACTCAACGTATTCAGCAAAATTTGCAAGGCCAAAAAATACAAATAACTCCCTATTATCTCCGCCAGATATTAGCCACCAACCAATCAGGCGATATCACGACAAACCCACTTTGGCGACAAGTGGTTCCATTTTGGAGTGAAGAGCAGTCCAATGGCTATGATGGGGAATCTGAAAATTGGGAACTTAATAATGAAATGAAAACGCCCATCTGCCAGCATAAATATGACAATCGGGTGATCTTGCGCATGGTTAATGCCTGTAACTCCTACTGTCAATTTTGCTTTGAAGCTCTAAGAACATTGAAAGTTGATTCAGGTAAATCAAACGCTGGCCGAACTTCCTTCCAACAATCCCTTGAATACATCAAAAATACCCCCTCTGTGGAAGAAGTCATTCTTAGCGGTGGTGATCCCTTGATGCTGACAGATAACAAATTGGATGAATCGCTGTCTGCTATCAGAGAAATCAGAGAAGACCTGTTAATCCGCGTTCATTCCAGGGCTCTGACATTCAATCCCTACCGTATTACCAATGCGTTAATCGAAACACTGAAAAAACACCGTGTTAACGCCTTTGGTGTCCATATCTGTCATCCACTTGAGTTAAGTGAAGAATTTCAGTCTGCCGTGCGCCGCATCCAGAGTGTCGTACCGATTGTTTTTTCCAATATGCCCTTCTTACGCGGCATCAATGACAAAGAAGAAATCCTCCATAAACTGTTTATCGATTTATATCGTATAGGGGTTAAACCTTACTATCTCTACCATTTTATGCCTTTCTCTCCCGGCTCCTCAGAATACAAAGCCTCAATCCATGATGCCATTGCTATCATGAGTAAACTCAAGCGTCGAGTTTCCAATATCGCTTTACCGGAATATGTTCTGCCACATATGAAAGGCAAATTCACCGTACCTTTATTCACTAATCCGGAAGAAATACCTTATTTTGAATCCATAAACGGCAAACGTTATTACCGATTTATCAACTGGCAACACGAACAATGTGAATGGCTAGATAATTAATTTACTTATTATTTTCAGCAAATGATAAAACCTATTTATTTCAAGGATGCCAAATGAAACCAAATGCGATTTTGTTTGTTGATATCGATGATGCCCAAATTCCGCGCTATAAATATCGTGAAGCCCATTTCACCGCAGCAAAAAAAATGGGAATGAGTTGCCTAACGGCAGCGCTGAAAGGACGCCAGCACACAGAGCGTCTTTATATAGATAGCGATGATGTTTTTTACTTAGAGTCACTGACACAAGATGCCTTACAGGATCTTGTCGCCATTTTGCAACAAACCTATAGATTACGAGGCATTTTGTGTTATGCAGGCCATGCGTCTACTTACGGCCAAGTTGGCTGCATTGTTGCAGAAGTTTGTCGCAATATTGGCTTGCCAAATACGTCTGCTTCTGCGATTGCAACCTGTAACAACAAGTTCTTAATGCGCCAGGCACTGCAAAAATATGGCGTCAGATCAATACGCCATGCCTTGTGCCATACCGAAGAGGAACTCTATTCACAAGCTAAAATAATTGGTTATCCCTTAATTGCAAAACCTCCATTTGGGGCAGCTTCAGTCTTCATCAAAAAATGCCGTGATTGGTCTGAACTTAAAGCACATTATCGCGCATTTACAACCCACTATGACCACTCGATTTATATCGATTTTATGGGAAATAAACAGGAGTGCTTCACTTTAGCGGGTGAGAAACATATCAACATACCGGGCAAAAGCCTGCTATTGGAAGAGTACCTTGATGGCGTGGAAGGCACTGTCGAATGTGTTATCAGCCAGAACAAAATACATCCGGTGCTGATCAATGAAAAATTGATCCTGACAGAAAAAGAAAACACCGTACTGGAAAACTTGCTGATTTGTCCCCCTGTATCATTTTCTCCTGTTGAGCAGGAACAGATTAGGGACTATGCCAGAGCCTGCATACAAGCCGTTGGATTGAACTATGCCATTGCTCATCTTGAATTTCGTATGACCAAAGATGGCCCGATAGTGATTGAAATTAATCCACGCCTTGGTGGACTCTTTGTAAATTCATCCTTCCGTGATATCGCAGGGCTCGATCCGTACCAACTATATCTCTCCATTCTCTTGCAGGAACAAGACATTGATACACAGATAAGCCTCGCCCAACAACGGGCTACAGCGGCTAAACAGCATTATTCGATGTTAGCTATGTACCCAGACAAGAGCGGGAACTTTCAGGGTATTAAAAACATCGAACACATGAAAAACCACCCAAACGTGATCGAGTGTATTTCCCAACCCACTGATTACTATATCAATGCAGAAACTGAAGAACATTACTTGCTCAGGTGCTGGGCAAAAGTAGACGATGCGTCCGATGCCTACTCATTACACCAGGAAATGTTAGAACACGTTTATCCCATTATTACCCCAACACCAAAAAGTAGTCAGGATATGCAAATTGCAAATATATCGGCACGTTTGATGAATGAGCACTATTGCCATATTCCACATTTCAGTGAACTTATTTCCCGTGATTCAGAAGAAATAAAAACCTTTAAAGATTATTGGAATGAATTGGTTTTAGATCAAAATTTTAAAGACTATACCCATAGGGAAAGACGTATCCTGCGCTATTATTACCACCCTGATGAAGAGAATCCACTTCAACTAAATCGGGACAATGAATATCATTCATCCGTTACCTATGACATTGAGTACAAAAAAGGTTCCAATCAACTCAGCTATGTTAAAGAAACCTTTATTATTCATCCCATCATGCAGCATATCCTTGCAACAGATATAGCGATTCTAGGTGACCAATTAACGAAAAAGCATCACTATGCGATTGACATTCACCAATTTCGGGTAAAAGCGCAAGCCGGTAAAGACAGTCCGACAACCTCTGGGATTCATCAGGATGGTCAGAATTGGATTTTTATGCACTTTATCCAAAGCCACAATACAGAGCCGGTGATTTCCGAAGTTCACGCAACAGCCCATGAAGCTCCACCCTTGCTACACACCGCAATGGAGCATTTTCTTGAAACACTCGCAATAAACGATAAACGACTTTATCATCGGGCAAGCAGTGTTCGACAAGTATCTTCTACAAATGCAGCATTTCGGGATCTATTGCTGGTAACTTTCCGACAACTGCCTAAATAACAAGTGAGCGAATAATCATGCCAAGCCAGGAAAATAGTTTGGGTTTGCGTTGTTCCAGCCTTAATGCCTTATTGATCGTCAGTGCTCGGTTCGTCTCCGATTTTGGTGCATTCCTGAATATGGTGGCCCTCTCCACTTATGTTTATCTGCTCAGTAATAGCGTCATGCACGTCAGTATTTTTCTTGCCTGTCGTGTTGCTGGCGGTATCATTGCCAGCTTGATCGGAACCCCTTTTTTCAGACGATTTACAGGCAGATGGCCGCTGGTTTTTTTTGATCTGGTACGTGTCATTTTACTGTCCCTATTATTGTTGATCCCCGCATCACAGCAGCTACTGATCTTACCGGTGATCGCCTTCGGCATTGGCTTAGGTAATTCAATGTTTGCTATCGGATTAAACAGTCAACTGCCATATTGGGTTCATGCTTCCCAACGTATATCAACTAATTCCTGGCTTACCTCTGTCGCTGCCACAGGAGCCGTATTTGGCAGCCTTGTATCGGGACTTTTGGTCGCAAGTAGTGGTTATGAAATAGTATTTACCGTCAATATCATGACTTATCTGCTGGCGGCGATCCTGATTATGCCCCTTCGTTTTCTCTCCTTGCCAGAACTGAAAATATCAAGAGAACTGGGTAACGAGTGGCGTGAATTGCGCCACGGGTTGCGCGGTGCGCCCATGCTAGCAGGTATGCTATTTCTCAGTCTGGCAGATACATTGGGTAGCGCTGCCCATAACGTCGGTTTTCCCATCATTTCAAAACTGCTTACCCCCGATAACGCCAGTACCACGATGGGATTACTGCTGGCAACATGGGCGATAGGAAAGTTCGGAGGCGCGCGATTGGCTAGTTACCGGCTGCGTAGCCGCAACCTGTTGAAGATGGAGAAACTATTCTTTATCGGTGTCGCTCTGATGTCGACTGGGTTTATCCTCACTTTCCAACAAAGCAGTGTATTCTGGCTACTGCTATTCGCAATCTGGGCAGGAATAGGTGACGGGATCGCGGAAGTGAGCCTAATATCACGGGCACAAAGTGAACCGGAAAATTTACGTTTGCCAATTTTCAGTTTACTGACGCTGTTACAAATGACGGGCTTTGGGATAGGAATGTTGCTGGTCGCCCCTTTCTATGTTTGGCTACCACCTTCCATTGTCATTCTAATATTTCACGGCTTGCCACTGACGGTATTAGTAATGGTCTTGTTGTGGGTACGGCGTTTTACTACAAGCAAAATATAACTATTGCAAATTACATAATCAGTATTTTTTAAAAGCACAATAGTTATATACGCATTAAACTTCAAGTTGCAATTTACAACACGATATCACACGCATCTTGAAGTTAGATTGGTATAGTAACCACGTTAGTGCCGATATTTAATACCCGTCTGGTATCAGATATCGGTTTTATCCCTTTTGGTTTCCAATCCGATTAGCAAAATCTTCTCATCCAATAAACGCTTTTTCATCCAAGAAGTGATCTACATTCCACTTTTGCAATCCATTGCGAATTTTATTTGCTTATTTGTTAATCGAAGTTTATTTGTTGTTCAACAACATACAAACAATGAATTAACAATAAACACAACCTAAACCCACAATAAAACAACAATGCATTTATTCATGGGGAATAAAATATGCAGCAAACCATCAACTTCTGGCCCCTAATCGGGATCGCCGTCATCATCATCGGTTTTGTCATCAGATTTAATCCGGTTCTGGTCGTCACCGTCGCTGGCCTTGTTACGGGATTGACTGCTCATATGCCGATAGCCGATATTTTGGAGAAGCTAGGTTCAGGGTTTGTTAATACCCTAAATTTAACACTAACCATCCTGTTTCCTTTAGTTATCATTGGCCTATTGGAAAGGCACGGTTTAAAAGAACGGGCCCAGAAATCCATTGCTCATATCAAAATGGCAACAACCGGGCGTTTATTGATTGTCTATCTGTTTATACGAGAAATCTCTGCCGCATTAGGTTTAACCAGTTTAGGCGGACACCCGCAAATGGTTCGTCCCCTCTTAGCTCCGATGGCAGAAGGGGCGGCTGAAAATCAATATGGTAAGTTGCCAGATTCAGTTCGTCATCGCATTCGCGCGATGTCCGCAGCAACGGATAATACCGGTCTATTCTTTGGGGAAGATATTTTTGTCGCCTTCGGGGCAATTATCTTTATGCACAATTTCATGCTGGAATCAGGGGGTATTCACACCGAACCACTGCATATCGCTCTCTGGGGGATCCCTACTGCCATTTGTGCTTTTCTCATCCATTCAGTTCGGTTATATCGCCTTGATTACCGTATTGCCAACGAACTGAATACCTTGAATCACGCCAAACTGCACAGCAAGGAGGAGAAATAATGTTTCAATTACAGTATCTCTACGTACTGGCAGGGCTGCTCTTGCTGGCTGTCGCTATAATGTCATGGCGTGATAAAGCAAATCCCCGCCGTTTAACTACCGGTCTATTCTGGGCGCTTTACGGTTTGATCTTCCTGATGGGGAAATGGAGTCATCATATAGTAGCTGTCTGGATCAGCGATGAAGCCCAAGCCCAAAGAATTGCCTATATTAGTATCGGTGTGCTGGTCATTCTTATGGCACTATTGGCAGGATTTGGTGGAGTTCAGCTGGGAAATTATCATCAACGTACCCGAAAACAACAGCGGGAAAGCGCTGATCGTCTTGGCAATCAACTCTTTTTTCCCGTCCTGCTGATCCCCGTTGTTACAATGATTGGCGTGTTGATGTTTAACCACATTCCAGGCTTACAACAAGCCGTCTTTGGTGAGGGAAATCATTCAACGCTGGTGACTCTCTTTTCAATTACTCTCGGCTGCCTGCTAGGATTGGTTATAGCATTACGCATAAGCCGTGATGTCATAACACAGCCAATACAGGAAACTCGCCGTCTGCTGGATTCCATTGGTTGCGTCTTCATCCTGCCACAACTTCTGGCTACGCTCGGATTGCTGTTTACGACTGCCGGCATCGGCACGGTGATTTCCCACCTGACCGAAAGTTATATCGCTGTCGATAATCGTTTTATCGCCGTGATAGCGTACGTATTGGGTATGGCTCTGCTGACCATGGTTATGGGAAATGCTTTCGCGGCTTTTCCCATCGTTACTGCCGGTATTGGCATTCCCATTTTGATCTTACAGCACGGCGGCAATCCTGCCGTTATGGCTGCCATTGGTATGTTCTCCGGCTATTGCGGTACGTTGATGACCCCCATGGCGGCAAATTTTAATCTCGTCCCTGCTGCCCTGTTAGAATTGCCTGACCGCAATGCCGTTATCAAGGCACAAATCCCTACAGGATGTGTCTTACTACTTACCAATGTATTCCTGCTCTATTTTCTACTCTTCTTATAAAACAACAACAAGGAACCGTCATGAAAACGACTTCCATAAAAACCATTCTCATCACTGCTTTTGAGCCTTTCGCTGGTGAAACCATCAATCCATCATGGGAAGCCGTTAGGCCATTGCAGGGATGTCAAATCGCGGGTGCAAATATTGAAGTTCGCCAACTGCCTTGCGTTTTCGATACTTCTCTGGAACAGCTCTATGCAGCAATTGAACTCGTCAAACCAGAAGTAGTGATTTCAGTCGGGGAAGCTGGAAACAGATCAAATATCAGCGTAGAACGTGTCGCAATCAATATTAACGATGCCCGTATTCCTGATAATGCAGGCCAACAGCCCATTGATACTCCGGTCATTGACGGCGGCCCTACGGCTTATTTTTCTGCCCTGCCCATTAAGGCAATAGTCAATGAATTAAATAACACAGGAATTCCCGCAAAAGTATCCCAAACAGCGGGAACTTTCGTTTGCAACCATGTTATGTACGGTTTGCTGCATTATTTGAACCAACGTATTCCTGCTGTGCGGGGCGGTTTTATCCATGTCCCTTATTTACCTGAGCAGGCAACAAAACATTTTGGTGCACCAAGTATGGCTGTAGAGATGATGACGACAGCCTTGAAAATCGCCATTGAGTCAACATTAAGGCATGAAAAAGACATTACCCTCTCTGGCGGAACAACAAGCTGAAAAACAATTTGAAAAAATAGCCACTGGGATTCAGTGGCTATTTAATTTAGAAAGGTAACAGTTGGTAGAAATTCAGTAACCAGATGACGACAACCGCAAAGATTGCCGCAATAATGTCATCCAGCATGATGCCGATACCACCTTTTACATAACGGTCAAACCAGCGAATCGGCCACGGTTTCCACATATCAAAAATGCGGAATACCACAAAGCCAACCAAAACCCATTGCCAATTGAGTACAGGGATCGCCATCAGTGTGATCCACATTCCAATGAATTCATCCCAAACGACACAACCGGGATCTTCCACGTTCATGGCATCGGCAGCTTTCTGGCAAATCACACAGCCAATGACTGTTCCCAACGCAATAATCAACCAAATTCCCCATGTTGGTAGCTGCGCCAACAGCAACCAGAAAGGGATCGCCGCCACTGAGCCCATTGTGCCTGGTATAATCGGCGATAAGCCACTACCGAATCCCGTCGCCAATAAATGCCAAGGATTACTCATTTTTAAGTGGCGTTTTGCGTCATCCATGGGTTCCCTCCGTTTGATCGTTTTCTTCCTGGTGTGCAGCTGGACAAGGTACTACTGGTTTTTTATCCGTTTTAAAGTGGTCAAAGCCGTTCAGATCCAACTCAATTTCTTTGTTATTGTTAAAATAGCGGATGCCTTCTGATTCAGGCTTGATTTGCCCAATACAGCAGAAACTTGCCCCCGAATGGGCCAATGCCATATTTAACGCGCCACGGTTGAGCTCAGGTACAGTAAAGCACAACTCATAATCTTCCCCACCACTCAGTGCCCATTTCAACGCCTGTTCAGCGGGAACATATTGCTGCATCGCTTCTGAATAAGGCAGCGCATCCAGATTAATACGCGCACCACATTGGCTAGCTGTCAGAATATGGTTGAGATCAGAAATCAACCCATCGGACAAATCAATCGCGGAAGAAGCAAGAGCACGCAGAGCCTGCCCTTGTAAAACGCGCGGTTGTGGGCGGAGATGGCGCTTAACCAGCCAATGGCGAATCGCAGGATCTTCCACGATCAGATACTCTTGCAACAAAGCAAGCCCTGCGGCACTGTCACCCAGTGTTCCGGTGACATAAATCCAATCACCGTTCTTCGCACCAGCACGACGCAACGCCCTGCCAACCGGCACCAATCCATGTACGGTTAGTGTCAAACTCATGGGGCCTTTTGTCGTATCCCCACCAATCAACTGCATACCGTAATAGTTCAATTGTTCAAACAGGCTATCACTAAACCGTTTTAACCAATCCTCATTGACGTCAGGCAACGTTAGCGCCAACGATGCCCAGGCAGGATCTGCCCCAACGGCAGCCAAGTCACTGATATTGACAGCCAGTGCTTTATAAGCCAAATCTTCCGGGGAGATATCAGGAAGGAAATGGACACCAGCAACCAATGTATCCGTTGTTACCGCTAATTCTTGCTTATCCGCAACGGTCATCAGTGCACAATCATCACCAATCCCTAGGCTTACATCACGTCGGCGAATGAGAGGGCGATTGAAGTAACGTGCAATGAGGTCAAATTCACCACATGCCATAATAGAATTCCAAAAAGTGACCAACGATGAGCATATGAGGCCGGAAATCCGGCCTCATATGTAAAATCATTGAGTTATAATGGGGAACTCCTGGCAAGCAATCACTTTTTCTTACGTGCTGCCGGGCCAGCTTTATCCAATACCCCATTCACGAATTTATGACTATCTTCAGCACCAAATGTTTTTGCCAGTTCAATGCCTTCATTAATAGCCACTTTGTAGGGAACATCATCACGAAAGCTTAGTTCAAACATCGCAACGCGCAAGATGGCTTTTTCTACCTGACCTAACTCCTCGAGCTGGCGGGAAAGATAAGGCGCCATCAAGGCATCCAATTTTGTAGCATTGACTGCTACCCCGGACAGCAATTCACGAAAATAGGTGACATCAACACCGGTTACGTCCTGCTCTGACAGAAACTGCAATTCAACATCAGCAATGCTGTTTTTGGATAATTGCCATGAATAAATTGCCTGAACAGCACACTCACGAGCACGACGACGAGCAGCAGGTTTCACAAAATTCCCCTTAATTAAAACTAAAAAATTCAGCCTTTAATGGCTTTGATTACATTGATCATTTCCAACGCGGTCAAGGCAGCTTCCGCACCTTTGTTGCCCGCTTTAGTCCCAGCGCGTTCAATCGCCTGTTCAATATTTTCTGTTGTCAGAACACCCAATGTAACAGGAATGTTGCTAGACATTGCCACGCTGGACAAGCCTGAACTACATTCGCCAGCAACATATTCGAAATGGGCTGTTCCACCACGGATAACAGTACCCAAAGCGATAACCGCATCATATTTTTGGGACTCAGCCAACGCTTTGACCGTCAGTGGCAGTTCATAAGCACCCGGCACCCATACTACGGTGATATTGTCTGAAGAAACCTGGCCGATGCGTTCCAACGCATCAACGGCTCCTTCCAGCAGGCTGTCATTAATGAAGTTGTTAAAGCGAGCAACTGCAATAGCAATGCGGGCTTCAGGAGCTGCAACAACACCTTTGATTACGTTCATAGCCTTCCTTTTACCTTATTAATATCCGCAGGGGCGCGGATCTTATCACATTATTTTTCCCGGCGTCTTGGTTTATGTCCAAACTAAAATCAGCAGATTTAGAGTGGTCGTAAGCGAAGACGCACATCAGGACCAATCTGTTGAACATCAAACAGCGAAAATTCAGGCGCATCCGATAATTTTTGCAATTCAGGGATATCGAACAATCCACGAGCACCATTTCCCAATACTTTCGGCGCGATATAAAGGATCAATTCATCGACCAACCCTAGCGATAATAAAGCTCCGGCCAAAGCAGGGCCACATTCGGCCCAAACAGAATTTACCTGACGCTTGCCAAGTTGCATCATCAGTAACACTAAATCAACACCGCTACCGTGTGCTGGTAATAAAATCTGTTCGGTATTATCAGGCCATTTTTGCTGATCTTGCTTAGTACGTACTAACCAACATTCCCCTGGTTGCCGGACAACTTGATGTTGTGGAGTTACGCGATTTTGGCTATCTGTAATGATACGGATGGGTTGGCGAAGCCATTCTTGCGGATAAACCGCTTGGGTTTCAGCATCCAGTTCATGCCAGCGAACAGTCAGGGAAGGATCATCCGCCAGTACCGTTGCGCTGGAACTCAAAATGGCGCTGCACTGCGCCCGGAGTTTCTGCACATCCTGACGGGATTCCGGTGAGGTAATCCACTTGCTTTCCCCCGATGCCAACGCAGTTCGGCCATCCAATGATGCGCCCAGTTTCAATTGCAGGTACGGGAACCCTGTACGCATACGTTTAAGAAACCCCTTATTCAAGGTTTCCGCCTGTTCCATCATCAAACCATGTTCAACTGCAATTCCGGCCTGCTGCAATTTATACAAACCACGCCCGGCAACTTGAGGATTGGGATCTTGCATCGCTACCACCACACGGCTTAAGCCTGCGGCAATTAAAGCATCAGCACAAGGGGGAGTTTTACCGTGATGGCTGCATGGTTCAAGGGTAACGTAAGCTGTAGCACCTTTCGCTTTTTCACCGACCATACGCAAGGCATGAACTTCTGCGTGAGGTTCGCCCGCCCGTACATGAAAACCTTCCCCGATTATCTGCTCATCCTTAACGATGACGCAACCTACATTCGGATTTGGGGATGTTGTAAAACGCCCCCGATACGCCAGCTCCAGCGCTCTGGACATATATATTTCATCAAGTGTCATAGCGTTTAATCAGTGTTCTGGTTTTTAGTAAGAGTTACAGCGTTTAGTCTTGTAGTCTGGCAATCTCTTCACCGAATTCGCGAATATCTTCAAAGCTGCGATAAACAGATGCAAAACGGATATAGGCCACTTTATCAAGTTTCTTCAGCGCATCCATGACAAAGTTTCCGATCATTTTGGACGGAATTTCACGCTCTCCTGTTGCCCGTACCTGTGACTTAATGTGGCTGATAGCCGTTTCTACATCATCAGAACTGACAGGGCGTTTTTCCAGTGCTTTCTGCATTCCACGACGCAATTTTTCTTCGTCGAAAGGCTCTCGAATGTCATCACTTTTAATGACTCGCGGCATCACCAGTTCAGCAACTTCAAACGTAGTGAAGCGTTCATGACATTCCAGGCACTGACGGCGACGGCGCACTTGTGAGCCATCCCCTACCAGACGAGAATCAATAACTTTAGTATCAACGGCTGCGCAAAATGGGCAATGCATATCGTTTCCTGACAGTTAACCGAAGGGATAACAGTGTACCTTGAAGTGATGACGAAAAACACCCTGTCAGTAAGTACTCACAGGGCGTTTAAGCGATATCAGTGCTCGATCATGCAAAATAATTAAGGAAGAATGGAGGGCTGATCTGCCCCTTCTTTCTCAACTTTCTGCTGGATCAAATGATCACGCTTCATACCCAATTTTAAAGCCAGTGCAGAAGCAACATAGATAGAAGAGATTGTACCGATAGAAACACCGATTAACATGACCAGTGAGAAGCCTTTCAGCATTTCGCCACCGAAAATGTACAGCATCAATACAACCAATAATGTGGTTGCGGAAGTCATGATGGTACGGCTCAGGGTCTGAGTCAGGGAAATATTGGTGATTTCATACGACGTACCACGGCGTATCTTACGGAAGTTCTCACGGATACGATCCGACACCACGATGCTGTCATTCAATGAGTAGCCGATAACGGACATCAACGACGCAACAATAGTCAGGTCAATTTCGATGTGGAACAACGACAAAATACCCAGTGTAATAATCACGTCATGTGCCAGTGCAATAACTGCCCCCAATGCCAGACGCCACTCAAAGCGGAAACCGACATAAATCAGGATACAGATCAGTGCAACCAATAATGCCATCGCTCCGGTTTGTGCCAGTTCGTTCCCGACACTTGGACCAACAAATTCGACACGTTTAACCTTGGCATCTTTATCAATATCCTGATTAATCACCGAGATAATCTTATTGCCAAGCTCTTGCCCTGCATTACCTTCCACTGGTGGCATACGAACCATCACATCACGGCTGCTACCAAAATTTTGCAAAAGTGGATCAGCAAAACCATTCTGGCTCAGGCTCTCACGCATCTTGTCCAGATCCGCAGGTTGACTCAGCTTCACCTCAATGACCGTACCACCGGTAAAATCAAGCCCCCAGTTAAAACCACGAGTGCCTATCATAACGATGGAAGCGATCAACAGAAGGAACGAAATCCCAAAGGCAACGTTGTCCCAGCGCATAAAGTCGATAACTTTACGCCCATAGTTTAATTGTTCAACAGTATAATCCTGTGCCACAACGTGCTCCTTAAATTGACAACTTATTGATACGCTTGCCACCGTACAGCAAGTTCACGATTGCGCGTGTTCCTACAATAGCAGTGAACATTGAAGTCGCCACACCAATACTGGTGGTGATCGCGAAGCCCTTGATAGAGCCAGTACCCACTGCATACAAAATAATAGCCGTAATCAGCGTCGTCAGGTTTGCGTCGATGATACTGGAGAACGCCCCTTTATAGCCTTCGTGAATTGCCTGCTGTACCGTACGGCCATTGCGCAATTCTTCTTTGATACGTTCATTGATCAATACGTTCGCATCCACGGCAACGGCAAGCGTCAAGACGATACCCGCAATCCCCGGCATGGTCAGGGTCGCTCCCGGCAACAGCGACATAATACCGACGATCAGCACTAAGTTAGCCAGCAACGCAGAACTCGCAATCAGACCAAACTTGCGGTAGTAAATCACCATAAATACGACAGAAGCAATCAGGCCCCACAAACACGCTTCAAGGCCCTGCTCAATATTCTGCAAGCCCAGAGTTGGCCCAATCGTACGCTCTTCTACAATCTGGATTGGTGCAATCAACGCCCCTGCCCGCAGTAACAATGATAACTGACGAGCTTCTGTCGGATTGCTAATACCGGTAATGCGAAAACTGTTACCCAGGCGTGACTGAATAGTGGCAATGTTGATAACTTCTTCTTGCTTAACCAAAATCGCACGACCATTGGCGTCTTTCTTGCCGCTATCCTTATATTCCACAAACAGCGTTGCCATTGGCTTGTGCAGGTTATCTTTAGTGAAGTTAGACATTGCTGTACCGCCAGCGCTATCCAGGGAAATATTCACCTGTGGATAACCGTTCTCATCAGCACTGGAGGTAGAATCGGTGATATGGTCACCCGTCAGAATAACGCGCTTGTACAGCACAACCGGGTTACCATCACGGGTATCTTTCACTTCTGAATCAGCCGGAATACGGCCATATTGCACAACATTTTGATCAACATTGGTATTGACCAGCCGGAATTCCAGCGTTGCGGTTGCCCCCAGAATTTCTTTTGCGCGGGCAGTATCCTGAATACCAGGCAGTTCAACCACAATGCGGTCTGCACCTTGGCGTTGAACCAGAGGTTCTGCAACCCCCAATTGGTTGACACGATTACGCAAGATAGTGATGTTCTGTTGTACTGCATAAGAACGAGCTTCACGCAGACGTTCATCACTCATCACTACTTTCAGCGTACTGTTGGCTTCATTAGAGAACACCAAATCACGGTGACGAGGTTCAAGATAACTTTCCGCTTTAGAGCGTGCATCGTTATCACGGAAACGAACTTCGACGCCATAATTATCCGTTTTGCGGATAGTCGAATAAGGGATGCCTTGATCACGCAGTTCAGAGCGCAGGCCATCAATATTCTGTTCCTGCAATTTACCCAGCGCGGTTTCCATATCCACTTCCATCAAGAAATGAACACCACCACGTAGGTCAAGACCCAGTTTCATCGGCTCAGCACCGACTGCTCTTAACCAGACAGGTGTTGCAGGCGCGAGGTTCAATGCCACAACATACTGTTCACCCAGTGCAGAGACCAACGCTTCACGCGCACGAAGCTGCACATCAGTGCTACTGAAACGAGCAAGAATTGCGCCATTTTCCAATGCAATGGACTTACTCTTGATTTGATCTTTTTCTAAAACATTACGGACTTGGTCCAGCGTTTTTTCACTGGCGGCGATGCCTCGCGCGCCAGTGATTTGTACAGCCGGATCCTCACCATAAAGGTTGGGAAGTGCATAAAGCAAACCGATGAGGATCGCAGCGATCAGCATCAGATACTTCCACAAAGGATAACGGTTCAACACGGCAGTTCCCTTCGGGAAAATCGGAAAATTAAATAGCCTTCATTGTACCTTTCGGCAAAATGGCAGCAACGAAGTCACGTTTGACAGTTATTTCTGTGGTGTCATTCAAGGCAATAACCACGTAGCCGGTATCAGACACTTTAGAGACACGACCCACCAAACCACCAGAAGTCAGCACTTCATCCCCTTTGGAGATGGAATCCATCAGTTTTTTATGTTCTTTGGTGCGTTTTTGTTGTGGACGCAGGATCATGAAATAGAAAATCAAACCGAAAACAACCAGCATGATAATCAGAGAATATGGGCTTCCCTGAGCTTGCGCTGGTGCGCCAGCAGCTGCCGCAGCTTCAGAAATAAAAAAACTCATCAAATTTCCCTCATTGTTATCGAAAATGTGACTGTCGAAAACATTGCTATTAAAATCGACAGTGGCTCGATCAAAAATCGGCCCAATATGCTACACATATTGAGACTGATTAGTCACGATAAATTATATATTTAACGGCGGAACGGGTTTACCGATCTGCTGATAAAATTCTTCAACAAACTGTTCCAGCTTGCCTTCTTCAATGGCCTGACGAATTCCAGCCATCAAGCGCTGATAATACCTTAAATTATGTATCGTATTCAGCCTTGCACCAAGAATTTCGTTACAACGATCAAGGTGATGGAGGTATGCCCGGCTATAATTGCGGCAAGTATAGCAGTCACAATGCTCATCTAAGGGAGAAGTATCTTCTTTATGTTTAGCATTGCGAATTTTGATAACCCCTTCGGTCACAAACAGGTGACCATTGCGAGCATTACGTGTTGGCATCACACAGTCAAACATATCGATACCACGACGAACGCCTTCAACCAAATCTTCCGGCTTGCCAACTCCCATCAAATAGCGAGGCTTATCCTGTGGGATCTGAGGGCAAACATGTTCCAGAATACGGTGCATATCTTCTTTCGGTTCACCGACGGCCAGTCCCCCTACAGCGTAGCCATCAAAGCCAATTTCCACCAGCCCTTTTATGGAAACATCACGCAAGTCTTCGTACACACTGCCCTGAATAATACCAAACAAGGCATTTTTATTGTCCAGCTCATCAAAACGTTGACGACTGCGGGCAGCCCAGCGCAATGACATTTCCATGGAACGCTTGGCATAATCCCAATCAGCAGGATATGGTGTACATTCGTCAAAAATCATGACAATATCGGAACCCAAATCATATTGGATTTCCATCGATTTCTCTGGGCTGAGAAACACGGGTGTTCCATTAATTGGGTTACGGAAGTGAACCCCTTCTTCTTTGATTTTACGCATAGCACCGAGGCTGAAAACCTGAAAACCGCCAGAGTCAGTCAGAATAGGGCCTTGCCACTGCATAAAATCATGCAGGTCACCATGCAACTTCATGATTTCCTGTCCCGGACGCAACCAAAGGTGGAAAGTGTTTCCCAACAGGATTTGCGCTCCCGTGTCTTTCACCTCTTCCGGTGTCATACCTTTTACCGTGCCGTAAGTTCCCACTGGCATAAATGCCGGAGTTTCCACAACACCACGATCAAAAATCAAACGACCACGACGGGCATTCCCATCCGTCTTTTGTAACTCAAATTTCACTTAACCTCCAGACATCAGAAAAACAGTCTGATGCTTGACATAAAATGATGCATTCTAAACACTAATGACGCCACTGTACACGCCAGCCTTGTGATATACAGTATGTCAATTTTTGCTAATTTATGTGCCATTTACTCTTTCTTGTGACACAGTTTTGGCACAGTGTCACACTGATGGTAACTATTATCAGTACTCACACACCCCATCTTACCGAAAGTTACCCGCAGTTACCTGTGGTTGCCTTTCAATACCCGCCCCATGCGCCCCACCTAATTTGGCAGTGTCCATCCTATGCAATACAGACCTCAACCATCATGATCGCTATCCACCTTCCCCTGCCTCAAACTCCACACCGAATCTTCCGGCATCTGTATACATTTCCCTCATCCGTTCTCATATCCCTCCAAACTCATATTTTGCACATTTATTGAATTTCAATGCATTCAGCAGCCAATTACCCGTTTTTAATGCACGAATCAGCCCATTGCGTAATTCCACAAAACCTCACTTTTTTCGCATATATACGGAAAAAGTGAGAAGAAAAATGAGGAATGGGTGAGGAGAAAGGTCTTTTCTGGCAGGTGTTTTTTCAGCTCTCCGTGTTCCCTGGTTAATGTATTAGCCTGGGAACACGGAGAAGACAAGCGCAGCGCGTCAGTGTCATCCTACATAAGCCAAGATAACTAGCATCAAGATGACTACTCAGATACTTTCATGAATGAATTTATTATATAAATGCAAGTATTTTTGAAATTATAGTTATTACGTGAATTATGTAATTAACGTTTTATATTTTTATTTTTTATAATTTTTGATTATAAACTGATAAATACATCAAGTAAATTTAAATTAATTAAATTTTAAAAATGTATACAATCTGTTTAATATCTGCAAAGTAGGATAATTAATATCTACATGATAAATGAAAATAAGCAGATCATATTTTAACTCCATCTTACGTAATTAAAAACAGATTAAATTTTAATAAAATTATTATTAAACTACATAAGAATGTATTTCATGTTTTGTTTTATAAACAATTGGTTACCAAAAGTCGGGATATTTCATTTATTTGCAATATTATTATTATGAAAGGAAAAGTAAAGTTATGTTGCCATTAAAATACCTGGCTGTTAATCCATCTAATTATATTCTTCATTCAGCTTATATACCCTCATCGAAACCAGAAACTCAACGAGCTATTCTGGCTGCCAGCTTGGCTGATGGTAAGTCAATTATTAATAATGATTTACGTTGTCTGGAAACCAGTACAATGAAGGAAGCATGTCGCCGTATTGGAGCCAGAATTATTGAGGAGCCGCGAAGATTAATTATTTATGGAACTGGTGGTAAAATCAGTCCTGAAAAAAAAGTCATTGATGCTCTCGGTTCGGGGCTAGTCTTCCGTGTAATAACCGCCCTTACTTGCCACAGTGATACTCCCGCTGTGATATCGGGTGATGCTATTCTCAGAACTCGTGTGATGGAGCCTTTACTGAATTCACTTATTGAATTGGGTGGAAACATTACCAGTGTTCATATGAACGGAAAAGCCCCTTTCATCAATTGGGGAGGGTATATTGGTGGCGAATGCGAAATCGAAGGAAACATTAGTTCCCAATTTATTACAGCAATCCTTTTCGCAGCACCCCTTGCTAAAAAAAGTACTACTGTAAAAATCAAAGGGGAAATCCTATCATTATCCTATATTCGACAGACATTAGAAGTTCTTGCAATAGCCGGCATTAAATTTAAGCATAATGAAAATTTCTCCAAAATTACGGTATTTCCTGACGAATATAGTCCTGCTGAATATACAATAACAGGCGATTACACTTCGTGTTCTTACTTGGTTGCGGTGGCAACTTTATTTCCATGTGACCTGATACTTAAAAATATCAATAGTAAGAGCTTGCAAGGTGAGCAGGCTATTCTGACATTTGTTGAAGAAATGGGAGTAGAAGTCATAAGAAATGATCAAAAAAACGAAATTAGGTTGATTAATAGAAAAGGCCTACTAACTGGAAACTATGAATTTAATGTCAGTAATTGCCCTAATATTGTACCTACGCTAGCTTCAATAGGAATCTATGTCAATGGCTGTTTCAGAGTTACCGGGGGATCTATAACCCGTCTTCATAAATCACCAAGAATAAAAGCAATGGTAAATGAGTTACTAAAATTAGGTGTTAACATTCAACCCTTGATTATAAATGATGTTTATGACGGTTTCGAAATTCATGGCGCATCATCCTATTCTGGAAATTGTAGACTTTCTAGTTGGGGGGATCATCGTATTTTTATGTCTTTATTTGTAGCGTCATTACGTTGTCAACAGACTAATTACATTGATGGTTATGAAGATGTCCATTGTTCATTCCCTTCTTTTTTTAAAGAGTTCGAACAACTTGGTATTACATTCAAAGAAATGATTTACCAATCTGAGTCAGCTTATTAATTTCATTGAGGATATCAATATGAATATCACCAAAAAAATGCACGAACAGGGTTATGTTGTAATACCTGAAATAATAGGCAAAGAAGAGATTAAAACCATCAGGAATTTTTATAAAAAAACCGCTGAGATAAATAATCTTTCAACTCTTCTTCCATCAGACATATTAAAAAACACTGAAATATTTCATGCTATTTTGAATGATAAAGCAGTTACGGCGATCAAGGAGATTTTTGGCAGAACTTTTTCTTTATTCCCTAATTTTACGATTCGGGAAAGTGTTTATATCCCTTGGCACAATGATGCCTATTTTTTACCTGATGAGGTAATAAATCCTGATACACACTTACAATTTATGCAATGTGCTATCTATTTGCAGGATAATGAGCCTGATCATGGAGGGGGAATAACACTAATCCCCTTTTCTCATCGGCTAGATCAAGCCACTGTGAAAAGTATGTTGAATACTCCACAAGCCTACGAAAAAGTTATCATGAGCAAAGCAGGCGATCTTATTCTCTGGGATAACAGAATAACTCACAGAAGCACTTATCCTGATAAGGCACCTGACAACACCAAATTAGCCTTACAATGGACAGTCTCTGCTTCAGAACAACATAACGAGCCATACCTACAGTACCTTCGGGATCGTGCTCAACATAATATGCATGTTTCAGATTATCTCCCCAAAAGCCCAAAACCTTATTTTGCAGATATGCCCAATGTCCGATATCCAGACTCATTTCATGAGGATTCATTAAAAATAATGAAAACGCAAAATATACACTTTATAGGGCTATGAGCCATGACATATTCAAATGATGGACAGAAAGAAAATGGAGCATCTTATATATTGAGGCAGCTACGCCGGTTAGGTGCTTCTCATCTCTTCATGGTGCCAGGTAAGCTCATTAATGCATTCATGAAATGTTACCCGAAAGATAATGATTCAGTATTAGATATTATTCCTGTTCCTGTAGTCACCGCCTGCGAAACGGGGGCTGCTTATATGGCAGAAGGATATGCTCGTGTCTCTGACAATTTTGGTATATGCCTAGCCATTGGTGGTCCAGGTGTTACAAATACCCTGACAGGCATAACTTCTGCCTACACAGATAATTTTCCTGTTTTACTCTTAGCTGGCCAAATTTCTTCAGCAATGGAAATGCACAATGTATTACAGGACAGTACCCAATCTGGAATTAACCAACAAGCCATTTTTTCTCCGGTGACTCGCGCAACATTTGAAGTCAAAGCGGGTCAATCAATCAGTCGATTTCTGAGAGAATCACTCCGGGCAATGAAAGGAATTGAAAGGGGTCCTGTGTATCTGGGAGTCAGTAAGGAAATTTTAAATGAATATGATGAAAATCGCCCCGACATTAGTTCAAGTATTTCTGATTCTTGGAAAAATCGTCCGGTCGATATCAATAAAATACGTTCACCCGAATTTAAAAATTTCATGAGTAAAACCCATAATTGCATCATTCTCGCGGGGTTACGCAGTAAAACATCTGAAACCGCTGATACACTGTTAGCATTTGCAGAAAAGTATCATTTCCCAGTGGCAACAACGCTAAGTGGTAAAGGGATATTTCCAGAAGATCATCCTCTGTCGCTCGGTATTTATGGTTATTCAGGTAGTCCCAGAGCAATTGAAGCATTTAAGAATCCAGAGTTGGAAGGTATTATCTTATTGGGAATGGATACCACTCAGTGGAGTACTATGTTATGGTCTCCAGACTTACAACTTTCGGGTAGAACGATTCAGGTGGATACTAATCCCGAATATCTTGGTAAATACCTTGATATCACTTGTGGGATCACAGCAAACAGTAGTGCATTCCTGGAAGCTCTTGATGAACATTACCCTAATATTCTCATTCAAGGCCGCTCCAAACGGGAGAAATGGTTACAGTATCTCAGTATAATTCCCAAGTATTTCCCTATTGATTTTAGCGCAACAGGCGATGCAACAAGACACCCAGCATCCTATATCAATATCCTCCAGAAACATTTTCCGGAAAATGGAATAGTCAGTGTTGATTCCGGTGCGCACCGATCATTTTTTGGTCATCATTGGATCGCTCGCAGACCTGAAGCGTATATATCAGCAACCACACTTGGCCCTATGGGCTGGAGTATCCCAGCAGGGATAGGAGCCAGCTTTGCTGCTCCAGATAGAAAATGTATGGTTATAACAGGTGACGGTTGTATGTTAATGCAGGGAATGGAGTTAGCCACAGCATCAAAATACCATCGCAATATACTTTTCATTGTCTTTAATAATGCATCTTATGCTGCAAGCTATTTTAATAATAAAGATAACAAAACAGATCTGACAAAAATTCCCGATTATGATTGGTGTCAATTGGCGAGAGGATTAGGGTTAAACTGTTTGTGTGTAAATTCGCCTGATCAATTACAGGAATGCATTGCCGAAATTATGCAACAGAACAGCCCATTCTTAATCGAAATTAAATGTGATAATCAACACACAACGCCAAATAAAGAATATAACAAACGCATAAAAGCGTTCCCACTCGTATGAAAGGTGAAAAGGCATGAAGTCAAAACTCATTATCATCAATTCGTGCGTTATACTGATATTAGGGTTATTTTCTATAGATCTTTATAATCCGGCACTACCTATAATAAAAACCGCACTCGCAATTACTGACAATCAGGCTCAAAGCCTTGTTGTTTATTATCTCGTTGGTTTCGCTGTATCCCAACTTTTTTACGGACCTCTCTCCGATAAACATGGACGCATTCCTGTCATTGTATTTTCCTTATTATTTTCCGCTATCGGTAATTATCTGACTTCTACTGCCGGATCATTTCACGCACTATCTCTATTCCGGCTTCTGACCGGTATTGGTGCAGGCGGGTGTCCAGTTATTAGTAGAGCTATACTCAGTGATACTTTCCGGGATAAGACAGAATTATCTAAATCTCTGGCTATTTTTTCGATGGCATCACAAGTTTCGCCTGCTTTTGCACCTGTTATTGGCGGGTATATTACAGAATATCTGCCGTGGAAGTTTAATTTTATCGCTCTTACCATAATGATGCTGATAGGTGCATTTTTTGTAAAAATGACGTTGCCGGAAACATCACCGATGAAATCAACAGACAATGGCCGAATAACAGGTTTTCGAATTCTGTTATCTGACATTAATTTTGTTGTATACAGTGTTGTCTCCGCCGTTTTGTTTGCTATTACCATTGGTTATTTTACTGCCAGTCCTTTCGTATTCCAGACACAATTTGAATTATCTTCATCACAGAATGGATATCTGTTTATGGTTTATTCTGCTGGGATCGTAATAGGTTCGTTGCTGACAAAAAAAGGGTTGTCACATTCCACACCGGAAAGAATTCTGAAAGTTTCACTCCCGTTATTAGTATTATTTACGGCGATGGCGCTTATTTTTATTTATTTTACTCAAATATTGTCGATTAAATTTATCATTATTTATAGTTTTGCGGTAGGGCTAGGATGTGGACTGTCTTCTCCATTATTACTTGGGATAAGTTTGCATGGACATCCAGAATTGTCCGGAACAGGCAGTGCTTTACAAGGAGCCTTAAAAATGGCCGGAGCAGCCATTGTATTATGGTTTTTCTCTAGTGGGCATACAACAACAGCAGCGGGTTTAATGTGGGGACTTTTCATTCTTGCCTTGATTTGTTTTGTTTTCATTACCTTTACTCTGTATAGGGTATCCGAAATAAAAAATCGGCGCTTATAGAGCAACCAAAATTGATAATATTATCTTCACTATCATACTAACGGAGAGAATATGGATCTTGGAATCGCGGGTCGCTGGGCTGTCATATGTGCAGCCAGCGAAGGTTTAGGATTTGCTTGCGCTGCTGCACTAGTGGCAGAAGGTGTAAATGTTGTTATTAATGCACGAAGATCTGAACAACTGAAAGTGGCGGCACAGCAGCTGCAAAATATAAATTCTGCTACATCCGTAAAATGGGTATCAGGTGACATAACACAATCAGAAATTCAGGATACTGTGCTGAATACACCACCTGTGGTGGATATTCTTGTCACAAATGCGGGTGGCCCACCAACAGGTATTTATTCCGACTGGACTCGTGAAATATGGTATCAGGCCATTAACACTAATATGCTTACTCCAATCAGCCTGATTCAGGCTGTCATGGATAAAATGGTTAGTCGCTGTTTTGGGCGTATTATCAATATTACTTCTGGAACAGTTAAAGCACCTCAAAGTGAGCTGGGATTATCAAACGGAGCACGAGGGGGGCTAACAACTTTCATTAGTGGTATGGCAAAATCTCATGCGCTGATGAGTAATAATGTCACCATAAACAATCTACTACCTGGCGCTTTCGATACCCATCGTCTGAGACAAACATTTGTACAAAAAGCGTCAAGATGCGGAGATTCACCGGAAAGTATGGCAATACAACGAAGCCAGAAAATCCCCGCTGGACGGCTTGGTATTCCCGAAGAATTTGGTGCGTATTGTGCTTTTTTGTGTAGTAATTATGCAAGTTATATAACGGGACAAAATATCCTTATTGATGGTGGTGCCTATTCCGGTGTTTTTTAAGGCGCTTCCTTCTATATCCCATCATCAAGCAAAAATTTGACCCCGTTCGATTCAATCGATAAAGTATTTAATTGTTATCAATGATCCATAGCCTGCAAGGATCAGCATTAAGCGGCGAAACAAAACTCCTGTAGCCTGAAAGGGAGAGCAAGATTGCGGTACATCTGCGCACTTTTGGAAGCAGATATCGTCGGACAAATAACCCAATGTATCGATGATGAAAGTTTCCCGGTTTCTTTATGCACCGGCTTATCACACACGTTGAGAAGTTCCCCTGCTACATTCGCCATAATAATTTTACCTTGCACGATTTTTACTCACGCTTTGATTCACGCACGATAAACGTCCCGAAAACTGCGCGGCGTCACTTGCGTTAAAGCGTAGCGATTACCAAGTGACGCCGCCAGGCGTCAACGTCCAGAGCATGTCCGGTCTGGTTTTACGACCCATTTGATCCACGAATTACTCAAAGTCACCCGTTATTTCAGTCATTTTCTGATCCTGAACCCTTTTATTCGTTTGTTTTTTAACCCCCTGCCTGGTAACAGGCTGATGCAGTAAAAAGGAGAAATCACACCACGTCATGATTAATGAGGCGTTCATCCTGACTAAAATCAGGCACTGAACGGGGAGTACTCCATCGCCGTGCCCAGCATGTAGCGAACTCCTGCAAAAACTCAACGCAATTTTCCCCTGCTACACATTATCTGACGCACCACGGAACGGTGAACCTGAACCGACACGCAGGGACTTGTTTAAAAAATGAATAAAAACAGAGAGAAAGTGACAAGAGGGGCGTAGATGGCGCAGAAATCGGCACGTTCAAAAATTGAGTTGTTCAGAAAAGAATTTATCACCCATGCCCGAAAAGGACGCGGAAGTTTTGCGACGGTGGCGGATCGAGAACGGATTGCCCGGCAGTTTCTTAACTTTCTAAAGGATAAAGGCATTAAGCTCCGACAAATGGACAGCCTCAAAGCAAAATACATTGAGCGCTATATTGCTGAGCGTAAGGCCAACAAGATCAGCCACCGAACCCTGCAAAATGAGATGTCAGCATTGCGGACGATTTTAAGGCAGGCGGGCAAGCATAAACTGGCAGCACCAGATAATTACCGCTTGAGTAACCGGGCACTGGGTATTGTCGAGACGAGTCGCACAGGCACTAAAACAGCATTAATGCCTGCGGAATTTCAGACGGTTTTCCAGCAGGTTGAGCAAAAAGACCGGTGCGTGGCGGCGGTCATGCAACTGGCCTATGTGCTGGGGTTACGTACCAAAGAAGCGGTAGAAGCCTATAAATCCTTAGCCACCTGGAAAAAAGCGCTGGAAAACGGACATACCTCTGTGCGGGTGGTCTTCGGCACCAAAGGCGGGCGACCCAGACAGACGCTGATACTGGATCGGGAAGCTTTACAACACGCTATTGCCTACGCCGAGTGTGAACAGACAGGGCGTAGCGGCAAACTGATTGATAAACCGACGGTTATTCAGGCCATAGATCGTTACCGGTATATTGTCAGAAGTGCAGGTCTGAGCGGTAAGAAAGCCCCACACAGTATGCGCTATCATTTTGCCCAGCAATCTGGTGAACATTACAAAGCGCAGGGCTTCAGCGAGCAGGAAGCACAGGCACTGGTATCGATGGATTTAGGGCATGGTGATGAGCGAGGACGCTATATCAGGCAGGTGTATTACCGGAATATTGAGGGTGAATAAGCTGTATTGGATCATACATGGTCTGCTGCTTTGGTCATTGGAATACGAGCAAACCAACCTTGACACTTAGCTGTATTAGCTCAAACTCGTTTCTGCCCCATTGTGTGTTAGTGCCAATGGCTGAATTAGCGGTAACCTACTTTTACAATATAAATAACTTTTCAAAATGGTAGGAGTGTCGAAGAAACTCAGTCCAATTTTTGCGAATTTTGATTTTCCACAAACAAAAAAGCAAAAGAGAGGACTGAGTCATGCTTAT
>NZ_JADEUG010000001.1 GCF_015163665.1 Xenorhabdus sp. BG5 | reverse complement strand
GATTTATTCTTGTTGAATTTTGTAAATAAATTATTATTTATCAATCGATTATATATTTTTATTTTGTTTTTGTATTATGTTATTTTAATTGGCATAATACGCCAAGTTTAATAAATTATTAGGAGAGTTGGCCGATGTTAAAACAAGAAATGATCAAAAAATTAAATGAGCAATTAAACCTGGAATTTTATTCTGCGAATTTATATCTGCAAATGAGTGCATGGTGTAGTGATAAGGGATATGAAGGCGCAGCAGCGTTTTTAAAGACTCATTCACAGGAAGAAATGCAACATATGCAACGCTTGTTTGATTATTTGGGTGACACTGGTTCAATGCCTGTATTAGGCGCTATTCAGGCTCCTCCTGTAGAATTCAAGTCTATCTCTGATGTATTTAATCAGACTTATGAGCATGAAAAATTGATCACAGAAGAGATCAATAAACTTGCCCATGTAGCGATGACGACACAAGACTACTCTACGTTTAATTTCTTGCAGTGGTATGTTGCGGAGCAGCATGAAGAAGAGAAACTGTTCAAATCCATTCTGGACAAACTGGATATGGTGGGTGAAGGCGGAAAAGCTCTGTTCCTGTTGGATAAAGAGCTTAAGGGTTTGTCTATGGCGCCAGCACACGCCTGATATAGCCTTCTTCTTTCAATTTGATCTGTTTTTCCATCGTAACTCCCGTTTCTTTGCGTGTTTTTTCATGCATTGTGGAACCGGAGTTACGGTTCTCCCTCTTTTATCCCATTTTTGCGTAGTGTCTCACAGGTCAGGACATTACTCGTCAATTACCGCAGATTAAACAGATTTTTTGGTATAGAATCTCCCTTCAAGTATAAAAATTCATCTACATATTAAAGGGTTATCTGTATGTTTATTTTTAACATCCGTTCATTCTGGACCAAATTATCTGCTCTTGTGGTTCTGTTTGTCGGCATGTCGTGTCAGCAGGCTTTGGCCCATGCACATTTGAAAGATCAGACTCCCGCAGAAAATACAACGGTTGAAGCTGCCCCACAAACTATCACCTTGAACTTCTCAGAACGTATTGAACTTGGATTCAGTAAGGTAAAATTGATTGGCCCAGAAAGAGCCGTCGTTAAAACAGGTAAGTTGGAACTCGATCCTGAAACCAAAACCAAGCTAATCCTGCCAGTTGAAGACAAACTTACTGCGGGAAAATACCGTGTTGACTGGAGTGTACTCTCTGTCGATGGCCATAAAACAAAAGGCATTTATAGTTTTACCGTAAGATAATGATCTCTCTAGAGGCGCTATACATATTCTGCCGTTTCTCTCATTTTGTGGTCGTCATGTTGATGTTCGGCCTTAGCTTATTCACCGTAATGCTTGTTTCTGGACATTTCTCGATCCTAATGAGAGAACGGTTAAAAGTTGGAGTCTTAATCAGCACTGTGCTGACTTTGATAACCTCAATTATCTGGTTTATTGTACAGGCTGGATTAATGGGGGATGGCTGGTGTGATGTTTATGCTCTGGATATCTGGCTGGCCGTCTTGGGAACCTCTTTTGGGCAAGTATGGAGATGGCAGTTATTGATAGCTGTACTTGCTGTTGGTGGACTGTTCCTTTCCAATATTAAAGTCAGAAATTTCCTGTTGTTAGGTTGCTCGATTATTTTACTTTCAAGCCATGCGTTCATTGGACATGCAGCTATGTATGAAGGAAGCATGGGGCTATTACTTCAAGCCAATCAGGTTATTCATTTACTCAGCGCAGGTTACTGGTTTGGTGGATTGTGGCCATTCTTAGTGTGTCTGCAATTCTTGCGATTACGACAGCCAACAGAAACAAACTTATCTCCTGATGCGACTAACCTATATACAGATAGCGTAATAGCCATGAGGAAATTCTCTCTTTATGGGCATTTTGCCGTGTTTCTGGTGATTGTGACAGGAATTGTGAGTAGTGTGATTCTCATTCCAGATTGGCCCATTTTCAGTCGAGTTCTGTCTGAATACCAATCTATGCTATGGTTAAAAATAGTGCTGGTTATTGGAATGGTTCTTTTAGCTTTGATTAACCGCTATATTCTCGTTCCCAAATTAAAGCAGAAAAGGTGCTATCAGCAATTGATAATCAATAGCTGGCTGGAAATTATTTTGGGTACAACCGCATTGTTGTGCGTAGCGATTTTTGCAACGCAACCTCCTGCGTGATTCTTGAATGATTGGTGCAAATCTGGGTACATAAACAGGAAAATTAACGATAAAATCACGGCATGTATCTATCAGGGGAAAGATAATGAAACGACTATTTTGGGCTTTGCCTCTTTTGCTTCTCTCTTTTCAGGGAGTGGCTACACCAATAAAAACCATTAGCAAGCTACAGTTTGGCAAACAGTGGGCATTTACTCGCGAAGAGGTTATGCTTGATTGTCGAGCAAATGGCGCGTTGTTTGTGATAAATCCCAGCACATTGATGCAATATCCGTTGAATGATCGAGCAACACAACTTATGCAAGCCAATAAAGTGATTGCATCATCATTAGAGACAATACTTTTAAATGATCCCGATCATCCCAATCAAAAAATGAGCGTTGAGCCATTCCAGAAAGCGGCATTGGCTTTATGTGACCATCCATCTAACCAGTAATGGTTAAAACTTGGTAAATCATTGTATGTCAACTACGCTTTAAGTCGTAAGTTGTTCTACGTCTCATATGGCAACTTTTAGCGCAAGGCTCTTTGATAGAGCTATTTTCCCTAGGCCGAGTAGAGGAGTAAACTCGGCCTTTTTTTGCTTGTGTTTAAAGTAACAAGACACGATTCTGGGATAAAGTCACGTTAGTTTTTAAATAAGCTGTGATATCTCCCTAAATTTTACAAGTGAATACTGGTAAAAATAATTAAAGAAAATTTAAATTCAGGAAGAGAGACGGTATTCTGAAAGAAAATTTAAATCATAGTGGCAGATTATGCTTAGAAATAGTCTGTTAAATTTGATAAAAATTTTATGTAAGATAATTGTTTTTGTTTTGTTAAATATTGTCTATTGCGTAGGAGCTTATGGATAAGAATGAATTTTATCAAGAGCTAGCAGATAGTCTGATGGCTCTGCTATCAGGGGAGTACGATCTTATCGCTTCTCTTGCTAACACAAGCGCATTGTTATACGAATGTTTGGATAATGTTAATTGGGTTGGCTTTTATTTGGTTGATGATGATACCCTAGTTTTAGGGCCATTTCAGGGTAAGATCGCTTGCGTTCGTATTCCTGTAGGAAAAGGTGTATGCGGAACGGCTGTTGCAAATAAGAGTATACAGCGTATTTCTGATGTGCATGCTTTCCCCGGTCATATAGCCTGCGATGCCACCAGTAATGCAGAAATTGTACTTCCTTTAGAAATCAATGGGCGAGTTATTGGCGTTTTGGATATTGATAGCACGGTTTTTGATCGGTTTGACGAGAATGATGAAAATGGCTTGAGAGCGCTAGTTATCAGGCTTTGTAACCATTTGGAACAATGTGTTGTGTCAAAATATCTACAACAGAACGTAACTTAACATACGTATAACGTGGCATTTATCAGCAACGCTATTATAATGTCGCCTGTTCATGCCTGCGCTGGTTGGCAAAACCGTTGTAATCAGGAAATTTCATGGAAAATCAACCTAAGTTGAACAGTAGTAAAGAAGTCATTGCTTTCTTGGCTGAGCGCTTCCCGCTTTGCTTTGTAGCAGAAGGTGAAGCACGTCCTTTGAAGATCGGGATCTTCCAGGACATCGTTGAACGTATTCAGGATGAGGAGTGTTTGAGTAAAACACAGCTCCGTTCTGCTTTGCGCTTGTATACCTCCAGTTGGCGTTATCTCTATGGTGTAAAAGAAGGCGCCCAGCGTGTTGACCTTGACGGAAACATGTGTGGCGAGCTGGAAATTGAACATATTGAACATGCGCGTCAGCAACTGGCAGAAGCGAAAGCACGGGTACAAGCTCAACGATCTGAACAGCGTGCCAAGAAACGTGAAACTGAAAACGTATCTGACAAGAAAAATGAACGCCCAGTGAATAAAAAGCCGGCTCTTCACCGTCAAAAGAGATCAGATGATGGTGAAAAACATCCGGTGCGTTCGCAAAACCGCCCGCAACAATCGCGTAAACCAGTAGATAAAACCATAAAGAAAATTGCACAACCTGAGTTAAACTCAGTCACTGACGTATCCTCTTTGAAAGTCGGTCAGACTATCAAAGTAAACGTAGGAAAAAGCTTAATGGATGCATCTGTGCTTGAAATTGCAAAAGATGGTGTCAGAGTGCAGTTACCTACTGGTTTAGCAATGATTGTACGCGCAGAACACTTAAAGTTCTGATACGGAGGCCAACTTGGGCATGAACAAACTCATTACATTGGCTTTCGTTTTAGGTCTATCATTTTCTGGTATAGGTTATGCAGATACTATTAATGTCGCGAGTGGTAGCCACGCTACTAACGCTAATGTCATTAGTGGTCACAATACGGCTGTTATCAGCCTGAGCCAACTGCCAGATTTAAAACCGGAACCACAGCATTCCACAGTAAGTAAGCGGATTGTTTCCCGCTTCCTTCGTTCTCATTATCGTCAGTTTTATTTGGATGCAGATTTTTCAGGAAAAATTTTTGATCGTTACCTGAATCAACTGGATTATGGACACAATGTTTTTTTGGCATCTGATATCGCCCCATTTGCATCTCAAAAGGGAGAATTAGGAAAAGAGCTTGAAAATGGCGATCTAAAACTGCCTTATGATCTATTTAATCTGATGCAAAAGCGCCGTTTTGAACGTTATCAATATGTGCTCTCTCGTTTAGAACAACCCGTTGACTTAAACGGTCATGACACCATTGAAACCGACCGTATCAAAGCACCATGGCCAAAGAGTGTTGAAGAGTTGGATAGGCTTTGGGATGCCAAAATCAAATTTGATTGGATAAACCTCAAGTTATCCGGCAAAAAAGACGATAAAGAAATTAAAGAAACCCTGACTAAGCGCTATCGGACGTTATTAAAACGCCTCACACAAACCAAGAGTGAGGATGTTTTTCAAAGCATTATGATGGCTTTCGCCCGTGAAATAGATCCGCATACCAGTTATCTTTCTCCTCGTGATACAGAACAGTTTAATTCAGAGATGAGCTTATCTCTTGAGGGCATCGGTGCTGTTTTACAATATGATGATGAGTATATTGCCATTCGTTCATTGCTTGCAGGCGGTCCGGCAGCCAAAAGCAATTTATTGAAAGTTGGAGATAAAATCACTGGTGTTGGGCAAGTAGGCAAGCCAATTGTCGATGTTGTTGGATGGCGTTTGGAAGATGTTGTTGCTCTTATTAAAGGGCCGAAGGGGAGTAAAGTCCGCCTTGAAATCACTCCGAGTACAAAAGGGGCAAAAAACCACATAATTACCTTAACTCGCGAGAATATCCGTCTTGAAGATAATGCTGTCAAGATGTCGGTGAAAACGGTAGGGAAAGAGAAGGTTGGTGTTCTGGATATACCCAGTTTCTATGTCGGCTTGACTAACGATGTAAAAGTGCAGTTGCAGAAACTCACCAAACAGAGGGTTGCCTCGATTGTTATTGATTTGCGCGGCAATGGTGGTGGAGCGCTAACAGAAGCTGTATCGTTATCTGGCTTATTTATTCCTACTGGCCCCGTTGTCCAGATTCGGGACAATACCGGTAGAGTTAAAGTGGAGGCAGATACAGATGAGGCAAGATACTATAAAGGGCCTCTGGTCGTTCTGATTGACAATAGAAGTGCTTCTGCATCTGAAATCTTTGCGGCTGCGATGCAAGATTATGGCCGTGGATTAATTGTGGGAGAGCCTTCTTTCGGTAAGGGTACTGTTCAGCAATATCGTCCTTTGAATCGTATTTATGATCAAATGCTACGACCTGAGTGGCCTGAAATTGGCTCTGTACAATACACGATCCAGAAATTCTATCGAATAAATGGGGGTAGCACCCAGCTTAAGGGGGTAACGCCTGATATCATTATGCCGACGGGAGAAGAACCGTCTGAAATAGGGGAAAGTCAAGAGGATAATGCGTTACCTTGGGATAGCATTCAGCCTGCGCATTATACTTCCTCGAAAGTGATTTCAGAGTTAACCCCGCTATTGACTAAGCTGCATAATCAACGAATTGCTAATGATCCTGAGTTTAAATATATCAAACAGGATATTGCTTACTATAAAGTCATCAAAGAACGTAAAGGCGTTTATTCCTTGAACTATGCTCAAAGAGAGAAAGAAAACAAGGAATACGAAACAAACAAATTGAATCTTCTTAATGAACGCTTTAAACGGGAAGGTAAAAAACTGCTCAAATCGCTTGATGATTTACCAAAAGATTATAAAGGGCCCGATCCTTATTTAGATGAATCTGTAAAAATTGCCCTGGATTTGGCGCATCAGCCTGCTGAAATGGCTGTAATGAGATAGTTTTAAAATTCGTTATAGATAAAAGGTCGGCTTGATAGCTGGCCTTTTTATTATATTGTAAAGTTATGTTGTTTCTATCGCTTAACGTCTTAAAAAACTTGAATAATATGGGGTTAATCCCCATCTTATGGCTTAACGCTTAGTTGAACTGTTTGATAATTAAAGGAAGCAAATTTATATGATGAGAATTGCCTTGTTCCTTCTCACAAACCTTGCTGTCATGGTGGTGTTTGGAATAATACTTTCACTTACAGGAGTTCAGCGGAGCAGTGTTGCTGGCCTCATGATTATGGCTGGTTTGTTTGGTTTTGGTGGTGCATTCATTTCTTTGTTGATGTCGAAATGGATGGCTTTGCGTTCTGTTGGTGGTCAGGTTATTGAAAAGCCTTCCAACGAAACTGAAGCTTGGTTGATGGAAACTGTACGTCGTCAGGCGGATCAAGTTGGAATTACTATGCCACAAGTGGCTATCTATGATGCCTTGGATATTAACGCATTTGCTACAGGGGCGCGCCGTAATGCTTCTTTGGTTGCTGTTAGTTCGGGGCTACTGAACAATATGAGCCGTGATGAAGCTGAAGCCGTCATTGCACATGAAATTAGCCATATTGCTAATGGTGATATGGTTACAATGACATTGTTGCAGGGTATCGTGAATACATTCGTCATCTTTATTTCACGTATCATTGCACAGGCTGCTGCGAGTTTCCTTTCCAGTAGCGATGATGAAAGTGAAAGCAGCAGTAATGGTAACCCAATCGTCTATATGGTGATTTCCATGGTGTTGGAGATCGTATTTGGTATTCTGGCAAGTATTATTACTATGTGGTTCTCCCGTTACCGTGAATTCCATGCGGATGCCGGATCAGCGAAATTGGTTGGTCGCGAAAAAATGATTGCGGCATTGCAACGTCTTAAGACCAGTTATGAACCCCAGGAAGAGGGGAGCATGATGGCATTCTGTATTAATGGTAAAGGTAAGAGTTTCAGTGAGTTATTCTTATCTCATCCACCATTGGATAAGCGTATTGAAGCCCTTCGTAGTGGTGAATATCTAAAATAATGCAGCCTAAATAGAATAGGCCAAACGATATATTAATTTGTATGGCGGCATTAACCGCCATATTATTTATATTTCATTGCCGCGATAACCAGTCAAAATCCGTTCCCATTCTTGTTGGGCGAACCAGGTTTGAGTTTTGCCATTATAATGCATTTCATCGGGTAGGAAGATGCCATATTCAGAAGCGATGCCAGTGTAATTTGGCGAATTCCTTGCATCAATTAAAGTACGATATTTAGGTGCAGCGGCAATAACATCTTTAATTGCTTCATTCACATAGCTGGTATTGATGGGGTCAAAAGCGACTGAAAGTGGGTAATATAACCGCCACGGAATATTATGAGAGCCAATAGCATCGTTAATACCTGTAATAATGCGGGTAAAATTCATCTCCGATGCTTTGGCTGCATCTAAACTCTCTGTTTCTGCTTCCCATTGATTCCAATGAATAGCCAAAATACGCGGTTTTTTGCCCATATTACGCAATGATTGGATTGCCATGCGTAAGGTTCTAATTGCACGGGGATAGAGGGACTCCACATCCCTGGCATCACGCTCTGGTGCCCAGCGGTTATCAGGGGAATTATCCAGATACATTCCTTGTCCTCCCCAGCCCATTAAAATTACGTAGAGATCTGGTAAGTACAGTGCATTGCCCTGATTGATATGATCTTGCCAAAATTTAGCAAAGCGGTTGGCTGCATTGTAAGGATGATTTTGGTTACCGCGAGGTAAACCGGTGGGGGCACCAATATTGGCATTTCCGAAGCTGGTTAATCCTGTCCAGTGAATTTTGGAAAAGTGAGTGCTATAGACCTCTGGCAGAGATAGAGTGAATACATTATTTAAACCTTGAGTAATCCTTTTATTTGGTGGCAATTGTGTGCCATGACCATAGCTGTTAGATTGACCAAGGATGATAAATAATGGAGCATCATGGGATTTCCATGATGGATATTTTGTTTCGGGAGAGTGAAGCTGATTGTATGTCATCATTTTCCCCTTAAAATAGGTGAATTAATTAGGTATTGCACTCCTTGCGAAAAAAATTATTCATATAAGATAAAGTGTACATGGTTAATCAATCTGATTTATTTTCTTTAACCTAAAACAAACATCAATATATACTCGATAAACTGCAAGCTGCAAGCTGCAATCTGCAAGACGAGACTTTATATTTCCCCGCGCAGCGGGAAAATATAACACGCATCTTGAAATTGGATTGGTATAAATAAGTACATTATATTTAATATTAAATAAGTAACATTTTATATTGTGACTAACTAATATAAGTTTGTTGAGGGAAGACTCTGGTATTTGATATTACACGGGAAGCTTTGAAAATATATCAATAAGGGTAATAAAATGATTCGATTTGAGGATAAAGTTGTCATTATTACTGGCGCAGGTAGTGGCATTGGTGAGGCTACAGCAAAGCGTTTCTCACAAGAAGGAGCCATTGTGGTGTTAGCTGGGCGGGATACAGAGAAGCTTAATCGTGTATTGAGTGAATTGCCATCAAACAAAGCGTTAGTGATTCAGACAGATGTTGCCGACCGGGAATCGGCTAAAAATATGGTTGATGAAACAGTCAGGCATTTTGGCCGAATAGATATTCTGGTGAACAACGCAGGTTTGTATGTGGTTGGTGATTTATTAAGCACCTCACAAGAGGACGGTAATGCCGTACTGGCTACGAATCTCAATGGCGTACTGAATTGTAGCTATTCTGCTTTGCCTCATTTGCTGAAAAGCAAAGGGTGTATTGTTAATAATGCCTCGGTATCTGGCTTGGGGGGCGATTGGGGCGGCGCTCACTATTGCGCAGCAAAAGGCGCTGTCGTGAATTTAACCCGTGCGATGGCGCTGGATCATGGTTCACAAGGGGTTCGTGTCAATGCGGTTTGTCCAAGCTTAGTATTGACGCCAATGGTTGCTCGTTTTGATGATGAAACCCTTGCGCATTTCGATAGTCGTATTCCGTTAAAAAGAGCGGGCCAACCTTTTGAAGTAGCGGCAGCCATTGCATTTTTGGCCAGCGAAGATGCCAGTTTCATTAATGGGGTGAACTTGCCGATAGATGGCGGGGTAAACGCATCCAATGGTCAACCTAATTTTAACTAAATTGACTGAAAAGTGGCTCCACGGGGGTGGAACCACTTAATTTCGTTTTGGTCAATGATATCAGCTTGGGCGACTCGCTACAGTTGAGCGATTTGGGTTTATAACCTTGGCCAGTTCACACAGTGTAGGATGAGTGAACAAGGTTGCTAATGGAATTTCCATGTTTTGTTCACGCATACGAGCCAGCAATTGTATTGCTATCAATGAATGACCGCCCAATGCAAAGAAATTGTCATAACGACCAACCTGTTCCCGTTTCAGCAATTTCTGCCAAATTTCAGCCAGTGCAATTTCCACATCACCAAGAGGCGCTTCGTAACTGGAAGTTGTTCCAATAGTAGACTGCCCTGATGTCAGTGTATTTTGCGGTAATTCAGCCTGAACAGCGTTGAAATCGGTCATTAGCTGCTGGCGTTCTGTGGCAGACAGGGTAGCAATGTTCATGATTGGCTTTTGGGGTTCGGTTTCCAATGTCTTGGCCAGATCCGCTAAAGCCGTCGTCATATCAGCAATCAGGCGTGTTGGATCGATTCCTGATATAGCCTGAGCTGTCAGCAGGAAACCTTTACCCAAATCGTCTACAGCCAGGTAGATGGGATAGTTAGTCCTTTCTCGCCCTGTTACCAGACGTATACCTTCCCACACGGTATTGATAACATCCGGTTGGCTATGGCGATAATTGAGAAGTGTATTAAAAAGTGGCAGAGGATGTACTACACCGCTGCAACGTTGAGCCAGCGCCAGTGGTGCCTGTTCATGTTCAAGTAACTGCGTCAAACTGCGGTAAGCTGCTTGCACGGTCGCTTGTGTGCTGTTCCCCGCAAGCGTGATACGAACGGGCAGGGTGTTGATAAATAGCCCCAGAATTCGTTCAATATCGACACTTCCTTGCATACGTCCTGATAAGACTGTCCCGAAGACGATATCATCTCGCCCACTTATTTTTGCCAGCACTTGTGCCAGCGCAACATGGAACAGGACTCCGGGACTAATTCCTTGACGGCGTGCCTGTTTGCGAATAGCTCTGTTCAGTGCTGCATTAAGTGGCTTGATGACCTCAGTTACTGGTCTGTCTCCACTGTGAACATCCAACATGCCGAAAGGTGTTGTTGGTGTATCCACATCCGCGAGTATCTCCCGGAAATAGGCTTCGTGCTCTGGCATCGGTACACGCAAGGATTGGGCGATAAAATGGCGGTACGGTAATACAGACGGTAATGACTCAGTACGATGATGCAGAAGTTTATCGATTTCAGCAACGATGATATCCAACGACATATGGTCATTGAGGATGTGATGGCAACAGAGCGCTAACAACCACTCTCCCTGATCCGGATCATATGTGATATCGGCAGAGAATAGCGGAGCCTGGCTGATATTGAGACGGTGTTGGTATGGATCTGTCTGTGCCAACAATTGAGATGACACGTCTTTATCGTTATTTGGTACAAAGGTCTTGATGCGCAGAGGGGCTTGGCGCCAGACAACTTGTACTGGCTGAGTTAAACCCTGCCAGCAGATGGCTGTACGTAGAATATCATGACGATTAATCACCTGTTGCAAAGCAGCCAGAAAAGCATCAAGACGCTCGCGGGTGTTGAAAGCGAGCAAGAGGTGCAACAGATAAACATCTCCTTGTGTTTGCAGTAGATGATGGAACAGCATACCTTCCTGTAATGGTGCAAGTGGGTAAATATCCTGAATGTTGTTGATACCATTGGGAATAGTCGCAGCGATAGTCTCAATCTCATGTTGCGTCAGAGAAACCAGCGGTAGCATATCAGGCGTGATGGCGGTGCAACCAGCAGGGATAAGATTGGGCGGCACGGTGAGCGAAGGGGCATCATCCTGAATTGTCTGTATTATATTTGCCATTTCAGCCAGTGTTGGTGTGGAAAATACAGTACGAATATCAAGATGCCAACCTCGATTGCGCAGCCGCTCAATCAGGCTGATAACCATCAAAGAATGACCACCGAGTTCAAAGAAATGATCATAACGCCCAACCTTTTCCAGCCCTAATAATGCTTGCCAGATCTCAGCCAGGGCAATTTCCATTTCACCGAGCGGTTCTTCATAAGTATGGGTTGCCATGGATGTCTGATCCGGCATCGGTAGTGCCTGGCGGTTAATCTTGCCATTAGGAGCCAACGGAAAAGCATCCAGTGTCATAAATGCGCTGGGTAGCATATAGTCGGCGAGATGTTGTGCGAGTTGCTGGCGCAGTTCTGTCGGTATCAGTTTTATATTCGGTTCGGCGATCAAATAAGCAATCAGGCGTTTATCACCCCGCTTATCTTCGCGGGCAAGCACGATAGCTTCACGCACGCCGTGGCATTGCATTAATCTGGTTTCGATTTCCCCCAGTTCGATCCGGAAGCCACGTAGCTTGACCTGAAAATCATTGCGACCAAGGTACTCGATATTGCCGTCAGATCGCCAGCGAGCCAAATCCCCGGTCTTATACATGCGAGCGTTAGGATGTTCGCTAAAGGGATCGACAACAAATCTCTCTGCTGTCAGCTCTGGTTGGTTGGAATAACCACGGGCGACCCCCATTCCGCCGATATAAATTTCGCCACTTACGCCAACAGGAACCGGCTGACCAAGTGCATCCAAAATATAGATACGTGTGTTGGAGAGTGGCCGACCAATCGGAATATTGTTGATGATAGGCGGAGTATATTTGTTATCTATCACCCTTTCTTTATCTATCTGCATAGCCGTAGCAGTGATGGTAATTTCTGTCGGGCCATAAGCGTTGAACCAGCGGCAGGATTGGGTTTCCGGGCACGACAGCCAATCCATTAAATAGCGGTATTCCACTTTATCCCCGCCAACAATCACGGTGCGTATATAGGGGCTGAAACCGACACGTCCGGCTTTCATTTCTTGCGCCCAATGGTGCCAGAAAGCCGTCGGTATATTGATGATCGTCACTTTCTGTTCACGTAAAAAATTAACAAACGTGCTATTTGGTATTTTGATATGAGGTGGACGCAGAAGTAGCGTGGCACCCGATGCCAGAGTAGGAAAAATATCTGACACTGAAATATCAAATGCGAAAGTCACAAATTGCAGAATACGATCCCCCAAGGCAGGTTCGCTGATCTGGTAATGAGCATGGATAAGGCTGACAACATTGCGATGTTCCAGCATGACGCCTTTAGGGTTGCCGGTTGAACCCGAAGTGTAGATGATATAGGCCAAATGATGCGGTTGAACGCCTGTTTGCTTGCTGTCAGGGTTATAAACAGGCTGTTTTTGCAGATTGGCTTGGTGAATTTCATCATCCAGCAACCAGATGGGAATATCTTGTATAGGTAAGCGTGTCTGTAAATGTTTCTGGGTCAGCAATATGACAGGCTTGCAGTCTGACAACTGATAAATAAGCCGTTCGGCAGGATATTCTGGATCAAGCGGAATATAACCGGCCCCGGCTTTTAAGATCCCGAACAGACCGATGATCATATCCAAACCCCGTTCAACCTGAATTGCCACGCGGTCATCAGGGCGTACACCAAAAGCAATCAAACGATGTGCCAGTTGGTTGGTACGGCGGTTTAGTTCGTCATAACTTAAGGATTGTTCTTCAAAGATCACCGCCGTAGCATCTGGGGTGCGTTGTACCTGAGCTTCGAACAGTTGGTGAATCAACGTATCATGCGGAAAGTCAGCTTGAGGGGCATTGAAATCAACCAATAATTGTTGGCGCTCTGCAACGGACAACATCGGCAGGCGGGCAATAGCTTGTGTTTCATCAATTGTCATGGCAGTCAGTACATTGTTGAGATAACCCACCATGCGTTCGACCGTCGTCCGGTCGAACAGGCTTGATGCATATTCCAGATAACCAGTGAGACCATCCTGGCTTTCGGTCAGTGACAGGGTCAGGTCAAAATACGCGCTGCGGTGTGGGGGCACCACCTTCGAGACAGATAAACCCGGTAATTCAAGGGATTGAGTGGGGATATTGTTCAGGGCCAGCATAACCTGAAAAATCGGGTTGTAGCTTAAGCTACGTTCGGGTTTTAGGGTTTCCACTAATTGTTCAAAAGGCAGGTCTTGATGTGCATAAGCTGCCAGCGTTTGTTCACGAACATGGGCGAGCAGATTTGCCACCGAGTTGTACTGTTCCAGTTCGATGCGTAAAGGCAGGGTATTGACAAAAAAGCCGATCAAACCTTCCAGGTCACTTAATGAACGGTTGGCGACGGGAGTGCCAATGACGATATCGTCCTGTCCGCTCAAACGGGCTAGCACGATGCTCCAGGCTGCAAGCAACGTCATAAATAATGTGGCATCCTGCCGTTGTCCAAGCGCTTTGAGGGCCGATAATAAATCAGCATTCAGGTGAACGGGCACATGAGCGCCGGTGTAACTTTGTTCTGGCGGGCGTGGGTGATCAATAGGGAGAGTCAGCAATGTCGGTGCGTTTTGCAGTTGTTTCTGCCAGAAATCCCGTTGTGCAGTCAGAGCCTCATCTCGTAGCCATTTTTGTTGCCAGACGGCATAGTCTGCATACTGGATAGGTAAGTGAGGTAAAGGATCGCCACATTTCCCTTGTGCGGTACGGTAAAGGGCACTCAGTTCGCGGAACAAGATCCCTACTGACCAGCCATCGGTAATGATGTGATGCTGGGTAAGGATCAACACATGTTCTTCATCAGACAGTTGCAGTAAATGGCCTCGAATCATTGGCTCATTAGCGAAATCGAATGGGGTTTGTGTTTCAAGTTCCGCTAATTCGTTAATGTGGGCCATACGAGACGTTTCGTCTAGTCTGCGCAGATCATGGCAGGTGAGAGAAAAACCCGTGTCTGCATTGTCGATGTGTTGGTAAGGTTGGTCATCAAGCAGGACAAAACGGGTGCGCAAACTTTCATGCCGGCTAACGAGTTGGTCAAGTGCAGCCGTAAACGCAGTATAATCGAGCTTTCCGCTGAGATGCAGGATTATCGGAATATGATAGGCCAGATTGGCTTTGCTGTTGAGTCTGGCAAGGAACCATAAGCGTTGCTGGGAGAAAGAAAGCGGTAACGGTTGATTGCGATCGGTAACGGGAATAACGATTTGCGCTGTGACAGGCGTGTCGATGAGCAAGGCAGCTAAATCGGCCAGAACCGGATGGGAAAAGAGTTGCTGCAAGTGCAGTTCTCGCGCCAGTTTCTGGCGTGTTCGTGCGGCAAGCTGAATAGCGAGCAGAGAATGACCACCGAGTTCAAAGAAATGATCATGACGACCCACTTGTTCCAAGTTCAGCAATTCTTGCCAAATTCCGGCCAGCGCTGTTTCTATGTCTCCGATGGGCGCTGCATAATTGCGTGTCGCGAGTGCTGTTTGATCTGGCATTGGCAGGGCCTGACGGTTGATTTTGCCATTGGGTGTTAATGGAAAAGCATCAAGCGTGACAAAGGCACTGGGCAGCATATATTCGGCAAGGTGTTGTGCCAGTTGCTGGCGTAGTTCTGCGGGGACCAGTGTCGCATTGGGTTCGGCGAGCAGATAAGCAACCAGCCGCTTTTCATTGGGTGTCTCTTCGCGGACAACCACAACCGCGTCCCGCACACCGCGACATTGCGCTAATGTCGTCTCAATTTCCCCCAGTTCGATACGGAAACCACGTATCTTGACCTGAAAATCATTACGGCCAAGATATTCAATATTGCCATCAGGCAACCAACGCGCCAGATCACCACTTTTGTATAAGCGGGCATCAGGATCTGAAGAAAAAGGATCAGCAAGGAAGCGTTCAGTGGTTAACTCTGGAAGATTCAGATAACCGCGGGCAACACCGATGCCGCCAATGTAAAGCTCGCCTGTCACACCGATTGGCACGGGTTTTTGGTGACTATCAAGCAAATAAATTTGGATATTGGCTATGGGCTTTCCAATCGGTACTCGTCCGATATACCGTTCTGGCACGCATTGCCAGGCGGTGACATGGATCGCAGCTTCAGTTGGGCCATATAAATTGTGTAACTGGCAGTGAGCAAAATGGGACAGACATTTCTGCTGCAAGGCATAAGGAAACTCTTCACCACTGCATAAAATATGACGCAAGGAAGGACAACAACCAGCAGGAATAGCATGGACAAATTGCTGGAGCATGGCGGGCACGAAGTAGATAAGCGTAATCCGGTGTTTTTCTATTTCAGACCGTAAATAGTGCGGATCTTTATGACCATCGGGACGAGCCAGAATCAATTGTGCCCCAAACATCAGGGGTGGGAATAGTTCCCACACGGAAACATCAAAACTAAAGGGTGTTTTCTGCAAGACCCGATCCTGTGGGGTTAATTGATAAGCCTTCTGTGACCAGAGCAGACCATTCACGACACCACGATGCTCATTCATTACCCCTTTGGGCAAACCTGTCGAACCAGAGGTATAAATCACATAAGCCAGATGGTGTGAGGTTAGGCCAAGTGCTTGGGGGGCAGGGTTGCTGATTGGCATGTTTGCGGTAAGGAATGCAAGATTATTGAGATCCACAATGGGGACGTTGGTCAGTCGATGGATTAACGTTGTTTGGGTGAGCAAGGCAACGGGAGCGGCATCCTCAAGTATATAAGCCAGTCGTTCGGTCGGATAGCCTGGATCGAGCGGGACATAAGCCCCACCAGCCTTAAGGATAGCGAGTAATCCCACCATCATGACGGGACTGCGTTCAGCACAAATCGCTACCCGATCATCCGGACGGACACCCAAAGTAATCAGATAATGCGCTAAACAATTGGCTTGACGGTTCAGTTCAACATAACTCAATGATTGCTCTTCGAAGATGACAGCAATCGCCTCGGGATTTTGCTGTACTTGCTTTTCAAACAATTGATGAATAAATGTGTCTTGTGAGAAGTCGGTTGCTGTATTTTGAGAGAATACAAAGTCTGGAGACGGTGGAAGCGTGTTGAAATCCACCAGCACTTGTTGACGTTCTGCGCTGGGTAAAATCGAAATAGCCAAAACGGGCTGGTGGGGTGAGGTTTCCAGTGCTTCGACCAGTCCCGTCAGGGCAGTCGTCATATAGCCGATCAGACGAATCGGATCGACGTCCGATACGGTTTGAGCAACCAAACTAAATCCATCACCCCAATCATCAACAAATAAACCAATAGGGTAATTGATTCTCTCTTCTACCATCAGCAGACGCACACCTTCCCATTTAGCCAGGGTCGTATCCGCCTGGCTATGACGATAGTTGAGTAGTGTGTTAAAGAGTGGCAAAGGGGGGATCACGCTACTGCAATGTTGGGCCAGTGTCAGTGTTGCCTGTTCGTGTTCCAGCAACCTCATCAAATTGAGGTAAGTTTCTTGAACGATCGCTTGTGCACTATTATCTGTCAGCCCGATTCGAATGGGTAACGTATTGATAAGCAGCCCCATCATTTGATCGACGCCAGTACGGCCCTGCATACGCCCCAACAATACCGTACCGAAGACGACATCGTCGCGGCCACTGGTTTTTGCCAGCACCAGCGCTAAAGCAACATGAAACAATATACTGGGGCTGACACCCTGACGTCGGGCTTGTGTGCGAATGGCTCTGGACAGCGCCATATTCAGTGGCTGTCTGGCCTCGGTTATCTGCTTATCTTCACTGTGAATATCCAGTATCCCGAAAGGTGCTGTTGGTGCATCTATGTCAGAGAGTACCTTATGAAAATAAGCTTCATGATCTGAAGCCGGCGTATGCAGGCATTGGGCGACAAAATTACGATAAGACAATATTGGAGGTAATTTTTCAGCATGACAGTTGTCAGGATGTTCACTGTCGCTATGGTCAGGTAATAATGCATCAATTTCATCAATGATGCGTTCCAGTGCGACATGATCACAGACTAAATGATGGATACACAAAACCAGTAACCATTCATCCTGATGCGGGTTATAGGCGATATCAGCGGAGAAGAGGGGGGCCTGACTCACATCAAGACGGTACTGTTGTGGATCGGTACGCGCCAGTAATTGGCAAGGGATATCCTGTTCGTCATTGGGTAAGTATGTATTAATGTTCAAAGCTGCTTGTCGCCAGACGACTTGGACTGGCTGTGCTAACCCCTGCCAGTAGATTGACGTGTGCAGAATATCGTGACGGTCAATGACTCGTTGTAAGGTTGCCAAAAAGGTATCGAGCCGTTCGCGGGTGTTGAAAGCAAGCAACTCGCGTAACAGATAAGTATCGCCCTGTTTTTGCAACAGATGATGGAACAAAATTCCTTCCTGTAGCGGTGCGAGAGGATAAATATCCTGGATATTGGCCGCACCACCAGGAATGGTCGCAGCGATGGCATCAATCTCGTGCTGGGATAAGGAAACGAGAGTCAACATGTCGGGGTTAATGGCAGTACAACCGTCAGGGATAAGATTGGGGGGTACAGTGAATATCGTGGTATTTTCTTGTTCTGTATTCCCTTGAACCGTGTCTTTTTGAACTGACAGTAGCGCTTTTGCCATCTCTTTCAAGACAGGTTTAGTGAAGACAACCTGAATATCAAGACACCATCCCAATTCACGTAGTTTTTCGATCAGGCTAACAGCTATCAACGAGTGCCCGCCAAGCTCGAAAAAGTGATCGCAGCGGCTGACATATTTCACGCCAAGCAATATTTGCCAAATTTGACTCAGAAGGGTTTCTGCTTCACCTATGGGCGCCTGATAACTGCGTGTGACGATTGCCGTATGATCGGGTTTGGGAAGCGCCTGACGGTCAAGTTTGCCATTGGGGGTCAGTGGAAAGGCGTCAAGTGTCACGAAAGCACCAGGTATCATGTATTCTGCAAGCTGTTGTGCGAGTTGTTGCCTTAATGCCATGGGTTCCAGTTCAACATCGGTCTGCGGTAATAAGTAAGCGACTAGCTGTTTTGATACTGAACTGTTTTCACAAGGTAGCTTTTCACAAGGTAATACTACGGCTTCACGTACACCGTGGCATTGCCGCAACCTTGCTTCGATCTCTCCCGGCTCAATACGGAAACCACGCAGTTTGATCTGGAAATCATTACGGCCGAGGTATTCAATTTTGCCATCGGGGAGCCAACGTCCCAGATCACCGGTTTTGTACATACGCGCATCGTGCTCAGAAGCGAGCGGGTTGATGAGAAAACGTTCGGCAGTGAGTTCAGGACGGTTCAGGTAACCGCGGGCAACACCGACGCCAGCGATATATATTTCTCCCACAACTCCCTGCGGAACGAGTTGGCCGTGCATGTCAAGGATATAGATCTGGGTATTGGCGATGGGACGGCCAATCGGCGGGGCATGGTTTCCCTGACTTTCACATTGGCAAAGAGTCGCACAAACAGTCGCTTCCGTCGGGCCATAGGCATTGAACATCTGTCGTCCTTGTGCCCAGCGTTTGGTTAGTGTAGGCGGACACGCCTCTCCTCCTACCATTAAAGTTTGCAGGGTAGCCGGAAGCGAGTCCATCGTTGCCAGAGCAGTGGGGGACAAGAGGGCATGAGTAATGGCGTGAGTCTCTAAATAGTGAGACAGCGTTGTTCCCGGCAGCAGATTCTCCCGCCTTGCAAGGTAAAGGCGAGCGCCGGCCATTAAAGCCATGCAACATTCCCAAATACAGGCATCGAAACTGTTTGAGGCAAACTGCAAGATCCGACTGTCTGGAGAAAGGGTGAGTATATCTTGCTGGGTGGTAATCAAGTTACACAAACTGCGATGTTCGATCATGACGCCTTTGGGTTGCCCTGTGGAGCCAGAGGTATAGATAACATAAGCCAGATGACGGGAGGTTAGTCCTACTGCCTGGACTTCTGGGTTTTCTTCCGATTTTTCATCCAAAACAGAATCGTCTGGAATATCAAGCAGAATGGTTGGCAGGTGACTGTTTCCTATTTCTGTTATCGTTGTTTGAGTAATCAGTGCCACGGGGGTGGAGTCATTGAGCATATAGGTCAGCCGCGTGGCTGGATAAGTCGGATCAAGGGGAACGAAAGCGCCACCGGCCTTGAGGATACCTAATAAACTGATCACCATTCCCAGACTACGCTCAATACAAATTGCCACCCGATCATCAGGACGCACACCGAGAGCAATCAGTTGATATGCCAGACGGTTGGCACGTTTGTTCAGTTCATCGTAGCTTAACGATTGCTTTTCAAAAACCGTGGCGATGGCATCGGGTGTGCGCCGCACTTGTGCTTCGAACAGTTGATGAATCAGCGTATTTTGTGGGAATTTGGCTTGGGTGGCGTTGAAATCCACCAATACCTGCTGGCGTTCGATGTCGGGCAGGATTGGCAGATTGACTATTTTTGTCTGCGTAAGAGAGGCCATCTCCAGAGAAGTGAGAGCGGCATCAAGCAGGACAGCAAGACGGGAGCGGAGCGCCATAACCTCCGTGATACTCAGATAATCAGGCGAAAAATAGAATTCAATGGAAATCGGTGAACAAGTCTCTTCAGAACGGGCGGTATTTGTGTATTGCTTCATCCTGATACAAAGAGGATAAGGAGCACCGGAGCGCAGATCGAACTGTTTGGCGCTGACGTTTTCTCCTTCCATATGCAAATTAGCTTTAAACGGTTCGAGAGATAACGTCACGTCAAATAATCGCGCATTTCCGACTTGTTGCCGCGAGTGTATTTGTCGGTTGAGTTCTGTGATGGGAAAACGTTGATGTTCATAGCAAAGACTCATTTCGGTTGCGGCTTTGTGCATGACATCACGAAACGTATCTTCCGGTGAAAGGGTAATGCCAATAGGGATCACGGAGGCGAACATGCCCATCGTGGACTTTTGTCGCGTATTTTTGCGGTTGTGCACGGGAACACCAATGACAATTTCATTGACACCTGTTGTTCGGGTGAAATAGCAGGCCAGAATGGCATACATGAAATGCAGGAAGGGTAATCCCTGTCCGCCAGCCACTTTTTCGATACGTTTAAACAAAGCCTGGTCGATGGCCCAAATAACAGGTTTGGTTTGTTTATGGTTTGTCGTGTTATTGAAATTGGCCGGCTGGAGCAAGGGAGGAGGCTGGTTTTCATAGCGTTTCAACCAAAATTGCATATCGAGTGAGTAGTGTTTGGAAGCAAGATAATTGAGGTTATCCGTAATAAAATCCAGATAAGAGTGAGCGGCGTTGTTCAGGGTTTCTCCTTTCATCAGGCGGTTATAGGCATCGATAACCTTGTTGATGAGTATGAACATACCTGTGCCATCAATGACTAAATGATGACAGCAAAATTGCCAGTACCGACAGGTATTGCTGACGCGCAATAATTTGGAACGCCACAGTGTCTCATTCAGGCGAAATGGACGCATAAACTCGTCATCCATGTATTGTTTTGCTCTGGTTTCAGCATCTGGATGCACTGAAAAATCCTGTATATCTACGGTTACCGGGAGAGAACGAACAACCTTTTGCCTGGGTAAAGCGTGGGTGTTGAGAAATTGCAAACGCAGAGTGTCATGACAATAAACAACAGATTCAAAGGCACGGGCAAATAATGTTTCATTCAATTCGCCTTCAATGCAGATAAAAATGCTGAGGTTGTAGTTGGAAGAATTGGGATGAATTGCCTGATCAAACCAGATGGCTTGCTGGGGAGAACTAAGAGGATAGGTAGACAAGGAGAGAGAATGGTTATTACAAGCGACTGAAGAAGTTTGTGAAGCGTTTTCGTGTAACATTTTCATTACTCCTTTGTGTGATTATTTAGTTTTTATTTGTTGCATCCGTTTGAAAGTCAATTAAATACTGCCTATTACTGTTTCTGTGTAAAAATGAACTGGCTGTAGATGATTTGGTGGATTTTTTGCGCTAAATACACACTTGACAGTAACATTTTGAAATTAAATTAACTGAAATAAATACCGTGTGTCGATATTTTTGTTTCTTAAATGTTAATAATGAATGCGAGCGTTAGAGTGGATGGTTGAAGAGGAGTATCAGGACAAGATGGAAATTATCCCGCCAGATTGACGGGCTTATCAGAAAAATAACCGCTACCGTACCAGTTCATGAATAATGATCGCCAAATGGTCAAACATTTCTCCAAATAACCGCTCAGTGAATGGCACCAATGTTGGAAATAACAGGGAAAGCGTGAAAATTCCCACTGTCAGAGTTAATGGAAAACCGACCACAAATACAGAAAGTTGTGGTGTCATGCGGTTTAACATGCCCAGAGAGAAGTTCAGGACCAGAAGTAGGGTAATCATTGGCATTGCCAACATCATGCCATTGATAAAAATCAGGCTGGCACTTTGGGATAGCAATAAGAAACCCTTTGGATTCAATTGGGTTGATTGAATGGGAATAGAATAAAATGTATCGGCCAGAATCGATAATAGCCATAAATGCCCGTCAAAAGCCAGGAACAGCAACATCATCATCATATTGAGGATGCGGGCTAAGATAGGCATATTCGGCCCACCCGTAGGATCAAAAAATATGGCGAATGACAGTCCCATTTGTAAGCCGAGAACTTCACCAGCATGACGTACTACGGCAAAGGCGATCTGCATGGTCAATCCCAAGGCCATACCAATCAAGACTTGTTGTATCAAGACCCAAATTCCAGCAACAGAAAAAATCGGAATTTGAGGGGAGGGGAGGGTTGGAACAAGTAACGCGGTGATCGCTAACGCCAAGCCAATTTTAACTTTTATTGGTATCTGTTTTTCACTGAAAATGGGTGCTGTGCTGAACAAGGCCAACAGGCGCACCAATGGCCAGAAAAAATCACTGACGAGGCGGGAAAGTGTTTCGCTATCAAACGGGATCATAATTAACCGATAATAGCCGGAATACTACTAAACAGCGTGCGCATGTAATCCAGCAATAAATTTAACATCCATGGTCCGGCAGTGACGATAGTCACGAAGACAGCCAGGATTTTTGGAATAAACGATAAGGTCATCTCGTTTACCTGAGTTGCCGCCTGTAATAAGCTGATGATCAAGCCACTAATTAAGGCAGATAAGAGAGGAGGGGCGGCCAGTGCTAACGCCACTTTCATTGCCTCAACACCGAGGGCCATTACCGATTCTGGAGTCATAATTTCCTCAAACCGCTTTTTGATCTTTATTCCAATAAGATTTAGGTTTCACGCTAAACATAAAAACTTTGTGCTAATGAACCCAGCAAGAGTTGCCAACCATCAACCAAAACAAACAGCATCAGTTTGAACGGCAGTGAAATGGTCGCAGGCGGAACCATCATCATCCCCAATGCCATCAAAACACTGGCAACAACCAGATCGATGATCAGGAACGGAATGAAGAGCGTAAAGCCAATCTGGAACGCGGTTTTCAATTCACTGGTAATAAACGCGGGAACGAGCACGCGCATTGGAACAGAATCCGCAGTTTCAAATGCCCCCTGATCGGCAAGGCGGGCGAACAGTGCCAGATCATTTTCCCGTGTCTGGCGTAACATGAATTGGCGCAACGGCTTGGCTCCCTGATCCAGTGCGACTTCCAGGGTGATTTTATCCTCACTGTAGGGCAGGTAAGCGTTTTGGTAAACTTTGTCGAACACCGGTGCCATAATGAAAAAAGTCATAAACAATGCCAAACCCAACATCACCTGATTAGGTGGAGCAGAAGGTGTTCCCAGCGCATTGCGTAGCAAACCAAGTACAATGATGATACGGGTAAAACTGGTCATCATTAGCAAGGCCGCAGGGATGAATCCCAGTGCCGTGATGAAAATCAGAGTTTGGACTGGCAATGACCAACTTTGTCCGCCATTGGCTAAGGGCTGACTGATGATACCAGGAAACTCAGCTGCCGCGTTCATAGGGAACAGTGGCAGCAAGAGCGCCATAAACAGAGTCGTCAAACGCATTGGGTAACGCAGTGAAACACATTTCTTGCCTGTCATAAAAACGCTATTTTTCATCATCGTCCTTGTTATTCTTGTTTTTTTTCTGGAGTGTATTTTTTAGCATCTGCCCAAATGGCAGCGATTTGAGCGCAGTTTCCTTGTCCACGTTGTCAGGCGGTGCAGGCATTTGATGCAGCATACTGATCTGTTGAGATGTGACCCCCAAAACCAGCCAGTTATCCTCGACTTCTACCACCACAACCCGTTCTTTCGGTCCAAGGGCACAGCTTGCCTTAACGTTTAGCAAACGATGATTTTTGCTTTTGGCAGGGGAAAAACCTAAACGGCGAACTAGCCATGTTATGAAGAAAATCAGCAATAAAATACCACCCAGGGCACTGCTGACTTGCATCAGCGTTTGACTGGCTGGAAGAGGATCACTATTGCCGGTTTGTTTAATCATATTCACATGGGCATGGCTGGCTGCCGTGTTAACAGGTGCAGCATCAGATGCCGCACCAGGTTGAAAAGAAGTGTGAACGGAAGGCTGGTTCGCCATCATAGTTAACGACTCAAGCGACGCATGCGTTCAGAAGGAGTGATGATATCTGTGATACGGATACCGTATTTATCCGATACGACAACCACTTCTCCCTGCGCGATCAAATAACCATTAATCAGAATATCCAATGGTTCTCCCGCCAAACCATCAAGGGGAACGACTGAGCCTTGTGACAGTCTCAACAGTTGTTTGATGGTCATTTTAGTACGGCCTAGCTCGACAGAGAGCTTGACAGGAATATCCATGATCAAATCAATATCGGAAAGTTGGGCCAACGCATCCTGCGCTTCCAGATTCTCAAATATTGACGCGCCGCCGTCAGAGGTTTGCTGTGCGGCCTGTTGTTCCAGCGCTTCTGCCCACATATCTTCAGTCGAGCTGGTATCTGTAGGTTGTTTAGCATCACTCATTGGGCTTTTCCTCATCCAGAGCAGTTAAAACAGGGTTAATCAGGTGTTCAACACGCAGGGCATATTGCCCGTTCAGTGTTCCATATTGACTGGTGAGCACAGGCACACCATCAACGTGAACGATCAGACGTTCAGGTTTTTCAATCGGCAAGATATCGCCTCTTTTCAATTGAAGGATTTTTGACAGCCGCAGAGGAATATCAACAAAGTTCGCCACCAGCTCTAATTCTGAATGTTGAACTTGCTTCACTAAACTTTCACGCCACTGGCTCTCTTCCTGACGCACATTTTCCACAGGGGGATTGGTCAGGCGCTCGCGCAGAGGTTCGATCATGGCAAATGGAATACAGATATTGAATTCCCCGGTCAATGCACCGATCTCTACCTGGAACGGTGTCGTCACCACGATGTCATTCGGTGAAGTGGTGATATTGGTGAATTTCACCTGTGTCTCGGAACGCACGTATTCCACTTCAAGTTTAAAGATAGAATCCCAGGCATCACGATAGGCATCCAGTGCCAGTTTCAGCATCCGGTTAATGATCCGCTGTTCGGTATAGGTAAATTCACGACCTTCCACTTTGGTTGGAAAACGGCCATCTCCCCCAAACAGGTTATCAACGGCAATATAAACTAAGCTAGGTTCGAACGCGAATAGCGCCGTTCCTCTCAATGGTTTCAGGTGGACCAGATTGAGGTTGGTTGGCACAGCCAGATTGCGGGCAAATTCGTGGTAAGGCTGAACCCTAATAGCGCCGACCGTAATATCCGGGCTACGGCGCAGCATGTTAAACAGCCCCATCCTGAATTGGCGGGCAAAACGTTCATTGATGATTTCCAGTGACTGCAAACGTTCGCGTACAACACGGCGTTGTGTATTGGGATCGTAAGGGCGAACCTCACTTTCTCGGGACGCAGTTTGTTCTACGTCATCAGCAGAGGCACTGTCACCATTGAGCAGAGCGTCGATCTCTGCTTGTGAAAGAATATTGTCACTCATTGTGATTATCGCAGAATAAACGTGGTAAACAACACATCGGCGATTTCCTGATCGGGTTCACCGGGTATTAGTGTCGGGTGTAGTGTCTGTTTGATATCTGCCACCAAATGCATTTTGCCATCATCTTTTGCCAGATCAGTCGCTTTCTGACGAGATAATAACAACAACATACGACTACGAACTTCTGGCAGATATTCATGGAAGCGCTGACGGATTTTCTCGTCAGTCAAACGCAATGTGATGCCAACGTAGAGAACACGATCGAAATGCTCTTCGTTGTCGATCAAATTGACGGTAAAAGGCTCCAAGGTCATAAATACAGGGGCATCAATGGCTTTGGTTTTTTCTGTACTGTTATTGGCTGACTGATTCATTACCCACCAGCTATACCCTCCGATGGCAACACCAAGAACAGCAATCAGTACTAACAGTATCATCCAAATTGGATTTGTGCGTTTATGCTCGTAGCTATAATCAGACATGGACAGATAAATTCCTGTTTTCTGTTGCGAATAAGTCTCCGCGCATTCCGTGGCGAAGCCCTTATCCATCAAAATCGAGATCAATTATCCCGCGTCTTTGTTTCGGCAATGGCTGGAACAAACGGGGAAAAAACCATTAACTCACACGTTTGTTATCGACCTGTTTTCGTTTTATTCCGATGTCTCACGAAATTAGGCGAATGTTTAGGTGGTAATTAGGCAAAAATATCAATACCTCCTCTGGCCGAGGTGAGTTGTTGAGGTGTCACCCTGATGGCTGATACAGAGGAGGCGGTGATCTCGGTTGCAGCCACTAAACCCGACTCTTGCGTTTCAGCATGGGAATTAGAATTGCTGTTCGGGTTATTGGCATGGTTATCAGCAAAATACTCTTGTTGACCGTTTCCTGGGGTATCACTGTTGACACTGCTTTGTGCCAATTGAATACCGTTTTCGGCTAATGCATGGCGTAACCCTGGTAAGGCCGCTTCCAGAGCAGCACGCACATGCTGATGGGCGGAAACAAAATGCAATTGTGCCTGATTGTCTTCAACGCTCATGCGGATGTGCAACGCGCCCAGTTCTTGAGGATGTAAGCGAAGCTCTGCCTGTTGCAGACCGTTACGGTTAAAGAACAACACATGTTGATTGAGCTGTTGCTGCCATTCTTCGCTGCCAAGATGAGCATTTAATAAAGGTGTAGTGAAAGGTGTAGTGGTACTGTTAAGCTGAAATTGTTGTCCGGCTGAAAGCAGGGAAGGGGTTGCCAATACCGCCGGTGAGTCGATAGAAGCTGTTTCTGCCGTCGAAGATAGCAATGCAGGCGCTATTTGCATTGCCATCTGGAGCAGATTTGGATCTTTGCTATTACCTGAAACGGTCTCTTTGAGAAGAGCTTTGCCAGATTCAACCTTATTATTGGTGGCAAGGTGATTGGGAACCAGTTTAAGTTGTCCGACGAGCGGTGCCCATTCAGTTTGAAGGCTGACGGAACCCTCTGTCTTAGTGTTCAGAGGGCGCGCCGCCTGTTTAGCCGAAAGTTGAATGTCTTCACCTTGCTCACCCGCTTTAGACAGTTCAACAAAATTAGTGTCAGTTAATCTGCTATCTTTGGCGTTGCTAATCAGCAGTGTATTAGCAGGACTGTTTTCGCTATCCTGCCAGGCACTTTCCGGTAATACATCTTCTGGTGATGAATTTTCCAGCAATCTATTTTCTAACGATCCATTGCCGATCAAAACCTGTGAGTCTTCAACAAGAACAGCGGAATTGGTATGGGGAGTCAGCAGTCCAGCAAGCTGGATGGGTATCGTCGCACTTAATGCTTCGGCAGATAAGAGATCTTCATCTTTTAATACGGCAAATTCAGCACTATTTTCTTGCTGTGTTGTTTCTACCGATGATTTATCCTTGACCATACTGTTATCTGACACTGCTGCCAATGGCGGCCAGCCGCTTTCTGCTGTTTTATCAGAAGTGGATTTTTCCTCTGTCAGACTATTTTTATCCGTCTGAGTAGTGGGTTTGCGCATAGAGGCGGTTTCTGCATTGAGAAGTTGCCCAAATTGAGAAGAATGGTTACCGATCACGGTATTATTTAAAGTTGGCTGACTTTTATCTGTACCTTTGTCCGTGAATTTTAAATCAGTAGGCAAAAGAGTGAGATTCATTGTTTCATTCTCCGTTGTGCACCGCGTTGTGCGTACTCGTCCATTTGTTTTTGCTCCATGCGATTTTGGTGTAACTTCAAATTATGCTCTGCCCGCTGTTGCAGTGTGTCGAAGGCATTCAGGCGTTGCTGTTTTTCCTGCCATTGTGACATGGCTTGTTCAAGACGCTTTTTCCATTGGTTGAGTTGTAATCTGTGCTGTTCAATTGCCATTTCCAGCGTTTTCATAAATTGCTGGTAATTTTGCCAAGTAGAGCAGGACATACCATTGCTGAGCGTGTCATTCAGACGGGTACGATACTCATCCTGATAATTCATTAACGCCGTGAGTTGTTGCTCCATTTGTTGGTGACTTTGCCGAATCTGCGCAAGTTGCGATGCCGCTTTTTCTGCCGCATCCTGGGCAAGTTCACGCAAAGTCATGAGAGGGGAGTGTTGTTGCATGTATTTCCTCGTATTAATCACCAAACAGACATCAGCGTTACTGAATGACATCAATAGTAAACTTATATCGGCACCGTATTGATAAATGTTATACCCCTTGGCAAAAGTATTTTGGGGTTAAATTCCCACAGACAAAATACTATGTTGGCAATAATTGTTGAAGCTGAGAGCAGGCTTCATCGTATTCACTGCGCTCGTCAATGCCTTGTTGCAGAAATTGGGCCATATGAGGATAAAGCTCAATCGCTCTGTCAAGCAGAGGATCACTGCCCGCCGCATAGGCACCAACGTTGATCAAATCCCGGTTGCGTTGATAGCTGGAAAGCAACTGTTTGAAATGTTGTACTCGCCGATAATGGGTATTGTCGATCAGTGCGGTCATGGCACGACTGATAGAAGCTTCGATATCAATAGCAGGATAATGACCAGATTCCGCCAGTGAACGTGATAGCACGATATGACCATCCAGGATGGCTCGCGCAGCATCGGCAATCGGATCTTGCTGGTCATCACCTTCTGTCAACACGGTGTAAAATGCAGTAATGGAACCGCCATCACTGACACCATTGCCGGCTCTTTCCACCAGTGCGGGTAACTTGGCAAATACAGAAGGGGGATAACCTTTGGTTGCTGGTGGTTCGCCGATAGCCAGTGCGATTTCACGCTGTGCCATGCTGTAACGGGTCAGGGAATCCATGATCAACAAGACATGTTTGCCTCTGTCGCGGAAATCTTCGGCGATGCGCGTTGCATAAGCGGCGCCTTGCATCCTCAGCAAAGGTGAAACGTCGGCGGGAGCGGCAACAACGACAGAGCGTGATAACCCCTCCGTACCCAAAATATTTTCGATAAAGTCTTTAACTTCACGACCACGCTCACCAATTAATCCCACAACGATCACATCGGCTTGGGTATAACGTGCCATCATGCCAAGCAGTACACTTTTACCGACGCCGGAGCCAGCAAATAATCCCATACGTTGCCCACGTCCCACTGTCAGCAGGGCATTGATGGCACGAACGCCAACGTCCAATACATTGCTGATAGGGGTTCTTTGCAGGGGATTAAATGGTGTTGTTGTTAAGGGGGCACGATAACCTGTATCGGGAGCAGGTAAACCATCAAGAGGGCGGCCTGCACCATCCAGAACCCTGCCGAGTAATTCCGCTCCCAAAGGCAAGCGGCGTCCGGCGCTCGCATCTTCGCCATAAGAACGGGCATAGACGCGAGCGCCCGGTACAATGCCTTCCAATTCTTCCAGCGGCATCAGCAACAGTTTTTCACCATTGAAGCCGACGACTTCACTTTCAACCTCTTCAATGACGTTGCCATTTTGGCGCTCGATCAGGCAGGTAGCGCCGAGAGGCATATGTAAGCCAGTGGCTTCCAGTACCAAGCCTGTGGCGCGGGTCAGGCGCCCATAGCGACGTACTTTGGGTGTTTTTTCCAGTCGCTTTTCCAATGAATCCAACGTTGCCAGCCAGCGACCCAATCTTGCCGTCATCACAATTCTCCCGGTGCTGCCAGACGACACATTTCATGCCAGCGGGTAGCTAAACTGGCGTCCATATCTCCTTCATCGGCGCTGACTTTACAGCCGCCCGGATGCAATTTGTTATCCGCAATTAACCGCCAGCCGTGTAGCGCCAAAACTTCCCCCAGTTGTTGCTCAACCAGCGGAATATTTTGTGGATGGATACGCAATTGGGGTTTGCCGCTGAACATAGGTTCTTGCTGGATAAATTCGCGGATCTGATTCAGCAGGGCGGTGCCATCACACACCGCAGGTTGCCCCAGAATATGATGGGCAGCAGTTAATGCAAGTTGCATCAGGCGGGAAGCAATCACGGTATCCAACCCATCCAATGAATGACTAAAGTCCGTTAGCAAGTCTTTCCACTGATCAGTAATCACTTGCTGTTGTTGTTTAGCTTCCTGCAAACCTTGTTCCAGTCCGGCTTGGCGGCCTTCCTGAACCCCTTGTTCATAGCCTTGAATCTGGCCTTCTGCAAAGCCCTGCACATGACCAGCCTGACGCGCCTGCTCTTTTAGTTCGTCCAGTATTCTTGCTTGTTCCAGCAGCCGATCTTGTTCGCTTGGCTGCTGTTTCTCATCTATGGGTTCCAGTTTTGCCCGCAGGGTTTCCCACTGAGTCAATTCGCCTGGCTGCCACGGTCGCCAGTTGCCATTATTCGACTTATCAGACATAGGTATCGTCACCACCGTTTAGGATCATTTCGCCACTTTCTGCCAGACGACGAACAACAAGCAGGATGGCTTTCTGTTCGGCTTCCACTTGAGACATCCGCACAGGACCACGGTTTGCCAAATCATCGCGCATGATTTCAGCAGCACGCTGCGACATATTGTTGAGGAAGTGATCGCGCAATGCCTGATCGCAACCTTTCAATGCCACAAGCAAGGAATCGGTGGAAACTTCCTGCAACAGACGTTGGATACTGCGATCGTCCACGCTGATAAGATTTTCGAACAGGAACATTTCATCAATGATTTTCTGTGCCAGTTCGTTATCATAGGAACGAACGGCGTCAATGACACCTTCTTCCTGCTGGCTTTTCATCAAGTTGATGATTTCTGCCGCTGTACGAATACCCCCCATCTTACTGCGTTTCAGGTTTTGACCATCCAGCAGGTTATTCAGGACTTCCGTCAATTCCGCTAACGCGGAGGGTTGGACACCACCAAAAGTGGCGATACGCAACATGACATCGTTACGCAGTCGGTCATCAAACAGGGCGAGGATATCGGCTGCCTGACCACGGTTCAGGTGAACCAAAATGGTAGCAATGATCTGCGGATGTTCATCGCGGATCATATCGGCTGCCATCTGTGGCTCCATAAAGTTAAGCGTTTCGATGCCTGTCGTGGTATCACGGGATTCAAGGATATCCTCAAGCAGGCTGGAAGCCCGTTCTTCTCCTAATGCCTTGATCAGTACGTTGCGCAGATAGTCGTTGGCATTGATGCTGAGGGCAGTAAACTGCCCTGCATCTTCTTCAAATTCTGCCAGCACTTCAACCAGTTGCTGGTTGGAGACTTGTTTCATCCCCGCCATAGCGACACTCAGTTGTTGTACTTCGCGGGAATTCAGGTGCTTGAATACCTCGGCCGCCTGATCTTCTCCCAGGGTCATTAACATGACGGCACTTCTTTCTGTTCCGCTTAGGCTCATTGTTCGTTACTCATCCATTGACGGATCACCAGCGCGACGACGCGAGGATCTTTTTCTGCAAGTTCACGCAGACGCTGGCTTTGCAGCTCAACATTGACACGTTGGCGAGCCAGTTTACGGCGCATTTTTTCATCCAATTCAGTATTGGTCTCTGTTTGCTGTTTCGGCGGGTTCTTTTGCACTTCCAGCGCAGCTTTTTCCGCGGCACGTTTTTTGGCGATTTGTGGCACGACCATCTTACGCCACAGTAGCCATGCAACCAGTACCAACAGTAACCAACGACCTGCTTCTAACAGTTTCTCCAGCAGGGCAGGGTGCTGCCAGAATGGCAAAGGTTCTATCACTTCGGTGGTGTTATTGAATGGTGTGTTAACCACATTCAGGCTATCGCCACGGTCAGCAGAGAAGCCCATGGCTTCACGAGTCAATGCTTCGATTTGTGCTAGCTGTTCTGGTGTCAACGCTTGTGTTTCAGGACCATTTTCTCCCTTCACGGTGGTATAGTTGACCACAACTGCAACCGAAAGGCGTTCCACTGCGCCAGCCTGCAATTGCGTATGACGAATGGTGCGATCCACTTCGTAGTTAGTGGTTTCGTCATAACGGTTATTACGGTTGTTGCTTAACATACGCTCGTAGCTATTGTTTTTGTTAGCGTTACTGCGCTGTTGGTCAGTTTTTTCGTCAGCGTTGCCTTTGGCATTTGCGTTCGGTTTCTCGATTGGTGCACTTGGTGCAGCACTTGGCTGATTTGACAACGCACCCGGCACGCCACCGACCAATGGGCCACCGCTTTGCTCGCTGGTGCTGCTCTGTTTAGAACGGACAGCGGCCTGATTTGGTGGCTGGTTAGGTTTATATTCTTCTGCTGTTTCTTCGCGACGGGAGAAATCAATTTGTGCCGTGACCTGTGCATGAACGTTGCCACGGCCAACCACAGGGGCCAGAATGGTTTCAATTCGATGTTGGAAACGGTTTTCCACTTCTTGTGTATATTTCAACTGAGTGGTATTCAAATCGCGGCTAGTCGCATCGCTTTGTGTCAGCAAACGCCCAGATTGATCCACAATCGTGACACTACTTGCGGGTAAGCCGGCAACACTGCTTGAAACCATATGCACGATGGCATTGATTTGTCCTTCATCCAGCACCCGGCCTTGTAGCAATCCCACAGTCACTGAGGCTGATGGCGATTTTTGTTCACGAACGAACAAAGAAGGTTTAGGCAGCGCCAGATGGACACGGGCGCTTTGGACTGGACCGAGCGATTCCACGGTACGAGCCAACTCACCTTCCAGCGCGCGTTGGTAATTGACCTGCTCACTGAACTGACTGATGCCGAATTTTTCTTTATCCAAGAGCTCGAAACCCGCGGCGCCCCCTTTGGGTAATCCTTGTTGTGCCAGTTTCAGACGCGTTTCATGCACCTTATCGGTCGGTATCATGAGTGCAGCGCCGTTCTCGGCAAAACGGTAAGGGATATTCATTTGGGTTAATTGAGTAACAATCTCGCCACCATCCTTATCACTCAGGTTGCTGTAAAGCACCCGATAGTCGGGGCTGCGCAAGTAGAGAAACAGGGCGATAACGATAGCGATGGCAGCAGAGCCAGCAACTAATAACGGAACTTTTGGATCAGCTTTTATCCTGCTGATGATAGCGTTGAAGCCTTTATTTTGGTTTTCAACGTCGGTTGTTGCTGCACTCATAGACGATCCTTGCCTTGCTGGTCAACATGAATACTAAAAGCGTGGCGTAACAAAACAGACTCCCCATACGCAAGCGAAAAGATTCTTCCTATTATTAATTCCATCATTATTCGCTGTTCACACCTCTTTTAATGGCACAATAAGCTTCGAATTTTGACTTCAATTACCCGCTTTAGTTTAGAAAGGCTATGTTACGGTGACATCACCTAATCAATAGGGTGATTTAACGCGAGGTTTTTATGTCAATTCCGGCAATTGAAGGTGTACTGCAACAGATGCAGGTTCAGGCGTTACAAGCAGCAAACATTGCCAAGCCCATGCCAGTACAAGGCAGTTTTGCCAGCCAGCTGACGACGGCAGTGGAGAAAATAAACCAAAACCGCTTACGGGCGACGAAGCAGGCACAGGATTTCACTCTGGGCGTACCCGGTGTGGAGCTAAATGACGTCATGGTGAATATGCAAAAATCGAGTATTTCTCTGCAAATGGGTATTCAGGTGAGGAATAAACTGGTGGGTGCCTATCACGAGATTATGAATATGCAGGTTTAATAGGCGATTTTTGTAAGTATAAAGTCATTAACGATCATTCTTGTTTGGGGCATTATCCTCAGTAGTTTCGCTATTTTCGTTTATTTATGCCCCATAGATATAAGTCAGAGGAGGGTGATTATTTATTATCTCATTCCAATCTGCAAACGTTATCGGTAACTTATCTTTTTCCAGAGGATGCCTGCCAATTTAAAGTTGATACTGAGAAAATCCTATTTCTCGAATGGATAATATCGTAATGATAACGATATTATTTATATAGTTTGTTTGTATTATTTGCCTTTTAATTAAAAATAATACGTGTTGATAATATCGCCTGTTAATTGCCTCATAGAATCAGAATCGCCACTATCATTTGATGGTTAAATTTTTGTTAAAAAATACAGATAAGATACCTTGATTGTTTGCAAAATATCAATACAATAAAGTGCCGAATTAGATTAACCAAAAAAACGATAGTGACGAATTGACACCGCCTGAAATAAAAAATAAATGACACCATTAATCAGAGTTATTGTTAAATGGAATCACTGGTGCCTTTGTGATATCTATTTTGATTCCGTCGTAATTAACTCCATTTCATAGTTATTAGTCGGGAACTGTCCGTATGTATCATGTAAGAGTTGCTTACAACTTTCCTGTTTAATCAGGTCGCTGAGTTCATTTAACCTTCTTTGCAACAATCTCTTAGTTTCTTTTTCATTATCCAAGACAGTTTGCAAAATTTTGGTCAATTGTTGCTGTAATGAAATAGGTGCGTCTGAATTTTCTGATAATGAAGTCACCACTTCGACTGCCTTCAGGTAAGTGATCTCCATATCAATCAGTTCGTCCCACTTTTCATTTCTGGCTAAATCAATCATTTGCTCACTTAAACTAAGGATCTGCTGATAAGCTGACAAAAGATCCGTATCATTTTTCATTAAACAATATCCTGACTGGCGTTGTAATGAGGACCTATTTGCCGCCAAGCATCTGAAATCTCGGTAAGTAAATCAATCACTTCGGTAATAGCCTTCTCATCATTGCGTAAATTGGCATGGAGTAAACGGCGACCCATATAATCATATAAAGCAAAAAGATTCTGGGCAATCTCGCCGCCTTTCTCGAAATCTAATCCCTCTTTGAGACCATTATCAATGATATTAATCGCCTTTGAAATAGCTATCCCTTTTTCTGGAATATTCCCTTGTTGCATCAGAATGATTGCACGACGCAGGGCGCTGAGCGCCCCGTTGAACAATATCTGAATCAACTGATAGGGAGAGGCATTCATAATTTCGCTCTCAAGATCTACCTGAGCGTATAACTGGCTTGCCGAACGTTGATACATTAGTGTCCTTTTATTATCTTAAAAGTTGGGCCAGGGATAAACCTGCCTGATTCATTGACGTAGTCAGTTTATCCAGCGCGGTAAATTGTTTTTTATAACGTTGCATTGTGGCTTCAATATTTCTATTCGTCTGCTCTGCTTGTTTTTCCAGTGTCTTTAGACTCTTATTGATACCTTCGGTGACTGTTGCGATAGTCCCTTCATGACTATCCAGGGTTTTTTTCAAGAAATTATAGGTTGTGGTTGCAAAACCGGTTTTTTCTCCATCACCCATAAAGAAAGCCTTAACATCGGCGGGTTTCTCCTTGAGTTTCTTTTCCAGTTTTTCATTGCTGATTTCCAGTGTACCATCCAATTTTTGTTTGATGCCCAGTTTATTTAGGGTAGCAATATCAGCAACATTTTGTGCCGCAACGAGCTGGTGTCTTAGCTGGCTTTGAATACCTTTTAACGTACTGTCACCCAGCAAAGGACCATTATCTTTTGACGCCGCCTCACCTTTTCCAACTTGCTTAAATTTGGTCAAAGAACTAAAGGTGTTTTGTAGCTCATTATAGGCATCAACCCACTTTTTAATCGCCTCTTTCATTGGCTCAATATCACGAGAAACCACCAATGTTTCTGGTACTGTTCTTTTTTCAGTTTTGCCGTTGATTTCGACTTCTTTTGTTTCTGAAACCTTTTTCAGATTCAGGATGACGCCTTCTGGTGCATCTTTTATTTCATTAGTCTGGCGTTCAATCTTAATGCCATTGATGGTTAATTTTGCATTGGCAGGCTCCACCACTTGTTTCATTGCACCAGTGCCACTGCCTCTGTCGTCAGACTTATAGTTCAGCCACTCACCTAACTTATCATCACCTTGAACCTCAATCGTCATCACTGATTTTGTGCCGGCTTTTTTCGAAGTCAGGATTAAATAATTTTTATCATCTTCTGCTTTGATGATACTGGCATTAACGTTGCCTTCTTGTTTATTAATGGCATCGCGGATTTCAATCAGGGACGTTTCATTATCCTTCAGGGAAATGCGCATGGGTTCTGCTTTTTTCCCATCCGTTTTTTCTTCGCCTGGTTGGGTAATAATAAGGGTACGGGTGCCTTTACTTTGTTCTCCTAACGGAGTTTTTACGTCAGGAAAAACTTTAGATTGCAAAGACTGAGCCCTGGCAAGTTGTTGGACTTCAATTTCATAGTTACCCGGGCTGGCTTTAGAGTCTGTACTTGGGGTAAATGTCTTATGTTCTTCACTGGCTTTAGTAGTATTGAGCTTATCGAATTTTTTAAGTTCTTCGGATGCACTCTTTAATTTTTCCAAACTCCCTTTTAATGTACCGAAACCGGTCAGTTTCGCTTTATAGCTACTTTGTTGCTGGGTTATTGGTTGTAAACGTTTTCTTTCACCTGCTTCGAGCTTATCCAGTAAATTTGGATCTAACCCAGATAAGGCTCCTGCCGAGGAGGAAATGCTAGCCATATTGACTCCTTTTAATAAAAAGCATCACTGGAGATGTTATCGGATTAATTTGCGAAAAGTTTACTGACAAAATGATTTTTTTGATGGACAGAATAATTGGTGAGAACAGGCGCTGTTTGGGTTATCGGGGAAAAGCGAGAAAAAAATAAAAAAGTTTTTTCAAGAAATATTAAAGGTTCTTTTGAAGGGGCCGATAAAACTGTTGGCGGTGATGCACACCGTGAGCAAAAGGCTCAAACTCATTATATCGACTTGATTTTAAAAGGAACTCTACTATGGCATCAGTCATTAATACTAACTACTCATCTCTGCTGGCGCAAAATAACCTGACCAGATCTAAAGGTACGCTGGGTACTGCTATTGAACGTCTGTCTTCTGGTTTACGTATTAACAGCGCGAAGGATGACGCTGCTGGTCAAGCGATCGCTAACCGTTTTACAGCTAACGTTAAAGGTCTGAATCAAGCTGCCCGTAACGCTAACGACGGTATCTCCATTGCCCAGACTACCGAAGGTGCTCTGAACGAAATCAATAACAACTTGCAACGTATCCGTGAATTGGCCGTTCAGGCAAAAAACGGCAGCAACTCTGAAAGCGATACTAAATCTATTCAAGAAGAAGTTAAACAACGTTTGGGTGAAATTGACCGCATCTCTGAACAAACTCAGTTCAATGGCGTGAAGGTACTGAGCAAAAATAGCAAAATGACTATTCAGGTTGGTGCAAACGATAATGAAACTATCACCATTGATCTGAAAAAAATTGACAGTACTGTTTTGAAACTGAATGAATTTGATGCGACTAAATTTAAAAATCCTCTTGTTGGTGATGAATTAACTACTGTTCCAGTTACAACAGGGACAGGTCCAACCGCAGTAACAACAAACAAGAAACCTGATACTAGTGCTGTCGCCGGTGCTAAAGATGTCAAAGTCTTCCAGAAATTGACAACAGCTGGTCAGCCTGACGGTAATAAAGTAATGCTTACTTATACTAAAGATGATGGTAAGCAATATACTGCTGAATCAACCGTTGGTACGGACGGTAAAGTCGTAGCAGTAAAAGCTACTGATGAAAAAGAAGCAACTGTTAATGATCGTCCTTTGGAAGCTCTGGACAGTGCTCTGGCTCAAGTTGATAGTCTGCGCAGTTCACTGGGTGCAGTACAAAACCGTCTGGAATCTACCGTTAACAACCTGAACAACACTGTTAACAACCTGAGCGCTGCTCGCAGCCGTATCGAAGACGCTGACTACGCGGTTGAAGTTTCTAATATGAGCCGTGGCCAGATCCTGCAACAGGCGGGTACTTCTGTTCTGGCACAAGCAAACCAAGTCCCACAAACCGTTATGCAACTGCTGCGTTAATTTTTATTTACCCGTTAGGCAATTATGCAGGGCAACCTGCATAAATAACGCTTATAAAATAAGGATCGGTTCGCCGATCCTTATTTTTTAGTGTTGAGTGAGTGTTTTTAGCAAGATCGTCAAGGACAGCCTGAAACTGATTATGCATTTGGGCGGACAACAAAAATTTCGCATAGGTGAAAAAGAAGTGCTTTTACTTCATTGTTCCAACGATTGTACCGATTAGGGGATTGGATAATGGTATCCAGTCTCTTATCCAAAGGTGTCTGTTGTTGTGAGCGATTTGTATACCGCCGAAGGCGTGATGGACAAAAATAGCCTCTGGAAGCGCTATGTACCACTAGTTCGCCATGAAGCATTGAGGCTACAGGTCAGGTTACCTGCCAACGTAGAACTCGATGACTTACTTCAGGCCGGTGGCATAGGCTTACTGAATGCAGTGGAGCGGTTTGATTCCATGCAGGGAACCGCCTTTACCACCTATGCGGTACAGCGCATCAGAGGTGCAATGTTGGATGAGTTGAGGAGCCGTGATTGGGCTCCGCGTAGTGTGCGGCGTAACGCACGTGAAGTCACGCAGACCATCCGTAAACTTGAGCAAGAGTTAGGCCGTCCAGCCAGTGAGCAGGAAGTTGCTAAAGAATTAAAGATTAATCTGATAGAATATCGGCAAATACTGTTAGACACGAATAACAGTCAACTGTTTTCTTATGACGAATGGCACGAAATTCACGGTGAAAGCTGTGAGCCAGTGATTGAGGAGGAGCATGAGGCAAACCCTCTGCAACAATTACTGGAAGGTGATCTTCGTCAGCGGGTCATCGAGGTCATAGAATCGTTACCTGAACGGGAAAAGATGGTTCTTACGTTGTACTATCAGGAAGAACTGAATCTTAAAGAGATCGGCGCGGTGCTTAATGTGGGAGAATCCCGCGTAAGTCAGCTTCACAGCCAGGCAATAAAAAGGTTGAGGGCGCGCTTGAATCCAGAGAAGTAACTTTTTGCTTGTTTGTTTTTTTTGTTAAGACTATACACAGGGCTTTATCTCTTATGTCTATTACAACACAAAAGAAACGGCCTCTTAGCCGTTATATCAAAGATTATAAACACAGCCAGACTCATTGTCTGCACTGTCATAAAACCCTTGACCGTATTTCGCTGGTTTTTAACGGTCAGGTCATCAATAAAGAAGCGATTTCTGAGATGACTGAGTTGGTGGATGACAAAACCTGGAATGAGTTGCAGGGTAAATTCGTGGCGTTGTGCCGCTTTTGTAGTGAGATTTATTGCAATAGCCAGACTGATTATTTCGACATTATGTCATTTAAACAGTATCTGTTCGAGCAAACAGAGATGAGCCATAGTACTGTGCGTGAGTATGTGGTTCGTTTAAGGCGTTTGGATGAATTGCTGACATCAAGTAATTATCCGACCAGTGAATTTACCACAGAAAAAATTCAGGAAAAACTCAGCGAAAAATTATCCCAATCTGCTTTCAGCAATTACAATATTGCACTGCGTAAATATGAACAATATCTGAGTTGGCAACAGAACGGTCATTGATTAATTTATACCGATAGATAATGTTGTCAAATTGAAACGATTTCAGAGGGGAGTGCGATTACCACGCATTCCCCTCTATGTATTTTTAACCGAATAATATTAACCAATGGTCATCAAGCTCGCATTACCGCCTGCTGCTGCTGTATTAACACTTAATGAACGTTCATGCAGTAAGCGTTCTAGCAGCAAATTAGTTTCACCACGGGCAAAACCCTGTACGGAGATAATCGGCCCTTTACGTTGGGCAATCACCTCACATACTCGGCGCAATTGATCGCAATCGCCATGATAAATAACCGCTTCCATCGCTGTTTCTTCATGCTGCCAATCGTTAACCCAATGGATATGCTGGTGAATTTCATTCGGTAACTGGCGTTGTAGCCCTTGATGTAGTTCGTCTTTCTCCCAAAGAGCTTGACAACCAACAGAAAGTACCGCGGCTAATTGCACCAATGCATCCTGTTCGTTGTCTGCAAGGCAAAGAACATGACCACGCGGCAATAGGGTATAAGTATTACGCTCTCCGGTTGGTCCCGGTAATAAACGTATTGTCCCGCCTTGTGCCAGTAAACTGTATTCCTGAATCACCTGGCCTAATGTTTCATTATTCTGTTCGGTTGCCCAATCTGCCAGTTTGTAGAGAGGCGAATGCAGATCAACACGGGCTTTGGCATCAATCTCATACTCTGTATCCTGTCGCTCCAGGGTTTGGCTGGCGGCATTGAGAGGGCGTTGTGACAGTAAGCGATACAGATACAGTGGCCCACCGGCTTTTGGCCCTGTGCCTGACAAACCTTCGCCACCAAATGGCTGCACGCCGACGACGGCACCGACCATATTGCGGTTGACATATATGTTGCCGACTTTTGCTTTGCCTGTGACTTGGGCGATGGTCTCATCAATACGAGTGTGGATCCCCAACGTCAAGCCATAACCCGTAGCGTTGATTTGATCCAGCAGCTTATCCAACTCATTACGTTTAAAACGGACAACATGCAGGACTGGCCCGAAAATTTCTTTCTTCAATTCATCGAAACTTTCCAACTCGATAAGCGTTGGTTGGACGAAAGTGCCTTGTGACCACTCCTGGCTATCGGTAGCATTTTCGTATGCTGCCTGATAAATTGTCCGACCTTTGCTACGCATGGTTTGGATATGACGTTCGATTCCCGCTTTGGCTTCTGCATCAATGACAGGGCCAATATCTGTGTATAAATGCTCAGTATTACCCATCCGGCATTCAGCCATCGCGCCTTTTAGCATGGCGAGAGTCCTTTCAGCGACATCTTCCTGAACACACAGGATACGCAGGGCAGAACAGCGCTGGCCTGCACTGTCAAAAGCAGAGGCGATGACATCAGTAACAACTTGTTCGGTTAGCGCGGAGGAATCTATGATCATGGCATTTAGGCCACCGGTTTCTGCAATCAACGGTGTTGGGCGACCTTGTGCATCAAGGCGGCCAGCAATATTGCGCTGCAACAAGCTGGCAACTGCGGTAGAGCCGGTAAACATCACACCGCGTACACGTTCATCGCCAACCAGTAGCGCTCCCACCGTTTCCCCTTGTCCGGGCAGTAATTGCAGCACCTCGCGCGGAATACCCGCTTGGTGCAATATTTTTACTGCAACGGCGGCAATAAGTGGCGTCTGTTCTGCGGGTTTTGCCAGAACACTATTACCTGCTGCCAATGCAGCGGCGATTTGGCCGGTGAAAATTGCCAGCGGGAAGTTCCACGGGCTGATACACACGACAGGTCCCAGTGGGCGGTGGGTATCATTGGCGAAATCTTGGCGAACCTGGCTCGCGTAATAATGAAGAAAATCTACGGCTTCGCGCACTTCGGCAATCGCATTGTTGAATGTTTTACCCGCTTCACGAACCAGAATGCCAAGCAAAGATTGCAGGTCATTTTCCATCAACTCTGCTGCACGCACTAAAATTGCGGCGCGTTCTGAAGGGGGAGTGGCAAACCAAATTGCGCCGGCATCGGTAGCCACGTCCAGCGCGTGGCTGACTTCTTTTTCAGTGGTTTCACGAACATAACCCACAATATCGGAATTTATGGCGGGATTATTCACTGGCTTAATTGCAGGCAGTTCTCCTGTCGGTTGGTAATCACCACCTAACAACGGTTCGCTGTTCCACATTTCTATTGAAGAACTGAGCAGGGCGCTGGAAAGAGAAGCTAAACGATGTTCATTGGAGAGATCTAATCCCAATGAATTAACCCGGTTTTTGCCGTATAAATCACGTGGCAGAGGGATTTTGGGATGCGGCAGGCCGATTTGCCCTTCGGCTTGGGCTAATTCCTGTATTATTTTCACCGGATCAGCGACCAGTTCATCAATTGGCAATGACGTATCGGCAATGCGATTAACAAACGACGTATTAGCCCCATTTTCCAGCAGACGGCGCACCAAATAGGCCAGTAATGTTTCGTGTGTGCCTACCGGTGCGTAAATACGACATGGGCGATTGAGTTTACCTTCTGAGATCTTGCCGACGACTTGTTCATAAAGCGGCTCACCCATGCCATGCAGACATTGGAACTCATATTGTCCAGGATAATAGTTTTGTCCAGCCAGATGATAAATAGCGGATAAAGTATGAGCGTTATGAGTAGCAAATTGTGGGTAGATCAAATTAGGGACAGTGAGCAGTTTGCGGGCACAGGCAAGGTAAGAAACGTCGGTATAGATCTTGCGGGTATAGACCGGATAGTCTTCCAAACCATCGATTTGGGCACGTTTAATTTCACTATCCCAGTAAGCCCCTTTCACCAGCCGGATCATCAATCTGTGACGACTGCGTTGTGCCAAATCAATAATGCTGTCGATGACGAAAGGACAGCGTTTTTGGTAAGCCTGAATGACAAAACCAATACCGTTCCAGCCTTCCAGTTTTGATTCGAAACACAATTTTTCCAGCAAATCGAGGGAGATTTCCAGACGATCAGCTTCTTCTGCATCAATATTGATACCGATATCATATTGGCGAGCCTGTAAGGTCAGGGAAAGCAGGCGAGGATAGAGTTCCTCAATAACACGTTCGTACTGGGCACGGCTGTAACGCGGGTGTAGGGCTGAAAGTTTGATGGAAATGCCTGGCCCTTCATAAATACCACGGCCATTTGATGCCTTGCCAATGGCGTGGATTGCTTGCTGATAGGAAACCATATAGGCTTGCGCATCTTCTTCGGTTAATGCGGCCTCGCCGAGCATATCATAAGAATAACGGAAGCCTTTTTCCTCCAGCTTGCGCGCGTTGGCAAGGGCTTGGGCAATGGTTTCTCCTGTCACAAATTGCTCTCCCATCAGGCGCATCGCCATATCTACACCCTTGCGTACCAACGGCTCGCCGCTTTTGCTGATAATACGATTTAAGGATTTGGATAACTTGGCTTCATTATGGGTGGACACCAGCTTGCCCGTGAACAACAAGCCCCACGTTGCAGCGTTGACAAACATGGAGGGGCTTTGACCTAAATGAGAATGCCAGTTGCCGTTGCTGATTTTATCGCGGATCAAGGCATCGCGGGTGGCTTTGTCGGGGATACGTAACAACGCTTCGGCAAGGCACATCAATGCCACCCCTTCCTGTGAAGAAAGTGAAAACTCTTGCAATAATCCCTGAACCAAACCTGAGCGGCCAATGCCCTGTTTTTGTTGACGCAGCTTTTCAGCAATAGAATAAGCAAGTTTGTGAGCTACTTTCGCTTGTTCTTCTGGTAGCTGTGCACGTTGCAGCAGCATAGGGACCGCTTGAGTTTCGGGGAGGCGATAGGTCGCAGTAATTGCAGAACGTTTCACCGATTGGGGCAAAATATGTTCGGCAAAATCCAGAAATGGTTGATAAGGCGCCTCAATCTGTGATTCTACTTCGGAAATCATTTCTTCTTTGTTATCCTGACCTGCTGATATTTCTGGGAGCTTTCCCTCATTTTCCAGACGTTCAAGATAATTAAAAATGGCTTGCTTAATTAGCCAGTGTGGTGTGCGTTCAATTCGTTGTGCTGCGGCTTTGATTCGATTACGTGTTGCTTCATCGAGCTTTACACCCATAGTGGTACTACCCATTTTCACTCCTTAATAGGTAAGACTATAACAAGTTACATAACAATATCTTTCATGTTGCAACTTTGTGCAACTTTGTTAAAAGCAGTCATTCTAAATTTGTGAAATTAATCTTGTTTTCATTATTTTTTCAGTGAAACTTATTATTGATTTTTATTTATTTTATTGATATTTATTGGTTTTATTATAATTGTTAAATTTCAGGTATAACCAGTTATTCAATTTAAGGTACAACTTCTGGGGCGATAAATGTGATTTAGCAAACGTTTTTTATAAAAATTCAGTTAATTAGTTGTTAAAAATGTTTTAGCTAAATTAGGATAGAATGTAATTTTAGAATAATTACAAGCATAAATAGTACATATGAAAACTAATGGCATCTTCAGGTACAACTAGTTACAGCCTGGTAGAGAAGATGAGGTATCACTTAAAGGTACTTCAAGCATAGATGACATCATTTACGCAAATAACCCATTTGCAGAGACATAATTTAAAAAACACTATGGAGAAGAACCTGCATGACAGTAAATTCACCAATGCTTATTACCTTCATTATCTACATTGCAGGGATGTTGTTGATAGGTTTTGCCGCTTATCGTTCCACTAAGAATTTTGATGATTACATATTGGGTGGACGAAGATTAGGCAGTGTGGTAACCGCATTATCTGCTGGCGCTTCTGATATGAGTGGCTGGTTATTGATGGGGTTGCCAGGGGCTATTTTTTTCTCTGGTATTTCAGAAAGTTGGATCGCATTAGGGCTGCTGTTGGGGGCATACCTGAATTGGCGATGGATTGCAGGTAGATTACGCGTACATACTGAAATGAGTAATAACGCACTGACATTACCTGATTATTTTACTAATCGCTTTGAAGATAAAAGCAAAATTCTGCGTATTATTTCTGCACTGGTTATCTTGATTTTCTTTACTATTTACTGTGCATCGGGTGTTGTGGCTGGTGGTCTGTTGTTTGAAAATACGTTTGGTATCAGCTATGAAAAAGCGATTTGGCTGGGTGCATTGGCGACAATTGCTTATACCTTCCTCGGCGGTTTTCTTGCAGTAAGCTGGACGGATACAGTTCAGGCAACTTTAATGATTTTTGCTTTGATTTTGGTCCCTGTGCTGGTCTTGTTCAAAGTGGGAGGCGTTGACTCAGCTATCAATATTATTGAGGCAAAAAATCCAGCCTATTTAGATATGTTTAAGAATATGAATATTATTGCCATTGTTTCTTTGTTGGGATGGGGATTGGGCTATTTTGGTCAACCACACATTCTGGCTCGCTTCATGGCGGCAGATTCCCACCAGACTATTCATAAGGCCCGTCGTATCAGTATAACGTGGATGTTATTGTGCCTTGCAGGTACTGTGGCTGTTGGTTTCTTTGGTATCTCATATTTTGAAATATATCCGGAGCAGGCAGGGTCAGTATTGCAAAACCGTGAGCGTATTTTTATAGAATTAGGTGTGCTCTTGTTTAATCCGTGGATCACCGGAATATTACTGTCTGCGGTATTGGCTGCGGTTATGAGTACATTGAGCTGTCAGTTGCTGGTTTGTTCTAGTGCACTGACAGAAGATTTCTATAAAGCATTTATACGCACCAAAGCCAGCCAGAAAGAATTGGTATGGGTTGGTCGTATCATGGTTTTGCTGGTGGCAATCATTGCCATCATGCTCGCAACTAACCCGAACAATAAGGTATTGGCTTTAGTCAGTAATGCCTGGGCTGGGTTTGGTGCGGCGTTTGGCCCGGTGGTTTTGATTTCGGTATTGTGGAAACGTATGACTCGCAATGGTGCCTTGGCAGGTATGCTTGTGGGGGCAATTACTGTACTGGTTTGGATGGAGTACCGCTGGTTTTCACTGTATGAAATTATTCCAGGCTTTATCTTCGCGACGATTGCTATTATTGTGGTGAGCTTACTAGGAAAAGCGCCAAGTCAGGCAACACAACAGCGTTTTGCTGATGCAGAAGCGCATTATAAAACCAAATAGCCCAATAAAATAAAAAGCCTCTGATTTCTGATTATTCAGGGGCTGTTTTACTTATGGGAAACACAAAATATGCGCAAAATTTAGCAGGGGAAAAGCCCCTTTCGGGGCTGTGGTTCATATTTCTAGTGTAGCGGGCTCTACTCCTAATTTTTCCATTACTGCCTTAATCTCTTCATTATTTTTCAAATTATCTTCGCCGTACTTAGAGATAGCAGAAGATAAACATTTCTGATCAATGGCGTTGCATGTTTTAAAATCTTCTGTTGCTACAGAAGCAATCTTAGCAAAAAGAATTATTTGTTTATCATACTCGCTTGCTTTACTTGGATTTTTTAAAGCATTATTTGCAGATGATACAAGCTTCTCGGCCAATTCATCTACGGCAACCGAAACCGGAGTACATTCCCTCACCGATGGAGATCCTATAATGACACTACTACCAACGCAGGCGTATTTAACTTTTTGATTTTTATTTAACTCAGCGGCAAGATCTCTATATTTTTTAGAAAAATTGACATGCACTTTATTAAACATATCACCTGTTTTTAATGTCACAACAGGAATATCGCCAAAGCTAGAATCTATTGAATCAATAATACCAGATACGATAATTTTTTTACCTTTGTAGATCTTATCACCTCTGGCTTCATTGTCTGCGTAGACTTTTTGCATTTCTCTGGCTGATACAGCTAAATACTCTGTATCTAGCTGTGAACTACCTCCATCAAAGCTGTTTTCCACTTCATCGTGAATCATCTCCTTGACGACTTTTAATTCATTTTCGGTCAATTTAATTGCTTTTTTCGATGATGTTGCCGCAGAAGCGTTGCTACTTGATGATTTACTTTCATCATTTCCTGTAATGAAGACTATAACGATAAGAACAGCAAATACTATCCCTACCCATTTCAATACGTTTTTCATTTATATATCCACATACATTAAGTTATCTAATTATTTTAATTGTGTATTTAATTATCTAACGTCAAGTTTTTTGGGGTTTTTATACAGATATTGTGTAATTATTGCCCATATTTTTAGGGGGTATTTTACAATTAACTCGCTGTAACGGTTTCTTTTTTACTTGCTTTTTTCTTCAAAATCATTGAGATAATAATTGCCAATACAAAAAGAACTATATGAAAGCCAACATAGAACCAATAAAGCCCTACGCCATCGCCACCATCGCTGTGTATTGAGGCAGCCGTTACCATGAGGCTTGGAGATAAAAAAGCCGTGGAAATGATGTTTATACCAAATGTTACACCAGATAATGTTGGGCTTTTATAAAATGACATTAGAACAAGAACACTACAGAACATAGCGATAAATACGCCACCAACAGGAATAAAGATAGACAAAGCAGCAAATACAAGAGCAATAATAGATAATGCTTTCATTTTTAAATATCCCTAATTAAGGCGCCAAAATGTTCAGAAGCCTACCACTGAAAGGCTGGGCTGATTCCCCATTACTGGGTATTATATTCACCACCATCTCGGCATTGTTAAGTTTAAGTTTTATTCATATTCGCTTTATTTAAGCGATATATTTTTGGTAGTGGTTCTGATACCAATCGCAATAATATTTTTTTATTTTACCCTTGTCAAAAATATACAATTAACTATTGGCAGTATAAAATATTGACTAATTAACAATTCACTTTATTTATTGCTAAGGTGGTGCGGTTATAGGTATATTTCACTTCTTTTTCTGGTGAGGGGGATGTAATATTCTGTTTGGCTTTAATATTTCCCTATTTAATTATTGTCTGGTTTCTGTTGAATTCATTTATACCAATCCAACTTCAAGATGCGTGTTATATTTCCCCGCGCAGCAGGGAAATATAAGGCCTCGCCTCGTCTTGCGGATTGCAGCTTGAAGTTTATTGAGTATATACCTCAGTTGTCCCAACATCGAACTATATGCCTTTTCAAAATTAAGAATTAAGCCGTTCAAAACACGCCTCAAATGTTTTGTTTTTACATGATTTTCTTTGGAGTGTGTTGAACGCGTTCTGGTATACTTGATTTTCCTGCTAGTACATGCAGGTAACGCGGGTGGTTAAAAGGAGTGGCGTATTTAGCGAAATCCGCCGTAAACCCTTGCCCCGATAGGGCGGGAAGTAGTCACTTATCCATCTGAAAATAAACAATTATTTATAAAACACCCTCGTGATTTAAGGCCACAGGATAACCCATATATGACAATGCACAAAACAGATAGATAAGCCGCAGCAACCACTGTTTTTTCGGTTGTTGCGGCGTTCTCAAGAAGCACTTAATTCTATGAGCACGCCGCCAAATTCTTAACTTTAGGAGATGGATTCGTGCACTCAAAAGATTTTTTCTGGCAATATTCTCTTACCACCACAATATTACTGTTGTCCCCATTCAATTTACTGGCATCACTGGCTATGGATATGTATCTGCCCGTAATTCCTTTTATCGCTGATGCACTTGGTGCCGGAGTCGGAGCGATCCAGCTAACGCTGACTGCATATATGATCCTGTTAGGCGTAGGCCAACTTCTATTTGGCCCGCTGTCAGATCGATTAGGTCGCCGTCCTGTTTTGCTTAGCGGTGGAATTGCTTATACGGTTGCTTCATTCGGCCTTGCCATTACTTCATCGCCAGAAGTTTTTTTAGGTCTTCGCATTATTCAAGCCTGTGGGGCTTCGGCATGTCTCGTAGCTATGTTCGCGGCTGTACGCGATATCTATTCGGGCCGTAAAGAAATCAATGTGATCTATGGCTTGCTTGGTTCTATGCTTGCTATGGTTCCGGCAGTGGCTCCTTTGCTCGGAACATTGATTGACATTTGGTTGGGGTGGCGCGCAATCTTTGGTTTATTAGGATGTGCTATGTCAATTACGGTCATTGTGGTCTGGAAACTCTGTCCAGAAACCAGACGGCAACGGACGGCAGACTTACAGTGGTCGCAATTATTTCTTCCTGTAAAGCGCCTGAATTTTTGGATGTACACACTCTGCTACAGTGCAGGGCTGGGGAGTTTCTTCGTTTTCTTTTCAACTGCACCTTGGGTAATGATGAGTCGACAAGGATTATCACAAATTACTTTCAGCTTGCTATTTGCAACTGTGGCTATCGCAATGATGGTGACTGCGCGAAGTGTGGGTGGTTTGATTACCCGATGGGGAACCCTAAATACGTTGCGGGCGGGGATGTTTTGCCTGATGGCAGGAGCGTTGTTGCTATCTGTTGGAGAAACGCTCATACCTGAGTCGGTAATTGGCTTCATCGTCCCAATGTGGCTTGTCGGTGTTGGGATCTCTATGGCGATTTCAGTCGCACCTAATGGCGCACTACAAGGTTTTGATCATATGGCCGGAACTGCAACAGCATTTTACTCCTGTTTGGGTGGGGTATTGTTGGGAATAGGCGGAACACTCACCATTACACTTTTATCTAATGCCACTACCTGGCCGATTATCGTTTATTGCCTGGCTCTGGCAACCGTAGTACTTTGTTTGTCCTGCTTTATTAACAATGGAAGGCAAGAATAGTCGGATCAAAGTTGTTCAGCGGATTGACCTGTGAATACCTCGACAGGATTATAAGCCTCGCGTTTGCGCGGCTTTTTTACTTTTATCAGTTAATTTATTCATTTTACTAAATTGATATCCCAGAGAATGACATAAATCCAAGTGACATAAGGCCGACAGTGATAAAAGTAATTCCTAACCCCTTTAATCTTTTGGGTATATTTGAGTATTTCATTTTTTCTCGTAGTCCGGCTAGGGCAATAATCGCTAGCATCCAACCAATGCCACAACCAGCGCCATAAGTAATAGATTCAGCAAAGTTATAGTTTCGCTCAACCATAAATATAGTAGCGCCAAAAATCGCGCAGTGAATAGTGAGCAATGGCAGGAAAATTCCTAGCGAGTGGTAAAGGGAGGGAATAAATTTATCGAGAAACATCTCCAAAATTTGGACAAGAGCAGCTAAAACACCGATAAAGGTTATAAAGTTCAGAAATGATAAATCTATTCCTTCAATGAGAGTATTTTCTTTGAGTATGTAATTATAAATTAAGTTATTGATTGGAGTGGCTAATGTAAGCAGTACAGTGACTGTTACACCCAGTTTAAATGCGGTTTTAACCTCTTTAGAGACAGCTAAAAAAGTACACATTCCAAGGAAGAAACTTAAAGCCATATTCTCAATAAAAGCTGCTTTAATGAGTATATTTAAGTGATTTTCAATCATAATTTCCTCTTATGTGTGTTAATCTGTTTATAGTTTAAATAAAACAGTGAATTACTTAAAGCTATCTTTTAAAAAAATGGGAGGTAGATTTATGAGTATGAACTTGGAAGAGAGCGTTTTATCAGCGCTTGATGAGCATTACCCTGAGTTACGTCATAAACTTGATCATTATGATATTGAAGTGACTCAAGCGAATTGCAGCATAAGAATGTGGATTAAAGGCGAAGTTTTGCCAAGATATGTCATATTTGATAGGGACATTGATACTGACAATTTGTACCTGACACACGGAATCAGTAATGAAATCTAGCAAAATGTTGGTACGTATTTTTACAGCTGGTTTTACCACTCGATCGGGGTTGAATAATACTCGAAATGGTTTGTTAAATTAATATATATAACAAAAAATAGATAGTGCCCCGATCATTACGGATAATGCTGTTTTCATAACTGCTAACGTCATTTGATAACGAGTAAGTCTGGTTCATTATTTTCAGGTAACTTATTATTTTTTAAGGTAATTCTCCAATCTTCGCTTCCACAACCACGCCAATAATATGTACTTGATTGCTAAGAGGAATCATATTGTACTGAGAATTTAGTGGCTTTAAAAACGTATCATATCCTTCTGTAATCAGTTGCTTGAAAGTCAGTTCTTTCTCTCCATCAAGTTTTGCTACGACTAAATTGTTGGGAGTCGGCTTAACTTCTGGATCAACTAAAATGATCATACCTTGCGGTATGCTGAGTCCATTCGGCGATACCATTGAATCACCTTTTACTTCCAGCCAAAAAGCACGTTGTGAACATTCAGCACAGGTTTCATATGCCCTTGCAGTGCGGCTTGTTTGGTATTTTGGTGAGGGATCTTCGCACCAACTACCTGCATTTACCCAGTCGAGTAATGGATATTGCTTATGTAGGTGCATATGACTGGCAAATGCAGCATTATCGCCATCGAGAACAGAGACAAGTTTTCTTGCTTGTTTATCCAGCGATGGGCTGAAATCTGCAATTTTGACTTCCAGTTTTTGGGCAAAATAAATCGCCATCTCCAAGTTAAGGGCGTTTATCCCGTTGAGATAGTGTGAAATTGCACTTTGTGTCTTGCCGATTTCTTCTGCAAGCGTTTCCTGAGAGATGCCGAGCTGTTTCTTCTTAGACTCGAATAGCGCTTTTAAACGTGCTGCATCTGCAAGTTGTTCTGCTGTAAGTTTCTTTTTCATTGGATCATTTTAATACCAACGCTATTAAAATGATAAATACTAAAAGTATTGAAATATTTAGTACTTTAGATATTATTTTGAGAGGAGGAGAAATCGTATGGAAAAAATCCCATTATCAGAATATGTAAAGTTGAATGGTCAAGTTAAAGCAGCTCGTTTGGTAGGTGTTCATCAAACAGCGATCAGTAAGGCGTTGCGTTCAGGCCGGAAAATATTTTTGATTCGTCAAGAAGATGGAACCTACAAAGCTGAAGAATGCCGCCCGTTCCCTAGCCAAAAGCAAGGTGTATTGTGAATAACGAAGATATCAGAAGTACGATTAATTCATCTCTATTATAGGTTGAACTTAATTATCTCACTGATTTTATTAAAGCATTTTTTGTGTATATTGCTGAGGGAGAAAACGTGAACTTTAACATTGGTCATTACTTCAAAGCGATAGGGAGCATTCTTGACATTATGCCCGTAAATGATTACCGCAATGCTTTAGATGCTGATTCATCAGATGGATATTTACTCGAAAATAAAGAGATATCTCATTGTCTTGATTCATTTCCATCCCCTGAAGTATTGAAGAAATATGAATCAATTTTACCCGGTTACGCTGAAAGAGTATTTACTTTCAGAGAAAAAGAGCAGATTTTTCAACATGAAAAGCAGAATAAGGCGTTGGATGGGGTGATAAACAGAGATAGGCGAGGGCAATGGATGGGCTTTTTTATTACCTTATTTATCTTAATCATTGCGACTGTTTTTGCTTTTAGAGGAGAAATATTATTTGCTGGTACTTTAATCACTATAGATTTGGTGGGATTGGTTTCTGTATTTGCCATTGGTCGTAAATTGAATATTAAATAATTTCAGAATAATATGAAGATCTATTAAAAAAACGTGTGGTTATTCTTACTTTCTCTCTTTTACATGAGTGATTTTTAATTTATTTTAGTTGTTTTTATGCTATATCAATCAAACTAATGTAATATGCATCGACAAACATAAAATAATTTGTATGATAGGGAATGTTTATGTATTAAAGATAAATTAGCATGTTATAGAGAGTTAGTATGGATATTAAAATCTTATGTGATTTGCACCAGACAGGAAAAAAACTGAAATATCTTTTTTTCTGGGGGCATAAAACCAATCATTCCAACCATATAACTAAATCTTGTTTAAGTCAGTGGTATCCAGCTCCATTTATTGTTGATAATATAAAATATGTCAGTGCGGAACATTATATGATGGCAGGTAAAGCCCGTTTGTTTAATGATCACGAAGTACTGAAAAAAATTATCAATGCTAAAAATCCAGGTGCGGCAAAAGCATATGGGCGTGAAATTCGAGGGTTTAACCAGTCGATTTGGGATGAACATCGGTTAAATATAGTGGTTGAAGGAAACTTAGCGAAGTTTTCTCAAAACAAGTCCTTGGCAGAGTTTTTATTGAATACTGGGGATAAAATATTAGTTGAGGCTAGTCCCGTTGACCGCATTTGGGGGATCGGATTATCAGAAGACACTCTTAACATTAATAATCCCTTGATGTGGGATGGTCTCAACTTACTCGGGTTTGCATTAATGGCTGTGCGCGATAAATTAAAGGTATAAACTTAAGCATAGAGCCCTATCTGATAGGCTCTATGCTTTTTATTGTAATCAACACGTTATCTATGTCTTAGGCATTTACTGAGTTTCTTTTGCTTCGCTCGCAATTGCATCAAATCTAGCGTTGTGAGTTAATTAATAATGATAAGCTAATCAATTTTTTCTGTTATAGAAAAAGAAATAGATAGTTATTATTCTTTCTCTAATGAATATTTTTCAAAGTTATTTATAATCAATCGATTTCAAGTTACAGTTGTAAACCACAAAGCAATAACTTGAAGAATTCATGGGAATCTCTTATCTGCTAAAGGAACTTCATTTTGTCTGATTCAGTTTTATTTTCTACGATTAAAAGGCCAGAGGCCGGAGCACAACTGTTATTTTTTCATCACGCCGGAGGCTCTTGTTTTTCCTACATTGAGTTGGCTCACAAGTTATCTGAATTTATTGAAATTTATTGTTTGGAGCTTGCAGGCAGGGGAATGCGTGTTTCAGAACCTTTTCAGGTGGATGTTGAAATTGTTTTGTCTGATATCCTTGCCGCAATAAAGCGTTTAAGGTTAGGAGAGGATAAACCTTTATTACTGTTTGGGCACAGTTTAGGCGCGGAACTTGCTTATCAGGTTGCTCGTAGGCTGGAGAGTGAATTACCAGAAAAGCAATTAGCACTTATTATCTCTGCCCGTGGTTTTATTGATCCCGAAGGGTTTAAAAATAAGCCATGTGAGGAATATTCTGACTCTTATGTTTTGAATATCCTTGAGCAATGTGAAGGAACACCGCCAGATGTTCTTGCTAACCCCGAATTACGTAATTATGTGATCAAAACAATGAAAAACGATCTCATTTTGTTGGATTCTTTGTCTTTATTACCGAAAGTAAAATTGAATATCCCAACCTATGTGATAGGAGGAGATCGGGATAATAGAGTTCCTGTTTCTCGTTTGGCGGAATGGAGGCGAGTGTTACCTGCGCCAATAGAACAACAAACTTTCACAGGAGGGCATTTTTACTTGTTTAATAATTATGCAGTAATTTCTTGGATCGAAAAACAGGTCAGAGAACTCGCAGGATAAGACTAAGGTCATGTACATTATTATTGACTTACCTCAATCTCAAGCTCTTAATGATTAGATGGTTGACTCTATAAATAGATAAATTATTAAATAGGAGAAAATGAGTGATCTCAGAAAAAATAAGTGGTCAAGGGCGATTTGCTGGCAAAAGAATAATTATTGTTCATGGATATACTGCTTCGCCTTCATCACATTGGTTCCCTTGGTTAAAAGAGAAACTTACTGAACAGGGCGCAGAGGTTATCATACCTACAATGCCTGATACATCGTCTCCTAAACCTGAAGCCTGGGCTAAGATGTTGATGGATATCGTCTCTAAGGTAGACAAAGACTCGATTTTTGTTGGTCATAGTCTTGGTTGTATCACGCTATTGCGGCATTTAGAATCGGTACGTTCTCAGCATCTTCGTATTGGTGGATATATTTTGGTTTCTGGATTTGACTCACCTCAAATTACTTTACCAGAATTGGATTCTTTTACTGTTGAACCGTTAGATTATACTTTCTTACGTGAAGTAACTGAACACCGTTTTTCACTTATTTCATCTAATGATGAAATTGTTTCTCCGCTATCCTCCCTAGCTTTGGTTCATTCTTTGCAAACGGAAGTGATTAATATTGTTAATGGTGGACATTTCCTTGATAGGGATGGATTCACTCGTTTGTTACCTGTTTATGATATTCTGGAAAATATGTTATCAGAATAAGCATAGATAAATGGTATCTTCTAACCCTCCAGCTTATTGATTTTATTCTGGAGGGAGGTATTAAATATAAAAGACCAATGAGTTATTTTAAATATGGTTTGTTGACTATAAGGTTTGAATATCATTTTAAATAGGGGCAATATAAAAATATATTTTTGATTTTTATGCTATTTGGATATTTATGTGAAAATGTAAATATAAATTACCAAGGAGTTAGTTATGGTGCTAATTCATTTCCCTCCTGTATCTAATGCAAATAATGATAATTTGATTAATGTAAATTATGTACACAAGATAGGGCAGTACTCTGCTAAAAATTTCAAATCGGTTTTTAGAACGGGTAGTCTTAAGTTGAGAAATAAAAGTGATATTTTTATTGATTCAATAAAATGGAGTTTTTTTTCGGTGGCTCTACGCTGGATTGGGCGCTGCCAGTGGAACAATATGCTTATTTTGATGATTTTATTGTTAGTGTAGAAAAACCTGATAACTTTTAAAGCATTGGGGATAAAGATGACCAAACATAATGGTATACCATAAAATGCACGAATAACTTTACATTAGGATAGATATTATGATTATTTCCGCTTCAACTGATTATCGGGATGCGGCACAAGCTAAGTTACCGCCTTTTCTGTTCCATTATATTGATGGTGGAGCCTATGCAGAGCATACCCTTAAACGTAATACCACAGACCTATCCAATATTGAGTTACGCCAGCGTGTGTTGAAAGATATGTCCAAATTAAGCCTGGAAACCAGTTTATTCGGTGAGAAGATGTCAATGCCGGTGACACTTGGTCCTGTTGGACTGACAGGAATGTATGCGCGTCGTGGCGAAGTGCAAGCCGCACGTGCCGCAGCCAAGAAGGGGATTTCATTTACTTTGTCGACGGTATCAGTATGTCCGATTGAAGAAGTCGCTCCTGCAATAGATCGTCCAATCTGGTTTCAGCTCTATGTGCTAAAAGATCGTGGTTTTATGCGTAATGTCCTGGAAAGAGCACAGGCTGCGGGAGTCAAAAATCTGGTATTTACCGTTGATATGCCAGTACCTGGGGCGCGTTACCGTGATGCACATTCCGGTATGAGTGGTCCGAATGCGGCCATGCGTCGTATTTTACAGGTGATGACTCATCCTCAATGGGCATGGAATGTCGGGTTGTGGGGCAAGCCACACGATCTGGGCAATATTTCTGTGTATCGTGGCAAACCGACTAAATTGGAAGACTATATTGGCTGGTTGGGAAATAATTTTGATCCCTCAATCTCATGGAAAGATTTGGAATGGATCCGTGATTTCTGGAAAGGACCAATGATTATCAAAGGTATCCTTGATCCAGAAGATGCTAAAGATGCTGTCCGTTTTGGGGCTGATGGTATTGTGGTCTCAAATCATGGCGGACGTCAGCTTGATGGTGTTTTATCAACGGCGCGCGCCTTGCCTGCGATTGCGGATGCAGTCAAAAACGATATTACCATTCTTACTGATTCCGGTATCCGGACCGGATTGGATGTAGTGAGAATGGTTGCCTTGGGTGCGGATAGCGTTTTGCTGGGGCGTGCTTTTGTTTATGCGTTAGCTGCGGCAGGTGAAGCGGGCGTTTCTAATTTGCTCGATCTGATTGAGAAAGAGATGCGGGTAGCGATGACTTTAACCGGAGCGAAATCGATTTCGGAGATTAATTCAGATTTACTGGTGCGTAATCAAGTCTAATGGTAGATGACGCTATGTTGGTCAGCAAATAAATTTTGCTGACCATATCTAATTAATCCTTTAAATACCAATAGGACGGTATCCTTGCCATTCAGGTTTATCTGGCTGACCGTGAGGATTTTCAGCTAAGTGGATATGATAGCCACTGACTTGTCTAAGGAGCAAGCAATCATCAACATCTTTCAGATTATCTTTATGTAATTGGCCATAACCAGACAGTAAACTTTCTTTGGCTTTTTCCTTCGCTTCTTCTGCTGAACGGGCGACAAAGAACCCAGATTCATGGGCTTCTGCGAGTGAATCTTTTTGGTAACCACCAAGGTTTACAAAGTAGAGTCGCATTGCCCCATGATATTCATCATGACTGATTGCGATATCATAGCCGTCAGACCACGTTAAGGGCATGTAACCATCCAGATGAAGTTTATCTTTATCACCAAACCAAACTTCGCGTAACAGAGGGTATGCTTCTTCTATTTTTTCTACTACAGCAAATTGGACATCGTGAACTTCAATATTGGATTTTCCAGCATTTCCACCAAGATAGAACATGTATAATTGAGGCATTTTTTTCCTGCTTATATATTTTCTAGCAATATCTCACCGTGTGAAAAGAGCCTCGCCTTACCTGTCAGATAAACACGATCCCCATTTATGCGACATAACAGCTCACCGCCGCGTTCTGATAATTGACGGGCATGAAGCTCAGTTTTATTGAGCTGCTTTCCCCAGAAAGGAGCAAGAACACAATGGCTGGAGCCTGTAACAGGATCTTCATTGACACCTTTAGCTGGTGAAAAATAGCGAGAAACGAAATCAGCGGACGAATCACCGAGAGCGGTAATGGTAAGTCCTGACAAGGGCAGGGCCGCAATCTTATTAAAATCGGGGTGGGTATTAATGATTTGTTCTACAGAATCTAAAACACAAATATAACGATCATGAGAAGCCAAAACTGCGGAAACATTTTGTCCCAGGGCGTCTTGTATGACAGGAATGAGGTCATTTTCTTCATGGCAATCGGCGACAGGAAAATCCAATGTAAAAACACCATTTTGATGAGAAACCCGGAGTTCACCTGAGCGGCTTTTGAATGTGAGTAATTTCTCTTGGATGTTGCGATGGGTTATGAGGACAAACGCGGTCGCCAGTGTTGCATGTCCACATAAATCGACTTCGACTTTAGGTGTAAACCAGCGTAGATGATTTTCTACCAAAAAAGCGGTCTCCGGCAGGCCAATTTCAGCAGCGATAGAAATCAGTATTTCATCTGTTGGCCATTTATCCAGCAAAACAACCGCAGCAGGATTGCCAGAAAACGATTTTTCCGTAAAGGCATCGACGTGATAAATAGGATATGGGTGCATCAGAATCTCACTTAATTTTTATAATGAAAAGCAAAATATAGAATGTTGAAACCTTATTGATTTGTAAAGAGTTATTTTGTTTGATTGCAAAATACACAGAAATTGTAGTGTTGACCTTAGGTGATAATGGTTATTAAATAATAATTCTTTGTTATAGTTCCACTAAGGAAGAATATGAAAATCAAAGGATCCCATTGCCTGTTTTTTATTTTGTCAGTGTGGTTTTCTCAGGCTCTGGCTTTGGATTTAAGCTACCAAAGCGATGTACCCGCGGATAACAACCCCTCAAAAGAGTACCTGAAAAAGAGGGACAAATTGCACGATGGAAATTGGGGAACCGAAAAACTGGCTAAAGATAATGCCTTAGCTGAGAAGCAGGAAAATGAACAGAAAGAGTATAATAATCGATCATCTGATTGGTATAGGTCGAACAGCTTTAGCTTTAAGGATTATCCCCCCAATCCGCAAGATCTAAAGCGAGATATAGAACGATTAATGAAACAAAACTGACCGTATTCAGAGGGCAAACTAAACGTCATTGCTATAGGACAACAAATCAAAAGAGGCTTGAGATTTTATTAATTGAGCCCGTAGCCGCTAGCGAAGACTTAGACTTTCTCTGAAGTCGTGATGCACAATATGATAATGATTATTAATAATAATAACTATTTGTTATAGTCCCAATAAGGAATGATATGAAAATCAAAGGATCTCATTGCCTGTTTTTTATTTTGTCAGTCTGGTTTTCTCAGGCTCTGGCATTGGATTTAAGCTACCAAAGCGATATGCCCGCGGATAACAAACCCTCAGAAGAGTACCTGAAAAAGAGGAACACACTGGATAGTGGGAATTGGAATACCGAAAAATTGGCTAAAGATAATGCTTTAGCCGAGAAACGGGAGAATGAACAGAAAGAATATAATGATAAATTTAATAAGCACCACAATGGACTTGATAAAGAGAGCTGGAAACTGTCTTATGATTGGAGTGATCAACAGTTTAAATTTGCCCATAAGCCACAAGACGACATGATGCATCATTTCAGAGAGCAGGGTAAACGCCGTTGCTATAGGGAGACAAGGCAGAAATTAGAGAAAGAGCAGGGGAATGGTTATTCCTATGCTGATATTGCCGATGCCTGCTCTCCTTACTATTAAGTGAGTTAACACAGGATACAACCCTGCCGCTTAAATGTAACAAAAGCTAAGATATAGTGTGCAAGGATGCCAAAAATAGCGAAAGGATTCGTAAATTTAGTAGCAAAAGGTATTAAACGATTGGTAGACGCTGGTCAATACATAAGTTAATGGCTAATACTATAAATATCAAGCTGGTAATTTTATTAAGAATAGTTTGTACTGATGGTTTACTGGATATCATTTTATTTAAAAATCCGGATAAATAGGATATGATCGTAAATACAATAAAAGCAATTACGACAAATATTAAACCTAGATATAATAATTGAAGAGATACTGAAATAGCGATTGTATTGTCAGTAGTAAACTGGGGCAGAAAAGCCAAAAAGAAAATAATTACTTTTGGATTTGATAGATTCATAAACAAACCTTTCTTAATGAATTTTTTTGTGTCATTAAAACTTTTGGTGTTGCTTTTGATATGAATAGGCTTTGCCTTAAAGGCTCCCCAAGCCAGATAGATTAAATAAAATACACCAAATAATTTGATAATTTTAAAGGCCAGCGTATTAGCTTGTATTATTGCTGCAATGCCTAATGAAACTAAAGAAGTATGTATTACTAATCCAATACATAAACCAATGGTAATTAATATTCCATATTTGCACCCATTTATTGCAGACTGACTTAAAACTAAAATATTATCAGGGCCTGGCAAGAAGCATAGGAAGGTTGAAATACTGATAAATGTAACAAGTGTTTCTATAGAAAGCATATTTATTACCATTATAGAATTAAAAATAACTGATGTTACCATCTATGAAAAAGTGATGATTATATTAATGTAACAAGGTCATCTATAAAAGACGAAAAATCTACTTGTAGGTATGAATTAATTTCATACCATGTTCGATAGTTCTTTCAAGATGAGTTTTGATCAGAGGAAAACAAATATCCCTAAACCATCTATGCTCTGGATCTTGGTGAAGTTTCGCATGCCATAGCAAATAGTATTTTTGTGCTTTAATATCAATAGGTAAACGTCTTATTTGTAAATCATAATCTTGAGCAAAATCAGCAGCAATATGCAGAGGTATGGTTAGCATGGTGTCTGTTTTTAACAATAACTCAATGGCCGCCTGGAAAAAGGGAACTGTAGCGTAAATGTGGCGATTTAGGTTCATCTTTGCCAACATGTGATCGACAGAACTGTCTTTATCTCCCCCACCACTGATCAAAATATGTCGGCCTTCTGTATAGTCGTTAATAGTCATATCGCTATCAGCTTTGGGATGTGAATTTCTAAATACAACGGTAAGTTGATCTTCAGCCATCATTTTACCGTATAAGTTATCCGGTATTGTATCAGCAATGGTTGCGACTAAATCAATATCTTGCTCAGCAAACTTATTCAACTTGTCTTTATGCCACAATTTATATTCAATACTCACGTTAGGAGCATTAGCTTCAATGCTAGAAATTATAGATGGCAAGATGGCTTGGGCGACATAATCACTGGATGCTAAGGTGAATGTTCTCTGACAAAGATTTGGTTCCATTCTCTCTGGTGCATAGAGGTTATCTAATTGTTGCATCAAAGCTGGAAGTTTTTCTTTCAGTTTATCGCCTTTTTGGGTGAGAATAAATTGGTTTGTCTCCCTCACAATAATTTTGTCATGAAAATCTTCACGCAACTGATGTAATATTTTGCTCATTGCTGATTGTGTAACACCTAATTGCTTTGAAGACTCAGTTAGGTTAAGTGTTTGCAATATTGATACTAAAGCGGGTAATAACTTGTAATTATTCAAGATGTGCTTTCCATGAAGTGAAACATTTAATTATTATTATAATAATATTATGTAACCAATGTGAACCCTGGGCAAAATACTACTAAATATTCCTGACTCAGATATGGGGAAGATATTGGCTGTTACTTAGGAAATAACAGCCAGATGATGTTGATCAGTGAATATTCTCATTGTCACCATACAAAGATGGCATACCTTTAGGGCGAGTTTTGAAACGGCGATGCAACCACATATATTGATCGGGTGCCTGCATAATTTCCTTTTCAATCACCTTATTCATGAATGTTGCTGCTTCTGTTTCATCTTGCAAAGGAAAATTTTCGACAGCGGGTTGAATAATTAACTCATAACCCTTGCCATTGGGTAACCTTCGCGGAGTAAAAGGGATCAGTGCTGGTTTGGCCAAACGGACGAGAATTGAGGTTCCGGTTGTAGTTGCAGCGTGTTCAACAGCAAATAATGGGGCAAATACACTGTTACGTGGACCGTAATCGTGATCAGGGGCATACCAAACAATTTCACCATTTTTTAGGCATCGGATCATGCCCTTAACATCTTTTCTATCCAGCATGTATTTATTGGAGCGGAGCCTCCCCCAAGTCTGTAGCCAATCCATGACAGGATTGTCATTGGGACGATAAACACCAATACCTGGGTTCAGCATACCAAAAATACGCGCTCCCAATTCCAGCGTTAAGAAATGGATACCAATGACAATAATTCCCTGGCCTGTGGATTGCACTTGTTGGATATGTTCCCGTCCAGTGACCTTGAACCAACGCTTGATGCGCCAGTCAGGCCAAAACCAAGCCATTCCTGTCTCAAACAGGCCCATGCCAACAGATTCGAAATTTCTGACTAGCCATTCTTGTCGTTTCTCTGCTGGCATATCAGGGAAACAGAGGGACAGATTGCGCTCTGCAACTTTGGCCCGTTTTTTTAAGAAACGCAGTGAAAGTCGTCCAAGTCGGGTTCCCATCCAATAAATCGCTGGATAAGGTAGCAAAACCAGTAAATAAAGTATGCCAATACCTAGCCAAGTTAGCCAGTAGCGGGGATGTAAAAGCGAACGACAAAAAGGAGGTGCTTGTATCATGTGTTTTCTGTATGTTATTTGTTATTTTGAATCGGTTTCAATCTGTCTGAATTATAGATGCCTAAGATAGACTCTAAAAATCGGATTGGTGTATTGTGACACTTTTTAGTGGAATATCGAAATTTTGCGGTATTAAATATTGAATCTGGTGATGACTCATTTGCCAGACTCACTGTTTGGTAAGGTTTTGCTGCCTCTGACCATCGTAGTCACCATCCCCCTGTATCGGCGTGATGGAAAAGCATAAATCACTATCCGCTATCTCACGCTGCTGATCCGCAAAGATGATGCACAATTGCAGCAGACACTGGAAGCGCTGACAACGCGGCAGTGTAGCCAGTGCGGTGATGCGCTTCCGGTGGCGGAATGCTGCTTTTTGGGTGACCTCAATGTTGGGTGACACAGGGCTGGCATGAAGTGAGGTTGTGACATGTCACGAAGTTATGAATAATCCCGCCTTTGAGGGGCGGGATAGGGATATAAATTAAAACCCTCGCCAATCATGGGGCGTCCAATATTTCATGACACGCCGGACGGCATCTTGCATAAACCCATTTATGGGTAATTGATTGAAAGCAGTGTCGTACCATAAATCATATTTAAATAATATCCATGCGCCGATCGACGGAGGTCGTGGGTAATAGGTGAGTGCAGATAGGTTACCACTATATCCAACATCTAAATCTAAATGAGCAGGGATGATATGTGGGACAGGTTCATATAAAATTAGTGTATTCAAATGATTATCTCTAGTCCAGTTTACTCTATATGTCTGTTTTTCGGATGCAATAAAATTGTCAATGTACTCATCTTTTGTAAGTAATCGGGCCATAAAATCTCCTACAAACTATCATTACATATCAGTAAGGCAGTTTCAGTTTTCGAATAAAAAAGCAGTGATATTCCCTCTTGCATAAAATCACTCATTTTGCGCCTCAATCCGCAAGATCAAATAAAGATCTCATACCCCGCAAAGCACCAGTATTAACGGGCTTTAGAAGATCCCTTGCAGGTGCATAAAAAGCGACACATTTAGTGGGCAGGCGCGGCGTCTAATGACGTGTCAAATTTCATCACATAATTATTACATTTGAAACTACATTTTATTCAGGCAAAAAAAGACCGCCTCGCAGACGGTCGTGTCATCAAGGTAGGTGGGTTAGTCGTTATTGTCCGTCTCCAGCGAATACCGGTCAAACCGCACCACTTCTTCCCCAAGCCAATCATTCAACTGCTGCATCTTGCTTTGCAGTGGCAGTAATTCGTTGCGCACAAACACCTTGGCCGCTTTCTCCACATCCCCAAAGCCGCCGGTGTTCTGCGGGATAATGCCCATTAATTGGAGCGGCACACGGTGTCGTTATTGTCACAAAACAGAAGATGTGAAAGGACATGGAAAAGGTCGTAGTGGGCATCAGCGTTATCACTGTTATGCCTGCCGTAAAACCTTTCAATTAAATTACACCTATCAGGCTTGCAAACCCGGAGTAAAAGCGCAGATCGTTGATATGGCGGTAAATAACAGCGGTATCAGAGACACCGCTCGGACTCTGAAGGTCGGTATCAACACGGTGCTCCGCACATTAAAAAACTCGACCCCAGACAGGTAACCACACTCCCATTGATGGGAAACAACATCGAAATTATCGGTGAAATCGATGAACAATGGTCGTTTGTTGGTAATAAGAAAAATCAGCGTTGGCTCTGGTATGCCTGGGAACCAAACCGAAAAACGGTAGTTGCGCATGTATTTGGTGATCGCAGCAGGAAAACGCTGGAAAATCTGTTAGCGCTACTGGCACCTTTTGAAATCCAATATTACTGTACCGATGATTATGCCGTCTATGACTGCCCTCCTGAGGGGAGGCACCTCAGAGGGAAGAAATTTACCCAGCGTATCGAGAGAACCAATCTGACTCTGCGTATTCGCATCAAGAGGCTCGATCGGAAAACAATAGGCTATTCCAAATCCGAAGAGATGCACGCTAAAGTGATAGGGACGTTTGTTGAACGTGAATACTATCTTGCAGGGGCGATCTAACTATTGGGAGCATGACCCCACTGTCACTAATCGATAGTGGTTGCCACATTTTCATTGATTTCTGCAAAACTGAGTGATTTGTTGATTGTGCGAAAGCACCAAATGAGGCCAGCAAAAGTGGTGTACAGATATATTTTTTCATTAAGATAATCCTTGATTTTCATAAGCATGTGTACGACTAAATATTGCATACAACAAACAATAATCAAGTTTTGTACCGTATGGGTGTGAGACTTATCTGATAATTTAGAAGACGTTCCGTTCAGCCATTACGGCAGATTGATAGATCCTGGTCACAGGAAAAAGTAATATTGTAGAAAATAAAAAACCCCTAGTATGATACAAGGGGTTTCTAGTTAAAATTTTTCGATAATGGTCTAGCGTGGACACTCTGTGGACATAGATAGACATTAATGTATTAATATCAATATGTTACAAGGATATTTTGAACACCATGCCAGTGTTACATAACCGTATTTCTAACAAAGAGTTGAAAGAGCACATGTTGGCTGAAATTGAGCCGCGCACTACTATCTCTTTTTATAAATATTTCACCATTTCCGCCCCACAGACTTTTCGCGATAGCCTGTATCAAAAGTTTACCGAGTTATCTGTCTTTGGGCGGGTTTATATCGCCAAAGAAGGTATCAATGCACAAATTAGTGTGCCTTCCAAGAATGTCGATGCGTTGAAGACATTATTGGATGAAACCGATCCGGCATTATATAATTTGCGCCTTAACATTGCGTTAGAAGATGATGGTAAATCATTCTGGGTGCTGCGCATGAAAGTGCGTGAGCGCATTGTTGCAGATGGGATTGAAGATGAAACTTTTGATTCATCTAAAACAGGTGAATATCTGAAGGTGGAGCAGGTTAACCAAATGCTGGATGATCCTGATACCGTCTTTGTCGACATGCGTAACCACTACGAATATGAAGTTGGGCATTTCGAAAACGCGATTGAAGTTCCATCAGATACGTTTCGTGAACAGCTGCCAATGGCTGTAGAAATGCTGAAGGATAATAAAGAAAAAAATATTGTTATGTACTGTACTGGCGGAATTCGTTGCGAAAAAGCAAGTGCTTATATGTTGCATAACGGCTTTAGCAAAGTTTACCACGTAGAAGGTGGCATTATTGAGTATGCCCGCAAAGCGAAAGAACAAGAATTGCCTGTTCGTTTTGTTGGTAAGAACTTTGTCTTTGATGAGCGTATGGGTGAGCGTATTACTGACGATGTTATTGCTCACTGTCACCAATGCGGAGCGACGTGTGATAGCCATACCAACTGTAAGAACGATGGTTGCCATTTGTTATTTATCCAGTGCCCATCTTGTGCAGCGCGTTTCGAAGGCTGTTGTAGCGATGCTTGCCGTGAAGAGATGAAACTGCCAGAAGAAGAACAGCGTGCCCGCCGTGCAGGAAGAGAGAATGGGGCTAAGATTTTTAATAAGTCCCGCTATCGATTAAATGATGGTTTGAATATTACATCACTGCAATCTATTAAATAGTAGTGATTTAAGTTATCGTCGTTCCCATCTTTCAAATTGTAGCTTTATTCTCTGTGCTTACTTATCCCATTCACATAATTTGTTATGTGAATGGGAATTTCGTACTAAAATAGATTATTCAAAAGACTTAACAAAAATATTTAAAGATATTGTAAATAAAAAGTAACTCTATTTTGTTAGATACCCCTATTTTTTCTATAATATGCCTCTTATGAGAATAAACTGTACTATTACTAATTTTTAAAGTTTTGGCAATTTTATGGGTATCCATTTCTAACATCCAATAATAGATAATACGATCTTCCTGATGACCAAAAATAGAACTATGCGCACTAAAATTAGAGAAATAACATTGAATATCATATGATGCCATTTCTTTTAGGCGTTCAAGTAATATCGTTAGATCTTTTTTTGGTAATATAAAGTCTTTATTTGTCAACTGGATAGGTGTTTTCCTGGTAGGGTATGTTTTATCTACATAAATATAGTTACGAGCACCATAAACTGAAGAAACTAATAACTTTAGTTGTTCACAATATTCACTGTAGTAACCATAACTGGTCAAATTCGCCAAAATAATATCTGGAGAGAAGGCAGGCAAAATATTTATGGCATCATGTATTGATACAGCGCCTAAAGAGAGAATATCTGTATTTTCTTTTAGGGATTCAATAATTCCCAGTCGTGTATAATAGCATTCATCAATGACTAATAGTTTCATTACTTGAACATCCTTGTTCTACTATGGTTATATTTAAATAATTAGCTTAATAGCTAAGTATTAGGCGGGTGAATACGGACGTATAATACAATATTATGAAGGATAATAAACCATATGGATAATTTTATTGGTTGATATGTGTTCAGTTGTGCATTTGGGACACTCAATATATTGAGTGTCCGAATGTGTTGGAGGTGTTAAACCTAGTTATTGTTAATGTTTAATATGATCAAGTTGGCTGTATTCTGAGGATTCTATTTTTTCAATCCCGGCTTGTAAAATGAGGATAAGCTGTTTGGCTACGCCTGTTGTTAACCATAACGTTTTGTCAACGCTGACATTTTCTGTTGTTTGATCTTGGGTGGATGAGTAATGAAGGCGTATCATCATGGCGTCATAGGCATCGACAATGCTGATATCCCAGCCTACAACAGGATGTGTTTGAATTATTTCATTTTCTTTTCCCATATAACCTCCTAATCAGACTACAGAATCATTATTGATATAATTGACTAAGAGCAAAAGGTCTCGTCTAAGACAAGACCTTAGCAGTATAAACCTTTTTGGCAATCTAAGAAGTGAAAAAAACAGGATTTTTTGCATCAGAACTGAGAAGAACCATTATGGGTTATTTCTGCTTTTTATCAGGTCGGGATTGTGCGGAAATAAAGAATAATTTCCGCACCAAGGAGCGTGCTAAAGTTACTCACATACCCTTACATCCCATCCTGCATCTTCCTCTGCAAGGAATGGAATCAACTTTTCGTCACCATACTCGATGTATTCAACAACGGGAGTTGGTTTGCGGGTGAGTTCGATAAAGCCATCATTAACTGGCAAACCGTAAAATGCAGGACCGTTCAGGGAGCAGAAGGACTCGAAATATTCCATTGCACCCATTTCTTCAAAAACAGTGGCATAGGCTGCCAGGGCGGTTGGAGCATTGAAAACGCCCGCGCAGCCACAAGAAGATTCTTTGCGGTGCAGTACATGAGGGGCGGAATCCGTGCCTAAGAAAAAGCGGTTACAACCACTAGCAACTGCTGCTCTGAGGGCTTCCTGATGAATATTGCGTTTTAGTACAGGTAAGCAGTAAAGGTGGGGGCGAATACCACCAACCAGCATGTGGTTGCGATTGAACATTAAGTGCTGTGGTGTCAATGTCGCGCCTAATTTATTGTTGCCTTCTAGAACATATTCTGCGGCTTCTTTGGTTGTAATATGCTCGAAAACGATTTTTAATCCCGGAAATTGCTGGCGCAATGGTTCCATTACCTGTTCGATAAAGCGCGCTTCACGGTCAAAAATATCAATATGAGAAGCGGTAACTTCCCCGTGGATCAACAATGGCATACCTATTTTTTCCATGGTCGCCAATAATGGGTAAATCTTTTTGATATCGGAAACACCGTAGCTAGAATTTGTTGTTGCGTTGGCGGGGTAAAGTTTGCAAGCGGTAAAGATGCCTTCTTTATGACCAATCTCAATTTGATTGCTGGCTGTTGAATCTGTCAGATAACAAGTCATAAGAGGTTGGAAATGATGATCTAACGGTGTTGCTGCAATTATCCTCTCTTTGTAGGCTTTGGCACTGGCAACATCTGTCACTGGAGGGACGAGGTTGGGCATGACGATAGCTCGGCCGAAAAAACGGCTGGTATGGGGGACAATGGTTTTTAGCATATCACCATCACGAAAATGAACATGCCAGTCGTCAGGGCGGCGGATTTTAATAGTATATGATTCAATGGTCATGGAACCGGCTCCAGAATATAAGTGAAAAATGATGGATGCTGATTCAGCGATCCTTAAGCCGGAGGGGGATGATAAAGTGAAAATAGCTAAATAGCTATTATTGGATGATAATATTCTCTAAATTTTGAAAAATTAGAATTTTAAGTTTATTTGTGTAAGGGTACGTAGAGGAAATTATCGTATCAAAAAAGGAAAAAATAGAAGTAACAACACGAGGGTGAATTGAATTTGGCTCCTCCAGCTGGACTCGAACCAGCGACATACGGATTAACAGTCCGCCGTTCTACCGACTGAACTATGGAGGAACTCCTTCAAGACGGGGCGAATATTAACGGCATTTTTTGCGTTTGTCAAAGCAGAAAATAGTAATAACCGTTTGATTGCTGAGAATCTGTACGTTATGTGTGTTTTTTGACTAAATCTGGCTGATGATAGTAAATCGGGGAGCAGAAGTGGAGCAGTAAGAGTAAGTAACCGAAGAGGGAAACAAGAAGAAAGAGTTCTGAAAATGGAGATACTAAAAAGGGAAGGATAAAAAAACAGGAGACCAGAAAGCAAAAAACCTGATTAGCGAAACTAATCAGGTTCTTCAAAATATTTGGCTCCTCCAGCTGGACTCGAACCAGCGACATACGGATTAACAGTCCGCCGTTCTACCGACTGAACTATGGAGGAACTCCGTTTAAGTGGTCCGAATAATAGCGGCATTTTTCATGATTGTCAAAGCAGAAAATAACAATAAGTGTTTGATTGTTCGTAATATGTGCTTGTTGGGCTGTTTATGATCATTTTGTGTTTTTAGCATAGGTAATCACGTCGGCAAGGCTATTTGAAATTAGAGAAGAAACGGGAAATAAAGAGATGGAGATAAAGGGAAGAATGGATAACAATTGATACCTAAAAGCAAAAATCCCGACCAGCAAAGCTAATCGGGATTTCCAAAAATCTGGCTCCTCCAGCTGGACTCGAACCAGCGACATACGGATTAACAGTCCGCCGTTCTACCGACTGAACTATGGAGGAATTGAGTTGTTCCTGAGAACGGAATGGATAATACAGTGAATGGTTTTATGTTGTAAAGTAAAAAAATTAAAAACAAAACTAATTGATTTTTTTTTCGCCGGAATGGTTTTTTTGCTATTTTTTGCTTAAAAAGTATCTAATAATTTGAGTTTTTATTGGTTTTATCATCTTTATTGTCTTTTGTTTATCTTGGAAAAACTCAGCTTATTTTATATTTGTTGCTTTTATCGCTATTTTTATTGAATTCTAAGTAGAAAATACAAGATCTTACAAAGTAGGTATGTGCAGGATTGGTTTTTAATAGATGCTGGCAACAAGTGCAGAACACGTTGATCTTAATCATGGGAAATAAAAAATCAGGATGAAAAAAAGCGGCTTCCCGATTGGGAAGCCGCTTGAAAAGGCTTAGGCTAAGTTACTTTTCTCAACCTTAACATCACGCTAACTTACTTAGCGAGATGTTTGAATTTGGCTCCTCCAGCTGGACTCGAACCAGCGACATACGGATTAACAGTCCGCCGTTCTACCGACTGAACTATGGAGGAATCGGGTTGTTCCTGAGAACGGGGCGAATATTAGCGATGAACTGGAATAGTGTCAACGCAAAAATGCTTTTTTCTTACTGTTTGCTCACCATATGAGCTTCTTGGTTTATCATTGTACTATTCTATTGAATCTATTAGATTTATGCACTTTTATTAACCATGTTAATAGATTGGGCATAGGGTGATTGTTCCGAACAAGCGAGCATAAACACATCATAAAAACAAACCCCCTGTTTCTTCTGAATGATATGCTTGATGTCATCTTTGATTATATTTGGTACTTGGGGATGAGTAAGTATCCTATTGATCGCTTTCTTAGAAACTTGCTCGTTGACAAACCATTCACCGTTATAGCATACCCGTAAATCAAGTACGTCAATATCTTCAAAATGATAGACTGGCTTGATATCAAATAGCAGAATGCATGCCATAGCAATAAAGGCCAGAGTAAATGCAAAAAGAGACCAAGTGCCAAAATAGGGTGCGTACCACATGAGCATAGCAAGAAAAGCATAGGCAATAATCATCGCCAGACACAAGTAGGGATGATGGCGAATAAAAATGCTGTTGAAATGTATTTTACCATCACGATGCTCTTTAAGATTGATCCGCTCAAGATCCTGAATCAATATCTGTTTTATGATTTTCATAATACTAATCCACTCATTTGTAGAAATTGTGTCGTAAAAAATGCTGTAAAAATCGTGATCGAATTGAAAGTTATGGCATTTTCAAGGTTAGCATGTCCTGAACCTATATCTGTATAGCAATTGCTTTAATTTATTTGGCAAATTGTTATTGTTGGCAAGCAATATCTTGTATTTTTCTCGCTAAGAAAAAGTTGAATAAATCAAATAAAATTATAAAAAAACCTGTTTATTATGTTATTCTGTTCTAATATTGAGCGTCTGAGTTTTTTTTAAAACGATAATTCATAAAAAGGTTGATATTCGTGTGCGGTCATGCGTTAATGCGTTTGGCCTGATTAACAGACCTACTTTATGTACGACATATTGAGTTAATGAGTTATGTGTAAGTGCTATCCCTCTGGTAGCCTTTGTTGACCGTTTCCTTCTTAGTGCCTCCATAAGTAATAGCTGATACTGGCCAACACATGCCCGAGGTGGCGAGTTTTTTTTGATATATAGGAAAGTCAAATGTCTGACAAAATGAAAGGTCAAGTGAAGTGGTTCAACGAATCTAAAGGCTTTGGTTTCATCACTCCAGCTGATGGTAGCAAAGACGTATTCGTACATTTCTCTGCCATTCAAGGTAATGGTTTCAAAACCTTAACAGAAGGCCAGAACGTAGAATTCACCATTGAAAATGGTGCCAAAGGCCCAGCAGCAGCAAACGTGACTGCTATCTAACTTCTGCCTTATGCCTTATTTAAGCTCGCCAGCGGAAATGCCGCGGCGGGCTTTTTGTTTTCCTGCACCGTGTTTTCTGCATCATAAAATTTATTTCACCAGTCTCATTTTAGATGTTCGATTCTAAAATTTCCGCAGGTTATTTATTGGGTTGATAAAAAATAACATAGAGAAAGTTAGTGAAGAAAACGGAAAGTCATTTCTGTTTTGTAGAACAATCTGCTTGTTTAAGGCCTTTACTTGTTAATTTTAACTGTTTATACTCCCCCGCAAATTCTATTGGAGAACGATTAATTGGACAGTCGAAGTTTTTGGTTAAATAAAAAAATAATCTGGTAAGCTGTTCATATCCCTTCGATTTGCTGCTTACCTGAATGGTGGGCGGTGCTACTTTAACTTCATGAGTTGTACCCACCTGAAGAAAAGTTATCTGATATTAAGGAACTACTGAGTTGGAATTCTTAGTCAGGTATCAACTAAAGGTATATCGGGGTATACATGATGTGGTCATATATTCACTCCTTATTCCCTCCGGGAACATACGAATAATCGATTAAAGACTCGTTGTCAGAATATTGTACGATGAAGAGATGATCTCTTCAGGCTATTTTTTGGGTATTAGTTTTATAACGAATTAAAAAACCCAACCAATAAAAAGCTCAGCAAATAAAATTAAATGAGCCAGCCTCTATGTACATGATTTTCTGCACCTAACAGGTACTAATCAATCAAGTTCAGAATCAACAACTTGAGGGACTTAGAGTATCTTTATCCATTTGATGTTATGGAGAATGCCATGTTGTTAACATCTATTGCAATGCACTTACTATCTGCGCTGTGTTTTGGGGCTTTGATTGGGGCCGAACGCCAATGGCGTCAACGTATGGCGGGATTAAGAACCAACGCTTTGGTATCAACAGGTGCTGCACTTTTCATGATTACTGCAATGAGTGCTTCTGAGGGAAATCCTGATCGTATTGCTGCACAAATTATCTCTGGAGTTGGTTTTCTTGGTGCTGGTGTGATTATGCGTCAGGGAATGAGCATTCGTGGTTTAAATACAGCAGCGACATTATGGTGTTCAGCGGGAATAGGGGAGTTATGTGGTATGGGGCAATATTGGGCAGCAGGAATTGCTACAGCGATTATTCTCTGTGCGAACATTTTATTGCGGGAGATCGCACAACGAATTAATACTCAACCTCACCAGCAAGCTTTAGATTTAGAACAGCGTTATAAGATCCATATTATTTGCGCCATAAATGATGAAATCTTGGTAAGGACTTTGATTTTACAAGCACTCAATGGCTTAGGTGTCAGATTGCAGTCATTGAGCAGTGCGGATGCCATTCAGCCTGACAGGCTTGAGGTTTGTGCCGAAATATTAGCAACACCTGCGGAGCAAAAAGAAATCGAATCGATTGTTTGTCGAGTAAGTTTGGAGAAAAGCGTGACTTCAGTTAATTGGAAAATTGCGGCTGAACTACCCGCTTAGAATATTTTTTTATTTTTAATTCCATAATCTTATATCAATAAGGAGTCAATATGGACGATATCCCTCCCCCTACACTAAATGAGATGTTGCCTATGGAGTAAGTAATTTTGTTTCTCAGATAGGCAACGCATAAAAGCTTTATATGGAAATGATCCCTTGCGAAAAGGGGTGATAGCTATTGCAAATTGAATATAGAGAAAGCGTTATGACTGAGAAATACACCAATAAACCAGCCAATTTTTTCAAGGAAAAAGAATTTATCGTCGCGAAACGAGCTAATCAAAACCTTGAACATATTCTTACTGATCTCAACGGTAGTACATTGGGTTTAACTGATGATGATGCCATAGAACGTTTAGGCCAGTATGGTATTAATGAAGTTGCACATGAAAAGACACCTCATGCCTTGATGCAACTTATTACCGCTTTCCACAATCCGTTTATCTATGTATTGCTATTATTAGCTGCTATCAGTTTTTGTACTGAATATTTGTTGCCATCACTTAACGGAGAAGAAACAGCGCTTACAGGTGTCATTATTATTCTAATAATGGTTACATTAAGCGGATTACTTCGGTTCTGGCAAGAATATCGAACAAATAAAGCGTCGGAAGCCTTGAAATCAATGGTGAATACAACAGCAACCGTTTTGAGACGCCCTTCTGATAATACTAAATCACAGAAAAAAGAAATTCCAATCAAGCACCTGGTTCCAGGAGATATTGTTTATTTATCTGCCGGAGACATGATCCCAGCAGATTTGTACTTAACCGAATCCAGAGATTTATTTATCAGCCAGGCAATTTTGACAGGGGAAGCGATCCCTGTCGAAAAATATGACACTATGTCTCATGTGAGTGCCAAGACAGCTCGTTCTGATAATGTATCTGAAACAGAGTTACTTGAATTTTCTAATGTCTGCTTAATGGGAACCAATGTGACCAGTGGTACTGCGACTGCGGTGGTTGTAGCGACAGGCAAGCAAACTTACTTTGGTTCACTGGCAAAATCTATCGTAGGAACTCGAGCACAAACCGCATTTGATCGCGGTGTTAATAGTGTTAGCTGGCTATTGATCCGTTTTATGTTGGTCATGATACCAATTGTATTGTTAATCAATGGCTTAACAAAAGGAGATTGGCTTGATGCGGCGTTGTTTGCACTGGCGGTTGCTGTTGGTTTAACACCTGAAATGTTGCCCATGATTGTCAGTTCCAATTTGGCAAAAGGGGCTATTGCTATGTCAAAGAAAAAGGTCATTGTCAAACGACTCAATGCAATCCAGAACTTTGGTGCAATGGACATATTATGTACGGACAAGACAGGAACGCTGACGCAAGATAAAATTATTCTCCAGCACTATTTAGATACAGAAGGCAAGGAAGATGCTTCTGTACTCCACTGGGCTTGGTTAAACAGTTTTCATCAAAGTGGTACCAAAAACGTAATGGATCAAGCCATTGTTAGGTATGGATGCAGTAATTCAGATCTTGATTTCCTCCGCAGCTACAGAAAAATTGATGAGTTACCTTTTGATTTTGTTAGGCGCAGATTGTCAATTTCTATACAGAATTTGTCTAATAACTATCAATTAGTTTGCAAAGGGGCCGCAGAGGAAATGCTATCAGTTTGCTCCTATATCAGGATAAAAGAGAAAATTATTTCTCTAACTGAAGAAAGCCGCAACAATGTAATGGAATTAGTTAGCCGTTATAACGAACAAGGTTTCAGAGTGTTAATCTTAGCGACTCGGGAGTTAAGTCACGATGAAGTGAAACACCCACTTTCTGTTGCAGATGAAAAGGAGATGGTGCTACAAGGTTTATTAACATTTTTAGATCCACCAAAAGAAAGTGCTGCAATGGCAATTGCGGCATTAAGGGAAAATGGTGTTTCGGTTAAGGTGCTTACCGGAGATAATCCTGTTGTTACGGCTAAAATTTGCCGGGATGTGGATTTAGATTCTGGAAATATTCTTATTGGCCCTGATATTGAACTAATGAGTGATGAAAACCTTTCAAAAGAAGTGGAGTTAAGGTCAGTCTTTTGTAAGTTAACCCCTTTGCAAAAATCACGCATTTTAAAATCATTGCAAAATAATGGACATACTGTTGGTTTTCTTGGTGATGGAATAAATGATGCGCCAGCATTACGGGATGCCGATGTTGGAATTTCAGTTGATACAGGGACGGATATCGCAAAAGAATCAGCAGATATCATCCTGCTTGAGAAGAATTTGATGGTTTTAGAAGAGGGGGTAATTAAGGGAAGGGAAACGTTTGGGAATATCATCAAGTATTTAAATATGACGGCGAGTTCAAATTTTGGAAATGTATTTTCTGTATTGGTTGCCAGTGCATTTATTCCATTTTTACCGATGTTAGCCATTCATTTGCTTGTACAAAACCTAATGTACGATATTTCTCAACTGTCTTTGCCGTGGGATAAAATGGATAAGGAGTTTCTGAAAAAACCTCGTAAATGGGATGCGAAGAATATAGGACGCTTCATGCTCTGGATTGGTCCTACGTCATCTATCTTCGACATTACGACTTACGCTGTGATGTGGTATGTATTTGCAGCTAACAGTCTAGAACATCAAGCATTATTTCAATCGGGGTGGTTTGTGGAAGGATTGCTATCACAGACCTTGGTTGTACATATGTTGCGTACACAAAAAATTCCTTTTGTGCAAAGTACGGCAGCACTCCCTGTTTTATTAACGACACTAATAATAATGGTACTTGGTGTTTACATTCCATTCTCCGCCTTTGGTACCCTAATTGGGTTACAACCACTACCGTGGGAATATTTTCCATGGTTAATTGGGACATTAATAAGCTATTGTATCATTGCTCAAATGATGAAGCGGTTTTACATTCATCGATTTGATGGATGGTTGTAAATAATTCTCATTAAATAATATCTTATTCTGTGTGGGTTAAGGGAGTAATTCATACGGAATATATGACATTATGACTCTCATCATGACGAACTTTTTGCAGATATTTAGAATAGGTATTGATGTTATTCTTTAAAAACGAATTGTCTATCACAATACAAATGAATTTAAGGAAACAATAGCGTTACATTTACCTGTTATTTTTTTTATTTGAAACGTCAAATTAATCTATCTATTACTATTTATTTCCAAAGTTAAATGGGATGAATTACTTTTTTATATCTGTTTTTACATATGGTTTCATTTATTTTTATTCTAATTCTTTATTCTTCTTTTAATTAGGTTTTATGTGATAATATGCTGTTGCCAAATTTGCATTTGGGAATTATTTTATATTTATATTTTTTGTTATTTAAGCAAATTAATTTTTGGTCAATAAGTTACCTTGTTTGAGAATTTAACTGTTGGTTTTCCCGCGCGGAAAAGCTGTATAAAACATTTGCTATTCTTATCATTTGCGCTGTGGGTGTGAAAATTATTGATTAATTTTTCTTATTTGTTGTGCGTATGAGCTAGCTAAAGAGGGGAAATAATCAGCAAGGAACTCTTGGTTAAATTTATGTCACGAGCAAGCAGTGTATATAGTTATTAGGTTTAGAAAAATTTATTGATTATGATGGTAAAAAATATCCTTGATAGATTGCAGAGGGGATTGAATTTTGTTTAATTAGCAAAGCCTTGCTAGTTGAGTTTATAGGGGGTGAAGATACAGATGTTTTTTTATTTCAATATCATACTGTATTTTATCTTATTTTTGTGATCTGTGTGATGTTTGTGCTCCAAGTGGGTGGGTGTGCATTTTTTCTTCTGCTTGAAAATACTGCGATCATAAACTAAAAATGATCATACTGATAGCTTTTCAATAACTAGTATTCACATTTAATTAATAAATTTGGCATGACTATGATCTAAATCAAGTTATAGTGGAAGATGAGTGCCTACCTACATTATCAAGAAGCAAATTTTATTAGAATATTGATAATTTAACTAAAGGAAAGATTTTTTATCGTTATTTTGGATTTATAAGTTTAATAGATCGTATAAAACCAAAAACGCTGCCTAATATTTTTATTTAAATAATTTAACTTATTAATTGTAGACTATTTCTCGTTTTTTTTTGCTTGAATAGTTAATGAGCTAGAATCATAATAAAAAGCACCAGTTTTGTGATCAGGATCACATAGTATTTAAAATGACATATGTTCTCCGTTGTATAAGTTGATGATTCAGGAGTAAAGTTAATTAGCATTAAGAATATTCTTAATCAATTGTGGCAAGTGCATTACCCAGATGACGCAATAATACTTTTACAACCCATTACCGAAATATTTTAGAAATTGGGCGATCCCAAGAGTAATACAAAGGACAGTTACTGCTCTGGCTAAAGATGTATATTTCAGTTATGTCGGAGATTATTGAATCTCATGCTACTGGTAATTTTGTCGTGAGTGATTCTTTGATCACTTAATTTGATTTTTTCATGTAATCGGACGGGATATATAGAAATGAGTACGGCTGAATTGCTCAAACATATTTATGACATAAATTTATCGTATTTGCTTTTGGCACAACGGCTAATTAACCATGAGAAAGCATCTGCGATGTTCCGTTTAGGTATTAGTGAATCGATGGCTGATACGTTGGCCGAGCTGACATTGCCTCAGTTAGTAAAATTAGCTGAAACAAACCAACTGATTTGCCATTTTCGGTTTGAAGACAACGAAACTGTACAGCAGTTAACTAAAGAATCGCGGGTGGACGATCTGCAACAAATTCATACAGGTATCTTACTGTCTACTCATCTTTTTCAGCAGTTATCCGCCCAGGATGACACTTCAATCAAGAAAAGAGCGTAAAGATGGTTGAAAAAAGTATTGTTCAGGAAGCGAAAGATATTCAGCTGGCAATGGAACTCATCACTTTAGGCGCGCGATTGCAGATGCTTGAAAGTGAAACACAACTAAGTAGAGGCCGGTTGATCCGGTTGTATAAAGAGTTGCGGGGAAGCCCTCCGCCTAAAGGGATGCTCCCCTTTTCGACGGATTGGTTTATGACTTGGGAACAGAATATTCATTCGTCAATGTTCTACAATGCTTACCGTTTTCTGTTGAAAAGTGGACATTGTGAAGGCGTAGAGGCTGTTGTCAAAGCTTATCGTTTATATCTTGAGCAATGTCCTCCGGCGAGTGAAGAAGGGCCTGTTCTGGCATTAACCAGAGCTTGGACATTGGTTCGTTTTGTTGACAGTGGGATGTTACAGCCAACACAATGTCGCTGCTGTGGTGGAACTTTTATCACACACGCTCACCAACCGGTAAATAGCTTTGTTTGTAGTCTTTGTCAGCCCCCTTCACGGGCAGTAAAAAAACGTAAACTTTCCTCTCAACCTGCCGATACTAATTCACAACTGCTGGATGGATTTGCTCAGCAAGCTGTGTGAATTTAAATGGGAAAGTAAAATTCAGGTTACAGGTTTGATTATAAACTCTGTAACCTGTTGTCACACTCTTCTTCATTTATCGATTCTCTCTGTTCAGATCCCATCTGCTCACCAACTTAGCTAAAGGATATCGCGTGTTAGTACTTTTAGGATATATCGTGGTTTTTGGTGCGGTAATTGGTGGCTACCTACTTGTCGGTGGTCACATGGGCGCACTTTATCAGCCAGCGGAATTTTTGATTATTGCAGGGGCGGGAATTGGCGCTTTTATCGTGGGCAATAATGGCAAGGCGATAAAGGCAACACTGCGTGTTTTACCAAAAGTATTACGCAGATCAAAATACAACAAGGCGATGTATATGGATCTTATGGCGTTGCAGTTTCGCCTGTTGTCCAAATCTCGTCAGCATGGGCTGCTGGCTTTGGAGCGAGATATTGAAAATCCACACCAAAGCGACATTTTCACCCAGTATCCTCGTTTGTTAAAAGATCAGTATTTGATGGATTTTATTACTGATTATATGCGCCTGATCATCAGCGGTAACATGAATCCTCATGAAATTGAAGCCTTGATGGATGAAGAAATTGAGACTTACGAACAAGAAAGTGAAGTACCCGCGACGAGTTTGGCGATGGTAGGGGATTCACTGCCTGCATTCGGGATTGTTGCGGCTGTTATGGGCGTCGTTCATGCATTGGGATCTGCGGATCGTCCGGCAGGAGAATTGGGCGTGTTGATCGCACATGCGATGGTGGGAACATTCCTTGGGATCTTATTGTCTTATGGTTTCGTTTCCCCTCTGGCAACACTCCTTCGTCAACGCAGCAGTGAGCAGGTCAAAATGATGCAATGCATCAAAGTGACACTGCTTTCCAGTTTGCATGGTTATGCACCGCAAATTGCAGTTGAATTCGGTCGTAAAACGTTATTCCTCACAGATCGTCCTTCATTCACAGAACTGGAAGAACATGTTCGTCGGGTTAAATCCCCTGTACAACAAGAAGTTGAAGAATAATTATGAGAGCGAATAATGTTTCTGTCGTCAGAATAAAGAAGCGTAAAAAACATGATTCGAACCATGTCGGTGGATCATGGAAGATTGCTTATGCTGATTTTATGACTGCAATGATGGCATTCTTTCTGGTTATGTGGTTGATATCGATAGCCAGTCCGCAGGAATTGACTAGCATTGCTGAGTATTTCCGTACTCCTTTAAAAGTAGCGATTAATCAGGGACAGAAAAGCAGCGATAGCACCAATCCGATCCCTGGGGGTGGGGATGATATTTCCCAACAGGATGGGGAAGTTTTCCGTCAATTTAATATTGTTGAAGCTAAAGAAGAAACTCGCCGCTTAAATCGATTACGCCAGCAACTAGACCAATTGATTATTACCGATCCTCGCCTTAAAGAGCTGCGTCCTCATCTATTGATTGACATGATGGATGAAGGTTTACGTATTCAGATTATCGATCGAGAAAATCGCCCGATGTTCATGATTGGCAGTTCGAACGTCGAAAGTTACATGAGTGATATCTTGCGGGCAATTGCGCCGATTTTGAACGATATTCCAAACAAAATCAGTCTTTCTGGTCATACCGATAATTTACAGTATGCTAACGGTCAGCGGGGTTACAGTAACTGGGAGCTTTCTTCCGATCGCGCCAATGCATCAAGGCGTGAATTGCTGATAGGTGGCTTGGATGAAGCCAAAGTTCTGCGAGTTGTGGGTATGGCATCTACTGTTAGTATGCAGAAAGATATCGATCCTAATGCGCCGGTTAACCGTCGTATCAGCATTATTGTACTCAATAAAGATGCAGAAAAAAGGATTGAGCAGGAAAATAGTGGCGGTAACGCCATGACCGCTAACAATAGTATGGATATGCAAGAAGTCATCAGAATGGATTCAAATGAGGGAGTGGCTGCTCAGCAACCTGCCGAACAATTCCATGTGATCATAAAACATGAAATCACAAAATCGGAACAGCCATCGGCTGAACCGCCGAGTGATAATAAGATGACAGAGTAAGTAACGATGGATATTACCGCGTTTTATCAAACTTTCTTTGATGAAGCAGATGAACTATTGGCTGATATGGAGCAGCATTTATTGTTGCTTGATGCCGATGAGCCTGATCATGAGCAGTTAAACGCAATATTTCGCAGCGCTCACTCCATTAAGGGGGGCGCTGCGACTTTTGGTTTTACCAAGCTGCAACAGACCACACATGTTTTGGAAAATCTGCTCGATAGCGCCAGACGTGATGAAATACGTTTGACCATTGACATTATCAACCTGTTTTTAGAAGCGAAAGATATTATGCAGCAACAATTGGATGCCTATAAAAGTTCTCAGGAGCCGGATGAAGACACATTCAATTATATCTGCGAGACACTGCGTCAGCTTGCATTAGAACTACAACAAGGGCAGCAGGAAAAAGAATTTTTTGCTGCAATTCCTGAGATTCATGCTGAACTTGTCACGGAAGATGTTGTAAATGAAGTGGAGGAAAAACAGGCAGTAGCATCGGTTCAGCCCGAAGAAAATCAGCCAGAGGAGAGGCATACTTCAGCCGACAAATCCAATCATGGACAGATCCGTGTTCATTTATCTGGATTGAAAGAACGCGAAGTCAGTTTAATGAAGGACGAATTGGGGCATCTTGGTGAGATTTATGATGTAGAACAGACTACCAACAGCCTTGAAGCCTCATTGATCACATCTGCAACAGAAGATGATATTACGGCTGTATTGTGCTTTGTCATTGAGCCAGAGCAAATCACTTTTTTACCAACAAATGAGTCTCAGTCAGAAGGCGCGAACACTGAAACAGAACAAGATACAGCTGTAGTCAAAGGTGATGCTGTAGATGCCATAGTAAAAACGGATACGGTAAAAACTGCGGCAGAAAATAGTACAACAGACAACAATACAGTAAAAAATACTACCACAGCAACAAATACGACAATTACAAATAATCCACAGCTGACGGATGCTCCGAAAAAAACAGATGTACGTGAAGTTGGGCGTCCGGCGCCCCGCCCGGCAGCGGGATCGCCACGCCAACGTGCGGAATCATCCAGTATTCGTGTTGCTGTAGAAAAAGTTGATCAGCTTATCAATTTAGTGGGTGAATTGGTCATTACCCAATCTATGCTGGCCCAACATTGTAACGGTCTGGAACCGACCAAACACAGTGAATTGTTGAGCTGTATGGCTCAATTGCAGCGAAATTCCCGTGACTTGCAAGAATCCGTCATGTCAATTCGCATGATGCCGATGGAATACGTTTTTAGCCGTTACCCACGTTTGGTGCGGGATTTGGCTGGAAAACTCAATAAAAAAGTGGAATTGACACTCATTGGCAGTTCGACAGAACTGGATAAGAGTTTAATTGAACGGATTATCGATCCTCTAACTCACCTGGTACGTAACAGCCTTGATCATGGTATCGAAAGTCCGGAAAAACGCCTTGCGGCGGGTAAACCAGAGACGGGTAATTTGACGCTGGCAGCAGAGCATCAAGGTGGAAATATTTGTATTGAAGTTATTGATGATGGAGCAGGTCTGAACCGTGAAAAGATCTTAGCAAAAGCACAATCTCAGGGCTTAAGCGTCAGTGAAAATATGAGCAATGAAGAAGTGGCCATGCTGATTTTTGCTCCCGGTTTTTCTACCGCAGAAGTGGTCACTGATGTTTCTGGCCGTGGTGTTGGCATGGATGTGGTCAAACGCAATATTCAGGATATGGGCGGGCAAATTCAGATTAATTTCCAGGCAGGAAAGGGAACTGTCATTCGCATTTTGCTGCCACTGACATTAGCGATACTGGATGGTATGTCAGTCAGAGTCAATGAGGAAGTTTTCATCCTGCCTCTGAGTGCCGTAGTGAGTTCATTGCAACCACAAGAGGAAGATATTTATCCATTGGCGGGTGATGAAAAACTATTGCTAGTACGTGGGGAATATTTACCTCTGCTTGAACTGTATCGCATATTCGATATCTCTAATGGAATCACTGATCCAACGAAAGGCATTGCTGTTATTGTGCAAAGTGCCGGACGCCGTTATGCCTTGCTGGTGGATAAACTGGTGGGGCAACATCAAGTTGTTGTTAAAAATATCGAGAGCAATTACCGCAAAGTACCGGGTATTTCGGCGGCCACCATTATGGGGGATGGTAGCGTTGCGCTCATCATTGATATTCCTGCTTTGCAAAAACTTAACCACGAACAATTGGCTCAGCGCAAAACATTTCACACTAAAAGGTAACATCATGTCGGCCATAGAAGAATTTAATAAATTATCGGGAGAAACGACCGGAAAGGAATATCTGGTTTTCACTTTGGGTGATGAAGAGTATGGAATTGAGATATTAAAAGTACAGGAAATTCGCGGCTATGACCAAGTTACCCGCATTGCAAACACGCCTGCTTTTATCAAGGGGATCACCAACCTGCGTGGGGTGATCGTTCCTATCATCGATTTGAGGATCAAATTCTCACAGGAAGATGTCACCTATAACGACAACACTGTTGTGATTGTCCTGAATTTGCTTAACCGTGTTGTTGGGATTGTGGTTGATGGTGTGTCTGACGTGCTGTCCTTGAAAGAAGATCAGATTTGTCCTGCACCAGAATTTGCGGTCACTTTATCAACAGAATATTTAACGGGGCTGGGTTCTATTGATGAACGGATGCTGATTCTGGTTGATATCGAAAAGCTTCTCAATAGTGAAGAAATGGCATTAGTTGATTCAGTCGCCAAAGGTTGATGTAAAGATGGATATTTTGGGGCTACTGCAATAAAAAATAGCAGCCCCTTTGTTTTAGATCAAAAAAATACCGTAAAAAATCAATTTTTAGAATTATACGTAAAGTTCCCTTTAAGTGTGCCGATAACTATCTGTAATTCTAAAAATCGGCATAGAAATTTAGTAAAAAAGGGAAGTTATGTTTAACCGAATGAAAATAGTGACGGGATTAATCTCAGTCATCATATTGTTTGGTGCTTTGCAACTTATCTCCGGGGGATTGTTCTTCAAAGGGTTGAAGAATGATATAGAAGCCTTTGACTTAATAGATAAAATGCGAGAGCAGCAAATCTATCTGGATGAGAGCTGGGTTAACCTGTTGCAAGCCCGTAATAACCTGAACCGTGTTGGCATCATGTACATGATGAAAAATCGCGGTGTTGAAGGTAGTTATAAAGTTGATGATGCTCTGGCAGAAGCTAAGGCTAATATTGCCCGTGCTGAACGTCTCTTCGAGAAATATGAACAGACTGAAAAATTGTCTTTCTATGATCCAGAACACCTGCAACGTCTAAAACAGACCCACAATGATTATCTTAATGCGCTTAAAGAGTTAGATAACATGCTAGCGCATGACAAGTTTGAAGCGTTTTTTCTCCAGAAAACGACGGATTATCAGAACGCGTTTAATGTGGAATTTAACTTTTATCTTTCCCAGAGCGCAAAATTTTATGAGCAAGTATCACAGGAAGCTGACCAAACTTACAGTAATATCGTTGCTTCGTTGATCTTTGTGATGACTCTGCTGGTCGTCGTCATGGGAATAAGCTGGATTGGCTTACGTAAGGCATTGATCAATCCATTGCATAAACTGTTGGATAATATTAGGGCCTTCTCAAGAGGGGACTTGACTCAGGCGATCACGGTCACTGGCAATAATGAGATGGGTATGTTAGCCGTTGGCTTGAGACACATGCAGGAAGAACTGATCAATACAGTCAGAAGTGTTCATCAAAGTACTGAAACCATCTATACCGGCACCAGCGAAATTGCCGCGGGTAACAACGATCTTTCTTCCCGTACTGAACAACAAGTGGCTTCGTTAGAAGAAACAGCTGCCAGTATGGAACAGTTGACTGCGACGGTAAAACAGAATGCTGATAATGCCCGTCAAGCCAGTAACTTGGCTGACAACGCCTCTGAAATCGCCCGTCAGGGAGGTAAAGTGGTGGCTAATGTCGTTCAGACCATGCATGAAATAGCGGACAGTTCTCGTAAGATCTCTGATATCACTGGCGTCATTGATGCCATTGCCTTCCAAACCAATATTCTCGCCCTTAATGCTGCCGTGGAAGCTGCCCGTGCCGGTGAACATGGCCGTGGTTTTGCCGTGGTGGCAGGTGAAGTGCGCAATCTGGCACAGCGTAGTGCAGAAGCAGCTAAAGAGATCAAATCGTTAATCGAAGACTCGGTAAATCGTACAGATACCGGTTCCATGCAGGTAGAAAGCGCTGGCGAAACCATGCACAAAATTGTCGATTCTGTTACCCGCGTGACTGACATTATGGGGGAAATTGCATCGGCTTCTGATGAACAAAGTAGAGGGATCACGCAAGTTGGTGTCGCTATTTCCGAAATGGATAGGGTTACACAACAAAATGCGTCATTGGTTGAGCAGTCTGCTGCTGCGGCGGCGGCATTGGAAGAGCAGGCCAAGATATTGACCAAGGCGGTTGCGATGTTCCAGTTACCGGAGCAGGCAGAAAGGAAGCAGCCTGAGAAAAGAAAACATGAAGTTTTATCGGCGACAAAATCGTCGACTCCTCCAGCTAATAAGACAAATCCTCCCGTGCTGAAGAAAGACAGCAATGTGGAAGATCCCTCTAATTGGGAAACATTCTAAAAAAATACTAGCGATAACCACGGCTGCATTATGCAGCCGTTAAACGAGGTGATTACATGTTAGGCAAGCTTCGCATATCAACCAGTTTGTATCTGTTACTGATGATGTTTTGTGTTATGCAAATTATTTCGAGTGGTTTGTCTCTAGGAATAATTCATACAGACCAGACATATATCGAAAGAATTGATCTGGGAACTCAACGGAGAGATACCCTGGGATTGAGTTGGTCGGCATTGTTGCAAACGCGTAATACTTTGAACAAAATCGCAATTGCCCAGAAAGTGGGGCAGCCACAAGCGCAGATAGAGACAATGGAGGCGTTACTCAAAGGCTCAATGAATGACGCAGACCGGAATTTTGCCAAATTCAGTTCACTACCTCGGATGGAACAAACTGATCAGGGTGCAGCTTTATTAATTGCGGTTGAGCATTCTTATCAAGAATATATCAACGCATTAAAAGAGCTAAAAACTTATCTTTATGAAGGTAATTTTCAGGCCTTCCTTGATCAACCTACAGAAGATTACCAGCGTAAGATGGAAATTGCATTTAACAATTATATGCAGTTTCTCGGCGCTAACATTAACTCAGCCGTTTCTGAGGGAAAATTCTACTACAAAGTATCCATTGCCATGTTTTTTGGCGCCATCTTGATGGTATTTGTTGTTTCAGTCGCCGCTAATTGGTGGATGAAACGTAACCTGCTCAGACCGTTTTCGAATATGAGAACGTGCTTCCAGGATGTAGCGGCAGGGCGTTTGGATAAGGAAATTGCCGTGTTCACCGATGATGAAATTGGTGATATTTTCCGCAAGCTGCGTGACATGCAGGCATCATTAGCCAAATCCATTGCTGCCGTGCGTGAGAATACCAACCAGATGTATTCTGGCATTCAAGAGATCACTCAAGGTAATACGGACTTATCTTCACGTACAGAGCAACAGGCCGCATCACTGGAAGAAACGGCTGCCAGTATGGAAGAGTTGACGGTTACCGTTAAACAGAATGCAGAAAATGCGCGTCAAGCCAGCGAACTGGCGGTATCGGCTTCTCAGACTGCTTCAAAAGGTGGCGAATTAACCACAAGTGTTGTGGCAACTATGGATGAAATCGCCAAAAGTTCGAAGAAAATCAGCGCCATTATCAGTGTTATTGATGGTATTGCGTTCCAGACCAATATCCTGGCACTGAATGCTGCCGTTGAAGCGGCACGGGCTGGCGAACAGGGACGTGGATTCTCTGTTGTCGCCGGTGAAGTCCGTGACTTGGCACAACGTAGTGCCGAAGCGGCGAAAGAAATCAAAACCTTAATCGATGAATCTGTCCATCGTGTTAACCAGGGTTCAGAATTGGTGAATAATGCGGGACAAACGATGGATGAGTTGGTTAGGTCGGTGAACCAGGTGACTGATTTAATGGCTGAAATTGCGGCTGCTTCTGATGAACAGAGCCGTGGCATTCATCAAGTTGCTCAAGCCGTCAGCCAGATGGATCAAGTCACACAGCAAAATGCTGCATTGGTGGAACAATCTGCCGCTGCCGCTGCTGCGCTTGAAGACAAGGCAGACATGTTGGTAAAAACCGTTGCTCAATTTGAACTGCCTGACAATTTGGACGATGAGTACGATCATCAAACGACCGCTACATCAAACATGACTGATGAGCATGTTGTAAATCAACTACGCTGAGGTCAGATGAAAGCCAATTCAATAGCTTCAGATACTGATGCTACTGTGTCGCTGAACTTTATGCTTCAGCGACATGCTTTGTCGGATGCGCAATTTGAGCGCATCTGCCAGTTTATTTATCAACGGGCTGGCATAGTACTGGCAAAAAATAAGCGTGAGATGGTATACAACCGTTTAGTCAGGCGGCTTCGTCTATTGGGACTTAATGATTTCGGTCAATATCTGTCGATTCTGGAACAAGACAGTCACAGTAAAGAATGGGAATCTTTCATTAATGCATTGACCACTAATCTCACCGCATTTTTCAGGGAATCTCATCATTTTCCTATTTTGGCGGCACATGCCAGCAGGAAAAATGGCGGGACGTACCGCGTTTGGAGCGCTGCCGCTTCAACGGGGGAGGAGCCGTATTCTATTGCAATGACCTTGTGTGATGCACTGGGGCATCGGTCAAATCGGATAAAAATCATTGGCAGTGATATTGATACCAGTGTGCTGGAAAAAGCCAGTCGGGGTGTTTATCGGCTGGAAGAATTACAGTATCTGAGTGAAAGCCAAAAGAAAAAATATTTTTTCAAAGGGGTTGGTCGCTTTGAAGGATATGCTCGGGTTCGTCCTTTACTTGCTGAATTGGTGAGTTTTCAGCATTTGAACCTGCTCGATTCTGATTGGGCACTCGAAGGTAAATTTGATGCAATATTCTGCCGTAATGTCATGATTTATTTTGATAAAAAAACACAGGAAAGGATCTTGCGTCGTTTTGTCAATTTCTTAAAACCGGATGGTTTGCTCTTTGCAGGGCATTCCGAAAACGTCACTCAAATCAGCCGAGAGTTCTACTTGCAAGGACAGACCGTTTACGGTGTAGGTCGGGCAAGGAGGGGTCATGAATAAAATAACTGTTCTTTGTGTGGATGATTCGGCGTTAATGCGTCAAATCATGCGGGAAATTATCAATAGTCACCCTGATATGGAAGTTGTGGATTGTGCTCCAGATCCATTTGTTGCCCGTGATTTAATTAAAAAACACAATCCGCAGGTATTAACATTGGATGTTGAGATGCCACGCATGGATGGCATTGATTTTCTGGAGAAATTGATGCGGTTACGCCCTATGCCTGTCGTGATGGTTTCTTCTCTGACAGCAAAAGGTTCGGAAATTACATTGAAGGCATTGGAACTGGGGGCGGTGGACTTTGTGACTAAGCCACAACTGGGTATCCGAGAAGGTATGTTAGCTTATAGCGAATTGATTGCCGAAAAAATCCGTGCCGCAGCCCAGGCTAAAATCAGTCCTGTAGAACCGATATCTGCAAGTACAGCACCATTGAATTTCAAGCCACTCTTATCCAGTGAAAAACTCATCGCAGTAGGGGCATCGACAGGAGGAACAGAAGCAATCAAAAACCTGCTGCAACCCCTGCCGATCACCAGTCCAGCTTTATTAATTACTCAACATATGCCTCCGGGTTTCACCCGTTCTTTTGCACAAAGACTTAATAAACTGAGTCAGATCACGGTAAAAGAAGCTGAGGATGGGGAACGTGTCCTGCCGGGACATGCCTACATTGCGCCTGGCGATCGTCATATGGAACTTTGCCGCAGCGGCGCTAATTATCAGATTATGATAACCCATGCCCAGCCAGTTAATCGCCATCGTCCTTCTGTTGATGTTCTCTTTCGTTCCGTTGCCAAGTATGCCGGGCGCAATGCGGTAGGCGTTATTTTAACCGGTATGGGTAATGATGGTGCTGCGGGCATGTTGGAAATGAAGCAGGCAGGGGCTTACACATTGGCCCAAAGCGAAAAAAGTTGTGTCGTATTTGGCATGCCACGGGCTGCGATCCAGTTAGGGGCGGTGGATGAAATCATGGATCTTCAAAAAATCAGTAAAACTATGCTAGCCAAAATCAGTGCGGGGCAATCGATTCGTATTTAGTCGTTGTATTTGGTAGTTGTATTTGATGTTAATTTTTGCAGCGCTGTGCTGCTGGATAAGTGAAATTCCAAGGAGTTTTTATGGCAAGTAAGGATCTGAAATTTTTGGTCGTCGATGACTTTTCAACTATGCGTCGAATTGTACGTAATTTACTGAAAGAATTGGGATTCAATAATGTAGATGAAGCACAGGATGGGGCAGAAGCGTTGACTAAACTCCGCACTGCCGAATTTGATTTTGTCATTTCTGACTGGAACATGCCAAATATTGATGGCCTTGAATTGTTGAAAACGATTCGCGGTGAAGAAAAACTGGCGGCTTTACCTGTCCTGATGGTAACGGCGGAGGCAAAAAAAGAGAACATTATTGCAGCAGCCCAAGCCGGAGCGAGCGGTTATGTTGTGAAACCGTTTACTGCGGCTATTTTGGAAGAGAAACTCAATAAAATATTTGAAAAATTGGGGCTCTAAGGAGACAAAATGAGTGAGAATCCAGTCATGCCGAGAGATGAGGCGATCTCAACCAGTGAGATAATCAGCCGTATTGGGCAGTTAACCAGAATGCTGCGCGATAGTTTACGTGAACTGGGATTGGATCAAACTATCGCTCAGGCGGCTGAAGCGATCCCAGATGCAAGAGAGCGATTGAATTACGTTGTTCAAATGACAGCACAAGCGGCCGAAAGGGTGTTGAACTGCGTTGAAGTCGCACAGCCCTGTCAGAACGAATTGGAAGCATCAGCAAAAGCGTTAACCCAACGTTGGGATGAATGGTTTGCAAATCCGAAGAATTTGGATCTGACCGATGCTCGCTCACTGGTAACGGACACGAGAAATTATCTGAATCTCGTACCTGATCATACTTCATTTACCAACACACAATTGCTTGAGATTATGATGGCGCAAGACTTTCAGGATCTTACTGGGCAGGTAATTAAAAGGATGATGGAAGTTATTCAGGAGTTGGAAAAACAGTTGGTCATGGTATTAATGGAAAATATGCCATCCGACCAGATGGCTAAAGCGAAAAAAGAGAACGACAGTCTTCTTAACGGCCCTCAAGTTAACCAGAATGGGACTGGTGTGATTAGTAACCAGGCACAGGTTGATGATTTATTGGACAGTTTAGGTTTTTGATAACGAGTGTAAGAGCTTTAACGAACGGAATTTTTATATTTTGGCTGCGCTTGGGTGAGCAGGATAGCTGGCCCAAGCACTTGCTCCGATGGTATTAATTCAGGTCATGCAGAGGAAAACATTGTGAAATCGATTGATAAAGTCATTAAGTTAAAAGATTCATTGGTTTCTTACCGTCAGGAATTTCCTGAAAATAAGCAAAGTCACAAAAAACCAATTGTCTTCCTGCATGGCACAAATAGCAGTGGTAACAGTAGTTTTGGCGAGATAAAAAAGGCGTTTAGTAGTGAGCGAACCGTTATAATCCCTGATTATGCAGGATGTGGAAATTCTGAACTATCGTCAGAAACATTAACGATTGAGCACCTGGCGGAACAAATTGCTGCTGTGATAGAAGATAGCGGTCATACTCCTGTTGATTTAGTTGGCGTTTCTCTGGGAGCTGTCGTTGCGGCAGTTGTAGCAGCCAAATACCCGCATCTCGTTGATAAAATAATATTGACGGCACCTTGGGCGACAAATAGTGATCCTCGCCACCAATTAATATTCAATACTTGGTTACATTTAGAATTGAATGATAAAGCATCAGCGATGGCTTTCGCTTTATCACATGCCCTGAGTCCTGAATTTATCTCATCGTTGGGACATGAAACCATACAGCGGATCTGCGCTCAACCGGCAGAAAAAGAGATAGAAAAACGTATTGCTTTGGGATTAGCTATAGATATAAAAGAGTATCTTACTCAAATAGATAAAAACACCCTGGTTATTGGATTAAGCCGTGATACGTTAATCCCGCCTTATCTGGTACGTGAAGTTTATAAGAATATTAATAACAGTACCTACAAAGAGATTAATAGTGGTCACGCGGTACAAATTGAAAAGCCAACAGAGTGGGTTAGTTTGATAAAAGATTTTATAAACTAGTTCACCACTTTCCCTACGGGTAAATACTTATAAATTGTTGACAACGATACATTGTAAATAATCGACAACTGCTTCCGGCTATGCCCTTTATTCAGTAATCTGGCGGCCTGTTGTCGATTTTCCTTGGTAAACACGACTGGCCGTCCACCGATGCGCCCCTGTTCCCGTGCTGCGGCTAATCCGGCATTGGTTCTTTCTACAATTAGTTCACGTTCCATTTCTGCCAGTGCACTCATTACATGGAAGAAAAACCTTCCCATTGCCGTACTGGTATCAATACTGTCAGTCAGGCTTTGAAAATGAACTCCGCGTTCATGCAATTCTGAAATCAGTGTGACCAGATTCTTCACACTACGCCCCAGCCGATCCAATTTCCAAACCACCAGTGTATCGCCAGATTTAAGATGCTTTAAGGCACGTTTTAGCCCTGGACGATTAGCCGTCTTCCCGCTGATCTTGTCTTCAAAAATCAGCTCACAGTGAATACTGATTAACGCATTTCTTTGTAAATCACTATTTTGGTCATTTGTTGACACTCTGATGTAACCAACTCTTGCCACTGATAATCCTTTAGTCATTCTAGAAACTATGTGAAAAGCAAATAATACCCGTTCATTCGCTATAAAAAACCTTTAATTTATTTAATGTCGAGATAAAAATTTGAATCTGGAAGGGGAGATATCAGAATCAGTGATGTAAGAAGAACTATTATCAATAAGATTGATAAAGAGTACCCATAACGAGTGACTCAACTCACAGTATCAATTTTTTCTTGCCAAAGATACTCAAATAACCCTCGCTTATTTTTCCAAAATGCTCTTTATTTAATTGAAATAATTTTGTTGCCAACTTGTTATATTAAATACCGAGGGTGTATATGGAATTAATTACACAATGGTTATCTGCACTAAACGGGGTAGTATGGGGCGTTCCCATGCTAATTGGGCTTCTGGGGATTGGTATCTTCATGCAGATCCGCTTGTCCTTCTTACCGATCCGTAAATTAGGCACGGGGTTCAAATTACTCTTTCAAAAAAATGAACAACGAGGTGAAGGTCAGATTTCACCTTTTAACGCACTAATGACCGCATTGTCAGCGACAATCGGAACTGGCAATATCGCGGGAGTGGCGACAGCCATTGTGATGGGCGGACCCGGAGCTATGTTCTGGATGTGGATGACCGCATTGGTGGGCATGGCGACGAAATATTCAGAAGCGGTATTGGCAGTACGTTTCCGTGAAACTGACAAAAACGGTAATTACGTTGGCGGTCCGATGTATTACATCAAAAACGGCTTGGGTAAAAAATGGGTTTGGCTGGGAACACTCTTTGCTTTCTTTGGTAGTATTGCGGGTTTTGGTATTGGCAATACCGTACAAGCTAACTCTGTCGCTGACGTATTGCAAAGTAACTTTGGTATTGAAAAAACCATTACGGCCGGTATCTTGGTCGTTTTGGTTGGTGCCGTGTTAATTGGCGGTATCAAACGCATTTCTGATGTTGCCGGTAAATTAGTGCCTATTATGACTGTCGGTTACTTTGGGGCAGGGGTTATTGTTTTGGCACTCAATTTTACAGCTATTCCCGATGCATTTGCTTTAATCATCAAATCCGCTTTCACTCCCGTTGCGGCGCAGGGGGGATTTGCTGGTGCAGCCGTTTGGGCGGCGATCCGTTTTGGTATTGCCCGTGGTGTATTCTCTAACGAAGCGGGCATGGGAAGTGCACCTATTGCTCATGCAGCGGCAAAAACCCAAAACCCCATTCGTCAGGGTTTGATTGCCATGCTGGGAACCTTTATTGATACGATCATTGTCTGTTCCGTAACGGGCTTGACCATTGTTATTACCGGTGGTTGGCTGACAGGTCAAACAGGCGCTACACTGACCGCTGCCTCCTTCTCCGTCGTGATCCCAGGAGGCAACTATATCGTTGCGGTTGCCTTGGCTATTTTCGCCTTTACAACCATCCTGGGATGGAGTTTTTACGGTGAGAAATGTATCCAATATTTATTGGGACCAAAAGCCATAGTGCCTTTCCGTATCGCCTGGATTATCGCGTTGCCGATTGGTGCGACTCAGTCGTTAACATTTGTCTGGTTGCTGGCAGATACCCTTAATGCCATGATGGCGATCCCCAACCTGATAGCAATTGCCTTTCTTAGTCCGGTTGTCTATCGCCTGACGAAAGATCATATTCGTGATGTTAATGCCGATAGTATTGATATTAAAGCGTCAGTTAAAACGGATTGAAAAACGATTTGAGATGGCTGTCACCAGCCATCTCAATTCAAGATTGTTGTCATAATGCCTCAAATACCCCCGCAAATTTTGCAGTGTTCCCGCCATTGAATTTCTGGGCTTTTGTCATGCTTAACACAATTTTATTTGCCCTCTCCTAAAGGCAAATTTTCTGCATGTAATCACGAACGCTCACCAAGGAAAGCTGTGGCTGAAGATAGCGATCTCGAAAAAACCGAAGAACCCACGCCTCATAAACGGGAAAAAGCTCGCAAAGAGGGGCAAATTGCACGTTCTAAAGAACTCACCTCAATCCTGATGTTAGCGGGAGGGGTAAGTCTGCTCTGGATGAGTGGAGAATCGATTACCCATGAACTTTCCCTGATGGTATTTGAAGGATTCAATTTCGACCATCACATGGTCAGTAACGACAAGCAGATGGTGCAACAAGTCGGACGGTTACTGAAACAAGCGGTTTGGGCATTATTGCCGGTTTTTGTTGGATTGGTCTTGATTGCTCTCAGTGCGCCAGCGTTGATGGGTGGGCTGTTATTCAGCTCAAAATCGATCAAATTTGACTTGGCTAAACTGAATCCCATATCGGGGTTGAAGAAAATTTTTTCCATGAATGCACTGGCGGAATTATTCAAAGCCATCTTGAAGGCATCACTAGTGGGAGGGGGTGCAGCTCTGTTTATCTGGCTTAATTGGCCTACTATGCTCAATCTGGCTGCTCAACATCCGCTGATAGCCTTGAGCGATGCCATGATGATGCTGATTTTTGCCAGTTATCTTGTCTTATTTATGTTGATACCTATGGTGGCGTTTGATGTGCTTTATCAGATCCGTAGCCACTTGAAAAAATTGAGAATGACCCGTCAGGAGATCAAGGATGAATTTAAGGAGCAAGAAGGGGACCCACATGTAAAGGCAAGAATTCGTCAACAACAGCGGGCGGCTGCGCGTAAGCGCATGATGACGGATGTGCCGAAGGCGGATGTCATTGTCACCAACCCGACTCATTACGCCGTTGCCTTGCAGTATGACAGCAAAAAAATGAGCGCTCCCAAAGTATTGGCAAAAGGGACAGGACTCATTGCCTTGCGCATTAAAGAAATGGGTGCGGAAAATCGCATCCCATTATTGGAAGCTCCACCCCTGGCACGAGCGTTGTTTCGCCATGCTGAGGTTGGCGGCTTTATTCCTGCGGCGTTATATGCTGCTGTCGCAGAAGTGCTTGCCTGGGTTTACCAATTGAAACGTTGGAAACAGGAAGGTGGCCTGAAACCGAAAAAACCTGAAAATCTGCCAGTGCCGCCAGCACTGGATTTTGCTGGAGAAAATAATCGTCATGGCTAATCTGGCCTCACTATTACGTTTATCGGGAAATATAAAAGGCTCCCAGTGGCAAATGCTTGCAGGGCCTGTTCTGATCCTCATGATCTTGTCGATGATGGTACTGCCGTTGCCGCCATTCCTGCTTGATCTACTATTCACTTTCAATATCGCGCTTTCCATCATGGTCTTGCTGGTGGCCATGTTTACCCGCCGGACGCTGGATTTTGCTGCATTCCCGACTATTTTGCTGTTTTCAACTTTACTGCGCCTGTCACTTAACGTTGCTTCCACGCGAATTATCCTGATGGAAGGACATACAGGATCTGCCGCGGCAGGACAAGTCGTGGAAGCTTTTGGTCACTTCCTGGTTGGCGGTAATTTTGCCATTGGTATCGTGGTCTTCGTTATCTTGATTCTGATTAACTTTATGGTCATTACCAAAGGTGCAGGGCGTATTGCAGAAGTCGGTGCGCGCTTTGTATTGGATGGAATGCCGGGTAAACAGATGGCAATTGATGCTGATTTGAACGCTGGATTGATCGGCGAAGATGAAGCCAAAAAGCGTCGTGCTGAGGTGACACAGGAAGCGGATTTCTACGGTTCAATGGACGGTGCGAGCAAATTCGTTCGTGGCGATGCGATTGCCGGATTGATGATATTGGTGATTAATATCGTTGGTGGTTTGATCGTTGGTGTTGCTCAACACGGTTTGTCTTTGGGGGATGCCGCAGAAGCCTATACTTTGTTGACCATCGGTGATGGCTTGGTTGCTCAGTTACCTGCATTAATTATCTCCACAGCAGCAGGTGTTATCGTAACGCGCGTAGCGACAGATGAAGATGTTGGCCAGCAAATGGTGACCCAGCTTTTCAACAATCCCAAAGTCATGATGTTGAGTGCAGGTGTACTCGGCTTGCTTGGGTTGGTGCCGGGAATGCCTAATTTCGTCTTTTTGTTATTTACGGCAGCCTTGGCGGGCGTGGGCTATTTCCTATTGCGTAAGGACAAAAATCCGCTTGTGGCACAACATGAAGAGATGAAAGCGGTAGAAGAGCAGCAACAAACCGCAGAAGCCTCATGGTCTGATGTGCAACTGGAAGATCCACTGGGAATGGAAGTGGGTTATCGTTTGATCCCAATGGTGGACTTTCGCCAAAACGGCGAATTGTTGGGTCGTATTAGCGGTATTCGCAAAAAATTCGCGCAAGAAGTGGGATATCTGCCACCCGTTGTGCATATTCGTGACAACCTTGAATTGGCGCCAGCCAGCTACCGTATCATGATGAAAGGCGTAGAAATTGGGCGTGGTGAAGCCCATCCGGGACGATGGTTAGCGATTAATCCGGGTGGTGCTGTGGGCGAATTGCAAGGTGACTTGACGACAGATCCAGCCTTTGGTCTGGCTGCTGTCTGGATTGATGACAGTCTAAGGGAACAGGCGCAAGTGCAAGGCTATACTGTCGTGGCGGCCAGCACGGTTGTTGCAACTCACCTAAACCATTTGCTCTCCCAGCATTCCAGTGAACTGTTTGGCAGACAGGAAGCGCAGCAATTGTTTGAGCGTGTCAGTCAGGAAATGCCGAAACTGACAGAAGACTTCATTCCTGATGTCGTGAGCCTGACAACTTTGCATAAAGTTTTGCAAAACTTGCTGGCGGAACAAGTGCCGATTCGCGATATGCGTACCATTGTTGAAACACTAGCAGAACATGCTCCGGTACAGAAAGATCCTTATGAATTGACTGCCATGATCCGAATCGCGCTTGGCAGGGCGATTGCTCAGCAATGGTTCCCGAATGCGGATGAAATCAAAGTCATTGGCTTGGATGCGGGTTTGGAAAGATTGCTGCTGCAAGCATTGCAAAATGGGGGTGGATTGGAGCCAGGTTTGGCAGAAAGCTTGGAACGTCAGGCGGCAGAAGCATTAGAGCGTCAGGAAATGTTGGGAGCGCCACCGGTATTATTGGTCAACCATGCACTTCGTCCACTGTTGTCTCGCTTCTTGCGCCGTGTATTGCCTCGATTGGTTGTATTGTCCAATCTTGAAATCACCGACAATCGTCAAATCAGAATGACAGCAACGATTGGGGGTGCAAGGTAGTCTTGATAAGAAAAAATAATGAATATAAGGTGATCGTTTAGATGATCACCTTATTATGGATGAATCTGAACTAATACAGGCTCATTACTTATAATCGACAGTGAAGGTGGCTGTGGCATTAACGCTACCGGCAATGACGATATGACTGATTTGATAATACTTTGCCTTATATGACAGTGTCTTCAAAGAATTTATTATGCCAAGAGCTTGTCGTTCACCAAACTTCACAGGATTGTCTTTGTCATCCAACATCTGAATGCCGATCCCTGTTGCTGATGAGGTTGAATCAGCATTTATCACTCCATTTGTATTAGTCTTTCCCGGCTCCCAGGTAATATTCGCGTTCGGGGATCCTTTGCATTGCACATTAATCTCGAAAGAACGTCCACCGGCGGTATCACCTATGTTTTTAAAGTGATTTTTTAATACGGCTCCCATCGGAACATTAACAATCGGCGTAGTTATTTCACACGTTCTTGCCGTGACGTTAAAAGAAGGGATTTTATAAGTGAAAACCGTATTCTTATTTTTAGTATCAGCCATCGTTATTATTATTTCATTGACTGTTCCTGATTGAACAGTGCCATTGATCTCGATATAAAACTTACTGCTCAATGCTCTGTTTCCGGTGCCGATCCCTCTTGAACTGCCTACATTCATAACCTGACTCACCACGCCATTAGGTTGGAGTTCCCATTTAAATCTGACACCAGGAAGACTGGTTTCATAAAAGTTATTTCTGGGGGAGCCTACATTTACTCCAGTCATGGATTTTACGTATATATGCTGACCGGATATATTGCAACTTACCTTTATTTCGTTATTGGAGGCGCGTTTTATGTCCGGCAAATTTTTATAGTCAACATAAATATCATCAAATTTAACTATTTCCTGCATTCTATTAGCCTTACATACTGCGGCCATACCCTGTGTTGAATAACTTCCCGCGACAATAACAATGAATAATACCAATAAAAAGTTATTAGCTTTAATCTGAAAGTGATTATTACGTTCAAAATTAAACATGATAAATTCCTTTTAGTTGCGGCAATCAGCAATCAGGAGTAATACGCCTGACTTTTCGGGTAGCACTGATAAATCTGTTTTTGCACGACATTGTTGGTTTTTATTTTTTCCCCACTGTACTTTTATTTCTGCCTGCTCGGGGACAGCATTCAAATACAGCTCACCATCATCTCCAACAATCCCGCTACTGTCACGGTTTGTTAACGTTGCGCTGGCACCGAAAGGCACAGGTTTGCCGTTGTAACGTAATGTCACCAATATACGGTGCCCTTGACGGACACGAAAATTGGCAGCAACCACGGCACCGCGAGTCGGTACAATGTGTTGCACTGAATTGTCAAGGTCAACGCCATCAGCCAGCATTTCAGTATCCAGGGCAATCCGGTTGTAGGTATAAGGTTCGAGCGACGGGATGACGGCATAGCCACGTGAATCCGTTTTAATTCCACTATGATTTAAAATTTTGGTTTCTGCTGCACCGGCCGCTTTAACCAGTGCTACGGTTTCGCCTAATGATTGGGAAAACGTAATGCCATTTTGATGGGCGACAATACCGCCAGACAGCCCGTAGTTAAGCGATTGGCTATTATCACTGTAGCTGTAGCCCAAATTCACACGGCCAGAAGAATGGCTATATTCCAGCGAAGCACCACCGCTCGTTCCTTCCATATTATTGCTGTGCTCTCCGTGGAGACTATATGACAAGGCATGATCGTCCAATGCGCTGCCACTCATTGTCAGTTGTTGGCTTCCTCGACTGTGGCCATTGCTATTCATGCTGTAGGTTACCCATCCATTAGGCAGCCACTGATCCAGTGGAATAGAAATGTTTAACGATGCCTGGATATCTTTATTCTTAATGGATTCATGATTGGCATCGTAGGAAAGATTCAACCCATAACTGATCCCGGCAAGGTTAATGTTATAACCTGTAGATAATGATTGGTTGGTGCCTTGTTTTCCCCAGTAATCTTGCTGATAGGCAGACACATAAATATTGCCAAAATTCCCCATTCCCTGGTTTAGGGTTAGCTGCAATTGGCTACGCTTATTTTGTGCGCGGCTGGCTTCTTTTCTTATTGAATATTCATTTGTCTCTGCAAATGAATAGTAGTCTGGTGTGGAATAGCGATACCCGGCCAATGTCAGGGATGTTCCCGTTGCCTCGATACTTTTCGTATATTGGATTCGGTACGATTGCCCTTGTTTATGTTCATTCTCTTGCAACCAGGCATCTGCTTGTGTCATATCCAGAGAAATCGCCCCCAAATTGCCTAAACCAATCCCCAGACCAGCGTTAAACGCTCGGTAGTTTTCTGCTACCTGAATACCAGATAGCAAACTTAACCGATTAGAGAGTCCATAGATAAATGTCGCTTCACTAAAATAAGGTTTATCAGCATTGGCATTGGAATAACGGTAGCGCCCTAGGGTAACCTGATATTTTAATTGCCCTTCTCGCTGCATCATTGGCACTGATGAAAAAGGTTGCACAAATTTACGCTGCCGCCCGTCTTTTTCGGTGATCGTGATATCCAAATCACCAGAGCCGGAAGTTGAATAAAGATCCGTAATAACGAAAGGTCCCGGCGGAACATAACTTTCGTAGATGACGTAATTATTTTGGCGAATCGTTACACGCGCATTGGTTTGAGCAATACCACGGATAATTGGCGCAAATCCACGCTGGCTGCTGGGCAACATTAAGCTATCGGATGTCATAGAAGCACCGATAAACGGCACGCTTTCAAATATATCTCCGTTAGTAAAGGTTTCGCCAAGAATTAGTTGGCTTTTTAGTTCTGGAATGTCCCGTTGGATGTAGCTGTTAATGGATGAAAAACGACTCTCGCCTTTGTTTTTTTCAGAATTATAGTCATAAACTGATTGATTCCTTATACGCCAGGTTCCAATATTTATTCCGCTTTGTAAATTTAAAAAATAACTTTGGTTTTTTGTGTTTTTATTATCATTCTCCGAACCACTAAAATTATAGCTCATTAAAAATGCTGACTCTCCATGTTGCCATAAATGTGATGCCACAGTATCTTTGGCTTGATTATCCAAAGCTGCTTGTGGAATACTGATATCCAGACGTTGCTCATAGAAATCAAATGAAGTCGATGCCTGTAGAATATATTCGCTAATATCATCAATAACTTGCTCATGAGAGAGTTTCATCAGCGCAGGAAAATCTGATATTTTCACGCCAAACTGTTTTAAATCATCGACCGTTAGTTGTGGAGCCAGTTTTCCATTTTCCAGTTTAATAAAATTAACCTGTTTTGTTTCTTTCTCTTTCCCGTTAAGAGATATGTTCACCTGATACTGACCCGGTAATTGACCACCGGGGAATGAAAATGCGCTTAAATCAATCACCGATTGATTATCATCTAATTCCAATGCGGATAATCGAAAATAATCCTGTGCCGTGACTGGCAATGATAACAATACGGAAAAACATAAAATAAAGACTGAAAGCAAACATGTTGGCATAATTGTGCCGCTACTCTTTTTATATTTAACAAATATGATTTTTCGTCCCCAATATTTAACTTTTATCTTCTTTTTAAGGCAGGTTTTTAATGACTTCTTTGCTTACGCCACCATGACTATTAATGCTATTCCAGCTGACTAAGCCTGATGATTCAGATGGCAGAACGAAATGTGCTACACCTTGTGGAGCGATCATGTCAGTACCTGTCAGGGTTTTCCCGGCCACGTTGAGCTGCCCGATGGTCACATAATAATTACTGGGATTTCTGACCTCAAGTTGGTGACCAATGCGACGAAATGTCAGTGTCTTATAAGCTTCTTCAGAATCACCTTCAATGCCTTCAGGCCGATAAAATAATTTGATTCGGGTTTTCACCGCAATCAATAAAGTATTCTGTTCGTTTTCTTGTACGGAAGGGATAGACTTCACATTAAGGTAAAAAACCGATTCCCTATCCTCAGGTAAATTACCGCCGATACGGACAATACGAAGAATACTTTCTTTGCCAGCATCTAAACGAAATAGCGGTGGCGTCACAATGAAAGGGGCCTTTTCTCCTTTTGAATCAGTACTGATAAAAGACTGAATTAAATAAGGCCGGCTTTCGTCAGAATTTTTCACTGAAATTGAAGTTTCTTTTTTATTTCCTTTATAAATAACACGGGTTCCACCAATAGTTATACCCGCCCAGGACGGAAATATAAAAAACAATAAAAATATAAGTGTTGTTTTTTTCGTTAACACATACGATGTAAATATTTTTTTTATTTTATCTTTCATTATTACATGACTACTTATGATGTTAATAATTCCTGGTCGCAGCCATAAATATGCCTCTGCGGCCAGGGAATAAATATTTATAAATAATTAATTTTTATTTGTAATATATATCAAAATTAAGCGTGGCATCGGCCGTTCCGGCTGTAGGGGTATCTCCATTAGATACATAAGCCGCTTTTAAAGGTATTTCCATATCAGATGTACTGATTTTATCAGGGAATGGGTAAGTGGAAGATAAATTTATTTGTACATCACTTTTGTCATAAATACCGATGCCAATCCCTTTTGAACTTGAAGATGTGTCTAATGCCAATAACTTTGAATCTCTGGTGTCCTCACTACTCCCAGAAAATGTAACGTTCATCATAATAGGTACAGAAGTATCAACAGGGCACCCAGTTAATTTGATCGTAAAATTCCTTTCGCTCCCCGCAACTTTAGTTCCCGCTATTTTTATATCGCTTTTGAGATATGTTCCCATGTTCACAATCTTGTCAGAATTACCACCAACAGTGCAGGTTGATTCTATAATTCTCCCCGTGAATTTTACTTCCCCCGTTGTTATCGAAGGGGCCGCATAAGAAATACTACTTACTGAAACCAATATTGCAGCAATAAAAGATAAAACTAAACTATTTTTCATTCACATGTCCATAACAATCATAATATAAAACTACTTATTATGCATAACGCAATATAATAAAGTGTTATAACAAAAAGATTTTGGGCACAGTTTTCTGTGTGCAGAAGAAAAATTTACCTTATGAATCAAAAAAGATCAACAAAACTATCGGTATTCACGATCAATGATCAATATATTGATAGGATTTATCAATCAAGGCAAGGTGAAGAATTTGAGAGAAGCATTTCTACATAAGTGATGGATTTTTTTATTTTATATCAAAAATATACCAAATACAGTGACGTTGTTTTTTGTTGCCGACAAAAGACCCTTGTTCGTCCAACTCGCAAATGGACGTGACATTGTCGTAAGCTTTTCGTCTTGATGTTACCTACTTTCATGCTTGCGTACCGGTTCAGTTTGGTCACAATATCGGCAAATAACTTCTATCGTAACAGTTATGATGATCTCCCTTTAAAAAAACATAATAAAGATCAAATTAACACTTTGGAGTCATGACTAAAAATTGAATATATCGAAACTATCCCCGAAGGGCAGGCCAATATTCCTTTAAAAGGCAGTATAATGAGAATTATTTTCTTTTTATCAGGGTGGGGGAATACAGATACACAGAAACAGACCCCTTATCATTGCCAATAAACCAAGAGGTCTGTAGAGCTTACTGCCTAGGCAGTAACCGAATGTTCAAACGCTGATCTTGTGGCCAGATAGCGCTGAATGATGACGGGCTTGGCCGTCTGCACCATAAAAAGAAGGGCTGTGGTGAGTTTTCAGAAAAGCGATTGCTTTACTATTTAACTCAATATGTTGTTCCAGTAAAAATCCGTTATGTGAATTTAAATCACGAATACGTTCAACAGATTGATTAATTTGACTCCATAATATTGCTAACCTTTTATGGTTAGCATAAGGAGCATTTATTTTTAGCGTGTCATTTAACTGCTGGCGTTTTCGTTCAGCATGATCGAGTGCTGAAAGCAAAAATGTTTTTTGTTCCGTCACACGATGTAAATGATTCACTTCAATAAAGCCTTCGCTCAATATGCGCTGTTCTTCTGCCATAGTTTGCGAAAGCGAATTTAAGTGCGCGCTTTGCTGTTCAAGCAAGAGTTGAAGTTCTTCCATTTATGGCTCTTTAGATTTTGGTGTTTATTTATCATATTCCATGTTTTCAAGGGCCTCCCTAAATAGAGCATCAGCAATTTTACCGCTGTCCATCGTTAGGGTTCCCTTTGCAATGGCTTCTTTCAGTTGTTGTACTTTCTGGATATTAATATCCTGACTACTTGGCTGAACGAGCTTTTTCTGCGCTTCGCTCAGCTTAACTTGTGTATCTGCGCTTTTTTCTGCAACAGCCACAATTCTGCGAGTGCTTTGAGCACCTTCATTGGCATTGCGTTGCTGTAAAGCAGCCATAGCCAGTAGAGGTTGAGTGCGTTCAATACTCATAATTGTAATCCTTTAATCAGGCATTATTTATTTGTCTTAGGTAGCAGGCGATATACCGCTGGCATGCCTGTAAATCATGGTCTGTTGGTTATATCGGCGTGAAGAAATAAAACTTTAGCCATTTATAACATCATTTTTACACTGCCATTTTCTTGAGCTTCACCAGTAATAACCTGTCCAGAGCTCAGGCGGACACGGATATTATCAAAACTCGCGGCGTTGTTAATCGCTTTTCCTTCGTAACGCACCTGAAAATGGTGCCCATCTACCGTGACGACCACATTTTGTCCGGCTTTAATTGCCCAGGGACGCCGGATCATATTGCGTGTGATGGATTGTCCGGCAGGTATGTTGCGAAGTGCAATACCATTTTGTATGGCCTTTCTGTTACGTATTATGTCGTTTGGCAGCTTATCTAAGGCCCCTGTTTTTACTTGAAGATCTTGTTCTGTCAGGACGGTATTACGGTTAATCGCCCGCTTAGAAACCAGATAAGGGCCGATGACATTGACATAAACCTGAATAAAACGGCGTTGCTGACCACAAGTCACAGGAACGGAAAGGTTACCCCAATTTTTGTTGCTAAGTAACGGTTGTATTTCAGGGTGTTCACAAGTCGGCCATTGTTGTTCAGGTGTTTTGATCTCCACTGAGACCTTATGATTCGATGGGCGATGAATCTGCCTGAAATAGTCATCTATTAATTGCGGTATGTTGTTTCCCCAAGCGACAGAACTGCCGAAAACAAAAAATAGATTAAGGAAAAAGGCAAGAAACCCGATAAAATTTAGTGCAGGCATTTCACCACCTTAAATCCTGTTAGCGAGCCATGATTGCAAAAAATATTCAGCACCTGTTGGATGTTAATAGTGTAACTCGATTGATTATTCGTTAATGGGATAAATAGCAATTCAATTTGTTTCTATTCTTCGAATTACCTTTTTCTTCTCCGTTTATTCTGTTAGCTGCTTGGGGCTTATCCCCGACAGAACAAACCCGAGGGAGGAATATGCTCGATAAATTAGATGCCGCCTTTCAATTTCGACAAGAAACGCTGGCACTCCGCAACCAGCGGCAGGAAATTTTGTCTGCCAACATTGCCAATGCGGATACCCCTGGCTATCAGGCGCGTGATATCGATTTTGCTGCTCAACTGAAAAAAGTCATGGCACATGGTCGTGTAACAGGGAATGGAATTGGGCTATCTCTGACTTCCGATCGACATATTCCCGTTCAGCCTCAAAAACGCCTGGAGATGGACCTGTTGTATCGGGTGCCATACCAGACATCTATGGATGGAAATACCGTTGACATGGATATGGAACGCAGCAATTTCGCAGATAACAGTCTGAAATATCAGGCTGAACTCACTATGACCAATGCACAAATCAAAAGCATGATGTCAGTTCTACAGTCACAAGGATAATGGGAATGTCTCTACTTAGTATTTTTGATATTGCCAGTTCGGCGCTTTCTGCCCAGTCTCAGCGACTGAATGTTAGCGCCAGTAATATGGCGAATGCCGACAGTGTTGCGGGGCCGGATGGCGAGCCATACCGTGCCAAGCAAGTGGTCTTTCGTGTCGCCGCTCCCGCAGGCCAAGAGGTTGGCGGTGTTCGCGTTAGTGAAGTTGTGGATGATCCTTCACCTTTCCGTCTTGAATATCAGCCGGGCCATCCGCTGGCCGATGAAAAAGGGTATGTACGTATGCCGAATGTGGATGTCGTTGGAGAAATGGTCAATACCATCTCCGCTTCCCGCAGTTATCAGGCGAACGTTGAAGTGCTGAATACGACCAAATCCATCATGTTGAAAACGCTGACACTAGGCCAGTAACAGGAATATCGTTATGGGAATTACCGCTTCTATTAATGAATCATTGGATAATTCAACCGTCGGTGAACTGACTAAGTTGACCAACCAAAAATCGCAAAGCAGTGGTGATATCAAAGATAACTTCTTGAATATCTTGGTTGCTCAGCTCCAAAACCAAGATCCAACCAACCCGATGCAAAACAGTGAATTGACTTCACAGATTGCGCAGATCAGCACTGTTGAAGGGATTGAGAAGCTCAATAAGACGCTGGGTTCCATTGTCGGGCAAATGGACAGTAACCACACGATGCAGACGGTAGCACTGATTGGTCGGGGGGTTATAGTGCCTGGCAATGAGATTTTGGTGGGTGATGGTGCAAACAGCATAACAGCAATCGGCTTTGAACTGAACCGACCTGCCGATATCGTCAAAGTGACCATCAAAGATAAAAGTGGCACAGTCGTTCGGGAAATGGAACTCAATAAATTAGATCCCAACTCATCCGAATTTTTGGGTGCCGGTATACATAGCTTCAGATGGGATGGTAAAGACGCAGACGGCAATGTCGTGGAACAAGGCGCTTACAACTTCACCGTTTCCGCAAGTCAACAGGATCAAGCGTTGATGATACATCCTTTGAGAGAGGCCAAGGTTGACGGCGTAGTGCGGCAGGAGAATAGCACTAAATTGGATTTAGGGCTGGTGGGTACGGTAAACATGGACGAAGTTCGTCAGATTCTTTAATTAAACGGAGGACATATGGCTTTTTCACAAGCGGTCAGTGGCTTGAATGCCGCAGCGAGCAACTTAGACGTTATTGGTAATAATATTGCAAACTCGGCAACATACGGATTTAAATCCAGTTCTGTTGCTTTTTCCGATGTGTTCAGTGGCTCAGATGTCGGGTTGGGCGTCAAGGTTTCTGGCATGGTGCAGAACTTTAAGGATGGTTCAATCACCAAAACTAACGATCAATTAAATATGGCGATCACCCAAGGCGGCTTTTTCCGTATGCAGGATACCAACGGTAATATTTTTTATTCCCGTAATGGTCAATTTAAAATGGATGCTGATCGTAATGTGATCGATATGCAGGGCATGAAATTGACGGGTTATCAAGCCATTCAGGGCAAAGATGGTCCTGAAATTCAGCAGGGTGCCGCCCCAGGGCCAATTTCGATTCCAACTGACATGCTGGCTGCTAAGTCGACGACAGAAGTTAAGATGAAGGCTAACCTGAATTCGATGCATGACAAGATCGATACGGTAGCTAACCCATTTAAACCGGATGTGAAAGATACTTTTAACTACAGTTCCGGTATCTCGGTATACGATAGCCTCGGCAACGAACATAATGTCAATGTGTTCTTCGTCAAGACAGATGACAATCAGTGGGATATTTATGCCCTGGATACTTCTGTTAAGAATGCGAAAGCTGAAAAATTAAACAAAGAAGGCAGTGTGAGTTTTGATGGCAACGGTAAGCTTGCGGCACCTGCGACGGCTGACAACGTATTTGCTTTCGCTATGCCAGCCTTGAATGGTTCTAATCCGGCCACAATCCAGTTTGACTTTAACGGTAGCAAGCAGCAGAGAGTCAAAGAAGATTCCATTTCTAATCAGAAGCAAGACGGTTATGCGGCAGGTCACTTCACCAACTACCAAGTTGAGGGGGATGGCAAAATTTACGGTATTTATTCTAACGAGCAGAAACAGGTCTTGGGACAAGTCGTACTGGCGAACTTCTCCAATCCGGCAGGCTTAGCTTCTCAGGGTGATAACGTTTGGATCGAAACCGGTGCATCCGGTAGTCCAGTGGTCGGCACCGCAGGTTCAGGTAACTTCGGTAAGTTGATCAGTAGCTCATTGGAATCATCAAACGTTGATATGAGCCAGGAGCTGGTCAGTATGATTGTCGCCCAGCGTAACTACCAATCTAATGCCCAGACCATCAAAACGCAGGATCAAATTCTGCAAACGCTGGTCAGCATGCGTTAATAGACTCAGGCGGATAGCTTTATGGATCACGTCATTTATACCGCTATGGGCGCTGCGCGCCAAACGCTGGAACATCAGGCTGTCACAGCCAACAATCTGGCTAATGCGTCAACACCGGGCTTCAAGGCCCAGCTTGCTGCCCTGCGTGCCGTACCTATTGAAGGTGAAACCTTGCCGACACGTTCACTGGTCGTTGCCTCCACTCCTGGCATGGATAGCCGTCAAGGTCCCATGAATTACACGTCTCGTCCGTTAGATGTGGCAGTCGGACAAGGTGGCTATTTGGCTGTCCAGCTTGAAGACGGGACAGAAGCCTATACCCGCAACGGTAGTATCCAGATTTCACCCGAAGGGCAACTGATGGTACAGGGGCGTATGTTGATGGGCGAAAACGGGCCGATTGATGTTCCGCCGCAGGCTGAACTGACCATTGCGACAGACGGTGCCATCTCTGCCCTGATTGCCAGCGATCCGCCCACTTTGTTGGGCCAGATTGGCAAGCTGAAAATCGTTAAACCAGAAGCTAACCAAGTCGTGCGTGGTGATGATGGTTTGTTCCATTTAACGCCACTGGCGCGGGAACAGCAGGGCAATGAATTGGCGGCCAGCACCGAAGTGAAAGTTATGTCGGGTGTTTTGGAAGGCAGTAATGTTAATCCAGTAGAAAGCATGGTGAACATGATCGCTAATGCGCGTCGCTTTGAGATGCAAATGAAAGTCATACACAGTTCCGATGAAAATGCACAGCGGGCTAACCAAATTCTCGCTATGAGCTAAATCGGAGACAGGGGATAAATTCATGATCCGATCTTTATGGATTGCCAAGACTGGGCTGGATGCTCAGCAAACCAATATGGATGTTATTTCTAACAACTTGGCAAACGTCAGCACCAACGGTTTCAAACGCCAGCGTGCGGTGTTTGAAGATTTGCTTTATCAAACCGAACGTCAGCCGGGTGCGATGTCGTCTGAACAGACAACCCTGCCATCAGGTTTGCAGATTGGTACGGGCGCCCGACCGGTAGCTACCGAGCGGCTGCACAGCCAGGGTAACCTGGCGAAAACCAATAGTAGCCAGGATGTGGCAATTAAAGGGCAGGGCTTTTTCCAAGTCCAGATGCCTGATGGCACCATTGGCTATACCCGTGATGGTTCATTTCAAAAAGATCAGAATGGTCAGTTGGTTACTGTGGGTGGTTTTCAGATAGTCCCTGCCATCATCATTCCAGATAATGCCACGAAGCTTAACATTGCCAGTGATGGTACTGTCAGTGTAAACGTGCAAGGGCAAAATGCGCCTCAGCAGATTGGGCAACTGACATTGACCACGTTTATCAACGAAAGTGGGCTGGAAAGCATCGGTGAGAATTTGTATCTGGAAACCAACAGTTCTGGCGTGCCAGTAGAGAATGCACCGGGCATCAATGGCGCTGGTGTGCTCTATCAAGGCTTTGTCGAAACGTCTAACGTCAATGTGGCGGAAGAGTTAGTTAATATGATTCAGGTGCAGCGAGCCTATGAAATCAATAGCAAGGCAGTATCGACTTCTGATCAAATGCTGCAAAAGCTGACTCAGTTATAACCTAACCATTAATGGTGGGGGAACATGTTCCTCCGCTATTTCTACGATAAATTTAAGAGCATAGAAGATGGATACAATGCCCGTTGCCGAAAGCCATGCTAAAAACCATGTAGCTTATGGCTCCACTGGTTTACGGAAAAACCAGAGAAATCAGTGGCGTATCAGCATATCTGTGGCGGTACTGGCACTGTCGGCACTGACATTAGGGGGCTGTGCTTATATGCCGCACAAGCCACTGGTGGAAGGGCAAACAACCGCAAAACCCGCCGAAGCGCTTGCTCCAACGCCAAATGGTTCTATTTTTCAAACGGTTCAACCGGTCTATTACGGCTATCAGCCACTGTTTGAAGACCGCCGTCCACGCAATATCGGTGACACGCTAACGATTATCTTGCAAGAGAACGTCAGTGCGAGCAAAAACTCTTCAGCCAATGCTAGTCGCAATGGAAAAACCAGTTTTGCGGCGGCTTTGACACCTCGTTTTTTGCAGGGATTGATGGGGGGTGGAAAAACCGATCTGGGTATGGAAGGCAATAATGAATTTGGCGGCAAAGGGGGAGCGAATGCCAACAATACCTTCAGGGGCACCATTACTGTGACCGTAGATAAGCTGCTGGCCAATGGTAACCTGCATGTCGTGGGGGAAAAACAGATCGCCATTAATCAGGGTACGGAGTTTATTCGTTTCTCTGGTGTTGTTAACCCGCGAACTATCACGGGCAGCAATACGGTGAGTTCCAATCAAGTTGCTGATGCCCGTATTGAGTATGTTGGTGATGGTTATATCAACGAAGCGCAGCATATGGGTTGGTTGCAACGTTTCTTTATCAATATCTCACCGTTTTAAAAGAGGATGGTCAGGATGAAAAAATTAGTCGCCAGCCTTTTTACGTTTTTGTTGGTGCTGTCCGGTACGTTCACTTCTGCCAGTGTTTTTGCCGAACGTATTCGTGATTTGACGACGATTGAAGGCGTCAGGGATAACGCGCTGATTGGTTATGGTTTGATCGTTGGACTGGATGGAACGGGTGACCAAACTATGCAGACGCCTTTTACGACCCAAAGCTTGAGCAATATGTTGTCACAGCTAGGGATCACCGTACCCGCCGGTACAAATATGCAGCTTAAAAATGTCGCTGCCGTGATGGTGACAGCAAAACTGCCACCTTTTGCGCGGACAGGGCAGAACATTGATGTTGTCGTTTCCTCGCTGGGTAATGCCAAGAGCTTGCGTGGCGGTACATTGCTGATGACGCCGTTAAAAGGGGTGGATAACCAGGTCTATGCCTTGGCTCAGGGCAATATCCTGGTGGGGGGGGCTGGTGTGAGTGCCGGTGGTAACAGTATCAAAGTCAACCAACTTGCCGGTGGGCGGATCTCCAATGGTGCGGTAATTGAACGTGAATTGCCAACCCAGTTCGGCCAAAAAGGTACACTGAACTTGCAACTGAATGATGATGATTTCGGATTAGCTCAGAAAATCAGTGATGCGATCAACCGATTGAAAGGAACGGGAACGGCGACACCGTTGGATTCCCGCACTGTTCAGTTACGTTTACCGATTGAGAACAGCGAACAGGTGAAGTTTCTGGCTCAGGTGCAGAATTTATCTATCCGTGTAGATGCCGGTGATGCCAAAGTGATTTTCAACTCCCGAACAGGTTCCGTGGTGATGAACCGCAATGTGACCTTGGACAGTTGTGCCATTGCTCATGGTAGTTTGTCTGTGACTGTTGAACGCCAGATCGCGGTCAATCAGCCTAATACGCCATTGGCGGGAGGCAGTACCGTCGTGACTCGCAATACGGGGGTTGGCATTCAGGAGCAGGGCGGTGCATTGCAACAACTCAGTGCCAGTGCGAATCTGACACAAGTTGTGCGCGCGTTGAATGCGTTGGGGGCAACGCCAACCGATTTAATGTCGATCTTGCAGGCAATGGAGAGCGCCGGTTGTCTGCGGGCGAAATTGGAGATTATCTGATGAATGACTTTCTGACGATGTCCAATGCAGCTTACGATTTTAACTCATTGCATTCACTGAAAGCTAAATTGTCACAGGAACCACAACAAGGGCTACGGCAAGTAGCCCAACAATTAGAAGGCGTCTTCGTTCAGATGATGCTGAAAAGTATGCGTTCCTCGTTGCCGCAGGATGGCATTTTAAGCAGTGAGCAGACACGTTTTTATACTTCGCTGTACGATCAGCAAATTGCCCAGGATCTTTCCCAAAAAGGCTTAGGATTTGCGGACATGATCGTTAAGCAATTCTCTCATGCAAATAATGTCGCAAATAATGTGCCAGATGAATTGGCCAGCATGGTGCCGATGCCGCTGGATAATGAAATCCTGCAAACATTACCGAAGCAGGCATTGGAACCATTTATGCGTCGGGCGATGCCGGCGCCTGACTATGTGTCTAAAAACCCATCTTCGGAGAATGGCTCTCCTCAATACAGTTCAGCCCCACCAAAATCATTGCCAATGCACAGTGCCAGCTTTGTTTCCATGCTTTCCTTACCTGCTCAGCTGGCAAGCCAGCAAAGTGGAATTCCTCATTTGTTGATTATTGCTCAGGCAGCGCTGGAATCCGGTTGGGGGCAGCGAGAAATTCTGACTGCGGAAGGTAAGCCAAGTCATAATTTGTTTGGTATTAAAGCAGGAAAACACTGGAAAGGTCCCGTCACCAATATTATGACGACGGAATACGTTGATGGTGAGCCGAAGAAAATGCAGGACAGTTTCCGCGTCTATAACTCTTATACGGAAGCGATAACGGATTACGTCAAGTTACTGACAGAAAACCCCCGTTACACCAAGGTTGCAAAATCAACCACGGCGGAGCAGGGTGCGTATTCCTTACAAGAGGCTGGATATGCCACCGATCCAGGTTATGCCCAAAAATTAGTGTCATTGATCCAGCAGCTAAAAAGTACCGGCAAGCAAATGGCAAAAGCCTATACCTATGATTTCGATAACCTGTTTTAAGGGAATCAATTCGCTCAAGAATCAGGGTATTTTGCCGATAACTGTAGCAGTGCATTACCTCCCACGATGGAGGCATAACGAAAACGTAAAAGGATCTACACATGTCCAATAGTCTTATCAATACTGCTATGAGTGGTATTAATGCTGCGCAAGTGGCAATGGGTGTAGTGGGTAATAACATTACCAACTCTAAGGCCGAAGGATATCACCGACAGACAGCGGTAATGTTGCCGGATAGCGGTAGCATGTCACCGGTTGGTTTTATTGGCAATGGTGTGAATGTTAATTCTATTAACCGCCAATACGATGAGTTTATTAGTCAGCAATATCATGCTGCACAAACCAAGTATGACGAACTAGATACATACAATCAGCAAATCTCCCAGGTTGAAAATCTGCTGGCCGATAAGGCAACGAGCCTTTCCAGCTTTATGGAAGACGTTTTTAAGAGCCTGAGTACGCTTGAAAATAATGCGGAAGACCATGCAGCAAGAACGACAGTACGAGGCAAAGCTGAAGGTTTGGTTAACCGATTTAAAGAAGCTGATCAAACTCTCCGTAAGTTGGACGATGGTATCAATCACCAAATTGATCAGCATGTTACAGCAATCAATAAATACGCGGAAGAAATTGCCTTTCTGAACGATGAAGTTTCTCGTATGCGTGGCGCAGGAAACGGTGAACCGTTGGCTTTACTGGATAAACGTGATCATGCACTGTATCAGTTAAATCGGCTTGTTGGCGTAGAAGTGACCAAGCAAGATGGCGGCGTTTACAACGTCTCATTTGGCGGTGGCATGTCACTGGTATCTGGCAGTAATGCCTATCGATTGGAAGCGATCCCATCCAGTGCAGATAGCAACCGTGTCACGCTGGGCTACGATAATGGCACAGGGACCAGAGAAATTGATGAACGCTTTGTCTCGCAAGGAAAATTGGGCGGTGCATTACGTGCACGTAGTGAAGTGATAGAGCCAACCCGCAATCAATTAAACCAATTGGGATTAGTGATGGCGGATCGATTCAATCAGGTCCAGCGCGGTGGCGTTGATCTGAACGGTAAGCCCGGTATTAATTTCTTCAATTTTGGGCAGCCAGCAACCATTGCTAACAGCAATAACAAAGGTACAGCTGAAATTAAAGTGGAATATGCAGATACCACTAAAGTAAAAGACAGTGACTACACCATCAAATATGAAGGTGGAGATTGGAAAGTACAGCGCGTCGCTGACAGGGAAATGATCTCTGTAACTAAAAATGGTGATACGCTGGAATTTGACGGTTTGAAAATCGACATCAATGCGACGGATCCACAGGATAATGATCGATACACACTGAAAACGGTCAGTAGTGTCATCTCTGCACTGGAAGTCAATATTAAGGATTCTTCTCAATTGGCAATGGCTGGCGCCAAAAAAGAAGACTCTGGTCCAAGTGATAACGAAAACGCGAAGAAATTCACTCTCCTGCAAAAAGAAAAGCTCATTAATGGTAAAAATACCTTGACGGATGCTTATGCTTCGCTGGTCAGTACGGTGGGGAGCAAGGCCAATAGTGCTAAGCGCAGTCTGGAGGCTCAAAATATCAGCCTAAAGGCGAGTTTCAAAGCCCGTGAGCAGGTATCTGGTGTCAACATGGACGAAGAATACGGCGAGCTGCAACGTTTGCAGCAATACTATTTGGCAAATGCTCGTGTTATCCAGACTGCATCAACGCTGTTTAATGCCATTCTGGATATCCGTTAATCACTCGTGGCAAAAGAGAAGAAGGAACTGATATTGTGCGTGTAAGTACGAATCTTTTATACAGCCAGAAAATGAATGGGGTTTTTGGTTCCCAGGCTAAATGGATGCAATATGGTGAACAGTTATCCAGTGGGAAACGTGTTATCAAACCCTCTGATGATCCGTTGGCTGCTTCACAGAATATTATGGTTGCCCAATCTGAGGCGAAGAATCAGCAATTTGTGACGGCCCGCATCTTTGCCAAGAACACGATGTCAACCCAATTGAGTACTATCGACGGTGTTGTATCGGTGACACATAATGTTTTGGAAACATTAGTTGCGGCGGCAAGTGCACAGAGCGATCATGATCGTGAGTCTTATGCTCAACAATTGGATGGGCTTAAACAGCAATTACTAAACCTTGGGAATAAAACCGATGGCAATGGCCGCTATATTTTTGCCGGTTATAAAACGGATGTTCCACCTTTTGAAGCGGATGGCAGTGGAAAAGTTGACTACAAAGGTGGACGCGAAGCTATAAGCCAAAGAGTGGATGACAATCGTTCCATGGTTATTGCCCATACAGGGGAAAAAGTCTTTTTATCGGCAACGTCCAACCCGATTAAAGAGCCTGATGGCGGTGTAATTGAATCCGATATTTTTGCCTCTATTGATTTTGCTATCGAGGCACTTAAAAGGCCATTTACGGATGCCAGCGAAACAGAAAGAAAGGAATCACTGGCGCTAATTGACAAAGCTAACCGAGGTGTACGTAATAGCTTGAACAACTTATCTTCGGCACAAGCCGTGCTAGGGTTACAGCTTCAGGAAATGGAACAACTGGATGCGTTAGCCAGTGAGCGGAGCATAGACAATAAAGTTCGGATGGGGGAATTAGTCGATGCGGATTTGATCTCCACTATTTCCGGCTATTATCAGGAACAAGCTGCATTACAGGCTTCCTATAAAGCGTTTTCTGATTTAAAAGGCATGTCTTTGTTTGAGATGTATCGTTAATTAAGATTGGTCTATTTCCAAACTTTCAGGTTGCAGTTTTATTTTCTTATCCCAGTGACATAGCCCTTGCTTTTTCCATTATATTAGGAAAAATAAGGGCTTATTTAGCTTGTGCTTCCAATGGTTAGATCTCTATAAAACATGATACTCACGTTTAATGAAAGTCCCTATGACTTTGTCATGTATCTCTTCTGATTTGGAATAACTTATTGTTTTTCCATCCAACCTTTTGACGCGTATACGGTCACCAAATACATGGGCAACAACACGTTTGAGAGGCGGTTCCTATGCATACCAAAGCTAGCGCTGATATTAAAAACCCCGCTGTAGTATCTTATATTCATATTCTTGAGCATTAAGCTGCGTTTGTAGTTGTATCATAACTGTATCTTGATGTTTAAATTCATTACAAATGAATAAATCAAGAGCGGCGTACTGATATTCAGGCCATGTGTGAATAGTAAAATGCGACTCTGCTAATATTAGTGAACCACTGACACCCCATGGTTGGAATTGATGGAAATGATGAGTAACAACATACAGCTCACATTGTCGGGTAATATCAAGCATGATTTTTTCAATGGCTGATACAGATTTCAGTACCTCTGCATCACAATCTTTCATATCTATGATAATGTGAGTGCCAGGTTGTCGTGTATTATCCGATGAACTTATTTTTTCCTGACCACGATATTGGAATTTAGTGCCGTGACACTGATTACAAGTTGCCTTTATGAGCTGTTCTATCGTTAATATATTTTTTCCGTGTCCAATGGTTATCCTGTGATTACATGATTTACATTGGTAAAATTTTATACGAGGGTTAATTTCTCCAGTATAGATTTTATCTGAATAATGATTTCTCCCTGAGATTGTCGGGTATGTTTGAGGTGTAACAGAAAGAACATAGAGATCGCTGACATTACTGATAATACTTCCGCCATGATATTTATTGAATTGCGGATAAATATTTTTGATAAGAAGATTCTGATTATTGAATAACCTTTGAACTTCTTGGTTTTCCATTGGTTTTTTTTGACCAAAGGAGAGTAAAATCTCACTATTATCATTTTTAGTGAAACTAATAGCGCGTGATAAAAAGAGTTTTAATCCGTTCAATGTATAAGGTGGATCTGTCAAGACAATGTCAAAATTGTTAGTGTATACATTAGAGAATTTTAGATCTAAGTATTCAGTATTAATGACAAAATCATTTTGCTCTGCGACATCTCGAATAAAGGTTAGTAGATCTTGATCGATATCCTTGACAAAAATATTTTTTGAGCAATTGTAGCCGAGCTGTTTAAATGCCATCATCAGGGTTAAGGAAGTCAAATCATCATCACCCAAAAATAAAATATTTTGTTTAAATACTCTTGGGTTATTAAGTAATAGCATTACCCGGCGTATTGATGTCTCTAATGTTGCATGTGCTTGATCTAACAAAACATTGACTTGAGGTCTGCTGTTATATGTAGGCTCCAATAATACGAAAAGTTCTTTCTCAAATTCTTCACGTTTTTCCTCTGATGACAGCAAGTTATATTTATTTATATCAACTGATCGGTATCCCAGTTCATCTTGTACATATTTTACACCCATGGAGTTTAACTTAAAAACACCTTTGTTTTCAGCGTAGTCATATTTTATTAATTCTTTTTTAAATGCGGAGATGATAGGAATAGGTAAACCACTTTTTAATGAAATGTCTTTATTTGATGCACGGCCATATAAATGCAAGCGTATTAATAATGTCTCTAGCACTTCAACTGGGTGTGACAACTCCATATTATTTCTTATAACATTCAGCGTCTTCATGGTAATCTCTTTTATGTGATTTACTAATTTCACAATGTAATTAAAATTCAGAATTATTAACCCAGATGTTTAAATGCCACTTGAATTTGCTACCGTTGTTCTTTCTGAAATCTGTAATTTATTCCCCTCCCATAAATTCTGGACATTCACTTATATTGTGTATAAACCTAAACGTTATATAAGAAATTATAATTTTCAGCTAGTTTCTATTACTTTTAAAATAGTAAATAAGGGTAATGTGTTGATGACTTTTCTCTTAACTGAATCCATCAGCATTGAATAGCTACCAATCAAAAACATAGCTAAGTTTGACCCTGTACAATAATAACGAATGCAATTGAATTGAGATGGTGACATGAAGCCCCATCACGTCACGGGACTTTGAGTCGGTTTTTATCAGATATTCATCACATAAACTTTATTTATGCATTGATTTTTGGATTGTTTTCCTGCATTGGTTAACATTATGAGTAAAATTTAATGATGGTAATATAATGAAAAAGTCATTTTGTTTGTTGTTAGTAATGGCATTGGCAGGATGTGGAGAAAAAGAGCAAAAAACGCCTGAGCAAATATATTCGGATTGGGTGATAAAATCTTTGTCTACAGTTATTATAATGGATAAGGATAAAGGGGTTGAAAAAATGTGCCTGGTTACATTTGATATTGATGCCAATGCAAATACCTCTAACATTCTATCAGAGGGGCAGGATAAAGTATTTTGCGGTAAAGTCGAAGCTATGATTGATATAAGCAATACACCTCGTCCTCCGAACTCCTTGATGGTTAATGGAGTGGCTCACATTAAAATGGAAATAAAGAAATCTGATTTAGACGTCATTGAATAAGTAGTCAAATCCAGAATGGTTTTTAAAAATGGCGTTATGACAATTCACGGAATGAAATCAGGTGATTATGTTGGTCATGAGATGGCCATGACCGCTGCACCGGCAGGAAACTCATGTCAGAAAGGGAGTTTAAATATGATGATGGTATTGTCAGTGAAGATTTTTCCCAAAATACGGCACAGCAACAATTTCAATTGGCAATCTGCGAACTGACGGCATAATGCAGCAGCTGACTAACTGTAAAAAAGAGCAAGAATAATTTACCTGAAAACGAAGAAGCCCTTTATAGGGCTTTACTTATTTATTCTTAACATACTTTTGCATTGCTTTGGCATGATAAGCGATATGATCTTCAATAAAGCTGGCGATAAAGTAGTAGCTATGATCATATTCTGGCCGAAGATTGATAGTCACTGGATAACCGGTTTCATCGCAAATATCTTGCAACAAATGGGGGCGTAACTGTTCATCCAAAAAGTCGTCATTGAGGCCTTGATCAATCAAGATAGGAAGCTGTTTTTTTGCATTCTTAATTAGTTCCACCGTGTCATACTGTTCCCAATCCGATGTATCTTCACCAAGATAGGCTGAAAATGCTTTTATTCCCCATGGAACCTGGCTAGGGGCCACAATAGGTGAGAATGCCGACACACTGCAATAACGTTCTGGATTTTTCAATGCAATGGTCATTGCACCGTGGCCTCCCATTGAGTGTCCACTGATTGCTCGTAAATTCGTTACCGCAAAGTGTGTTTCAATCAGGTTGGGGAGTTCTGAAACAACATAATCATACATACGATAGTGTGAAGCCCAAGGGTGTTTTGATGCATTGAGATAAAAGCCAGCACCTTTTCCAAGATCATAGGCGGGATCGTCAGCAACCTCACCGCCTCGTGGGCTGGTATCTGGCGCCACAATAACGATACCCTGTTCAGCAGCATAACGTTGAGCACCTGATTTTGTGATGAAATTTTGCTCGGTGCAGGTCAAACCAGAAAGCCAGTAAAGAACAGGTAATCTTCTTTCCTTAATTTGAGGGGGGAAGAAAATTGCAAAACGCATCTGGCAACCCAAAACGTTTGATTCATGTTGATAGACATCCTGCCATCCACCAAAACAGGCGTGATGTTCGATTCTTTCCATGACTTCCTCTCTAAAATCATTTGTTGCAGTGATTATTTTATTATTTGTCAGATACCGTGTTGGCTGGCAACACGGTTTTCTGTCTACGATCCAAACTTAATCAGTAGTAAATGACTGTTCGGATTGATTTACCTTCATGCATCAGATCGAAAGCCTCATTAATGGATTCCAGAGGCATCGTATGGCTAACGAAAGGTGCAAGTTCGATTTCACCTTGCATGGCTTTTTCCACCATTCCCGGCAACTGGCTGCGTCCTTTTACACCACCGAAAGCGGTGCCTTTCCATGTACGCCCGGTAATAAGTTGGAATGGCCGGGTGGCAATTTCTTGTCCAGCGCCAGCGACACCAATGATGACGGATTGCCCCCATCCTCGGTGTGCGCTTTCCAGAGCAGCACGCATGACATTGACATTCCCGATACATTCGAAAGTATGATCAACACCCCATTTAGTCATCTCCAGAATGACCTGTTGGATAGGTTTGTCGTAGTCATTGGGATTGAGGCAATCAGTGGCACCAAATTGTCTGGCAAGTTCAAATTTAGCTGGGTTGGTATCAATGGCAATAATACGTCCTGCCTTTGCCTGGCGAGCGCCCTGAACAACGGCCAGACCAATCCCACCTAATCCGAAAACGGCAACAGAATCTCCCGGTTGTACTTTGGCTGTATTGTGTACGGCCCCGATACCCGTAGTGACACCACAGCCCAACAGACAAACTTGTTCATGGTTTGCCGTTGGATTTATTTTTGCCACGGAAACCTCAGCAACGACAGTGTATTCACTGAATGTGGAACACCCCATGTAATGATAGACAGGTTGCCCGTTGTAAGAAAAGCGGGTTGTGCCATCTGGCATGAGGCCCTTGCCTTGCGTGTCACGGACTGCGATACAAAGGTTAGTTTTTCCAGACTGACAGAACTCACATTTGCCACATTCCGCCGCATATAATGGAATGACATGGTCACCTGGTTTTACACTTGTGACACCTTCACCCACTTCGACAACGACACCGGCTCCTTCATGCCCCAGGATAACGGGGAATATGCCTTCAGGATCGCTACCTGAAAGGGTAAAGGCATCTGTATGGCAGACACCTGTATGGCTGATTTTTATCATGACTTCACCGGCTTTTGGTGGAGCAACGTCAATTTCGATAATTTCGAGTGGTTTGTTTGGCCCAAAGGCAACGGCAGCACGTGATCTCATATAATCCCTCTTTGATTTTTGCACAGCATATTTTAATGCTTCTATTTGTCTGGATATTATCCGTATAGTTTGATTTTATTTTTGAGCTATGACTAATCAATCAATAAAAAATATTTATACGCATCAATATCACTATCATTATGTAATATCGCCGGATCCTGGAACTAATTCAATCTTAATAAGATTAGAGGGTTTGTGTATTTTTTCACAAATAAAATCGAAGTTATCATATGGATTTTTATCAAATATTTTTTGTTCTTGGTGTTTGGTTGCGTGAATATGTTAAGTGAACAAGTTTCATTTTTTACCCCCTTTGGTGAAAAGTGAACAGTAAGCATATTTATAGAAATTTTTATAAAAGACCTCATAACCATAGCGTTGTCAATTGACTTTAAACAGAGAAACAATGTCTTTTGTAAATTATTTAAAATAAAATAATAAAGTTCATTGAGACCTGTTAATAATGTGTTTCATCGATTAACTCATTTTATATCGTTCTATAAAAATCATTGAAGAGATAAACGTCCTTATCGAGTAGCTATATATTCTGATTTCAAATCATGGAGGTTTAATGGCTGAATTCAATTCTCAACCCATTAAATTTGCTTATTGGGTACCTAATGTTTCAGGTGGATTGGTTATAAGTAAAATCCAGCAACGTACTAATTGGGAGCATACTTATAATCGCAGTCTGGCTCAAATCGCTGAAAATGTAGGTTTTGACTATGCATTGACCCAAATTAGATTTACTGCTGGATATGGTGCTGAAAACCAGCATGAATCGATGACTTTTTCGCAAGATCTGCTTTCGGTAACCAATAAATTGAAAATCATTGCAGCCCTTTTACCTGGGCCTTGGAAACCGGTATTAGCCGCTAAACAGATAGCAACAATTAGCCAACTTTATGGTGCCCGTATTGCGGTTAATATTGTTAGTGGTTGGTTTCGCGGTGAATTTAAAGCGATTGGTGAACCGTGGTTGGATCATGAAGAACGTTATTTACGTTCTGAAGAATTTATCCGTTGCTTGAAAGGGATCTGGTCGCAACCTGCTTTCAGTTTTTCTGGTGATTTTTATCGTTTTCATGATTATGTTTTAAACCCCAAGCCACAGGCACCGTTACCGGAAATTTTTCAAGGAGGGAGTTCCAGAGCTGCCAGAGACATGGCTGCACGCGTTTCTGATTGGTATTTTACTAATGGCGGCAGTGTGGAATATATTCACAAACAAATCGAAGATATCAGAGCTAAAGCGTTATTGAATCATCATCAGGTAAAAATAGGCGTTAATGGTTTTGCTATTGCCCGTGATGATGAGAAAGAGGCTCGCGCAGTATTACAGGATATTTTAGATAATAGTGATTTTGAAGCGGTGAAAAGTTTCCATCATGAAGTTCAAAATGCGGGAAATGCATCACCAGAAAAAGAAGGGAACTGGGCAAAATCAACTTTCGAAGATCTTGTACAGTATAATGACGGCTTTAAAACCAACCTTATTGGCACGCCATTACAAATAGCCCAACGAATTATTGAATATAAAAAAGTTGGCGTAAACCTGATGTTGCTTGGATTTTTGCATATGCAGGAAGAGCTAGAGTATTTTGGTAAAAACGTGATCCCACTTGTCAGAGAATTGGAACAACAAGCCGATTGAATAACGATTTATTGATTTTAAACGACATGTTATTTGCGTTTTGTATTCGTACAAAAAACCAATAGATTTCAAACTGCCGCTATGCTGCTATTTGAAATCTATTGGGTATATAAATTAATCAAACGAATACTGTGATGTAATATCAGACCGTATACTCAACTGATTAAATTGTGTAGCGTTTGCCAGAACGGGCTTTGTTGTGCTAACTGACGCTGCTCCTCAAGCATATTTTCGAGTATTGCCAACGTGGTCAGAGGATTTGCCAGCACGACACGAAAAACGGTTGTGGGTTGCCGATCCCATTGCACGGGTTTGAGACGGGTATGTGAGACAAAAGATTTTCCCGCGGACCACTGTACCGCCTGGATATTCTGGTTCAGTGCATTAATTGATTCATGCAATTGCTGTTTCACCCGTTCTGAACCTGCTCGTAGTGCCTGTAATACCTTTGGCGGTGCATACCGATAGGTCAACAGACAAAGCTGTGGTTCACTGATCAACTCGAAATCTTCTTGCTGGCGGATGAGATCGGCAAATTGTTGCGCTTTTTCAATGCTTGCATCGATCAGGCCAGCCAATCTTTGGCGGCCAAGCAAATGGAAGTTACTGTGTAACATCAGCGACATTGCACTGCGTGAACCTTCCAAAGTATGGCGACCCAGATCCTTCGATCCTTTGCGCACAATATAATTAGCATGTTGGGCGATGGCGTTGGTCAGGGTAGGCTGACGGAACAACACCATACCAGCTCCCATGGGGACATACATTTGTTTATGTGCATCGATCGTGACGGTATCAGCACGTTCGATACCCGTAAATAAGTGCCGGTAGCGTTTGGACAGCAAACTCGCTCCGCCCCAGGCGGCATCAACATGGAAATGACACTGTTCCTGCTCAGCGATATCCGCCAGAATATCCAGCGGATCAACGGAACCAGTTTCTGTGGTGCCAGCTATCCCGACAATCGCCATGGGTTTGATATTGCGCTGGCGCAGTTTCTGTAATTGTGTGAGCAGGGCATCAATGCTGATCCGCCCCTCTCTGTCGGCATCCACTTTTATCAAGGCATCTTGTCCTAATCCAAGGATATCCACCGTTTTTTTCAGCGAATAGTGCCCCAGTTCCGATACCAGAATAGCTAAGCCACTATAGCCATAATGCATCAGCCCTCTGGCTAATCCCTCACGTGCAAGACCGGTAAAATCCCCGTCGGCGGGCATAAGCTGGTTCCGGCACGCCCACATGGCGGTTAAATTAGCCACAGTTCCACCAGAACAGAAGGTCGCCAGCGCATGATCACTGCTGTGAAGCCACTGTTTATAGAAAGTTTCATCACCGTGATATACCAGCTTGTGCATCATACCCAGAACCTGCCGTTCCAGCGCAGTTAAAATGTGTGATGTTTCCAGTTTGACTAGGTTCTGGTTCAGCGCTGTCACTATCTTGCCAAGTGCAGGCAAATGTCTGGGGAGAGCCGATGTCATGTGACCAACAAAGGTAGGTGATGATACAGGCACAACCTGATTGAGGATATTTTCGCTCAGATGCTGGGTATATGTCCCAGCATCAACCGGAGATTCCGGGATAATCACGGAAGAGAACTGACTTTCAAGTTCCGTCAGTTCGCGTATGGGTTTATTTAACTGGCGGAGACAATAAGTGACAGGGTCACTGGTAATTTCTGTTTCCAGTTTGGTCAGATCTTCCTCACCGACACAGGAAATAAACTGATCGAGCAGTGCTTGCCATTCTTGCTCGTCCAGACAGTGCGTGTTAAGCGTTTTTTTATCCTTTTCGTCGTGATTCAGGCTGTCAGGAAAATACAGCATAGTTTGCCTCTTTAGGGTCACTAATAATACCGATCATATTTTGCTCGCACATAGGGTTCAGTCGCTTTATTTATCAATAAGAAACACGCAATTCTGCCACAGGTTGGTTACCCATTGCCCGACATGGGGGGCGGATAACAGGGTCATATGATTGCCGGGTACAACCATCGTATTGAGCTCTGCCACCAGAAGACGCCACTGGGTTTCACGAGTTCTCCTTTCATCCTTATCGCCTTCCTCGGCGTTAACCAGATGGACAAGTCCCTTATAACGAGCACGAGGGATATAACGGGTGTTCAGATTAGCCTGCATAACGCGAACAATCCCTTGCAACAGCGATATTGGTGTTTTTGCCGGGAAAAGACCGGCCTTAACCAAGGCACTGTGCAGATGCTGAATCTGTTCATCCGCGGCCAGGTTAGCAAAATCTTGCCGGGCGAGCGGAAGCGGCTGATTTAATATCATATTATAGATATCGATCAACTCCATGATTGTCTCAATACGGTTGACTGACTTGAGAGCTTTTCCTTGCTGGTCAGGTTCATCGGTATCGATAAGAATAAGATCGGATACCTGTTCTCCTTCCGCTTGCAATTGCAAGGCGATTTCAAAGGCAATCCAGCCGCCAAAAGAGTGGCCTAGCAGGTGATAGGGACCATAAGGTTGGAGTTGCCGGATTTTCTGGATATAAGCACGGGCCGCGCCTTCAACACTGCGGTAAGGGGAATGATGCTCAGCCGTGAACCCACGTGCTTGTAAAGCGTATACCGGAAGTTGCGGTGGGAACGACAGGGCCAGTTCAAGCAGACTGGACGGGCTGGCACCAGCACCCGGCAGGCAAAATAGCGGCGATACGGATGGAGAGCCTTGCTGAATCATAACCAGTGGGTTGAAGGAAGGCATATCCGGTAAATTTTCAGTGATTGAATCCACGATTTGGTTGAGCAGAGGCGGATGCATAATGGAAAAATGTGTGCCGCCGATGGGATGGAGCACCGAATCGTGACCGACAATGTCATGCCAGCCGTGCCAACTATCGCTGTTAACTGATGCTTCCGCAGTATAGAGGTGGACAGGTAAGGTGGATTTTTGCGCGATGTACCCCTGACCACGCTGTGTAATCATCTCAGCGGTATAAAAACGCAGAAGAATATCTTCGCGCGTGATACCCGCCGACAGCCATTGGCGCTCGATACAGTGATCAAGCACCTGTTCCAGGTTACTGAGTTTGTGCAGCTCTGCTAACGCTTCCTCATCACCAATCATTTTTTGAGTACGCAGTGCGTTAATGATTAATTCTATTCGCCTTGCTTCCTCGTTTACAGAGGGGTCATCACTGTCTTTATGGGGGTGATAATAGGAATCGATCATACCAAGAAACGTGACTGTCTCACCGTCACGGATTAATTGTTGGGCTATTTCATAGGCAATCAACCCGCCAATCGACCAGCCCATCAGGCGATAAGGTCCCTGGGGTTGGAGGCGGCGAATGGCCTGAATATGGCAGGCGGCAAGTGCTTCAATCGACACCGGAGGATGCGCCAAGGTATGAATGCCAAGTGCCTGCAAGGCATAAACCGGAAGTTCAGGGGGTAATAAAGCCGCCAGGGGAGAATACACCAGAGGATCGCCGGAAGTTTCGTGGACCAAAAATAAAGGTAATAAAGCACCTGCCGGACTGAGCGGTACAGGGTTTGCATCAAATGGGGATACGGGCATGACGAATTGCTCCTTAACAGCCAAAGCCAGATCACATAAAGTTGGATGGGCGAACAGCGTGGTCAGTGAAACCTGCATATTTTGTTCACGCATACGATTCAACAACTGTACAGCGAGCAGCGAGTGCCCGCCAAGCTCAAAGAAATGATTATGACGGCTGATTTTTTCCAGTCCTAACAAATCCTGCCAGATTTGGGCCAGAGTGGTTTCTGTCTTGCCGATAGGTGATTCATAGCCACGCACCACGAAAGCGGATGGTTCGGGAGCCGGTAACGCCTGTCGGTCGAGTTTGCCGTTAGGGGTTAACGGAAAAGTTGTTAACGAGACAAAGGCACTGGGCAGCATATAGTCGGCAAGATATTGGGCGAGTTGCTGGCGCAGTGTGGTTGGCAGCAATTCAATTCCTTCCTGCGGCCGTAAATAGGCGACCAGCCGTTTTTGACCGGGCGTATCTTCACGAACCAGCACCACCGCTTCGCGCACCCCGTCACATTGGCTGAGTCTAGCCTCAATTTCCCCTAATTCAATACGGAAGCCACGCAGCTTGATCTGAAAATCAGTGCGGCCAAGGTATTCAATATTGCCATCGGGCAGCCAGCGGCCGAGATCGCCGGTTTTGTACATGCGAGCGTCTGACTCCGAAGAGAACGGATTAGTGAGGAAACGTTCGGCCGTCAGTTCAGGACGATTCAAATAACCGCGGGCCATCCCAGCGCCCGCGATATGGATTTCACCGATAACACCAACGGGAACGGGTTGACTATGTGTATCCAAAATATAAATCTGGGTATTGGCAATCGGGCGGCCGATAGGAATAGAACGAGTTGCATCAATAAGCGAAGTCATTTCGTAGGTTGCAGCAAACGTCGTGGTTTCCGTTGGGCCATAGCCATTAATCAGATGTGTGGGTTGGGACTTCGCCAATTGCACCTGTTGTATCCTCTTGGGATCGAGCACATCGCCGCCAATCAGCAGGTAGCGCAATTGCCCAAACAGGGATTTGAGGCTATCAAGATATTCATTAAATAAGCCCGCTGTCAGCCAGAGAGCGGTGATGCGCCCTCTGATCAGTGCATCACAAAAACGTGCCGGATCGAGTAGTACAGATTGTGGAACGATGTACAGACATCCACCATTGAGCAGGGCAGACCAGATTTCCCAGGTCGAGGCGTCAAAAGCGATATTGGCACAATGAGCGACACAGTCGTGCGCACCGATATCTGCGTAAGCATTATTAATCACCAGCCGATTGATACTGCGGTGCTCGACCATCACCCCTTTCGGCTGGCCTGTTGAGCCAGAAGTGTAGATCACATAGGCCAGATGGCGTGACGTGAGTCCCAGTATATGTGCTTGCGGGTTGTGAGTCGGCAGTGCCTCCAATGACATTTTCTGGGCATTAAGCACGACTATAGGCACTGTTGCAGGTACGCAGCCGTGTAGCCTGTCGAACTGTGTTGTCTGGGTCAGTAATACTACAGGGGTGGCATCTTCGAGCATATAGGCCAGCCGTTCGGTTGGATAGGCCGGATCGAGCGGCACATAGGCTCCGCCAGCTTTAAGGATGCCCAGTAAGCCGACGATGGTGTCTAAACTGCGTTCAGCACAAATCGCTACCCGATCATCCGGGCGCACACCCAACGTGATCAAATAATGGGCCAGGCGATTGGCGCTGCGGTTGAGTTCACCATAGCTCAGTGTCTGGCCTTCATAGACAATAGCAAGAGTATCAGGATGCTGTTCTGCATGAGTTTCAAACAGTTGGTGGATCAGGGCATCTTGCGGAAAATCCGTTTGAGTGGCGTTGAAATTTATCAATAGCTGTTGCTGTTCTGATTCCGGCAGCATCGGCAAGGCAGCAATGCGTTGTGTTTCATCTGCCACTATCGCCATCAGTATATTGGTTAAGTAACTGACCATACGCTCAACAGTTGCAGCATCGAACAGCGCGGTAGCATAGGACAAGGCGCCGGTTAAACCTGCTTCAGTTTCTGCCAATGATAATGTCAAATCAAAATGAGTGGTGTGATACGTCTGTTCAAATGGTGTGAGCTGTAGTTCAGGCAAGATGAGAGTTTGGGCTGGCGTGTTATTTAAGGCCAGCATCACCTGAAAGAGCGGGCTGTGGCCCAGGCTACGTTCAGGTTGGAGGGCTTCTACCACCTGCTCGAAAGGCAGATCCTGATGGGCGTAGGCGGCCAGCGCCCGTTCGCGAACTTGTGCAAGCAGATCAGCCACACTGAGTTCATCATTGAATATAACGCGCAAGGCTAGCGTATTGACGAAGAACCCTATCAACCCTTCAAGCTCATGATGCGGGCGGTTAGCGACTGGAGTACCAATAACGATATCATCTTGCCCGCTGAGTCGGGCCAGCACGATACTCCAGGCACTCAATAGGGTCATAAACAGCGTGGTGTTATGGCGCTGTCCAAGTTCCTTTAGTGATGTCAATAAGGTGGTATCAAGCTGGAAAGAGATTTGGTCACCGACATAGGTCTGTATGGCTGGGCGTGGCCGATCGGTGGGTAGCGTCAGCAAGGCTGGCGCGTCTTCAAGCTGAGCACACCAGAAATCACGTTGTGCAGCGAGGGTGGTTGCTTTTAACTGTTCATGTTGCCACACCGCATAATCAGCATATTGAATAGGTAGTGGTGGTAAAGGATCTTCATTGCCATTAAGTGCCGCACAGTAGAAAATCCCCAATTCTCGTACCAGCACGCCAATAGACCAACCGTCGGTAATAATATGGTGTTGTGTGAGTAGCAACACGTGTTCCTTATCCGCCAGTTGCAGCAGTTGACCGCGGATAAGCGGTCCCTGAGCAAAATCGAAAGGCGTTTGGGCTTCAAGGGTCGCGAGTTCAGCCACACGCTTGATATGCAAAGTGAGATCGAGCTGACGCAAGTCCTGACAGGACAGGGTAAAACCGATATCGGCAGGGGCGATTTGCTGGCTGGGTTGGCCTGCAACCAGCACAAAGCGGGTGCGCAAACTTTCATGCCGCGCCACCAGACGATCAAACGCCGTCATCAGGGCATGGCGATTGAGTGAACCGGATAAGCGCAGCGCTGCTGGGAGATGATAGGCTTGACTCGCCGCCGGATCGAGCTGACCGAGGAACCATAACCGCTGTTGGGCAAAGGATAAGGGCAAGGGCTGGCTGCGATCAGCTGGGGAGATCACGGTTTGTGTGAGAGTGGCCGTTTCTGTCAGCGTTTGGGCCTGCGCCAGCAGGACGGGTTGGGCAAACAGGGTTTGTAACGGTAATTCCCGCGCCAGTCGCTGACGGATACGGGCGACAAGCTGGACGGCAAGCAGGGAGTGCCCGCCCAGCTCAAAGAAATGATCATGGCGGCCAACCCGTTCCAGTCCCAGCAAGTCCTGCCAGATTTGGGCCAGTGCTGTTTCTATGTCACCGACAGGTGCTTCATAGCGGCGCGTTGCCACGGCAGACGCATCCGGTGCAGGCAGGGCCTGACGGTTGAGTTTGCCATTGGGCGTGAGTGGGAAGGTTTCCAGCATCACAAAAGCACTGGGTAACATATAGTCGGCCAGGTGTCGGGCGAGTTGCTGACGCAGTTCAGCCGGCATGAGTTTAGCGCCCGCCAGCGGCCGCAGATAGGCCACCAGCCGTTTCTCGCCAGGCTCATCTTCGCGGGCAATCACCACGGCTTCGCGCACCCCGTGACACTGCATCAGCTGTGTTTCGATTTCCCCCAGTTCAATACGGAATCCCCGCAGTTTGACCTGAAAATCATTGCGGCCGAGGTATTCGATATTGCCATCAGGCCGCCAGCGGCCGAGGTCGCCGGTTTTGTACATGCGGTCATCAGGATATGGGGAAAACGGGTCAACAAGGAAACGTTCAGCGGTCAGTTCCGGCCGGTTTCGATACCCACGAGCCACCCCAGCGCCGGCGATATAGATTTCCCCGGTTACCCCCAAAGGTACGGGTTGGCCGCTGCCATCAAGGATATAAATACGGTTGTTGGCAATCGGGCGACCGATGGGGGGCAGTGTTGGCCATGGTGTCATCGCCTTATCCAATGAATAGGCCGTGACAACGTGGCTTTCTGTCGGGCCATAGTGATTATGTAACCGGCAATCAGCCCGTTGCAGGAAACGCGCAATGGCCGGTGTAATACGCAGTTGCTCGCCGGCGGTGATGATATGCGCCAGGCAGGAAAAATCGTCTTCACTGTCACTGGCGGCTTCAGCCAGATGCTGGAGTGCAATATAGGGCAGAAAAATGCGGTCAATCTGTTGTTGCTGGATCAGCCAGAGAAGCTGTTGCGGTGCCCGCCGTTGGGTTTCATTAACCAGAACCAGACAGCCGCCTTCACTCAGGGTGGTAAAGATTTCCTGAAAAGCGACATCAAATCCCAGTGCGGCAAATTGCAGGGTTTTGCCCGTGCCGGCGGGGTGTGAAGGCGCGTGCCGGTGCCATTGCAGTAAGTTTGACAAGGCGGCCAGCGGCATTTCTACGCCCTTGGGTAATCCGGTGGAGCCAGACGTGTAGATAACATAGGCCAGATGGTGGGGTGTCAGCCCCATATTCTGCGTGTCAGGATTGTCAGTCGGTTGTTCTGCGAGAGACATTGCCGGCGCATCAAGCAGCAGGGTGAGATAACTGGTGTCTGTACTGTTCAGGGTGTTAGCTAACGTGCTCTGGGTCAGCAGGACCACGGGCGCCGCGTCGTTGAGCATATAGGTTAGCCGTTCAGTCGGGTAGGCCGGATCGAGCGGGACATAGGCTCCGCCAGCCTTAAGGATAGCCAGTAAGCCGACCACCATATCCAGACTGCGCTCGACACAAATCGCCACGCGCTTGTCTGGACGGACGCCTCGCGCAATCAAATAATGGGCCAGCTGATTAGCGCGCCGGTTCAGTTCGCCATAACTCATCGTTTGTTCTTCAAATACCACGGCGGGCGCATTGGGTTGTTGCGCGGCCAGTGCTTCAAACGGGGGATGGATTAAGGTTTCTGACGGGAAATCCATCTGTGTGGCATTGAAATTTGCCAGCAATTGTTGTTCCGATTTTGTCATTATCGGCAGAGTGGCAATGCGCTGTGTTTCATCAGTAACCATGGCCGCCAATATATTTTTCAGGTAGTCAACCATCCGTTCAACCGTGGTTGAATCGAATAAATCAGCAGCATAGGTTATCGCGCCGGCTAAACCTGATTCGGTTTCAGTGAGTGATAATGTGATGTCAAAATAGGCACCATGGTGAGCCTGCTCAATTGAGGTGAGCTGCAAATCAGGTAATACCAGATTCTGGGCGGGTGTGTTATTCAAGGTCAGCATTACCTGAAAAAGGGGACTGTAGCTTAAGTTACGTTCAGGCTGGAGTGCCTCCACCATCTGTTCGAAAGGCAGATCCTGATGAGCATAGGCGGCAAGTGCTCGTTCGCGAACTTGTGCGAGCAGCGCCGTGACATTGAGGCCATCATTAAATGTGACACGTAAGGCCAGCGTATTGACAAAGAAACCTATCACGCCTTCAAGTTCATGGTGTGGGCGATTGGCGACTGGGGTGCCGATAACGATATCGTTCTGACCACTGAGTCGGGCTAATACGATACTCCAGGCACTCAATAGGGTCATAAACAAGGTGCAGTTATGGCGTTGTCCAAGTGCTTTAAGTGATACCAATAACGCAGCATCAAACTGGAAAGAGATCTGGTCACCCGCATAGGTTTGTATGGCTGGGCGCGGCCGATCGGTAGGTAGCGTCAGTAAGGCTGGCGCGTCTTTAAGCTGGGTACACCAGAAATCACGTTGTGTTTCCAGAGGCGTTTCTTTTAGCTGAGCATGTTGCCAGACCGCATAATCCGCATACTGGATGGGGAGTGGTGGTAAAGGATTTTCTTCGCTCTCAAGCGCTGCACGGTAGAAAACACCCAGTTCTCGTACCAGCACACCAAGCGACCAGCCGTCAGTGATAATATGATGCAGGGTCAGCAGCAAGATATGTTCTTCGTCTGCCAGTTGCAGCAGTTGACCACGAATAAGTGGCCCTTGGATGAAATCAAAAGGTGTTTGGGATTCGCGTTCGATAAGCTCGGTAACACGGCGGGTATGCAAGGCCGGATCAAGCTGGCACAGGTTGTGGCAGGACAGGGTAAAACCGAGGTCAGCAGGTTCAATGTGTTGGTAGGGTTGTCCTTCAATCAATATAAAGCGAGTGCGCAGGCTTTCATGGCGAGCAACCAGACGGTCAAGGGCAATCACTAACGCATGACGATCCAGTGAACCACTCAGGCGTAGTGCCGCAGGTAAATGGTAGGCTTGACTCGCCGCCGGATCGAGCTGACCGAGGAACCATAAACGTTGTTGAGCAAAGGAGAGAGGCAGTGGCTGGTTGCGGTCAGCTATGGGAATAACGGTATGAGTCGTTGTAGCCACGTTAGTTAACGTATGCGCTAATGTCATTAGAATCGGTTGGTCAAAGAGTGTCTGTAACGGTAACTCCCGTGCCAGCCCCTGACGGATACGCGCAACAAGTTGGACGGCAAGCAGAGAGTGTCCACCCAGCTCAAAGAAATGGTCATGACGGCCAACCTGTTCCAGCCCCAGTAAGTCTCGCCAGATTTGTGCCAACGCAGTTTCTATTTCACCGACGGGGGCTTCATAGCTGCGCGTCACGACGGCAGCGGCATCTGGCACAGGGAGCGCCTGCCGGTTGAGTTTGCCGTTAGGCGTTAACGGAAAAGTCGCTAACGTGACAAAAGCACTCGGCAGCATATAGTCGGCAAGGTGTTGAGCGAGTTGTTGACGCAATTCAGCGGGCAGTAGTTCAGCACCATCTCGTGGACGCAAATAGGCAACCAACTGTTTTTGCCCTGCCTCATCTTCGCGGGCGATCACAACCGCTTCGCGCACCCCATCACACTGCATCAGTTGTGTCTCGATTTCGCCCAATTCAATGCGAAAGCCCCGCAGCTTGACCTGAAAATCATTGCGGCCGAGGTATTCGATATTACCATCGGGCAGCCAGCGGCCGAGGTCACCGGTTTTATACATACGTGCGTCTGGCTCTGAAGAGAATGGATCGGCAAGAAAACGTTCGGTAGTCAGTTCCGGTTGGTTGAGATAACCGCGGGCCAGGCCGACGCCCGCGATGTAGATTTCACCTGTGACACCAAGGGGGACGAGTTGTCCGTGAGGATCCAGAATATAACTTTGGCTATTGGCGATGGGGCGGCCAATAACGGAAACTTCCGGTACACCTGCCTGAGCAGAATATTCATACCAGGTGGCATCACCATTGATTTCAGATGAACCATAAAAATTCAGGAGACGGAGCCAGGGGTAATCTGTCACTACCTGTCGGGCTAACTCAGGTGCAAGCCGTTCTCCGCTGCAAATCAACGTCCTGACTGATTTGAGATGAATTCGATTATCACGATCCTGTATTAAAAGTTTTAATAGTGAAGGCACAACGACCAGATAGTTAACATTAAAACGCTGCAAACCTTCACTGAACTGGATGGGATCTTTCACTTCTTGGTTATTGAAAACCACCAGTTTGCCACCTGCCAGCAGTACACCCAAGGTTTCAGTGATTGAATCAACAAAGCTGATACTGGTTTTTAGCGCCCCGATTAATGGCGGAATCGCGATGTCTCGGACGAACCACAAGAGCCGATTGCATAGGGCCAGATGGCTACTCATGACTCCTTTAGGCAGGCCAGTGGAGCCAGAAGTATAAACAACATAGGCCAGATGATGGGGAGTCAGGCCAGATATTTCTGGGTTGTGATCTGGCTGCATTTCCATGCTGTCATCCTGGATATCAAGCAGGAGGAGAGGAATAGCATCGGTTGACTCAGTACTTGTAAAAATATCAAGCCAGGCTAGTTGGGTCAGTATCGCTACCGTTGCTGAATCTTCAAGCATATAGGCCAGCCGTTCGGCGGGGTAAGCCGGATCAAGCGGCACATAAGCCCCACCCGCTTTCAGGATAGCCAGTAAGCCGACCACCATCTCTGGGCTGCGTTCGACACAGATGGCGACACGATCGTCTGGGCGTACACCCAACATGATTAAATGATGCGCTAAACGATTGGCGCGGCGATTCAGTTCACCATAGCTGAGTGACTGTTCACCGTATACTACGGCGATATCAGCGGGGTGTTGTACTGCTTCGATTTCAAACAGTTGGTGGATCAGGACATCCTGCGGAAAATCGGCTTGTGTGGCATTGAAGTCTGTCAGCAGTTGTCGTTGCTCCAGAGCAGGCAGGATCGGCACGTGCAGAATGGGTTGCTGCGGGTGATGGATAAGTGCATCAATAAGACCGCTGATAGCCGTGACCAGATAATGAGTGATACGTGCAGGGTCAATACTCGTCACAGTTTGGGCAGTTAAATGGAAACCAACGCCCATATCATCTACCGATAGCGTGATTGGATAGTTGGTTCGCTCTTCCGCTGCCAGGATGCGGATACCCGCCCAGACCGAACTGGCTGTTTCCATCTCACCAGATTGACTATGACGATAATTCAATAAGGCACTGAACAACGGCATCGGTTGGGGCACGCCACTGCATCGTTGTGCCAGCGATAACGGTGCCTGTTCATGTTCTAATAACAGAGTCAGATTGTGGTAGGTAGCCTGTACCACTTCTTGCACGCTGAATCCGCTCAGCGTAATCCGTATCGGCAGCGTGTTGATAAACATGCCCAATATTCGGTTGGCTCCTGCGATCCCTTGCAAACGTCCCAATAATACCGAGCCAAAGACCACATCGTGGTGACCACTGGTTTGAGCCAACACTTGCGCCCACGCGACATGAAACAGGACGCCAGGACTGATACCTAAACGGCGGGCCTGAGAACGAATCGTCTTTGCCAGAGTGGGATCAAGCGACAGGCTGTGTTCGTTGAGAGTCCGATTATCGCTTGCTACGCTGAGTACCCCGTAAGGAGCAGTTGGCTCAGCAATATCAGCCAGTTGGTCACGGAAATAGGCTTCATGCTCTGCGACTGGCACACTTAATAACCGGGCAATAAAGTTGCGATAAGGCAGGGCAGTAGGCAGCATGGCGGCATCTCCTTGCAACACGTGGGCAATCTCAGCGAAAATCAGCTCCAGTGTCATATGGTCACTGACCAGATGATGAAAACGTAAAGATAACAACCATTCATCGTGTACGGGGTCATGGGCGATATCTGCGGCAAACAGCGGCGCGCGGCTCAAATTGAGACGATGCTGGCGTGGGTCAGTATAGTCACGTAGTTGTGATGAAATGGATTGCGATAAAACGTCGTCTGCCGTGGTCGCGGTGAAGACATTGATATGCAGCGATGCCTGACGCCAAACCACCTGAACGGGCTGGGCCAGATCTTGCCAATAGGCGGCAGTTCGCAGGATGTCATGGCGAGCGATAATGTGTTGCAACGCGGCTAAAAAGGCATCAAGCCGTTCGCGGGTATCGAAAGCGAGCAGGCTTTGCAGCAGATAATCATCACCTTGTGTCTGTAATAAGTGCTGGAAAAGAATGCCCTCCTGTAACGGCGCCAGTGGATAGATATCCTGCACATTGGCAGCCCCTCCTGACACAGTCGCGACAATGGCATCAATCTCGTCCTGGGACAACGAAACCAGTGGCAGCATATCTGGCGTAATGGAAGTACAGCCTTCGGGGATAAGCTGGGGTGGTGCTTCAAAAGCGCAGGGATTGTCTTGAGATGTCAGAATGGTTTGCGCCAGCTCACTTAAGATTGGGGTTGCAAACACACTGCGCACATCAAGTCGCCAACCCAGGTTATGCAGTTGTTCAATCAGATTGACGATCAGCAATGAGTGTCCACCGAGTTCAAAGAAATGGTCATGACGACCGACCTGTTCCAGTCCCAGCAAATCTTGCCAGATCCGGGCTAAAGCCGTTTCTATCTCTCCGACCGGCGTTGCATAGCCGCGAGTGATCACCGCAGATGTATCGGGGACAGGCAGGGCCTGCCGGTCGAGCTTGCCATTAGCATTCAGTGGGAAGGTGTCCAATGTCACAAAAGCGCTGGGTAACATATAGTCGGCCAGGTGTTGGGCGAGTTGCTGGCGTAATTCGGCCGGTATCAGTTCGGCACCCGCCAGTGGTCGCAGATAAGCCACCAGCCGTTTCTGCCCTGGCTCATCTTCACGGGCAATCACCACCGCTTCACGTACACCGTGACATTGCATCAGTTGTGCCTCGATTTCCCCTAATTCAATGCGAAATCCACGCAACTTGACCTGAAAATCATTGCGGCCGAGGTATTCGATATTGCCATCGGGCAGCCAACGGCCGAGATCACCGGTTTTGTACATACGTGCGTTCGGTTCTGAAGCGAAGGGATCGCTTAAGAAGCGTTCGGCTGTGAGTTCAGGCCGATTCAGGTAACCGCGGGCCACACCAGCACCGGCGATATAAATTTCGCCGGTAACCCCAAGGGGAACAAGTTGTCTGGCCGCGTCAAGGATATAGATGCGGGTATTGGCGATGGGGCGACCAATATGAGAAACAACATTTGTCGTCCGATTCATGCGGGTCCAGGTCGAATACGTTGTCGTCTCCGAAGGGCCATAGAGATTGCAGATATCCTCTACACCAGAATAGGTAAACAGATGTTCGACAATATGGGGTTTCAGCGCTTCACCCGCCAGATTAATGGCTTTAACAGTGGGGGGAATGGCATTTGTCTCGCTCAAATGCGCGATGGCCGACGGCACCGTATTAATCAGGCTGATCGCCTGTTCTGTAGCGGAAGATTTGGCAGCGATTAACGACAGGGTATCAGCAACAATATGAACCGTACCGCCAGAAATCAGTGGCGCAAAACATTCGTACACGGACAAATCAAAATTAAACGAAGTCGCAAACAGGGTATGAGCCAATACTTCGGGGCGAAAAGTCCGTTGGGTCCAGGTCAGGAAATTCACGGTATTGCGATGCGCAATGGCAACCCCTTTGGGTGATCCGGTCGAACCTGAGGTGTAGATCACATAAGCCAAATGATTTGATGTTAAACCCCGTGCTTGAGCATCGGGATTGGCTATCGATTGACTTAAGCGGTCTTGATTGTCATGGCTGAGTAGATTGTCGATAAAGACCGTAGGGGCGGAGCTGGTCAGTCTGTCGGTGAATTTTTTCTGCGTGATGACTACGACGGGAGTCGCATCCTCAAGCATATAGGCCAATCGGCTGGTTGGGTAAGCGGGATCGAGCGGGACATAAGCGCCCCCCGCTTTAAGAATAGCCAGTAACCCCACCACCATTTCTAAACTGCGTTCGACACAGATAGCGACTCGATCATCTGGATTTACCCCTAATGTAATCAAATGATAAGCCAGATGATTGGCATAGTGGTTCAATTCTCCATAGCTGAGAGACTGCTCTCCACACACTACCGCTGTCGCATTGGGCGTTTGTGCAGTTTGCATTTCGACCAGTTGATGGATCAGGGCTTCTTGGGGGAAATCGGCTTGAGTGGCGTTGAATTCCACCAACAATTGGTGCCGCTCCGAGGCTGACAATATTGGCAGGCTGGCAATAGTCAGTTCGGTTTCGCTTGTCATTGCCACCAGTACCCGTTTCAAATAGCTGACCATCCGTTCTATCGTCGAGGAATCAAACAGATCAACGGCATATTCCAGCTCGCCGAACAAACCAGATTCGGTTTCGGTCAGCGATAAGGTCATATCGAAGTGGGTACTGTGGCGTGTTTGTTCAATTTGGCTGAGTTGCAAGCCAGGTAACGTCAGGGTCTTGGCGGGCGTATTGTTTAGAGCCAACATCACCTGAAAGATCGGGCTGTAACTTAGGCTACGATCAGGCTGGAGTGCTTCCACGACCTGTTCAAACGGCAGATCCTGATGGGCGTAGGCGGCAAGTGCCCGTTCCCGCACCTGGTCAAGCAGCTCCGTTACATTAGGGTCATCATTGAGAGTGACACGCAAGGCCAGCGTATTGACAAAGAAACCAACCAGCCCTTCAAGTTCACGGTGTGGGCGGTTAGCGACTGGCGTACCGATGACGATGTCATCCTGTCCACTGAGTCGGGCGAGTACAATACTCCAGGCTGCCAGTATAGTCATAAACAGAGTTGTGTGATGCCGTTGTCCAAATGACTTAAGTGATGCCAGCAAGGTCGCATCAAACTGAACAGGCACCTGTTTACCTGCATAAGTGGGTACGGAAGGACGTGGCCGATCGGTGGGTAATGTCAGCAAGGCTGGGGCGCCCTTAAGTTGCGTACACCAAAAATCGCGTTGTTTAGCAAGGACAGTGCCTTGTAACCACTCACGTTGCCAGACGGCATAGTCAACATACTGAATGGGGAGTAGCGGCAACGGATCATCCTGGTTGTCAAGAGCCGCACGATAGAGTGCACCTAGTTCGTGCACCAGTACCCCGATAGACCAGCCGTCAGAGATAATGTGATGCTGGGTCAGCAATAACACATGTTCTTCATCCGTGAGTTGTAACAGTTGGCCGCGGATCAGCGGGCCTTGAGTTAGGTCGAAAGGTGCCTGTGTTGCAAGGGTGGTCAGTTCGGCGAGACGGCTAGCCTGCGTTTTGGTGTCTAATCGACGTAGATCATGGCAGGACAGGGCAAAACCGCTGTCAGCTGGATCGATATGCTGACAGGGCTGTCCTTCGTTCAGAACAAAGCGGGTACGCAGACTTTCATGACGGGCAACCAGATGATTGAGTGCGTTAGTCAGGAAGTCACGGTTAAGTTGACCTGTCAGGCGCAGCGCTATTGGAAGATGATAGGCCAGACTGGCGGCAGGATCGAGTTGGTTAAGGAACCACAGCCGCTGTTGGGCGAAGGACAATGGCAGAGGACGCGCACGGACGGCTTGTTTGATGGGGGGCCGCTGCTGATGATGCTTGTTATGTTGTAACTGTTCTTTAATTTTCTTTTGTAAAACAGCACGTTTTAGGTTATCGCGGTTCATGTTATGCCTTATCATTTGTTGTTGTCTCCGCCTAAAATTGCCATTAATTCTTCGGTTGACATTAAATCCAGCTCGTCCTCAAGTAATTCAATATTGCTGTTCCCTATAGCATCCAATTGGGTAGTAAGGATGATGTCGGCCTGCTCTGCCAATTGAGGAGAAAGAAACAACGAGGAGATAGGGATATCGACCAGAAATTCATCTTGTATCCGTGTTGCTAATTGCGCGATCAGCAATGAGTGGCCGCCAAGTTCAAAAAAGTCATCGTGGCGACCCATTCGTTCTAATCCCAGCAAGTCTTGCCAGATTTGGGCCAGCATGATTTCTTCTTCATTGATCGGTGCTTCATAATGGCGTACGACCATAGCGGATGCATCAGGGGCAGGAAGTGCCTGACGGTCGAGTTTGCCATTGGGGGTCAGCGGGAAAGTCTCCAATATGACAAAGGCGCCCGGCAGCATATAGCCAGCGAGATGCTGGGCCAGTTGCTGATGCAGTTCTGTCGGCACCAGTTCAACACCGGTTTGGGGGATCAGGTAGGCGACCAGACGTCTCTGGCTCCCTGTGTTGTCGAGAAGCGTATCTTCGCGCATAAGAACGATGGCTTCATGCACGCCATCGCATTGCATTAACTTAGCTTCAATCTCGCCGGGTTCAATGCGAAAACCACGCAACTTGACCTGAAAATCATTGCGACCAAGATATTCGATATTGCCATCAGGCAGCCAACGCCCGAGATCACCGGTTTTGTACATACGGGCATCGGGGTTTTGGGAGAACAGATCAGCAAGGAAGCGTTCGGCAGTCAGTTCAGGCCGGTTCAGGTAACCGCGAGCCACGCCGTCACCGGCAATATGGATTTCACCCGCTACACCGATGGGAACGGGTTGACCACGCGTATCCAGAACATAAATCCGGGTATTGGCAATTGGGCGGCCAATAGGGATAGAACGGGTTACATCCACGGGAGAAGTGATCTCGTAGGTGGAGGCAAATGTTGTGGTTTCCGTTGGACCATAGCCGTTAATCAGGTGGACGGGTTGAGACTCAGCCCGTTGTACCTGTTGTATTTTCTTCGGATCGAGCACATCGCCACCGGTAAGCAGGTAACGCAACTGACCAAACAACGGCTTGAGACTATCGAGATATTCGTTGAACAAACCCACCGTCAACCAGAGGGCGGTGACTTGCCCCTTGATCAATGAATCGCAGAAACGTTCTGGATCGAGCAGCACGGATTGCGGAACGATATGCAGGCGTGCCCCGTTGAGCAGGGCAGACCAAATTTCCCAGGTCGAGGCATCAAAAGCGATATTGGCACAATGAGCAACGCAGTCGGATGTACCGATATCTGCATAAGCACTATTGATAACCAGCCGATTGACACTGCGGTGTTCGACCATCACCCCTTTGGGTTGCCCGGTAGAGCCAGAGGTATAGATCACATAGGCCAAATTTTGTGATGTCAGATTCAGTACCTGTGGATTGGGGTTGTGAGTCGGTTGTGCCTCCAATGGTATTTCCTTTGCATCAAGCACGACGATAGGCACTGTTGCAGATACACTGCGGTGTAACCTGTCGAATTGTGCTGTCTGGGTCAGTAATACCACCGGAGCGGCATCTTCGAGCATATAAGCCAGCCGTTCGGTGGGATAAGCCGGATCGAGCGGAACATAAGCGCCGCCAGCCTTAAGAATGCCGAGTAATCCCACAATAGTATCCAGACTGCGTTCGGCACAAATTGCCACCCGATCATCCGGCCGCACTCCCAGAGCAATCAAGTGATGAGCCAGACGATTAGCCCGTTGGTTCAGTTCACCATAGCTCAGTGTCTGGTTTTCACAGACGACAGCGATGGTATCTGCATGTTGTTCAGCCTGTGCTTCAAACAGTTGGTGGATTAGCGCACCTTGCGGGAAATCAACTTGAGTAGCGTTAAAATCGGCCAGCACTTGTTGCCGCTCTGCCGTTGGTAAGATTGGCACAGCCAAAATCATCTGTTGTGGATGGTGTACCAACGCATCGATCAGGCCACGAATGGCTGTCAGCAGGTAATGGGCTACACGAACGGGATCGATACCGGCCACAGTGTGGATGGTCAGGTGAAAACCAACGCCTAAGTCATCTACTGATAGTGTGATTGGATAGTTGGTTCGTTCCTGTGTGACAATAACGCGCATATCTGACCAGATATTAACCGCGTTCGCGTCATTGGCTTGGGAATGACGGTAATTGAGTAAGGAGCTGAACAGAGGCATGGGTTGCGCGACACCACTACAACTTTGTGCCAACGCCAATGGTGCCTGTTCATGTTCCAGTAGCGACATCAGGTTATCGTAGGTGGCTTGCACCACGGTTTTTACACTGCGATCAGCCAGGGAAACACGTACTGGCAGGGTGTTGATAAACATCCCCAGTATTTGGCCGGCACCGGCACCGCCTTGCAGACGCCCCAATAGTACGGAGCCAAAAACGACGTCGTCCCGACCACTGGTATGAGCCAATACCTGCGCCCAGGCCACATGAAACAGAACACTCGAACTGATCCCTAAGCGCCGAGCCTGGCTGCGAATGGCTTCCGCCAGTTCAGAAGGAAGAGAAAGGCGGGCTTCGGTGATGGCGTTATCATCGCTTAATGTTTGGTTATCCGGTATTGACAGCACACCGAATGGGGCTGTCGGTGCATCAATATCGGCGAGTTGAGCACGAAAATAGGCTTCGTGCTCTGTGGCGGGGGCGTTCAGGATTTGGGCGATAAAGTTGCGATAGGGCAGTGCCGCAGGCAGTGTTTGTTGTCCCTGCAATATTTGCGCTATTTCGGCAAAAATCAGATCCAGTGTCATATGGTCGCTGACCAGATGATGGAAACGCAGGGCCAGCAGCCATTCGTTCTGTAGTGGATCATGGGCGATATCGGCAGCAAACAGCGGGGCATGGTTCAAATTAATACGGTGCTGGCGTGGATCGGTGTCAGCCTGTAATTGCGCCGGAATATCGTCTGGCGTGGCAGGGATGAATTCGTGGATAGTCAGCTGTGCCTGACGCCAAACCACCTGAACTGGCTGTTCCAGTCCCTGCCAATAAACGGCCGTGCGCAGGATATCATGGCGGTTAATAACCTGTTGCAAGGCCGCCAGAAAGCTCGCAAGACGATCGCGAGAATTGAACGCTAGCAGGCTCTGCAACAGATAGGTATCCCCCTGTGCCTGCATTCGGTAATGGAACAGGATCCCTTCCTGCAACGGTGCCAGTGGATAAATATCCTGTACATTACGGGTTCCACCGGAAACGGTATCAACGATGGCATCAATTTCAGCTTGAGAAAGCGAAACCAATGGCAGCATATCGGGGGTAATGGCCGTACAGCCCTCTGGAATAAGGTTGGGTGGCACGACAAAGGTGCTGCCCCCATGCTGGATAGCCTGAGCCATATCGGCGAGGACAGGTGAGGCGAACACACTACGTACTTCGAGTTGCCAGCCCAGATTACGCAGCTCTTCGATCAGGCTGACAATCATCAGTGAATGGCCGCCGAATTCAAAGAAATGGTCATGGCGGCTGACTTGTTTCAAATCTAAGAGTTTTTGCCAAATCTGTGCCAGGGCGATTTCTCTCTCTCCGACGGGCGTGGCATAGCGGCGGGCGACGACGGCCGATAAATCCGGTGCCGGCAGCGCCTGACGGTTAAGTTTGCCATTGGGCGTGAGCGGGAATGTGTTTAACATGACAAAAGCACTGGGTAACATGTATTCAGCAAGATGCTGAGTCAGTTGCTGACGCAATTCAGCCGGCACCAGTTCAATCCCCTCCAATGGCCGCAGATAGGCCACCAGCCGTTTCTGGCCGGGTTCATCTTCGCGCGCCAGCACGACCGCTTCGCGTACGCCGTCACATTGCCTCAGTTTGGCTTCGATTTCCCCCAGTTCGATGCGGAAGCCCCGTAATTTGACCTGAAAGTCATTACGGTCAAGGTATTCAATATTGCCATCGGGCAGCCAGCGGGCCAGATCGCCAGTTTTGTACATCCGGGCATCGGGTTGCGAAGAAAACGGATCGGGCAGGAAGCATTCGGCGGTGAGTTCAGGGCGATTGAGGTAACCGCGGGCTACGCCGTCACCGGCAATATGGATTTCACCTGTTACCCCGATAGGAACGGGTTGACCCTGCGTATCCAAAATATAAATTTGGGTATTTGCGATGGGGTGCCCAATGGGGATTTTTCTGTTTTTACTTTCAACGTCTTCGTCTTCCATAACAGGAATTTCATAGGCGGTGGCAAACGTGGTTGTCTCGGTCGGCCCATACACATGCAGTAAGTGTTTGGGGGGATGTTCGGTTCTGAGACGAATAGCCGGACGGTTATCCGCTTGTTCACCGCCGAACAGGACATAGCGTAAGCCAGAGAGGGATGACCCAATGAGCTCCGCGTATTGGTTAAACAGGGCGGTGGTCAGGAACAGGGCAGTGACACCTTCCGATGATAGACACTGACCAAACAGCGTGGGCTGGAGCAAGACTTTTTCCGGGATAAGCACAATACGCGCCCCATGCACCAGCCCCGCCCATATTTCCCAGGTGGCGGCGTCAAATGAAACATTGGCGCAATGGGCAATACAGTCGTCAGGGCCAATCTCAGCAAAACCACTGTTAATGATAAGACGCAAGACATTGCGATGTTCGACCATCACGCCTTTGGGTTGCCCCGTCGAGCCAGAGGTATAAATCACATAAGCCAGATGGCGTGATGTCAGCCCCAGTGTCTGGGCTTGCGGATTGTGCGTTGGCTGGGTTTCCAGTAACGCTTCTGTGTCATCAAGCACGATGACAGGCACCGTTGCAGGGACGCTGTCGCGCAGTCTGTCGCATTGTGTTGTCTGGGTCAGTAACACCACCGGGGCGGCATCTTCCAGCATATAAGCCAGCCGTTCAGTGGGATAAGTCGGATCGAGCGGCACATAGGCCCCACCGGCCTTAAGGATGCCCAGCAAGCCCACGATGGCGTCCAGACTGCGTTCAGCACAAATCGCCACCCGATCATCTGGACGTACTCCTAGCGTAATCAGGGAATGGGCCAACTGATTCGCGCGATGATTTAATTCACCGTAGCTCAGGGTCTGCTCTTCATAGACGACCGCAATGCTCTCGGGATGCTGTGCGGCCTGGGCTTCAAACAGCGAGTGAATCAACGCGTTTTGCGGGAAATCGGACTGAGTGGCATTAAAATCCACCAGCAGTTGTTGCCGTTCTGAGGCGGGCAACAGGGGTAACGTGGCAATAAGTTGGGTGTCATCTGCCACCATAGCGATCAGTGCCTTGTTGAAATAACCGACTATCCGTTCAACGGTGGCGGTATCGAATAAATCGGTGGCATATTCCAGCTCACCGATTAAACCGGCTTCGGTTTCACTCAGTGATAAGGTTAAGTCAAAATGTGCACTGCGATGTTCCTGGGCAATCGTCGTCAGTTGCAACCCCGGAAGGGTCAACTCTTGGGTTGGGGTATTGTTTAAGGCCAGCATTACCTGAAAGAGCGGGCTGTAACTCAGGCTGCGTGCCGGCTGGAGCGCTTCTACCACCTGCTCGAAGGGTAGATCCTGATGGGCATAAGCGGCCAGAGCCTGCTCCCGCACCTGAGCCAGCAAATCTGTCACACGGAGGTTATCATGGCAGGAGATACGCAAGGCCAGCGTATTAACAAAGAACCCCATCAGCCCTTCCAGTTCATGCTGTGGACGGTTAGCGACAGGGGTGCCGATTACAATATCATCCTGCCCACTGAGCCGGGCCAGTACCAGACTCCAGACACTGAGCACTGTCATAAACAACGTGGTGTTGTGACGTTGTCCAAGCACTTTCAGTGAAGCCAATAAATCCGCATCAATCTGCACTGGCACGCGGTTGCCCGCATAGGTTTGTACTGCCGGACGTGGCCGGTCGGTTGGGAGAGTGAGTAAAGCCGGTGCATCAGCAAGCTGGGTACACCAGAAATCACGTTGTTCTGTGAAGGCGGTGCCTTGTAACTGCTCCTGTTGCCAGACCGCATAATCAGCATACTGGATCGGCAGGGGAGGCAAAGGATCAGGCTGGCCGTCAAGGGCCGCACGGTAAAAGATGCTCAGTTCTTGCACCAGCACACCGACAGACCAGCCGTCAGTGATAATGTGATGCAGGGTCAGCAACAGTACATGCTCGTCGTCGGCCAGTTGCAGCAGTTGACCACGGATCAGCGGCCCTTGGGTAAAATCGAAGGGCGCCTGCGCCTCAAGATCAGCGAGTTCAGTGACTCGCTGGCTACGCAAGCCCGGATCGAGCAGGCGCAGGTCGTGGCAGGACAGGGCAAAACCAATGTCAGCCGGATCGATATGTTGGCAGGGCTGGCCTGCTACCAGAATAAAACGGGTACGCAGACTTTCATGGCGGGCAATCAGGCGATCCAGTGCTGCTTTCAGCGCCGGGTAGTCGAGCTGACCAGTGAGGCGTAATGTCACCGACAGATGATAAGCCTGGCTGGCCGCCGCATCGAACTTGCTGATAAACCACAACCGCTGCTGGGCAAAAGAAAGCGGCAGGGGCTGATGTCTGTCTGCGGGTTTGATGAATGCCGGTTGTTGTTGGTTCCCGCGAGTTTTCAGTTGTTCTTCAAGTCTTTTCTCCAGTACCGCACGTTTTAACTCATTGATATTCATATTGAACCTTGTCATTATTTTCTGTCCCCACCTAAAATTGCTATCAATTCTTCTGCCGACAATGAGTCAAGATCGTTTTGAATTGACTCAAGCTCGTTTTCTCCTACCGCATTCATTTGAGTTGAGAGAATGACAGTGGCCTGCTCTGTTAATGTGGGCGAAGTGAATAACGCCGTCAGAGGGATACTGACCAGGAATTTGTTTTGTATGCGTGTTATCAGCCTGACAACCATCAGCGAGTGGCCGCCGAGTTCAAAGAAGTGGTCATGGCGACTGATACGCTCCAGTCCTAATAAGTCTTGCCAGATTTGCGCCAACGCGGTTTCTATCCCACCTTGTGGCGGTTCATAACCCTGAGTCACCACGGCAGCCAGATCCGGCGCAGGCAGGGCCTGACGGTCAAGTTTGCCATTGGGAGTCAGAGGGAAGGCCGTGAGCGTGACAAAGGCACTGGGCAACATATAATCAGCGAGATACTGAGCAAGTTGCTGACGCAGCTCCGCGGGCGCTAATTCAATCCCTTCCTGCGGTAACAGGTAAGCGACCAGCCGTTTCTGGCCGGGTTCGTCTTCGCGCGCCAACACAATTGCTTCGCGCACACCATCACATTGGTTGAGTCGGGTTTCGATTTCTCCCAGCTCGATACGGAAGCCACGCAGCTTGACCTGAAAGTCATTGCGGCCAAGGTATTCGATATTGCCATCGGGCAGCCAGCGGCCGAGATCGCCGGTTTTGTACATGCGGGCATCGGGTTGCGAAGAGAACGGATCGGGCAGGAAGCGCTCGGTGGTGAGTTTAGGTCGGTTCAGATAACCGCGCGCTACACCGGCACCGGCAATATAAATTTCCCCCGCTACACCATAAGGAACGGGTTGACCTAGCATATCCAGAATATAAATCTGGGTATTCGCGATCGGGCGACCGATAGGAATGGAACGGGTCACATCAACGGGTGAGGTAATCGCATAGGTTGTGGCAAATGCAGTGGTTTCCGTTGGGCCATAGCCATTAATCAGGTGTGCTGGCTGGAACTCGGCTAATTGCACCTGCTGTATCTTTCTTGGATCGAGCACATCACCGCCGACAAGCAGATAGCGTAGTTGCTCAAACAGGGGGCTGAGGTTATCGAGATATTCGTTGAACAAGCCGACAGTCAGCCAGAGGGCACTGATTTTCCCCTTAATCAGTGAATCGCAGAAATGCGCCGGATTAAGCAGAATCGATTGTGGGATCACATGCAGGCGTGCGCCATTAAGTAAGGCAGACCAGATTTCCCAGGTCGAGGCGTCAAAAGCAATATTGGCACAATGGGCGATACAGTCGTTGGGACCAATATCAGTAAAGCCATTGTTGATAATCAGGCGAAGGATATTGCGGTGCTCAACCATCACGCCTTTGGGTTGCCCCGTCGAGCCAGAGGTATAAAGCACATAGGCCAGATGGTGTGACATCAACCCCAAGGCGTGGATGTCTGGGTTATGGGTCGGTTGTTCCGCCAGAATTAATTTTTGGGTGTCGAGTATGACTATCGACATGGACCTAGGTACAAAACTGGACAGCTTGTCGGCTTGTGTTGTCTGAGTCAGCAACGCCACGGGTTCTGAATCTTCAAGCATATAAGCCAGCCGTTCGCTCGGATAGGTGGGATCGAGCGGGACGTAAGCGCCGCCGGCTTTGAGAATAGCGAGCAGGCCGACGATGAGATCCAGACTACGTTCGATACAGATGGCAACCCGATCATCTGGGTGCACGCCCAATGAAATCAGATGGTGAGCTAACTGATTGGCAAGGCAGTTAAGTTCACCATAGCTGAGCGTTTGTCCGTCAAATACGACAGCAAGGGTATCAGGATGGCGTGCAGCTTGAGCTTCGAACAATGAGTGAATCAACTGGTCTTGCGGAAAATCGGCCTGCGTAGCATTGGCATCTACCAATAGTTGCTGGCGCTCTGTGGCGGGCAGGATTGAGATATCCCGAACTAACCGTTGTGGATCATGAACCAGAGCATCGATTAAGCCACTGATGGCGGTGACCAGATAGTTGGTTACGCGGGTTGGGTCGATACCGGCTACTGTCTGGGCGATGAGCTGGAAATTGACGCCTAAATCATCCACTGACAGGGTGACAGGGTAGTTCGTTCGTTCTTCTGCGGCTAAAGTACGTATACCCGCCCAGATAGTATCAAGCCCTCCGGTTTCAGCAGATTGAGCATGACGATAATTCAATAAGCTACTAAATAACGGCATCGACTGCGGCATACCGCTGCAACGTTGTGCCAATGCCAATGGAGCCTGTTCGTGTTCCAGTAACATCATCAATCCGTGGTGGGTGTTGTGGACGACTTCCTGAACAGTGTAATGAGTCAGGGAAACCCGCATTGGCAACGTATTGATGAACATACCCAATACCCGCTCGGCCCCCGCACCGCCTTGCAGACGGCCTAATAGCACGGAGCCAAATACCACGTCATCGCGGCCGCTGGTCTGGGCCAACACTTGCGCCCATGCCACATGGAACAGCACACTGGGGCTGACGCCTAAACGACGCGCCTGAGTACGGATGGCTTTAGCCAGATCGGGGGCGATAGGCAGACGGGCCTCAGCCACGCAGTCGTCGTCAGGATGCACCTTGAGCACCCCAAAAGGCGCCGTGGGTTCATCAATATCCGCCAGTTGGGTGCGGAAATAAGCCTCGTGGTCAGCGGCCGGGGTAGCCAGGGTTTGGGCGATAAAATTGCGGTAAGGCAGTACCGCTGGCAGTTTCTCCGTCTTGCCCTGCAAGATAAGCGCGATTTCCGCAAAAATCAGCTCCAGGGTCAGATGGTCACTGACCAGATGATGGAAGCGTAGCGCCAACAGCCATTCATCCTGTACCGGATCCGGGGCGATATCGGCGGCAAACAGGGGCGCCTGATTTAAATTGATACGGTGCTGGCGTGGATCGGTATGACGCTTGAGTTGGGTGACAACGTCACCCGTTGTCGTGGGGGTGAAGATGTTAACTTTCAGCGGTGCCTGACGCCAGACCACTTGCACCGGTTGTGCCAGTTCTTGCCAGCAAACGGCGGTACGCAGAATATCATGGCGGTCGATCACCTGTTGCAGCGCCGCTAAAAAGGCATTGAGGCGCGCACGGGTATCGAATGCGAGCACGCTTTGCAGCAGATAATTATCCCCCTGGGTCTGTAACAGATGATGGAACAAAATCCCTTCCTGTAACGGCGCGAGCGGATAGATATCCTGCACATTGACACCGCCACCCGGAACAATCATCACGATAGCATCAATTTCAGTCTGGGACAGGGAAACCAAAGGCAGTATATCGGGGGTAATGGTTGTGCACTCTTCAGCGATGAGATTGGGGGGCACGACAAAGGTGTTGGCATCACGCCGGACAGTCTGCGCCATATCAATCAGGACAGGGGCGACGAAGACACTGCGAACGTCGAGCTGCCAGCCCCGATTGCGCAGTTCTTCGATCAGGCTGACAATCATCAGTGAATGGCCACCGAGTTCGAAGAAGTGGTCATGGCGCCCAACTCGCTCCAGCCCCAATAATTTTTGCCAAATTTGGGCGAGGGTCATTTCCATCTCACCGATAGGGCTTGCATAATGGCGTACGACAAGGGCGGATGAATCGGGAGCTGGCAGCGCCTGACGGTCAAGTTTGCCATTGGGCGTTAAAGGGAAAGCGGCCAACGTGACAAAAGCGCTGGGTAACATATAGTCGGCAAGGTGTTGGGCGAGTTGCTGGCGCAGTTCAGCCGGCACCAGCGCCACGCTCTCCCGTGGCCGTAGATAGGCCACCAGCCGTTTCTGACCGGGCTCATCTTCACGGGCTAATACCACGGCTTCGCGCACGCCATGACATTGTTCCAGTTTTGCCTCGATTTCCCCCAATTCAATGCGGAAGCCACGCAGTTTGACCTGAAAATCATTGCGGCCAAGGTATTCGATATTGCCATCGGGCAGCCAGCGACCGAGATCGCCCGTCTTGTACATCCGGGCAGCCGAATTCAGGAAGAATGGATCAGTGAGGAAGCGCTCGGCGGTGAGTTCAGGCCGGTTCAGATAGCCTCTGGTGACACCGTCACCGACGATATAGATTTCGCCGGCCACGCCGAGCGGCGCCAGTTGACCGTGGGGGTCCAGAATATAGATCCGCAGATCAGCCAGTGGCTGACCAATCAAACTGCCCCGTCCTGAATAGATATCGGCTTCAGTCAGTTCGCGATAGGTCGCATGAACAGTAATTTCGGTGATGCCATACATATTGACCAGACGGGTTTGCGCGGTCGGATTGCGGGTCACCCACGGGACAAGGGTATGTAATTCCAGCGCCTCACCGCCAAAAATAATGCATCGCAGGGCGTGCTCAGTTACATCTTGAGCGGCAATCAGCGAACGGAAAGCGCTGGGGGTCTGGTTCAGGATCGTGACATGTTCACGGCATAATAGCGAATAGAACAACTGTGGTGAACGGGCACATTCGGCTGAAATAACGACCAATCGACCGCCGTAAGCTAAAGCCCCCCACAATTCCCAGACGGAGAAATCGAAAGCAAATGAGTGGAACAGCGTCCAGACGTCTTTATCATCAAACTGGAAACGGGATTGTGTTGCGGCTAACAGGCGGATGACATTGGCGTGCTCAACCATCACCCCTTTCGGTGTTCCGGTCGATCCCGACGTGTAAATCACGTAGGCCAGATGGCGGGATGTCAGCCCCAGTGCCTGTGCGTCGGGATTATCGGTCGGCTGCATTGCCAGGAATGCTGTCTGGCTATCACAAATATTATCCAGCAAGACCGTAGGTAAGGTGCTGTCCAGCTTGTTGCGTAACGTTGCTTGAGTCAGTAAAGCCACAGGCGCCGCATCTTCCAGCATATAAGCCAGCCGTTCGGCGGGGTAGGCCGGATCAAGCGGCACATAGGCCCCCCCTGCTTTGAGAATTGCCAGTAAGCCGACCACCATTTCCAAACTGCGTTCGGCACAAATTGCGATCCGATCATCCGGGCATACTCCCAACGTGACCAGATAATGCGCTAACTGATTGGCACGGCGGTTTAACTCACCATAGCTGATCGTTTGTTCCTCAAATACAGCGGCGATAGCTTCAGGATGTTGTGCAGCCTGCGCTTCAACTAGTTGGTGGATCAACGCTTCCTGTGGCAAGTTCTGCTGGGTGGCATTGAATTCCACCAACAGTTGCCGTCGCTCCGATTCTGGCAGCAGGGGCAGAGCACCAATAAGTTGTGTCTCATCCGCCACCATAGCGGTCAACACATTTGTCAGGTAACCCACCAAACGCTCAATGGTCGTGGCGTCGAATAAGTCAGTGGCGTAGGCCAGTTCACCGACCAGGCGGCCGTCCTCATTTTCGGCCAATGACAAGGTCAAATCAAAGTGGGCACTATAGTGTTCCTGCTCAATGTGGGTGAGTTGTAGCTCAGGCAAAGCTAACGCTTGTCGTGATAGATGTTGTGGTGTGTTGTTTAAGGCCAGCATCACCTGGAAGAGGGGGCTGTAACTCAGGTTGCGTTCGGGCTGGAGCGCTTCCACCACCTGTTCAAAGGGCAGATCCTGATGAGCATAGGCCGCGAAAGCGTGTTCCCGCACTTGGGCGAGCAAGTCAGCAACACTGCTGGAATTATCCAGCGTGATACGTAAGGCCAGTGTATTGACGAAGAACCCGATTAATCCTTCCAGTTCATGATGCGGGCGGTTAGCAACCGGCGTGCCGATGACAATATCCTCCTGTCCACTCAGCCGGGCCAATACGATACTCCAGGCACTGAGTACGGTCATAAATAAGGTGGTGCGATGGCGCTGTCCAAGACGCTTAAGCGCAGTCAATAAGTCTGCATCAACATTGACAGGGAGCCGGCTGCCAACATAGGACTGCACCGCTGGGCGGGGTCGGTCGGTTGGCAATGTCAATAAAGCCGGCGCACCTTCAAGCTGGGAACACCAGAAGTCGCGCTGTTTTGCAATGGCACTTTCTTGTAACCATTCCCGCTGCCAGACGGCATAGTCGGCGTACTGAATCGGCAAGGGTGGTAAGGGAGCATCTTGGCTGTCGAGAGCGGCGCGGTAAAGGGCGCTGAATTCACGCAGCAATACGCCGATGGACCAGCCATCAGAGATAATATGATGCTGGGTGAGCAGCAAGATATGTTCCTCATCGGCCAGTTGCAGCAAATGACCGCGGATCAGCGAACCTTGAGTAAAGTCGAAAGGTGTTTGTGCTTCGAAATTTGTTAATTCCGCGATACGGTTGCTATGGGCATCTGGCGTTAATGTGCGCAAATCCTGATAAAACAGGGGAAAACCCCTATCAGCCGGATCGATTTGCTGGCAAGGCTGGCCGGAAACCAGCACAAAACGGGTACGCAGGCTTTCATGGCGGGCGACCAGAAGGTCAAGGGCGTGGATTAAAGCCGGGCGATGAAGCTGCCCGGTCAGGCGCAACGCCATCGGGATATGATAAGCCAGGCTGGCCGCTGGATCGAGTTGAGCGAGGAACCATAAACGTTGTTGAGCAAAGGACAGGGGCAACAGCTGGCTGCGGTCAGCGACAGGGATGTTTGTCTGAGCGGTTGTTGCCGTATTAGTTAGCGCACGGGCCAAATCGAGCAAACGCGGTTGCTCAAAAAGTTGCTGTAACGGCAACTCGTGGGCCAATTGTTGACGAATGCGGGCTGCCAGCTGGATGGCCAGCAACGAATGACCACCGAGTTCGAAGAAGTGATCGTAACGACCGACGTGTTCCAGTCCGAGCAGATCTTGCCAAATCTCAGCCAGGATGATTTCTGTTTCACCCGCGGGGGCTTCATAGCGGCGCGTGACCACCGCGGATAAATCCGGTGCCGGCAGAGCCCGGCGATCCAGCTTGCCGTTGGGGGTGAGCGGGAAGGCATCCAGCGTGATAAAGGCACTGGGTAACATATACTCAGCCAGATGCTGGGCGAGTTGTTGTCGTAATTCAGCCGGAACCAATTCAATCCCTTGTTGCGGCAGCAGGTAGGCCACCAGTCGCTTTTGTCCGGGGTCATCTTCGCGGGCCAATACCACGGCTTCACGCACGCCGTCACATTGGGTCAGTCTGGCCTCGATTTCGCCCAACTCGATACGGAAGCCGCGCAGTTTAACCTGAAAATCATTGCGACCAAGGTATTCGATATTGCCATTGGGCAACCAGCGACCGAGGTCACCGGTTTTGTACATGCGGGCACCGGGTTGCGAAGAGAACGGATCAGTCAGGAAGCGTTCTGCGGTCAGTTCAGGGCGATTCAGGTAGCCACGGGCAACCCCAGCACCGGCAATATAAATTTCACCGGCAACCCCAGAAGGGACAGGCTGGCCTTGTTGATTCAGGATATAGATCTGGGTATTCGCGATCGGGTGACCAATGGGGATTTTTCTGCCTTTACCTTCAACGTCTTCATTTTCCAGAACAGGGATTTCATAGGCGGTGGCAAACGTGGTTGTCTCTGTTGGCCCATACACATGCAGTAAATGTTTGGGTGAATGCTCGGTTCTAAGGCGAATGGCAGGACGGGTATCAACCTGTTCGCCACCAAAAAGGACATAACGCAAACCAGACAGAGTTGGCGCAATTAAACTCGCATATTGGTTAAACAGGGCCGTGGTCAGGAATAACGCACTGACCCCCTCCGCTGACAAGCACTGACCAAAATCAGTGGGTTGTAACAAGGTTTTTTCTGGAATTAACAGAATACGCGCCCCATGAACCAAGCCAGCCCACACTTCCCACGTGGCGGCATCAAATGAGACATTGGCGCAATGGGCAATACAATCGTCAGATCCTAGATCGGCAAAGCCATTATTGATGATAAGGCTAACGACATTGCGATGCTCGACCATCACCCCTTTGGGCTGGCCGGTCGAACCCGATGTGTAAATGACATAGGCTAGATGACGGGATGTCAGTCCCTGTGCTTGGGCGTTTGGGGTATCCGTCGGTTGTGTCGCCAGCAGGGTTTCATTGCGGTCAAATAAAGAGTCAAGCAAGATTGTCGGCACGGTGTCAGGCAGCTTGTTGACTTGTGCTGTCTGGGTCAATAAAACAACGGGAGCTGCATCCCTGAGCATATAGGCTAACCGTTCAATCGGATAGGTTGGATCAAGCGGGACATAGGCACCGCCTGCCTTGAGGATCGCCAGTAAGCCAACTACCATCTCCAGACTGCGTTCGATACAGATAGCGACGCGATCATCTGGACGCACCCCTAGCGCAATCAAATGATGAGCCAGACGATTGGCATGTTGGTTCAATTCTGTATAGCTCAATGTCTGGCCTTCGCAGATCACGGCGGTGGCATGGGGGCGTTGTAATGCTTGGGTCTCAACGAGTTGATGGATTAATGCGTCTTGCGGGAAATCCGTCTGAGTGGCATTGAAGTCCACCAGCAATTGTTGCTGCTCTGGTTCCGGCAAGATCGGAACATTTAGGATCAATTGTTGTGGGTTGTGGATCAGGGCATCGATCAGACCGTTGATGGCCGTCTCCAGATAGGCGGTGATGCGTTCTGGCGTAATTTCTGTCACGGTCAGGGCGGTTAATTGGAAATTATCCCCCAAATCATCGACTGACAGGGTAATGGGATAGTTGGTCTGTTCTTCAGCCGCAACCAGTCGCATATCTGTCCATAGGGTGTCAATAGTATCGTCTCTGTCAGCCTGACTATGACGATAATTGAGCAAAGTGCCGAACAGCGGCATGGGTTGGGCCACGCCACCGCACCGTTGTGCCAGCGCCAGCGGGGCCTGCTCATGTTCCAGTAAAGCGGTCAGATGCTGATAGGTCGCTTGCACGCTTTCCTGTACTGTGCGCCCGCTCAGAGAGATACGCAGGGGGAGCGTGTTGATAAACATCCCCAGTATGCGGTCAGCTCCTGCCCCGCCTTGCAGTCGGCCCAGTAGCACGGAGCCAAACACCACATCATCACGACCGCTAGTCTGGGCTAATACCTGCGCCCAGGCTACGTGGAACAGGACGCCCGGACTGACTCCCAAACGGCGGGATTGAACACGAATGGCTTCTGCCAGTTCAGGAGTGAGTAAAAGTCTGGACTTGGCAACGGAAACGGGTTTAGTGTCGTTTGGCGCGTTTTTAGGAATAGCGAGTACGCCAAACGGCGCTGTGGGTTCATCAATATCGGCGAGCTGTTCACGAAAGTAATCCTCATGCACTGAACTCGGTACATTCAGGATCTGGGCGATAAAGTTGCGATAGGGTAGCGTGGTAGGCAGAGCTTCCACATTTCCTCGTAATATTTGGGTAATCTCAGCGAAAATCAGATCCAGTGTCATATGGTCGCTGACCAGATGGTGGAAACGCAGTGCCAGCAACCACTCATTTTGTGCCGGATCAAGGGTAATATCAGCCGTAAATAAGGGGGCTTGAGTCAGGTCGATACGATGCTGGCGCGGATCGGTATGAGCTTGTAACTGCGCTGGAATATCGTTGGTCGAGATTGGGATGAATTCATGGACAGTGAGCGGTGCCTGACGCCAAACCACCTGAACCGGTTGCGCCAGATCTTGCCAGTAAACCGCCGTGCGCAGGATGTCATGACGATCAATAACTTGCTGTAAGGCACTTAGAAAAGCATCAAGACGTTTGCGGGTATTGAAGGCAAGTATGATTTGCAATAAATAGGTATCACCTTGTACCTGCAACAGATGATGGAACAGGATGCCTTCCTGCAAGGGAGACAATGGATAGATATCCTGTACATTACTTGCCCCATCAGAAACAGTATTAACGATGGCATCAATCTCAGCCTGGGACAGGGAAACCAGTGGCAGCATAGCGGGCGTAATAGCGGTACAGCCCTCGGGTATCAGGTTGGGTGGCACGATAAAGGTATGGGTATCACGCTGGAGAGTCTGGGCCATATCGATCAAGATGGGCGCGGCGAATACACTGCGAACGTCAAGTTGCCAACCCAGCTTGCGCAGTTCTTCGATCAGGCTGACTATCATCAACGAATGGCCGCCAAGTGCAAAGAAATGGTCGTGGCGGCTGACTTGTTCCAATCCCAATAGCTCTCGCCAGATTTGTGCCAGGGTGGTTTCCGCTTCACCCATCGGGGGTTCATGGCGGAGCATCACGATGGCGGATGCATCGGGTTCAGGCAGCGCCTGATGGTCAAGCTTGCCGTTTGGCGTTAACGGGAAGGATGCCAGCGTGACAAAGGCACTGGGCAGCATATAGTCGGCGAGGTGCCGGGCAAGTTGCTGACGCAGTTCAGCGGGCACCAATTCAGCGCTTTCCTTTGGCAGCAGATAGGCGACCAGTCGTTTATGGCCGGACTTATCTTCGCGAGCAACCACCACCGCTTCACGTACCCCATCACATTGCGTGAGTTTGGCCTCGATTTCTCCCAATTCAATACGGAATCCACGGAGCTTGATTTGAAAATCATTGCGGCCAAGGTATTCAATATTGCCATTGGCGAGCCAGCGCCCAAGATCCCCCGTTTTGTACATCCGTGCATTGGGGGTGGAAGAGAATGGATCAGCGAGGAAACGCTCGGCGGTAAGTTCGGGGCGATTAAGATAGCCACGGGCGACTCCCGTACCAGCAATATAGATCTCCCCCATGACACCCAGCGGGACAGGCTGATAATGGGTATCAAGGAGATAGATTTGGGTATTGGCTATGGGGCGACCAATCGGTGGCGGATTATCGGTTGAGTTATCCTCCGCGCAGGAACAGGCATAGAGCGTAGCACAGACCGTGATTTCCGTCGGCCCATAGGCATTGAGCATTTGTCGTCCTGATGACCAGCGTTTGACTAAGGTTGGCGGACAGGCTTCGCCACCCACCAGCAAGGTTTGTAAGGTATCGGGCAGGGAATCCATCGCGGCCAGTGCAGTGGGCGACAGGAGAACATGGCTGATGGCATGGTCTGCTAAATAGCCGGACAATACTGCACCGGGCAGCAGATTGGCTCGTTTGGTCAGGTAGAGGCGAGCACCCGTTACGAAAGCCATACAACATTCCCAGATACTGGCATCAAAACTGTTTGAGGCGAACTGTAAGACGCGACTATCTGGGGTCAGTGCCAGCGCCTGTTGCTGGGTGGTGATCAAGTTGCACAGGCTATGATGTTCGATCATTACTCCTTTCGGTTGACCGGTCGAACCGGAAGTATAAATGACATAGGCCAGATGATGAGACGCCAAACCCAGTGCCTGTGCGTCTGGATTATCAGCGGGTTGGGTTGCCAGGCACGGTTCGGTATTATCCAGTAAGACGGTTGGCAAGGCGTTAAACTGAGCGAGCCATTCTGATCGGGACAGTACCGATTGCGTGAGTAACGCCACCGGAGCAGCATCTTCAACCATGTAAACCAGCCGTTCGGCCGGATAAATGGGATCGAGCGGCACATAAGCCCCGCCCGCTTTGAGGATCGCCAGTAAGCCGATCACCATCTCCAGACTACGCTCAGCGCAGAGGGCGACGCGATCATCTGGACGTACCCCTAGTGTAATCAGGTAATGGGCTAATTGATTGGCGCGGTGGTTTAATTCACCATAGCTCAGCGTTTGGTCTTCGTAGACTACGGCAGTGGCATCGGGACACTGTTCTGCCTGAGATTCGAAGAGTTGATGGATCAACGCCGTTTGCGGGAAATCCATCTGTGTCGCGTTGAAATCCACCAGTAGTTGTTGCCGTTCTGAGGCAGGTAGCATCGGTAAAGTGGCAATAAGTTGGGTGTCATCCGCCGCCATAGCCGTTAGCACATGGGTTAAGTAACCGACCATACGCTCAATGGTTGCGGCGTCAAACAGATCGGCTGCATAGGCCAAATCACCGACCAGCCCGGCCTCGGTTTCAGTCAGTGACAAGGTTAAGTCAAAGTGAGCGCTAGGGTGTGCCTGTTCAATGGGTATGCATCGGATATCGGGAAATGCCAACGCCTGAGCGGGGGTATTATTTAAAGCCAGCATCACCTGGAAAATCGGGCTGTAGCTGAGATTGCGTTCGGGTTGGAGCGCTTCCACCACCTGCTCAAAGGGCAGATCCTGATGAGCATAAGCGGCGAGCGCCCGCTCCCTAACCTGAGCGAGCAGGTCAGTGACCGTGACGGCATCATTCAGGCTGACGCGTAAGGCCAGTGTATTGACGAAGAAACCGATTAATCCCTCAAGTTCATGGTGTGGGCGGTTAGCGACAGGTGTACCGATAACGATATCATCCTGACCACTGAGCCGAGACAAGACAATACCCCAGCCTCCCAGCACAGTCATAAATAAGGTGGTGTTATGGAGCTGCCCAAACCTTTTCAGGGACGCTAATAAATCGTCATCAAAATGCACAGGCACTCGACCGCCGACAAAAGTTTGTATCGCCGGACGCGGTCGGTCGGTTGGGAGAGACAGTAAAGCCGGCGCGTCGGTAAGCTGAGTACACCAGAAATCGCGTTGTGTCGTGAGGGTGGATTCTTGCAACCATTCACGTTGCCAGACCGCATAGTCGGCGTACTGGATCGGCAGTGGCGGCAAGGGGACATCTTGGCCGGCGAGGATAGCGTGATAAAGCACACTGAGTTCATGCATGAGTATACCGATGGACCAGCCGTCAGAAATAATATGATGCTGGGTAAGCAGCAAGACGTGCTCTTCGTCTGCCAGTTGCAACAAGTGACCGCGGATTAGCGGGCCTTGGGTAAAGTCAAAAGGCATCTGTGCTTCAAGGGCGTTCAAATCAGCAATATGGCCGGAGTGTGTTTCTGGTGCTAGCGAACGTAAGTCCTGGTATGACAAGGCAAAGTGAATGTCAGCCGATTCGATATGCTGATAAGGCTGGCCGGAAACCAGCACAAAGCAAGTACGCAAGCTTTCATGCCGGGTGATCAATTGGTCAAATGCACGGATTAAGGCCGGGCGATTAAGCTGACCGATCAGGCGTAATGCCAGAGGAATATGATAGGCCAGACTGGCTGCTTGATCGATCTGACTCAGGAACCACAATCTTTGTTGAGCAAAGGACAGAGGTAACGGCTGGTTGCGATCAGTCACAGGGATCGTCATCTGGGTTGTTGCCGAAGCACCCGTGAGTGTTTGAGCCAGATCCATCAATATGGGTTGGTCAAAGAGCTGCTGGAGTGACAAATCCCGTGCCAAATCTTGGCGTACATGTGCGACGAGTTGAACGGCAAGCAGGGAATGACCACCCAATTCAAAGAAATGATCGTAGCGACCCACTTGTTCCAGCCCGAGCAAATCTTGCCAAATCTGAGCCAAGGTGATTTCTATCTCACCGATGGGAGCTTCATAGCCGCGAGCGACTACGGCTGATAGTTCAGGAGCAGGCAGGGCGTGACGGTCGAGTTTGCCATTGGGCATTAGCGGGAAGGACGTCAACGTGACAAAAGCACTGGGCAACATATATTCAGCGAGATGTTGAGCAAGTTGCTGACGCAGTGCAGCAGGCTCCAGTTCAATCCCCTTTTGCGGCAACAGATAGGCCACCAGCCGTTTTTGTCCAGGTTCATCTTCGCGGGCAATCACGATCGCTTCGCGCACGCTGTCACATTGGGTCAGTCTGGCTTCGATTTCTCCCAACTCGATACGGAAGCCACGCAACTTAACCTGAAAATCATTGCGGCCGAGGTATTCGATATTGCCATCGGGCAGCCAGCGGCCGAGATCACCGGTTTTGTACATGCGGCTGTCTGGCTGTGAAGCGAAGGGATCGGTCTGGAAACGTTCGGCAGTCAGTTCAGGTCGATTCAGGTAACCACGGGCTACGCCGGCACCGGCAATATAAATTTCCCCTGTCACACCGCGAGGAACGGGTTGGCCGTGTGGGTCCAGGATATAAATCTGGGTATTGGCAATCGGGCGGCCGACAGGGATGGAATGCGTCACATCAACGGGAGAACTTATCGCATAGGTAGTAGCAAATGTTGTGGTTTCTGTTGGGCCATAGCAATTTATCAGGTGGACGGGTTGAGATTCAGCCAATTGCAGCTGTTGGATCTTTCTTGGATCGAGAACATCACCGCCGATAAGCAGATAGCGCAATTGTCCAAACAGGGGGTTGAGGCTATCGAGATATTCGTTGAACAAACCCACAGTCAACCAGAGGGCGGTGATGCGTCCCTTGATCAGTGCATCGCAGAAATGTGCCGGATCGAGCAGCACCGATTGTGGTACCACATGCAGGCGGGCCCCATTGAGCAGGGCGGACCAGATTTCCCAGGTCGAGGCATCAAAAGCGATATTGGCACAATGGGCGACACCGTCATTCGGATTAATATCAGCAAAGCCACTATTAACGATCAGACGGAGGACATTGCGATGTTCGACCATCACGCCTTTAGGTTGTCCGGTAGAGCCAGAGGTATAGATCACATAGGCCAAATTCTGTGATGTCAGGCCCAATACGTGTGTATTGGGGTTGTGAGTGGGTTGTGCTGCCCAAAACGGTTCTTGTGTATCAAGCAATACCGTAGGTATCAGGGTGTTTAATCTGTTAACTTGTGCTGTCTGGGTCAGCAGAACCATAGGCGCTGCATCCTCAAGCATATAAACCAGTCGTTCAGTCGGATAGCTTGGGTCAAGTGGCACGTAAGCCCCGCCAGCCTTGAGAATAGCCAGCAAGCCAACCACCGTTTCCAGACTGCGTTCGGCACAGATGGCAATTCGATCGTCTGGACGCACACCCAGCGCAATCAGGTAATGGGCCAGCTGATTGGCACGGCGGTTAAGTTCGTTATAGCTCAGGGATTGTTCTGCAAACACGACGGCTGTTGCATCGGGATGATGTTCCACCTGGGTTTCGAATAGCTGGTGGATCAAGGCATTTTGTGGAAAATCCACTTGCGTGGCATTAAAGTCTACCAACAGTTGTTGACGTTCTGTCGCGGGCAAAATTGATAGATCTTGGATTAATCGTCGTGGTTTGTGAGCCAAAGCATTGACCAATCCACTGATAGCGTTCGCCAGATAAGTCATTATGCGTGTCGGATCAATACTTGCCACCGTTTGTGCGGTCAGGCGGAAACCGACACCCATATCATCTACCGATAAGGTCATCGGATAATTAGTCCGTTCTTCAATGGCAACGATACGCATATCTATTTGGGGTATTTCAATGACATTAACTTCGTCGCCCTCGGTGATTTGGCTGTGACGGTAATTGAGTAGCGTACTGAACAGCGGTATTGACTGCGCCACACCGCTACAACGTTGAGCCAGTGCTAATGGTGCTTGTTCGTGTTCCAGCAGTGCCGTTAAATTGTGATAGGTAAGCTGCACCAGCTCCTGCACGCTATGATCGGACAGGGAAATTCGTATCGGCAGGGTATTGATAAACATCCCCAATGTTCGGGAAGCGCCTGCCCCTCCCTGTAATCGGCCTGATAATACGGAGCCAAAGACCACATCATCGTGGCCGCTGGTTTGTGCCAGCACTTGTGCCCAGGCGACATGGAACAGAACACCTGAACTGACTCCCAGACGGCGGGCTTGAGTACGTATCGCCTCCGCTAGAGCAGGATCGAGCGAGAGATGGGCTTCGACGATCGGTTCATTATCATCCTGCATTGAGAGTACACCGAAGGGAGCCGTCGGTGTGTCGATATCCGCCAGTTGAGAACGGAAATAAGCTTCGTGCTCAGTACCCGGCGCACTTAAAGTTTGGGCGATAAAGTTGCGGTAGGGCAACGTTGCCGGCAGGGTGTCAGCATGACCTTCTTGTATTTGGGCAATTTCAGCAAAAATCAGCTCAAGTGTCATATGGTCACTGACCAGATGATGGAAACGCAGAGAGAGCAACCATTCATCCTGTGCTGGATCATGGGTGATATCAGCAGCGAATAGCGGAGCACGGCTCAAATCGAGACAGTGCCGACGCGGGTTGGTATGCTCCTGTAGCTGGGACAGGACGTTATCCGCCGTGTCAGGAACGAAGGTATTGATATACAACGGTGCCTGGCGCCAGACTACCTGGACCGGTCTTATCAATCCTTGCCAGCAGGCTGCGGTACGCAGGATATCGTGGCGGTCAATGACTTGTTGGAATGCGGACAGGAAGGTGTCAAGACGCTCACGAGTTTCGAAAGCAAGCAGGGTCTGTAACAGATAAGTGTCGCCTTGGGATTGCCGCAAATGGTGGAACAGGATGCCTTCCTGTAACGGTGCCAATGGATAAATATCCTGTATATTGCTTGTCCCGCCAGGCGTTGTTGTAACGATGGCATCAATCTCGGTTTGGGACAATGAAACCAGTGGCAGCATATCAGGCGTAATGGCTGAGCAATCGGCAGGAATACGGTTAGGCGGCACCACGAAAGCGTCGATATCACCCTTGATTGCCTGTGCCATCTCAGTCAGGACAGGTGCAGAGAACACACTGCGAACATCAAGTTGCCAGCCAAGGCTGTACAGCCGTTCGATCAGGCTGACAATCATCAATGAATGGCCGCCAAGTTCAAAGAAATGGTCATGACGGCCGACTTGTTCCAATCCCAAGAGATCCTGCCAGATCTGCGCCAGAGCGATTTCCACCTCTCCGTGTGGGGCTTCATAGCCACGTACTATCACTGAAAATGCATCAGGAGCTGGGAGAGCTTGACGGTCAAGTTTACCGTTGGCAGTCAGCGGGAAAGTGTCGAGTACCACAAAGGCACTGGGCAGCATGTATTCAGCGAGGTGTTGAGCAAGTTGTTGGCGCAGTTCTGCGGGAAGTAGCTCAACGCTGTTCTGAGGTCGTAAATAGGCGACGAGTCGTTTCTGTCCCCCCGTGTTTATATTTTCTGTGTTTCCATAAACAGTATCAGTATCTTCATGGGCAATCACTACCGCTTCTTGCACGCCTTGGCATTGCATCAATTGGGCTTCGATTTCCCCCAGTTCGATGCGGAAGCCACGCAGTTTAACCTGAAAATCATTGCGGCCAAGGTAGTCAATCGTACCATCGGGTAGCCAGCGGCCGAGATCGCCAGTTTTGTACATGCGGGCATCGGGATCTGAGGAGAACGGATCGGAGAGGAAACGCTCTGCGGTCAGTTCAGGGCGATTCAGGTAACCACGGGCAACCCCAGCGCCGGCAATATGTATTTCCCCAATAACACCAAGTGGCACAGGCTGTGTGTGTGCATCCAAAATATAAATCTGGGTATTGGCAATCGGGCGACCGATATGGTTGGCAAATCCGGTTGCCCGATTCATCCGCGTCCAGGTCGAATACGTCGTGGTTTCAGAAGGACCATACAGGTTGCATACATCCTGTACGGCAGAGTGAGAAAATAAATGTTCAACAATGTGTGACTTTACTTTTTCTCCCGCTAAATTGACCGTCCGAATATCCATGGGTAGCGCATTGGTTTCCACCAGCTGAGCGATAGCCGATGGCACGGTGTTGATAAGGCTGAGTGATGGTTTTGGGTTGACTGAGCTTGTGTTGACCAGTGACAGTATGTCAGTAACAAGGTGAACCGTACCACCAAGGAGCAGAGGGGCAAAGCATTCGTATACCGACAAATCAAAATTCAGGGAAGTAGCAAAAAGGGTGTGTGCCAACTCCTCCTGACTAAACGTCTGTTGTACCCAGATCAGGAAATTCACGGTATTGCGGTGTTCGATTGCCACGCCTTTCGGCAAACCTGTAGAGCCTGACGTGTAGATCACATAGGCCAGATGGCGTGAGGTGAGCCCCAGGGCTTGTGCGTCGGGATTATGAGCTGGCAGAAAGGGGTCTTGGGTGCTGAGGAGGTTATCGAGTAAAACGGTGGGTATAGTGCCAGCCAGCCTGTCGGCAAGTTTTGTTTGGGTCAGTATCACTATCGGCTCTGAGTCTGCCAGCATATGCATCAGCCGTTCGGTTGGATAGGCCGGATCAAACGGCACATAGGCACCACCCGCTTTGAGAATACCAAGTAAACCCACCATCATGTTCAGGTTGCGTTCAACACAAATTGCTACCCGATCATCTGGACGTACCCCTAAGGCTATAAGATGATGAGCCAGTCGATTAGCCTGACGGTTCAATGCATCATAACTGAGTGTCTTAGCTCCACACACTATCGCTGTAGCCGTGGGGCTGTTGATCACCTGTGCTTCAAACAGTTGGTGGATCAGCGCGTCTTGCGGGAAGTCTGCCTGGGTGGCGTTAAAATTCACCAACAGTTGTTGTCGCTCTAAAGCGGACAATATCGGCAAAGTCGCAACGGATTGGGTTGCATCGGCTGCCATTGCTGCCAATGCTTGTTGCAGATAGCCGACCATACGTTCAACAGTTTCGGCATCGAACAGATCAGAGGCATATTCCAGTCCGCCAACCAAACCAGTGTCGGTTTCAGTTAACAACAACATTAAATCGAAATGGGCGCTATGGGTCGCCAGTTCAACTCGTGAGATCTGCAAACTGGACAGTGTTTGGCCTTGAGCCGGCGTATTATCTAAAGCCAGCATGACCTGAAAGATTGGGCTATGGCTCAGGTTACGTTCAGGTTGTAATATTTCCACCACCTGCTCGAAGGGCAGATCCTGATGGGCATAGGCGGTTAGCGCCTGCTCCCGGACCTGTGCTATCAGATCAGCCACACTGAGATCGTCATTGAATGTAACGCGTAAGGCCAGTGTATTGACGAAGAAACCAACCAACTCTTCAAGCTCACGGTGCGGGCGATTGGCGACAGGGGTGCCGATAACAATATCATCCTGACCACTAAGCCGGTTGAGTACAATACTCCAGCCAGCCAGTAGGACCATAAACAAGGTACTGTTATGGCGTTGTCCTAGTTCCTTAAGTGAATTTAATACTGAGGCATCAAGGTGGAAAGGCACTTGTCTGCCGATATAAGTTTGTACTGCTGGGCGTGGCCGATCGGTGGGGAGTGATAATAACGCGGGCGCATTTTCAAGTTGCCGGAGCCAGAAGTTTCGCTGTGCAGTAAAACTTTCTCCTTGCAACCATTCACGTTGCCAGACGGCATAATCGGCGTACTGAATGGGAAGTTGCGGCAAAGGATCATTGTGGTCATTAAGGACAGCATGATAGAAAACACCCAGTTCGCGTATCAGCGCGCCAATGGACCAGCCGTCAGCGATAATGTGATGCAGGGTGAACAGTAACACATGTTCTTTATCCGCCAGTTGCAGCAGTTGACCGCGGATAAGCGGTCCCTGAGCAAAATCGAAAGGCGTTTGGGCTTCAAGTGTCGCGAGTTCAGTTACCCGCTCGATATGCAAAGCAGGATCAAGCTGACGCAAGTCCTGACAGGACAGGGCAAAACCGATATCGGCAGGGTCTATTTGCTGGCTGGGTTGGCCTTCAATCCGCACAAAGCGCGTTCGCAGACTTTCATGCCGCGCCACCAGACGATCAAGCGCCGTCATCAGGGCATGGCGATTGAGTGAACCGATCAAGCGCAGTGCTACAGGAATATGATAAGCCTGACTCGCCGCCGGATCGAGCTGACCGAGGAACCATAACCGCTGTTGGGAAAAGGACAAAGGCAAGGGCTGGCTGCGATCAGCCAGGGGGATGACTGTTTGCGTGAGAGTATCCGCTTCTGTCAGCGTTTGGGCCTGCGCCATCAGGATGGGGTGAGCAAACAGGGTTTGTAACGGTAATTCCCGCGCCAGTCGCTGACGGATACGGGCGACAAGCTGGACGGCAAGCAGGGAGTGCCCGCCCAGCTCAAAGAAATGATCATGGCGGCCAACCCGTTCCAGTCCCAGCAAGTCCTGCCAGATTTGGGTTAGTGTTGTTTCTATGTCACCAACAGGTGCTTCATAGCGGCGCGTTGCCACGGCCGACGCAGCCGGTGCAGGCAGGGCTTGACGGTTAAGTTTGCCATTGGGCGTGAGTGGGAAAGTTTCCAGTATCACAAAAGCACTGGGTAACATATAGTCGGCCAGGTGTCGGGCGAGTTGCTGACGCAGTTCTGCGGGCACCAGTTTAGCGCCCGCCAGCGGCCGCAGATAGGCCACCAGCCGTTTCTGGCCGGGTTCATCTTCGCGGGCAATCACCACGGCTTCGCGCACCCCGTGACACTGCATCAGCTGTGTTTCGATTTCCCCCAGTTCAATACGGAACCCCCGCAGTTTGACCTGAAAATCATTGCGGCCGAGGTATTCGATATTGCCATCAGGCCGCCAGCGGCCGAGGTCGCCGGTTTTGTACATGCGGTCATTGGGATGTGGGGAAAACGGGTCAACAAGGAAACGTTCAGCGGTCAGTTCCGGCCGGTTTCGATACCCACGAGCCACCCCAACGCCGGCGATATAGATTTCCCCGGTTACGCCCAAAGGTACGGGCTGGCCGCTGTCATCAAGGATATAAATACGGTTGTTGGCAATCGGGCGACCGATGGGGGGCAGTGTTGGCCATGGTGTCATCGCCTTAACCAATGAATAGGCCGTGACAACGTGACTTTCCGTCGGGCCATAGTGATTATGTAACCGGCAATCAGCCCGTTGCAGGAAACGCGCAATGGCCGGCGTAATACGCAGTTGCTCGCCGGCGGTGATGATATGCGCCAGACAGGAAAAATCGTCTTTACTGTCACTGGCGGCTTCAGCCAGATGCTGGAGTGCAATATAGGGCAGAAAAATGCGGTCAATCTGTTGTTGCTGAATCAGCCGGAGAAGTTGTTGCGGCGCCCGCCGCCGGGTTTCATTAATCAGAACCAGACAGCCGCCTTCACTCAGGGTGGTGAAGATTTCCTGAAAGGCGACATCAAATCCCAGCGCAGCAAATTGCAGGGTCTTGCCCGTACCGGCGGGGTGTGAAGGTGTATATCGGTGCCATTGCAGTAAGTTTGACAAAGCAGCCAGCGGCATTTCTACGCCCTTGGGTAATCCGGTGGAGCCTGACGTGTAGATAACATAGGCCAGATGGTGGGGTGTCAGCCCCATATTCTGCGTGTCTGGATTGTCAGTTGGTTGTTCTGCGAGAGATGTTGCCGGGGCATCCAGCAGCAGGGTGAGATAACTGGTTTCGGCCGAGGTGTCTGTACTGTTCAGGGTGTTAGCTAGAGTGCTCTGGGTCAGCAGAACCACGGGTGCCGCATCGTTGAGCATATAGGCCAGCCGTTCAGTCGGGTAGGCCGGATCGAGTGGGACGTAGGCTCCGCCCGCTTTAAGGATAGCCAATAAGCCGACCACCATATCCAGACTGCGCTCGACACAAATCGCCACGCGCTTGTCTGGACGGACGCCCCGCGCGATCAAATCATGGGCCAGCTGATTAGCGCGCCGGTTCAGTTCGCCATAACTCATCGTTTGTTCTTCAAATACCACGGCGGGCGCATTGGGTTGTTGCGCGGCCAGAGCTTCAAACGGGGAATGGATTAAGGTCTCGGGCGGGAAATCCATCTGTGTGGCATTGAAATTCACCAACAGTTGTTGCTCTTCTGGCGATAATAGAGGTAAGCGTCGGATCGGGGTTTGCGGAGACGTCAGGGCGGCTTCGATTAACACCATAAGACGGGACTGGAGTGCTGTCACTTCAGCACGACTCAGGTAATTGGGAGAAAAATTAAACTCAAGTGTGACCGGTTTCTGGGTATCCTCACTGTTAGCAAATGCATATTGGTGGACAGCGATAACAAGCGGAAACGGTGCACCACGTTGTATTTGGCAATATTTGAGTGTGGCGTCGGGTATATCGGCGTTCACATCTATCCACTCAAATGACAGCATGATATCGAATAACTGAGTACGTCCGGTCTGCTGCTGGATTTGTATAAGCCGATTGATTTCTGCGATGGGTAAGCGCTGACGTTTGTAGCAACGACGCAATTCTGTTGCTGTTTTGCCCATCACATCAAGGAAAGTATCATGGGGCGAAACCGTGATACCAACCGGAATCACCGATGAAAACATCCCCACCGTGCGTTTTTGTTTGTTGTTTTTACGATTATGTACGGGAATACCAATAACAATATCTTCATCTTCGGTACGGTTTGTCAGCGAGTAAGCCGTGCGTGAAAAATAGCAAGCCAGCGCGGCATACATAAAATGCAGGACAGATAATCCGTGTGCAGCAACAGTCTCTTCGATTCGCTGGAAGAGCGTTTTATCCAGTGGCCAGATTAGCGGTTCGGCATGTTCGCTATCTGTTATTTTCGCTAAATTTGAGGGCTGAATTAAGGCAGGCGGTAAGTTTTTATAGCGCTCTGACCAGAATTGCTGGTCTTGCAGATAGCGTTGTGAGTTTAAATAGGCATTATCTTCATTAATAAAATCGAGATAAGAGGGTGCCGTTTCAGTAAGTTCTTTTTCCCTGCTTAACCGGGTATACGTGTTGGCTATCTCTTCGGGAATAAGGCCTAACGTGTTCCCATCCCCGATGAGATGATGACAGCAGAAATGCCAGTACCAACGATGATCACTTACCCGTAACAGTTCAAAACGCCATAGTTCACTGTACAAATCAAACGGCCGCATAAAGGCAGTACGGATATATTGTTCAGCCTGTTCTTCTGCGTTGTCATGATCTGAGAGATCGTGGATTGTCACGGATACAGGTAAAGCGTCAGTGAGTGTTTGCAGCGGTACTTCCTGCGTTTTAACGAGTCGTAAACGCAATGCATCATGACGATAAACAACGGCTTCAATAGCGCGTACTAACAGCGTTTCATCCAACTTTCCTTCAACCAGAATCACTGAACCTAAGTTATAGCAAGTGCTATGAGGACGGAAGAGCTGGTCGAGCCAGACGACTTGCTGGGGAGAACTGAGTGGGAATTTGTAAGAGGGAGATGTAGAAGCATTCTCTAATGAAAGTGGGTTTTCGTTGTTAATATTATTGCATGACATAGGCATTGCTTAACTCCTGCTCATAACACTGGTTAGCTTAGTTAATGAATTAAATGTGATTTTTGTGGCATTACTGCACACTGGAGATATTGAAGAACTAACTCTTTATGAGCAGGTACTTTATTTTTTAAATTTCAGTTATAAAAGGGATTTGGACCATCTATTTTTGATAGGAGTTTTTAAAAATTCTGATGGTGTGCCTGTGTGGAGAGTTTCTTGGGGGGCTTAACAGAACGTTCATGGCGCTCTATGAGGCTATCATATACTGGCTCTTAAGAATTAAGTTCTTCAAAAACCTTATATAATGTTTTGTTCTTACATAATCTTCTTTGCGGTGTATTGAAGGCATCTGGCATAAATATCCCTCGCTAGAAAAAGGATTAACTAGCACGGGAACACTGTGGGAGCAGAAGATTTTAGAAGTTCAGGAAGTTAAGCTTTCAATGGATAGAGAACGCTTAAATTTTATTGATAATGAAGCTAAATAGGGATATTTCAGAAACCAGTCCGGTTTTATCCATACCGGCAACTGAAAATATTTTGACATCCCGTCACTCTGTCCACTCGAGCCAAAGGCCGTCTTCGTTATCGCAGAGGAAGGGATTCAAGGAAGATTTTACGCTATAGGCACAACGTTTACTGCTGCCGGGCCTTTGGCACCCTTCTCGATGGAGAACTCAACTTCCTGGCCTTCGTCTAGAGTGCGGTAGTTGTTACTCTGAATAGCGGAGAAGTGTACGAACACGTCTTTGCTTCCATCGGCAGGGGAGATAAAACCAAAACCTTTATCCGCATTAAACCATTTTACTGAGCCAGTCATTTTATTAGACATGTGATATTTCCTTTGATTGAGCCTTTTTTGGCAAATATGGCTTGTTTTACAGAAACTACTTAGCGCTTAACGGAGGAACTCAAAAAGAAGGGATATCTGGGATAACGCCTGAGGATGAGAACTGCTTTAATAAACTGCTTTGTATGAGGTCTGTCTTTCAAACCGACCCAGCTATTAACGCATGATCCCGAATATTAAGCAAGTAATATTTTAGCCATCTAGCAGGCTATGATTGCGGGAAGAGGGATACGATACTGTTGAAAATCACCGCCAGCAGGCGGTGATTAGAACTTATAACAATTCAAATGCTCGCTTAATGATCTCATCGGAATAAGGCTGTTGGCCGTTTTCCATTTGAATGATAGCCTTAACCAGTCGGCTCATTGTGGCGACATTTTCTACATCCACCACAGCGCTGCTCGCTATGCCAACTGATTGACATACATAAGCGATATAACTTTCGGTATTGTTTTCATTCGGTGGCGCCCAGCGGGAAATAAACTGGCGAATAGTATTGTCCCCGTATTTGCGTTCGTAGTTGCGCAGAATTTTTAGCATCGCCCGTATGCCATATGCCGGTGCCACAAATTGACAAAATGATTTGTCTGTCTGGATATCACGCAAACCCTGCCATTTGTCGCCATGACGGATATTGCCGGGGTTGTGGTTACGAATCCCTCTTGTCATTGTTATCTCCTAAACGTTTATTGATGGCACGAATAGCAAACTCTCGTATTTTCTCTACGCCAATAAAACCAACGGCACCGCCGAGGGCAGGTGAAATACTGTTTGGAATACCAAATAGTTCCAATCCACTGGAAAATCCCCACGACAGCGCTCCACATAGTAGCGGTTCGACCCAGCGATTTTTCCGCTCCACACCGTCATAAATAAGTCGGCCGTAACAGATCATGACGGCCAAAATAGAACCAGAAATTTGCGGCCAAGCGTTTCTTAGACCGTTTAATAAATCGGCCCATAAATCAGGATGTTCTTTCATTATTGTTCCCATAATTTAGTGATGGGTATCATCAGCACTTACTTGATGACGTCCCGTACCCATTCATAGTAACGTGGGTAAAGAAAATCCACATGGTTGCGCTATTGTGCCCTGGCTCTTACTAAACCCATCAACGCTAAATTTTAGAGATAGACAAAAAACAAATGAATTGCACAAATGCAAATAGGCACTATATTAATCAATGTGATTTTTAATAATAAAATTATATTTTAACAAATAGTTAACTTTGATAATTATATTATTGATAGCTTTTGCTGTGTCTCATTTAGCATCGTTAAATTTTCCTGATCGTATCAACTATTCGATGATCATTGCCAAGTAACTCTGAATTTATCCTGTCAGTTCAAGTAGAGATAGAGTAAGGAATAATGTTATGAAAGTATTGATAGCAGAAAACGAAGTGGGTACACGATATCATAGTCACTATGTGGAAAATGCTGTGCACAGGTTGGCTGATAAATTAATCGAAAAAGACGTGGATGTTATTATTGCTGAGTCTTTTGATGATAGTTATACAATAATTTCAGCCAATGAACCGTTCGATTGTTTAATGATAAGCTGTGCACTCATCGATGATGAGTTATATCTTCAAATACAGAAATTACTCAATAAATTATTTGAACGGCAGGAAAATGTTCCGGTCTTTTTGTTAAGTGATCGGGAAAAAACGGTATTTTTGCTAAATCATGAATTACTGGAACAGTTAACTGAATTTGCCTGGATATTGGAAGATTCTGCGGATTTTATTGCGGGTCGTGCCATTGCCGCCATGCAGCGTTATCGCCAGCAATTATTTCCTCCTTTAATGTCAGCGTTAATGAAATATAGCCGAACTTATGAATATTCCTGGGCGGCACCAGGACATCAAGGGGGAGTTGGATTTAATAAAACACCGGTTGGCCGCTTTTATCATGACTATTATGGGGAAAATCTCTTCCGTACTGATATGGGAATTGAACGTGCTTCATTGGGTTCGCTATTAGATCATTCCGGTGCATTTGGTGAAAGTGAAAGGAATGCAGCTAGAGTATTTGGCGCAGATCATTCTTATTCTGTCGTGGTCGGAACGTCAGGCTCTAACCGCACAATTATGCAGGCTTGTATGACCGAAGATGATGTGGTCATCATTGACCGGAATTGCCATAAATCCATTGAACAGGGGCTGATACTGACAGGTGCCAAACCGGTTTATATGCTGCCGAGCCGTAACCGCTATGGCATCATCGGGCCTATCTATCCACAAGAAATGCAGGCTAAAACATTACAGAAAAAACTGAAACAAAATCCATTGACTCAGGGCATCGCGAGCCAGAAACCCGTTTATAGCGTAGTGACAAATTGTACCTATGATGGTGTCTGTTATAACGCCAAACATGTACAGGCGTTATTGGATAAAAGCGTCGATAGAATACATTTTGATGAAGCATGGTATGGCTATGCGCGGTTTAATCCAATTTATCATGATCATTTTGCCATGCGCGGCGATCCGAAAACCCACGCCGGGCCGACAGTCTTTGCTACCCATTCATCTCACAAGTTGTTGAATGCACTATCTCAAGCCTCCTTTATCCATGTACGGGACGGACGCAATCCGGTGGATTTTTCACGGTTTAATCAAGCCTACATGATGCATGCAACAACTTCTCCTCTGTATGCGATTTGCGCTTCAAACGATATCGCGGTTGCAATGATGGATGGCAATAGCGGCTACTCATTGACTCAGGAAGTCATTGAGGAAGCCGTTGATTTTCGTCAAGCATTGGCGCGCTTGAATCGAGATTTCAATAAGAAGGGCGATTGGTTCTTTAAGCCCTGGAATCAGGAAAAAGTGACAGATCCTGCAACCGGTAAGAAAATGGCTTTTGAGGATGCGCCAAAGGAATTACTGACGAAAGAACAAAGTTGCTGGGTAATGCGTCCGGGAGACAGCTGGCACGGATTTGAAGATTTGCCGGATAACTGGAGTATGCTTGATCCGATTAAAGTCAGTATCTTGGCTCCGGGCATGGGAGATAATGGTAAGTTGAAAAAACAGGGTGTGCCGGCCGCATTAGTCACCGCATGGTTAAGCCAGCACGGTATCGTACCGACCCGTACTACGGACTTCCAAATTATGTTCCTGTTTTCAATGGGGATCACCAAAGGGAAATGGGGAACATTGCTTAACACCTTGCTGTCTTTCAAACACCATTATGATGCCAATACACCTTTGAATAAGGTGTTGCCAGATTTGGTAGATCAATACCCAGAAGTATATGAGCAATTAGGGTTGAAAGCGTTAGGCGATAAAATGTTCGATTATTTGCGGAAGAATAATCCGGGTGAAAAATTGAATCGGGCGTATGCGGGCTTACCTAAAATGGAAATGACCCCGCGAGCTGCTTACCAGTCCATTGTGGCCAATAATGTGGAAATGGTGGCATTGGACGATTTACCTCATCGTATTGCGGCGAACTCTATCATTCCATATCCACCTGGCATTCCCATGCTGCTTTCAGGCGAAAACTTTGGTGATAAAACCGGTCCTCAAATTGGATATTTACATGCGTTACAAAAATGGGATCACGAATTTCCTGGTTTTGAGCATGAAACAGAAGGCACAGAGATTATCAACGGCATTTATCACGTCATGTGTATAAAAAAGTGAAAACGGGAAGATAAATTATGGCTATTGTTTCAGAGGCAAATGTTTCAGAGGCAAAAAAAGTCGGATTGATCCCCGTTACTCTGATGGTTGCGGGTAACATTATGGGATCGGGCGTTTTTCTTCTGCCCGCCAGCCTGGCTTCAACAGGCGGTATTGCGATCCTTGGCTGGTTGGTGACTATCATTGGTGCCGTGGGGTTATCAATCGTCTATGCAAAAATCTCCTCACTGGATGACAGCCCTGGAGGTTCTTATGCCTATGCACGACGTGCCTTTGGTCCTTTTTTAGGTTATCAGACTAATATTTTATATTGGCTGGCGTGTTGGATCGGTAATATCGCCATGGTTGTGATTGGCGTTGGCTACCTGAGTTATTTTTTCCCCGTCCTGAAAGATCCCCTTATTTTAACCATCACTTGTACAGTCATATTGTGGATATTTGTCATTTTGAACATTATCGGGCCACATGTTATTACCCGAGTGCAAGCGGTAGCGACAACCTTAGCATTGATTCCGATTGTCGCAACCGCTGTATTGGGGTGGTTCTGGTTCAACGGCAAGACCTATATGGACGCGTGGAACGTCAGTGGGTTAAATACCTTTGGCGCGATTCAGAGTATTTTAAACGTCACATTATGGTCTTTTATTGGCGTTGAAAGTGCTTCTGTTGCGGCTGGCGTGGTTAAAAATCCCAAGCGTAACGTGCCGATTGCGACTATCGGTGGTGTGCTGATTGCAGCTGTCTGTTATGTGCTGTCCAGCAGCGTGATTATGGGCATGATCCCCAACGCGGCGTTGAAAATCTCATCGTCACCTTTTGGCGATGCTGCCCGATTGGCGTTGGGAGATACCGCGGGAGCCGTAGTTGCCTTTTGTGCAGCGGCAGGCTGTTTAGGATCATTGGGTGGCTGGACCTTGCTTGCAGGGCAAACAGCCAAAGCTGCCGCAGATGATGGGTTATTTCCTTCAATCTTTGCCAAAGTGAACAAAGCTGGAACGCCAGTTGCGGGTTTGTTGATATTGGGTGTTTTAATGACGATTTTCCAGCTCAGCAGTATTTCGCCAAATGCAGCGAGAGAATTTGGGTTGGTTTCTTCCGTCTCCGTGATTTTTACCTTGATTCCTTACCTGTATACCTGTGCAGCTTTGTTGTTAATTGGTCACGGTCATCTTGGGCAAGAGAAAACGCGATATATCACTATTACGTTTATTGCCTTCGTTTATTGTATCTGGGCAGTTTTGGGAACCGGAGCCAAAGAAGTGGTATGGACGCTAGTTGTCATGATGGTCATAACAGCAATGTATACCTTTAACTACAACACGAAACATCCTGTCCCTTTTCCGTTAGATAAAAAAGATTAACTTCGATTTTGGGGTGTCACTATTTTGGTGCTGTTATTTCAGCACCTTTTTTTATGTCTGTTTTTTAGTGGATCACTTCTGATTGCGATAGTTCAGCGCATGGCCTATACCAATCTAACTTCAAGATGCGTGTGATTTCTCCCCGCGAAACGGGGAGAAATCAGGTTTCATGTAGTGTTATAAATTGCAACTTAAAGTTTAATGCGTATATATTTGAAAACGCTGGATAGAGGGCATGTCATTCTCAGAGAACACGATCCCGATGTCGAGAGAGATATATCCAAGTGGTAAAGTAGAAAAAGAAGATAGACTTGATTATTACCTTATGAAATAAAATATAGAAATAGATTTATTATTAGTAAATAAGCGGTTTTACAATGTACTCAATTATCAATTGAGTGCAAACTACAAACTGGTTTTTTAAATGAAATGCAAACCAACCTTATCTATTATTTAAAATAAAAAAACTAATAAGCATAATTAATGCTAACTCAACTTACTGTCATGATTGTGAAGAAAATATAAAGTATAAATTCAACTTGTTGACGAACTTAACATACCTAATTTTATTAAGGATTATAAAATTACTAATTTACTTCCTCTGACTTAATGAGAAAAGCAGAGAAGAGGGACAACAAATTTGTTTTTGATCAAAAAACATTCGCAATTTGTGATCTTGTTCTGATATTGACACTTCTGTGTGTAGTATTCAAATAACAAAAGAAATGATTTTATACTTGATTTGGATGGTAAGGCTTTGCCTTGCAGATAATTATCTTTCTTTTGGAGAAATAAATATTATGAAAAAATATAAATTATTCATATCGATAATGATGGCGCTGAGTTGTTCGGCTTGCTCAAATGGTACAAAACTAACCAAGGAAACACATTTTCTCAACCCTAACCCTATTGCTAATAATGTTCTGATTACCAAATCCGGCATCGACTCCATGAAGGAATGTGGAAGAGGTTATGTGGTCGGGGTGTGGTCAAATGCTAATAAGTGGGATCAATGGGCAGTTTGGTTATCAAAAAAAGGACGGAGTTGGAGTAACGATGATGTCAAAATATATTGGGCTTATAGTCACTTAGAAAGTGACTATAATAGTGGAAAAAACGCTTACGCAACTATTCTGGCAGCCCAAGCCAGTGGACAGATAGTGGCACTTCTTGATGATGAACTTGGATTTCGGTGTAATTTATGGGGTTCTGGTTGGTATAGTGGCCCGCAATTCGATTCAGTACAAGCTTGGTTTCCATAATCGTGAAACATTTTTCTGGTTTCTCTAAAAACTGATAAAATTTTAAGAGAGGAACATTTAATGAAAATTTTAAAATTCCTTTATTTATTATGTGTTGTATTTTTATACATAGCGCAATCCTATGCTCAGCCACCAATTAATATAGTTTACCGAATGGATTTTCGTCCTCTAGAACGCATCATCAGAGATGGAGGATTTCGTCCTCTGGGAATGAATGATGATATTGCACAGCATGTTCAGGGGGTCGAGCCACAAAATGAGGCTGACCGTTCAGCATTTGTTGCAACGTCTACCGATCCAGAGTTTGTTTTTGAGTGGGGCGCTGATTTCGATGATGAGCACGATCCATTCTACATTTATGACATACGGCCGACTTCCAATTTTTATAGTGTGGTTTCATCATTACAGTATCTTTATCAGCAGACAGATAATAACGAATATCGGCGTCTGATTAATACTTTTGGATATCAGTCAGAATATGTTGCAGTCGGAGGTATTGATATCAGTCTGGTTCGTGGAGTGTGGGAGTATGTGTATGATAATAGCACACATTATTACGTTCAAAGCGGTGATTATATACGCAATCCATCGTACCAACATGATATAACAGAACCAAATACCGGCCCGTATATACAACACTCCCAACCACAAAATGAAGTTATCACGGCTGTATCTTACTGTGCTCTCAACCTGTCTTTACCACGTTATTCTGCTCGTCTTGTAGCCCATACTTCCGACAAGTATCCGTTTTTAAAAAAATTAAAGATATGCAATGACAGCTTATCGACAATCGCTTTTTTAAACGCCAGTTTTTTGTAATCGTGTTCAATTTAACTTCACTCCACCTGTTCAAAGGTGGAGTGATAATCAATCAGGGGTTGTGAGATAAATCATCGTTCGATGTAACAAACCATTCTCTAATTGCCCAAAAATCAAAAATAATAGAAAAACAAACAGATGTTGGTTTAATTTTGCGTTTTATGCATCTGATTGTTTTTACAGTTATTATCACAATATAAAACATTATATGTTCGATTAATTGGTATAAAATCCTTTCCTTGAGTAAATTTTCATTATTAATGTTGTTATTTCTGTCACATTTATCGTGAGTAAATGCTTTTTCATATGGCTTACGATCACTTTCTCACAATGACAATAAACTACATAAATAAACTTTACTGTCACGCAACGATGAAATAAAAAGCTGTCATGTTCAAACATGAGTAAGGACATGATATGGCAAATCGAGAAAAACAGATATTGCAGATTATTAGGCGAGACCCTTTTATTCAGTTATGAATAAAACACAATAAATTCCATCCAAATTTTTATCCAAAATTATAATAAAATAAATGCCAGCCTGAAAAAACTTAGCAATATATTCGTTCTTTTTTGGGCTGGCTAAAAAATAGGAATGTAATCATGGATATTTTACGCAGCTTATTGGGTGTGGTGATATTGCTTTCTATCGGTTATATATTCTCAGTCAATAAAAAAAGAATCAACTTACCTACAGTAGGGGCTGCATTATTTCTCCAAATAGCGCTTGGGGCGATTATGCTTTATATCCCTGCTGGGAAATGGTTGATTAATAATGTGGCTAATGGCGTCAATGCCGTTATTTCTTACAGCTCAGCAGGAGGTTCATTTATCTTTGGCAGTTTAGTTGGCCCTAAAATGAATGAGTTGTTTGACGGTGCAGGGTTTATTTTTGCATTTCAAGTTTTGCCAGCAATAATTTTTATTACTTCACTAATATCGATTCTCTATTATCTTGGTATCATGAAATGGATTATTAATATCTTGGGATATGCGTTCCAGAAAGCGATGAGAATTAGCAAAATAGAAGCTTTTGCCGCAGTAACAACAATATTCCTTGGGCAAAATGAACTACCGGCCGTTTTAAGACCCTTTGTTAACAAAATGAATCGCAATGAGCTTTTCACAGTGATGTGCAGCGGCATGGCATCAATTGCTGGTTCGATGCTGGTTGGATATGCCGGATTAGGTGTCCCGATAGAATATCTTCTGGCTGCATCATTGATGGCGATCCCTGGTGGTATTTTATTTGCTCGTTTACTCAGCCCTGCGATAGAGCCTTCACAAGTCCAATTTGAACACATTTCATTTAGTGAAAAACGGCCTGCCAGCATTATCGAAGCCGCCGCGGGTGGTGCTATGTTGGGACTAAAGATCGCGGTTGGCGTAGCAACGGTAGTCATGACTTTTGTTGCCCTGATAGCGTTAATTAATGGCCTTATTGGTGGTTTTGGTGAGATGTTGGGCTGGCAAGGTATAAGTTTGGAGAAGTTGTTTGGTTATCTTTTTTTACCATTAGCCTACATTATGGGCGTTAATTGGGAACATGCGGATTTAGCTGGGAGCTTGATTGGGCAGAAGCTGGCAATTAACGAATTTGTGGCTTATGTGAACTTCTCTTCCTATTTAAACGATCCGATAGTGGTTTTGGATGCTAAAACCATTGCTGTTATCTCATTTGCTCTTTGTGGTTTTGCCAACTTTGGTTCAATTGCCGTTGTGGTCGGGGCATTTATCTCAGTCGTCCCTGAACGGACAGCAGATATCGCCCGACTTGGTGTTAGAGCATTACTGGCAGCGACTTTATCTAACCTTATGAGCGCAACGATTGCAGGGATGTTTATGGGTTTATCGGGCTAATCCCTATCCATGAATTTGAATAGGCGCTAACATGTTTTAGGTGTTAGATGACTCACAGTAAGTTATCCTTATTTCAATATACTAAAAGAAATCAGGATAACTTGGTATTTCGATAAGTAGGAGCGTGCATATGTACAAAACTATTTTAGTACCAGTAGATATTTCAGAAGAAGATCTCACCAACAAGGCAGTTGACTGCGCTCTTAAAATCGCCAGGGAAACAGGGGCCAAATTACATTTTTTACATGTATTACCCATTTCATCGGCGATTATTAATGCTTATGCACTAGGCTATATGGAAATTAAGGACAAGGCGACTATCAAGGCAGAACAGGACTTAAAAAAGCTGGTTGATTCCATTGAGTTACCAAATCGTCAGATCTCCTATTCGATTGCATTCGGTTCACCAAGAGATGAAATTACTGCTACAGCGGATGAAATTGGCGCTGATTTGATTGTTATCGGTTCAAGACGACCTAATATCACGACTCATTTGTTGGGTTCCAACTCTTCTGGAGTTGTCAGATATGCAAAAACATCTGTATTAGTAGTGCGATAATTATTGGTAGTGAAAATGATAATTTGTTGATTTTACTGCTTTTAACTGATGTTCAATAGCTAACGGTTATATCCGATTACAGGGGAGTATGTATGTATAATACGATTTTAGTTCCAATTGATATTGCGGAAGATATATTAACTGATAATGCAATCAAACATGCTGAATATTTAGCAAAAATATCTAATGCAAAGGTTCATCTTTTTCACTCTGTGCCAGATATTTCCCGATTTTCCGTGAATTATAGTTACCACTATGATTTATTGAGTGCTTTTGCCAAAAAAGCAATAGCGAATTCTGAAGAGGAACTGAAAAAAGTCGTAGAACGAATTGATGTACCTAAAGATAGGATATCATTCTCTGTTGCCTTCGGCTCTCCACGGGATAAGGTGTTGTCTACCGCGCGTGAGATTAATGCAGATTTGATTATTGTCGGATCTCGTCGGCCAGATATCTCAACTCACTTGCTGGGTTCAAATGCGTCGGGCATTGTAGGATATGCCAATATCTCTGTTTTAGTTGTGAGATAACTGACTGCATCTGGATAAAGTTAAAAACCGTGCTTGAACATAGCACGGTTTATTTGGGGTTATGGCAATCTACAGAGAAAATTTCGGTTAATCAGGAAACGAATTCAGCGTAATATCTAACTGATTCTTACCGGCAATAATAACCTGAATTTGTAAATTGTTTTCTGAACTGTTAGTGGTAATGACAGTCACCTCTTCATTCCCTGAATATTTCTTTACAACGTCCAGTAATTCTTGCTCAAGTTGTTCAGTTTTAGTGCTAATGGTCATTTATCCTACTAAATTCAATTAAATATTGAAGAAGTGTCTTAATATTATCCAAATAAACAGAGATCAATAGTTTAATAAACTTAATATTTTATTGCTTAATGTGCCAATAAAATATGTTAATCGGTGGATTAAATCATATTATTATCAATTACATTAAATAATGTGTTGATGTTTTCCTAATCGTTAAAGGGAACGCGACGAATAATATTTGTCATTTTAGGGTATTGTCAGGCAGGATAATAGATGGATGTTATGCACAATAGGTAAATAGGTATTATTTTGAATAGTAAAATAGGCCAGTTGGCACGTTATCTTTTGGTTTTTGGGTTAACGCTCTCTTTTCATGCATGGAGTGCACCGACCAGCTTCGAACAAGCTAAAGTTGAATCAAGAAAAAATGTTTATAACGGACAAACAAAATCAGGCATAGGCACACTATATTGTGGCTGTGATTGGCAGTGGGTTGGCAAAAGTGGTGGGCGTGTTGATCTGGCTTCTTGCGGTTATCACGTTAGATCACAGCAAACAAGGGCTGCACGTATTGAATGGGAACATATGGTGCCCGCTTGGGTATTTGGGCATCAGCGTCAATGTTGGCAGAATGGTGGGCGGAAAAACTGCGTTGAGACCGATCCTGTCTTTCGCATGATCGAATCAGACATGCATAACCTGGCACCATCAATTGGTGAAGTGAACGGTGATCGCAGTAATTTTGGTTACGGAATGCTCGCTAGAAACACACCGAATATGTATGGCTCATGTAGCAGTAAGGTGGATTCTAAATCACGTCTGTTTGAACCACGAGATAGAGTAAAAGGCATGGTTGCCAGAGTCTATTTCTATATGCATGACCGTTATAATCTGACTATGTCACGCCAACAGCAACAATTGATGATGGCATGGGATCGTCAATATCCGGTAGATGCCTGGGAGCGTGAAAGAGATAACCGAATCGCCAAGATTATGGGGCACCATAACCCATTTGTGACTGGCAGCAAAAAATGGCAATTAGGGCATAAAAATTCAGGCCAAGGTTTAGTATCGCAAAAAGGGGGAGAGGGGCAGAGCCGTGCGTCAAAGCAAAATAATTTGTATGCAGGGAATAGCCAGATATCAACCCAAAGGGCGCCATCAAAGATAGCGCAAAATGAGATAATTAAGGGAAATAAAAATAGCCAGATTTATCATTTTTCACACTGTGCTGGCTATAAAACGGTGGCAGATAAAAACGCAATTTACTTCCGCTCAGAAGCCGAAGCCAAAAAAGCGGGATATCACTTGGCAGGTAATTGTAAAATATAGTTGTTAATATATTGCTAATAAAAATCAAACGATGTTTCAGTAAAATTTAACCTTTGAGCTTGTCATAAATAAAAAACTGTCATTATACTGACATCATAGTCCGTTAGATTACACCAAAGAAAACGGAAAGATGCGAGGAATGCTAATGACAGATACTAAAATTGCATTCTCAGTTAGGAGCCGGCGCTTAAGATCATGTCACTGATAAAAAGTGACGATCTTAGCGTCGGTTTTTTTATGGGCCATTAATGAGCTTAAAAGGGAGCTCCTATCTATAAATAACATCGATGTTAAGACACCGCAAAGTGAGGCTAACGATAAGGTGTGCGACTATGGGTAGACAGAAAGCAGTGATTAAATTTCGCCGTGAAGTTAGAAGAATGTTAAAAAAGGAATCACGTTATCGGGATAACGATAACGATAATGTCACTTCACTGGTACAGCTTGGAGGTGTGGAGGCTATCGGAATGGCGCGTGAAAGCAGGGATACTTCAGAAATTATGCCGCGCAGCGAAGCACAGTATCGCTATATGCGGGCGATCAATAACAAGCAATTGATTATTGCCAGTGGTGAAGCGGGTTGTGGCAAAACCTACGTTAGTGCCGTGATGGCAGCCGATGCCTTAATCAATAAAGAAGTTGATAAAATTATTGTGACGCGTCCGGTATTACAGGCAGAAGAAGATCTTGGTTTTCTGCCGGGAGATATGGCGGAGAAATTTGCTCCTTATTTCCGTCCGGTTTATGACGTGTTATTAAAACGCATGGGAACTTCATTTTTGCAATATTGTTTGCGTCCTGAAATTGGCAAAGTAGAAATTGCCCCTTTTGCCTATATGCGCGGAAGAACATTTGAAAATGCATTTGTGATCCTCGATGAAGCGCAAAATGTTACCGTTAATCAAATGAAAATGTTTTTAACGCGATTAGGAGAAAATGTAACCGTGATTGTAAATGGTGATATTAGCCAGTGTGATTTGCCAACAAATATCACATCAGGATTGATGGATGCATTGAAGCGGTTTTCTGATGACGAAGCTATCAGTGTGATCCATTTCTCTCAACAAGATTGTATTCGCTCTAAATTATGCCAGAAAGCATTGATGGCTTATGGTTGATGGATAATAAATTTCAAATCGCGTAGACACGCAGTGAAGAAATAATCCCCCCCAGTTAATTTTATGGCTGGGGGATATCGTTTTGTCATGAATTTACTATATTTAACTTTAAAATAACTAAAATAAGGTATCTTGGTGGCGTGGTTAATCATTCATCTATTAACTCAAATGGATCTGCTTTATAAATATAACTTGCCAGAGAAGGTTTTAATCAATTAAACAATGGGTTGTTATTCTGCTGATTAAAACCTTAATTCAAATACCGTGTCAGTTATTAAAAAAGTGAGTTATCACTTGACCTTCATCCCCGCCATTGTCATTAGCGCGCGGAATAACGTAGATACGGCGTATAAGGCCAATACGCTGCAAAACCAAATTGTTACCATCCAGCCCAAACGCTTCCATAGTGAAGGGCGTTGTGGTGCTGTTTTAATGGTAGCCTTGTTCATGGGTGATTTTTCCTCTAAAGACATAATAACTCCAAAAGGTATAAGTCAAAATTATCGGAATAATGAACAGAGCACCAACCAGCATAAAGCCCAATGATTGAGGAGGGGAGGCGGCCTCTTCATAGCTAATAGAAGGAGGGATAATATTCGGCCAAATGCTGATCCCCAATCCAGTAAAGCCCATGAAAATCAATAACAGTGCTGTCAAAAATGGGGTGTAATGGCTTGAGTTTTGGTGAGATTTCAATAGCTGCCAGCTTGACCACAATACCAATAGTGGTACGGGCATGAAGAAAAATAGATTCGGTAGACTGAACCAACGCTCAGCAATCGTTGAGTGTACGAGTGATGTCCAAATACTGATAATGGCAATGATGGCTAGCATCAGCAATGTCAAGGGAGGCAGAACACGATACATCTGTTGTTGCAGATGGCCTTCGGTTTTCATTATCAGCCAACCACATCCCAATAAGGCATAAGCGATGACGAGTCCAATACCACAAAACAGCGGAAAAGGAGCCAGCCAATCAAAATGGTTACCGATATAAACACGATTTTCGACAGGAAAACCGACAACAACTGCCCCAACGACAATACCTTGCATAAACGTAGCAAGAATTGAACCGGCAATAAATGCTTTATCCCAGAGATGTTGGTGCTTTGGTGTGGCTTTGAACCGAAATTCAAAAGCAACTCCACGAAATATCAAACCTAATAACATCATGGTCAATGGAATTGCCAGTGCATCCAAAACGACTGCATAAGCCAGTGGAAACGCACCCAATAACCCCGCGCCTCCCAGCACCAGCCAGGTTTCATTGCCATCCCAGACGGGAGCAACAGAATTCATCATCAAATCACGATCGGATTGCGCCTTAATCGCTGGATATAAAATGCCGATTCCAAGATCAAAACCATCCATCACGATATACATCATGGTACTAAATATAATGATCAGGAACCAAATGAGAGGAAGATCAATACCCATTTACTGACTCCTTATTTGGGACTTGTGGAAGGCCTTTACGGATGAGTTTCATCATATAGGCGTAACCCACGCCGAATACGGCTCCATAGACAACAAAGAAAATAAGTAGGCTGATGCTCATGTGGATTTCACCGTGTGCTGATACCGCATCTTTAGTGCGCATTAAGCCGTAAACGACCCACGGTTGACGGCCAATTTCTGTGGTGAACCAGCCTGCCAGAATTGCGATAAGGCCAGAAGGCGCCATCAAGAGCATAAAGCGGAGAAAGAGCGGGGTTTCATACAGACGCTTTTTATGACGCAACCATAACCCCCAGATGCCAGCAAAAATCATCAAAATCCCTAATCCCACCATGATGCGAAATGACCAAAACACCATAAAAGCATTTGGGCGATCTTCTGGGGCAAATTCTTTCAGTGCTGGAACTTGCTTATCCAGACTGTGTGTCAGAATCAGGCTGGCAAGGTAAGGGATCTTGATTGCATAACGTGTCTCTTCCGCTTCCTGATTAGGAATACCAAATAAAATGAGTGGGGTGGCTTCACCAGAATGGTTTTCCCAATGACCTTCCATGGCAGCGACTTTAGCTGGTTGATGTTTTAATGTATTCAATCCGTGCATATCGCCAATGATGGCTTGCAACGGGGCAATAATCAGGATCATCCACATCGCCATTGACAACATTTTCCGCATAGCGGATGAATCATTGCCTTTCAGCAAATGCCAGGCAGCAGAAGCCGCAATGAAAAATGCTGAAGCCAGGAATGCCGCTGTTCCCATATGCAGTAGACGATAGGGGAAAGAGGGATTGAAGATCACCGCGAGCCAATCAACAGGAATAACCTGATTATCTATAATTTCATGGCCTTGTGGTGTCTGCATCCAGCTATTAGAGGCCAATATCCAGAATGTCGAAATAATCGTGCCGAGCGCCACCATACAGGTTGAGAAAAAATGTAGTTTTTCTCCGACCCGATGCCAGCCAAACAGCATGACGCCAAGGAATCCAGCCTCAAGGAAAAATGCGGTCAGTACCTCATATACCAACAACGGGCCGGTAATAGAGCCGGCAAAATCAGAAAAGAAACTCCAGTTGGTGCCGAATTGATAGGCCATCACCAAACCAGAAACCACGCCCATACCGAAATTAACCGCGAAAATTTTTGACCAGAAGTGATATAACGTTTTGTAGTCCATCTTACGTGTTTTAAGCCATAAACCTTCCAATACTGCCAGAAAGCTCGCTAAGCCTATCGTGATGGCTGGGAAAATGATGTGAAAAGAAACCGTAAATGCAAATTGTATCCTTGCGAGTTCAAGGGCATTCAACCCTAACATAGTGACCTCTTATTGAAATCTTTGGATATATGGATAAACGAAGTTAGAAGGTATAGGCAAGTAGAACACAAGGTATTTGGGTATAATAGTGACAATTTTTACTTTATTTACTATAACAGTTTTGAGTGAAAGTTAGTCACATGATGTGTTGTGAGCAATGAGTACTGTTTGAAAAACAGGTACAGATGGTATTGAAAGTATTTCACTGACATTTTAAAAAATAACAATCTATACCAATCTAACTTCAGGATACGTGTGATATCTCCCCGCGAAGCGGGGAGATATCAGGTTTCATATAATGTTGTAAATGGCAACTTGAAGTTTATTACTATTAGGCAATTTCTAATCGTGGGTATATGGGAATTATCTTTTTCAGGTGGATTTATTAACTCTTATCATAGAGTGATTTTTGTTTCAGAAAACACCAAGTATAATATTGAAAATTTTTTACTTTATACCTATAACAGTTTAGACGAAGGCCAGGCATATGACGCGTTACGAACAATTGGCTGGTGTGATCCGCCAACAAATAGAAGACGATATTTGGCAAGTGGGTGATAGATTACCCTCATTGCGGGAATCGGTGAAATCGTCGGGTTTGAGCTTGATGACGGTGCTACAAGCTTACCAGTTGCTGGAAAGTCAGGGTTGGATCGTGGCGCGTCCACAATCAGGGTATTATGTTGCCACTCGGTTAAAACCCTTTGCGGCGGCAAAAGGAGGGAAGGGGCTTAACTTAAGTGAAAATGTGGAGATCAGTGCCTCCATATTTGATGTCTTGCAGGCATGCAAAGATCCGCAAATTATTCCTTTCGGTTCAGCATTTCCCGATCCTTCTTTATTAGCCGAACCCAAATTGTCAAAAATACTGGCTTCAGTCGCCCGTCGTTTCGTGCCACACAGTTCGCTGGCAAATTTACCTCCAGGTAATGAAAAGTTACGGCGTAGTATATCCCGCCGCTATGCTTCTCACGGTATCCATGTTTCCCCTGAAGAAATTGTTATTACTGCCGGGGCAATGGAATCATTAAGTTTCAGTTTGCAATCCGTCACTTCGCCGGGGGATTGGGTGGTGATTGAATCGCCCGCTTTTTATGGGGCGCTGCAAGCGATAGAGCGGTTACGTTTGAAAGCTATTGCTATTAAGACAGATCCCCATACGGGTATTGATTTGGCAACTTTAGAAGAAGTTGTGAAGAAATATCCAATAAAAGCTTGCTGGCTGATGTCGCGTTTTCAAAATCCGCTGTGCAGCACAATGCCCCCTGAAAATAAACAGCGATTAGTAGCGATTTTGAACCAAAACCAGATCGCCCTGATTGAAGATGATGTATATGGTGAATTGTATTTTGAGCAGGAACCTCCGGCACCCATAAAAGCATGGGATACCGAAAATAATTTCATGCACTGTTCATCATTTTCAAAATGTCTTGCGCCCGGTTATCGGGTAGGTTGGGTTGCCGCAGGTAAACATGCGAAGAAAATTCAGCAATTACAGATGATGAGCACGGTGTCTGCCAGCACGCCAACTCAGTTGGCGATTGCGGACTATTTAGCGCAGGGAGGATATGACAATCATCTGCGCCGATTGAGGCGGCAGTTGGAACAACGGCAACATCGGATGCTACGAGCAATCGGTGAATACTTTCCCCAGTCTGTGAAAGTAAACAGTGCGCGTGGTGGTTATTTTCTCTGGCTAGAGTTTGAACCCCCTTTTAATGCCAACCGACTCTATCAGCTGGCATTGGCAAAGAATATCAGCATTGCGCCAGGTAGTATGTTTTCCACGAGTGCTCAGTTTGATCATGCTTTTCGCTTGAATACGTCATTTGCCTGGAATGAAACACATGCCTTGGCAGTAAAAGAATTGGGGAATATGTGCCATATGCTTTTAAAAGAATGCGGGTAATCAATCACATTTCAACTATCCCAATATTGTCGTAAGAGAAATTATTTGCCAATGTTTCTGTTAACAAATTGACACTGGTTATCTTTTAGCTCTGTAAACAAAATCTTAAAGCAGTGAGGGAGTGGCATGAAAATGAAATGTTTCGATTATGCAACATTACCAAGAGTGCAATGGTCTGGAGGGGACGGTGAAACCAGGGATATTGTTTGCTGGCCTGTGTCTGATGATTTTGCTTGGCGAGCCTGTTTTACGACTGTTCATCAAAGTGGGGTATTAGAGCAATTCCCTGATATTGAATGCTCAATCATTTTATTAAAAGGAAAGGGGATCCGCTTAACCAGTCCAGGTTTTCTGGAACACGAATTGGTGAAAAAGATGACCCCATTTAATTTTTCAGGCGACATTTTGGCCCATGCGGAATTATTGGATGGTCCTGTTCAGTGTTTCAATATCATGACTCGCCGTTCATGTTGGGTTTCTGAGGTTTCAGTTATTTCTGATGAACGTTTACTGCCAACATCACACAGTGGTGTACTTTATGTTTTAAAAGGGCGTTGGGAAATGACAGGCGCGAATTGTGTCCAGCTTGCTTTTGGTCAAGGTGCGTGGTGGTTACCAGATATACGGGAAGGGGTAATTAAGCCATTGATTGCCGATAGCAAGCTTTTGTGGGTTGATTTACGCCCGATTGGGTGAATGGGATAATCATTGAAAATTAATACAATAAGCGGCCTGCTTTATAGCAGGCCGCTGAGTTTTATGCGTTCAAAACCAATAACTTCAAGTTTTAGTTAAAAAATTTAACCAAAAAAAATGAAAAATAGCCAAAAGAGTATAATCTTAAACTATAGGTATATAACAATAAAAGTAATATATCAAAGATATTATTATCTCTGTTATTGATAGTTAAATAAATTATCTCTGCTGGTTTTGGATTGCTATCAAGGTAACAGAAATGATGAAAACTCAATTTACACTCTGGTAAGGTTATTCATAATTTATGAAAAAAATCTTGATAGCGACTCCATTATTGACTTTTTCTTTTGGGGTCATCGCAGTATCTGCTCCATCACAATTGGATTGGTACGATGGCAATGTATCTTTTGCGCTTGGACTTGGTTGGCTAAAAGGAGAATCTAACGAACATCTCTATGGATATACTAAGGATCCAAAATACAAAAGCAGCCAATTGAATTGGAAAATTGGCGATGCTCTGATTGCCAGAGGCAAAGTTTCCTGGGATCTCCTTGACAGGCTAACCATGAATGCGGGTGGTTGGGTCAGATTATCGTCACGTGATAGCAAAATGGTTGATTACGACTGGCTGGATGTAAACCAGAATCATTGGACTCATTGGTCATCCAGCCCAGATACTTCTCTAAACGATGCCAATGAATTTGATTTAAATGCCGCAGGTTGGTTGATTAAACAATCTAATTACAAATTGGGGGCGGTATTAGGTTATCAGGAAACACGTTTTAGTTGGACGGCTTATGGCGGTCATTATGTCTATGATAATGGCGCTGATATCGGAGAATTTCCTGAGGAGATGGCCGGAGTTGGTTATAAACAAAAATATAGCCTGCCCTATATTGGATTAACCGGACAGTACCGCTATCAGGATTTTGAATTTAACCTTTTACTAAAATATAGCCCGTGGGTAAAAGCCTGGGGTAACGACGAGCACTATATGCGTCGTTTAACTCTTCCTCAGCGATCGGATAAAGTGCGTTATTTTGGTGCCAGTATAGATGCCGGTTATTATTTAACTCAAAATACGAAAGTATATACGGCGTTTACTTGGAATAAATATCGCGAAGGTAAAGGTCAAACGAAGCTCATCTATTATGATGCTGGCTACACCGAAGATTTAGGTGACAATTCTGTCGGAATTGAAAACCGAAACTACAGTATCGATCTTGGATTACAGTACCATTTTTAATTTTCTTATAATTATACACTGACAGTTACCAAAAAACGCCGTAAAGCCCCGTCGTTCAGGGCGGGGAGATAAGGCAAAAACCCCGAAGGGCTTTAAAGATCATTCTGGCATTTCTTGTTGCTCAATGTATTGTTTGATCCTTGAAAGTGGTGCTCCGCCACAGCTTGCAGCAAAATAACTCGAACTCCACAGAACACCTTGATTCCGTGTGATGGTTTCATGCAATGATTGCCACAGGCGTTCAATCTTATTAACGATTGATAACTCAACAACCACAGTTGTTGAGTTGCATTCACATGTATATACGCATGCAACTTCAAGTTGCCATTTACAACACGCTATGAAACCTGATTTCTCCCCGCGAAGCGGGGAGAAATCACACGCATATTGAAGTTAGATTGGTATATAGGATAATGCCATTATTGAATGGGACACTATCAGTTATCTATATATTTCGGCGGTTCCATTTAAATAATTTTGACCAACAGCAGAAGTAATTCGGAAATATTTTGCTCCAGCCTCATCAGCCTTTTTGGATAATTTATCAGTGAGTGCATCCAAAGTCTCTGCTCCTGTTATAGAAATAACGCCAATTTTCTCTCCTACAGCTGATCTGACCTCAATTGCGGCCGATGAACCAAATGAAATAGCGCTTAATACAAATAATAAAGTAATATATCTTGAATTTTTCATTTTGTAATCCTATGTTAATTTTCAGTTTGCGAAAAATCTATATAGTATTTTACTAATTGACAGAAACGTCAGGTTTTTACTACAAAATCTAAAGTTAGCTTTGGGCCAAGAGATATAGAGAAAATATAAACATATTAATTTGAGAGCATAATAAGTTGAGAATAGAATATAAATTAACAATGGTTACCGATTATTAATCTGTAACCATTTTTCCGCATCAAACTCCGCCATACACTCTTAACCCGCAGAAGTAATGGCCTGACGATATTTGCCATCAGCAACATCCCCGGCGGAAAATACACCAGAGAACGTACGGTTAACCCGGTTGCAATGATTATACTCTCTGCCTGATATTTATTTTTCTCACCGGAGACTACAATAGGAGAAAGACCCGCTCTGGCAGCATATATCGCCGCAGTATATCCCGCGGGGCCTGTTCCTATAATTAGCACTTTCGTATAAAAAGACATTAAATGCTCCTTGTTTTACCCGTAAATGATAATCTTGGAATCTAAAGCGAGATTAACAAAATAAATCAGCCCCATAATTTCCTGAATTAATTCAGACAGGGCTACAAATTTTGAGAAACCAGACTCTTAAATTGTGATAGCGAAACAACGCCAATCAGAGAATCTACGGGTTTTCCATTTTTATAAACTAATGTCGTGGGTATACTGCGAATACTATATTTTACGGCAATATTCTGAAAATCATCGATATCAACCTCTCCGAAAGTGGCGTTCTCTTTCATGTCGTTTGATAATTGGCTGAATGTAGGAGCAACGACACGGCAAGGCCCGCACCACGGTGCCCAGAACCGGACAACGCAAACCCCTTTCGTATTGATAACACTATCAAAATTCGCTTCGGTTAGTTCAATTAATACACTCATATCGGATCCTTAGTCATGATTATGCATACGGTTATGGTTATCTTAGAATACCTGACATCAAACAGTTAATTGTTATATTGAATGTTGTATTTGTTGAATATGTTTTGAACAAGACATATCGATAACTTCATGATTAAGGCTGGAAAGAATGAGTAAGACACAAACCGTGAATGAACAGATCCCGACTTTTTCTGATGCCATCAGTACGATGGTGCTTGCGTCAGCGGATATGGCATCTGCCTTTGAAAAGCTGTACACGGCAACCCCCTCAACATTGGGGAGATAACCTATAAATTCAAAGAGCTAATTGCAATCACCATTATCATCGCATCAGGTGCCAATGGATTGCTGAGAAATCACATGTGCTCAGGGATGAAAAGCGGCAAATGTTAAAAAAACAAACCCCATGATTTTCAATGAGGTTTGTCATTGGTTTAGACAATGGGTATCACTAACATTTTACTTTATTTACATAATAATCAAGCAGGATCGGAATAAGAGCGGTCATTGCCAGTAGTGCGCCCACCCAACCAATAGAAGCTAAACCATAACCGGCATTGATAGCTAACCCGGCAAGTAAAGGGGCCAATGTAATTCCAAGCTGAAAGGCAGAGACATTGGTTGCTCCGGCTAATGTGGGGGCACCATCGGCAATGGTATAAACCCGGTTCATGACCGCAGGATTGACGACGAAGCCGAATATACCGAGCAAAAATACTAGGCAAATGGTGATAATCAAATTTTCGGCTAAAAAGGCTAATGCAACAGAGATCAGCATAACGCCCAATGTGCCAATAATCAGTGTCCTGAAAGGGTATTTATCAGTTGTACGGCCACCAATAGTGAGTCCGAAAAAAGCCCCGATACCAAACAGGGAGAGAACCGCCGGAAGCCAGGTGACGGTCAGTTTGCTGGTATCAATAAGCAGAGCTCCTAAATAGCCGAAGATTGCCATATAAGCAGCGGTTGTCAGGATTGTCGTACCATAAGCCACCCATAATCCGGGACGGGCCATCGTTTTTAACTCAATATGTAATGCGGGAGACTGCCCCTGTTGTATCTCGGGCAGCATAAACCACAAGACAATCGCGGTAATCAACGTGACCACGGCAATCACCCAAAACCCCGCCCGCCATCCGGCAATATCACTGATCATGGTGCCAAGCGGCCCTCCAATCACCATTGCCATACTTAACCCACTCACCACAATGGACAGTGCTTTCGCGGTGTGCTCCTTGGTGACCAAATTAACCGCTGTCGTTGCCGCGACTGCCCAAAACCCGGCATAAGCCACTCCTCCCACAATACGGCTAACTAACAATGACCAATAACCTTGTGAAAGCATTCCGGCGGCAGTGGCGGCAATAAATAACGCCTGACTGATCAATAACGTTGTGCGTTTGGGCCAGTGTAGTGTTGCCACTGCCATAGGGGCAGCTCCAAGTAAAACCCCTACTGCAAAAGTGGAAATTAACGTTCCTGTCAACGGTAAAGAAATTTGTAAGTCCTCAGCAATTTTCGGTAACACACCTGAGATCAAAAATTCAGAGCTTCCCATCGCAAACAGGCTGATTCCTAAGAGGTAAACTACCACCGGGATACGCGATTGAGTAACATTTGAAATGGTCATCATGGACTCCATAGTGATTGACTTTTAAGTATATTACATTACTATCATTCAATTGGTAAATTGAATTTTTTTTAATGGCTATATCAACCCAGCTTCAAGATGCGTGTCGCTTTTCTTAGAAATTGCACTTATTGGGCGAATCCAAGAAACCTATTAGTAAATATAAGGAGCATTTATGGGAATTCGTGAACATTTTAAGCGATCACTCTATGAAACACCGGACGATGCTAATGCAATTGAATATCTTCAATCTTGGTGGACATGGGCAAAAATACGTGGCATTACAAATAGGCAGTCACTGATAGATTTTAAGTGAGAGAAGAGTACTGTATATATTGCAGAGGATAAAAAAATCAGGTTTTATAAATAAAATTTATATTAACGCTAAGGTAATCTTAATTCGGTCGATCAGTCGAAATTTCTAACATTTCCTTAAACCAATCTGTTATTGACTCTTGAGGAGATAAATAATGGTTACTACACATCATCATATTCATCACTATAATATCCGAACTCGTTATGCAAATATATCGGTAATAGATACTGGTGGTAATGGATTGCCCGTTTTGTTAATTCATGGCAATTCAAGTTGTAAAGAAATATTTCGTCATCAAATTAATCAGTTAAAAGGAAAGTATCGGGTTTTGGCGTTAGATTTGTCAGGGCATGGTTTATCATCAAATGCCAGTGATCCACGTCAGGTATATTCAATGCCTGGTTATGCACATATGGTCATTGAGGTATTGGAAAAAATAGGTATTAACAGAGTGGTGGTGTTGGGTTGGTCATTAGGCGGTCACATTGGATTGGAAATGTTGGCGTTGCTCCCTAAGATGATTGGCTTAATGATTTGCGGTACGCCGCCGGTATCCGTCGGTGCAGATAACGTGGCTTTGGGTTTTCGTCCTGGTTTAGGGCTTGCTGGCAAGGCGGAATTTACTGAGGAAGATATCAAAATTTTTATATCTGATACCTATGGTGTTAATGCTCCTTATGAGCCTTTTATGATTGAAGCCGTGATAAGAACAGAGGGATTGGCACGGCAGTATATGTTTGAGGCTTTTCTTTCTCCTCAAGCAACAGATCAAAAATTATTGGCCGAAACCAGCAAAATACCGTTAGCGATTGTTAATGGGGCAGATGATCCTTATATTAATTTTGACTATATTAATGGTTTGAATTACCAAAATCTTTGGAAAGGCAAGGTATTTAATTTGGCTGGCGTTGGTCATTCCCCGTTTTGGGAAGCACCAGAATTATTTAACCCTATTTTGGATGAATTTCTTAAGGGATTTCAATGAAATGAAATAACCAATTTATTATGATAAATAATAGTGGGAGTCTTTATATTACATGTTTATAAATAAATCACCAAAAAACTCCCACCATTATATCTTAAGACTTCATGCTGTCATTATAAGAGTATCATTGCTTTTTTATAGTGCAATGTTATAACTAAATTACAAGCAAAGTCCTCGGAGGACATCATTTGATATTTTATTACATGCACTTTCGCATGCCTTGTCTATAGTAGGGTTAAATGCCTTACAGATAAATGCATTTGCGTTAGCTGTGACGACTGTTCCTATAAGTAATGAAAGCATACAAGCAGCTAATTTTCTTTTCATGATCTGTACCTCATAGAGTTAGGGATTAACATTGAATAAAAGCATAACGATAAACTATGTATAAACGGAGTTGACATGAGAACTAGTATTAATGTCAACATGCTCATTTTTACAAGTGTTCTGTGTTTTTTACTATTGATTTTTTTATTGTGTTGATATTTCATTTACAGTATTTTAACAATTTGTTTTTTATTATTTTATAGAAAAAATGAACACAAAAGAGATAAGGAAAATATTTTGGATGAATTTATTTCTTAAATGACGTTAAGGAAATATTTTATTTCATGAGTGATAATTTATGACGTTATTTTTATTTTGATTAAATAATTTTGGGAGGAATAATAATCCATCTGGTATATACCCAATGAATTTCAAGTTGCAATTTACAACACGATATGAAACCTGATTTCTCCCCGCGAAGCGGGAAGAAATCACACGCATCTTGAAATTAGATTGGTATAGAAAATAAATCAGTAGTTAGAAAAATGCGGATAAATGCTTTTTAAGCATTTGAATATATTGATAAATTTTGGGGTCTTTTATCACATCATAACAAGCAAATGTTGGTATTGGAGACATACCTAAAAACTGATTTGCCTTATGGAAAGGGTAGTAAACACTGTCAATGCCTTTTCCTTCAAAAAATTGTTTGGGATCTTCAAATGACTCCAGTGGCGCATTCCAGGTTACCGAAAACATATAAGCCTTGCCTTGTATCAGGCCACCTGAACCATATTTTTTGGCAGGATCATGACGGGTTCGCCCATCATTCTTAAATAAGGCACCGCGGCCAGTCTGGAAAATCTCATCGACATATTTCTTTAAAATCCACGGTGCTTCCATCCACCAGCCCGGCATTTGGTAAATAATACGATCCGCCCAAAGAAATTTATTAACTTCTGCGGTGATGTCATAACCTTTATCTACATGTGTTACCTGAACTTTATGACCGATCTCTGTCAGATGATCTTTGATAACGTCGGTTAAAGCATTATTCAGCTCTCCTTTCGATACGTCAAAATTTTTTGCTGAATTAATAACTAAAATATGACCCATAATAATCCTCTGTTTTATTCCATTGATAAACTGAGGATTATCTTAGAACTGGTTTTGATTGAATGTATGCCTATTTATTGTCAATTGTTGCCCAATGCTCCGGCTATATCTATTTTCTTCCCTGGTGAGTTACCCGAAACCGTTTCATATCTCGGCAGGGAGATTCGCCAAAAAGACGGCTATATTCACGATTGAATTGGGAAGTACTTTCATAGCCAACCTGAAATGCGGTCGTTGTCACATTGTGGTGTTGGGTCAGTAATATGCGCCTTGCTTCGTGTAAACGCAGCCATTTTTGGTATTGTAGTGGACTCATAGAAGTGACAGCCTTAAAGTGATGATGAAAAGAAGAAAGACTCATTTTGGCAATTTTAGCAAGTTGTTCGACTTTAACTGGATCAGCAAAGTGTTCTTTTAGCCATTGAATCGTATGGCTGATTTGGTGGCTTGGGCTTTCCTGGGTAGCCATTTGTTGTAAACGTTCTCCTAACTCACTTTTCAGTAGCCGATAGATGATTTCTTTATGTATTAGGGGAAAGAGGACGGAAATATCTTCCGGTGTGTTTAATATATCCAATAGACGATTAAAACAGACCAAAAGATCTGTTGTAGCAGAAGTTACGGCTAATCCACATGTATCCTGAGTTTGATGCTTTATCGTGACCTTATTTTCAACCATTAATTTTGACACTTCCTGAATATCCAGTTTTAACATCAAGGCAAAAAAAGGTTTTTCCTTGGATGCGGTGCAAATCTGGGTAATGGTGGGGATATTTGTCGAAGTCACTAAGATTTGCTGGGGATCGCAACAATATGAACGATCACCAATCGTTACCCGTTTTGTCCCTTGGGCAATAACCATAATACTGGGATCATACAGCCAACCAACCGGATCAGTTGGCTGTTCCAAATAGCAGAGCGTTAATTGAGGAATTACTGTTTTTGTGGCGTGTGTATTGGGGTGAGTTAACTTGGCCACTTTGCCAGACAATTGCTGTAGCTGGATTTCAATTTCTGTTTTATCGGGTTGTTGATTAGAGACACTCATTTTTCATTTCCTTATTTATCTATACCAATCTAACTTTAAGATGCATGTGATTTCTCCCCGCGAAGCGGGGGAGAAATCACGTTTCATATCGTGTTGTAAATTGCAACTTGAAGTTTAATGCGTATCAAGGCCATGATTATTAGTGCATTATGCAGCATATTCCTGAAAGTAAAATAAAAAAATCCACGCAATGGCGTGGATTTTGATGAGTTTGTCAGCCTTCACGAATCATCCTGAGATACTGTGAGACCACAAAAGCAAATTAGACGTTAAACAAGAAATTCATCACATCGCCGTCTTTAACGATATAATCTTTCCCTTCTGCCCGCATTTTGCCCGCTTCTTTCGCGCCTTGTTCACCTTTGTAAGTGATAAAGTCCTCAAACGAAATAGTTTGAGCACGGATAAAGCCCTTTTCAAAATCAGTATGGATTTTACCCGCTGCTTGTGGAGCGGTTGCACCCACTGGGATCGTCCAGGCACGAACTTCTTTCACGCCCGCAGTAAAGTAGGTTTGCAGGTTCAGCAACTGGTAGCCTGCACGAATAACACGGTTCAAGCCTGGCTCTTCCAGACCTAATTCCGCCATAAATTCTTCGCGGTCAGCGTCTTCCAATTCTGCGATATCGGCTTCAATCGCTGCACAGACGGGAACAACAACAGAACCTTCTTTTTCAGCAATGGCGCGAACGGTATCAAGGTGTGGGTTATTTTCGAAACCATCTTCATTGACGTTGGCAATATACATGGTCGGTTTCAAGGTCAGGAAGCTCAGATAGCGAATAATCGCTTTTTCTTCCGTACTCAGATTTAAAGCGCGTAGCATACCTGCTTGTTCAAGGTGTGGAAGGCATTTTTCTAAGACTTCCAGCTCCGCTTTAGCGTCCTTATCACCACCTTTGGCTTTCTTTTGTATACGATGGATAGCACGTTCACAGGTATCCAGATCCGACAGAGCCAGTTCTGTATTGATAACTTCAATATCAGAGGCCGGATCAACCTGACCAGAAACATGGACAATGTTGTCGTTTTCAAAGCAGCGTACCACATGACCGATCGCTTCTGTTTCACGGATGTTGGTCAGGAATTGGTTGCCTAAGCCTTCACCTTTTGAAGCACCTTTTACCAAACCAGCAATATCTACAAATTCCATAGTGGTTGGCAGGGTGCGTTGTGGTTTAACAATTTCAGCCAACTGATCGAGACGTGGATCTGGCATCGGCACAATACCTGTGTTTGGCTCGATAGTGCAGAACGGGAAGTTTGCTGCTTCGATACCTGCTTTGGTCAGCGCATTGAATAATGTAGATTTCCCAACGTTAGGCAGGCCAACGATACCGCATTTGAATCCCATATATTTATCACCTTAAATCACTTATAAACCAACAAGAATGGGCTTGTCGGTCAGTTTACAAAATTGGCGCTATTATACACGCAATAGCCCGATGCGCCATGCACTGCCAGTCAGACGCTGGCTTTAAATGCATGCAGGCGATTAATTGCCTTATTCACGCCATCTTTAATAAGGATGTCAGTACAGCGCAACGCTTCATCTATGGCATCGTCAATCAGTTTTTGTTCGCTGGCAGGAGGCTTGCCAAGGACAAAGCCTACGACTTTGTTTTTATCGCCTGGATGACCAATACCGATACGCAGACGGTGGAAGTTAGGATTATTTCCAAGTTTATTCTGGATGTCTTTTAGGCCATTATGACCGCCATTGCTACCACCGAGTTTCATTTTTGCCACCCCAGGCGGCAAATCCAGCTCGTCATGTGCAACCAAGATTTCATCCGGCTGAATACGATAAAATCCAGCAAGAGCAAGGACAGATTTACCACTAAGGTTCATGAAAGTGGTGGGTACCAGTAAACGAATATCCTGTCCATTAACGTTGATACGGGCGGTATAGCCAAAAAATTTATTCTCTTCTTTCAGGGATTGGTTATAGCGTTGTGCTAACAAATCGACAAACCATGCTCCGGCATTATGTCTGGTCTGTGCATATTCGGCTCCAGGGTTTGCCAGGCCAACGATTAATTTTATGTTACTCACGGTTTAATTTCGCTTATTGGCAATAGAACAAAAGGAGATTAGTTTACCTATCTCAAGGCTTGAGTACAAAACTCATTTAACAAAGATTATTCTGATGGAATGTAAAAGATTAGGCTTAAATTTGTACAGGTTGTGATCACCCCCGCAATAACCTTTCATATGTTAAGTCTATAATTAATTTTAAAGAAGATATCTACTTTCGTGCTTTTGCGTTCGTTGTATTTGCAAATTAGCGTTCACAAAAAGTATTGGAGGTTGGTTATGAGACGTAAAAAGGCTTTTATTTTTGGCAATATTCTCATGGGAGCAGGAATGGCGGCAATGTTTATTAGCTTAGCTTATGTATTGCTTAGCCATATCTTTAGTTTTGGTCTTTCGGAGTTTTTGACAAGCCTCTCATTAATGGGATTGTTTGTTGGAGCATTTATTTGGTTGGTAGGAGCCAGTATTGGCGGCCGAGAACAGGTTACTGATAAGTATTGGTGGCTGAAGAATTACGATGAACGTTATTGCCGTAAAAAACAGCGACATTCGTGATTATTTTGATTTTGGATAAGGCGGTAACAATTACCGCCTTATCCTTATTGTTAAATGTTCAGTGTATTAAAAATTGACATTGAAACCGAGATTGAAATAGTAGTCATGATTCGGTTCATTATCATTTTTTTCATGTGATACGGCGGCAAATGCGCGAAAGTCATTGGTCAGATTGGCATTAACACCGACGGTATATTGGACATGATCTCTATTCTGTTTTTCTCCCTGTTGGACGAAACTTGTTTTGGTCGCATTGATCGCGCTGCGAAGAGTATAGCGTTCATCATCGAATTGATGATTGAGCAGAATAGAAGCATAAGGATTGAAACGGCCTAGTTTAGTATCTACTCGCCAACCCACCGAGCCAACTTTGGAATGATAATTTTGATCGGCAAAATGCATGGAGGTGCTGTTGTTACCTGTTTCACGATAACCATCAATATCCCCTTTGTCCCAGGTATATTGGATGATTGGACTGGTGGTCAGATAACGAGTGATAGGGATATCCCAACCTGCTGTAATCCGCCAACCCCACTGTGAGCCCATCGTTGAACCCGATTCCCTGCGAGTGGCTTGACCAAGCTGAATGGAGCGTGACAGATTATCGTAATTGGTCCGTGAATAATGGACATCACCGTTCAGCCATCCATTACCATAGTAGTTCCAGAGTGTGTAAGCGGTTATGACATGACCAGTAGCGGCATAGTTGAAATTAGGTGTTGCATTTTGTTCATCTTTATAACGTGAAATTGTGGCGCCTAATAGTAAATTATTTGTCAATTGATAATCGCTACCCAATGTGAGGGTATTATTGTGATTGCCGGTATAACCACCGAATACGCCAACTTTACCTTTGGCCTGATGATCATTGCGAAGCTGTTGCAGGTGACCGTCAAGTGAGCTTAGCGCGGTTATGGTTGGGGTGCGGTTGATGTGGTTCAACGCCATCACTTGTAAAGGGGCGTTGTAGATCGACACAATGTACTGGCCGATGACTTTGTGTGCGTAAGGAGTTGGATGGAAATTATCGGAAAACAAGTAGGGTTGGTTTTTATCAAAGTCAGGCTTGGAAGAAGAACACTCATCTGCTCTTATACCTTGTGGACAGGCATAACCAAGGGTATTAGCAATACCATAAATAGTCGGATTCTCAATGACTTCCCGTAAGAGATGATTGATATCGGCAAAAAGGATATTGCCGTGAATGAGTTGATTCTCTTCGTTTTGGTTATATTCGTTAGAAAATTGGGAAGCAATTTTGCTGGTATTATCATAAGCATCAAGCAATTGGCGATAAATTTCTTTCGCTTCTTCTGGATCCTGGGGAGAAGCCCCTTCAGCAATCTTTTTAAAAACTCCCTGGAGAATTTTATTTCTGATTTCCTTATTCGGTGTGGGGTACTTATTGATGGCTTCGTGAGCTTGTTTCAAAATTTGGGCGATTTTGTCATCAGGTAATTGGGTTTTTTTTAAAGCACTTGTAAGTACGGCTTCCATAATTTTGGGGGTTGTTCCAATATCGGGAATATTAGGTAGAATAATTAAACCCGCGCCAGCCTTAATAAGTTGATTGATCTGCGATGCCGCGGATGCAGAACTATCATTTATCCGACGTTGTGCTGCTTCTTTATCGCCTTTCGCTAAATCTTGCAGAGCAATAGCTACATCATTGCCGCCTACCCAATGTATGTATAATCCATTCGGATCAGCCCGTCCAGAATGTGACTGCAAATAGTTATCGAGTTGTTTTTGTGTTGGGGGAGCAACATAATCCCAGATAGGATTGCCAGAGCCGTTAGCGGTTGCACCGCCATAGGCATAATTGGTTCCGCCGTCTTTAGAGCGTGCCAATTTTTTGTCAGTGAGGTTTCGGGCTATGTATTCATCATATAGCTCAGCATTTTTGCCATCGGTTGTAAATCTACCGTTATTCCCACCATCACTTAAGCTATCCCCAAAAACATACACATTGTTATAGGCATAAGCATTTGTCATGAGGTTAACGAATAGTGCGGCCGTGGCTGATACTAAAAAGAGTGCTTTCTTCATGTAGTTCTCCTGAAAAAACAGCGCATTATTTTCATGCCAGCCAAAACACCTTGATCTAAAAGGGCATTTGCTCATTTTTCTTGGGTTAATGGCTGATTTTCTGATTGTTTCAGTTCGATACTACTTCCAATTACATATACAAAAATTAAACAAGGCATTAACGTTTGGGTGATAATTAAACAAAAACGCAAGGCAGTCATTTGCCTTGCGTCCCTGAATAAATGCTTTCTTAGAAACTTGCGTTGATACCTAAGCTGAAATTGTAGCTAGGATCTTGGCTATTGCCGTCATTACGGGTGACGGAAGCGAATCCGCGCAGGTTATTGACCAAGTTCGCGTTCACGCCGACAGTATATTGACGCCAGTTTGTGCTCTGCTTGCCACTTTCCTGCACAAAAGAAGTTTCGGTGGAGTTAATGGCACTGCTCAGTTTGTAGCTTGTATCACCAAATTGGTGATTAAACTGGACAGAGGCATAAGGATTGAAACGGCCTAGTTTAGTATCTACGCGCCAACCCAGGGTGCCAACTTTAGAGGTGTAGTCTTGATCGCCAAAGTGCATGGAGGTGCGATTGTTGCCCGATTCACGGTAGCCATCGACTTCACCTTTATCCCAGACATATTGGATGATTGGGCTGGTGGTCAGATAGTGAGTAACAGGAATATCCCAACCAGCGGTAATGCGTGCTCCCCATTGTTTACCCGTGGTAGAACCGGTTTCCCTGCGTGTCGCTTCGCCAAGCTGGATGGTACGAGTCAGGCTATCATAGTTAGTGCGTGAATAATGGAAGTCGCCGCTTAACCAACCATTGTTGTAATAGTTCCATAATGTATACGCTGTCAAAACATGACCACGGCCTTCATAAGAAAAGTCAGCAATGGGTGAGCGTTCCTCTTTATAGTTAGAGTACATGGCGCCGAACAGCAGGTTATCTATCAGCTGATAATCGCTACCCAGTGTAAAGGTTTTATCTTGGTTGCCAGTGTAGCCGCCAAAGACGCCGATTTTACCCTGTTCGTTGCCCCCGTTACGCAGTTGTTGCAGGTGACCATCAAGGGAAGAGAGGGAATTTTTAACAGGGGCACGGTTAACTTGAGTTAGGGTCATTACCTGTGATGGGGCAATATAGATAGAGGTAATGTATTGGCCCATAATCTTCTGTCCCAACGGGGTTGGGTGGAAAGAATCAGAGAATAAAAATTCTTTGTCTTTAGTAAATTCTGGGTCGTTGGACGAGCATTTATTGGCGTCCGCACTCAGTTCATTATTGGCGCCCACAGTGAGTGGACAAGGATAGCCTAATGTATTTTTAATGCCATAAATCATAGGGTTGGCGATAACTTCATGTAGCAATCCATTGATATCGGCACGCAAAATATTGCTATTTTTTTTGTTGATTTTTTCTTCTACTAGATCGTTATAGCGCTTTGTGAGTTCTGTAGCATCTTGACTGGCTTTTTCATAGCCTTTTGTCAGTTCTTTTTCAATTTCTTCAGCAGAAACCCCTTTAATTAGCTCTGCACCTTTTTGTGCTAACTCATGAAACACTTTTTTTAGAGCAAAATCACGCGCCTGAGCATTGGGAATTTCATGTTTATTAAGTTCTGCATGAACTTCTTGTAGAACATAATTAATCGTATCTTTGGGAACGCCTTTACCTTCCAAACCTGTCTTTATTAGGCTATCCAAAAGCTTAGGAGTAGTGCCAACATCAGGAACTGTAGGTACGATAACAAGGCCCGCTCCTTTTTCGACAAGTTGATTGATTTGATTTGCAGCTGCGGTAGCGCTAGTGATGACAATGCCAGCGGCAACTTTTTGACCTTCTAGTGGATTTTTTTCTTTTGAGGCGTCTTCCAAAGCCTTAGCAAGGTCGTTCCCACCTATCCAATGAATATAGATACCGTTAGGATCCGCTTTTCCATTTTGGCTATTAAGGTATCTATTTACCTGCTCTTGCGTATTAAAGTTGTGTTTAATCGCCATAGCCCCACCTTGCGCATAATTAGTTCCACCATCCTTGGATGGAATGAGCGTTGTGTCTGTAATGTGTTGAGTAAAATACTCATCATATAACTGGCTTGTCGCGCCATCTGTGGTATAGCGTCCGTTATTTCCACCATCACTCAAACTATCCCCAAAAACATAGACTCGATCATAAGCATGAGCATTAGAAATAGCATTAATTGAAAGCGCTAGCAGTGCAGGTGTAAATAAAAATGCCTTTTTCATTGGCACTCTCCTTAAAGTAGTTTTTGCTATTAATCAACATCTTGTCTTTGGAAAAGCTGGTTTTTGAACAAAAAGCATCCTGCAACTCTTCCTCAGCAGGTTAGAGATGTTGATATGTTTAATATTGAAATAAACCTATGTAAGGCAGCTGATTTATAGGTAACGGCTGCCTACGATTAATTATGGTTCCCGGTTATTGAACTTCCATGTTGCTTTGCATTTTTTATGGATAATGCGATCTTGAAAAATTCAACGCTTAAGTGAATACATAAAATAACCAGTCGAAAATTATCCCTTTCATCCCTGGATATTGATAGCCTATCTATTAGAATAATTTATTTTTTAGAGAAGAAATAATACCTGTTTTCCGATACTGTTGTGTGATGTAAGGAAATAAAACCAGTGCCATTAAGCGTGCGACAGGTTAGCAGTAACTATTCCATGATACCAGTATTGTTAGAGCGTTCGGAACTGGACGTACCAGATGGATTGAAATGTTTATGGGACATTAATATTAGATTATATGGCTATTTAATCGTTTTATTTCATTGGGTGAATTTTAAGTCAGTAGGTTAACTTTTTGATAATTTTAATTATTTTTGATGTGATACTATTCTTAATGGTTATTAATTCAGAGTGAAAACATTAGCTAAGTATATTAAAAAAACAGAAAACCCCGTTGCTGCAAATACAGCAACAGGGTTTTTCAAGCAATGATTTATTTAATCACTTGAATAAGTTAGAGCTTAATATTGACGCTAAAACGTAAACATTAATGCTCAAACATCGCAGAGATTGATTCTTCATTGCTGATACGGCGAATGGCTTCAGCAAGCATGCCAGACAGTGTCAAAGTGCGAACTTTGTTCAACGCCTTAATCTCATCAGACAGAGGAATTGTGTCACAGACTACAAATTCATCGATCACTGAGTTCTTGATGTTTTCCACTGCATTGCCAGAGAAAATAGGGTGGGTCGCATAAGCAAACACCCGTTTCGCCCCACGCTCTTTCAATGCCTCAGCTGCTTTGCACAGTGTGCCACCTGTATCGATCATGTCATCTACCAGAACGCAATCACGGCCAGCAACATCACCAATAATGTGCATCACTTGAGAAACATTTGCACGTGGGCGACGTTTATCGATGATAGCCATATCTGTATCGTTTAGCAGCTTGGCAATCGCACGGGCGCGAACAACACCACCGATATCTGGAGAGACAACAATCGGGTTTTCCAGCTCTTTCTGGAGCATATCTTCCAGAAGGATTGGGCTACCAAATACATTATCAACTGGAACATCAAAGAAACCTTGGATCTGCTCGGCGTGTAGGTCAACAGTGAGAACACGGTCTACACCAACGCTGGACAGAAAATCAGCAACAACTTTTGCAGTGATAGGTACACGTGCCGAACGGACACGGCGATCCTGACGGGCATAACCGAAGTAAGGAATAACAGCGGTAATACGACCAGCAGAAGCACGACGTAGCGCATCGACCATAACAACTAATTCCATCAGGTTGTCGTTGGTTGGTGCACAGGTAGACTGGATAATGAAAACATCACCACCGCGTACATTTTCATTGATTTGAACACTGACTTCTCCGTCGCTGAAACGACCGACAGCAGCGTCTCCCAGGTTAGTGTACAGGCGGTTGGCAACACGTTGTGCTAGTTCAGGTGTGGCATTACCAGCAAAAAGCTTCATATCGGGCACGAGAAAAACCTCAGGCTTGCGTCCAGAGAGATATTGTTGACCAATCAAACAAATATTGCTCATTGGTTCAATAACATGGGTATCCCAGAGCGGAATGTATGCAATGGAGAAATGTTAACGCCACGCGCAACAAAACTCTGCATCCACTCTGGAGTTTCATTTAACACCTTACGGGCCGATGCTTCTGATTCGAACTCGCCGAAAACACATGCACCGGTTCCAGTCAGGCGTGACGGTGCGTATTCTAACAGCCATAAAAGAAGCTGTTCAACCTTACGAAAACGTTTTCTTGCGATTGGTTCACAATCATTTGCAAATGGTGCCTGTAATAATGCGGGTAGAGAGCGAATCGGAGAATTTCTTTTTAATTCAGGATCAGTAAAAATTGTTGGGGTTGATATTTCAATTCCAGGGTGGGCAACCAAAAACCATTTTTCTTCCGGGGAAGCAGGCTGGAGTTTTTCTCCAATACCTTCGGCAAAAGCAGCATGACCTTTGACAAAGACAGGAACGTCTGCCCCAAGGCATACGCCAAGCTGTGCTAATTCATCATCGGACAGATTGGCTTGCCAATGGTGATTGAGGGCAATTAATGCCGTTGCCGCATTGGAAGAGCCACCTCCTAACCCTCCGCCCATCGGCAGACATTTATTAACGCGAATATCGGCGCCCAAATGTTCGGTGACAGATTGAATATTCGTATTTTGATTCGGTACAGCACGTTTTTGTAATAGATGGTTCTGCAATAATCGAGCTGCCCGCACAATTAAATTGTCATCATGGGCGACACCTGTAACCGGAGTCAGCAAGCTGATTTGGTTATCTTGACGTGGGGAGATGGTGATTTCATCGCCATAATCTAAAAATTGAAACAGGGTTTGCAGTTCGTGGTAGCCGTCAGGTCGCTGCCCTGTGATATACAAAAATAAATTCAATTTTGCCGGAGAAGGCCAGGTTAAAGTCATTATTGAATCGTCCAGTTATCCATCTTTAATTTTATGCGGTTGTTTCCTTGCGTAAGCTCCAGTCGGGTGGGTAAGGCTGGCGTGATCGCTGTATCGTATCCTTGATAATTTACGCGCCAAATCTCACCCTTTTTTTTGTCGCTGACGGATTTAAGCAGGTAGTTTGCATCCAACTGAAAATCTTTGGCACTACCAGGCAGGCCGATAATCCAGCTTCTTAGATTATCCAGAGGAATATTCATATTGGTCAGTTGGTAAATTAAAGATTCGGGTTTATCACTGAGATATTTTTTACCATTATTGTCAGTGATCTGAATCATATTCGGTTCGACGAATAATTCCAATTCTGTTGTACCCAATGGATTAAGTAACAGTAGCTTATAATTGTCAGGTGAATATTGTTGCCAGAAAAATCGGGCGTACACTTTTTTCTCATCTGCCAGATAAGCGAAAGAACCTCGGGTTTGGTAGTGCCCTAATTTTTGCAGTTGCTGTTCACGGGCGTGCCATTGTGGTGTGTTCGCTGATCCCTTGCCCATAGGGGGTTGCGTGATTGTACAGGCAGTCAGTAAAACACCGGAGAGGGGAAGTAAGCGAAAAAAAGCAGACATTTTCATACGGTAACCCTTGGTAGTAAGAAAGCTTGGCATTTTGTCGATTATAAATATGGCAATGTTTATATGACAATTTAAAGCGTGTTACTCAAGTCTATAATCATAGAGGGTAATTTAACGAAAGTTTGCTGAGAATTCTCGAATAAAATTATCGCAGAACCGTCCGATTGACTTTTATTGCACTGATGCATCAAGTAGAATGCTCGACCAATGAGAGTCCTTATGAAGGGTGTGAGTTTATGAGAATAATTATCGATATCATCATGATCTTGCCTCCTATGATAACTCAATGCAGTTAAGATGACTTTATTAGCACTCGGTATCAACCATAAAACAGCGCCTGTTTCTTTACGTGAGCGGGTGTCTTTTTCTCCTGACACGATAGGATTAGCGCTTGATGACTTGCTCCAGCAACCACTGGTGCGAGGCGGCGTTGTGCTGTCCACCTGCAACCGTACAGAGCTTTACCTCAGTGTTGAACAGCAGGGTAATTTTGAAGAACAGTTAATTAATTGGCTATGCAAATATCATCAGCTTAACCCTGATGATTTGACAGGCAGCCTCTACTGGTATTTAGACAATGAGGCCGTCAGCCATTTGATGCGAGTTGCGAGCGGCCTGGATTCCCTGGTATTGGGGGAGCCGCAGATTTTGGGACAGGTGAAAAAGGCTTTTTCTGAGTCGCAAAATTATCAATCTTTGTCGAGTGAACTGGAACGCTTATTCCAAAAATCTTTCTCGGTGGCTAAGCGGATCAGAACAGAAACAGAAATTGGCGCCAATGCCGTTTCTGTCGCATTTGCAGCCTGTACGCTTGCGCGGCAAATTTTTGAATCCCTTTCCCAACTGAATATCCTGCTGGTGGGAGCGGGTGAAACAATTGAACTGGTTGCCCGTCATCTAAAAGAGCATGGTGTGAATCACATGATGATCGCCAACCGGACAAAAGAGCGGGCACAGATGCTTGCCAGTGAAGTCAATGCCGAAGTCATTTCCCTGCCGGATATCGATACCCGATTGGCAGAAGCGGATATTGTCATTAGCTCCACCGCCAGTCCATTGCCGATCATTGGCAAAGGTATGGTCGAAAGGGCGTTGAAATTACGTCGTAACCAACCCATGTTGCTGATTGACATTGCCGTTCCCCGCGATATTGAACCGGATGTGGAAAAATTGAGTGATGTTTATCTGTACAGCGTGGATGATTTACAGGCTATCATTCAGCAAAATCTTGCTCAACGTAAAGCTGCGGCAGTGGTTGCGGAAGGGATTGTGCAACAAGAAAGCAGCCATTTCATGGATTGGTTGCGTTCTCAAGGCGCTGTTAATACAATTCGCGAATATCGAGAGCAGGCAGAGAAAATTAGGGCTGAGATGACGGCAAAAGCATTGATGTCCATAAGACAGGGTGCTGATGCTGAACAGATCATTAACCAATTGACCTACCAGTTGACGAATCGTCTGATCCATACACCGACTAAATCTCTCCAACAGGCTGCCAGTGATGGCGATTTGGAACGCCTGAATCTATTACGGGACAGCCTTGGGCTGGATCATAACTAACCCTATTCTTAATAAGGTCTGATATTACGAATGAAGCCTTCTATTGTCGCTAAATTGGAAGCATTACAAGAACGCCATGAAGAAGTCTTGGCTCACCTCGGTGATGCTGAGGTTATCGCTGATCAAGAGCGTTTTCGCGCGTTATCAAAGGAATATGCTCAACTGACCGATGTGACTAACTGTTTTAAAGTCTGGAAAAGCGTTCAGGATGATATTGAAACAGCTGAGATGATGCTTGATGATCCCGAAATGCGGGAAATGGCGCAGGAAGAACTCAAAAGCGCAAAAATTCGTAATGAAGAGCTGGAACAGCAACTGCAAGTGCTGTTATTACCGAAAGATCCGGATGACGAGCGCAACTGTTTCCTTGAAGTCCGTGCCGGAACGGGGGGGGATGAAGCGGCGATATTTGCCGGCGATTTATTCCGTATGTATAGCCGTTATGCTGAATCCCGTCGCTGGAAAGTGGAACTCATGAGTGCCAATGAAGGTGAACATGGCGGGTATAAGGAAGTGATTGCCAAAATTTCTGGTGAGCAAGTTTATGGACACCTGAAATTTGAGTCTGGTGGTCATCGTGTCCAGCGTGTGCCGGAAACAGAATCCCAGGGACGCATTCATACTTCTGCGTGTACGGTGGCTATCCTGCCAGCAATCCCGGAAGCGGAATTACCGGACATTAATCCAGGCGATCTGAAAATTGATACTTATCGTTCTTCCGGCGCGGGCGGGCAGCACGTCAACACCACTGACTCCGCTATTCGCATTACCCACCTGCCAACGGGGATTGTCGTAGAGTGTCAGGATGAGCGTTCACAGCACAAGAACAAAGCCAAAGCGATGTCTGTGCTTGCGGCGCGTATCCGTGCCGCTGAGATGCGAAAGCGTCAGGAAGCTGAGGCTTCTGAACGCCGTAATTTGCTTGGCTCCGGTGACCGTTCAGATCGCAACCGCACTTATAACTTCCCACAGGGACGCGTTACCGATCACCGTATCAACCTAACGTTATACCGTCTTGAAGAAGTGATGGAAGGCAAACTGGATATGTTGATCCAACCTATCATTACTGAATATCAAGCAGACCAATTATCCGCATTGTCAGAGCAGGATTGATGAATTATCAACATTGGCTCCGGCATGCCGCTATGCAGTTGACTGAAAGTGACAGCCCTAAGCGTGATGCAGAAATCTTGTTGCAACACGTAACAGGGCGTTCCCGCACTTATTTAATTGCATTCAATGAAACATCGATTTCTCCAGAGGCAGTTAACCAGCTTAATGCTTTGTTGGCCCGTCGTATTCAGGGGGAGCCGATTGCTTATATTGTGGGAGAGCGTGAGTTTTGGTCGCTGTCCCTGACCGTATCACCAGCAACGTTAATCCCACGTCCTGATACGGAATGCCTGGTTGAAAAGGCCCTGGAACTATTGCCTGAATCATCGGCACAAATCTTGGATCTTGGTACGGGAACAGGGGCAATTGCATTGGCGCTGGCAAGTGAGCGGCATGATTGCTATGTCACTGGGGTGGATATCAATCCTGATGCAGTCGCATTGGCAAAACATAATGCTGCCAGAAACGCGGAAAAATTGTCTGTTCACAATGTGAATTTTCTGCAAAGTGAGTGGTTTTCTGCGGTTGGGAAAAGACTATTTGATATGATTGTCAGTAATCCTCCCTATATTGATGAGCTTGACCCTCATCTGCGCGAAGGAGATGTCAGGTTTGAACCAGCCACTGCATTGATCGCTGCACAAAATGGCATAGCAGATTTGCAGTCAATTATAGAGCAGGCTCGCCACTTCCTGTTACCAAATGGATGGCTATTATTGGAACATGGCTGGAAACAGGGAATCGTTGTCAGAAACCTATTTTTGGAAAAAGGTTATCAACAGATAACAACTTTTCAGGATTATGGTGGTAACGAACGTATCACGGTAGGTCAATGGAATAAAGATGAAAACCATAGTTAATTATGAATTCAATAATGCTTCCCTGATAGATGGTATTATTCTGGTAACACGGGCCATTCGTCCTGATTTCCACCACACAATGGTGACTGAGCAATTAACGGTATTGGTTGAAGAAGCGCGACAAAAACTTTCCTCTATTACTGACACCAAAGCAAAATTACACGCATTATTGACGCTATTTTATCGAGAATGGAAATTTGGTGGCGCGCATGGTGTGTATTGTTTATCTGATACCTTGTGGTTGGATAATGTATTGCGTTCACGTCAAGGCGCTCCCGTCACATTGGGAACGATATTTGCCCATATTGCTCAGGTGCTGGCATTGCCTGTACAGCCTGTTATATTCCCGACACAGTTAATCTTGCGATTTGATGTGGCTGATGCGCCGACATGGTTTATTAACCCGATGAATGGTGATACGCTCAACGAACATATCCTTGATGTCTGGTTAAAAGGTAATATTGGCCCGATGGTTCGTTTGGAAAATAAGGATTTACAGGAAGCTGATAATAACAGCATTGTGCGAAAAGTTACCGATATTATCAAAATTTCCTTAATGGAAGAGAAAAAAATGGAGTTGGCGTTAAAAGCCAGCGAAGTCGTGCTGATGTTCGATCCCGAAGATCCGTATGAAATCCGCGACCGCGGGCTGATTTATGCGCAGCTCGATTGTAATCACATTGCTGTTTCAGATTTGAGTTATTTCGTGGAGCATTGCCCTGAGGACCCGATCTCAGAAATGATAAAAATGCAGATTAACTCTATTGATCAGAGAGCGCTCATCCTCCATTAAAGGCGTTATAAGGCAGCATTTCTTTGCCTTTTATTTATTTTTATGGATACAGCAAATTTATTTGCCCTTAACAAGAGAAGGTATAAACATGCAACAGAAAGTGGTTAATATTGGTGACATCAAGGTCGCAAATGATCTGCCTTTTGTACTGTTTGGTGGTATGAATGTCCTTGAGTCACGGGATTTGGCCATGCGCATTTGTGAACACTATGTGACCGTAACGCAAAAACTGGGCATCCCTTATGTTTTTAAGGCGTCTTTTGATAAGGCTAACCGATCTTCGATCCACTCCTATCGCGGACCTGGTCTGGAAGAGGGGATGAGAATCTTTCAGGAGCTGAAACAGACTTTTGGCGTGAGAATTATCACTGATATACATGAACCCGCGCAAGCCCAACCCGTTGCAGAGGTGGTTGATGTCATCCAGCTTCCTGCTTTCCTTGCCCGCCAGACTGATCTGGTTGAAGCGATGGCAAAAACTGGCGCAGTTATCAATGTCAAAAAACCTCAGTTCGTTAGCCCAGGGCAGATGGGCAATATCGTTGAAAAATTTAAAGAAGGCGGCAACGATCAGATAATACTGTGTGACCGTGGCAGTAACTTTGGTTACGACAATCTGGTCGTCGATATGTTGGGTTTTGGTGTCATGAAACAGGCAACCAATGGCTCACCCGTGATTTTCGACGTCACTCATTCATTGCAATGCCGTGATCCATTGGGTGCCGCTTCCGGTGGTCGTCGTGCGCAAGTGTCAGAATTGGCCCGTGCTGGTATGGCGGTAGGAATTGCCGGTTTGTTCCTTGAAGCTCATCCTGATCCAGAAAATGCAAAATGTGATGGCCCATCAGCATTACCATTGGCAAAACTGGAGCCATTCCTGATGCAGATAAAAGCCATTGATGATGTAGTGAAAAGTTTCCCAGAGCTGGATACCAGCAAATAATCACGGGATCTGTTTTGATTTTTTGATAATGCGGTTGCAGGCATTTTATCCTGTAACCGCTGACTTTTTTACGCATTATCTTTAATAAATAATCTCTTGCCGGGAAAATCAATTAATACTGCATATTGATTGAAGAAGTTATTTCCAATTAATCCATCCGCATTTAAATGATTAAAATCTCCATCAACCAGTAGTGAATTCAGTTTTATTTTTTTAGCATCTTTCTCATCAAGTTGAAACGTCGATACAGTGCATTCTTCATTTTCCAGATCTTTGCTTAAAGCCCGGCAGGGAAGGATAACTGGAGGTGATTGCAGCCTTTGTTGCCAAAAAACGGAAGCTGATGCACCAGTGTCCAGGATCATGTTGTAATTCTTGGCGTTTTGTGAAACGTTGACAACAATGCCTTCTTGAGTGAGTCTCAGCGGTAATTCGCTCCAACCATCAGTCACATTGACGTCCAATGCTTGCAAATGGTCAGAAACTGACAATTGTTGTTTTTTGTAATCGATAAGAACAGCTTTATCTTTGAATAAATTAAGGCCCATTACCATCGAAGTGGGAAGCTTTTTTTCTCTACCTAATACAGTGACTCCCCACGGTGTTAGCGAAACGCCGGTAATATCCTTAAATATCATTCCGTTTATCGAAAGTTGTGGAATGTGAAATTTGTCATTAAAAAAAACTTTGCCTGTAACATCAGTAGAGCGTTCTTTTTCAGGATCTATCACTAAGCCTGGGATTTCCGACATAAACTCTTTCGTTAAATGGAGGCCTTGAGATGCTCCCGTGTCGATCATCAAATTTTGCTTTTTCCCATCAATTTCGAGATTTGCTATTGGCGTAGAAAATTTATCAAATTGAAAATTTATATGCATGACTTCTTCAGCAGCCATGGAATCTGTGGCAAACAATGGCGTAACGGAAGAAAAAACGATAAATGTTATTGCCGTAAGATGTTTATTGAGTGAAAAAAGCATGAAAATTCTCCCTATCTGCGTTTATAGTTAAGACAAATTTTGGGGTGAAAAATGAGCTTATCTTGAGTCTTGCAATAAGAATATTAGACCAAAAAAGTATCTAATATTCTTATCTGGAGATTTAGGCTAATCTATTTCTTGCAGCGCTTTGGATAAAGTGGCATGAAAGCTCAATTGCCCTTTAATCGGTTCGACTTTGGCTCGTGCCAGTGTTTTCAAGGGCTGGAAGGAAATATCGCACACAACGAGGTGTTTCTCTTTTCCCATCTCCCGGACGAATCCTTGGAAAGCATGTAGCCCACCTGCATCCAGAACCGGAACCGCATCCCACTGCATAATAATGGTGTGATAATCGGTTCCTTGTTCTTTCAGTTCAGCAAAAATACGTTCTGCGGCCGCGAAAAACAGAGGGCCATTAATTCGCACAACCAACAAACCGGTATCATTATTCGTTGCAGGAGAAATGCTGATTCGGGTCATATTGGCAATTTTGCGCATAAACAGTAGTGAAGCCAGCACAATGCCTATCGTGATAGCCACTACCATATCAAACAGAACCGTTAATGACATACACAGTAACATCACGATGATATCGTCTTTGGGGGCACGGCGAATGAGATCCACAACCTTATGGGCTTCGCTCATATTCCACGCCACAATCAACAAAATGGCTGACATAGCGGCAAGCGGTAAATAAGAAAGCATTGGGGCAAGAACCAGCAGCGCCAATAACACCAGCAGAGAATGAACAATAGCGGCAATTGGTGAAGTTGCACCTGCCCGCACATTGGCGGCTGAACGGGCGATAGCCGCCGTTGCGGTAATCCCGCCAAAGAAAGGAGCGACAATATTACCCATTCCTTGGCCGATCAATTCACTGTTGGAATGATGTTTTTTTCCGGTCATGCCATCCAGAATAACGGCGCACAGTAGGGATTCAATTGCGCCTAACATTGCCATCGAAAATGCAGCGGGCAGTAATGCTGATACTGTATTCCAGCTAATATCAAGAGAGTGAGTACCAGGTAATTGCCACGGCAGGACAAATTGAGGAAGAATGGGGGGAATACCTTGGCCTTGTGTACCTTCTTCCAGCGTATAGCTAAATGATGAACCAATCGTTGCTACATCATGGCCTAACAGATGCATGATCCCCATGATACCCGTACCTGCCAGCAAAGCCGGTAGGTGACCCGGTAACTTTAACCCCAGTTTTGGCCAGAAAATCAATACCAGCAGGGTGGTTAAACCAATGAGAGTATCGCTGACTTGTAATGAAGGAAACGCTTGGGAGAGGGCGATCACCTTATTAATATAATTTTCCGGCACATGGTCTAATTTCAGGCCGAAGAAATTCTGCACTTGCATGGTAGCGATAGTAATAGCAATACCAGACGTAAATCCAAGCGTAACAGACAGTGGAATATACTCAATCAGTCGGCCTAATCGCGCTAATCCCATGATAAGCAGAATAATGCCTGACATGAGCGTGGCGATAAGTAAGCCACTGAGACCAAATTGCTGTGATACAGGATAGAGTATCACCACAAAAGCTGCTGTTGGGCCGGAAACGCTATAGCGTGATCCTCCGGTCACAGCAATAATCATGCCAGCAATAGCCGCAGTATACAGGCCGTATTGTGGTGCAACACCACTGCCGATTGCCAGAGCCATTGCCAGTGGGATAGCAATAATTCCCACGGTGATACCAGCAATTATGTCTTTGATAAAACGGTGAAAAGAGTAAGTTTCTTTCCAACAAGCGTCAATAAATGCACTAAATGGACGTATTCCCTTAATTTTACGAGTATTCATTTAATTGAGAACCAAAAAATAAGATAGCAAATGATGAACTGAAAAAAGTCATGCCAGCATATCGCTTTTATCAGCTGAGAAAAGTGTTATATGTCAAAAAGTTAACTAATTTTACTTGTCAGCTTTTGGAAAATGCGCTTTCTAAATTATTTTAGTACAAGTTTTATCGATGGTGAAATTGTATTGAAGTTATTAAAACAGTCAGATAATTGTTGGATTACACTTATATACGCATTAAACTTCAAGTTGCCATTTACAACACGATATTAAACCTGATTTCTCCCCGCGAAGCGGGGAGAAATCACACGCATCTTGAAGTTAGATTGGTATATTTGGGCTTTTAAAGTCTAAGACTAAATGATAAAAATAAAGAGAAGAAAATATAACGTTTAACAAAGAATTATTAGGCTAATACTTATGAAGAAACAATACCAATGGTTAAAAATTGTTCCTCTTGTTTTTGGTTTTTTACTCTTGGCGTGTGATGAAGACAATTACAGTTTTAAATTACGTGAAGATGATTATGCTGAAGCACATAATAAATTCAAAACTCAAATTGTTGATAACAGTTTTGTTGGTGATGGACAACCGGCTATACCGCCAAAAGATATTTTTTCGTTAATATATTATCCTGCTGAAGATGGAAACATGGCTGCTTTTCTTAGCACACCTCCAGTCGATCAGAGTAAAAAATATCCGGCGATAATTTGGTTAACAGGAGGATATGGCGGCATTGGCAATGATGACTTTTTCTGGTCTGAGCACTCTGCTGATAATGATCAATCAGCTTCATCATTTAGACGTGATGGATTGGTATTAATGATCCCTAGTTTTAGGGGAGAAAATGCCAACCCAGGGCGTTATGAAATGTTTTATGGTGAGTTGCGTGACATTGAATCAGCGAGACAATATTTAACCAAGTTACCTTATGTTGATCCAAATCGAATTTATTTGGCTGGACACAGTACTGGTGGTACGCGATCACTGTTAGCTAGCGAGTATTCCAAAGGATTTAGAGCAGTTTTTTCGCTGGGTGGTATTCCTGACTTACGTTTACGTATTAATTATGGGCCTATTCCTGTTACAGTTCCTTTTGATCAGAATGATCCCAACGAATTTGAACTTCGTTCTCCCAGAACTTTTTTAAAATCTATAAAAACTCCTACTTTCTATTTTGAAGGAGAATATGCTTATTGGGATGAATTTGATGAAGTCAAAGAGATTGCTTCAAACAAAGGTATTCCTTTATATATTTATCGCATTAAAAACGGTGATCATTTTAATATTATTAGGCCATTGAACAACCTTATTGTGGAAAAAATATTAAATGATAAGGGAGAACAAGCAAACATTGAATTTAATGAAAACGACTTTCTAAATATCCAATATAATCTTTCAGCATCAAACTAACTGGTTAATTTCTACGCCTCTGAGGAGGCGTTAGCGATAATAAATCAATTTTCAATGTGGGCTTTCTTGGCAATCGATACAGTAAAAATCCCCCAGTTATCCGTTAATTGATACTGTTTTTCAAAACCAGCCGCTTCTACTAATGCGTCTATTTCACCTTGGGTACGTCGTCGCATGATCCACGGCTGATTTTCGCGATGACTGGAAAGAACGCGCGCGATCATTTCAAGTTGTGGATGCCAAGGTTGTCCGGTATATATCAGATACCCCTTTTCGGCGATTGCATCAGCAAGACCACGCAGGGAATTTTTAATTAACGTATTGTCAGAAAACAGTTCATAAAGACCGGAAACTATGCCCAGAGTTGGTGTGGGGGAAATGGCTGTAATGCTTTCAGCATCAAAAGCGTCACCGATGACAAAACGAATTTTATCGGTAAGATTACGCTCTGCAATATAGGCTTGGCCCTGATTAACATTAATTTCGCTGTAATCCCTTAACAAAATCGAGTCAATTTTGCTGAAGTCGTTGATCGCATCAAAAATATAGCGTCCATGTCCGGCCGCGATATCGACAATATGAATCGGTTGGTTTTGTTGATGTAGATGGTGAATCGCTTGGCGGATTAAGGTTTCCATATTGATTTTACGCTGTCGTATGCCGCGCCAGCCAATATTGCCTCTGAGATATTGCTGATCGACTAACCGTCCCCAAACTCCTTGACCTTGTGGTTGATTGCGATAGACATAATCCAGCGTGGAACCGGAATCAAAACCGGTCTCAAGGCCGATGCGGATACCTTCAGAAGCTTTGCCCCAGCGTGTATTCATTGCTTTACGCATTAATTTATAGCTAAGATTTTTAGGGCACCAGCGGGGTAATGGATGAGATAGAGTACGAAACTCATCGGCTGTATGGCTCCAGATATCTTCATTACTGTAATCATGTTGGTAACGTGGGATAGAAAAAATACGATCAATAAAAGTAGTATTTTGTCGAAGACGAAATGGCGATTTTTTTCGCCCAGCGTATCGTGGTAAAACCCCGCCATAACATATTTCTCTTTAATTGGGGTATTCAATTGTTGGTAGAATTGGTGTTGGGGGTTATGGTTCACCACATAATCATTACCGGAAATAAACAGTTGTGTCGGTAAGGTAATGGCGCTGGCATCTTTCACCACACGTTTTGCAGTTTGATAAAGTTCTAGCAGAATATTGACGGCAATTTCGCGGGTAATCAGGGGATCACGGTCATAAGATGTGATACGAGCTTCATCGTGAGTCAGGAATTTCGCTTTTACGTAAGAATTGACGAAGAAAACTCCCCGTACTTTCTGCATCAATCGCAATCCTTGCACTGCAAAGGGAACATATAATTTGATATCGAACGCAGGAGCTGCAAGTATCATGGCGCGGATTTTGGGTGCATAATCATGTACCCAGGCAGACACTAACACTGCCCCGACACTCTGACCAATAACCACGATATTTTCCATTGCGATGTGGTAATTGGTGGCAATAAACCTGACAAATTCATCAACATCTCGAATAGATCTGCCCATTGATGGGCTATAACCCCGTGGTCCTTCTGTTTTTCCATGTCCACGAGCGTCCCATGCAAACATTGGCACATCAGAAAGATTGAGCTCATCAACAACATGCTGAATTCTCCCCGAATGTTCATGGCCTCGATGAAAAATGATAATCGCTTTTTCTGCCTTATCCTGCCCCTGGGGCCAATAACGATAAAACAGGGAAGTCTGATCTGATGTGGTGAAATAACATTCTTCGGCAATGCGTTGATTTAATGTTTTTGAAATAGGTGCTTGGGTTAAGAGTGTCATATTAGTGCCTTATTTGGATTATGGCTGTTCAGTTGGTTTGATATCATGCAAGGCTTTAGCAACACGCTGGTAGCAAGTTATCAGGAGTAAAATAATCATGATGGGGAATAAATAATGGCTCCAGCTTAAGGTTGAAGGGAAAAGTGCGATAATCAATCCATAAGCACCGAAGATAAAAGCGCGATCGCTTTTTCCCATTGGGCCATCATAGCGCCGTGATGCACCGATCGTTAGTGCCAGAACACCGATAAACTCTGTTAGGATAGCCAGGAATAAGCACACCAATAGACTGACATTGTTGACATTAGGTAAAAAATAGAAGGGGAGATAGAGTGCAATATCGGAAATGACATCTCCAAGTTCATTATAAATAGCCCCCAAATGAGATTTCTGGTGATAAATAGCGTTTCAAAATAATAGGAGTATTCCTTACCCCGCGTGGAGCGCGGGGTAAGGAACTCCAACATCTGATACTCTCAATATTATGAAAACCTATTTATTCTCGTGCTAACATACCATCAATGGCATTGAGTGCCATACGAATGAAAAGAAAAATAGGCAGTAGCCAATAGAAACGGGTAGAAGGAAACAGGCTCAACAATAAGCCAACAGCGATCGACAAGAACATCGCACTTAACGTGACTTGGTTGGCAGTGATCCCATATTTTTGTAGAGAAATTACGAGAGGGCGTAATAGGTTTTGGAAAAGTGGTTTTAGATTATAAATGGTCATCTTACCCTAAGTCCTTTATAGGCCAAACTGATATCAATAGACTAAATAACAGAAAAGAGTGAACAAATAAAATAGATTTTGTTTAGGTAATTAATAATTTATTGATTAGATGATGTATTATTAATTTTTATCCGTAATTATGGTTTTTAATTATTCAGTAACAGAAATTATTACGGAGAGATGATGATTTCTGTTACAAATTTGGATGAATCAATTGGTTAACATTAAGGATATGATAAATTGTCTAGAGTACAACGTTTGCTAACTCTGATAGAAATATTACGTAGTTATCACTTTCCTGTACAGGGCAAAGTATTGGCGCAGAAATTGAAGATTAGTTTAAGGACACTTTATCGGGATATTGCGACCTTGCAGGCTCAAGGGGCAAATATCGAGGGAGAAGCGGGTATCGGTTATGTCTTACGACCGGGATTTGTCTTACCTCCATTGATGTTAACGCAAAATGAGATAGAAGCCTTGGCGTTAGGGGCAAGTTGGGTGGACAGGCGCGCCGATTCACAATTAAAAGCATCTGCCAATAGTGCAATCAATAAAATTGCCGCCGTGATCCCAACAGAACTTAAACAATATCTTGAGGCAAACGCATTATTAATTGGGCCTGCCGCTACGAAAATTGAGCCTTCCGTTGATATTCCGCAAATACGGCAAGCGATCAACCATCGGCATAAAATCACTTTCACTTATTTAGATCTGAAAAACACTCAATCGACCAGGACAATATGGCCATTTGCATTGGGATATTTTGAGAATATCAGTATTGTTATTGGTTGGTGTGAATTAAGAAAAACATTTCGTCATTTCAGATCGGATAGAATGCGTCATTTGAAGATAGCACAACAGTGTTATCCCCGTTCAAGACAGTCTTTACTTAAAGAATGGCGGGAAACGGAAAAATATCGTGTTAACTACTGACAAAAACTGTCACACGGGTTTGTTACTTTGGGGGTTCTTAATGTACTGAATCCGTTATCTGACTGTTGGAGTTTTTTTATGTTAACCCTCACTTTTTCTACATCGGTAAATGCAAAACCATCTCATATTTGGTCCCATTATGTCGATTTTGATTTACGAAAAAAATGGGAAGTTGATCTTGAGTATTTTGAATTTGAAGGTGAAGTGAAAACAGGGCAATACGGCAAAATGGTATTGAGTGGTATGCCGGAAATTCGTTTCTATCTTGCAAATATTGAAATCAATAAAGAATTTACTGACCAGGTCAACCTGCCACGAATGGGAGAATTAACTTTCTGTCACCAAATTTTGACCGACGAAAGTAACATAGCAAATGGTATTCAGGTGTGTGTTTCTTTTGAGCCTGAAAAACATCTTCCTGACTCCCAGGCAGTGAGTTTTTTTAAGCAAGTGACGCAAGACTTGGTCGAAACACTCTCAAGGCTTAAAGCTGTGGTTGAAAAAACTGAAACCCCCATTTCTGTTGTTAAACCTAATCTTCAACTGATTTATGTCTCTGATATCGAACGTTCTACGGCCTTTTATTCAACTATTTTTAATGCTGAACCGGTTTTTTCCAGCCCGCGTTATGTCGCATTTACTGTGGGTAAAGAAGCTATTTTCGCTATTTGGAGTGGAGGAACAAAGCCAGATAACACCGCGCCGCGGTTTTCAGAAATGGGTATTATGTTGCCCACTTGCGAAGAGGTTGATCAACTTTTTGAGAAATGGCAACAAAATCCCAATATTGATATTCAGCAGGAACCCTACACTGACGTTTTTGGCCGCACTTTTCTTGTGAAAGATCCCGATGGCCATATGATTCGGGTTTGTCCTTTGGATTAAGGGAATGATAAAGGTGGCTAATGGTTATCCGCTAATTTTTTTCTCATGAAGAAAAACCCGAATTATCGATGCTATTTATGAAGAAATCTTTATTGTATTAATATCAGGCAGTTAAATTTCTCATACCTGACAGCGCTGTCATTTTGCCTTTATGTCTTTTTGTATTCACCAATGAACTGGCACATCTTGAACTTAATCTTGCTTAGTTGATCTTTCTGGCCTCTATTCCGGAGAGGTGTAAATTTTGGTAGAAATAATCGACGAAATAATAAAGTTATTCTAAAGTATTTATGGATTTAGAATTTCCACCATTTTGTTTTCACTGACAAAGCATTGACTGTTTTTTTAGGCGCTTTATCCCCCTTCTTACAACGAAATTCAGGTTATTGAGGGAATCCATTTATGAAAATATACAGATATGCCGTTTTGCCAATGGCTCTTAGGGTGGCTTTGTTTTTTCCCGGAGTAAGCGTTAATGCAATAGCGGCTGCATCATCATGTGGCTCTTCCAATACGACGACTATTTCCGATGCTGAGACAGAACCCTATAATCTGTCAAGTGGTGATAATCTTATTATCAATAAAGGTGCATCGATTGATGCCCCTAGGGGGCAACCAACTACATCAGATCCTTACGGACTGAAATACAGTGCAGTCAATGTCGGTGAGAACAATAATATAGCACCAAAAACTTTAGTTGATTGCATTGAGAATAATGGCGTTTTGCAGGGAACTAATGGAGTCATAGTAACTTACAGTGGTTCTGTTGGAACGCTACTCAATCACGGAATAATAAGTGGAGTGATGGGAGCCATTTGGGCTTCTGGCCACATAAACACGTTAGATAATTATGGCTCAATCAAATTGATTGATGCTTCTAATTCATATAATTCAATACAGATCCAGCAGGCGAGTAACACAGATAAGAATGACCAACTTGGAAGCATAGATACCATCATAAATCGGGAGAAAGGATCGATTGATGGAATAGCCGTTACAACGTCGATACTTAAAAATTTTAATAATTATGGAATATTGTCTCTGGGGAATATTGTCAACTCTGCTCCCGCGACGTTTGTTATTGAATCTGGTAGTAATGTTGGTACTTTCAATAATGATGGGACAGTGACAGGACCTAATCACGGTGTTCTGATTCGAGGTGGGGGATACCTCGAAAACCTGAATAATAACTCCGGGAGTAAAGGGATCACGGCTGACCAGGACGCAATTCAGGTCACTGAGCAGGGGATGACTGAATTGAATGTTAATCCCCAGATCAGGCCGTCTAAAATTAAACAAATTACCAACGCTTCCTTGCTATATGGAAAGAAAAATGGAATTCATATCGACGATAAAGGCGTTATTGATACCATCACGAATTTGGACGGAGGTGTAATAAAGGGAGACCAATTCGCTATAAAGAATAATGGCACCATGACTAACGATATTCATAATTCAGGCGCAATTGATGGCAATGTCGAGCTTGGCAGTGCCAGCCTTTATATGTCTGGCCCAAATGTAACCCTGAAGGGCAATGTGTCCGGGGCGAAAAATTCAGTGGTCACCATCGGGGCAAAAGGTGCTACAACAGGAAATCTGGATCTTACCTATACCCACGATATGAATATTGGTACGGTCAATATATTATCCGGCAGCACGTTACGTTTGGGTGACGGACATAACACGGGAAGCATCACCAGTAACGTGGATAATGCAGGAAGCCTTTATTTCAACCGAAACAATAAAGTGACCTATAACCACATTATTAGTGGAGCAGGCTCAGTTCACCAAGTGGGGAGTGGCACAACTATTTTGACAGAGGCGAATACTTATACCGGTGAGACAAAAATCGAATCGGGTATTTTGCAACTTGGCAATAAAGGGCTGGCGGGAAGCCTTGATAATACTTCCAAAGTGACAATTGGGCAGAGCGGTGTACTGGCTTTCGACCGAACAAATCCCACCCTCTTTGCCGCTGATATTGAAGGCGCCGGTTTCCTTCACCAACAAGGCACCGGTGATTTGACTCTGACCGGTAATGTGACCACGGGTAAACCGATCACAGTGACATCGGGCAAACTGCGGTTTGGTGATGGCAACACTATAGGCAAACTCTCGCTCACCGGAATCGACAACAAAGGCGCGGTTGTCGTTGCCGGTACGAAGAGCAGTATGGTGACACTCGATGGTGAGATAAGCGGGACAGGCACTTTGGAGATCGCCGGCGGCAAAGCTATCATAACCAGTGACAGCAACTACTCGGGCCAGACTAGCATTGGCAATGGCGCAACGTTACAGCTTGGTCATGGTGGAACGACCGGAAACCTGACCAAAAGCGATATCTTAAACAAAGGCACTCTGGCACTCAATCTGAGTGGAACAAGCAACTTTGATGGTGTTATTTCTGGAAGTGGTCATATTGATAAAATTGGCGCTGGCGTAACGAGGCTAAGTTCGGATTCCTTGGCTTTTACAGGATCAACGCGTGTTAAGGAGGGAACCCTTGTCGTTGACGGCCAGCTAGGTACAAAAACCTCGACCTTCAATGTTAAAAATGGGGGAGAGGTTAATGGTACGGGCATCATTGGCGGCACGGCAACGATCGAAAGCGGCGGTCACCTTACAGGCAAACAAGGTGATACTCTGACATTTAGCAAAGATCTTATTCTCAATAGCGGCGCAAATGTGGATATTTCGTTTGGGGCAAAGGATGTCTCCGCGCCGGCATTATTTGATGTTCATGGTGATCTGACACTGGCAGGAACGCTTAATGTCACGGATCTTGGCGGACTAGCAGCAGGTGAATACGATATATTTCACTATGGCGGCACCTTAACCGATAACGGAATGACGTTCACTGGCGGAAAACCGGACTCATTCTCTCTCGGTACAAATAGAAACCATGAAGTCCATCTCATCAATACTGGCGGCATGATCCTGAACTATTGGGATGGTGGTGACATCAGTAAGCACAACAATAATGCCATTGGTGGTGGTGATGGTATTTGGCAGGTCGGTGGAAATGATAACTGGACGTCAAAAACAGGATATCCCAATGCCAGTTGGAAAAGCACTGACCAGTTTGCCATTTTCTCAGGGATCGCAGGGACTGTGCAGGTAGATAATAGCGGCGGCAATGTCACTGTAAATGGTATGCAGTTTAGCGCCGATGGTTATAAAATCACTGGCGGTTCTCTGGTCTTAGAGAATGATAAAACAGGCAGCGCCAAAATTCGGGTTGGAACGGGTAATAAGTCAACTGCTGGCAGGATTGCCACGATTGAATCAATCCTGACGGGGGCGGCTACACTTGAGACAACGGATGACGGTACGTTGGTGTTGAACGGTGAGAACAAGTACACCGGCGGCACGAAAGTGACGCGGGGTATCCTTCAGGTAGGTGATGGCGGTACTAAGGGCAGTATTTCCGGTGATGTGGTCACAGGCAGTAAAGGGACGCTGGCTTTTGACCGCGCAAATGCTGTGACATTTGACGGCAATATCACCGGCGAGGGCAAACTTATTCAAAATGGTAAAGGTACGCTGGCGCTTACCGGCGCGAATGCTCATTCAGGCGGCACGACAGTGACGCAGGGTGTTCTCCAGATAGGTGATGGCGGCACCAAGGGTAGTATTTCCGGCGATGTGGTCACAGGCAGTAAAGGGACGCTGGCTTTTGACCGCGCAGATGCTGTGACGTTTGGCGGCAATATCACCGGCGAGGGCAAACTTATTCAAAACGGTAAAGGCACGCTGGCGCTTACCGGCACGAATATCCATTCTGGTGGTACGGTAATTCGTCATGGCATTTTGCAAATCGGTGATGGACATAACAGCGGAACCCTTACTGGATTGGTCGAAAGTGGGGAAGGTACGAAACTGGTTTTCAACCGTGCTGATCAAATGGCATTTTCCGGTTCCCTAAAAGGGCAAGGGCAAATGGTGCAGGCTGGTAACGGTATAACTCTTCTGACCGGCATTAACAACTATACAGGTACGACGGAAGTACAGAAAGGGGCGCTTCGCCAAGGAGCGGAAGGGGCTTTCAGTGCAGATTCGTCTTATACAATCGGGCAACATGGTAAGCTTGATATGGGCGGATTTAATACGACTATTTCCGCTTTGAATAACAGTGGCACAGTCTTGGCTGGTGGAGATGACAAAGCCGTAGGGCGTACATTGGTGATCACAGGTAACTATGGCGGTAATAACGGTATCGTGAATTTATCGACCGTGTTGGAAGGCGATAACTCAAAGACTGACAGACTGGTGGTAAACGGCAGCACATCTGGCACAACTCATCTTGTTATCAAAAATGTCGGCGGCGCGGGTGCGCCGACGACTGAAGGCATCAAGGTTGTTGATGTGAAAGGCACGTCGGATGGCACTTTCAGTTTGGTTGGTGATTATAGTTATAAGGGAGATCCAGCCGTTGTGGTCGGTGCCTATGCTTATCGGCTTCATAAGCATGGTATTGATAATTCGGATGGAAATTGGTACCTGCGCTCGTCGCTGACCAGTCCAAAACCCAACCCAGATCCTCTACCAAAGCCACAACAACTCTATCATGCTGGCGTTAGCGTTTACGAAGCTTATGGACGAGTTTTACAGACCCTGAATATGCCTGAGTCTTTGCATGGACAAGTTGGCGGGCGTGAGGACAAACTGCGTGGTGTGAATAGTTTCAGAACCACTGCTGACGAGGGTAGCGCAGACGATAGCACAAACCCATCATTGCCCAATGGCACATGGGGACGAATGATAGCCTCTTACGGCAAATTATCGCCCCGTATCACCACATCTGGAGCGGGCGATATCACCTATAACATGGCTCGTGCTCAAATCGGCATAGACGGCCGCTTTTATGAAAATGACCATGGCTCAGTGGTTGGTGGTGGTTTCCTGCAATATTCGAATATTAATGCAAACGTGGGTTCCGTGCATGGTGAAGGTAAAATCCGTGCGAATGGTTACACGATAGGTGCGACAGGTACATGGTACGGCAATAATGGGTTTTATCTGGATGGCTTAACGCAGCTTACCTACTTTGAAAATGATCTGGATTCAAAGACGGCCAGTCGGCAACTGGGGAATAATAAGTCCGCTCTGGGCTATGCATTGGGTCTGGAAGCAGGGCAACGGTTTGATTTGACCCCAAAATGGTCGCTGACTCCGCAAGTACAGCTTGTGCATTCTGCCATCAATATGAATGACTTCCATGATACATTTGGAGCCAAAGTCCGCTTTGATCAAAGCAGGAACATGAAATTACGTGTGGGCGTGACGCTAGACTATAGCCAAAAGTGGTACGATGATCAGGGTAAGAGTGAACAAGCTGCGAAGATTTATGGCCTTTTTAACATTCGTCAGGAGCTTTTGGGGAGTAATGACGCGGTTGATGTTGAAAATGTTGCCTTCCACGGGGGGAGTGACCGAACTTGGGCTGAGACAGGCATCGGGGGTTCCTACAATTGGAATGATGGAAATTCTTTCATCTATGGTCAGACTTCAGTTAACACTAACACCAGCCTCAATAATTTTGCAGACAGCTATGAACTAAGCGCAAAAATTGGACTAAGGGTGACATGGTAATATAAAAATATGCAATAAGAATGAAGCCGTGGAAGATTATTCCACGGCAATCACTATCAGATAGGTATAGGTGGGACGGGTACTATAGGCAGGACTGATGGCCAGCTTACTAGAGAAATAAAAAAGTTAGAGAATTGAATTGGACCACTATAATCATTAAAGGCAACATTATAGACTGTTCCATAAGTTGGACTTTCCGGATTAGGTGTTATTATGTTTTCAGCCCATGTATTATCAAGACGAGGGCTTTGTGGGCAAGCCACTGTACATATTAGATTTCCAGGTGCTCCATCATAAGCAAATGAACCAGCAACTCCATAGTCAGGAGACTGATAATTCCAAGTCAAGAAAGGCTTTCCAGTAGAACTATCTTTTAACTGTGCGAAATAATAATATTGAGATACTCTTTGAAAGAAAACAGACACACGTGAACCATTCTCTATCGCTGGAAATAAAAGTGTCTGCATTGCCATAGTTAAAACTCTCCCATAGTATGATTTACGTTACCAACAAGATTGTTAATTGTTACCTGTATAATACAATGCCCAAATTTTTGGCCTTTTAGATTTATTTTAAACTCTCCATATTCGTTTGTAGTCATTGAGTATCTAGTATCGGGATTTGAACCAATTTCAGGAACGTCAATGATATTAACGGGTTGAATGAGTTTATACTGGAAATCAGTATTTTTAATTAATTCATTCTTTTGTTTATCGTAAACCTGAATTGTTAGAATTTCATATTCATAACCGACGGGTTCATATCCAGTTATCATTAGAATGGCTTCAAGAGATGGTTGCGGAGGATCTGTTTTTTTCGGTAGTTCTGTCTTTTGAATTGTGACGTGAGTACTTTCAGATATAGCTATATTCCCTACCAAGTTGGTGATGGTATAGTAAACATCATAACTACCAAGAGGAATAGTAAAAAAAGGTATGGTTATTTGATAGGTCGGACTTAGGAGATTTTCTTGTGTGATGGGATACGGTATTGACGATAGGTATGGCGTCAGATGAACAATAATTTGATATCCAATACGAACATTTGAATGTCTTTCGACTACGATTACAAGTTCGTCCTGATTTATTTCTGATTCATCAATAATCCCTCCGACACTTTGTGGGAAATTAGGCGCCACGAGGCTATGATTCTGTTTAGACATATCATTGTCCTTTTTCTATTCGCAAAAAATTCACTTGATACAAGGTGGCATGTTAGTCGCAGCCAACATGCCACATGCCATTAATTAGTCAGGTATGGATGTATCGAACGCTCTGGTGAAAAGTTTAGATTTCTGGTTTTGTGGAAGGCTGATGTAGTCTATTGTGATTGAGCCGACAGACGCATCACTTGATGTTTTATAATCCATTAGCTTATCAGCAGGGATGGTCACCTTAAAATATCCGCCTTTTATTTCTCCCGGTCCTATGGTGTGATTTTCAGCAACCATAATCGGTAATTTACGTGCAGGCGAACGTTCATCGTCGCAATACGAGATATAAGCTTTAATCGTAATCCTATTACCTTCAGTGATTGTTGTATCCTGTTTAGTCGGGTCGGATAGTAACCAAACTTCAAGTCCTTTTGTACTGATGCTGTTGATATTTATTGGTTTATATAGGTTAATGTAGTTACCGTACTGATCGTATACATCTGGAGCAACTAGGGGCCGGAGAGAGTCATTAGGGGTAGGGCTATTGTTGCCACCGCTAGTATAATTTATGTAACGAAGCTCGGAACCCACAAGGGTGCCTGCCTTATTAAGAGTAACATAACTGATATAATTATCACCTTCGTACATATTTTCGTAATCGGCTATAAATATATACGATTCGTTTTTTTCATCTGATATCCGCCCAAAACATAGCTGTTTTTTATAGATGTTATCTTCATCGTCTGTCACAAATCCGATAATGAAACCACCGTCTTCTAAAGCACCGTTTTTCTGAACCATGAAATGGAAATCATCCGTTTGAGCTGGCCTTGTTAACGTCGAGCTAAAATTTGTTTCCTCAATGCGTGGCCCATCAAAGTTATTATCTATATTAATTGGAACAGTATTAATAAATATAACTTGTGTTTGATCGTACTCTTTGTGAGCCGCCCCGGTAAGATTGAATACCGTTTCAAGAGTGACGAACTCGCTGAGACCTGGGGTGGCGTATATGTTTAGATTAACAGCGGCTTTTGATTTTTTCTGAATTAGATAGTCGTAATACGGGTTTTCATGAGTAGGTACATCATAAGGTAAAATTTCAGCCCCATCTTCCTCTGTGAATATTCTCACGATACTTTCTGTCCGAAGATGGATATCATATTTTGAAATTGGGTGTCCGTCCTCTGTCAGTGGATTGATTGACAGTGGAATAAATGGGGCGCTTTGGGGAATATGTGCGTTAACAGCAACGGGATTTGGGTCATAAAGATAAGATGAAGTTCCTGTCAGTTTGAGAGAATCAGGTTTCATTTTTTGATTGTCGGCAGCTTTATACGTTACATCCTGTTGGGATATGCCCGGCAAATTCGTTGTAAACGAGATTTTATAATCGCTACTGGTTTTATCGGCCTGAAATATCAGTTGCTGGTAAAGGCTGCTCTTAAGAATATAGCTGGGGAATGCCTTTATCAATTTTACACCTGTTGGATTAGGAGCAACGCTGATTTTTGCAGAAGCTGTTAAACTTTGTTCACCGGTTATCGAAACCGTCACACTGAATGGTTGCCCTTTGATGATGTTACCGTTTGGGGGATCTATCGTGATTTTTCCAGCCATTATATTACCCTTTCAAATTATGAAGTTTATTTTTAACTGAAAACCACATTCTGTGGGTGTGGTCAACAGCAGTTTTTTATTCTTTATCGAAATGTAACAGGAATGACAGCATTTATATTTATGACTTACTTTATAGTAAATTTGACATCGCCTTATTGGAAGGCTACGTTTACTAATATTCGCAGGTTAGACTACATTCAAACAAATAAAAGTCAATATGCAAAATATAAAAAACATTATTACAATTAACCAAGACATAAATATTACCTCTAAAAAAGCATCACATTTAGAGATAATTAAATGACGCCATATAAAAATAGCATTTCATTAACCACATCCTAAATGTTTTCTCTAGAAAAACGTTACACTTAGGAATAATTAAATAGTATTTAAAGTCACAATTACTTACTTTAAAATCATAAAAAACAAAACATTGGATTCGTTCATATAGATCCTGTATATGAATGATGACGTGGTGATGAAGAGAGTGCCACTGGCGTCAACTGAAAACGTGGGGGGCACGTATTTAATCCGTTGATTTGTGTTAAATATAGTCTTCACGTTCAATGAAAGTGCCGATGACTTTATCATGCATTTCCGGCGACTTAGAATAACCCAATGTTTTACGATTGAGTCGCTTAAGTCGGTTGCGCAATGTCAGATTCTCCCTCTCAATACGTTGAGTGAAGGTTTTTCCGACAAGATGCTGGCTTTTGGGTAATAGATTGTAAGCCTTGAAATTATCTGTACACCAGAAAACAACATTGAACGAAGCCAGTTTTTTGAGGCGTTTCTTGAGTGTTTTTTTGCTTCTCGTTCCAAACGTATGGGCAATGATACGTTTTAGACGAGGTTCCCAGGCATACCATAACCAACGTTGGCATTTTTTATTCCCGACAAATGACCACACTTCATCAACTTCACAAATGAGCTGAACGTTGACATTATCCAGTGGGAGTGTCGTTACGCCTCGTGGTTTAAGTTTTTTAAAACACGGACAACCGCATTGATACTGATATGTAATGCACGGGCTGTATCACGGATAACCAAATCTTTGAACCTGCATTCTACTCACGACAACTCACAGGGGTAACCATCGTTCACCCCACGGACGCCTATTGTTCTGATGGGGTGGAATATGAAGATGAAAGAAAATCCTGATTTATGGGCTGACATGTTAAACGGCTTAAAAAACTCGTGGCCGCAAATATCCGGCTCTGTGTTGGCCATAGCCATTTGTTATGGCCGTCTGATTTACGACGGCGTGGAACGGAAGAACCGCTGGGTTGAGGCACTGCTCTGTGGCGCGTTGTCATGGAGCGTATCCAGTGGGCTAGAACTGTTTGGCATTCCTATCAATTTTGCACCGGCTATCGGTGGCGCTGTTGGGTTTATTGGTGTCGAGAAAATCCGCGACTTTGCTGTTCGTGCGATTAATAAACGGTTGGGAGATAAACAATGAGCAGAGGCATTCGCAATAACAATCCCGGCAATATCGATCACAACCCGATGAATAAGTGGCAAGGTCAGACGGGTATCTAACGAGCATAACAATCCATTTCTATGTACTACATTGTGTACGTTTTATGTTTGTACATGGTTGTGTACATGTGTGGTTTTATTGGGTTTATAATTCAATATAATATATTGTTTTAATTTGTTATTTTAATTTGTTATTTTAATTTTTTTAGTATTTTGCAGATAAATCCACTGGCTGGCCTAATTATAAACCAGTAAAAAGTAAATTTTTTCTTAACCTTATTACTAGGGCAAAAACTCAACAACCACCGACTAAAGTCAGTGGTTGTTGAGTTGTTTTTCTGATTAAACGGGGTATCAATGCGTTATATGACAGGGAAATGCGTATTGATCGGCTGTTTTTTATGCCGGTTTTGTTTTTAATATGGGCAGTTTACAGTGTATTAAATGAAACGACATTTCCAAATTCGGCATTCCTGGCGCTTATTGTCGGTATTTTTGTGGGAGGGGGTATCGGATGGGGCTTATGGCGTAGTCAACCAAGATTAAGAAAAGGTAATGAAGATGGCTCAATCATTCGTTCAGGAACGCCTTTGAATTTGAGTCTGATTCTTACTGTTTTTATAGTGAAGTTTATTATTTCTGCCATGATGAGTATTAACTCTAATTTGTTATATTCTTTCAATTTTAATTTACTGTTTGGTTTTATTTGTGGGTTATCGGATGGTGTTTTTTGGGGAGGAACGCTTAATTTATTTATTCATTATAAAAATAATAAAAAGGAATAAGGTGAAATTATTTTAATAAAAATGGCTGCCCGGTAGGATAACCTATATGCTTTAATAAGGAAAAACAATGTTAGTGGTAGTTGATGGGGACGAAAAAGCCTGAACGTCAGTTCAGGCTTTTTCGCAAGATATGGCGGTGAGGGAGGGATTCGAACCCTCGATACGTTTTCACGTATACACACTTTCCAGGCGTGCTCCTTCAGCCTCTCGGACACCTCACCGAATTTTGTTTCGTTGCACTTAATAAGAATGCACTATTGTAATCGTATTACTAATGAACCTAACTAATTATAGTTAATTTGTCAGGCATTAAAAAAGCCTGACCATTCTGTTCAGGCTTTTTCGTAGAATATGGCGGTGAGGGAGGGATTCGAACCCTCGATACGTTTTCACGTATACACACTTTCCAGGCGTGCTCCTTCAGCCTCTCGGACACCTCACCATATTTTATATTGCAGTGATTTATCTTGATTTCATCGCTGCAACGGGGCGCTACTATAGGGAAAAGCAGGGCAGGCGTCAACAGGCTTATGACGATTTTTTCAGGCTTTTTGACCAATTAGACAAATAAAAAACAATTTGTGTGGCTGGTAGCCAATTACGGGAGTAAAGGTGCTTTTTTTGTTGCAACGAATTATGGCAAATCTGTTAACCAGATAACATTATCAATATTTTCATTCCTGTCTTCCTAATTGGAGGCTTGCAACCTTTCAGCAATCAGTTAACCCTATTGAAAAAACAAAAAGGAATGAGATTTTATGAACATCATTTTCTTTCACTCTTCCCCTAATTTTAATGGCGATAAATGGATTCAGGGAATACAAGCCAGATTACCTGAGGCTAACGTCCGGCAATGGATTAGTGGTGATAATGCCCCTGCTGATTATGCTTTAGTTTGGTTACCTCCCTATGAAATGTTAGCTAATCGCCAAGATATCAAAGGAATATTTTCACTTGGGGCTGGAGTGGATACCATCCTTCAACAAGCATTAGAAAATCCGGGGACATTGCCTAAGGAAATACCGCTGATACGTCTTGAAGATACGGGTATGGCGCAGCAAATGCAGGAATATGCGATTTCCTCAGTTTTATACTATTTCCGCCGCATGGATGAATATAAACAATATCAAGCGCAGCGTTTTTGGAACCCCATACCTGCCCATAATCGAAAAGAGTTTGTTATTGGTGTTCTGGGGGCAGGCGTGTTAGGGCGTAGCGTTATTGAAAAGTTGAAAGAATTTGATTTCAACGTTCGCTGTTGGAGCAGAACGCCAAAACACATTGATCATGTCGAGAATTTTTATGGGAAAACGCAACTGAATGATTTCCTTTCTGAATGTAAGGTATTGATTAATATTCTGCCGGATACGCCAGAGACTCGTGGACTCTTAAATCTTTCATTATTCAGGCAGTTAAAATCTGGCTCATATGTGATTAATATTGCACGAGGTGCCCAATTGGTAGAGCAAGATTTGCTGACAGGCATTGATAAAGGATATGTGGCTGGCGCGGCCCTGGATGTATTTGTTGAAGAACCTCTATCAAATTTGCACCCTTTCTGGACTCACCCACGCATTAATATCACGCCACATATCGCGGCTAAGACTATTCTTGATGAAGCTATGGATATGATTTGTGACAATATTCGACGAATGGAAAAAGGTGAATCACCCATTGGCCTCGTTGATGTGACCCTTGGTTATTAACAAGTCGCTTTACAGCAAGGCAGACGATTAGGGACAATAACAGATATTTATTATTTAGATAAGTTATTGGAGGTGAATTAAACCATGAACGAATTTTCTATTGTCTGCCGCATCTTGGGAACATTGTTTAACCGAGCACCACAAGATCCTGTTTTGCAACCTGTAATCACCCTGATTGCTGAGGGAAAATTGAAACCATTGTGGCCTTTGGAGCAGGATGAGTTATTGGATAGATTGCAGAAAAGCAGTGAATTATCGGTGATTGAAGCCGATTATCATGCTTTATTTACTGGAGAATCTGCGGGCGTTCCAATCTGCCGTTCTGATTATACTGATAAAGATGAAAGTGAAGTACGCCAGTTTTTGGTGGAGCGAGGCATGCCTTTAACTGATATCCCTGCCGATCAATTTGGCTCTTTATTATTGGCTGCATCATGGTTGGAAGATCAGGCCGCAGAGGATGAAATCCAGGCTCAAATTAAGTTATTTGATGAATATCTGTTGCCTTGGTGTGGGCAATTTCTTGGTAAAGTTGAAGCCCATGCGACCAGTGGCTTTTATCGGACGTTAGCGATGATGACTCGAGAGGCATTGCAAGCGTTACGTGAAGAGTTGGAAGTAGAGTGACAACTCATATAGATAAGTCAATCGGTAAATAGCGACAATAAGTAAGAGCGGCTTATTTAATAATCCGCTCTTACTATTTTATTGATAATGAAAATTATTTATCAACCAAATCAATAACCAATTTACCGGGTTGAACCTCCAAGCCTTTGGCTAATTTTAAAGCAGCGGCTTCAGACTTGCTTTTTTCTGGATTTAAAACATAAACCGGATGAGCATCAAAAAACTCACTTAAAGACACATTCAAATAAGGGAGCAACGCTTTAATTGGTGTAGCGACTTTTTCTGGTGTGGTTTGATAGTCTACGATTTCCAGCTCCTTAATGAAAATTGCGCCTTTTTCAGCATCAAATATCGGCTTAGCCCTAATAGTCAGTTTCATATCAGCATGAACTGTTCCCAGCAAGGTCACTAATTGAACCTTTGCCAGAGTTGATAATTCAATTTTTTCTGGATCTTGGCGGCCGATCTGACTGGTTAAATCTCCCAGTGTGATATTAGCTTTGGTAGCTGCGGGCAGGCTAATTTGCTTTTGATAATGAACCCGTTTTAATAAATAATCATTCAGCAAACCTTCGTTAATACTGACTTCTTTGAATTGATCACAGCCGCTGATTAATCCTGCCAGTAGCAAGATTGCCCCTAAGAAAAATCTTCTCATTGTTGTCTCCCTTTGTTTTCAATGAGCAGATCTTACACTAATTATGACTTAATTAGCTCATCATATGATTAATGCTTGCTAATAATGATAGGTTCAATTTTCTTCTGGTTGAATTGACGATGCAGGGCATAAATGGTATCGGGAAGAGGCGACAAAAGGCAGAGGGCGTTATTGAGGGCATGTTAATGTGCTGGATGTCTCACTGGAGATGACTTCGCTTCTACATTGATGACCAGATGCAAAAAGACGGCTGCATCACCATCAAGACATTCCACCGTCAGCACACCCATTTCCCAAACAGTTCCAGAACAAGCGGATAAAAGCCATCGTGGATGGTGAAAAGGTTTACTATGCCGATCCCTGTGACATCCCCGAAGGCTGTCGCTTAGACATCCGTGTCCAGATGCCGGAAAGTTCGGTGTGGAATGTGAGGCAGAAGGCAGTAGAGGTTGTCACTGATATTGAACAGACTGAATAGGTGGCGTAAGGGAATGATTAACCCGCAGAAGTTGCGGGTTAAGATAATTATGAGGCTAATTGCTATCGATTAAAAAATTAAGGCATGAAATTTATAATCAGGTAGCAAGAGCCTAACGTATGGTAACATCAAGTATCGAAATTCTGCTGGAGGTTTGTAGTGCCCACTAGCATTTGACCACATTAATAGTTTGCCTTGCTGAAACGATAAGGTTCCTGCATAACGAACAAGCTTTCTGTAACTTATGGAGGTATGCCCGTCAACCGAATCATACCAATGATAATTAGCGTCCCGTGCGCTTTTTGCACAGCATATGGTATATGGGTCATCAGCAGAAATAATAAATATGTATATACCATCGGCGAGTTTTACATTTTTAGTAAAATAATTTCTCAAAAAATATTGTTCAGTTTTCTCTAGAGAATAAAGTGCCTCAAGTCTGGCTGGGCGTTGTAATTTTTTATTTTTTTGCACAGAAAATAAGTTTTCTGGCTTTGCCAGGTTATGTTTATTTGATAGAAAAATCTCAATGAGTTCTTCAAATGTCATTTTTTCATCTTCATCACTGCTACTCATAACCGGTTCCTTAAATAAACTTGTCGTTTTGGTATGCAACTTGCTTTGTAGAGCCCACACTGAGTGAGAAGCAGAGATCACACATCGGCAGCCCAGCCAAGTTGTTCGACGAAACGAATGGAAATTAGGGGAAAAACAACAAAAAACCTAAAACAACTAACAGATTATCAAATAAAAGAAAATATTTACCCAAGCTACGCGCTTGTGAAACTAATGACATTTTGCACCATTGGAGTATGAAAAGATAAATGTGAATACTTTGTTATTTTGGACTTAATTTGAGTATTAAGGTAGAGGGATATAGATGATATTTTTTTATCGTCAGAGGGTGATTAAAAATGCCATAAGCGCTAAATTACTTAATAAATTTTCCAAGGTAAATATCAGGAGAAAACATGTTTGGTTATCGTTCTACATCTCCCAAGATTCGCTTTATTACGAATAGAATGGTTGTTCGTGTGGTGTATGAACGGGATACTTATAAACTGGCTGAATATTATGCAGAAAATAAAGATTTTCTTAAGCCATGGGAACCGACAAGAGATGGTAGTTTTTATCAACCTTCTGGATGGACAAATAGGCTGAATTATATTGCGGAATTACAGCGGCAGGGATCGGCATTTAATTTCTTGTTATTAGATCCTAATGAAAATGAAGTGTTGGGGATTGCTAATTTCTCTAATGTTGTACGGGGAGCGTTTTATTCCTGCTACCTTGGTTATTCTTTGGGCGAAAAATGGCAAGGTCAAGGGTTAATGTATGAGGCCTTGCAACCGACAATCCGTTATATGCAATGCCACCAAAAGATGCACCGAATTATGGCTAATTACATGCCACATAATCATCGCAGTGGAAATTTACTTAAGAGGTTAGGTTTTGAACGAGAAGGTTATGCCAGGAACTATTTAATGATTGACGGAGTTTGGCAGGATCATGTGCTGACATCATTGATTGATGATTCTTGGGGTGATGTGAGTTTATAAATTTGTTGAAAAAATAGCAATGAATTCGGATATAGACAGTGGCCGCCTTGAGGGTTTTATTGCCAGGGCAGAGTCAATGGCATGCAGAAACGGTAAGGAATATCCCGCTGGACGCAGCTTGACCAGAGGCTGATAATTATCTTCAAGATTGCGCACGATGCTGACCGGAGGGGGGTTACCCACAATCAAAGTATAGAGTACTGCCCCCAACGCATAGAGATCTGTCCAGGGTCCATGCTGGTTTTCTTCATTGGCAGTGTATTGCTCAATGGGAGTAAAACCGGATCGGATGGTTATCTCTGTATCATCAGACAGGCATGTTGTTATTTGGTGGGTAGATCCTAAACCCAGCAATATCGGTGATTGATTCTCTTGGATCAAAATATTGTCCAAAGAAATATCGTAATGTAAATAATTTCTTTGATGGAGCGTATCAAGTGCATTCAACAAGGGAAACAATATCTGACCAAGCCAATTTTCATTGATGAAATATGGGTGTTTTATCCTCAATTTATTTAATGTCATCCCCTTGTAAAAGGGAGCGGCTATATATGCTGTGCAGTTTTGTTGCCAAAAGCGCAGAAAGCGGGGGAGACAGGGGTGTTCGAAACAGGACATCAAGTGGGCTTCACGGATAAAGTTTTGCAACCCCGCATAAAATCGTTCTTCTAACTTTTTTCCTCGTAAGTTGAGCTTCATATCTTGACGGCGTATAGCAAAAGAGTGAGGCGTATACTCTTTGATAGCAATAGATCGCTTGAGGTGGTGATCCCAAACACGATACACGATACTGCTGCGGCTTTTGCCAATGACTTCTTCGATCTCAAATTCATTGAGACAGTATCCGATTGGAAGAGGGGGAGTAAAGTTAACGTTACCACCGATATGTGTCCTGTGAGAATTCTGCAAGTGGGCAATCTCTTGTTATCTGCTTAATTCATGAATTGACATTGAAACTCACCTTGCTCAAGAGAAACCCGAAGCTGATGATATTGTTCATCATGCGCACTGGCGGAAAGCAGTTGCTGGCTGATTTGCGGTAGCAGGGTATTTGTCAGAATAGCGTCAACCATGCGTCCACCCGACTCAATTTCTGTACATCGACTGACGATATGCTCGACCATAACATCATCGAATATTGCTGTAATTCCGTGGTTTTCCAACAGACGTTTTTTAATCTTCTCCAATTGTAAGTGCACAATATTTATCATTACTTCATGACTTAATGGGGAGTAAGGAATGACCAGTAATCGCCCCAAGAGGGCGGCAGGAAACACATTCAATAATGGCTTACGCAATGCCGTACTGAGGTTTTCTGGTTCCGGTAAGGTGTTCTGTTGGATGTACAATGAACTGATCAAATCAGCCCCGACATTGGATGTCAGGATAATAATCGTATTTCGAAAGTCGATGTGGCGCCCTTCGCCATCTTCCATCCAGCCCTTGTCGAAGACCTGGAAGAAAATTTCATGTACATCGGGGTGGGCTTTCTCTACTTCATCCAACAAGACCACACTGTAAGGGCGGCGTCGGACAGCTTCCGTTAATACACCCCCTTCACCATAACCAACATAGCCAGGAGGCGCGCCTTTCAACGTTGATACCGTATGTGCTTCCTGAAATTCGCTCATATTGATAGTAATAAGGTTTTGCTCTCCGCCATATAATGTTTCGGCAAGGGCAAGCGCTGTTTCCGTTTTGCCCACACCGGATGGGCCACACAACATGAAAACACCAACAGGTTTATTGGGATCATCCAGTTTGGCGCGTGAAGTGCGTATGCGTTTTGCAATTAACTCTAATCCATGATATTGACCGATAACACGTTGACTAAGGGTATCAGCCAACTGTAAGACGGCATCGATTTCGTCTTTTACCATACGATTGAGTGGAATTCCTGTCCAATCTGAAACAACGGAAGAAATAATATTGCTGTCTACAGCAGCAAAGATAAGAGGTTCTTCACCTTGTAAGGTTTTCAATTGTTGCTGTAACTCTGACAATTCGGCATGTTTTGCTGCAAAGTTGTCATATTGATTTGCGTCTAATTGTGTTCGCAGAGAAATAATTTTATCGATCAAGGAAAGTTCTTGTTCCCAACGTTCTTGTAATTGGTTTTTTTGGGCTTCCAGTGTAGATAGTTCGTCCAGAATAGTGGCCGGACGCTGTTTATCACCGATGCCTACCTTAAATTCCCGTTCGGCAATCTCCAATTCAATTTGCAATGCATCGATGTGATGACGGCAATTTTCCAGTTGAGGTGGTTCCGCATATTGACTGATTGCAACCCTGGCACAGGCGGTATCCAATAGGGCCACAGCCTTGTCCGGTAATTGGCGGGCGGGAATATAGCGATGTGAAAGGCGAACAGCAGCTTCAATGGCTTCATCCAGCAGGAGCACATGATGATGTTGTTCCAGTGCCTTGGCCAAACTGCGTAGCATGAGCAGCGCTTTATTTTCATTGGGTTCATAAATTTGAACGACTTGAAAACGGCGGGTCAGGGCCGGATCTTTTTCGATATATTTTTTGTACTCTGACCAGGTTGTGGCGCCAAGAGTACGTAATTGCCCGCGCGCTAATGCAGGTTTTAACAGGTTGGCCGCATCGCCAGTTCCTTGTTGTCCGCCCGCCCCAATTAAGGTATGAATTTCGTCAATGAACAGAATGATTGGCGTCGGGCTGGATTGTACTTCATCGATCACTTTGCGTAGGCGTGACTCAAATTCGCCTTTGGCACCTGCACCGGCTTGTAACATACCGATATCCAGCAACCAAAGCTGGACATCCAGCAAAGGTGGGGGCACTTCTTTCGCTACAATCTTCAATGCCAGCCCTTCAATGACGGCGGTTTTACCAACCCCGGCCTCGCCAGTCAGCAGTGGGTTGTTTTGGCGGCGACGCATCAGAATATCAATAATCTGACGAATTTCTTCATCACGCCCTGATACTGGGTCAATTTCACCATTGCGTGCACGGGCAGTCAGCTCTTGTCCATATTGTTGCAGAGAAGATTGGGGTAAAGAAGATTGTTGTGGGGAAGAGCTTGCCGCACCCTGTGATATATTTGATTGGGATTCATCGCTATCGTTGCAGATGCCGTTGAGATTATCGAGTAGAGTATCTGCATTGACATGGTCAAACTGGGGGGAAATGGATTTCAGTGTATTGCGTAAGTTAAAGGTTTTCAATATACCTATCAGCAAATGGGCACTGCGAATTTCATTGACACCAAATTTCAGTGACCCATATACCCAAGCGCGTTCTACGGCATTATCAATATGTTCGGCAAGATCAGAGATGGCACTGGCTCCACGTGGCAAGCGATCAAGCGCTGTAACAATGTCTTTAGTCAACGCAGATTCATCCAGTGAAAAGTGGCGGATAATTTGCTGTAAGTCACTGTTTTGTTGCTGCATGAGTTGGTGCAGCCAGTGAACTAATTCAACATAAGGATTGCCGCGTAGTTTACAAAAAGTGGTGGCACTCTCTAAGGAAGTGAACAGGATGCGGTTAAGTTTGCCGAAGAGCACAGAACGACTGATTTCTGACATAGTGTATAATCCGTAGTATTGTTGACAGTGATTGAGTTTTGCAGGCAAGAGTGGGGATCATTCCGGCTTGTAAATTAAATCCCCGCGATGGATTGGTTGTTTATTTTTATCCCGCTCAATTTTTCCAAGCCAACTGCTGAGTCCTAATTTTATCGGTTCAGACAGACGAATCCCTTTTACATCTGACTGGTGGAGAATTAACTGGACATCCCATGCGTATTCAATCCCCAAATATTGATAAACCCAGTCACGCAACTGCCTTGATTTGGATTCTTCCGGCAAGAACGTCTGATATTCATCCAGTTTTAGCGGCCCCAATTTAATGCGAAATTTATGTTGAACATCGTAGAGTGCAATGCCTAAAAAAGCCGATTTACCCAAACGTGGCATGTTGCGTCCTGCTTTTAATTGGGTCTGATCTTGTACTTCGACTTTCAGCCATTGGGGAATATTTTGCATAATTTTTAGCGGGACATGGAAATAACAGGAAAGTATTTTTTCTAATCCTTCTGCGGTGTGCCCTTGACGGGATAAATGGCCAGATAAAAAATAACGCGCGTGATCATTGATGGTGTCTGGTTTTTGTTGAGCAGGCAAACCCATACCCACCAAACAGGAGAAATAATGGCAAAAGCGTTGATTATCCTGACGATCGAGCGATACGGTTGGCTGAGTATTGGCCCAGGCTCGATAGAACAACAGTATTAATCGATGATGGAATAGGTTAGCGAATGCACTCAGGGTGGGATCTTGATAATTATATTGTCGTGTATAGGCATATTCGGTCATATGTAGCGGCAATGGGCCATTGGGACCGAACAAACCAAAACTGTAAATGAGCATGTCATGCAGCTTCGAGTTTTCTCGCTGCTTGACTTCAGCAATAGTAGAAGGAGCGAAAATCATGGACGCTTTTTGTCCCAACCGCAGTAGATCATATTTCGGCAATGGGGCAGAACCTAGCATATAATCTGCCCCAGATTGGGCATCTATACGGCGCAGGGTTTGAAATAAGTCGAATTGCCAGGGAGTTTGGGTGAGTTGCTGCCAAAAGTCATCCGGCAAACGACATAGGTGATGAATAGAAATAGAATTTTTTTGCATCATATTCATTTCTTGTCTGTTATAGCAAATTCTTGTTGCCCATACGGGCAGGCCAAAATCCGATATTGCCGCGTTGCTGGCTATATAGCGTCATTTCAGTAAAGGAGTTCATGGTGACCAGTCGTGAGAAGAGCTTTTCCAATACGCTACCCAACAGCCAGGGGCTGGTTCCGGCAAATTCTTGTTCATTCACTTCAATCCTAATGCTAACACCACGGGCAAAGACGATCGGGCCAGGCTCAGGAACCCGCCGATAAATCGTTTTTAATGAACTGTGTCGGATGCCATTAATCTGGCGGACGACGGCTGGCTCTGCAAGGTTGGCATATAAGCTCAACAATTGTCGTAATGCCTGGGTACCGTGTTCATCATCTTTATCCATGAAGTTCAGATAATTAAGTTGAAGCTGGCTAATGAGTTTCCAACAGGTTGTGCCTTGTGCTAAGGCAGGGCGTGGAATAGTGGGTCGTTTGAGAAAGACAATTTGGTTGATTGGAATCGAATCTAGCATAACAAAACTGTTGAGATCCTGTTGGCGCAACATTGCTGATAAGTCACGGTTGGTGCACATGACGTCAGCGGTCAGGAATTTTAACTCATTGAGCCACGGGGAGTTTTGTTCATCAACAATAGAGACAAAGGATTCTGTTCCAATATAACTGGTTCGGGTTCCGTAATGACGGGTATGTTCAGATAAGATACGGGGTTCACGGCGCACAGAAAAGTAAGAGCCGTAATTACCCTTGTCGTCACTGAAAGTTGACCAAAATGGCCTGAATATTTGTGTTTCTTTACGTTTGATGTTTGCGCCGTGCAGGCGTTGTACCGAGAAAATTTCGTAATCCAGAGGACGAATGTTATCGACAACTAAATGGTATTCACTGGCGCTTTCTTCCATCGAGATCCGTTCTGTGATTTTAGGGAATAAATTAATTACCGGTGTACTGTTCAAGGCCAGGTAAGAGGCATCTACCAAACGTTCCAGTTCGGCGTCGGTTTGATCCAAAAGCAATATCAGCTCAAATTCATTCTTTTCTTTTGTCTGTTTTAGTAAAGATTCCAGGCTACTGATACTGAAAAATTGAAAGCGTGCCGGAAAAGCAAAATATTCCTGGAGCTGTCGATAGCCACTGAAATTACGCGAGTCATTGGGAAGTAATGACTGATCATCATCAAATCCCTCATGATGTGGGAATATATCGGGCAAGACCTGATATTGGGGAGCATCACCCAGCGTCTGGCATACTATGCCAACAGAATGTTCCATAATCAGTTCTAACAACCGTTGGGATTGAATATCTGGCCCGGAAAGAAAGAATACCAGTTTCTTGAGATCCAGTTCATTGAGGAAAAATTTTCCTTGACAGCCAAGATGAATGCGTAGTGCGCTGACAGCGCCATATTGATGAAGGTTCAGTGCCACGAGCGGAAGGTTAGCGGGGATCCTGCCAAGTTCAACGTTTTTTAGATGCAGCGGTTGTAAGGTGACATCTTGTGTGGTGGTGTAGTAGAAATTGATCCCATCCTTTTTCAATGGTTGGCAGTGCATGATTGTGCCACGGGGCACTAAAAACCCATGGCTGATATCTCCCTTGCTGGTATCTGGCTTGAGTTCGACGATTGCCATTGAAGGTGTAGGAGATAAATAGTTAGGGTACAGTATCTCCAGTAATTGCTCGGAAAAGTGGGGGAATTCCGCATCCATTTTTAATTGAATGCGGGAAGTCAGGAAAGCAAAACCTTCCATCAAGCGTTCAACATAGGGGTCAACAACGTCAATGCCATGCATTCCTAAGCGATTGGCAACCTTAGGGTAGAGTTTGGCAAATTCTTTACCCATTTCCCGTAAATACACTAATTCACGGTTATAATATTCAAGTAGTCTATTATCCATATTCCCTATATGAACGCATCCCGTTTGCAAGACAAAAATCACTTTGACATCGTTACTCTTGCCTCAGCAATCTTTCTGCATTCACCCTTGTGGTTAAAAGTTAAGGAATCGCCACACAGGCTAGGTGGCATTTTTTCAGCGTCGTCACCTATGGTGATTATCCAGCCTCTTTTATCGTGAAGTAACCGTTTTCAAGATCGATATCACTGCGGAACAGGAATTCCAGTGGCCAGGGAACGCACCACAACAATCCCTTTATCTCTATGAATAAGGTGTTGTATAGGGGGGATATATGGAGATCAGATATACAATTGACTTCCAGCCCATCGGGAATGATACGTGGTTCGAATATATGAATTGCTGTAATGATTCTGTTCTGAATATTCCCCCATTCTATTTCAGATATGCATTCACCGGCTAAAGAGGGCAAACCAAAGTTATACACAGAATGGCGAATTTCTGGAAATGGGGTGAGATCTTCCAAAAATTCGTTGTTGATGTTATTGAGCAGCCACTGCAAATCTCTTAGGACATTCTGTCTTAAGGCCGTGTGCGACAGCATGTAATTGTTGATTGTTTCTTGTTTTTTATCAGGTTCATGATCGGTGAGTCTGTCGAATAAAGAAGGTAACATTCTATCTTTGGCAGTAATACGCGTAGCGTTATTCCGACTACGATAACCACCATGCAATAAAGTTATATTCTCGTTCATGATTCACTTATTCGCCATTATATTGGGAGTTTTTATATCGGTTAACTTCTGCTTCATAGGCTTGCAGGAACTTTTCACCAAACAGGAAAGAATCTTGTTTAAACTCTTTCTCTGTTTCTTGGTAATGTTTGATAAGGTACTCCCACATTGAGGCTTTGTTGTTAGCCAATGACAAAGAAAAACGCGGAAACTCATTGTCTTCCCGTGCTTTTCGTTCAAGAGTCGCGGGATGGAATACATGCAATATATTTGTCGTAACGGCACGTATTCCCGCAATCATGCCTAATTGGTGTGCCTGCAACTCGATCAAAATGTCACGTGTTGCTAGTTCAAGTGGCATAAACCCTGGCACATGATGACAAAGCATCAGCACTAAAATAGACTGGCTAGAAGGTAAAAGTTTAAATGGATTGTTGGCGTTAGACTGAGGTTGGGGCGTGGCTGCGTTTGTTTCGTGTTTCAGTTGGGTACGTAAGGTGTTGAGAGTGACGATACCCTGGGTTAACTGGCTGACGAGTAGTCCTAATTGATACATTTTTTGTTCATCAAATTGCAGACTGTCGATCTCTTTTAGCCCCATACCATCTAATAACGCCGCCAGTAATTTTCCTTCCAATTTGACGCTATTGTCTTGATGCGGCTGTGCATCTTGGTCTGTTTCTTCTAAATTAGCCGGTTCCTTTAGGATTTTTTCTTCAAATAACTCGGATGATGGGGGAGATGGCTGAGAAAAAAGTTGAGATGTTGAAATAGTCGCGTCATCGACTGCGTTCAAGGGTATGGCTTTGTCCAATATTTGATTCAACAGTTCATCATTTTTGGTTGATTGTGCGGCTTTAATGTGTTTGTCGGAAAACAGTGACAGTGGGTCAACCTCCTGTTTATCATCATCTTGATCATTCTCGTCATGTGGCAATAACGTGGTAGGTGTATGGTCATCCAATATGTCTTCTTGTTGAAAAGTGGTATCAGCCTTGAACATGGCAATCGGATCTGTTGCCCGCAATTGTAGGGCGTCAAAATCGGTTGTTGGCTCAATTTCTGCCAATGGATCAATTGGATTGCGTTCTTTATCGTATTGGTTTGTTACCAGAGGGTTATTGTCGTTTATTTCCGGTTTAGCTTGGGGGGAGTCAGAAGAAGATGGGGGAGTAGATGCGGTTAAAATGTGTTCAAGGTCGTCCCAGATTTCACTGGGCATTTTTGTTTCACTGGCAGTTAGCGAGTACCCAGTATTGATCCCGTGAGGGGTCGCCTGTTGTGATGGGTTCTTGTTGATATCAATAACTTGGATCTGATAATTGCCAATATTCAGCATATCACCATCACGAATTTCAACCTGGCGATTGGGAGCCAAGGGGATCATGTTCAATAAAACTTCAGAGGCAGCGCCTTGATTATTTATCCGGCATTCTCCGTCAGCAGAAATAGACACAATGGCCTGCAATCTGGCAATTGCTTGTCCGTCATCGGGCAAATACCAGTTATTTTCCGTACTGCGTCCGATTGTGCCTCCAGGAGGAGAAAAATCGTGACTCAGTTGTGGTGGTTGGCTTGAGCCAGAGTGATTAACAATGGTGAATCTCATAAGTACGGATACCTATTGTTATAGATAACGATGAATTAGGAGATAATTACGTTTTGAAATAATAAAATTGAAAAGACAACCTTCCTGTGGGGGTCCACAGGAAGGCCATAATATGGTGGTTAACCGACTTTATTGGCGTAGGAATCCCATTCATAGCTGACTTCAGCACCTTTAGCGCCTGTGCCATATTCTTGAGGGAAATAGCTTTCTTTATGTTTTTGGAAGGCGAGGAGGATAGAAGAATGAAAACCACCATCCCCATATGTCAGGCTGGATCTAGCGATTAAAGAGTTTGTCAAAACCAATGTATACCAAGGCTCTTGTTTACCTCCTTGTCTACGTACTTTAAGTTGTACTTCCTTGACATGTGTCCCTTTAACGAGATATTGGCGTAAGGTTATGGCAGATTTGTCAAACAAAAGATCCAAAGACAAACCAGAAACTGCCACGATACCTGCACCGAGTCCAGTACCTTGAGAATGTAAGTTAACATTGTTCATTACTTCAAGTGAAAACGACCTGACAGCCGTCCAATCTTTGAACGCGTTATCACCTGATTCTCCTTTAACATCAGTAAAGTTAATATATGCATCAATGCCCGGAGTAGACATAATTTTCTCCTTAATAGAGAGTTGAATGAAACTAACAAATACATCCCATAAATACATAGTGGTGCTATGCATAAAGGTATATACGTATTGAAACTCAAAGATGGGTAAATAAGTTTTGGATAGATAGCAGTTCTAGAAGTAAAAAAATATTCCTTAATTTTTAAATATTAGGTTCCTTTTAGTGAGGGGAGTTTTGAAACTAAGCGTAGGGAAACGGTTAAGCCTTCCAGTTGATAGTGGGGACGCAGGAAAAATTTAGCCTGATAATATCCTGGATTGCCTTCCAGTTCTTCCACCGTAATCTCTGCTGCGGCTAGCGGTTTTCTCGCTTTAGTTCCTTGTGATGAGTTAACCGGATCGCCATCAACATAATTTATAATCCAATCATTAAGCCAACGTTCCATATCTGAACGCTCCTGAAAAGTCCCGATCTTATCGCGCACGATACATTTCAGGTAATGGGCAAAACGACAGCAGGCAAACAAGTAGGGCAAACGGGCAGCAAGGTTGGCATTGGCAGTCGCATCAGGATCATAGTATTCCGCTGGTTTTTGCAGGGATTGAGCACCGATAAAGGCGGCAATATCCGTGTTTTTGCGATGCAATAACGGAATGAACCCATTTTTTGCCAATTCTGCTTCACGGCGATCGCTAATGGCGATTTCCGTTGGGCACTTCATATCCACGCCTCCATCATCAGAAGGAAAGGTGTAGCAAGGCAGATTTTCTACGGTACCGCCGGATTCTACACCCCGGATAGAAGTACACCAACCATACAGTTTAAAAGAGCGATTAATATTAACCGCCATAGCATAAGCGGCATTTGTCCAAGTGTAGTTATTGTGTGTTGGACCTTCTGTATTCTCCTCAAAATTGAAATTATCAACGGGATTAGTGAGAGCACCATAGGGGAGACGGGAGAGGAAACGCGGTAGCGCCAACCCGATGTAACGCACATCTTCTGATTCACGTAAGCTGCGCCAGGGTGCATATTCGGTGTTTTGGAAAATCTTGGAGAGATCCCGTGGATTAGCTAATTCCTGCCAGGATTCCATTTGCATAACACTGGGTGATGCACCTGAAATAAATGGGCAGTGTGCTGCTGCACTGATTTGTGCCATCTGGCGCAGAAGTTCAACATCCGGTGCCGTATGGTCGAAATAGTAATCCCCCACCAGACAGCCAAACGGCTCACCACCGAATTGACCATATTCCGCTTCATAGATCTTTTTGAAAATAGGACTTTGATCCCAACTAACACCTTTAAAACGTTTTAGTACTTTGCTCAACTCCTTCTTGGAAATGCACATCACACGGATTTTCAGCATCTCATCGGTTTCTGTATTGCTTACCATATAATGCAAACCACGCCAGGCTCCTTCCAAGGCCTGGAATTCTTCATGGTGCAGAATATGGTTCACCTGTTGTGATATTTTGGTATCGATTTCAGCAATCAATGATTGGATAGTGCGGTAGGTATCGCCAGAAATAGTGACCGTGTTTTCCAACGCTTGTTGTGCCAGTGTCTTCACCGCATTTTCAACAGCACTACGGGTATGATCACTTTGTGGACGAAACTCTTTATTCAGCAATGTACTTAGCTCATCAGGAGTATATTCCTTTGCTAACTGTGCTTGTTGAATCTGGGTTTCTTGTTCAGTTTGGCTCATCAATTACTCCTTATCTTCATTACCTTCTGCTGAAGCGCTATCGGTAAAATTTGGTGCTTCCGCTAAGGATTTGAGCAAAGCGGGGTTTTGCAAAATCTCGGCAATCAGTTTTTCTGCGCCATTTTTGCCATCCATATAAGAAAGCAGGTTTGCCAGTTGGGTGCGTGCTTCCAGCAATTGCGCCAATGGCTCGACTTTTTTGGCGATAGCATCAGGTTGAAAATCTTCCATTGTTTCAAATGTTAAATCGACATTCATCTTACCCTCACCAGTCAGGGTATTTTCAACCTGAAAGGCGGCTCGCGGTTTGATTGAATTCATGCGCTCATCAAAGTTGTCAATGTCAATTTCCAAAAATTTGCGATCATTAACGTCTGGTAAGGCTTCTACAGGTTTTCCTGCTAAATCAGCCATAACCCCCATAACAAAGGGTAATTGAACCACCTTCTCTGAACCGTAAAGCTCGACATCATATTCAATCTGTACGCGAGGAGGGCGATTCCGTGCGATAAATTTTTGTCCACTGGATTTCATAACACATTCTCCGTTATTGTCTGGATAACTAAGTTAATACCCTTTTAGTGATAACTAATTTAATAGGTTAAAAAATAAGTTATTAATCCATATCAGGGTTATTTGGGCGACCAAAAACGCTCTCAAGTTGATTTAATCCATCAGGAACAAGATCGTAGATAATTTTAATAAAATCACTGTCAATCAGCCGTAGGATGCGGTCAATCATCATAGGCGCAGGATGGCTTGGCTCATGTTGAAGAAAATACGTTTTGGCTTTTTCTAATAAAATGCGTGCATCATCACGGTTACTGACTTCGATTTCTCGCCAATGAAAAAACTTCCCCTTTTCAAGGGGTTCAAGGATTGTGGTTGGTGAAGTTATTTGCTCCGCTGTGCTGTTTTGTTGCATAGGTTCGGACTCAAATGTTCTTGTGGCGCCATCAGAATGCTCTGGAATACTTGTGCTTGGTTTATGTATAGAAAAAAATCCAATGATGGTATCCAACTGTTTTAAAAACTGCGGCAATTCGGGTATGCGATTGTCGGATAAATTATGGCGAATAATTTCAATTAAGGCAGTCAGTTGCTCATGTATGGTGATGATTGCCAAGATCTCAGGGCTATTAGATTGTTGGTGTAATTCGTTAATTAATCTCGTGCGTCCGCCAGTATAACCTTCGATTTCGGTTACCGTACCATTAAGCAGTGAACAAATTTCCTGTAATGACAATTCCGCTGAAACACTCCTGAGCAGAATCGAGTTTTGGGCTTTTATCGTACAGGGTGAACCATCTTCAATGATGGCTAGCGTGTTGAGGCGGAATAAGGGATCATATTCACCATTAAACTTCAATTGTGGCCATACATCTTCCCAATAACGCTCCAGGGATTGGCGGAGTAAACTCAGGCCATCGGCATACCCGCATATTCCTCGAATATTTAACCATGCTTGCATAAGGGCGATGATGACACGCAGATCTTTGGAACGGGATAGTAGGTGAGTGGCTTTTTTTTCCACTTCTATCCAGTTGGGCGGTTCAGCAGGGATGAGTACATCACCAAACTGCTGTTCTGGTTTTTCGATTAGGTTTCGCTCTAATGCGAGAAATTCATCATCGTATTCGAGGTCTTCCCCGCAAGGAAACTCCACACTGATTGGGTTAAGTAAGGCATCAATATTCATGGTATTTTCAGCTTATATTCAGTTCACAAGTTCACAGTAAGGATATCGATCATGCTGCTTGAAACAGTTCTGGATTTGGGCACGAGAAAGTGGGGAGATTAAACGGGCTGAAAATGCTGTTCGGGGTAAATTCCAGCAAGACAGTATGACCACTAATATTAAACCTTGCCCATAAGCTCATATCACCCATATTGGTTGGGTTCCTTGTTTTACCACGCCGAATACGTTTTGCCTGATCCAGCAATCGGTTTAGTGCCCAAAAACCTGACGTTGATAAGTTTGCGGTTGTACCATCAGTTAGATTCAATTGAATACGAACCAGATTGATATTGGCAGGGCCGGGCCAGCTAATCAGTTGTGAAAGTTGCGGGCCGTGACTGTATTCTACTATCTGTCCATCTACATCCAGCACCATACTCAATATATCGTTACTCATGTTGATTGGACGAACCATGACGCGAAATGAGGGTGTTGGGGTTTTGTTGGTGAATAACGTATTGCGGATAACCTGAGCCTGTTGGAAAGGCTTGAGCAACTTTTCCCCCCCAGGCAAGGGCTTGCCATTCACACCAGGCATAAATTGCCATTTTGGGAGGGTTGTATCGACTTTACCCACTAAATTTTTCTGGAAAAAACTGTTCATTAAGCCTGTTTCTGGGGCAAACATTCGTGCCATGTCATCGGGCTTGATATCCTGCTTTGCCTTAGGGGTCAATGGATAGCGATTGGCAATCGCTTGGTGGCAAAAAACGCCGATTTCTGTACTGAGATGCTTACCGACATTTTTCATATCACTAAGCTGGGTATCGCTACTGGCTCCCACTGCGAGTGAAGAAACTATGCTCCTGAACGGTATAGGCAGAAGGGCTGATGTTGCTTGTAACTGAGTGATAATCTGACCAGGGGGCAAGGGCATTCCCGCATTGGTTGCATTTTGTACTGAGGTTAAATACAGGTATAACTCGCTAATTTCTTTTAAGGTTTTATCAAAGGGGATACTTTGGGTGTTTTTATTTGGCCTTTTTGCTAACGCAATAATTTGGGCAAAATATTCTTCTACTGCCTGTTCTGGTGTTGGTTGATTATTATCTTGCATTATTTGTTTGGGCACCAATTTCGTTAACTTATTTGATTGGCTCTGCACAACACGGTTCTTCATGATATTGTTGAGTTGTTTGATATTATTGCTATTTCCATTCAGTATGACGTTTTTACTGATATTAATTAAAAGGTTACGCATAGGTGAATCAAAAGAAGACAACAGGCGTGAAGTGTTGATCCGTTGCTCCAGGCTATCGATATTTCTCAAACCAATATCCGCCAGAAATTCGCTCCACTGATATATGTAGTCGTTAATATAAAATTGCTTAACGGCGGATTTTATTTCCTTATCAGTTTGCTTTTTTGCATAGCGACCGAGCACCCAACTGTCTTGTGAATATAAGGTTGTTAGAAAAGTATTGAGGTTTTTTTCAATACCTTGTTGATAACCAGCAGGGGTGAACATCCCTGATATACCCTCTGTAATGGGTGTGCCACTGATACGTGAGAAAGCCAATTCAGCCTGGGGACCCGCGAGTGATTCCAGATTTACGGGAGCTAAATTGGGATCATTGATTAATTTTTCCTTCATATAGTTATAAGCACGTTGTGCGGGTGGAATGCTGCTAATTAATTGCTGTTTTTTTTTGATCAGAGTGTCGTCACGAATGAAAGGGGATGTGACAACCTGGCCATCTAACAATTGGCCGATGTGTTCCTCGATTTGTTGTAAATGCTGTTGGGTTGTGTCTGCTTTTAATTGGGTTTTCAAATATTGCATGACCCAATTATGCAGAAACTTACCATCATAATGCTTAGGCTGGTATAACATTTGATAAGACTTTAGCGTATTGTAGGTGTTCTCTATGTCATCGTTATTGTCATCATGCATCTGGTTCGTGATGATTGTTGCTATCTGGGGCAACAATAATGTTTGTAGTGCTTTTCTATATAGAAAACGGCTGGCATCACTGATTTGTTCACCACAATACAACCCCATTCGATAGGATAAAGGGGGATCATTTAAGGGAAAGCGTTGGCTTTTATCTAAATGAGCCAAACTGTTTAAAATAGGAAGCAAGGCATAAATATCATTGGCATTTTGCTTTAAGTCAGCACTTTGTTTTGCAATGGCTGGAAATCTGGCTTGCACTTCCATTAGGTAATTTTTGTTATTGTTGTAGCTGGTCAAAAGTAAATTAGTTACTAATGCCAGTATTGCCACTGAAACAACATACCCTAATCCTCCCAGAAAGCGTTTGCGATATATCCACCAGCGGTTATAACCGGCAATTCCTGCCTCATTAAAGATATTTTCCAGTAAATTTTTTATAAAGTAAGCCTGGCTGGGTGGGGCAGAATGAACCGCTCCTTTATTATTCTCCCATGACATGGCATTACTATTGTTATTTGTTGGTAACTGAAAATTGCGGTTAAATTTCTCCATGACATTGTCAAAGAGAAATCCTGTTTGTGTTCCACTGGTGAAATAGAGCCCGCGTGGATAGTAGGGTATTTCAAATCCCGACTTTGCGAATACGATTTCAATATATTGTGCGACCAGCGGGCGCAGGGATGCAAATTCTTGCGGGAATAAATAACTTTCGGCACATTGTTGTGAATGTTGTGAATTGTGTCCGTTTAAGAGAATAGAAGGTAATTCAGCATTTAACCGCAATTCTAATTGGCTATACTGTTGATTAAGAATTTCATGCAAATCAAAATCAAGACCTTTATTCCATTTTCCCCGTGAAGCATTATTCCATGGGAAATTAAATCCCCAAATTTGCTCACGGGATTTTTTGTCAAAATGGGAGAAATAAGCACTAAATCCTTTTAATAAATCAGTCTTGGTGATCATGATATAAATCGGGAACTGTATCTTAAGTTGTTCATGTAACTCTGACAGGCGTTTACGCAGCATATAAGCCTGCTGATCCCGTTTTTCAGTGGATGGATTGAGTAAATCTTCCACACTAATAGTAATAATAATCCCGTTAAGTGGTTGGCTTATCCGATATTTTTTCAACAGTCGGATAAAATTTTTCCATTCATCAGCATCTTGTTGGTTAAAATTATCCTGTGTGACATAGCGACCTGTAGTATCTAGCAGAACGGCTTTATTGGTGAACCACCAGCTACAGCTATTCATGTCTTGCGTACTGTGCAGTGCGGATTTCCCCAAGTAGTCCGACAGAGGAAAATGCAGGCCAGAGTTTGTCAGAGCTGTCGTCTTGCCTGAACTGGGGGCACCGATAACCAGATACCAGGGTAATTGATATATATATTGGCGGCTGAAAAAGTTTATCCAGCCTGGTTTATTTTTACTATACCAACCAGAAAAATAGGCTTTTTTCAGTAATCTTGCTGCGTCAGAAAAACGCTCTGCTAATGTAATATATTGTTTATTCTGCTTCTTTTCTTCGTTTTCATCTTTAGTGATGTTCAATTCCTTGGTCAGCTTTTGGTTAAGCCATGATTGGTATAACCGCGGCATGACTTTAACTAATAACCAGAGCAAGTAAAAAGAAATAATGGTAATGATTCGTATTGTATTTGTTTCAAAAGGGAACTTATCACCAACAGAAATAATGGGACCAATGAACCAGATAAAAACAGAAATAGCCGTTACTCCAAGAAAACTCCATGTTAACCGGCTGGTGATGATAGAAAAAAGTGCATTCAGCATGTCTTCATTTCCTTACATCGTTTGGTTTACAGGAGAAGCTAACAGTGTGATTTCGACTCGTCTGTTTTTGGCTCGATTACTGGCAGTATTATTTGGAACTAAAGGATTTTTGGCCCCTTTTCCTTCTGTTTTGACTCTTTCTGGTTGATTCAGGTAACGTTGTAGTTCTTTTTGTACAGACTTAGCTCTCGCGAGTGATAAAGCATCATTGGATGAAAAACGGGAAAGACGGGTATTAATGGGAATGTTATCAGTATACCCGACAATCAGGATTTCGCCGTTAAAATGGTTTAATACCTCAGCAACCCGCCTGATGACATCCAAATAACGGCTTTTGATCTGAATGGAGCTGGTGTTGAATAAACCATCTCCTTTTAGCGTGATCACGCTTCTATCAGGCATATCAGTGACGTCCAATAATCCCGCAGCTATTTCATCCTGTAGCCTGCTTTGCAGGTTCTGGGGGAGTAGTGTAGATGGAAATACCCTATCGCCTACCGTCACATTGGGCAAATTAGTCTGGTAGATTTTGGACAAAATGGGATTAACCCTATCATTCAACTGCCAGTTCAGGTTTATATACAAGATACATACCAGAAAACTTAATATCGCTATAGAGATCCAAACTGATAAGGAAATGTGTTGGGGTCTATTCGGCAAGGTAATGGCTTGTATTTTTTTTGATAATTCAATGGGATAATTACCTCTAATTGAACTTATTAACTGGAATAAGCGTTGTTTCACGGTTTCCAATTGAGTGCGACCGTTATCGATGACACGATAACGCCCTTCGAATCCAAGCAGGAGACAGAAGTTAATGAGTTCTAATAGGAATAAGTTATCCTTGGGATTTTGTGACAACTTGGCTAATAACTGGAAAAATTTTTCGCCTCCCCAAGTCTCATTATGAAAAGTAACGAGCAGGCCACCACCAGACCAAACACTGCGCAGCCCCCAAGGAGTGAGTGCTGCTGCTTCATCCAATGCGGTGCATAGACAGTAGCGGGCACCAATGATCACGTTGTAGGGCAGTTTGACTTGTTGGCATTCCACTTCAAAACGCCGGATTTCATTGATCAGTTGCTGGCGTAAATGGGTTGGATCAGGGTGAATAATAGAATGCCGGATCTGGGGAATAGTATTTAACAATGGATTTGCGGCAGAAACCAACGGGTTACGGTTGGTATCATCCGAAAGCATCTTATGTTCAGTTGTCTGCTTTTCCTGCGTCATTGGCTTTATTACCTCGATTTTTCCTGATTACGGACAGCCCAAAATTCTATATTCAAGCCAGGGAATTCACCGGCCAGATGTAAGGCAAAACCGCTGGATTTCTCCATCTGTTTCCATAAATCCCCTTCTTTTTCTAATTCAAAATAGACATAACCTGAATGCCAGGGAATTTGTCTGGGCACAGATGGCATGGCGCGTAGTGAGATGCCGGGTAATTGCAATTGAACCAATTCACGTATACGGCCAACGGGGGCAATTTTCATTTGGGCAGGGAATTTGTTCATCAGCATATCATTTGTAACATCAGCATGGATGGCCAGAATAAAGCTGAACGTATGTACCATATTGGCGTCGGGTAATGTTGCGATATTCAAACCATGAGAGTATTCCGTTAATGGCAACTGAATGGCATGTTCTTCAAGAATGATTGATAACCCTTGGCGTAGTTGGAACATGAGTTGGTTGAAGCACTGCGTTAAATTGTCATGATCATAGAGAGGTAAATTTTCTTTCGGTACACGGCGTTGGGAGAATGTCGCCAATTCACTGGCAAATTGTAGCCATTCGTTGAATAACCGTTCTGGATGCAATAGTGACAGGTTCTGCATATGGTTCATCTGGCCGCTATAGCGATTCAAAAGTGACAGCAAGAGAAAATCCATAATCTCAGAATCATTGTATCGCCCCAACTGTGACAGGCGCTGGCTAATTTGTTGGCGGCGCTGTTCTAGTAAGTCTTGTATTTGATTGATAAAACTTTCTATTTGTGGATTCGCATGGCAGTTGAGCAGGGGCGGAATAAATTGCGAGTCAAGATAGAGTTTCTTGTCATTTGTTTTATTCATGACATATACAAGACTCAATGCTGTCCACTCGGGAGTTAAATCAGATTCCAACATCAGGCGCAAACGCATTTTGCCAAATTGTATCGCAGCATTGCCAACAGACATGGCATTGAAGTCGTTGACTTCCGCTTCAAAGCTAACAAAGCGTGCCAGCGAATCGCTTTTTTCACTGAAAATGACCTCTTCTTTCCCTCGCTGACAATTTGGTACAGCCAGAACAACATGGTTATCAGACGGGTTTTCACCAAGCTGTAAGGGCGTGGGGGCATTGGTGGCATCAAAACTAAAGGGCGTTCCGTCAGGAAAAATACCACTGGCTGTGAAAAGGCTGACTTTACCCCGATTAAGCAATTCCTGATCCAATTCAAGCGTTAAAAAACCCCAATAGTAAGGATTTTGTGCTATCCCCCAGTCACGAATGTAGGCTTCCAGGTAGTTTTCAGCCTGCTGGAAGTGGTGGGGGCGTAAAAACATGCCTTCTGTCCAGATAACTTTTTCTGATTTATTCATTACCTTATTTATCTCCTGTCACACAACTCAAGTTACATTCTTTGATGAGACTTAAGCCATTGTTAGTGACTTTTACGCATAGACGTAGTTCGTCAGAAGGAGTGCGCCAAAATTCGTAAAAAGAGGGCTTTTCAGGTACAGGAACGGGAAATGAAATGCGCCATTTCTTGCCGTTCAATTTTTTATACTCAACGATGAGGCCGATGTAGTTAGCTTCCGGTTGGTTTTTTTCCAACAGGCAATGCGTAGGTTGGAAAGGGCGTATAAACAATAGGTTTTTATTAACCAGTTTATCGCCCAACGTATTCTGAGCCTTGTCTTGCAGGGAAAAAAAATCGGCAGACATAAACTCTTCATTCGATTTTAGTAAAAAGACATCTATCTTCACGGGGGCGGAATCATTTACGTTAGATGCTGAATTGAAGATGAGTTTATAGGGTGGCAAATTTGCTTTTGATGAACAACCCGTTATGGCTATCAATGCTGTGGTTATCGATACTATGGATAGGAAGCCCCTTTTTGCCACTTTTTTATGGAGTGAAAGAGACATTGTCATCATGTTTGCTAAAGCCTGTTTAGGCATGAATGCGCTGTTAATAAATAAAAAAGTTAAGAGGCCGAGATAAGCACTTTGGTTTGGCTGGGTACAGTGCGTGAACCCATGGCATTAGTCAAATTTTGCATAGTAGAACTGGAAAGCCGGGTTGCCGGAGAGCCTTTTATCAAGACGGAATTGACTCCCATTACATGGCGGGCATTACCCATTACGGTGCCGGAAGCTACGCCACCATTGACGCCGGCATTATCTCCTGTTGTCATCGGTATGGTTGTTGCCAAATTATGGGCTGGACAACCCATAAATAAGATATTGGTAGCATTGCTTATACCGTTAGTGCCTTGTGCCATATTAGGATAAGGCACAGGTACAGGTGTAAACATTGGTGTCAGGCAAACATCAGGAACGGCTATATCCGTTCCACCACCTTGAGTGTTAGCAAACATAGTCTCATCCTTAGCCGATATGAATTTGTTCAGCGTCGATTTTGGTCATGGCTTTTGCAGAGACAATCGCCTGCTGGGCGTGTAATCGGGCATAATTTTCAGCCTGCATATCTAATTGACCTGCACGAACCTGCTCTGTTTGTGTGGTATGACGAAATAGACGATGACTCAGTTGTGTGACTGTTTTCCAAAGAGATTCGAACTGATTACCAACCAGACGAGTTATTGAGATCCATGCAGACAGGGATTCCCCACTATATTGCATTTCACTGATATGACAATTGCCATGATTGGCTGTGATAGCGAATCCGTTGCTGTGCATGCTTAGGTTCCCTTGTGAGGTGATGGTGAGATCACCTGGGACACTGATTTCAGCAATGTGCTGTTGCTCTGCCCGTTCCAATATGGCTAATATCCAGAGTTGATTGTTGGTCTTCGTAATTAATACTGTATCCCCCATGCTGGGTGTCAATAAACAACTGACAGCTTGTCGGCAATGCCAGCCACGGTTGTTATGGCTTTCCACCATAAAACTGCCATCAGGAAGAACGTTAACAATTTGGCCGGTAATCTGCTGTAATGGCTCAGTATTAAGGGTGAATGAAGAAAGGGCATAAGCAGGCTTCGTCATTTTGATTCTCCTGATGAAATCTTGTTATGTTGTATATTCCACTCTTCAGCGGCAAATAGTTCAGGATCATTTTCCAGAATACCTTGACGGTCAGAAAATAATGTTCCAATTTGTTGAGCACGATGAAAAAGTGTTCTCATAAATTGAGCAGTGCGAAAATCACTATTATTGACGTTTGCATAGGAAAAATCCGTGTAACACATATTACAGCCTGTAAATTGTGCATTCATTGCCTGTACTTTGTGCATGACTGCCAATGTCAGGTTACTGTGCCGAAAATCGGCAGATTCAAGGGATGCATCAATAAAAAGGGCTTGTTCAAACAGGCTGTTTTTGCAACGGGCTTGGGTTAAATCGGCTTCAGTAAATAATGCCTGGACTGCATTGACATTTGATAGTAAGGCGTTTTTTAAAATGGCCCCTTTGAAATTGCAATTAGTCAGTATGGCGTGATTAAAATTGACGGATTCAAGCTGGCTATCCATAAATTGACACATTTTAAAGGTTTGTTTATGGAAATTTTGCTTACGCAGATCGCATTCAAAAAAAACGGTTTTATTAAATTCACTGGCAGAAAAATGGCTTGTTCGTAAATCCTGCCGAAAAAAAGTGACCAAAAAAAAATGACCGTGGCTAAACCTTGTTTGATCCATTGATGACGCAAGAAATGTGATCCGTTCAAAGTCACTGTGGCTAAAATCAGCATATTGCAGTGAACAAGATGCAAACTGGCTATTGTTCTGTTTTGTCGCTGTAAATTGGGTTTTTTCCAAAATAGATTGATGGAATACATTGCCTGTTAATGTGCTTTTATTAAAGACCGCAAGCCTCAGATTACACTGTTCAAACGTGTTTTGCTCAAGTATAGCCGAGTCGAAAATTGCTCCTTGTGCCTGACACTCGATAAAACAGGTTTCTTTTATTAAAGTTCGAGAAAAATCAGCACCTGAAAAATCGACTTCTTTAAAAATTCCCCCAGATAAGTCACGTCCGGTCAGGGAAATATTCTGCAAACTGATTTTTTCAATGACCTCACCTTGCTTGATTTTGTCTATTAGTTCATCGGCTGTCAGTGAACTCATATCACATCCTTATCCCGTTTGGGCAAGGTCTTGATGCGCTTAACATAAGCATTTGTAATTGAGGTTGAGTCGCTGATAATTGATTGGGACATATCAGTACGGAATAGATTGGCGCCCTGTAAGTTTGCATTATTGAAGTTGCATTTCTGCATAAACGCACTCATCAGGTTGGCATTATTCAGTAAGGCGCCCCGGAAATCTGTCCTAATAAACAGGCTTTTTTCTGCATTAAGGTACTGCATATTAACCGACTGGCAGTTGGATTCACTGAGATCGGTGTTATTCAAGGTCGTGGCATAGAATTTCGCCTCGACTAAAGGCATTTGGCGCAAATTACATTCTGTCAATGTTGCATGGCTGAAATCGGCTTGATTAAGCTCACTGTCCATGGCAAATGCGCAGGTCAGCAATCTGGCTGAATGAAACCGGATACCGTTTGCTTCAGTTTCCACCCATGAACAACTTTCCAGTTTTGCATAATCAAAAATTGCTTGTCTTAGCTTGCACTTAATAAACGAAACTTTATTCAGGTTTGTGTGATTGAACCTAAGGGCAGGGAGTTCAAGTTCTATAAATGTACAGTTTTTCCACTGTGAATATTGGAATTGGCAATGTGTAATAAATATTTTTTGCAGGAATAGTTCTGTAAATATGGCATGGTCAAAGTGACAATGGTCAAATCGAGTTTCTTGCATCTGGGTTTCAGTGAAACTTGCGCAAGAAAAGTCACTTTGTTCACATTTAGCCAGTGACAGACTGGCATGATCTAATTTGGCGCCACGTAATGAAGCGTTGCAAATTTCAGTCCTCGCCAGCATGGCTTCGATGAAATTTGCTTCGTCCAGCTGGCAATGGTTTAAACATGCGCTTTCCAATAAGGTGCGAGTGAAATTAGCCCCCCGTAGATCCATGCCTGACAAATCCGCGCCCGTAAAATCCATGCCAGTGAAATTTCCTCCTTGCCGCATGATTTCTTGTACTCTTTTGCGAACGATTTGTGACAGGCTGCCGGTTAAGCGCAGAGCAGGGCTTTGTCCCTGTACTGAAGATAAATACATTGAGTGTAGTGTTTGCTCGATTTGTGCAAGCTCTTTATCATTGAAGCCTGTTTGGTGCTTTTGTAGCATATCCCGCATTTGATGCAGGTTTTCTGGCCCTTTGAGTTCTGACTTTGCCGTTATTTTTTCAATATCAATGCCTTGTTCTTTGGCTAAAGCCATTGCGTTTTCTTTCTGTAATTCAGCCTCAGCCTTTTTTTCGGTGGCATATTGTTCGATTTTTTCCATGAACTCCGGTAACTCATCCAGTTTTGGAGCAGGAGGGGGTTGTTCGGTATCAACTGGCATATCGTAGCCATATTCAGAGAAGCGTTCTTGTTGCTGTTCACGCAGACGTTTTTCACGATTTTGCAAATTTTGTCGCAATGGTGAGCTATTTTCTGGTTGTTCTGTATCTAGCCACGGGCCAATCATCTCTTCGGCGACAAGATCTTTTTCCCGAAAAGTGTATAGAGCGCCTTTTTCTTTATCCAATCGTTGTTCAAGGACATGCAGGTAATGTTCTTGCGGTCGAGGATTATCATTTAATTCCAGTGCCGATATCATTTGCAAGATATCCTTGGCATCATCTTCATTAATTTGTGCACTGCCGTGCCAAACCAGAATCATTTGTTCCAGGTGGGGAAAGAACCATACCGTTGTGTTGCGCATGACGACTTCTTCAAAAATCTCTTCCTCAAGACGCAATCGTTTGATAAAGCAACGTGCGTTCCATGCGGGCAAAATACCTTCCTGAACAGGGTGTTCTGGATGCATATTCCAAATGCGCCACGCTGCTTTCTCTGGCAGTGTGGTATTTTCTTCCCACCATTGATCCGCGGGGGCAGCATTAAATATCCGCCAGTCAATGTCATTGGCAAAACCAGGAAATTCATTTTCCAACCAGGCTTTGTCGTATTTTTTTCCAATACGGGCAAAACGGCGCGGCCATGTAAAATCTAAAGGGCAAAAGCTTGCCGGAATAGGAATTTCCTGTTGTGATGTCAATTGTCGTTGTGACATTAGGCGATGATGCCGGGCTTCAATATTGGGCAGACGATGAATTTTCAGTCTGTCATCCCGTTCTTCTGGGTTGAACCCAATTCCGTGTGGGTTTTCTTCACAGCCTTCCCCCCCAAACGCTCGACTCCAGTCTAATCGCATTTGCGTAAAAGATTGGGGCTTCGACGGAGAATCATCAATCCAATAGCGATCACCAAACGCAATTAATGTCTTGTCCAACTGACCAATCTGAATACGCGCAGCACAGGCGGTTTTATCAGCTTGATGGTGGGTATAGGCATATCCTGTGGCCAAAAATTCAGCACAAGGTTTCGGCATAGCGAGATCGATAACGCCATTACAGGTTTGTAACTCATTTTCTGCCAGTTGCCAAAGTTCTATTTCCGGGCGTAGGCGTGGGGTTGATCCCATATCTGCCAGAGCCATAATGGAAATTCCGAGGTGGTTTCTTTGCAACCAACGATAAGGTCGATAAAGTACACTCAGGCGCAACGGTTTGATGATTTTCATAACAACCCAGGAGGTATGTATTGGCAATTATTTATGGGGTGATTAAAATGTAGTCATTAGTTGAGGATATGTAAGCTGCTGCTCATAGATAAAATTTTTGCTGAAAACATAGAGTTCGGAGAATCTATTACCAACTTGGTATTGCTTTTTATTGTAATGGACTTAGGGCTTGAGATTGTCGTCACTCCTGTAATGTTCTGCACCCAATTTCCATTAATTTTTGCGTTTAAATTTCCCTTAAGTGTGTAAGTATCGCCACCATGAATCTCGGTTTTTCGTCCATTGTCGCTTGAGATTGTCGTCACTCCTGTAATGTTCTGCATCCAATCCCCATCAATTTTTGCGTTTAAATTTCCCCTAAGTGTGTAAGTATCGCCACAATTAATCTCGGTTTTTCGTCCATTGTTGATAGTTTCTTGCTGGCTGTTGTTGATCGTTAAAGTATTTTTGCCTTGAATGGTTGTTTCATGGTTTGCCATATAGGTGAAGTTGGCATCTCCAGTTACAGTGTCTTTTTGCTGTTTTTTTATTTCCGTCGTACGGTTTCCATCAATAGTGACTTTTTTATCTTTCTCCACTGAGATATTCATGTTCCGTTCTGCATGCAGATCAAATAATTCCTTATCCGGTTCATCATCTAAAAAGAGATAATTTGCCTGATCATGCTTACCTCCCTTGGTATTCGACATAATACCGACACGAGTTTCATGTTTAGGTAACTCCCATGGAGGCATATTCTCATTGTTATAAGTGCTGCCAATCACTAAAGGTTTATCAGGGTCACCATTGACGAAACTGATAACCACTTCTTCGCCCACACGAGGGACACATATACTGCCATAACGCCAGCCAGCCCAATGGCTCGCAACACGCACCCAGCAAGAGCGGGTATCATCTTTTTTGCGATCCTTATCCCAACGGAATTTCACTTTTATACGGCCGTATTTGTCAGTCCATATTTGTTTATCTTTAGGGCCACTAACGACGGCGGTTTCAAGACCAGTCACTTTTGGCCACGGCGTCACTGCCAACGGTTTCCAATGAGTGTTGGCAGGAATTGCTTCAAATTGAATCGTGTTTTTGTTTTTATCTGCGTCTGAATTAAAAAGGTCGCCAGTGAGTGTATTAAAGATATCATCAACAACGATATCAAAAACATCGTCAGAAGAACTGGCTATGTAAGGTTTTTCATAAAGAAAGTAGTGTGCGCCTATAATTAAATAGTCACTATGGTCATCGCCTTTGATGTCATTGGGGAGTGATAGTGTGAAAGTATGTCCCGGAGCTATTCCCAGCACATTGCCTTTGCTATTAACCAGCTCACTTTTTGCTTCGGCAGCTTGCTGGCGAACTTTGGCATAAAATTGCCCTTGTTCATTTTCTACATAGCGGCCGGGCCAAATGAATATTTCTGTGTTATCAATAGAGCTGATTGGGGTCTGGATAGCTGTATATAGCTCAGCCCGTGGTTTACGGAAGTCGTAGTCATCAAGGCTGTAAGTATTTGGTATAGTGATACTGGAGACATTCCAATTATAGATATATTCTTTGATGTGTGCTTTCGGTGTATCACCCTTGTTGATATAGTAAATATTTTTATACCCAGGCATTGGCTCATGTGATTGAGGAGCGTCAACCAAGATCATGGTATGATTTCCCATTACATGTTTGAAATAATAGTAAATTCCTTCATGTTCCATCAGTCGATGGATAAAATCGAAATCAGATTCATTATGCTTGACGCAATATTCCCATGTGCGATATTTTTCAACAAGCTGATTTTCAAACAGAATGTTAGCCTTATTGAGTACTTCGGCGATAATATCGGGTACAGTATTATCTTGCCATATACTATAGCCAATGCTTTGTTTTAATTCCCATAATTTAGGTCTGACGGTAGCCGTATATAAATAAAGTCTGTCATCATATTTATAGAATGGGGCATAGGATATCTTTTCTATATAACCACTTAAGTATCTTGTTTGTGCTGATTTATTCTTTATTTCTACAGTTAGTATTGTCTTATGCAGCGATATTGGATCTGATAATCTCTTTTCGCTCAATAATTCAATCTCAAACAGGTAGGCCTCAGATAATTTTTCTATCCCTCTAAGGGATTTGAAATGTAAAGTATTATCAGATAATGAGGTATGTGCGATAAACTGTCTTTCCATAAGGATATCCTTGCTTTTGCGTAAAGCTACCGCATATTCCTTGCAGAGTTAAGGAACATACAAAAGTGGAAATGTAGGGCGATAGTTTCTCTAAGTATGATAAGCATAATGTTTGGTATTTGCAATCTACAGGTGCTACCTTGTTTATGAAAAATATAATCTTATTTTTTGGTTGAATTTAGTTATTATGGATATTTTTTCTTATGTATTTATTAAGTAAAAGTTTTAATGGACACGGTTTATCTTTCGTTATAATTAATTTAAATGTTACGATTGAGACTCGTTTTTGAAATATTGGAATACATAATTAATATTCAATATATTATAGTTGTTATTCTTTCAATAAACTCAAACCGCGATGCGTAACGACACTGCCACTGGATAATATCAACGTTCAGCGCCTAAATCTTCGTTGGCTGTACATATGACGGTCCAGCGACCCGCGATTCCAAGATCCCTATTCTCTCCGTTAGTGTGACAGTGAAGATAACATTATCAATTTTGGTTGCTCTATAAGAAGCGCCGGTTTTTGTTTCTGATACTCTATACAGAGTAAACGTAATGAAAACAAAACAAATCAAGGCAAGAATGAAAAGTCCCCACATTAAACCCGCTGCTGTTGTTGTATGCTCACTAGAGAAAAGCCCTAGTACAATGGCTGCTCCGGCCATTTTTAGTGCGCCTTGTAAAGCACTGCCTGTTCCTGACAATTCTGGATGTCCATGCAAACTTATCCCAAGTAACAATGGAGAAGACAGCCCAGATCCTAGCCCTACCGCAAAACTATAAATAATGATAAATTCAATCGACAATATTTGAGTAAACTGTATACAACAAAATTAATGTCAGATAACAGAATTCGGAAACCTGTTATCCGACCATTATTTGTTGATTTCATTGCCATAAAAAATTTGGGATACAGCAAAACCAACAAGATAATAAACAACAAGGCTTTGTGCCTAATTGTCAGTAATTGCGAGTGCAGTTTTTATTATAGGCAGAGCCGGGTTATAAAGGTTTATAGAAAATAATCCCAATACCAGTATAACGCACGAATTGATGATGATGATTTTTGACTTCATGTCTTTTCACCTTTCATACAAGTGGGAACGCTTTTATGCGTTTGTTATATTCTTTATTTTGTTTGTCAATTTATTCATATCTGAAAATCACCTTCTGTAGAGGTGGTCAGAAACCGTTTTGGCTCTGCCTTATTAGCCTTTAGATTTTAAAGTAACAAAGATGGTGGCGACTTATTTTTAGGGGTTTTTATAATCAAAAATATAAAAAGAAAAAACATAAAACATTAATTTATTTGATTATACAATTCACATAATAACTATAATTTTAAAAGTACTTGCATTTATATAATATACCCGTCTCACTTCAAGATGCATATTGTTTCTCCCCGCTTCGCGGGGAGAAACAATGAGTTATGTTGTCTTATAATGAGCAATTTGAAAGGTAACGCGTATAAATTCATTCATGAAAGCACCTGAGTAATCATTTTAAAGATTTCTTTTCTCAGGAGGTACTCATCTCTGAAAATTGTGGTTCTAAGTCATTTATCTGTTGAATAACGGGTTGAACTCGTGACCAACTCTTGCCATCTGGTTGCAGGTTGCATATAGGTTGGGGGTGTTTGCCATTCTCCCCAGCTTTGAAATGAATAGGAATTATTAATATTCAACAATATTTGCTTGATTTCTTTGGCCTAATCGCTTTACATCTTTTATGTTCGTTTCATAAAAATCAATCTTAGAAAATACCATGAATTTACTGAAATCACTGGCAGCGGTCAGTTCAATGACGATGTTCTCCCGCGTTCTGGGCTTTATTCGTGATGCCATCATTGCTCGTATATTTGGTGCGGGTGTGGCGACAGATGCCTTTTTCGTTGCTTTCAAACTCCCTAACTTACTGCGCCGTATTTTTGCTGAGGGCGCTTTTTCACAAGCGTTTGTTCCTATACTTGCTGAGTATAAAAATCAGCAGGGGGATGAAGCGACACGTACCTTTATTGCCTATATATCAGGGATGTTGACGCTGATTTTGGCAATAGTCACAGTGATAGGGGTGATAGCTGCGCCCTGGGTCATCTATGTGACGGCGCCGGGTTTTGCAGATACACCGGATAAGTTCGCTTTAACCCGTGATCTACTCAGAATTACCTTCCCTTATATTTTCTTGATATCTCTGGCTTCGTTAGCGGGAGCCGTTCTCAATACGTGGAATCGCTTTTCTGTGCCCGCTTTTGCTCCAACATTGCTTAATATCAGCATGATCACTTTTTCGCTGTTTGTCGCACCTTACTGTAACCCACCTGTGATGGCATTAGGTTGGGCAGTGATCGCTGGTGGTATTTTGCAATTGGCTTATCAGCTTCCACACCTGAAAAAAATAGGTATGCTGGTATTGCCCCGAATTTCCTTTCGCGACAGTGGCGTATGGCGGGTTATTCGCCAGATGGGGCCAGCTATTTTGGGGGTTTCAGTCAGCCAGATTTCATTGATCATCAACACCATTTTTGCTTCATTTCTGGTTTCTGGTTCGGTTTCGTGGATGTATTACGCCGATCGTTTAATGGAATTGCCTTCGGGCGTGCTGGGGGTGGCGTTAGGTACAATCCTTTTACCTTCGCTGGCAAAAAGTTTTTCCAATGGGGATCATCAGGAATATAGAAGGCTAATGGATTGGGGATTGCGTCTTTGCTTTTTGTTGGCGTTACCTTGCGCAGTGGCGTTGGGTATTTTGGCAGAGCCCTTAACCGTGTCACTCTTTCAATATGGCAATTTTTCTGCCTTTGATGCAGAAATGACACAACGCGCATTAATTGCGTACTGCTTTGGCTTGATGGGATTGATTGTGGTTAAAGTCCTCGCGCCTGGTTTTTACTCTCGTCAGGATATTAAAACCCCCGTCAAGATTGCGATTGCAACCCTGATTTTGACTCAGCTAATGAACCTTGCTTTTATTGGTCCATTAAAACATGCGGGGTTGGCGCTTTCTATTGGTTTGGCTGCTTGCTTTAATGCCAGTATGCTTTATTGGCAATTGCGTAAGCGTGAAATTTTTAAACCGCTGGCAGGATGGGGCCTCTTCCTATTGAAGTTGGCGGTGGCAATTGTAGTCATGGTTGGGGTATTACTGGCAATATTGTGGTTTATGCCTGCCTGGGATCAGGGCAATATGGCATTGCGCTTGTTACGGTTGATGGGGGTTGTGATTGCGGGTGCAGGGAGTTATTTTGCCGTACTGGCTTTGATGGGGTTCCGATTGAAGGATTTTGCCCAGCGAGGATTGATGTAACTGAAACGTGATTTCTCCCCGCTTCGCGGGGAGAAATCACACGCATCTTGAAGTTAGATTGGTATAGGTTATTAAAAACAGTTATCACGTGATAACTGTTTTTAATAACGCAAAAATAAAATACACAACTAGTATCATAATAGGAATGGAACGGAATTATTTTATGGAAAAGTGTAACTAAAAAGGTGAGTTAATATCAAAATTTATAAGGTGTTTGTATATGCTATCATATATTGGCAAAGGCACTACCTTATTCTTTTTTCTTTACACATTACTGGTACCCTATACGATCACGAACTCCTTTGCAGATAGTCATCTGGGATCTGAAAAAAAAGAGAGCGTTAAAAAAAACAATCATCCTCCACCCAGTGTGATTACTAAAAATATCCAAATGGCAGGCAATATCCTGTCATCTTCCCCTTCAGAACTGGCAGAACAAGCTAAATCCTACGCGATAGGGCAATTTAACAGCACAGTCGCTTCCGGCACACAAAAATGGTTATCACAGTTTGGTACTGTCAGAATTAATTTTGGACTGGATAAAAAGGGAACGCTAAAAAACAATTCATTCGATCTGTTATTGCCGATTTATGATAATAAAGCAGATTGGTTGCTCTTTTCCCAACTAGGTTATCGCAATAAAGACAGCCGCAATACCATGAATCTGGGGTTAGGTGGTCGTTATTTTTATCAGGACTGGATGTATGGTCTGAATACCTTTTATGATTACGATCTGACAGGTAAAAATCAGCGTCTTGGGCTGGGCGGAGAAATAGGGGGAGATTATATTAAATTTTCTGCTAACACCTATTATCGCTTAAGTAACTGGAAAGACTCACGGGATTTTACCGGTTATTATGAACGTCCAGCCAATGGTTATGACATTAATGGGGAGTTTTTCTTACCCACTTACCCTCATCTGGGCGCCAAACTGTCTTATCAGCAATATTTTGGCGATGACGTGACCTTATTCAATCGTGACACAAAACAGAAAAACCCCGTTCTGGCGACATTGGGACTGTCTTACACGCCGGTTCCGCTATTTACCCTGGGGGTGGATTATAAACAAGGGGGAAGTGGACACAGCGAAACGCAGTTTTTGGCAAATTTTAACTATAAATTAGGTGTTCCCCTGAGCATGCAGTTATCGCCAGAAAATGTGGTGGTGGCGAGGGCATTAGCGGGCAGCCGTTATGATTTGGTAGAAAGAAACAATCATATTGTGCTTGAGCACCAGAAAAAACCGATTCCGCAATTGTCGTTACCGGAAACGATTGTTGGATACAGTCAGGAGCAGCACGAGATTTCCGTCAAATTATCCTCTGATGCCTTTGTTAAGCAGATTCATTGGACTACGAACAAAGATTTTGAACAGCACGGCGGGAAACTTTCTTCCCGCGTCGGTCACACCATAAAAATCACCCTGCCAAAATATTTATCCGGTGGTAACCAAAATAACAATTATCCTATCTATGCTCTGGCTGAATTGGTAGATGATCAAAAATTAGCGCCGGTTGCCATGCACGTGATTGTCAAGCCCTTTATTCTGAAAAAACAGGAAGGGGTCAATAACTTTACTCCAACGGGACCATTGCCGGCGACGGGGAATAAAAAGGACGGATATACGTTTGACCCTGTGATTACCTTTGATACGGTCAATCGTGCCCCGATAAAAAATGCCACCATCAGCCACGTTCAGTGGATAACCGATCCTAAAACCGGCCCGGATACCGGGTTGCAATGGATTGGCTGGGAACCCTCAGATTCTGTGGAACTCGATGAAAATGGGCATTTCAAACACAAACCGATTTTAATGAGTACCCGGCCACATAAAGAGGTCAAAGTGTATCTGCAATTGGATAGCCAGCCACCACAATTAGTCGGCGAGGTTAGTTTTGATGAAAATCCGGCCAGTTTCCACATTGAGGCAGTTAAGGTTTCCCCGTCAGTGCCGTCACAGCGAGCCAATGGTTCCCAGGCTTATACCTATAGTGCTGTGGTATTAGATAGTGATAACAATCCGGTGAGAAACCAAAAAATTGCCAATGTGAATTGGAGTAAGGACAAGAATCAGAATGGGCTTATTTGGAACCCACAAAATGGTGATGTCACAACGGACGGGGAAGGGAAATTAGCGGCGACCCTGGCCAGTACAGAGGAAATAAAGGATGTCACGGTTTCGCTCACCATTGGTAACCATAAACCTGTGGCGGCAGAACAACCCGTCTCTTTTATTGCGGATACACCGAAGTATCACATCCATAGCAGTATTGTGAGCGTAGAGCAGACAGGCTCTTTGATCGCGAACGGCCAGGATACGTATACCTATAAAGCTGTCATCATTGATAGTCAGGGGAATAAAGCGAAGAATCAAAAAATTGCCAATGTGAAATGGAGCATTACGCGGAAAGGTCAGGATGAAAGTCATAATAAGAATCTTATTTTTAATCGTAGTGGGGATACGACGAACGGGGAGGGGCAATTAACGGCAACGTTAGCCAGTACAGTGGAAATAAAGGACGTTACGGTTTCACTGTCCATTGAAGGCCAACAGCCTGTGCCTGCACAATCTCCGGTGACTTTTACTCCGGATACGTCGAAATATCGTATTAAAGAGGTAAATGTTGCGCAGCCAGGGACAGGTTCTTTGGTGGCGAACGGTAAGGATACGTATACCTATACGGCGGTCATCGTTGATGCTCAGAATCATCCGGTGCCGAACCAAAAAATGGCCAATATGAAGTGGAGCATTACGCAAAATGGTCAGGATGAGAGCCATAATAAAAATCTCATTTTTAATCATAGTGGGGATATAACGAGTGGTACAGGGCTATTAACGGCAACGTTAGCCAGTATAGTGGAAATAAAGGATGTTACGGTTTCACTGTCCATTGAAGGCCAACAGCCTGTGCCTGCACAATCTCCGGTGACCTTTACTGAGGATACCCAAGATTATCAGGTTAAAGGAGATATTCAGGTTAGCTCGTCAGGGACAGTCACGGCAGATGGTCAACAAAAATATACCTATAGGGCGACAATCATAGGTATTGATGGAAACCCCGTTTTCAAGAAAAACATTTCGAATGCGACGTGGAAGATAGAGCATCCCGACAATATGCCTGAACTCACGTTAGATCAATCAGATAAGACAACTGATGACAAAGGACAATTAACGGCAACCTTAACCAGCATTAAGGCAGTCCAGGGGGTTGTCATTTCACTCACGGTGGGAAAACAACCGCCGGTTAAGGCAAAGCCGCCGGTAGATTTCAAATCGGAACAGGCGTCAATAACACCGACACCACCAAGCCCAATATTGGTGGGTAAAAATTATACCCTGACCGTTAACGTTAAGGATGCTACGGGTAATAACCCTGAACCTAATAAGAAAGTTAACTGGACCCTAAAAAATCCCAATCAGAAAGGGGTCACACTGAATCCATCAATCAGTACAACTCAGGGTGATGGGCGTGCTACCACAACATTGACCAGTACGCAGGCGCAAACAGTGACGGTAGAGGCTTCTGTCGAAGGCGTTGAAACATCGGCGTCGGTGGATGTGGAATTCAAATGGCCAACCATTCAGAAACCCACCGTTACCGAAAAAACCGGCACCGTTCCGGCGGATGGAGATAAAGAGCCGCAACACGCTTATCACTATACTGCCCATGTGGTTGGTGCTGATGGTAAAACACCTTATAAAGAACAAGAGATTAAATTTAAGTGGCAGTTAAAATCACAGTCGGGGAGTATTCCGCAAAATACCTGGCTATCAGAGACAGGGGAAGTGACTGTTCAACCTGATGGCACATTGAAAGTTCAACTGCTTAGCAGCCAGAGAAAGCCGGTAGTGACAGGCGCTATCGTATGTCTTGTCGTTGTTGATGAAAATTCTGCTGAACTCCCTAACACAGAACAATGCTCTGATCCCGTGGATTTTGAAGCGGAAAATTTAAAAATAGTCAGCCTTGATGTTGCGTTTGATCCTAACCATCCCTTAATGGGAGGGAAGGGCAATTATACCTATACGGCGAAAGTGGTTAACGCTGACGGTACAGCGCTACCTGATGGGTATAAGGTAGAAGAGGCTAAATGGACTCTGGACCCTGCTCCTGAAACCTATAACGGTCAGGCTGAATGGGAAATTAAAGGTGACAATGACAATATAGTCACAAATGGTCAAATTACAGCTACATTAAGTAGTCAGGTTGGTATTGGTGATATTAATAATGGTCAAGTTACTGACGGCCTGAGTGTAAAATTAGAAGTCCCGGCAGGAAAGGGGAAAACGACATCCAGTCCGGCAAATCAACAAGTTGCTTTTGAAGCACCGACTTTGAAAGCCGGGCTGCATGTATTCAGTGATAAATATCCAAAAGGAAAAATATTTAAAGAGCAGAATAAACCTTATAATACATTTCAGAATCTGAAGGGCGAATTAGTGGATGCTTCTACAGAAAAACCGATTGCCGAAAATAGCAAGAGCGTGAACTATGATGCGAACCCTAAAGTAATAGATTCTGGTGGTACATCGATTGGTGATACATCTACTAATAGTCGATGGGATAAGGGAATAGTTTCATTTAACTTTATATCTACAGCTGTTTCTAACTTAAAAGTGATAACAACGGTTAAAAAAACGAATAATGCCAAATATATATATACCTATGAATTTAACGTAAAAAGGTATTTTTTTGGATCCCCCGATGGGTTAATTACCCTTCCAAATGATTTTAATTGCACTACGAGTACGGGTGTTACACAAAAAATGACAGATTATGAACTCTATAGGGGATCTGGATCTGATATTGATCTTATAACAGAGTTTGGCGATATTTCTAAATATGGAATAGCCGGTAATTCTGAATTTATTATTGGTGTTGGTCAGTCTCAAAATAAGGGACAGGATTTTATATATAGCCTAAAAAATAACACCCCTTCATTTAGTGATAACACGACTCCAGGATATGCTATGTGTGTCGATCACGGTTAATCTTAGTCCTGATTAAAAACTGGCATGATTGAGTCATGCCAGTTTGGGACAGGTAATTACATCCGCTCTACCGTCTCGATACCCAAGGTATCCAAACCTTGCTTCAAGGTCTTCGCTGTCAGCAGGGCCAATTTCAACCGGCTCTGACGCACTTCTTCGCTATCCGCACTCAGGATTGGGCAATGTTCGTAGAAACCAGAGAACAGGCCAGCCAGATCATAGAGGTAAGCACACATCACGTGAGGAGTACCTTCACGAGCAACCGTTGTGATGGTTTCTTCAAATTGCAACAGGCGCGTTGCCAAAGCTTGTTCACGTTCTTCATTCAGAAGAATCGGGTGGCTCAGGCTGTTTTCATCAATTTCTGCACGCTTGAAGATAGAATTTACGCGGGTATAGGCATACTGCATATAAGGTGCGGTATTACCTTCAAAGGCGAGCATGTTATCCCAGTCAAATACATAGTCGGTAGTGCGGTTTTTGGAAAGATCGGCATATTTCACCGCGCCAATACCGACGGCGTTGACAACTTTTTTCAGTTCGTCTTCCGGCATATCTGGGTTTTTCTCGCGGATCAGGGCATCTGCGCGTTCGATGGCCTCATCCAACAAATCAGACAGCCTGACTGTTCCCCCCGCACGGGTTTTGAATGGCTTGCCATCTTTGCCCAACATCATGCCAAACATATGGTGTTCGAGTAACATCGACTCAGGAATGTAACCTGCCTTGCGTACAATTGTCCAAGCCTGCATCAGGTGTTGGTGTTGGCGTGAATCGATGTAGTAAAGAACGCGGTCAGCATGCAGGACTTCATGACGGTACTTGGCACAGGCAATATCCGTGGTGGTATAAAGATAGCCCCCGTCTTTTTTCTGGATGATGACCCCCATTGGTTCGCCTTCTTTGTTCTTGTACTCATCAAGGTAAACCACGATAGCCCCATCGCTCTCAACGGCAAAACCACGTTGTTTTAGGTCGGCAACAACGCCTGGCAGCATATCGTTATACAAACTTTCACCCATGACATCTTTTTTTGTCAACGTTACATTCAGGCGATCATAGGTTTCCTGATTCTGTGACATGGTGATATCAACCAGCTTGCGCCACATGGTACGGCAGTATTCATCACCGCCTTGCAATTTTACGACGTAGCTACGGGCACGAACCGCAAATTCTTCATCTTCATCGTAAGTTTTCTTCGCTTCACGGTAGAAGGCTTCCAAATCGGCTAATGCCATATCACAGGCATCTTCGTTCTGGATTTTTTCCAGATAGGCAATCAGCATCCCGAACTGAGTACCCCAGTCACCAACGTGATTGGCCCGAATGACTTTGTGCCCCAAAAACTCCATTGTACGGGCTGCGGCATCGCCAATGATCGTGGAGCGAATGTGGCCAATGTGCATTTGTTTTGCCACATTCGGCGCAGAATAGTCGATAACGATGGTTTGTGGTGCTACCGGCGTGATGCCCAGTTTTTCATCTTTCAGCGCAGTTTCAATATTGGCAGCAACCCACGTTTTATCCAGAAAGATATTGATAAAACCAGGACCGGCAATCTCAACTTTGCTGGCAATTCCTTGCAGATCCAGCAAACTGACGACTTTTTCTGCCAATTGTCGGGGTGGCATTCCCACTTTTTTCGCTGCCGCCATGACACCATTTGCCTGGTAGTCACCAAACTGAGCTTTTGCAGATTGACGAACGTGAGCTTCACTGTCGGCTGGAGCACCAGCAGCAATCAGCGCATGGCTGATTTTTTCTGAAAGAATGGCCTGAATATTCACCGAGTTACCTTAAATTACGCACAAAAGCCCTTGCATTTGAATTATGCAAAGACTTTCAAGCGCGTGAGTTATGAGAAAATAACGGGTTTTATACCATATTCATTATCCTGCATGCTACTATCAGCCGCCGCTTGTGGTATGACTTTTGGTTTTTCAGCTCGCTTTCAGGCGATAATTTTTTGCTGGGGGAAAGATGACACGCTTTGCAACAATTCCTGAATTGCAGGATTTGGTGGCCGATTTATATCAATTTGAACAAAAGCTAAAGCAGTTTGGTGAATATCTTGGCCTGGAACTTACGCAGTATGCAGCGGATCATATTTCCCTGCGTTGTAATGATATTTCAATCGCTGATCGCTGGCGTCAAGGTTTTCTGCAATGTGGTCAATTATTGTCTGAGAGCATGATCAATGGCCGGCCGATCTGCTTATTTGAGTTAGAACAGCCAATCACTTTACTTGGCTGGCAAATTGATTGTGTCGAATTACCTTATCCGGGTAAAAAGCAATATATCCACGAAGGCTGGGAACATGTCGAATTTGTCCTGCCTGTGCCTCCAGAACAACTGATACACGAAGCCTATAAATTACTGCCTAATCCACTGCCTGTTGTTTTTCGTACAAAAGAGAGTCAGCCGAAAGGAAATAATGAAAGGTTACCAAACCCAACGTTAGCGCTGACGAATGGTGAAGTTACAATCAAATTTCACCCTTTTTCTCTCAAAGAGATCATCAAAAGTGAGTCGTAAATGAGTCGTGTTTTTTTGTGATCTTTATCGTAGTACTGCAACTCAGTGTGGCGACAGGCTTGTTGTGGCGCACAATATTTGAACAAACTGGAGTTTTCTCGTAGGAGTAGGAGATGTGAAACGTGTAGGCTAATCGATCACCTTCAATACCCTGGTTGGTGTTAAACAGAGCATATGCCCGAGGGAGAGCTTTGAATGATAAAACTAGAAATTTGCTGTTATAGCATAAACTGTGCTTTGGTTGCACAACAGGCAGGAGCTGATCGCATTGAATTGTGTGCAAGCCCGTCGGAAGGAGGGGTAACACCGAGTTTCGGGGCGTTGCAGCATGCACGACAGCATTTATCAATTCCTGTACATCCCATTGTACGGCCAAGAGGAGGCGACTTCTGTTACAACAATACTGATTTCGAAGTAATGAAAAATGATGTCGCTCGTATCCGTGATATGGGATTTCCTGGCGTGGTTTTTGGCGTGTTAAATGAAGAAGGTCATATCGATCGGCTTCGCATGCGGCAATTGATGTCATTGTCAGGGAATATGAAAGTCACTTTCCATCGTGCCTTTGATATGTGTTTCAATCCACATATTGCGTTAGAACAACTGACAGAGCTGGGTGTACAGCGTATTTTAACTTCAGGTCAGCAACAAAGTGCTGGGTTGGGACTACCTTTGTTAAAAGAATTGTTACAGGCCAGCCAGGGGCCGATTATTATGCCTGGGGCGGGTGTCAGAATGAGTAATATCTGTAAGTTTCTGGAAATTGGGATAACAGAAGTTCACAGTTCAGCAGGTAAAATAGTGCCTTCTGCCATGAAATATCGGAAAGCAGGCGTGAAAATGAGTTCTGACGACAGTGATGTAGATGAATATGCTTACCATTGTGTTGATGGGCAGTTAGTTGAATCGATGAAGGGCGTGATTAGTTTGGTTCAACGGACAAAATAAAATACGCTCTATTTCATCTGAATCCCCAGTTGCATCGTTGACTATGCAACTGGGGTAATCAGCCAGCAAAAAGCAACCTAAAAGATAAAAAAGAAAGATTATGGTTTGCGGGCAATAAGGACAGCCCGCAGTGGTGCTGGATAGCCTTCTATCGTTTTACTATGATCGTTTAGCTCAAGAAAATCGATCAGCGATTCAGTCTTCATCCATTCTGTCTGGCGTTGTTCCTCCAGTGTTGTGACCGCATGATCAACAATTCGGACATCAATAAAACCACATTTTTCTAACCAAACTTTCAGCATCTTGGCCGATGGAATAAAGTAGACATTCCGCATTTGTGCATAACGTTCACCAGGAATGAGGCATTGATGTTCATCACCTTCAATAACCAGGCTTTCCAAAACTAATTCACCGCCGGAAACTAACTGGTTTTTCAGTTGCCATAAATGATCGAGGGGAGAGCGGCGATGGTAAAGCACGCCCATTGAAAACACCGTATCAAAGGCTTTTAGTTCTGGTAATTGTTCAATGCCCAAAGGCAGAAGATGGGCGCGTTGGTCGTTGCCCAGTAATTTTCTGATGGCTTCAAATTGGCAAAGAAAAAGTTGGGTTGGATCAATACCCACAACGAGCTGAGCACCTTCCCCCACCATACGCCACATGTGGTAACCGCTGCCACAGCCGACATCAAGGACCGTTCTACCGTCTAAAGAGGAAATATGGGGAAGGACGCGATCCCATTTCCAGTCAGAACGCCATTCGGTATCAATCTCCACACCATACAGTGAAAAAGGTCCTTTACGCCACGGCATCAATAGCTTCAGGATATTTTGAACACGAGCTTTTTCACCGTTTGCTAGTTCTGGTTCATGGTTCGCAATGACACCATTTTTCAAATCAAGTTGGGTGGGATTAATGTCAGGCAGATTCTCCAGAATTTTGACCCATGAACTGAACTGACCATGCAATGAGGCTTGCTGCCAATGACTTAATTGTGCAGGCAGGCATTCCAACCAGTGGCTTAAGTGGTTTTTGGCGATCAATTGATAAAAGTTACTGAAATCAATCATTGTTCAGCGCCTTTTATTGCTAATAAGGAGCCAAAGTTAAAACATTGGAACCAGACTTCAACGTGCGGGAATCCGGCTTGTTTGAGGCGTGATTTGTGAGTTTCAACAGGATCTGTTCGCATGACATTTTCCAGCATACTGCGTTTTTGGCTGATCTCCAGTTCGCTGTAACCATTGGCTCGCTTGAAATCATAGTGCATGTTGAATAGCAACTCGCCAATTTGCTCATCTTCGAAATTGAATTTTTCCGATAGCACCAAAACGCCTCCAGGTTTTAAGCCCGCATAGATTTTATCCAGCATTTTCTGGCGATCATCAGGGTGCAGGAACTGTAAGGTGAAATTCAAAACGACCATTGATGCATTTTGAATGTCGGTATCAAGAATATCCTGTTCGATGACTTCAACGGGGATGTTGGCCTTGAAAGAGTCAATGTGGCGGCGGCAGCGCTCGACCATTGCCGGTGAGTTATCGACGGCAATAATACTGCAACCCTCTGTACGGGGATGGGCACTATTATTTTTGGCGCTAATAGCACGGCGGATTGATAACGTGGCTGCACCAAGGGAACAACCAAGATCATAAATTTGACTATTTGGCGTGACAAAACGTTCTGCCAGCATACCTATCATGGAAATGATATTGGAATAACCGGGAATTGAGCGTTTTACCATATCGGGAAAAACTTCGGCAACCCGTTCATCGAAACTCCAGTCACCTAAATTGGCAATGGGGGCAGAGAACAGGCTATCCCGTTGATTATGAGATTCTTGATTTGACATAACAGCATTGATTTTGGAAACAATAAGAAGCGGTTATTCTAACAGAATGCAGGAAAAGGCAGAAAGGGGGATCATCAATAGATAGACCCTCAGGCGGCAACACACCGCCCCAGGATTACGTAAAATATGCAGAGGATGTGGGGAACTATTCATAGAGGGAATAGATTATGTATAGAGAGAAAAGATCTGCTCCCATGGTAAATAGTAGATGTTGTTAAGGATCATGATCATCATTGAGATATAGGTTGCTGCCATGCCCATACGCCGCCAGCGTATTTCTCGATGACGCAAGCCAAAGTAGTGTAGTATTCTGCCGGTCAGTAATACCAATCCACAAATATGCAGCATCCAAACGGGTGCTCCATTCATTTCCATCACAATCAATAACAACATTGAAATTGGAATGTATTCAACCGCATTACCATGAACCCGAATGGCGGTTTGCAATTCATAAAAACCGCCATCGCCATAGGCGACCCGATATTGCGTTCTTAATTTGACCACATCCAGAGACAGCTTAATTAACAGTAGTGCGCCCAGTACGATATAAAGCGAGCTAACCATTTTTTAACTCCAATTGCCTAACCAAAAAACGGCCAAATGATGATAAACCGCAAAAAGAAAACTGTCGCTATAAATCATAGTATTTAATAATAAATTCTATGAATGTTCGCGGATAGCAAAAAATTGTCTTGTCAAGAACGGCGTTATGATCTTATCTCCGGTCATAATTTCCAGTATAATAGTGACCTTTTTTTGCAATTCTTCGTAAAAGAACAATGCCAAAATTTCCGCAGCAGAAAGCATAACGAGCTGAGTAAAAGGATATTGTATGCGTACTAATTATTGTGGGCAGTTGAACCTGGCCCATGAAAGCCAGAAAGTGACTCTTTGTGGGTGGGTGAATCGTCGCCGTGATTTAGGTGGCTTGATCTTTATTGATATGCGAGATCGCGAGGGTATCGTTCAGGTATTTTTTGACCCAGACCAGAAAGAGGTCTTTGCTCAGGCTTCTGAACTGCGTAATGAATTTTGTATTCAAATTACAGGGATTGTACGTGCGCGCCCTGATAACCAAATCAATAAAGATATGGCAACTGGCGAAATTGAAGTTTTCGCAGAAAGCCTGATGGTTTTTAACCGCTCGGAGCCATTGCCCCTGGACAGCAATCAGAATAACAGCGAAGAGCAGCGTCTGAAATACCGCTATCTTGATCTGCGTCGCACTGAAATGTCGCAGCGTCTGAAAACCCGTGCCAAGATCACCAGTTTTGTGCGTCGTTTTATGGATACTGCGGGTTTCATTGATGTTGAAACACCCATGCTGACTAAGGCAACACCAGAAGGTGCGCGTGACTATTTAGTGCCAAGCCGTGTGCATAAAGGTGAATTTTATGCGCTGCCGCAGTCTCCACAGCTTTTCAAACAGTTGTTGATGATGTCTGGCTTCGACCGTTATTACCAGATTGTGAAGTGCTTCCGTGATGAAGACCTGCGTGCAGATCGTCAACCAGAGTTTACCCAGATCGATGTTGAAACCTCGTTTATGACCGCTGAACAAGTTCGTGAAATCATGGAAAAAATGATCCGTGAACTGTGGCTGGATGTGAAAGGTGTCAATTTGGGCAGCTTCCCAATGATGACATTCGAAGAAGCCATGCGCCGTTTTGGTTCAGATAAGCCAGACTTACGTAATCCTCTGGAATTGGTGGATATTGCCGATCTGGTTAAAGACGTGGAATTCTCTGTTTTTGCCGAACCAGCAAATAATCCAAGAGGTCGTGTTGCGGCTATTCGCGTTCCCGGCGGGGCAGAGTTAAGCCGCAAGCAAATTGATGAGTACGGTAAATTTGTTGGCATCTATGGCGCGAAGGGTTTGGCATGGATGAAAGTGAATAACCGTGCTGCCGGCTTAGAAGGCGTACAAAGCCCGATAGCTAAGTTCCTGTCTGCGGAAGTGGTTGAGGGCTTGTTATCCCGTACCAATGCCCAGGATGGTGATATCCTGTTCTTTGGTGCTGACAAGAAAAATGTTGTCACTGATGCGATGGGAGCGCTGCGCCTGAAACTGGGCCGCGACTTGAATATTACCGATCTGGCAAGCTGGAAACCGCTTTGGGTTATTGATTTCCCTATGTTCGAAGAAAACGGAGAAGGTGGTTTGACGGCAATGCATCATCCATTTACTTCTCCGCGTGATATGTCGGCGGCTGAGTTGGAAAGTCATCCAGAATCCGCGATCGCGAATGCTTATGACATGGTGATCAATGGCTATGAAGTAGGTGGTGGTTCTGTCCGTATTCATCGTAATGAAATGCAGCAGGTGGTATTCCGCATTCTGGGAATCAATGAGCAGGAACAGCAGGAAAAATTTGGTTTCTTGCTGAACGCCCTGAAATACGGTGCACCGCCACATGCTGGTTTGGCTTTCGGTTTAGATCGCCTCGTCATGTTGCTGACTGATACAGATAATATTCGTGATGTGATCGCTTTCCCGAAAACAACGGCAGCGGCATGTTTGATGACGGATGCACCAAGCCCAGCGAATTCAGCCGCGTTGGAAGAACTGGCTATTTCGGTCGTTAAAAAAGAGAACGCATAATGGCTTATAAGCGCCCTGAATCTGTACTGGTTATGATTTATGCCGTTGACAGCAAAAGGGTGCTGATGCTACAGCGACGGGACGATCCTGAATTTTGGCAATCTGTGACAGGTAGCCTTGAAAAGGGCGAAAAACCGTGGGAGGCGGCGTTACGTGAAGTACAGGAAGAGGTCGGCATTGATATTATCAATGAAAATCTTGAACTGAAAGATTGTCAACGCTGTCTTTATTATGAGATTTTTTCGCACCTACGACATCGATATGCTCCTGGGGTAATGCGCAATAAAGAACATTGGTTCTCTCTGGCATTACCTGAGGAGCGAGAAATTTTGCTGACCGAACATCTGGCTTATCAATGGCTGGCTGCGGAAGAAGCGGCCAAATTGACGAAGTCGTGGAGCAATCGGCAAGCAATTGAAGAATTTGTCATTTAGTCTACAAGACGTTTTATCGGAGATATTTGCATGGCAGGTCATAGTAAATGGGCCAATACGAAACACCGCAAAGCTGCACAGGATGCAAAACGCGGTAAGATTTTTACAAAAATTATCCGTGAATTGGTAACGGCGGCGCGATTGGGCGGTGGTGATCCTGATTCCAACCCACGTTTGCGAGCTGCCGTCGATAAAGCGCTGTCCAACAACATGACTCGTGATACGTTGAATCGTGCAATTGCCCGTGGTGTTGGCAGCGACGAATCGGATAACATGGAAACCATCATTTATGAAGGTTACGGCCCTGGTGGTACTGCTGTGATGGTTGAGTGCCTGAGTGATAACCGTAACCGCACTGTTTCCGAAGTTCGTCATGCGTTCACCAAAACAGGTGGTAACTTAGGAACTGACGGTTCTGTTGCTTATCTGTTCACCAAGAAAGGCGTTATTTCCTACGCACCAGGCCTGGACGAAGATGCGGTGATGGAAGCCGCATTAGAAGCGGGTGCTGACGATGTTGAAACTTATGATGATGGTGCGATTGACGTCTATACTACTCCAGAGTCTTTTGGCGAAGTTAAAGATGCACTGGATGCAGCAGGCTTCAAGGCAGATTCCGCAGAAGTTTCTATGATCCCATCAACGAAAGCGGAACTGGATGCAGAAACTGCGCCTAAATTACTTCGTCTGATCGATATGCTTGAAGATTCTGACGATGTGCAAGAAGTTTATCATAATGGTGAAATCTCTGATGAGGTTGCAGCACTGCTGTAATTAGCATTAGGGTTCACAGCGTAGAGAAAGTGTTCCTTAAATCAGGACACTTTCTCTAACGTTTTTATCCCATATCTCAGGCAAACCGATTTAGGCGGAATTTAAGCGAATAATTCGATATGGCGATTATTCTTGGTATTGACCCTGGCTCCAGAGTCACGGGATATGGCGTTATTCGCCAGCAAGGACGACAACTTATCTATCTTGGTAGCGGTTGTATTCGGACAAAAGTCGATGACTTACCCAGTCGTTTGCAGAAGATTTACGCCGGAGTGACTGAAATCATCACCCAATTCCAGCCCGATGCTTTTGCAATAGAGCAAGTTTTCATGGCAAAAAATGCAGACTCAGCCTTGAAATTGGGACAAGCGCGAGGTGTGGCAATTGTCGCGGCCTCTAACCAATCCATACCGGTATTTGAATATGCAGCTCGCCAGGTGAAACAGACGGTGGTCGGTACGGGAGCGGCCGAAAAGAGCCAGATTCAGCACATGGTACGTTCGATGTTGAAATTGTCTGCTAATCCGCAGGCTGACGCCGCTGATGCGTTGGCTATTGCTATTACGCATTGTCATCTCAGTCAAAATTTACTGCGGGTAGGTGATGTGCGGTTAAATTTAACGCGTGGTCGTCTGAAATAGTTGATGCTGGATATACGTCCAGCTTTTTTTGTGCTATAAGCTAGCGGAACGATTTATTTTATTTTCAGGGGGTAAACAGTGATAGGGCGTTTGAGAGGAACCGTGTTGGAAAAACAGCCACCGTTGGTTTTATTGGAAACTCACGGTGTCGGTTATGAAATCCATATGCCAATGACCTGTTTTTATGAACTGCCTGAAATTGGCCAGGAAGCGATTTTATTTACACAATTTGTTGTGCGTGAAGATGCTCAATTATTATACGGTTTTAATGATAAACAAGAGCGTGCACTGTTCCGTGAACTGATTAAGGTCAATGGCGTTGGGCCTAAATTAGCGTTGGCAATCCTTTCGGGCATGTCTGCCCAGCAATTCGTTACAGCGATAGAACAAGAAGCTATTGTTTCATTGGTTAAGTTGCCGGGTGTTGGCAAAAAAACGGCGGAAAGGTTGGTTGTAGAGATGAAAGATCGCTTTAAAGGGCTTAATGGCGATCTATTTAACCAAAGCAGTGATGTTAATTTGCCAGCTGTCAGCAAACAAGCGAATTCCGCTGCCGATATTGAAGCAGAAGCCGCAGCGGCACTGGTTTCTTTGGGATATAAACCACAGGAAGCCAGCCGGATGGTGAGTAAAGTCGCTAAACCAGGTTCAGATTGTGAAACCCTTATTCGAGAAGCACTTCGTGCGGCTCTGTAATCACAGGAGTTAAGTGATGATTGAAGCTGACCGTCTAGTTTCAGCAGGCGTTCTGCAAGATGATGAAGCCATTGATCGTGCTATTCGGCCGAAATTTCTGTCTGAATATGTTGGGCAACCCCATGTTTGTGAACAGATGGAAATTTTTATCCAGGCGGCACGTCAACGTGGTGATGCACTGGATCACTTATTGATTTTTGGCCCCCCTGGATTAGGTAAGACCACGCTGGCAAGTATTGTGGCAAATGAAATGGGGGTTAATCTTCGTACTACATCTGGGCCGGTATTGGAGAAGGCAGGGGATCTTGCCGCTATGCTCACTAATCTGGAACCACACGATGTCTTGTTTATTGATGAAATCCACCGTTTATCACCGGTTGTGGAAGAGATCCTTTATCCGGCAATGGAAGATTATCAACTGGATATCATGATTGGCGAAGGGCCAGCCGCCCGCTCCATCAAGATTGATCTTCCTCCATTTACTTTGATTGGTGCGACCACTCGTGCAGGTTCTTTAACTTCACCATTACGTGATCGATTTGGTATCGTACAGCGCCTTGAATTTTACAACGTCGATGATTTGCAGAGCATCGTTTCCCGTAGTGCACGTTATATGGGATTAGACATTTCAGATGAAGGTGCAAGACAAATCGCGATGCGTTCTCGTGGCACTCCCCGTATTACGAATCGATTATTACGTCGTGTACGTGATTTTGCCCAGGTGAAAGGTAATGGCACAGTTGATAATCATATTGCATCCCAGGCTCTGGATATGCTGAATGTAGATTCGGCCGGATTTGATTACCTTGATCGTAAGTTGTTGATTGCCATTATTGATAAATTTATGGGTGGTCCCGTTGGGTTGGATAATCTGGCAGCGGCGATTGGTGAAGAACGAGAAACGATTGAAGATGTACTAGAGCCTTTCTTGATCCAACAAGGATTTATCCAACGAACGCCACGCGGAAGAATTGCAACCCATCATGCTTACCGGCATTTTGGCTTGAGCAAGGAAGACGAATAATAACCATCCTGACATACCAGCTCGGGTTAATTACCAGGAGCTGGATGTATACTCAATAAACTTCAAGTTGCAATCCGCAAGGCAAGGCGAGGCCTTATATTTCTCCGCACAGCGGGGAAATATAACACGCATCTTAAAGTTGGATTGGTATATCTTTTATATTGCAAAAAAATTCAATATATTTTCTTTTTAAAAGGAATGCCATTTTTTAATGATTGTATTTAATATTTTAAATTAACCTTTATTTTTGATAAGGATGTTTGCCTTTTAATTTATTGTTTATTTTAAAGGGTGATATTTACCTTTAAAGATTTTATTGATTTTAAATTGTATGGTTTGTTTTTTAAAATAATACTTATTTTTAATAGGGTATCTATTTTAAAGGTTGCAAATTTGTACAATTTATTTACATTGCCATCTGTAGCTATTATAAATTCTAGCTGGAAATTGATTAAGAGGTTGCAGAAATACACAGTGTCATGCCTTCTTGTAAATCAATGTGCATGTTTTAATTATAAGTTAGAACCTACATCCCAAAGAGTATTCAAAAGCATATGAGGAAGATGATATGTTCTTAAGTAAAGAATCGTTCAGTCATGAGGAGTGGAATGATCCAAAATTTCAATTACGTAACTTAATTAAAACATCTGAGGATTTAGGTAAATGGATTGCGTTAACTGATGGAGAAAAGAAAGCGATTGAAGCTGTGAAAGGAAAATACTTATGGCAGAGCACGCCTTATTATGCTTCGCTTATGGATAAGTATGACGAGAATTGCCCCATTCGATTGCAAACGATTCCTCACTTAAGAGAGATGAACATAGAGTACAATTCTGATAATGATCCGGTAGGCGATACTTCAAACCTTAAAACAGCCAGAGTGATCCATAAATACCCAAATCGAATTGTTTTACTTGTTTCCGATACTTGCCCTGTTTATTGTCGTCATTGCACACGTAAGTTTCATACGACAGATGTTAACGGAACCTATTTTGGGGCAGATATTGCTGCATCATATGAAGAAGATTTTGCTTATATTGAGAGCCATCCCGAAATTGATGATGTTCTCCTGACTGGCGGTGATCCCTTAATACATTATGATAAATTTCTTGAAGCCATTATTAAGAGACTAAGAAGCATCAAACATATTAACATCATTCGTATTGGAACCCGTTATCCCGTGTTTGCTCCCCAGCGAGTGACAGAAAAATTCTGTCAAATGTTGGAAAAGTATCATCCTATCTGGGTTAACACACATTTCAATCATCCTAAAGAAGTGACCGAAGAGGCGGCGGCTGCCTGTGATCGATTGCTGCGACATGGCATCCCAGTACAAAACCAGTCTGTTTTGTTAAAAGGTATCAATGATGATGTGGAAACAATGCGCTCGTTGCTTAAGGCTCTCTTGAGAATTAGGGTTCGTCCTTATTATTTGTACCATTGCGATAATGTATCTGGCGTTTCTCATTTCATGACGACTCTGGAGAAAGGGCAGGAGATTATGGACGCCCTGGTAGGGTTCGAAACAGGTTTTAGTGTACCTCAGTATGTGATTACAACGACATTAGGCAAGTTGGCTGTTAACCGAAAATATATCAATACTCATGAAGATGGCCGCATTATTGCGAGGAATTATAAACAAGAATATTTAGATATTACTGAATATATTAAACCCCCCTCTGTATTGAATTATGGCGACGAAGCACACAGTCATGGCGAAATCATTCCCTTTAAGGCTATCGATTAATTAATTTAACTGTGAATTAACAGAGATATTCATAATGATGCAAGAGAAAAATTTCTCAACCCGCATTGCAAGTAGATCAAAAAATATTAATGCCTCAGTAACGGTAGGGCTGGCAGATATCGTTACTAAACTAAAAAGTGAAGGCCGTGATATTATCGGATTGAATGAGGGTGAGTTGGATTTCAGTACCAGTGCCACTGTTGTCAATGAAACTATTCGTGCATTGATAGATGGCAAGACCCGTTATAGTTGGCTTGATGGTGAACCTCAATTAAAAGAGAGAATTTGCCAGAAAATATTTGAAGATAACCGAATTCAAGCGATACCTGAAAATATCATAGTGACCAATGGTTCAAAGCAAATTATTTATGAAATACTACAGATAGTAATTGAAGCAGGTGATGAAGTCATTATTCCTGTTCCTTGTTGGGCAACCTATTTAGAAGCCGTGAAATTAGCCGGTGGAAAAGCAGTTTTAATTGAAAATATGGGTGTGGATCTGGATGTAGAAAAAATCAAACAGGCAATCACTGACAAAACCAAACTCATTATTATCAATACACCGAATAATCCGACAGGCGCTGTTTACTCAAAAGCAGCGTTACAAACATTGTGTCAATTTGTTAAAGAGAAACAGATTTTCGTGTTATCTGATGAAGCCTATGAACAAATTGTATTTGATGTTGAACATCACAGTTTAGCTGCAATTGACGACAACGAATACATTATAACGGTACAAACATTTTCCAAAAGTTTTGCCATGACGGGATACCGCATTGGTTATATGGTTGCCCATCCTGAGTTAGTCAGCAGGGTCTCTGACCTGCACGGCCACATGACTGACAACGTTTGTACGTTTGCACAATATGGCGCTGTTGCAGCACTTGAGATGCCAAAGGATTTATATCAGGAGCGGCTGGAAATATTGAAACAGCGACGGGACCTATCATACCGATATGCCCGCGAACTTTTTGAGTGTGAATTACCTAATGGCGCATTTTATCTGTTCCCGAATGTTAAAAAATACCTCAGTGACCGTCATCGTGACGCAACTCAATTATGTGAATATTTGCTCACTCATGCAGGGGTCGCGCTAATCCCCGCAGAAGCCTGTCTTTATCATGGACATATACGTATCTCTTTTGCTGCGTCAATGGATGCTATTGAACAGGGATTTGAAAGGATAGCAACTGCATTGCGGTAACTTATGACAATGAGGATTAATAACCATGAACCCATCTATATATTCAATTGAATTGTCAACTTCAGAAGTTAATGAAATTCAAGCCCTCATCGGGCAATTGCAAAAACGTTATCATTCTACTGATGATCAAGATTTTGTTAGCGCCTTGCCTGAATGGGTAGAATCATTACCAACCCGATTGCGTGTTGAATTAAAAAGATTTCGTAACCAGGGTTATCCATTGGCTGTAATAAAGGGGTACCCTGATATGTCAGGGACCATAGGGCCAACCCCAAATCATTGGAAGGATGTTTACAACACGAATAGCAACTATGACTATTATTGTTGTTTGATGTCGAGCCTGTGTGGTGATGTGGTAGGTTTTTCTGATTTGCAGGAAGGAAAACTGGTTCAGGAGATATTCCCAATCAAAAAGGATGCCGGTAAGCAACTTGGGACAGGCTCTGTCAACCTATTACTGCATACTGAAGATTCCTCCCTGGGCTATCGGGCGGATTATCTTGGTTTTATGTGTATCCGTAACAACTATCGAATCTCAACTTGTATCTCAATACCGGATTTTTCCAAATTGAGTGAGAAAACGCTCACCCTCCTCAAAAGAAATAAATTCCGTATCTTTAATGACCGACCTTGCCTGTCGAAGGAAGAGCGTGATGAAAATTATACCATCTGTCCCATTCTTACAGGCAGTGGCGATAATATCCATATGCGCTATGACCCACTGTATCTGGATAAAGAAGCATTGGATGACGAAGAGCGTGAGGCTGTAGCCGAACTGGAAGAATTAACTGAGGCGGCGGTATTTGATTTGGTTTTAAGTCCGGGTGAAGTTGCTTTTATTGATAATTATCGTTGTGCTCATGGCCGCAAGGCGTATCAACCTAAATACGACGGAACTGACCGTTGGTTGAAGCGTACCCAAATATTAACAAGGTTGCGTGATTTCAAGCACATGATGCTACCTGGACGCATTAACGTATTGCCTTAAATCTAAGCATAAGGATTAGGCTTTTGCTTTCTTTAATCATGAATTGCCAGGTTAAAAAATGAAACAAAAGCCTGTATGGATTGTATATATGTAATTTTTTTATTTGGCTTAATAGTTATGCATAAACAAAACAAAAATACAGAGAATGAGTGTTTTGTCGAGCAATGGCAAGCCTGCTTACAGGGGCTTGACGCGGATAATATCCTTATTCTGGCGTTATTGAAAAAAGCGCTTGGCGATGTTGATGCAATACGGTTTAACGACATGCAATCTAAGCGTCGGCTAAGTTGGCGCCAATTACTGTGCAGCATTGTTCGCGTTTATCGTTACTTATGTGAGCTGGAAGTTGCACGTGGCCAACGAGTAGTGACAATTTCACATAATCGCTGGGAGTTATTGGCCATTGAATTTGCCTGTCAGATTAAAGGGGCGATTTATACCCCACTGTATGCCAGTTATCCTGAAGAAATGATTGCCCATTGTCTGTCACTGACAGAACCCATTTTAGTTATTACTGAAACCGCGGAGCATGTGCAGTCCTTGCCGCGGAATTCTTCGTGGCATGTCATCACATTGGAACCTTCCAATGTTTTTACCGATTTTTCCACCATTGATAGCGACATTCACCAAGTTACCGCGGATAAGACGGTCAGTGATAAGGGGATTGGGGCAGTATTACACAGTTCGCTGATTACAGATTTACGGGCAACGCAGGCAGAGCAAGCTTTTTGCTTGATGTTCACTTCAGGCTCCAGCGGGAAACCTAAGGGAGTATTGCTTAGTCAGGCCAATATTCTTTCACAGCAACAAGCTCTGAAAGCGTTATGGCATTTCGATGGCCCGCAATCTTTTCTCAGTTATTTACCGTGGCACCATAGTTTTGGTGGCTTATTTGAAAAATATACAGCTATTTTTAGTCAGGCCGTATTACATATTGATAACAGCCGGGGGGTGGATATTGCGCGGTTATGCGCCAACCTAAGCCAGCTAAAGCCGACGCGGTTTTTCAGTGTACCGAAAATACTGACCGCGGTTGCCAATAAGATGAAGGATTCAGCGAATTTTTACCACGAGGTGGTTCCTTCATTGCAAATGATCTTTTCTGCTGCGTCCAAACTGCCTGCGGAAATCGACGATTATTTCAACCGTTGTGACATTCAGGTCGTTGAGGGTTGGGGGCTGACTGAGACAAGCCCTTGCCTGACACTCAAGGGATTAGACAGTAAAGAACCGAACAGTGTAGGCCGTCCTTTACCTAATGTGACACTCCGTATTGATGAAGAAACTGGGGAGATTTTGGCTAAAGGGCCGAATGTTATGTTGGGTTATTATGCTGATGAAGCTGCGACCCAGCGCTGTTTCAAGCAACAATGGTTCAGGACTGGCGATCTCGGCAAAATGGTTAATGGAGAACTGGTGCTATTGGGGCGGTTAGATGCAGTCAGGAAACTGTCCAATGGTGAAAAGGTTTCCAGTGATACTATCGAACAAAGTTTGTTTGCTAAGACCGATATTATTAGCCATGCCATTATTGAGATTGAGCAAAGGCCATACGTCACAGCGTTATTGTTTATCAATCCTGAGCTTCGTCGCCAGACGTTAAGTGAGGATTGTACACTCCAGCATTCACCACGTTTGCGGGAATATATCTTACAGGTCTTGCAGCAGCACAATCATCAGGTAACGGAAATTTCCCACAAGTTGATAGCGGTTGCGATCACCGAAACACCACTGTCTGCTGATAAAGGTGAAATCACGCCATCATTTAAAGTCTCCCAGCGTACCGTGCGAGAAAATTACCGTGCTGTGCTTGATGCACTCTATGACACTGAGAGATCTTTCAATTTAAATCCGGCATGCCATTCATTTCTGAAAATTTCAGCCAATCACCCTGTTTCTTCCATTATCTCCCAGAATAACCTTTTGGCAGAACCCATTAATTGGGAAACGTTTATACACATCATTGGTCAAGTCAGGGGACAAAATCTGTCAGGTGATGATGCCCAGAGATCCTTGCTTGACCTTGGTTATAATTCATTGACGATAGTTCAATTGGCGGAGAGCTTAAGCCAGGCTAGTGGTCAAATCGTCACAGAAATAGCGCTGTTCTCCAGTTCGTCAATCCATCAACTTTGGCAAAGATTAGTGACACGGACGACGGAGGAAATTTTCCGCCAGGCCAATACCACAGAAAAAATGCTGTCAGGACAAGATCAGGCCGATGTGGCGATTATCGGCTATGCAGGGCGTTTTCCCGGCGCAGAGGATTGCGGGCAGTTATGGGAAAACTTGCTTGCAGGCAAAAGTATGTTTAGTCGTTGCCCTGACGATCGCCCCTTTATGGCTACGTTGTTGGCAGAATTTGCAGCCAAAGGCATCCAATTAAGTGGGGCATTTTGCAACGATATCCGTCAATTTAACCATAGCTTCTTTCAAATCAATCCCAAAGACGCCCGATTGATGGATCCCCAACACAGGTTATTGTTGATGGTGACATGGGAAGCCATTGAACAGGCTAACCTGAGCTTAGATGACCTGAAGGAGAGCCGAACTGGTGTATTTATCGGTATCAGCCAAAATGGTTATCGGCAATTGTTACAGGATTACCAAACGGAGACGGGAGAAGAGGGTTATCCGAGTAGTGCAATTAACAATCAGAATAGTATATGCGCCAATCGATTGTCATATTTTCTGGACTTAAGGGGACCTTCATTAATTGTCGATACCTTGTGCTCATCATCATTGGTGGCATTGCATCAAGCGCGTCTGAGTATTGAACGGGGAGAATGTGATACTGCCATTGTCGGAGGAGTACACCTGCAATTGGATATGGCTCATTTTAGGGAAATGAACCAGTTGGAAGTGTTGTCCAGTGATGGAATATGCCGCCCTTTTGATGCCGAGGCGAACGGAACCGTGTTGGGCGAGGGCGCAGGGGTCGTGATCCTTAAACGCCATGATCTTGCCCTGCGTGATAAAAATGATGTCAAGGCAATCCTGCTGGCTTCTGAGGTTTATCATGGTGGCCGTAGTAACGGCATTACAGCGCCCGATCCGCTTTCACAACAACGGTTATTGGAGCAGTGTTGGAAGAATGCAGGTGTAAAAGCGAGTGATATCGCTTATTTCGAAACACATGGCACCGGCACGCGCTTGGGGGATCCTATCGAGCTGGCTGGAATTAGCGCTTGTTTTCATGACCAAAAAATGCAGACTCCCTGTTATCTTGGGGCTATTAAAGCCAATATAGGTCACCTTGAAGCCGCAGCAGGTATTACCGGGTTGATCAAATTACTATTGATTGACCAGCACAGAATGGCACCACCAGTGGCAGCATTTAGCCAATTGAATCCCCGAATCTCGCTGGCCGAAGGGCAACTGGCGATCCCTACGACAATACAACCGTTACCTGCTGAAAAAAGTTGTTTGGCTGTCAGTGCTTTTGGTATGGGAGGAACGGGTGCGCATGTAGTCATTAAAAGTAATGGCAACCCTCCTTTTTCTGATGCGGAACAAATAAGCGAAACGTTGCCTTGTGTGTTGAGTGGATGTGATCAAGCTCATCTCCAGGCTGTTGCCACCCGTTTATTAACTTATGTGCAACAGCAAGTGATGCAACAAAAATTTGTCCTAATGCATTTCTGTCAGGCGCTGGCTCAACGCACAGTGCTACCGGTTGTTTGTACTTTGGGGGTAAATAGCACTGAACAATTGATTGACCAGTTATCTGCAATAGCCAGTGGGGAGCTTGTTGGTTATCGTGCCAGTGCAGCCAGCAGCCAGGATAATACGACAACCCTGGCATTGTTTTTTGCCGGACAGGGAACCCAATCGGTGGCAATGGCGGAACAGTTGTATCGGCACAATGGGCAATTTGCACAGTGGCTCGATCACATCGATCAATTGTGTTCTGAAATAACGCATGAAAGCGGGCAGCCAAAGGTGGAGGTAAAACATCTGCTGACTGAGCAGGTGGATGAACAGACGATCCATCGTACCGAATTTGCACAGGTGATTTTATTTGCTTTCGAGTATGCATTGTACCAATGCCTGCGCCCCGCTATCGGGCATGTCGATATTCTGCTTGGCCATAGTCTTGGCGAATATGTTGCGGCCTGTATAGCCAATGTATTTTCATTGAAAGAGGGGCTTAGGATCATCATTAAACGCGCCCAACTGATGGAGGCGAGTGATTCCAATGGTGCCATGATGATGGTGAACGGTTCGGCTGAGCAACTTGGCACCTTAATTGAGTCTGTTAAAACAGACAATGGCGCGGAGTGGTGTGCTGGCCTGACTATTGCTGTCGAAAATAGTGAAACCAATACAATTATTAGTGGCTCACGTAGTGTGCTTGAGCATTTCCAGCCGCAATTAGAGCGGCATGGTTTCCATTCTCGCTTTATCAATACCAATAGGGCATTCCATTCTCCAATGATGACGGATGCAGCCCAAGAATTTGGAATATTTCTCGCCAATATCCCCCTTAAGGCAGCAGATATACCCATTTTGTCTAATCTGACGGGGCAACCGGAAACGGATTGTTTCGCTACGGCAGAATATTGGCAACAGCATATGTTAGGTCGTGTACTGTTCCGCTATAACCTGAATAAATTAACTGCCATGGCAGGGCTGAAGATCATTGAGATTGGCCCCAAAGGTATGATCGGCGCGTTGCTCGATGAAGTTCCACAATATCATCTGGCCTCAGCGTGTTGTCCTTCTCAGAAAAACCAGCAGCTCAATTATTGTGATTTAGTGGCAGTGTTAGCCAGTGAGCATTTATCTGGTTCACCAAGAGACTGGCTGGCGATGTATGCGCCATTCACGCCTAAACCCGCCTTATTACCAGCAAGAAAATTATTGACAGAAGACTACTGGTTTACGGGAACTACCATCGCTCCGTCATCGAATGGGGCAAGGCAACAAAAACCTGACGAACATTTCAACCTGACTGAGCGTGAGCCTCTCGCCATCATGCAACAACAAATTGACTGTATGAACGCTATCTTCCAGGCCCAATCAGAAATTATGAAGGGAATGTAACATAATGACTCAATTGCCAAATGAAATTAAACACTCTCTGCAAAGTTGGTTACAGTCAGAATTAGCAAGTGAACATGTGCCTACCGATACTGACTTTTTGGCACTGGGTATTGAATCTCTCACATTGATTAGACTGAAAAACAACATTAAATCCCAATATGGTGTCGATATTGGTATTGGAAAGTTTTTTAAAGGATTATCGACTATTGATAAGGTTGCTAATTTTGTTAGCAGGCAGGCACAACCCGCTTCGATTGATAACTTGAGCAATCAACCACAGACAGTATCTGTGCCGATACCGCCAATAGCAGAGCCGGAGCCACAAGCGCATGTTCTAACGCCGCCAACAATATCGTTATCACCCTCTGTATCGCCTTCGGCGATGATGTCTAACAAACAGATTGTTACTGGCCGCGAAAATCAGACTGTTATTAGCAACAGCCCAGGCATGGAGATTAAACACGGCATTATGGCTGCCCAATTAAACGCCATGCAGCAATTATTCCAACAGCAGTTGGCAGTGTTGCAATATCTTGGGGGAGGAAGCGCTGTTCCGACGACTGGTGACCAGCCCCCCGCCGCCATTCAGCGGCCAGATCCCACTTTAATTTCAACATCAGACAACCTTTCATCTAAAGAGAGTGTTGTTAGCGAGCCATTAGTGACATCTGGTGAAAAAGCCAAATTTACCTACAAACCCGTTGATACTGCCGAGCCTGTACAGTGTGATGCTGAAACGACGGCATTTATTCAGCATTACAACGCGAAAACCAGTGCATCAAAAGCGGCTATCCAGAAATATCGGAGGGTGCTCTGTGATAACCGCAACTCGATTCAGTTCAACAGTAAGCTCAAAGAATTGTGTTATCCGATTGTGGGAAAAACCGCAAAAGGAGCACATTTTACTGATCTGAACGGCAATGTCTTTATTGACATTGCGATGGGGTTTGGCGTCAACTTTTTTGGGCATAATCCTGATTTTATCCAACAGGCTTTACAAAAAAGGCTTCAACGTGGTTTTCATCTCGGGCCGCTTGATGAGTCTGGTATGGTTGTCGCGGATTTAATCGCTGAAATCACGGGTGTTGAGCGAGTGGCTTTCACCAATTCAGGCACCGAGGCAATTATGCTTGCCTGTCGCGTAGCCAGGGCTGCTAGCGGGAAAAGGAAGATCGTTATCTTCAATAATGCCTACCATGGTCACTATACGGAAATCCTCTTTATGGGAGGAATGAGAGAGGGAGAGATATTCCCTCAATCTAGCGGCATTCCTGAAGATTTAGGGCGGGATATAGTGATACTCAATTATGGCGAACAACAAAGCCTAGACTATATTACCGCTCACGGAAATGAAATTGCTATGGTCATGGTTGAACCCGTCCAATCGCGCAATATCAACCTACGGCCCAAATCTTTTATTCAGACGTTACGAAAAATCACGGCACAGCAGAATGTGGTATTGCTATTCGATGAGATCATTACTGGTTTTCGTTATCACCCAAAAGGAGCGCAACATTACTATCAGGTCAAGGCTGATTTGGTGACATATGGCAAAGTCATCGGGGGTGGTATGCCTATCGGTGTTTTGGCTGGCGATGCGGCAATAATGGATTACCTTGATGGGGGTTTCTGGCAATTTGGTGACGCGTCTTATCCACCCAATGAGACCACCTTTTTTGCCGGAACGTTTTGTAAACATCCGCTGGCGATGGCCGCAGCTGAGGCAACGTTATTACATATGAAAACGATGGGGCCTGCATTACAAACTGATTTGAATGACAGAACCTCAGGCTTTGTTGAGCGGCTCAATGCGCTGTTCACTACAGCAAATTGCGGTATAGAAGTTGCGAACTTTGGCTCATTATTCAAGTTCAGTCAGAAAAAAACACACGAACTATTTTTCCATAACTTGTTAATGAATGGGGTTTATACCTGGGAAGGGCGTACCTGTTTCCTCTCTACAGCTCATGATGATAACGTGTTAAATGAATGTTTCGATGCTTTTGAAAAAACCATCGAGAAGATTTCTGCCAAACCCCGCTTGCTGAACGTACCTGTAGAATCAAAAGCGCCAGTGAACGTTGTCGTACCCGAATTTAGGATGCAGAAGAATTTGGCGATGTCCAGTTGGTACGATCCGGCGGCATCAAAATCTTACAATGAATTCGTTCAGTATGTGATCACAGACGGATTGCAGCAGCATCGTTTAAACAGCACCATTGAGTATTTGTTCAATCGTCACCAACAATTGCGCCAGGTTTTTTGTCCTGAAACCTTTAAAACGGTGACAGGTCAATTTGATCATCATGCCGCAATACGTACTGAACCGGCGATCATGGATTCACCAGAACAGTTTTTACAATGGCGGCAAAGTTGTCTGGATGAAGAGTTTGCGCTTGATCGTGGGCCGATGTTTAGGGTGCATGTAGCACAGATTGATTTAGCTCTGCCATTATGGAGTGAGACACCTTTAGCACAACATGCACTTAACCACAGCCGTGTGGATATGATTTTTTTGGTTGCCCACCATGCTATTGTTGATGGTGTCTCTTTGGATGTATTAATTGATGAGCTGGTGGCTGTTTATCATGGCGCTGGCGATTTGCCTCCAGCCTGTCAGTATCATGATTATTTGGAGCGTCTGGCCGCATTCAAAAAGACCCCGGATTTTATTCACCAGAAATCATTCTGGCACAAGTACCTGTCTGGCTGGCAGAGGGATTTGGCAAATTTACCCGTATCGGCTCCTGTCGTGCTGACAGAAGAAGGGAATGTACTTACGACGGGCGGTTTTTATCTTGAGAAATTGCCAGCTGACTTGACGACTAAGATTTTGGCTTATGCGGCTGAACAGCGTGTGACTCCTTACATGCTGATGTATACCGTCTACTCTATTTTTCTGGGTACGATACTCAAACAATCCCAGTTTGTTATGTCTACTTCGGTATCCGGGCGTAACTTTGACAATTTCGACAATCTGGTGGGCTTGACGACGGCAATGTTGCCCGTTCGGGTAAATACTTGCAATGGTGAACAACGTTTCAGTGAGTATCTTGACCTTACTTGTGAACAATTGTTGGATATTTTTTCTAACCAGGATGTCACGATTGAAGATTTGACGGTACAGAATTGCAGCCTGGGGCATCGTTCGGAAATGGTAAACCGTTATCTTAATTACGACTTCAATTTCAGTCCCCGTAAACTTAAGTTTAATGAAAGTGGCAGTTGGTCTTTGTTACTGGATAACCCCAAACGCTACATTGTTGGTCAATTGTCTTTGGATGTATTTCAGAGCGAGCACGATCTGTATTTACATTGGGAATATGCAGCACAAGCCTACAACAAGGCGCAAATCAAAACGCTGTCAGGTAAACTGGGTCAGTTACTGGATTATCTCATTAACTCCCCGGAGAGGGATGCACTGACACTGGCTGATATTGTCACTTATCTGAACTCGCTGGATACACCCTCTATTGCCATTGGGCCGTTGCGGAGGGATTTTCTGTACAAGGCACCAATCCATGCCTTGTTTGAACGGCAAGCCGCCGATGATCCACAGGCATGTGCATTAATCGATGCCAGTTTGAAAGAAGGACAGCGTCAGCTTTCATTTGCCGAATTGAACCGACAGGCAAATGCATTGGCACATCATTTTCTGCAACAAGGTTTACAGCCAGAAGAGCCTGTTTTTATCAGTGTACGTCGTGGGATACCCTTAGCCATCTCGGTATTAGCAGTACTGAAAGCGGGGGGCGTGTACGTTCCTATTGATAAGAAGCTACCGTTTACCCAAGTCGAATTCTTGCTCTCAGAACTTACTCCGCGATTTGCCCTGCTTGATGGGGATTATGGCGGCTTAAATGACGGTAATGAGGTGAGAAACTCTGCCCATATTTCGTTGCTGAAAACGCTATCTCATGTCCGGTATTTCAACTTTTACGATGAAAGGATATTGCTACGTCAATGTGGGGTTGCCTCGGGGGATACCGCGTTACTGCAAAATCCGGGAAAAGTAATACCTGCGGGGCAAACAGCCTATATTACCTGTACCTCAGGAAGTACCCAAAATGCTAACAACGTGATGAACTCTCATGGGGCTATCGCCCATCACTGTTTGATGATGAGGGAATATCTGGCGATTTGTTCGGAAGATCGGATGCTTCAATTTACCGATTTGTGCTGGGATATCGTTCTTGAGGAACTTTTTCCTGTTTGGAACGCAGGAGGCAGGGTTGTATTTTTCGGTGATACCCCGCCAAATACGTTTGCTGATTTCAACCAATTGCTGATTGAACAACAGATTACGTTGGCCGATTTACCGTCTACCTATTGGCAAGGATGGGTGGATAGTTTGGAAGATCCTGCCATAGATTACCCATCCCACTTACGGCGTATTTTAGTGGGAACTGAAAAAGTTGATCCACAGACGTTGAAAAAGTGGCAGAAATTCGTACCTGAAGGGGTAATTTTCTCCAATGCTTACGCCCAAACTGAAACCACTATTACCGCTACGGATTCAGTGATTACTAGGGATACACCGGTGGGAGAAACTGTGCCGCTTGGGAGGCCGCTAGCCAATACCGGATTTTATGTGCTGGACGAATCAGGCAAGCCAGTGCCCCGCGGTGAGCCTGGTGAACTGTATATTGGTGGCCCGCTGGTATCGAAGGGATACTACGGCAATGACACTCTGACAGCCACCAGATATGTCGTTGATCCTTATATCCCTGCCGAAATTTGTAACCAGACAGCACCACTTATGTACAAAACCGGTGATTTGGTCAGCATGGATGAACAGGGATGTCTGTCTTTTCTTGGTCGAACAGATTTTCAGATCAAGGTGCGAGGTTATCGCATTGAGCCAACCCAGCTGGAAAGTGCCATTGGTCAGTGGGAAGAAATCGAACAAGTTGTACTGACGACAAACAGCGTGATTGATTCGCGTATTCCTGTGGCAGAAACAAAATTGCTTTGTTATGTGAAAACTCAGGCCGACAAAGTTGTACAAAAAGAATTAAGTGAACGGATCCGCCAGTTCATTAGCTGTAATTTTGCTCATTATATGCAACCACATCGCATCGTCTATCTGACTGAATTCCCTAAAACTGCCAACGGCAAAGTTTCGATAAAGCAGTTTCCTTTGCCGGAACGAACTGTACCTAATGATCCTTTACAGTATCTTAACCATTCGGCAGGTCGTTTGTTGATGACTCATCTTGGGCAACGTGAACTGGATATGGGCGAAAGTTTCGTGGCGTCGGGCGGGGATTCGTTAACCGCGATCAAGATCTTATCTGCATTGCAAAAAGAGCATGGAGTCACCCTTAAGTTGCCGGAGTTTATGGCTTGTCCAACATTGGCTAGCCTGATCGAATGGATAGATTCAGCATTGGTTGTGAACAAAGAAGAGTCTGTATCACAAGCATTCGTGCCGGATAGCCATAAGCAGATAGCCGGGCGAAAAGAAAAACCTGTATTACAGGCTCGTCGTCGTAACAAAAAGGGAATTGTTGGATGAAGGGCATACAGGGATTCTATCCGCTCTGGATTGGCATAGCTGTGTCGATATTTGGCAGTGAATTGACGGAATTTGCTTTCGGATTATGGCTGCTTCAGAAACAAATGTCAGTCATGGCTTACACGAATATGTATTTAGTATTAGTGCTTCCGGCCTTTTTACTGATGCCGTTAGTGGGCTATGTGATTGATCACTACGATAAACGCAAGGTGCTGTTACTAACCGAAGGGATTGCGGGTTTGGCCTTAGCCATTGTGCTCTTGTGCAATCATTTTGGCTATATCAATTCCATCGTAGTCTATCTGTATATCGCCCTGACCAGCGTGCTGACCGCGTTGCAGATTGACTGTTACAGCACTCTGGTTTTTCGGCTGGTTCCACAATCTTCATTAAATCGGGCAAATGCGTTGGGCAGTCTTAGCGATTCATTGCCACAAATGCTTGCTCCGGTTGTTGGCGCGTTTCTGTTCTCTCACTATGGCCTGGGCATGGTGCTGACGGTTGATCTTCTAACCTTTATGGTAAGTGCGTTCGCCGCAGGATTATTGTTTAGGGTAAAAGCGGTACAGTTTCTGCCGCACGATGATGGCATATTATCTAAGTTGAATTGGAAAGCCATTTTTCCTGATATGGAATGTGTTCGTTTGGTTAAAGCATCACCAGAAATGACGTATATGATCGGGTATACCTTTTTTAAGTCAATTTTGGTTGGTGGAACGCTAATTACGATTGTTCCTTATTTTACAACCTATTTTTCTGTCGCAGATGCAGGCTACATGATGTCTATCGGCGGAGTTTCTATGGTGATCGTCAGTCTGATGTCGGCATGGAAGCCTGCTATATTGCGACATATGCCATTGTTGTTATTGGAATTCTTATTTGCGATAGGCTTTGTGGTATTGACGCAGATAAAAAATGCTTATGTCTCAGTGGCTTGTATTGCGATCAGCTTTATCACGATGCGAATAAGCATTATTAAAATGCAAACGTTATGGCAAACCATTGTGCCGAAAATCTATCACGGTCGTGTTTTTGCCTTACGTAATTTGGTTAAGACATTCAGTAGCTTCATTATTTATCTTATCACTGGGATTGTCTTGGAAATATTACTGGCCCAAGAGGGCGGGTGGGCGATTTGGGGGCAAAGTAACCCGATGGATCTTTATTTTATTGGGATCACCCTACTGATATTACCTCCCTTACTTATCACGACACAAAAACTGTTATTAGCGATAGGGGGGAAATAGTATGCTGAGGATAGGCATTATTGGTACAGGCGCGGTTGCATGTTATTTGGCTCATCAATGCAAGAAACAAGGATGTCAGGTTTTTTTATTATCTTCACGAGGAATAAGAAACCAGACATTACCTATCAGTCACATACAACTCAGTGATGATACAAATCATGAGCAGGCAATCAGCAAGGATCTCGGCAGTATCGTTATTGATGGTCATTTCACTGATTATGCAGACTTTCTGTCTAAAGATTTTGATCAATTGTATGTGTGCAGCAAGACGGTTTCCAATCAGCATATTTGTCAGCAATTATCGCGCAATAAACATCGGCTCCGTAGCCCTGTTATCATATTCCAAAATGGATTTACCACAGAACAAACCTTTATTGACGAAGCATTAGGTATCACGGTCATCCGTGGTGTACTCAACTTCTCGGTGACTTTGCATCGCAAACAACACCTGAGATTGATGTTTCTTAAAACCAGTTATCTTGGATGCATTGAACTGACCGAACAGGCAGAAGCGGATAGTTTGGCGGTTTTGGGTTTACTCAACCGAGTCGGCATTCCCTTCGAAGGTTGTGAAGATATCGGACATAAAGCGTTTGCCAAAAACACGCTCAATGCGGCGGCCTCTGTATGCGGATTACTTCGTATCGGCGTATATACAGCGATGCGTAATCATGCTTCCCGATCTGTTATTCAATCGATTATTGACGAGTGTGCTGCTATTGGCGAAAAAACCGGATATGTCAAAGATAGCGAAAGTTTCCGGCGTCAGTCTGTGGAGTATTTAATGTCAATTCCCGATTTTAATTCTTCTTTGGTGTTGGATGTGATCAATGGCCGGGAAACAGAGGCAGATACCTTACTGGCTTCCTTGGTCAAACTTAGCCAACGAATAGACATTGCCACGCCAAATTTGAATTTTGTTTATCGTTATTTCGATTTTTATAACACATATATAACCCAATCTCAGACATTCACGAAAACGATTCTGGTTGAAGGAGATGCCTAATGAGTAATACTACAATCGATACTACAGTCATGTTACCTGAAGGTGGTGAAGGTGTTCTGAATAACGTATTTTCTCCTTATGCTGATTATTTCGTCGATATGATCGGCCAGCGTCACTCTCATATTGCGACTGAACCGGTTGGAATATATGAGAGCCAAATTAAGCATTATGTTTGCCAGGATTATTTCAATTACGAACAGAAAGAACTGTGGAAAAGTATTCCCCAGTTTATAGCCCCCATCCAATCATTGGAAAAAGTAGGGGATTTTATTACAGTCGATTATCAGGGGCGTGTTCCGATGATCGTGAGTAAAGTCGATGATAATCGTTGTGCCGTATTTGAAAATGTCTGCCCTCATCGGGGAGCCAGACTTGAACATCACAAGGAAGGGTGCAAAAAAGCCTTTGTTTGTCCTTATCACAGTTGGTCATTCAGTCATCAAGGCCATCTAATAGCTGCTCGTTGGCGAGAAGCTTTCCCTGAAATACCCGATCAATATCGTTCGCTTAATGCAATTGGTACCCAACAAAAGTTTAGTATGTTGTGGCAAATGCCGGGTGAATCTATGCCTGACTTTTCGCTGGAACATTGGTTTTCTGCCATTGATGATCAAATTTCCGCTATCGGCTTTGAACAGCACCAATTGTTGAATTCCCGTGAAAGGATGATTAAAGCTAACTGGAAATTACTGATTGAAAATTTTATTGAATATTATCATGTTCAGTCTCTGCACCGAAACAGCCTGGCTCCCACATTAAATGGTCAGCTTTATTCATTGGATTCTTTTGCCCAGCATGGACGGATTTTGACTCCACTGAAAAATTTGGCTCAGGTTCGTCGACAAACACCACATAAGACACGTCGGGAGATGGTAGCCACTTATTTGCTGTTCCCCAATGTGATTATCGGGGTACAGCCTTATCATGTTTTTGTCTCTTTTTATCATCCTGTGTCGGTAAACCAAACTTGGTCGAAGACGTTCAACTTTATCCATAAAACAGATGAGGCGATAAGCGAGGTATGTCAACTGGATGTGGAATACCTGGCAGAAGCCCTTGAAGAAGATTACGAGGCGATTGAGCAAGTCCAAAGAAATCTGGAAGTATGCACCGCGCCGAGTCTGCTGTATGGCGAAGCGGAATCCCTTATTGTGCAGTTGCATCGCAATTTGGCAGCCATTTTGAACCAAAGTGGTAAGGGAGCAAACAAGGTATGAGTGAGATAAGAGATCTGGAGCGTGCTGATTTTGAGATTGATGAAGTGCCGGTCTCTGCTGGCCAGCAAGATTTGTGGTTGGCAGAACAATTAACTGCAAAACAGCTTTACATCGTACCCGTAACCTACGAATTAGTTGGCTCATTAGATCAGGATAAATTGCTGGATGCGATTGCCCAGACGGTACAAAACAGTGAAGCTTTCCGTACCGCATTTGTCGAAAGCGATCAGGGATTGGTTCAGCATATCTATCCTGAGATTGACTTACCCGTTACTGTGATAGATCTATCTAGGCAAAGCATCGCATCAGATAATGATGAGCGTCTGCAACAGGCATTAATGCACTGTCAGCATAATTTGGAAACCCCATTTACTTTGGGAAAACCCGGTTTGGCACGTTTTTTATTGTTCAAGTTAGGAGAGCAAAGCCACATTTTGCATTTTTGCCTCCATCACCTGATTTGCGACAATGATTCAGTGGCATTGATTCTTAATAATATTGCGACAGTGTATGCGGGGGGCTCGTTACCGAGCGGTGATACTGATCTCCTTGAATACGCTGAATTTGCCAGCTGGCAGGATGAATTGCTGCGCGGTGATTATCTGGCTAATGATGAAGAATATTGGTTGACAGAACTTGAAGGAGTAGATGGACGCTTGGAACTGGCTATTGGTAATCCTGTTCCATCGAAAAGTGAGCAAGGTGGTATGATCCGGTGCCAGCTAGCCCCTTCTTTAGTGACCTCCTTCAATGATTGTGCCGCTACTTTGGGTATTTCACCCGCACTGGGTTATTTTACCCTATATGCTTCTCTTTTGTATCGGCTGACGGGACAGCAAGCCATAGTGTTTGGGGTACCGGCTTCTTTGCGAGATGATCAGCGTTTGGAGAAAACGATAGGTTATTTTATCAATGTGTTGCCGATTAAAGTGATATTCCATCCGCAAATCAGTTTTGCCGATATTGCAGCCCAGCTTAGTCGCCAGCTTTACAATGGTATTGAACACCAGCAATTGCCTTACAGCCATATTGTACGTCGTGTCAGCCATGCCCAGCAAATCCCGCAGTCCCCCTTATTCAATGTGATGTACAACTATTTTGTTGGTCAGGGAGATTGGGCATTGCCCGGAACCCGATCTCGTCAACATGAGTTGATACCCGTTGGGGGTAAATTCCCATTGACGTTGTTTGTGGTTAATCACGCTGATACCGTAGCGTTAAGTTTTGAATATCAATACGCACATGTTGCCGCAGATTATGCTGAAATATTAAGCGACAGTTATCAGCAATTGTGTACGGCGATGGTTTTTGATGTTGATCAGACGGTGTTGGCGCAACCTTTGTTGAATGAAGCTGATTACCAACGTCAAGTCCTGGCATTCAACCAGACTGACACTGTCTTTCAAGAGGATTTTTGTCATCATTTTTTCCGTCAATTGGACGCTGAACCTGAGCTAACGGCGGTTGAATATTGGGACGAATCGCGAACTGGACGACTCAGTTATAAGAAACTGTACCACTTAAGCCAATGGGTAGCTGACGAATTACGCAGTCATATTATTTCAGGTTCATCACGGCAGTCTAAGGTGGTCATTTTCTCTGGCGCCACCCCCTTGTCCCTAGCCACGATTGTTGCTTGCTTGATTGAAGGTATTGTATGGATACCGGTAGATAGCCAATTACCCCTCAACCGTCTGTTGCTGATTGTTCAAGATGCCATCCCCGATGCCATAGTGATAGAAGATAAGATCGCGGGCAAAAATGCATCTTTATTGGCGGCAATGGAGCGTTTCGATATACCCGTCATTGAATTAAACAGCGAATGGGAAATAAGAGATGATGATAATCACATAGGCTGCATCCCTTTGATTCCTCGTTGGAAACTCATTGCAGAAAATGACTGCCTTTGCTACATGATTTATACCTCCGGTACGACAGGGAAGCCAAAAGGTGTCGAAATTTATCGCAAGGGCCTTAACAACTATCTCAATTGGGCAACACAGGCTTATATGCCGTCAGGTACGTCTGATTTGGGGGGATTGGGTGTGCCAGTGACCACTTCCTTCGGGTTTGATGCCACTATTACGAGTTTGCTTCTGCCATTAATTGCACGAGGATACGTCATACTTTTTTCTGCGCAGGTCAGCCAAAATGAGGCATTATTGCGCTTATTTGAGCTAAATCAGCCTTTAGGATTGATGAAAACGACGCCTTCACAATTGGAGCATTTAGCATTAAGCATGGGGCAGAAGCAGACTCCGCTGGATGTTAAAGTCATAGTGATCGGTGGTGAGCAAATGAGTCGTGCTTATCTGGGCTATCTCAAAACAATCGCGCCAGAAAGTAGGTGTTTTAATGAATATGGACCGACAGAGACTGTCGTTGGTTGTTGCGTGGAGCGGTTGAATATCGCTGCTGAATCAAACCAACGTTATCATGGCGTGTTACCGATAGGTTCTCCCATAGCTAATACACAGATGTATGTATTGAATGAAAGGGGTTGCCATCAACCCTCTGGCGTGATTGGTGAATTATGCATTGGTGGGGAGGGAGTAGCTAAAGGATATTGGCAACGCCCGGATTTAACAGCCGCTGCATTCATTGAAGATCCCTTCTCAAAAGTTAATGGGAAACGGCTTTACAAAACTGGCGATCTGGCTTGTTTTACCATGGATAATAAACTCTTATGCCTGGGGAGAAAGGATAATCAGATCAAACTTCGTGGTTACAGGATTGAACCGGAAGAGATTGAGTCGTGGATTAAGCAGGTGCCGGATATTGATAAGGCCGTGGTCGTGATTGAAAAACAGCTCCATGAACGGCTTTGTGGCTACTTGGTTGCATCTCCGCGGTTTACGGGAAGTGCGCAAGAACTTATTGATAAGGTCAAACAGTATCTGCAAGGCCAATTGCCGGATTACATGATCCCAACACAACTGCGGGTAATTGAAGCCATTCCTTATACAATTAACAATAAGATCGATACTGCGGCTTTATTGGCGTTAGGGGGGAACCAAATCTTTCCTGATGCAGAGGAACATCTGGAATACGACTTGGATTCTGATATAGCTAAACAAGTCTTGAGCCATTTTAGCGAGGCGCTAAATCGCCATATTGTTTCGCCGGAAGATAATTTCTTTCAGCTAGGGGGGGATTCCTTGATGGCAGTGCGTTTGCTGGCAAAAATCAACGCACATTTCGCTATTGAGGTAAAACTCAAAACCTTCTATCAACAAGCATCCTTGAAAAATTTGATTACGTTGGTAGAAGAAAGAATACGTCATGATAATAGGCATATCGGCAAGTGATTTGAGGAGTGTAGTTTGGAAAATAATAAGTTGTTTATTATACCAAAACCGATCAGCTGCCCGAGGTTGAGACTCTTTTGCTTTCCCTATGCGGGGGGATCTGCGAGAACTTATCTTGATTGGGCAGCGTATTTTAATAATGATATTGAGATAGTCGCAGTTCAGCCGCCAGGGCGGGCAACTCGAATGGGTGAAACCTTGTATGAAGATTTGCCTTCTCTGGTCGATGAGTTAATCGCTCATGCTGCATTTATTACGCAGATCCCTTATGTATTTATTGGACATAGCCTGGGCTGCCGTGTGGCATTTGAACTTGCTTGTCAATTGCAATCCCGTGCTTATCCTGTTCCTGTCCACTTCTTTGCGTCAGGGTGTCCAGCCCCTCATTTGAAGGAGAATTATCCTTATACTCATAACTTGCCTCAAGACGAATTTATCCGTGAGCTACAGAAAATTAATGGCGCCACTGATGAGATATTGTTAAATGATGAACTTATGGATATATTGCTGCCGGTTTTAAGGGCTGATTTCAAGATGGCTGAAACCTATCAGCCAGAACGATTTGTCCTAAAAAGCCCAGTCACTGTTTTAAGTGGTAATTCCGATCCTGACGTTAAACCAATTGAACTTTATGCTTGGTCAGAATTATCCAGCGAAGATTTAACGATACAATATATTCAGGGAGATCATTTTTTTATCGATCAGAATAAAAGGCGGGTTATAGAGGTTATGTTGTCTGCATTATCACCAATGTGACACTTTGCCTATTGGAAAGGGTTATAACTTACCTAAATATAACCCTTGTTAGTTGTATTTGAATTGCCGTTAAAAATCAGTTTCTTGCCTTGAACGTTAAGCTCAATGCAAATAACATTGCTGAACAAAGTACAACGGAAGGGCCTGCCGGCGTGTTATAAAACGCCGATAATGTTAACCCTCCCGTAACAGAAAGCATACCGACAATAATTGCAAAAACGGCCATTTGTTCAGGTGTGCGGGAGAAACGACGGGAGGTCGCGGCAGGGATGATCAGCAGAGAGGTGATAATTAACGCGCCGACGAATTTCATTGCCAGCCCAATCGTTAATGCTGTCACTAACATCAGTAAAACACGCAGACGTTGAATTTTAATGCCATCGACAAAAGCCAAATCTTGACTAACGGTCATTGATAGCAGGGCACGCCATTTCCATGTCAGTAATCCAGTCACAATCGCGACACCGGCCGCAATCAACCAGAGATCTTCGTAAGTTACGGACAATAAATCGCCAAACAAATAAGCCATTAGATCGACCCTGACACTGGTCATAAAACTAACGACAACTAAGCCCAGCGACAAGGCACTGTGAGCCAGAATGCCCAATAAGGTATCAACAGCTAATTGCGGGCGTTTTTCTAGCCAAACCAAAATAGTGGCTAAGATAAGTGTTACTGCAATCACCGCATAAAATGGGTTCACATTCAGTAAGAAACCAAATGCAACACCAAGCAGTGATGCGTGTGCCAGTGTATCGCCAAAATAGGACATTTTGCGCCAAACGACAAAAGAACCAAGAGGCCCTGCGGCAATTGCCAAAAAAATACCGGCGAGCCAGCCGGGGAGCAATAATTCAATCATCGACGTGATTCCCCAACATTTTTCAAAATAACTTTCCCTCTAAGATCGTGATGATGATTGTGGTGATGGCGGTAAACTGCCAGTTGCTCTGCGCCATGATGCCCAAACATTGCAATAAACTCTGGGTGCATTGACACCACTTCTGGTGTGCCAGAGCAACAAATGTGCTGATTAAGGCATAAAACTTCGTCTGTTTTCGCCATTACCAAGTGCAGGTCATGGGATACCATAAGTACAGCGCAATTAAGCTCTGTTCTGATTTGGTTGATTAAGTCATAAAGCGCCAGTTGGCCATTGACATCCACGCCTTGTGTTGGTTCATCAAGAACCAAAAGCTGGGGGTGGTTCAGCAAAGCCCTGGCGAGTAGTACTCGCTGAGTTTCTCCACCAGACAGCTTTTGCATGGGTTGCTCCAATAAGTGAGCAGCCTTGACTCGATTTAATACCGGCATGATATCTGCGGGTTTCACATTGGGCCTTAGCAGCATAAAACGCTTAACAGTCAGGGGCAGAGTGGGATCAAGGTTAAGTTTTTGCGGGACATAACCAATTCTCGCCGCGGGGTTCTGTTCAATAGTGCCCGAAGTGGGTTGGACTAAACCAAGAACGACGCGAACCAGCGTTGATTTTCCCGCACCGTTTGGGCCGATCAGCGTCAGAATTTTCCCTTGCTTGAGATTGAATGAAATATTGTTTAATACCTTGCGGTTACCAAATTCAACCGTAATATTTTTTAAGGTAATCATAGTTGGTGAATTAAAAGTGTCTTGCAGAATCATTGGAATGTTATAATATAACATAATTCAATTTTCTGCATGGAATATTCATATTATGTTACACAACTCACAGAAATACGCGCATAAATTTTTTCATAAAATCGCATTAGCTACTGTGTTAGTGGCAGGAGTGAATGGCTCTGCAAAGGCCGATGTTGTCACATCCATTCGGCCATTGGGTTTTATTGCTGCTGCCATTGCTGATGGTGTAACAAAGACTCAAGTACTTCTTCCTGATGGTGCTTCTCCACATGATTATGCGTTACGGCCTCTGGATGTACAGAAAATTAATCAGGCCGATTTGGTTGTTTGGATCGGCCCAGATATGGAGACCTTTTTGGCGAAACCGATAGCTAGAATTGAACGGAATAAACAACTGTCACTGGCTGAATTATCGACTATTAAGCCACTATTATTGAAAAATAGTGAAGAGGGTAATGATTCTGATGCTGAATCATATCAGCATAAATATGAGGAAAATCACGAACATCATCATCACGGGGAATATAATATGCATATTTGGCTTTCTCCAGAGATTGCGGAAAAAGCCGCTCAGGCAATATATGATCAGCTTGTTGAACAATATCCTCAACAAAAACAGCAATTAGAAGTAAACCTACGTAAATTCAATGGACAGCTTGCACAAACTGATAAGAATATTACTTATGTTTTAAAGACTGCACAAAAGCAGGGTTATTTTGTTTTTCATGACGCGTATGGTTATTTTGAAAAACACTACCAATTGGCTCCGCTAGGTGTTTTTACGGTCAATCCTGAAATACAGCCTGGGGCGCAGAGGTTACACAAAATACGAACACAATTGGTTGAGCAGAAAGCAAGGTGTATTTTTGCTGAACCTCAATTTAAGCCAGCCGTTATTCATGCCGTAGCAAAAGGTACTGATGTACGTATTGGAATACTTGATCCTTTAGGGAGTGGTATCGTATTGGATAAAGATAGCTACATGAAATTTATAACTCAGCTATCAAAACAATACGCGAGCTGCCTGAATTAGTACAGTAAGGAATTTTATTAGTGCAGCAGATAGCTAAAACTATCGTTCTGGTATACAACAACCTGCCTAAACCACACAAGATCATGCTTGGATCTCTAACGTTGGTCACTTTGGCTATCGCGATATGGCGACCTGTTGTTTACCATGAACGAGAAGAACGGACAGGTAGCATTATTCTCAGTACTCCCGATAGCATTCCAGAAGCAACGGATGATGTCGCTGGGGATGCTAATGAACAACTCCCCAATGAGGGCATTGGGGATGATGATGGCAGTTCTGTTGATACAGCAGTAAATGTTCCGCACCAATATGTTGTCTCCAGTGGTGATACCCTGAGTTCGATTTTAACTCAGTTCGGAATTGATTCCTCTGATGTTGCTTTGTTAGCAAATCAATATAAGTCATTGCGTAATTTAGGTATTGGTCAGTCATTATCGTGGACTACTGACGATAATGGGAATTTAAAAACGCTGACTTGGGATATATCACGCCGTGAAACTCGCGTTTATACTCGCGAAGGGGATACTTTTAAACAAACGCAAGAGTTTCAGAAGGGAGAATGGAAAAACAGTGTCATCACAGGTACAGTTGATGGCAGTTTTAATAATAGTGCTCTGGTTGCTGGACTAACAAGCAGTGAAGCCAGAGAAGTGACAAAAGCATTGCAATGGCAGATAGATTTCCGCAAATTGCGTAAAGGCGATCGTTTTTCTGTGCTGATGTCCCGTGAAATGCTTGATGGTAAAAATGAACAGAGCCAATTATTAGGTGTTCGCTTACAGAGTGGTGGCAATGATTATTATGCCTTCCGGTCCAATGATGGTCGTTTTTACGATAGCAATGCTTCCGGTCTTGAGCGTGGTTTCCTGCGTTTCCCTACAACTAAACAGTTCAGAGTATCTTCTTCTTTCAATCCTCACCGCTTAAATCCAGTAACCGGCAGAATTACAGCACACAAAGGGGTTGATTTTGCTATGCCAGTAGGAACTCCCGTTTTGGCAGTCGGTGATGGTGAAGTTGTTGTCGCTAAATTTGATGGTGCAGCCGGTAATTTCGTTGCTATTCGGCACGGTCGTCAATATACAACTCGATATATGCACTTGAGGAAAATACTGGTAAAACCGGGTCAGAAAGTGAAACGGGGCGAACGTATTGCGCTATCAGGGAATACGGGGCGCTCAACAGGCCCACATTTGCACTTTGAATTCTGGGACAACCAGAGACCGGTTAACCCACTCACTGCAAAATTACCGCGTTCTGGTGGGTTGAGTGGTAAAGAGCGTGCAGAATATGTAGCAATGGTTCAAGAGACTAAGCCTCAATTGTTGCTAGATTAAGTGTATCAATTTCCTATTATTGACAGAGATAAAAGCGGATGATTACTATCATCCGCTTTTATCTTATTTTTTGTTGTAAACTTTCGCCTTGAAAGCAAATATCGGGATCATCAGAGTTAGCTCATGAATAAAGAAAAAGATACAGATAGTAAATTGGGATATGTCCCTCGGTTTCATCGAGCTTATTTACATCCCCGTTATTGGGGGCTTTGGGCTGGCGTGGGTATATTGGCAGGATTGTCTTATGTCCCTGTAAAATGGCGTGATCCATTCCTGGCCAGGATAGGTATTTGGGCGGGAAGAAAAGCGAAAAGTGCTCGTCGCAGGGCAAAAATCAATTTAATTTACTGTTTTCCTGAGTTAACGGAACAACAGCATGAAGCGCTGATTGATCGCATGTTTGCTACCGCTCCTCAATCGTTTGTTATGCTGGCGGAGCTTTGTCTCAGGGGAGCAAAATCGACACTTAAACGTACCCAATGGCATGGCGAGGAGATTATTCAAGCCTTAAATGCCCAAGACAAAAATGTGATTTTTATGGTTCCACATGGCTGGTCTGTTGATATTCCCGCGATGTTATTGGCTGCACGTGGCCAAAAAATATCAGCGATGTTTCATCATCAAAGTAATCCCGTGGCTGATTACTTATGGAATAAAGCGCGCTGTCACTTTGGTGGTCGTTTGCATTCCCGTGATGCGGGAATTAAACCCTTTATCTCTACAGTGCGTGAAGGCTTTTGGGGATACTATTTGCCCGATCAGGATCATGGCGAAGAACACAGCGAATTTGTCGATTTTTTTGCCACTTATAAGGCGACTTTGCCTGCACTTGGACGCTTAATGAAAGTTTGCCGCGCGGCTATTGTTCCGTTATTTCCGGTTTATAATTGGCAAACTCATCAGTTGGACATTTATATCCGCCCACCCATAGAGGATATTGCAGGACAGGATGATGCTTATATTGCTCGTCGGATGAATGAGGAACTGGAAGAGTTGGTGAAGCCGAATCCTGAACAATACACTTGGATCTTAAAATTGCTTAAGACGCGCAAAGCAGGGGATATTGAGCCTTATAAAAGGGAAGATCTGTGATTATTAGGGTAATTATCTTCATTTGAATAATGGATTGCTGTGAGTGAGAGCAATTAATAAATGAGTATACTGCCCCTTATACGCATTAAACTTCAAGTTGCAGCTTGCAAATCAATGTGATTGTTTATATCTCCCCGCGAAGCGGGGAGATATAAGACGCATCTTGAAAGGCGATTGGTAATATATATAGCCTATTATTCTACTTCAAGAGCCTATTATTCTACTTCAAGTACGCGACAGGTATTGGTACTGCCAATAGTTCCCATCTGATCACCTTGAGTCACGAGTACCAAATCCCCAGAGATGAGATAGCCTTTATCGCGCAGGCGATTCACTGCTTCATTTGCCGCAGCGATCCCGTCAGTATGTGAGCTACAATAAACAGGCGTCACACCACGATAAAGGGCGGCGCGGTTTAAGGTTGATTCATGGCGAGACATAGAGAAGATAGGCAGGCCAGAACTGATGCGGGACATCATGCGCGCCGTGCGACCAGATTCAGTCATGGCAATAATTGCCTTGACGCCTTTCAGATGGTTGGCTGCGTACATGGTAGACATTGAAATCGCTTCTTCAATGCTATCAAATGTAATATCCAGGCGATGTTTGGAAACATTGACACTTGGCATTTTTTCCGCGCCAAGACAGACTTGTGCCATAGCGGCAACGGTTTCCGCAGGATACTGACCCGCGGCTGTTTCAGCAGAGAGCATAACAGCATCAGTACCATCCAGTACCGCATTGGCGACATCCATGACTTCAGCACGCGTCGGCATTGGGTTGGTGATCATGGATTCCATCATTTGTGTGGCTGTAATCACGACACGATTCAGTTGGCGAGCGCGGCGGATCAGTTTCTTCTGTACACCAACCAGTTCAGGGTCGCCAATTTCAACACCGAGATCACCACGAGCGACCATGACAACATCCGATGCCAGAATAATTTCATCAATAATTTCGTCACTGCTAACAGCTTCCGCCCGCTCAACTTTTGCAACGATTTGGGTTTCACAGCCTGCATCTCGTGCGAGACGGCGCGCATAATTCAAATCTTCACCTGAACGAGGGAAAGAAACAGCAAGATAATCAACACTAATTTTGGCTGCTGTGATGATATCTTCCTTATCTTTTACTGTCAGTGCTTCGGCTGATAACCCGCCGCCCAATTTATTGATGCCCTTATTGTTGGAAAGCGGGCCTCCTACAGTCACTTCCGTGAAGACTTTCATCCCCTGGACTTCCAGGACTTTCAATTGAACGCGTCCATCATCTAATAGCAGGATATCACCCGTCATTACATCAGAGGGCAAACCTTTATAGTCAATACCGACTTTTTCTTTATCTCCCTCCCCTTTACTTAGATTGGCATCCAGCAGGAATTTATCCCCAACATTCAGGAAAATTTTTCCTTCCTTAAAGGTGGATATGCGTATTTTAGGCCCTTGAAGGTCACCGAGGATGGCAACATGACAACCTAAACGGGCAGCAATTTCGCGCACTTTATTAGCACGTTGGATATGATCTTCCGCAGTGCCATGAGAGAAATTAAGACGGACGACATTGGCCCCCGCTTGGATAACTTTTTCTAGATTGTCGTCACGATCTGTAGCTGGGCCAAGTGTAGTGACGATTTTTGTTCTTCTGAGCCGTCTCGACATGTATTACTCCGTTGACCTATGAAGTATACCTTTTGTTTTTCAAGTTGCCGCGTCGTTGGGGGAAACTTGAAATCCATTGGGTATATGAGTTATTGATTACCGTAGGATAACCATTTAATTTATTTATTGATTATTAACCTCGCACTGCGAATAGGCAGTGGGGGAAAAGTCTACATATGCTATCAGTCTGGAGAGTTGATAAATAGTGAACAAAAACACAGTCTATTTTCTGGTTTATTCAGGCTTATCAAACCGTGAATTACGCAACGCTTCTTTGACCCTCTTCAAATTATCTCTGAATTTTGAACCGCGGCGCAGTGTAAAACCCGTTGCCAGCACATCAATGATGGTTAATTGAGCAATTCTTGAGACCATCGGCATATAGATATCTGTATCTTCGGGTACATCCAACAGAATGGGGAGGGTTGCTTCGTGTGCTAATGGGGAGCCTGTCGAGGTAATGGCGATCACTGTTGCATCGTTCTCACGGGCCAGTTTAGCAATTTCTACCAGGCTTTTTGTTCTTCCAGTATGGGAAATTAATACAACAACATCTCCTTCAGTGCTGCTAATGCAGCTCATTCGTTGCATCACAATATCGTCAAAATAGGTTACTGGAATACTGAAGCGAAAAAATTTGTTCATGGCATCATGGGCTACAGCGGCTGATGCCCCCAAACCAAAAAAAGAGAGTTTTCTGGCTTGTGTCAGAAGGTCGACTGCCCGGTTAATGGCTACAATATCCAGATTACTTTTGACCGTTTCCAGATTTGCCATTACTGATTCGAAAATTTTGTTTGTATAAGAGGTGACGCTGTCACTTTCCTCCACATTGCGGTTCACATAAGGTGTACCATTGGCAAGGCTCTGTGCCAGATGCAATTTAAAGTCAGGAAACCCTTTGGTGTTGAGGCGACGACAAAAACGATTAACCGTCGGTTCACTCACATTCGCCATTTTAGCCAGAGTGGCAATGCTTGAATGGATGGCAGTTTGTGGTGAAGCAAGGATGACCTGCGCAACCTTTTTCTCTGACTTACTCAAAACATCAAGACTATTTTGGAGCCGTTCCAGTGTGTTCATAAAACGAAGTTCAACCTCGGTTTTAACGATTTCATTAACAGGAGAAATCTATTTCATTTTCATGAAAATATACTACTTGTTATTGAATGCTGGCAGTGGCAATAACCGGATAGCATGGGATTTTTCATGAAAATATGACAAGTGTCTAACTTTCAACTTGGTAAGATTACTTCTTAATCGTTGTAAATTTTCAGTTTACAATCACTGCTTGGTATTAATTCTGACCACATTGTTAGTGAATACAAAATTACCATGGTTGTAAAAGCAGTGTACAGAAAACGGATGTGCGGTTATTTAATAGTCTGTGTCCGATGGATTTCATTTTGTCGCTAATTCAGAAGTAACGTGAAATACGAAGAGCTATATGAATAATCCATGAATAATCAGTGTTTACTGCATATAACCAAAAGAGTACATTACCCACAGATTCTGTAAAAAAATTACAATATCCCGTAATTGAGGAGATGCAACATGGCGGTGACGTCTACAGCTCAGGCTTGTAATTTGGTAATTTTTGGGGCGAAAGGAGACTTAGCACGCCGGAAATTAATGCCTTCCCTTTACCAGTTGGAAAAAGCGGGTTATATCCATCCTGATACCCGAATTATCGGCGTCGGTCGAGCTGACTGGGATAAAAAAGCCTACACCAAAGTTGTTGAAGAAGCATTGGTGACATTTATGTCCGAGAAACCAGATCCAGAACTGTGGAAGAAGCTGAGTTCACGTCTGGAATTTTGTAATTTGGACGTAAATGAGACAGGGCATTTTACCGAATTGGCAAAAATAATTAATAAAGATGACTTGCCCACTATTCACTATTTTGCCATGCCTCCAAGTACATTTGGAGCAGTATGCCATGGATTGGGCGCTGCGGGGCTGAATACGGAACCTAACCGTGTGGTGATGGAAAAACCGCTGGGAACAGATCTTGCTTCTTCCAGAGCGATTAATGATGAAGTTGCAAAATATTTCAATGAGAATCAAATTTACCGTATTGACCATTACTTGGGGAAAGAAACGGTATTGAACTTGTTAGCGTTGCGTTTTGCCAACTCGCTTTTCGCCAATAATTGGGATCATCACACGATTGATCATGTGCAAATTACCGTTGCTGAGGAAGTTGGTATCGAAGGGCGTTGGGGTTATTTCGATCAGGCGGGGCAGATGCGCGATATGATCCAAAATCATCTTCTGCAAATTCTGACTATGATTGCCATGTCACCACCGGCTGACCTAACAGCAGATCGCATTCGCGATGAGAAAGTGAAAGTGCTGCGTTCATTGCGCCGGATTGATCAGACCAATGTCAGGGAAAAAACGGTTCGCGGGCAATATACCGCAGGTTTTGTACATGGTAAGAAAGTTCCCGGTTATCTGGAAGAAGAGGGGGCGAATAAAGCCAGTAAAACGGAAACTTTTGTATCGATTCGTGTCGATATTGATGACTGGCGCTGGTCTGGCGTGCCTTTCTACCTGAGGACAGGAAAGCGGTTGCCAGCTAAATGTTCTGAAGTTGTCGTCTATTTCAAAGAACCTTCTCTGAATCTATTTGCAGAATCCTACCAGCAATTACCTCAAAATAAATTGACAATTCGCTTGCAGCCAGATGAAGGTATTGATATTGAAGTGCTGAATAAAGCCCCAGGACTGGAACATAAACACCGGTTGCAAACGACCAAACTGGATCTGAGTTTCTCTGAGACATTTAACCAGACGCATCTTGCTGATGCTTATGAAAGGTTATTGTTGGAAGCAATGCGTGGCATTCAGGCATTGTTTGTCCGTCGTGATGAAGTGGAAGAAGCTTGGAAATGGGTGGATTCCATTATAGATGCATGGGCGGCGGATAATGAACCCCCCAAACCTTATCAGGCAGGTACGTGGGGACCAGTGGCTTCTATCGCTATGATTACACGTGATGGTCGTTCATGGAATGAATTTGAATAATCTGCGTGTTTTTAACGCGCATTAAGTTACTTATTGATAAAATAACAGCCGGATCTAATGTCCGGCTGATGTTTATAAAAATATTTATGCTTTGCATTTGCGAAATTTTAGGGGAAGAAAATGACTTTCATTTTTGCCTAAGCGAGATACTAAATTTGTTGCCTTAATAAGTAAATTTAATTATAAACAAAAACTTATAACACTTTTTTACTAAAAGTAGAGTTTGATTAACCAAATACAAACCATTGCTTTTTATTTTGGGCTATGATAGAAATACATCATTCATTTACTAATATGAGGGTTCGTAGTATATCGTGCGATAGTTATACCATTGTCGTGTGATGAAAGAATAAAAACATCATGAATAGCGCCAAAAGCGTCAACATTCAACATAGTAATAAAATTCAACGTTGTACCCATGTTTTTTTCCTCTCAACTATCTTATCCAGTGAGCACTACTGGTGCGGCGCTCTTTAGGGCCTTCTCCTGCTAACCGGTTCTTCACCGGCAATTTTCGTTTGCCAAAGTATTTCGCTAAAAAGTCAGTTTGATTCTGATATTGCGTAATTGCATATTTCGCCGACTTTGTTGGCCTTTATAGCTGGATATCTTGGCATGCTTATTAGTATGTTCAGGAGAGAAAAAATGATTTATTGGGTGTTTCTTGTATTGGCGATTGTGACAGAAGTGATTGGTACTCTGTCAATGAAACAAGCCAGTGTTTCGGGTGATTTTACAGGCATGATCGTGATGTACACCATGATCACAACTTCTTATATTTTGCTGGCCGTTGCTGTAAAAAAAGTGGCATTAGGCGTGGCTTATGCACTGTGGGAAGGTATTGGGATCCTGTTTATTACCACTTTTAGTGTAATGTGGTTCAACGAATCACTGTCATTGATGAAAATGAGTGGATTGGTATTGTTGATGGCTGGAATTGCCTTGATCAAGATGGGAGAGAAAAAGAGCAAAGGTCAGGCTTCAAACAATGCAGCAAAAAGCAGTACATCCCAAAATAACCCATCAAGAGCATTAAATAATATTTCGAACAAGCAAATCAGGGAGGCATGATATGCTAACTCAATTTGAATGGTGGCATGGCGCGTTCCTGATTTTGGCTGTTGTTTTGGAAATTGTGGCAAATATTTTATTGAAATTATCCAATGGATTTCAGCGCTTCTGGATGGGTATTTTGTCTCTGGTTACTGTTTTGGGCGCATTTAGTGCATTGGCCCAGGCAGTGAAAGGGATAGAACTTTCCATTGCTTATGCCTTATGGGGTGCATTCGGCATTATTGCTACAGTGGCAGCGGGTTGGATAATGTTTAATCAACGACTGAATTTTAAGGGATGGAGCGGTATTGTGCTGCTATTGATAGGCATAATCATTATTAAGATGGCTTGATTTTTACTCTCCATTCCTTAAATTTCATTTTGTAAATTTATTTCTAAACATGACATTGAACGAGCAATAACTCATTCAATGTCATGTTTGTTTGATAAGTGCAGATTATAAAGCCGCAATAATTTTGATTTCTACTTTATACTTAGGATCCATCAATGCTGCTTGAACAGTACAGCGGACTGGCGCACTTCCAGCAACAACCCATGCACCCCAAGCGGCGTTCATGCCTGCAAAATCAGCCTTATCCGCCAGAAAAATCGTAGCATCCAGGATTTTGCTCTTATCTGAACCAAGACGGTGTAACAGGGTATCAATGGCTGCCAGAGTATCGGCGGTTTGCTCTGTAATATCACCGTCCAGTTGTTCTGGTACGCTGGTATAATAGATAGTGCCATTGTGAACGACCGCTTCTGACCAACGGGTATCTGGATCAATGCGTTTAATAGTCATTAAATCTCCTGTTAATTTATCCAGTTTTTTGCCGAATTGAGTAGTTATTACAACTCAGTATTGGCATAATTCTGCCACATTTTATTGAAAGAGACTGTTTGTGTCAGACGATTTTGCGAAAAATGGCATACTAGCCAAAGCCATACCAGGTTTCAAGCCACGCGATGCCCAGCGGGAAATGTCTTCGGCTATTACCGCTGCGATTAAAAAACAGCAACAATTGGTCGTAGAAGCGGGAACCGGAACCGGTAAAACATTTGCTTATTTGGTACCTGCTTTGCGCTCGGGTAAAAAAGTAATTATTTCTACTGGTTCTAAGGCATTGCAGGATCAGCTCTACAATCGAGATCTACCCACTATCGTTGATGCGTTAGGTTTTACCGGCAATCTGGCGCTATTAAAAGGGCGCTCAAATTATTTATGCCTAGAACGCCTTGAACAACAGTCAATCGGTAATTCCCAGTTAGAAGCTGAAGTCTTGGCGGAAGTTATCAAATTGAAGCATTGGTCAGGCCATACAAAAGATGGTGATATCAGCACCTGTCATCAAGTGGCGGAAGATAGCACGGTTTGGCCATTGGTCACGAGTACTAATGACAATTGTCTTGGCAGTGATTGCCCATGCTATCAGGAATGTTTCGTTCTGAAAGCCCGTCGAAAAGCGATGGAAGCCGATGTGGTAATTGTTAACCATCATCTGTTTATGGCAGATATGGTGGTTAAGGATACCGGATTTGGTGAATTAATCCCGCAGGCTGATGTGGTGATTTTCGATGAGGCTCACCAGATCCCTGATATTGCCAGCCAATATTTTGGTCAGCAGTTAAGTAGCCGCCAATTGATGGATTTATCGCGTGATATCATCATGGCTTACCGTACTGAAGTGCGGGATCAGGCACAATTGCAAAAAAGTGCAGATCGTCTCAGCCAAAGTGCACAAGATTTTCGTTTGTCATTGGGGGAAAACAGTTATCGGGGTAATCTTCGTGAAACCTTGCAACAGCAGCAAGTTCAGCGTGCATTAGTTCGGTTGGATGATGCCCTTGAGCTTTGTTACGACGTGATGAAACTCTCTTTAGGGCGTTCAACCATGTTGGATGCGGCTTTTGAACGGGCAACGGTTTACCGCCATCGTCTTAAGCGTCTGATTGATGTCAGTATACCTAATTATAGCTATTGGTTCGAAAGTTATGGGCGTCATTTTTTACTGGCACTAACTCCGTTATCTGTTGCCGACAAATTTAGTGAGATGATCCGTGAACAATCAGGTAGTTGGATTTTTACATCGGCAACATTATCGGTTAATGAACAGCTAAGTCATTTCACTGAACGTTTGGGGTTAAACCAAGCCCAAACATTACTCTTGTCGAGTCCATTTGATTATCAACGTCAAATGTTATTATGTGTTCCGCGTCATTTGCCATCACCGAATCAAAATGGTGGTGCAAAATGGCTGGCTCGTATGTTGAAACCATTAATTGAAAGCAATAAAGGGCGCTGTTTTTTCCTCTGTACTTCTCACCAAATGATGCGCAGTTTGGCGGAAGAGTTCCGTGCCAGTATGACATTACCAGTATTGGTACAGGGTGAAACGAGCAAGACACAACTTCTGACACAATTTATCTCTGCGGGTAATGCATTGCTGGTGGCGACCGGCAGTTTTTGGGAAGGGGTGGATGTCCGCGGTGATGCATTGTCCTGTGTTGTTATTGATAAATTGCCGTTCACTGCACCGGATGATCCTTTGCTTAAGGCCCGTATTGAGGATTGCCAACTTAAGGGCGGAGATGCTTTTCACGAGGTCCAGCTTCCCGATGCCGTGATTGATTTGAAGCAGGGCGTTGGGCGCCTGATCCGCGATATTGATGATTATGGCGTTGTGGTTATTTGTGATAATCGGCTGGTGATGCGTCCATACGGTGAGGTTTTTCTAAACAGCCTGCCTCCTGCTTCCCGTACCCGTGATTTATCAAAAGCAATTGCGTTTCTGAACTCACGCCCACCGCGGTCTGGGTAATAAAATGTCAGGGCGATGATGTTGGGGCTATGGTAGTATAGCCCCTTGTTTTGAATCCTATATCTTGCCGGAGTTAAGGCATGTCCACGCGAATTTTAGCTATTGATACTGCAACTGAAGCCTGTTCTGTTGCGCTTTGGAATGAAGGTGCTATCGAGGCACAGTTTGAAATTTCCCCACGGGAACACACTCAACGTATTTTACCAATGGTTCAAGCGGTTTTATCAAAAGGTGGTGTGAACCTGCAACAATTGGATGCGTTAGCGTTTGGCCGTGGACCGGGCAGTTTTACCGGTGTACGGATTGGTATTGGTATCGCCCAAGGGCTGGCATTGGGCGCTGAATTACCGATGATTGGTGTTTCCTCACTGAAAACAATGGCACAAGGAGCTTTTCGTTTAAAAGGAGCAACAAACGTTTTAGTTGCTATTGATGCGCGGATGGGGGAAGTTTACTGGGGACAATACACGCGTAATTCACAGGGTGAATGGCAGGGTGATGAAACGGAAGCAGTTTTGAAACCTGAACAAGTGCAAGAGATTATGAATTCCTTGTCAGGAGAATGGGGAATTGCTGGAACGGGATGGGAAGCCTATCCTCAATTATTAGACAGCCATTTAATTCTGACAGCAAGCGATGTTACTTTGCCTCATGCGGAAGATATGCTGCCGTTGGCTATTCAGATGTGGGAAGCGGGGGAAGCGACAGCGGTTGAACATGCTGAACCCGTTTACTTACGTAATGAAGTGACATGGAAAAAATTGCCGGGCCGTTAAGGCGCTTTTGCCTGGTGCAATAAAATTCATGTAACTTGTGGCAGAAAGCGGTGTCCATGGAGTATAAAGGGCTAGAGTATGGCTAACTAGATGGAGGTTAGTCTATCTAATAAGATTTTTTGACGTTGGAGGCGTTATGCTCAATGGGACACACTATCGAAGCATATTGCAAGTGGTGACATTATTAGGAACCCTGGTACTTGCGGGCTGTGTGTCAGTTCCTGATGTTATTAAAGGAACGACTAAAACACCTGTGGAAAATCTGCTTTCTGTCAGAATATGCCTGAGTTATACATTGGGCATGAAGGGAGATTTGGCGGCAAGGTATTGAGTGTCTTGAATGAAAAAAGCCAGACTCGATTAGAAATATCTGCCATGCCACTAACCGGCAATGCTTCCCCTCGTTTGGATGCACCTTCTTTCGGACGAATTTATGCCTACGTGAATACTTTTTTAGAACCCAGTGATTTTAAAGATCATTATGTGACTGTTGTAGGTCTGATTACTGGTCTTGAAAAAGGAAAAATAGGCAATAGTCCGTATAATTACGTTGTGATGAATGCAACAGGGGTGAAACGTTGGTATGAATCTCAGAGAATGATTTTTCCTCCGGCTGTAGGAACTGATCTATGGGGCTATTATGGCAACCCTTATGATCCGTTTTGGCGCGGTTACTCACCACTCCAGCCTGTATCAGTTGAAACAATTTTAACTGAATAAACCTTCTTGCCAACCAAAGGGGATCTGGTGGCAGGTATTTGTCTGCCACTGGGGATACCTGGGGTTATCCTGTCTGTAAAAGAGATAACTTTCCGTGGTTTTGTGACATGAACTCCTAATAATTATCCTTTAACTGATATGTTTTATTTATAACTGTTTGGAATAATGGTAAGACTCCAAACCAAAAATTAGTAAATCAGTGTATAATTAACTAATTATAAATCCAAGTGCTAATAATTTAACTAATTACTTGATAAATAATAAAAAATATTCAGGCGGCAAAAGCTGCCTTATTTTTTTGCAGTCATTGATAGTATTAAATTAGTGATGTGTATCGCCAACCTGAACATTGTTGCTTTGCAAACTGGTACGCTGAGTTAATAATTTGTTAAATATACAAGTCAGGTTTGTTTTATGGTCAGTGGTTACATCGCAATTAGATTTCAGGAGTATTCAACTTGGAAAAAGTTTGGCTAAAACATTATCCGGCAGATGTTCCGGCAGAAATCGATCCCGATCGTTATTCGTCGTTGATTGAAATGTTTGAAAATGCTGTAGCGCGTTATGCCGATCAAGTCGCATTTATCAATATGGGCGAGGTAATGACTTTCCGTAAATTGGAAGAGCGTAGCCGTGCCTTTGCTGCCTATTTACAGAATGGTCTGGGGCTGAAACAAGGGGATCGCGTGGCATTGATGATGCCCAATTTACTGCAATACCCCGTGGCACTATTTGGTATTCTGCGTGCAGGTATGATTGTTGTAAATGTAAACCCGCTCTATACCCCGCGTGAATTGGAACACCAGCTTAATGACAGTGGCACATCTGCCATTGTTATCGTTTCTAACTTTGCACATACCCTAGAAAAGATTGTCTTTAATACGCAAGTCAAGAACGTTATTTTAACACGCATGGGTGACCAACTTTCTCGTCCCAAAGGAACCCTTGTTGATTTTGTCGTTAAATATGTCAAACGGCTCGTGCCTAAATATCACTTACCGGATGCTATTTCGTTCCGTAGTGCGATTCATAAAGGCTACCGTATGCAGTATGTCAAACCGGATGTGAAAAACGAGGATTTGGCTTTTCTGCAATATACAGGGGGAACCACAGGTGTGGCAAAAGGTGCAATGCTGACCCATCGTAATATGCTGGCAAACCTCGAGCAGGCCAAAGCCTGTTATTCTCCGTTATTAAAGCCTGGGCAAGAGTTAGTGGTAACTGCATTGCCGTTGTACCATATCTTTGCTTTAACGATAAATTGCCTGTTTTTTATTGAATTGGGTGGGCAAAACTTATTGATTACTAACCCTCGCGACATAAACAGCACGGTCAAGGAACTATCGCGTTATCGCTTCACGGCGCTATCGGGAGTTAATACGCTATTTAATGCCTGGCTGAATAATGCGGAATTCCAGAAGCTGAATTTTTCCTCATTACGTTTATCTGTTGGTGGCGGCATGGCCGTACAACGAGTAGTGGCTGAAAAATGGCAAAACCTGACAGGTCGTCGTCTACTGGAAGGATATGGATTGACGGAGTGTTCACCTCTAGTTTCAGCTAACCCGCATAACTTGACCTATTACAGTGGTAGCATTGGCTTCCCCATTGCTTCAACAGAAATCAAGTTGGTAGGGAATGATGGCAATGAAGTCTCACCGGGCGAGGTAGGTGAAATGTGGGTGCGTGGACCACAGGTAATGAAAGGTTACTGGAATCACCCTGATGCAACGGACGAGGTATTGAAAGATGGTTGGCTGGCAACTGGGGATATTGCCAGCGTGGATGAAAAAGGCTTTATCAGTATTGTTGATCGGAAAAAAGACATGATCCTGGTTTCTGGATTTAATGTCTATCCAAATGAAGTAGAAGATGTTGTTTCTTCCCATCCTAAAGTGTTAGAGTCAGCAGCATTGGGCGTTCCGAGTGAGAACTCAGGAGAAATTGTCAAAATATTTGTGGTACGCAAAGATCCCAGTTTGACTGTGGATGAACTTAAAACGCATTGCCGTCGTTACCTGACTGGATATAAGGTGCCAAAACTCATCGAGTTTCGCGATGAATTGCCAAAATCGAATGTCGGTAAAATTCTTCGCAGAGAACTTCGCAATGAAGAATTGGCAAAAGTGGATAATGCTGCTACAAATTGAGCATATTTATTGCCATATCCCATTGCACATCAACAACGCCGGTTTTACCGGCGTTGTTGTGCATGTCTTATGAATGGTTAAGAGAATGATGTTTTGAATTATCAGTTGATTACTACCGATGCCCAATTGCAGTCAACCTGTGAGCAGGCAAAAAAACACGCAAGAATTGCACTGGATACTGAATTTGTACGTACACGGACGTATTATCCCCAATTAGGTTTGATACAACTGTTTGATGGTGAAAAACTTTCTCTGATTGATCCCCTTGAAATTTCGCAATGGCAGCCCTTTAGGGAGCTATTGACAGATCCGAACGTATTAAAATTTATCCATGCTGGCAGTGAAGATTTAGAGGTTTTTAGTAATAGTTTCCAGTGCTTGCCAGAACCCATGATTGATACTCAGGTACTGGCTGCATTTATTGGTCATCCTATGTCATGTGGCTTTGCGACATTGGTTGCTGAGTATTTGCATATCGAATTGGATAAGAGTGAATCCCGCACTGATTGGTTGGCTCGACCGTTGAGCGAAAAGCAATGTCAATATGCTGCGGCAGATGTCTACTATTTATTACCATTGGCCGATATTTTGATGGAAAAAACAGGGCAGGTGGGATATTTGGATGCGGCAAAAGATGAAAGTAACTTGATAGCTCAACGCCGTAAAGAAGTATTAATGCCGGAATACGCTTATAAGGATATTGGTAACGCATGGCAATTGCGTCCAAGGCAATTGGCCTGTTTGAAAAAACTGGCTGCATGGCGTTTAAATCAGGCTCGTGAGCGCGATCTGGCAGTCAATTTCGTGATCCGCGAAGAAAATTTATGGCAGGTTGCCCGTTATATGCCAACTTCTTTGGCTGAATTGGACGCTTTGGGATTGAGTGGACAAGAAATTCGTTGTCATGGTCGTCGGTTGTTGGCGATGGTTGCGGAGAGCAGGGATATTCCAGCAGAAGAGTGTCCGGCTCAAATTGTGAATTTGGTTGATTATCCTGGTTATCGTCAGGCGTTTAAAGAAATTAAATCTTTGGTCACTCAGGTGGGGGAATCCCATCATTTCAGTGCTGAACTGCTGGCTTCTCGCCGTCAAATTAATCAATTACTTTGTTGGTATTGGAAATTGAAAGCACCGGAGTATCAACCTGAGTTAATCAGAGGCTGGCGAGGCAAGTTGCTGGCTGAACCTGTTGCTGAAATATTGGCAAATTATTCTCAGGAATAGTGTTAATTCAGTCACCATTATGGTCTTATTTATGAGATGTAGTACTTAAGATGTAAATTTTATTCCCTGCCTATATATCAGGCAGGGAATATTGTCTTTACTTCTTGCGCTATTATTTAAATAACAAATTGTTTTAAAAAATCACCGCCTTAAATTAAATAGCGGCGTTTGATACTGCTATTTTGGCGATTCCTCAGCCTCTGGTAATGTTACATTCAATTCTAGTACAGAAATATCATCATTTTTTTGCTCAAACTGCACAGAAAGCATATCTGGATCGATTTGTACATACTTACAAATTACAGCCAGAATATCCCGTTTCATGTCGGGCAAATAGGCAGGCTCAGAGTCACCACGGCGTCGCTCTGCCACGATGATTTGTAGCCGCTCCTTGGCGATATTGGCTGTCGGTTTTTTTCTCGACAGGAAGAAATCTAACAAAGCCATGCGTTACCCCCCAAACAGGCGTTTTAAAAAGCCCTTTTTTTCTTCTTCGATGAAACGGAAAGGCCGCTCTTCACCGAGTAAACGTGAAACAGTATCTTCGTATGCTTTACCCGCGTCAGAGTCTTTATCCAAAATGACCGGTTCCCCTTGGTTGGATGAACGGAGAACAGATTGATCTTCCGGGATAACACCAAGCAAAGGAATGCACAGAATTTCCAGTACATCTTCCATACTCAACATATCGCCGCGGTTCACACGCCCTGGATTATAGCGTGTCAACAAAAGGTGCTCTTTGATAGGTTCGTCACTTTGCTCTGCGCGGCGTGATTTGGATGCCAGGATACCTAAAATGCGATCAGAGTCACGAACAGAAGAGACTTCCGGGTTTGTCGTAATAATTGCTTCATCGGCAAAGTAGAGCGCCATCAATGCACCGCTTTCAATACCGGCAGGTGAATCACAGATAATGAACTCAAATCCCTGTTGATCCAATTCATTCAGAATTTTTTCAACGCCATCTCGGGTGAGTGCTTCCTTATCGCGGGTCTGGGAAGCGGGCAGTATATAGAGATTATCTGTGCGTTTATCTTTGATAATTGCCTGATTCAAGCTGGCGTCACCTTGAATGACGTTCACGAAGTCAAAAACCACACGGCGTTCACATCCCATAATGAGGTCGAGGTTCCGTAAACCGATATCAAAATCAATAACGACGGTTTTTTTTCCTCTTTGGGCGAGACCGGTAGCAATGGCCGCGCTTGAAGTGGTTTTGCCAACGCCACCTTTACCAGATGTAACAACAATAATGCGTGCCATGAAGCGATTCCTTGTTATAAGGGCTAGACTAAAGTTTCAATAGTTAATTCATTGTTTATCAGACGTAATTTTGCTGCTTTGCCAACAAAATTTTCTGGGATTTTCTCGCTGAGCCAATATTGACCTGCAATAGAGGTGAGTTCAGCGTTTAAATGGGTGCAGAAAATCTGGCTTTCTTGATCACCAGATGCGCCTGCCAATACTCGTCCACGCAGCACACCATATATGTGAATATTTCCATCAGCGATTAATTCTGCACCAGCGCTCACATTATTTGTCACAATAAGATCACTGTTTGGTGCATAAATTCTTTGCCCTGAACGAACAGGTGTATTAATTATACGAGTTTTTTTGAAAATAGGTTCAGCCGGTTTATTTTCTTGAGTAAGAACTTTCTGACTTTTACCTTCTTTCAATAAAGGAAGTTCAGATTTTAGAACAACTTCTCGCTGTGCTTCGTTTTGACAACCACTGATGCCAACGATGCGCAATCCTACTGACTCGATGGCTCGGTGGAGTGTGGAGAGATCTGCATCAACAGGGAGAGCAGATATATTAATAACAACGGGCGCATTTTTCAGGAATTCGGGCGCTTGCTCCATTTTTTCCTGCATAGCTTTATGAATAACTTCCGGCTGGTCATCATATAAATGAACGACCGAAAGCGTAAAATTACTGCCTTTTAGCTCAATTGGCGATTGTGACATCGATATTCTGACTCAGCAAGGTTAAGTATCCCAAGGTAGTTTACACAAACATTTTCCTAAGCCTCTGGGAGACGATATTCTTAGATATAATAAGCATGTTATAGTTAGTGAATTATTCAAGCAAGTCACAGCGTTAATTTAAAAGAGTTTATAACAATGATTTGTGTAATCTACAGAAGCCCAAAACGTGACCAAACATATCTGTATATTGAAAAAAGGGGGAATTTTTCACGCGTTCCTGAAGCGTTGTTAAAAGCATTTGGTGAACCTCAATATTCAATGATGATTTCATTATCTGAAAGAAAAAAACTGGCTAATGCTGATATTGAAAAAGTAAAAACCGCGTTGAGTGAGCAAGGTTTTTACCTGCAAGTACCACCGCCAGTGGAAAGTTTGCTCAATGCGCACCTGGCACCAAATAAGCCGCCTAAGCAATAAAAATCGCGGGTAACTGCCTGATCCTGAATTATTGAGGAGGAGCCGATTTATGAAATTAATCACTGGGCTGACTTTATTGACAGCAACTTTGCTGACAGGGTGCGGTACATTAAATGGCAAGCAATTGTACCCTCCATCCGTGCTGGCTTCACGATCCCAAGCCGAAGTCAGGGCATTGGAGCAAGATTTTCCATTGAGCTCCCGTGAACCATCACAGTTTCCCGCCTATGTGGCCTTGCTAAAACAGCAAGCCAGAGAGCAGGGGATAAGTGAAAAAACATTGGATCGAGCATTTACCAATATCCATTTTATTCCACGTGTCATTAAAGCCGATCGTAACCAACCAGAAAAAAAAGTGACTCTGGATGATTACCTGAACCGTGTCTTGCCAGCCTGGAAGATTGAACAGGGTGCAAGGGAATATGAGGATAATAAGCCCCTGTTAGAAAGAATCAGCCACAAATACGGTGTACCTAAAACTTATATTGTTGCTTTGTGGGGATTAGAAAGTGGTTTTGGCAAATTTCAGGGAAAAGAAGATGTCATTTCGGCTTTATCTACGCTGGCTTTTGAAGGACGCCGAGAAGTGTTTTTTATCAAACAGTTACTGGCAGCGTTAGAAATAATTGAAAATCAATATATTGATAAAGATCAGGCGCTAAAAGGCTCTTGGGCGGGAGCAATGGGACAAAACCAATTTATGCCAACCTCTTACTTAACGTATGGTGCCGATGGCGATGGTGATGATCAAATTGATATTTGGCACAATAAAGCAGATGTTTTTGCCTCGACTGCCAATTACTTACATAAGGAAGGATGGACACAAGGATTACCTTGGGGATATGTCATTTCGTTACCTACAGGCTTTGATATCGCTTTAGAAGGCGTCAAACCCGAACAGGGAAAAACCATTGCCCAGTGGCAGGCATTGGGAATTTCATCTCCACATTTTGCTAAGTTGCCTGCAAATACCAAAGGTTGGATAGTCATCCCTGATGATTCAGTCCAACAGGCATTTTGGGTGACACAAAATTTCCGCACTATCATGCACTGGAATCGTTCTTACTATTTTGCTCTCAGTGTTGGTATGATGGCAGACGGTATTATGCAACGTACTCATTTTCTCACTCGCTGAAAATCAAATCCTGAAAACCAGATAAAGGAACCATGTTATGTACCAGCATCGGGATTGGCAGGGAGTATTGTTGGATTTTCCTGCTAATAAGGTTGTTTGTGTCGGTAGTAATTATGACAAGCATATGAAAGAGATGGGCTCCCAATCCACTGAAGAGCCAGTGATATTCATCAAACCTGAAACAGCGTTGTGTGATCTGCGCCAGCCTGTTTTCATCCCACAGGAATTAGGTGCTGTGCACCATGAAATAGAATTGGCTGTTTTGATTGGTTCAGCACTTAAGAATGCCAATGAGGAGCGAGTCAGCCAGGCGATTGCAGGTTTTGCAGCTGCACTGGATTTGACATTACGTGATTTGCAGCGTGAATTTAAACAATCAGGGCAACCGTGGGAAAAAAGTAAGGCATTTGATCGGTCATGCCCGATATCGGGGTTTATTCCTGTCAATGCTTTTGGTGATCCACAAAATGCCGAACTTTCTTTAACAGTCAATGGCGAATTGCGCCAAAACGGCAATACGAGTGACATGCGAACGCCTATCATCCCGTTGATTAGCTACATGTCGCGTTTTTTTACCTTACGTCCGGGCGATATTATTTTGACGGGAACGCCTGAAGGCGTAGGGCCATTGCAATCTGGTGATGTGTTAGATGTTTCTCTCAATGAGCACGTTTTGACAACCAGAGTGATTTAACTACGAGGAATGACAGAAATTATGTCTCAACCTTTCTGGCAGGTGAAAACCTTAGAACAAATGACAGATCAAGAGTGGGAGGCACTATGTGATGGCTGCGGTCAGTGCTGCCTGCATAAGTTGATGGATGAGGATACGGATGAAATTTATTTCACCAATGTTGCTTGCAATCAACTGAATATTAAAACCTGCCAGTGCAAGAATTATGAAGATCGTTTCAGATACGAGCCTGACTGTATCAAATTGACCCGTGAGAATATGAACACCTTTGAATGGCTGCCAAAGACGTGTGCTTATCGTCTGATTGGCGAGGGGCAAAGACTCCTTCCTTGGCATCCATTGGTCAGTGGTTCAAAATCGGCCATGCATGCGGAGCGTATTTCTGTCAGGCATATCGCTGTGCGTGAAGCGGATGTGGTGGATTGGGAAGAGCATATTCTTAACAAACCCATGTAATTACCTTATTGTTTGATATAAAAGGGATTTTATATCAAATGCATATAATGTAAGTACCGGAATTGGCATTAATATCGGATTTTTCTCCCGTTTTTCTGACTTTAAACAGTAAAGAAAAACTGATAACTTGTTTGGTCAAAAATCAAAAACAAGGAAAGAGAAATGGCAAGTTATTTGATTCGCGTGGAGCTTTATGGCACGGGTATTGAGGGTTATGAAAAATTACATAAAAGGATGACGGCGAATCAATTCAGCCAATCTATCCGTTTTCCTAATGGGAAATGGCATCGTCTGCCCAGTGGAACTTATATTGGTCATTCGACGATGGAATCCGTGCAGTTGGCGGAAAAAATCAAATCTATGGCTACGCCATTTTCAAACAAAGATCCTGCGATATTTGTTTGCACTTACAGTAACTGGAGTGCATCGTTATATCCCGAAAAACCACATACTGAATCCGGTTCAGGTGAATAATTCGTTAAGAAACCACGTGTTGTGGTTTTTTTGAGCTAACTTTCTTATTCTATTCAGTTTTATTACCTAAGCATTGTCTTATTGCTATAACAACCTGGCTAATTTAATACCCTTTGTAATAAATATTAGTATGGAACTTATGCTGCATACCAAATATATATTAAATGCTGTTTATATTTTATGTCAGATAGTTAGGGCCACTACCGTGCAGCTACGGATGTTTGTTTGATAATGAGGGAAAGTAAAATGAAGAACAGATTGGTGAGCTATGTAACGTTTGTAGGGGTTTGGATTACTGTAACATTGGCAATTGGCATTATATTGTCATAAGAAAAATTAACTATAAGCCTCGCTTTTGGCGAGGTTTTATTATTATTTGATGCCTGATTACCCAGTATCAACTGGGTAATCACAATCATAGGAACAGTTGTGAGTAATTATTGAAAATTATTCAACAAGATTTGGACTGGTTTTTCCAGAAACTAATTGCTGAATGTTTTGCAAAGTTGTTTCACTGATACTGGTTAAGGCTTCTTCGGTTAAGAATGCTTGATGTCCGGTGAACAGTACATTATGGCAAGAAGATAAGCGGCGGAAGATATCGTCTTGAATAACGTCATTTGATTTATCTTCAAAGAATAAATCTCTTTCGTTTTCATAAACATCCATACCCAATGCACCAATTTTTTGTTGTTTCAGTGCATTAATAGCAGCCACGGAATCAATGAGGGCGCCTCGGCTGGTATTAATGATCATCACGCCATCTTTCATTTTGTTGAATGCGGTTTCATCCAATAAATGGTGGTTTTCCGGTGTCATGGGGCAATGTAGGGAGATCACATCCGATTCAGCATATAAAGTATCCAGATCTACATATTCCACCCCCATATTCAAGGCTTCAGGATTAGGATAGGGATCATGTGCCAGTAAACGCATACCAAAGCCTTTCAAAATCCGCAAAGTAGCAATACCGATTTTTCCTGTTCCGATAATGCCCGCAGTGCGTTTATACATGTTAAAACCGGTTAACCCTTCCAGGGAAAAATTGGCATCGCGGGTACGTTGGTAGGCGCGGTGGATACGTCGATTAAGACATAACATCAACCCAACAGTATGTTCAGCAACGGATTCAGGGGAATAAGCAGGTACTCTGACAATCTGGATGCCTAATTCTTTCGCTGCATCCAAATCGACATTGTTGAATCCGGCACAGCGTAGTGCCAGGATTTTGATATTCATCTCTGCCAGTTCTTGCAGCACTTCCCGGCCACCATCATCGTTGACGAAAATGCAGACGGCATCTGCACCAACGGCATTTTTGGCCGTTTGTGGACTTAAAGGAAAATCAAAAAACTCGATATGATAATCAAAGCCAAGCTTTTGGTTGAGCATTTCAAAATGCTTACGGTCATACTGCTTTGTACTGTAAACAACCAGTTTCATAACAACATCTCCACTATACAGTAACTATAGAATCATTCGAGCCATTCATTAAATTCACTTTGCTGCAAAACTAACTGCAATCATGACGTCTCCTGAAGGTTCTAAGCGTTATCTTTCGCTATACTCGAATAAATCGCCGGATAAGCTATTCATGGGGATAGCTTATATAATAAATCGGCTCAGAGCCTGATATGAGATTATCATAACAGGAAGTTGTTCTCAGGTTGACAAGAAGAGATAAGGATTTAATGGCAAAAATACTCAACGTGTTTGCAGTGATGATGGTGCTGCTGGCGTTATTGGTGTCGATGGGATGGTATACGCTTCCACACTGGTTACCATTGATTGCCAGTTATTGGTTGCCACAGGGAATCACTTTTTCTTTGAGCCAACCTCGATGGAAGAACAATGGATTGTGGTTAGATGAATTGTCATTGCAAGCAAAAGAGTGTGAATGGATCAAAGTCTCTGGGCTATCTGTGGAATATTTATCTGGGGAAAATAGTGAAAATCGCCACTGGAACATTCATACCGCCAATATTGACAGCCAGAGCCAATGCCAGGTGCAATTACCTGTAGTAAAAGAGCAATCAGCTCCTCTATCTGTGCAAGAGATATTATCTGCAATACCTTCGGTTAATCTTACTGTTGATCGGCTGGCTCTTATGCCTTGGCAGGAGTTTGCTGGCAAACTTCAATTGAGTTCATCACCCCAAGGGCAAATGTTCTCTTATCAAGGGGAAAAATTAAAACTCAATGCACATATTACCGATAAACAAGATCTCATTGTGCAGCGATTTTTTGTGAAGTTACCTGAACAGGTGATTTCCCTGAATGGAAATATTGCATTGCCCTTAAATATTGCAACGCTACCAAAACAAGGCCAAATCATAGCGCACATATCTCTGAGCCAATATCCCGAACCGTTGCAACTGGCATTGAATTGGCAGAAACAGCGCGGGTTGTTCACCGTTATTAAAGAAAAAAATCAGCAGCTATTGGCAGAATTACCTTGGTCATTCGACGAATCGCAGTTCCAGATTGTCAATGGGAAATGGCAATGGTTGGAGAGTCATCAAGCGTTGTCTGGACGAGTAAATATTAAACTTGAACAATGGAAAAAAGGCCTATCAGGTATGTTTGTCAGTGGGCGGATAAATCTGGTCACCCAAAATGAGCAGGGTAAAGGCAATGTTGTTCTTTCCGTGGAACCAACTCCAATCAATATAACCAATGCTCATATTCCGTTTCAGTTTACCGGGCAAATGAATAGCGGCAGGATGGTCATGACGATGTCATTGCCTGCCGTTATTACAGGGCCATTGGTTGATCCTAAAATTACTTTTCGTCCAGGTGCTCTGTTTCGGGCATGGGGGAAGGTCAGTGAAACATTGACTGTCAAGGAAGCCAGATTACCTTTAGCAGGCATTTATTTGACTCGTGATGGCTTTACCGGCCGTCTTCAAGCTATTGTGACGGCACAAGACAGCTATTGGGGGAGATTTAAGCTACATCTGGATGGTGCTGCAAAGGATTTTATACCCGATCAGGGAAATTGGAATTGGCGTTATTGGGGAAATGGGCATTTACCACCGTTACAAGCCAAATGGGATATCGCGGGCAGGGGAAGTTGGAATCAATCAAAGATAACAGTAGATACATTAAATACCGGCTTTGACTTTATCCAATATGGTCTTGTGAAGATGCAAGCACCACGCTTAAAACTGACAAATGCGTTAATTTGGGAGCGTGCAGCAGATCGTCCCAATTTAACGGGAGATTTACAATTGTCTGCCCAGAAAACAGAATTTCGTTCTGGTGGTTTTTTGCCTGCCTTTGATTTTAAAGCCATGCTTGCAGGAGAATCCCCAGATAACTTTCTGTTGAATGGTAAGCTATATTCTAACGGTATTGGCCCCATTCCCTTTTATAGTCGTTGGGATGGAAAGCGATTAAGGGGAGAAGCCCGCTGGCCGAAGCAATCATTATTAGCCTTTCAATCTTTAATTCCGCCAGATTTGGGGATTACCGTGCTTGGTGGAACTCTCTATGCTCAGGCTGATTTTTCCGCAGCAAAGGGGCAAGGATTGCTGGCTGGTGGTCATTGGGTGGTCAAAAATGCGGGTATGTGGCTGAAAAATGGGGAAATTAATGACCTGGATTTTGTTTTGCCGTGGCGTTTACAGGAGGACACGTGGCAATTAGGGCTGAGATCGCCCGTCCAGTTGCGGATCAAGGCGATTAAGGGTCTGTTTGATATGCAAAATGTAACAGCCGATCTGCTGGGTTACTATCCGGCAACGGACGAACGGCCATTGACGTTGACCAATGTGAATGTGGATATGCTGGATGGAAAATTGGCGATGGACCAATTACAGATCCCACAAAAAGAAGCCGCGGTATTGCGGTTTAACAAACTGAATTTGAGCAAATTATTTGGCGTATTGAAAGTCAAACAAATGGCGATGTCAGGAAAAATTTATGGTGAATTACCCGTATTATTAAACGATAAACGTTGGATCATTCAACGAGGATGGGTATCCAATGAAGATTATCTGACATTAAGGTTGGATAAGGACACAGTTGATTCTATAGGAAAAAATGACTTATCGGCAGGTATGGCAATGGATTGGCTGCGTTATTTAGAAATCGACCGTTCAAAAGCTTATGTTACGCTCGATAATTTGGGGATCTTAACATTGCATTCAGAGATTAGTGGAGTAAATCCCGTGGTAGATAGGAAACGTGAAGTCAGGCTTAACTATCATCATGAGGAGAATATTTTTCAATTATGGCGTAGCCTGCGTTTTGGCAGTAATCTGGAAGAATGGTTGCAGAAAAATATATCTGTGATGGGTGGGAGTGATAAATGATAACAAATATTGGATTCAAGTTGCCAACAGTAAGAATGGGTGTAATGTGGATCAGCGTAGCCTTATTCAGTATGGCATTGATGGGCTGTCTCAGGCTGGAAGTGGCGACACCGGATAAGCCCATCAACATCAATATGAATGTCAAAATTGAGCATGAAATTCATATTAAAGTTGACAGGCAAATTGAAGATATGCTTAAAAACAACGCTAACTTATTCTAAGGGCTGACACATGAAAAAAATAGGAATGATATTTCTGTTAAGCCTGTTATTCAGTTCTTTTGCCATGAGCATGACGCTAAATGAGGCAAAAAAACAGGGGCTGGTAGGAGAGACATTTAGCGGTTATCTGGCACCGGTAAAAAATAACCAAGATGCCCAATCAGTAGTGAAAAGAGTTAATGATGAACGGCAAAAGAAATATGCTGAAATCGCGGCTCAAAACAACATGACGACAGAGCAAGTTGCCAGGATGGCAGGAGAGAAGTTGGTAAACCGTGCAGCTTCAGGCGAATATGTCCTTGGCATTAATGGTAATTGGGTGCAGAAATAGGGGGGAATGATCGTTTCAGGCAAAGCGGGCGGTCGATTTCAAATCGGAACAGATGTCAATAACAGTGACACCATTGAGCTGTATAGGTTTATCTATTCTTCGGTATCATGACTTCATTAATATTATAAATAAGTTAGAACAGAAACCATCTTCCAAAATACTATATAGTGAAAATAAATTCAGGTTATATCTTTTAGTTATCATCTGATAACTAATTTTCATTATACGTTTAATTTGAGATTTGGCTTAATATAGTAGAACTCATAGATGGTTTTATATATTAACACTGTGAGTGTGTATTATGTCATAAGCAAAAAAGCAATTTAAAATCGGAATTCTATCAATTATCAGTAACGTCTGGCGCTGGTAATTTACTACTAGAATTCTTTATTAATGTTATTGTAACAATCGTTGGTATAACAATAACCCCACCGGAAATTAATCTTGTAGTATCTGGCCATGAAAATAGTATGCCTGTTAGATATTATCATATGGAAATTTAATATTATATTGATAATAAAAATGTGAGGTAATACAGTCATTTTTTCTAGCTAGATAGATACTATCGGTGACAATAATTATTGTAATATTTTATGGAGTGAAGAGTAATGATATCTAATAAAATCACGACTTCTGTAGAATCAGGTTCAGATTTAGTCATAGGAGAAGAATTTATTCTCGATATCTTTTTAACATCTGATACACCTATTTTGAGTGATGCAAGTGTTGAATTGATACCTTATGGCGGCATAGGGTTACGTAGACATATACCTCCAATCTTACTGTCTGATAATAATAAAAAGGGAACGATTTCTGTTGAATTACGTGTTGACAATAATATTGTTGAAAATAATGAAATTATATTAGATATTCAGCCAAATTCAGCAGCAATAGGGTTTGAAAAAACCAGTGTATTCTATTATGCCAAAACGGTTGACTTTTCGTCAGTGCAATTGGCTGTTGGTGCTGATTATTTAAAGATGCCGACTGAAGTTAATGACCCACCTAGTGGACGATATTTTGTGAAGGTGGGTACAGTAAAAACCGCAATCACAAATAAGGATAATACAGCCAAATTATCCGGCACACCTGTGAATATACTTGATACGCCTGACAGGAATTTTGATAAAGTGGATTTTTATCAGGATGATAAAAAAACGAAAATCCCTATCAGGAAGATTGGCAGTAAAAGAGGTTTCACCATTAACACAGATCCTCTCGGTAAATTAAATTTTTATATTTATGCCAAACAGGAAAGTCCTGTTGTTCTGACTCTTTATTCACAGATATTTGGTGCTACAGGCGAAATTTCAGCCGATAAAACGTTATACATTCTGGATAGTGATCAAACGGATATCAATTCAATGGATTTGATATCGGCTCCGGTTATTGTTGAAGTCAATAATGGCGTCTTACATAATGATGGTAGTTCTTCGACCTTCTCTGTTAGTATACTACCATATGATAATGCGTCGGGGAGTGATACGATATTTTTCTTTATTAATGGAAAAATGATTGATAATCCTCACCGTTTGTTAGATCCCGTCCACCTTGGAACACCTTTTATAACGTTACCGTATAGTGTTTTCGTTGAAAATAACGAAAAAGTTAATTTTTACTATAGCGTTATTAAAGAGAATGCGGATAAATTAGTTTCAGACCATCTTGAGTTTACATACACAAAATATATTCCTCTGGTGGATGGTGTTTACTCAGAAAGTTAGATAAATATTTCGCATCGATGATAATTTCAACGGGAAATTGCTCCAAATCTCGATACGGTACAATCAATGACAGATGAATAGGGGAAATTTAAAATAAACCTGTAAGGTCAGAAGGGAGGGGATGACCATAGATTTGAGCGCGCCATTGGGCGCGCCAACTGATCTTAATTTCGTGATATGTTATCGAACAATGTTAAGCAACGATTTTTTCAGATTGCTTCTGTCCCATTTTCGCTATGATATCATCTATCGCGTCACGGGCATCTTGATGTGTCTGGTTAGCGGATTCGGCTCCCTTAGCTAAGCCTTCAGCAAATATAAATTCCACATCTGTAATGCCGATAAATCCAAAGAAAGTGCGTAAGTAGGGTGTCACCAAATCTGTTGGACTGTTTTTGTGAATGCCGCCCCGGCTGGTCAAAATAACTGCGCGCTTGCCTTGTAGTAACCCTTGCGGGCCTTTTTCAGTGTACTGGAAAGTCACACCAGCACGGGCAATCAGATCAAAATAGGCTTTTAGTTGAACAGGGATTGTGAAATTATACATTGGTGCGGTGATGACAATAACATCATGTGTTTTTAACTCTGCAATTAACTGATCTGACAGGGCCAATACTGTTTTTTGGCGTTCTGTCAATTCTGCATCGCTTGGACGCAAGGCACTGACTAACTCTCCGTCTAGTACTGGAACTGGGTTTTCAGCCAGATCACGTGTGGTAATGTTGCTCTCTGAATGATCAGCTAACCATTTTTCAACAAAGTAGTTAGCCAGTTTATTGCTTTGGGAATATTGCGCCAGGATGCTGGATTTCAGAACCAGTACGTTACTCATTCTCTACTTCCTCAGTTATCTACAACCCAAGTTACCTAAGATACTAATAACTTCATTGATAATATTGCTTGTAAATCATATTTTATATAGGGAATTGTTCAGTCAATAGCTTAATATTTTGAGATATTCATTCAAATTTATTGAATCAAGCGATGAATTGGTGAGGGGAGTACGTGAGATCACTCAAGATATGTTACACTTCTAATATCGTTATGCCATAAAAAAACAATCCTCTGGGCCTGCAAAGACAGCGCTACTCAGTTAAAAAACGTCACAAGGATTTATCACGTGAAATCACCTTTGACAGCACCATTCGCTGAATTATTCGTTGAACTTGATCACACACCGCTGCGCGATCAGTTCCGTTTAAAAAAACGTCTGCATGGAGCAGCAAAAATTAAGAATCAAGTCTCCTTGCAGGCTGTAGCACAATCCATTGCCGCGGATATAGCGACGGCAAAACAGAAAATTATGAATCGCCAGGCTGCGTGTCCTTCGATTCAATATCCTGAAAACCTGCCGGTTAGCCAGAAGAAAGACGATATCTATAAGGCTATTCGGGATAATCAGGTTGTTATCATTGCCGGGGAAACCGGTTCAGGTAAAACAACTCAGATCCCAAAAATCTGCCTTGAATTGGGAAGGGGAGTTAAGGGGTTGATCGGCCATACCCAACCCCGTCGTTTGGCAGCACGTTCGGTTGCTAACCGTATTGCGGATGAATTGGAAACGCCGCTTGGCTCGACGGTCGGTTATAAAGTCCGTTTTAATGATCAGGTCAGTGAAAATACGCTGGTCAAATTGATGACTGACGGTATTCTATTGGCAGAATTGCAGCAAGATCGTTTGTTATTGCAATATGATACGTTAATTATCGATGAAGCCCATGAACGCAGCTTGAATATCGATTTTATCCTCGGTTATTTGCGCCAATTACTGCCGAAACGCCCAGATCTAAAAGTCATCATTACCTCTGCAACTATCGATCCTGAACGCTTTTCCCGTCATTTTAACAATGCACCGATTATTGAAGTATCTGGACGTACTTATCCGGTAGAGGTGCGTTATCGTTCTGTCGCGGGTGATGAGCATGACAGTGATCGTGACCAGCTTGAAGCTATTATTGATGCGGTGGATGAATTAGGGCGTGAAAGCTCAGGCGATATACTGGTATTTATGAGCGGTGAACGAGAAATTCGTGATACGGCGGATGCCCTCAATAAGCAAAATTTCCCACATACCGAAATCTTGCCACTTTTTGCACGGTTATCTAACAGCGAGCAGAACAGAATCTTTCAACCCCATGTTGGCCGCCGTATTATTTTGGCAACCAACGTGGCGGAGACCTCCTTGACTGTACCTGGTATCAAATACGTGATTGATACCGGTTTTGCGCGTATTAGCCGATACAGTTATCGCACCAAAGTGCAGCGCTTGCCGATAGAACCGATATCGCAGGCTTCTGCCAATCAGCGGAAAGGGCGTTGTGGCCGTGTTTCGGACGGGGTTTGTATTCGCCTTTATTCGGAAGAGGATTTTTTATCACGTCCAGAATTCACCGATCCGGAAATCTTGCGCACTAATCTGGCCTCCGTTATTTTGCAAATGACTTCCATTGGGTTGGGGGATGTCAGCGCCTTCCCATTTGTTGAAGCACCGGATAAACGCAATATCCAGGATGGTGTTCGTCTGCTGGAAGAGTTGGGGGCTATTGATCCGGAGTCATTGTCAGAAGGGAGTTATCGACTGACTTCAATGGGGCGACAATTGGCTCAGTTGCCTATCGATCCCCGCTTGGCACGGATGGTACTGGAAGCGAAGGTACATGGTTGCGTTCGCGAGGTGATGGTGATTGCTTCTGCATTGTCAATTCAAGATCCACGGGAACGACCGTTAGAAAAACAGCAGGCTTCTGATGAAAAACACCGACGTTTTGCAGATAAGGATTCAGATTTCATCGCTTTTCTGAAGCTATGGGATTTTCTGGTGGAACAGCAGAACGCACTTTCCAGTTCCCAATTCCGCAAACTTTGTCGGCAGGATTATCTGAATTATCTTCGTGTGAGGGAATGGCAGGATATTTATACTCAGCTACGGCAGGTTGTGAAAGAAATCGGGTTGCCAATTAACAGTCAGGAAGCAGATTATCGCAGTATCCATGTTGCCTTGCTGGCAGGGTTGTTATCCCATATTGGGCAGAAAGATACGGATAAACAGGAATATACCGGTGCGCGCAATGCCCGTTTTTCTGTTTTTCCTGGCTCTGGACTATTTAAAAAACCACCAAAATGGGCGATGGTGGCTGAATTGGTGGAAACCAGCCGCTTGTGGGGACGCATTGTCGCCCGCATAGAGCCAGAATGGGTAGAGCCATTGGCGGCCCATTTAATCAAAAAACACTATAGTGAACCGCACTGGCAGAAGTCCCAGGGGGCGGTAATGGCAATGGAAAAAGTCACCTTATATGGTTTGCCAATTGTGACGGGTCGTTTGGTCAATTACAGCAGAATCGATCCCATGTTGTGCCGCGAATTATTTATCCGCCATGCACTGGTAGAAGGTGATTGGCAAACTCGTCATTCATTTTTCCGCGTTAATTTGAAATTACGTGAAGAAGTAGAAGAACTGGAACATAAATCTCGCCGACGGGATATTCTGGTGGATGATGAAACCTTGTTCAGTTTCTATGATCAGCGCATTGGCAAAGACGTTGTTTCGTCGCGCCATTTTGATCGCTGGTGGAAAGTCGCCAGCAAAGATCAGCCTGAATTTCTCAACTTTGAAAAGAGTATGTTAATCAAGGGAGATGCAAACAAAGTCAGTGCGTTGGATTATCCAAATTACTGGCACCAAGATAACTTGAAATTCCGTTTGAGTTATCAATTTGAACCGGGAACCGATGCTGATGGCGTAACAGTACATATTCCTTTGCCGGTATTGAACCAAGTCAAAGATGAAGGATTTGATTGGCAAATTCCGGGCATTCGCTATGAATTGGTTGTTGCCTTGATTAAATCATTGCCAAAACCAATACGTCGTAATTTTGTTCCGGCACCTAACTATGCGCAGGCATTTCTGGAGCGTGTGACACAACCCCAAGCCTCTTTACTGGATAGCCTTGAGAAAGAGTTGCGCCGCATGACAGGGGTGACAGTGTCACGCGATGACTGGCAGTTAGAACAAGTGCCTGATCATTTAAAGATCACATTCCGCATTATTGGAGAGAAGAAAACAGGGGAAAAAAATAAACCGTTAGCGGAAGGCAAAGATCTGTCAGCATTGAAACTGAAATTGAAAGAAAAAGTTCAGGAAACGCTTTCCGCAGTTGCAGATGATGGTATAGAACAAAATGGGTTACATATCTGGAGCTTTGGAACATTGCCTGAATGTTATGAGCAGAAGCGCGGGGGCTATTCTGTTAAAGCATTTCCGGCATTGGTGGACGAAAAGGACAGCATCGGTATTAAATTGTTCGAAACCGAATCAGAACAACAGAATGCTATGTGGGAAGGAACGCGCCGCCTGTTATTGCTGAATATTCCATCGCCGATTAAATACTTGCATGAAAAATTACCAAACAAATCTAAACTGGGGCTGTATTTCAATCCATATGGAAAAGTATTGGATTTGATCGATGATTGTATTTCCTGTGGTGTTGATAGATTGATCGCAGAAAATGGTGGGCCAGCTTGGGATGAACAGGCATTTTCCAGTTTGCATGATAAAGTTCGTGCTAATTTGAATGACGCCGTGGTTGATATTGCCAAACAAGTTGAGCAAATCCTGACTGCGGTCTTTAATATCAACAAGCGCCTGAAAGGGCGGGTGGATATATCCCTCGCACTGGCGTTATCCGATATTAAAGAACAGATTTCTGGTTTGGTGTTTAATGGATTTGTGACTTCCCACGGTTGGAAACGACTGACAGATGTCTTGCGCTATTTGAATGGTATCGAACGTCGATTGGTGGTAGATCCTAACAAGGATAGGGCACATCTGAGCAGGGTTGAGCATATCCAGCGTCAATGGCAACAATGGTTGGCAAAATTGTCTGTTCAGCAGAAGCAGTTAACGGAAGTAAAAGAAATTCGTTGGATGATTGAAGAACTTCGGATCAGTCTGTTTGCCCAACAATTGGGTACTGCGTATCCAATATCGGATAAGCGTATTTTACAGGCGATGGAAAATATCGCGTCGTGATAAATAGGGGCAGTTGTGGCTTACAGCTGCCCAAAAACGCTTTAAAGAATTCTAGAATTATCTTAGTTACAACATACTAATTTAAAAAACCAAATTCTCCACTTAATAACACTATTACCAAGCAGGGAATAACCTTCATTTACTGATATGTAAAAGTGATTGTTGCTGTTGAATCTGCTTTGCCCGGCTTAATTTCTGCTTCCGTTTGGATATAACGGGCGATTAATGGGATGGTTATATTTCCACCAGACTGAGTGGAGCCAAATACAACGGGAGTACGCATCGTTACGAGGCGGTTTTGATATAATATCTGTAAACCAACCCCTTTTGCCGTGACGTTGTCACTATAGTCCAATGCCCAGATATCTTGGGTATTCCAGTTTGCAGGCTTTCCATCCAGCGTCAGTCCAACATTGACATTAGCATCACAATTTATATTGAGATCAAAACGTTTCATTCCCGCTGTACTGTAAATCCCCCGAAAATCACTTTTTTTAATATCTCCCATGTTGACTGAAATCATTTTTTGATTGAGAGAACAGCCTTTGGTCATGATGTAGGTATTCGATAAATTGAAAGTATGAACGGGAATGTTGTGACCTAATGTAGCACGAGTTAGTTTCGCCGACTTAACGGCTCCTGAACCGGTTGTTGGTGCAATTTTGATTAACTGTACCGTCAAATAACCCCATGATTTACCGCAATATTGTTTTTTCCATCTAAATTGCAGCGGTGAAGGGCAAGTGAATGGATAGGTCGCTGTTCTGGGTAGCCAATCAATACCATAACCTGGTTCCCAGGTATTAATGCGGATACCCACTCCCGGAACACCGGATTCATAAATGGCATCCTGATTATAGCTTGCAGGTGTAAGATCGGGTTGTTCCCATATTGTAGGTAAGGAAGTATTACAGAGGGCAATATTGCCTTTTTCATCCACTTGATCCAGACGTATCTCTTTGATAGTTGTCCCGATAGGATGCTCCCTGGGAATTGTAATTATTCCAAAAGAAACTGGAGTCATACCAGGCACAAAACCCGCAGAATATTGGCAATAATGGTTCGCTAAGCTAGAAAAACTACTCATCGTGCCGATGAGAAATGTACTTGCCAATAATAACTTTAATTTGTTAGCCATAGAATAATTTCCACTATTTTTGTTATATATCAAATAACTATACCGACATTGCCATTTGCAAGAGATTATTCGCAAGAAGCTTCAACCATATACAAACCTGAAGCAGGTTCTTCATCAGAGAGTCGATAGTTGGCATAACACTCTTGTATTTCTTTATATCCCCATTTAACCCATATCCGACCCGATTTAGGTATACCACTGAGATAAACTTGCCCATCATTACTGACAATTGCGCTGTTGGAAGCATCAATATCATGCTGTTTTTCCAGTGTCGCAGTTGCACCAAATGGGATTGCTTTACCTTGATGAGAAAGTATCAGTAAAGCACGATAACCAATACGAGTCTGGAAATTGGCCAGTGTCAATGAGCCTTGGGTTGGAATAATAGTTTGCGTATTGATATCAATATCAACATTGTTACCCATTGAATGCGTATCCAGGGCAATGCGGTTTTTCCGATAACTACTGGCATAAGGCACAATGGCATAGCCTTTCCAGTCAGTTTTGATACCGATATGGTTTTGCACTTTGACTTCTGAAGCACCATTGGCGCGTACTAATACCGATGTATCCCCTAAAGGTTGGGAAAGGGTGATACCATAAGGATGGGCAACAATCCCGCCATTTAAACCATAAGTAAGTTGCCTGGTATATTTGTCATAATTGTAACCAGCGCTGACCTGGCCATATGTTCCTTTATATTCAGCGTTGATATTTCCGCCAACGCTTTGATTACGGCCAGTATAACTTTGCTGAATGCTATAAATCAGATTGTTATCTTCAAAAGCTGTACCATTTAAGCTGACTTGATGAGACGTATCACTGCTTTTGTTGCTGGTCATATTATAGCTTACCCAACTATTTTTCAGCCAACGATCAAAGGGAACCTGCACACTGAACGAAACGATTTGCTCACTGCGATTTGAACCGGGGAAAGCACTGTGAGAATAATTCAAGCTATAATTAAACGAATTATAACTTGTGTTATAACCCGCACTGATATTCCTTTCGTAGCCTTTTTGATGCCAATAATCTTGTTGAAAAGCAGATAAATAAATGGTTCCCCAATCTCCAAGGGGTTGATTAATATGTAATTGCAATTTACTGCGTTTATTACTGCTCTTTCCATCAATTGCAGTATTCAACTCATTCGCTTCTTTAAAAGCGTAGAAATTTTGTGTCGAGTAACGATAACCTGCAAGAGTGAGGTTAGTGCCTGTCTGGGATAGATCTTTGGCATATTGGAAACGATAAGATTGGCCATGATTGTTGGAGTTCGACATTAAATTGGTTTTGGCGTAAGTCACATCAAGGGAGAGGGAACCCCAGTCAGACAGACTATAGCCTGTACCCAAAGCAACAGATTGATAATCTTTTGCCATTGTGGTCCCTCCATAGGCAGTGACATGATTGGAAATACCATAAATCACCGTACCTTGCATGAAATAGGGTGTTTTTCCACGGTGAGAATTAGATTGGTATTTCCCCAAAGTCAGCGAATGTCGCAGGCTATTTTCCCGTAACATAATCGGCACAGTGGAAAAATTTTGCACAGAACGATGTTCTTTCCCATCAGCTTCTTTAACAATAACCTCTATATCTCCGGTTGAAGTTGTTGGATAGAGGTCATTGATAACAAAAGGACCGGGTGAAACGTAGGATTCATAGATAATGTAACCATCTTGTTTGATGGTGACTTGAGCATTGCTCTGGGCAATTCCTCTAATTATTGGTGCAAATCCTTTTAGACTATCGGGCAACATATTGTCATCGGAAGACAATTGCATACCGCGAAACTGAACGCTATCAAATATAAGTGAAGGTGTGTAACTGTCTCCAAATATTAATTGGCTTTTCAATGCATGGATATCTCGTTGCAGATATATATTAATATTCTGCCATTTTTTATTTTGACTACTGTAAGTGGAATAGTTGCGCAAACGCCACGCTTCCCAATTAACGCCCGTTCTAAGGTTGAGAAAATGGTTTTTTGTTGAACCTACTTGATCATCCTGCCAAGTCATCGAGCCACTATAGCTATAGTTGACTAACAGGGACGTTAATCCCTGATCCCACAAATGAGGTGGCACATAGTCTCTTGCCTGACTTTTTAAGGCTGCTTGGGGGATACTAATATCCAGCCGCTGATGTTTGAAATCGAAAGACGTCGATGCAGATGGAATATATCGACCAAGATCAGCAATCTCCGTTTCTGGCGGCAAAGTGAGCAGCGTGGGAGATGACTCAATATTCACCCCCATTTCTCTGAGTTGTTGTATCTTAAGATTGGGGGATAGCTTGTTATTGACGATAATAAAATCGACATTTCCCGTATCTACTTTTTCCCGATTAAGGTAGATATCTACCCAATAACGTCCGGGAGGTTGCTGATCATCTTGTGTAAAGATAGAGAGATCAATATCTTCAAAACCTGAATGGTTTTCCAGTGCATTGATGTTGAAATACTCTTCTGCGTAAGACTTATTGTTATACATCCAAAGAGATGTGGCTAACAATGCACAAAGAGGCACCTTACAATATAGACAATGCAATCTTAGCTTGATAAGTAACGTCCAATTATCGGGACTATTTTGTTGAAGATAATGACGATAGTTATTCATAATAAATTTTTAATTTTGATATACCTACTATCCTACAACTCACGTTTTTCTTCGGGTGTTACGCCACCAAAATCATTAATCGTTTTCCAGGTCACTCGATTGATATTTTTAATAGGAATATCCCAATTCTCTTGTTGAAAAGGTGGAATCATTCCCGCAGATTTAATCTCGTAATTTTCTATATTATTGCCGATGGTCAGATCAGAAAAAGAGATATAGTAGGGCGTTGGGTTTTCTGCAATGAGTTTGTGTCCATCGGTTTTGAACTTCAGAGCCTTATAAGCAATACCGGCATTGCCAGCTAAGTTGGCAGGGCGATAGAATAACTTAAATCGAGATTTAACCGTGATTTGCAATTGATTCTGTTCTGATTTGGTTGTGGCAGGAATAGACTTAATATTGAGCCAGAACAAAGATTCTTTGTCATCAGGTAGTCCATTGCCAATTTTAACAATTCGTAAAATATTCTCATTCTCAGCTGTTAATTTAAAAAGTGGGGGAGTGATAATAAAAGGGGCTTTAGTTTTATCATCCTCGCTTTCAACCCATGATTGAATGAGATAAGAGATGTCAGTTTCTGGATTGTTAATAGAAATAGAGGCTTCTTTCTGGTCACTAATATAGACAACACGTGTGCCGCCAATGACGACCCCAGCAAAAGAGATATTCGTATTGAAAATGCAGATGAGAATAAAAATTAAAATGCGAAAGTATTTCAAAGTGGTCGCTCCAAACAATATTTAGACCAGAGTGATATTGTTTTGGCTTCCCTGCCATAACTTCCTTTGGTTATAGGTAGTTAGTTATAGATAATAGTGAAGTTAGCAACTGCGTCACCCGCACCTGGAGTCACGTTTTTAGCTGTTGCTATGTATTTGGCAACGAATCTCAATTCTTCTGTTTTTCTCTGTGAGGAATACTGGGGGCGTGAATTTTCTGCCAGATTGATCATGGTATTACTGTCATCTTCATAAAGTGCAATTGCGACACCTTGAGCTGGATTCTCTCCGCCATTACCGGCGGTTAACGCTAAAAATCGGCTACTAGCTCTGTCCGACTGGCCGTCAAATTTGACCTGTGCGTGTTGGTAATTTTGTGGGCAGTCGGACAATTTAATACTAAAACGGGTAGGGGATGAAGTACTATAAGCCCCAGCAAATGAATTTGAGCTGATAGTTCCCATATTTACGGTTTGATTAGCCGAATTTGAATCAACTTTACAGGCAGTGGCGGTAATTTTTCCCGTAAATTTAATTTGCCCATCAGCAGCATGGGCCGCGGACATAAATACAGATGAAACAAATAAAGATGAAATAATTAACTTGGTTTTCATTTTTTAATACATCCCACCTCTGAAGAACTTATTCGACAGAGAAACAGATTATTGAGTTAATGTTTGTTCCGTATATGAATACAGCAACGGATCGCTTAGGTTTACTTCTGAAAAATAACAAAGAGTTTTCTCATCAACAGATGAGGTAAAAATATAGTAGCGAGTAATTAACAAAGATCAAAATAATAACTTGACTAATCTCATAATTTGAAGTTTTAAGCTATTGTGTGAAAATTAATAGAATTGTTATGCATAACATAGATTTTTTTCTGAGCATCAATGAATTTTTATTCTGTTTTATAAGATTAATTATTAATTGCAGACATTCTGTAAAAATAAAAATGCTGCAAAACACATAATATATTTAAATTTTACTTTTTTGTTAAAATTTTAACTAAATATTATAAATTTATTATTTGTTTGTAACGTATTTCCTATCTTTTAATTTTTGTATCTGATTATTTTAATAATGTAAGATGTTAAATCTATTTTTAGGCTAAATGATAATGAATTGAATCTGCTTAAAGTTAACTTTTTATTGACAAAGTCTTTATGATAACTACCTGCCATAGTTCAAGTTCTATATATTTGAAGAATATATAGATAAGAAAACAGAATTAATTCTTATGGGTTGATTATAAAATGACCTTCCTTATATTATTTTAGTTACAACATACTGTTAAGAACAAAAAAAACAACCAAACTACAACAAAAAAATACAAGTCCACCAAGAAAAAATGACAGTATCACACAAACCACTTCAAATAAGACCCCACATCGACACAAAAAACCATAACCGTGTGGGGCCTCTGAACGAATTATACGCTTTTTAACTTTGTTGAAATCCAACCCATCTTTATGGATATGGAAAATTTTAAACAAAATATTTTATTAAAGACATGCGGCTAGCAGTATGGGGGACCACCATAATTTAGCTGCACAATTTTTCATGCATTTTGTGTTACCTTCACAAGCGAAAAGAACATTGGGCTTTAGAAGCCCAGTGTTTGCTTCGTGTGCACTCGCAATACCTACGCCGAAATTAGAAAAGATAGCGAAAGTTATTGATAAAGCTAAGACTATTTTTTTCATAATATTATCCTTCTAAAGGAATATAAATTTTCTCTCAAATTGCCTGTTTTTATAAATCGGTAACGGACAATAGGGAGCTTGTCACAAATGTAGTTGAGTTAATGGCTTGTAGAGTAAAGGGTGCTTGTCGCAAATTTTTTTATTAACAGTTTATTGAGTATAAACTGGGATTGTAGCTAAGCTGCGCCTAGCAATTCTATCATCCAAAAATTAAAGCATCAGATCAATACTTTTTTCGGCCATGGTCAGCCCCTATTTTTTTGAACCAGTGTCCATCGAGCAGTAGGGGGGTAAGTTTGTCCTCAATTACCTTGTGCCAAGCCAAAGGTCAACAATGGGATATTAAAAAACCGGCACAAAGGCCGGATTCTTTGGAGTGGTTAATTTTTGAATTTTGAAGATACGCTGTATTGTAGTAAATGATGATTAGTGCATTAATTGCCATGTAGACGGGAACGCTATCAAAAACAAAACCACAATAGCCGATTTTTCTGTAACAGTTAACGGTACTTTTTCCTGATTTTGTCTACGTGCGTACAGAAAAACCAGCAATCCAGGAGCGTATAATACTACCGAAAGTAAGAGGTGCATTAGCCCCGAAGCGTAAAGTAACCATAACCCATAAGTACAAGAACCCAAAGCAATAAAGAGTAAAGCACGGCTACCACGTTGAAAGGAAACTTTCACTAAAAATGCACCGACAAGAAAGTAAGGAACAAGGATCATCTCAGAAGCAATAGAGAGTAATGTGTTGTAATTACTGCCGCTTAACCAAATTAAAATCAAAGAGAGTTGAACAGCGCCATTTGTGATCCAAAGTGATGATTCAGGTGCTTTCTTGCTGTTTTGTTTTTTGAATACTTTAGGGAATGAACCGTGTAAGGAAGCAATAAAGGGGACTTCTGCTGCCATGATTGTCCAGCTTAAGTAAGCACCACAAACAGAGATGATCAAGCCAGCCACAATCACAATTTCACCCGCCGACCCCATTAGCCTGACCATTAAATTTGCCATAGAAGGGTTACGCATAGCTGCTAATTCAGGCCTGGTGACCAATCCTAGTGAAAGCAAGGTAACTAGCACATATACCCCTAGTGCTGAAATAACAGCCAGCATAGTTGCGATACCAATATCCTGGCGTCTTCTGGCTCTGGCTGAAACAACAACTGCACCTTCTACACCGATGAAAACCCATAGTGTAATTAGCATCGTATCTTTAACTTGCTGCCAAACAGGAACCCCCATCTCAACGCCACTGAAATCAAAAGAAAACACATCCATTTTGAACGCGATGACAGCTAAGATAATAAATAGGGTTAATGGTAATAATTTTGCCATTGTCGCCAGCAGGTTAACCCCCGCAGCTGTTTGTACACCGCGCAATACCAGCCAATGCACGAACCAAAGTAAAATAGATTCACCGATTAACGATTGCCAGGTATTGCCATCACCAAAAATTACTGCGTGTTCGGTATCGGTGAAAAAACTTAACGCGGCAAAGACAATAACTAAATAAGAAACATTGGCAATAATGGCGCAGAACCAATATCCCCATGCAGAACAGAATCCAACTAACTCCCCAAAACCTTCTCTTGCATAAGTAAAAATCCCGCTATCCAAATCAGGGCGCAGTCGTGAGAGTAAAAGTAAGGAAGTGGCCAAAAAGAGAATACCAATGCCCGTTATTCCCCAACCAATCATCAATGCAGCAGGACTGCCTGCTTGCGCCATATTTTGCGGCAAACTGAATACGCCGGCACCGACCATTGAACTGAATACCAGTGCGGTCAGAGACGTAAGGCCTAATTTCTTTTCCAAAGATACGTTCCTAAAAAAATATAACCGACACGATTAGCCAGAACATTTGTTCTGAATATCGAACACATATTGGACATTTATTGCATCCATGCGATGGATTGCAGAATGGATTTAGTCGATAAAGCTAAAAACAGGGCGATTCTACGGAGTGAAAGGAATGTATGCAATGGTTTACTATGCAAAAAAATATAAATTTTATGCATAAAATTATGCAGAGGAGTAAGAAAACAAATTACGGATAATTTTTATAATGTGTGTTATTGCCTGAATAAACATGGAGATGACCACAAGATAAACACTTTGGATAATATTAGTTATATATTTTACTCTATTGAAACAAATAACAAACAATTATGTAAATAGTATTAATAAAAAGGAAGGATGAATAGGATAACCAGCAAATCATGCCGCATTATAACGTTATTGAATTGTTAATTTTCAAGGGGTTATTGAAGAAAATAAATCATGAATTACCAAAGAAATACAACAAAAAAAGGCACAAATAATACTTGTGCCTTTTTACAAGAATGGCTGAACTATATGTATGATTATTTGAATAAATCTGCACTGATGGTAACGTTACCACCATTAGACTGCCATTCTCGTGTGATATGGTAATATTTTGCGCCTTTCTCTGCTGCACGCTTAGCAACCTGATAAGAAACTTCAGGAGCGGTAGTGTAATAACCAGAAAAAGTAACGGAATCGAATGGTGCCATCAAAGCGGCGGAGGCTTTATTCAACTCTTGAATTTTTGTACCATCAGGTAAAGTTACAGTGTAACGGCCACCTTTTGATGACTGGGTTTCAAAAAAGCGACCAACTACATTGCTTGTTGACGTTGAAGAAGCAACGCCTGGAATCTCAACTTTCTTGGCTTCCTCTCCGCCTTGAGCCAGAGCCTGGCGTCCTGCCTCAGAATCGGCTGGGATCACCGCTTCACTAGACTGAACCTTACGTTTTGGTGCGTCTTCTTTATAAACATAGGCTGTGACGACTTGGTTTCCGCCATTATTCGGTGCAATATCACGGACGATAAAGAAAGAGGCTGCATCTTTCTTTTTAGCTGCCTTAGCGAGAGCTTCTTTCAGATCAGGATCGGTCGGGAAATAACCATTTACTGTCACAGTATCGAAAGGCTCTAAAGTGATAGCTTCAGCTTTAGGTAACTCTTTGATGCCACGATAGACACGATAGTTAGGTGTTTTATCTGCTTTTTCCGCATCTTTGTGGTACAAATCGGCGACAACACGCAAATTACCTCGACCATTAAGATCATCAAGACTTTGAATATAAAAACTGTCAGCGCCTTTTTTATCGGCCTGACGGGAAACCGCATCCGCAGCTTCATAAATTGCATTAAAACGACCAGTAACTGAGATCCGCTCAAAAGGTTTAAGCTCTGCCGCTTGTTCTGGAGTTAATTCTTTAGCCGCATGTGCAGCGGTCATCGTGGTTAGTGAGAACACCGCAATCGCGATGATCGTTGTCTTCAGCTTCATAAAAAATCCTTTCGCCTTGCGCATTAAAATATTTATAACGTGCTGAACATTGTTATGCATCACATAGAACGCAATTATTACATGTAATAATGCCAATTGTCGCAAGAAATTATGCCTTCTAAAGAAACGATTGCTAGCTTTTAGTATATGACACTAAGAATTTTAATAAATATAGTAAGTTATACGAACTAAATAATTGTTTACATTAAAAGGTCACTTTGTTTTTATGATAATGCGTTGACATTATTTTCATTAAGTTACTATTTGGTATTCTATTGATAGGTTTTGCTGATAGCAGCAATAAAGTCAATCTAATCGTTAAATAAGCATCAACAAGGTAATAATCAGCAATATTTCATTCTTAAAGAAGGAAACATTATGCGTATTGGTGTACCAAAAGAGCGACTTTCCAATGAGGCACGCGTTGCTGCCACACCATCAACCGTGGAGCAATTGCAGAAATTGGGGTTTAACGTCACAGTTGAGACAGGAGCAGGGCAACTTGCGAGTTTTAGTGATATTGCTTACCAAAAAGCAGGCGCTGATATAGCGGAAATCCATCAAGTTTGGCAATCAGATATTATTTTAAAAGTAAACGCCCCTGAAGATGATGAAATTGCCTTAATGAAAGAAGGTGCGGCGCTGATTAGTTTTATTTGGCCAGCGCAAAATCCGGCATTAATGGCAAAATTAGCAGAACGTAAGGTCACTGTTTTTGCTATGGACGCCGTTCCACGAATTTCCCGTGCACAATCTTTAGATGCCCTCAGCTCAATGGCAAATATTGCGGGTTATCGTGCCATTGTTGAATCCGCCCATGAATTTGGCCGTTTTTTCACGGGACAAATTACAGCGGCAGGCAAAATACCACCAGCTAAGGTCATGATTATTGGCGCAGGCGTTGCCGGATTAGCAGCAATTGGTGCAGCCGGTAGCCTTGGTGCGATTGTCCGTGCTTTTGATACACGACCGGAAGTAAAGGAGCAAGTACAAAGCATGGGGGCTGAATTCTTGGAATTCAATTTCAAAGAAGAAGCGGGTAGTGGTGATGGTTATGCAAAAGTGATGTCAGAAGCTTTTATCAAAGCAGAAATGGAATTGTTTGCTGCACAAGCAAAAGAAGTCGATATTATCGTGACAACTGCATTAATTCCGGGGAAACCGGCACCACGGCTTATCACAAAAGAAATGGTTGATTCCATGAAACCGGGTAGCGTGATTGTCGATCTGGCTGCTCAAAATGGCGGCAACTGTGAATACACGCAAGCCAATCAACTGGTTGTGACAGCAAATGGGGTAAAAATTATCGGTTATACAGATTTACCCAGCCGATTGCCGACTCAATCATCACAACTTTATGGATCAAATCTGGTCAATTTGCTGAAACTCCTGTGCAAAGAAAAAAATGGCGAAATCACCATTGATTTTGATGATGTTGTTGTTCGTGGTGTTACTGTCATTAAAGAAGGTGAAATCACCTGGCCAGCTCCACCTATCCAAGTTTCAGCCCAACCAGCAACGACCAAACCGACATCAGTAAAAAAAGAAGAGAAACCAGCAGAAAAGCCTAAATCTCCGTGGCTGAAATATGGAGCACTCGCACTAGCGATAATTTTGTATGGTTGGTTAGCACACATTGCGCCAAAAGAATTTTTATCTCATTTTACGGTTTTTGCCTTGTCCTGTGTGGTCGGTTATTACGTTGTCTGGAATGTCAGTCACTCATTGCATACACCATTAATGTCCGTCACCAACGCGATTTCCGGGATCATTGTGGTTGGCGCCGTACTGCAAATTGGGGAAGGGGGATGGGTAAGTTTCTTCTCATTCATTGCCGTGTTAATTGCCAGCATCAATATTTTCGGTGGCTTTACAGTCACTCAACGTATGCTGAAAATGTTTCGTAAAGGATAGGGGGTAACTTATGTCGAACGGAATAGTTACAGCTGCCTATATTGTTGCCGCCATTTTGTTTATTTTCAGTCTTGCCGGACTTTCCCGTCACGAAAGTTCCAGACGCGGTAACATTTTGGGTATCGTTGGTATGGCAATTGCCCTGATTGCCACGATATTAGGGCCTGATACTGGCAAAATTGGCTGGATTATTTTAGCGATGGTCATCGGTGCGGTTATTGGTATTCGTCTTGCCAAAAAAGTGGAGATGACTGAAATGCCAGAATTGGTGGCTATCCTGCACAGTTTTGTCGGTTTAGCGGCGGTTCTGGTTGGGTTCAATAGTTTTATCACTCATGATAATTTTGCCAGCGCTATTATGGAAAACATTCATCTGACAGAAGTTTTCCTTGGGGTATTTATTGGTGCTGTAACCTTTACTGGCTCAGTTGTCGCATTTGGTAAATTACGTGGAAAAATTTCTTCCAAGCCATTGATGTTGCCACATCGGCACAAACTTAATTTGGCGGCATTGATCGTCTCCTTGCTCTTAATGTTCACCTTTATCAAAACAGAAACGGTTGGCTTACAAGTTTTCACCTTGCTGGTGATGACAGTTATCGCGCTCGCTTTTGGCTGGCATTTAGTGGCCTCGATTGGCGGGGCAGATATGCCAGTCGTTATTTCCATGCTGAACTCATATTCAGGCTGGGCGGCTGCGGCAGCCGGTTTTATGTTAAGTAATGACTTGCTGATCGTCACGGGTGCCTTAGTGGGTTCTTCGGGGGCAATTCTTTCTTATATTATGTGTAAGGCGATGAACCGTTCCTTTATCAGTGTCATCGCGGGTGGTTTCGGTACAGATGGCAGTTCTTCAGGTGATGATCAAGAGCTAGGAGAGTACAGGGAAACAACTGCGGAAGACGTCGCTGAACTGTTGAAAAATTCCACCTCAGTCATCATTACCCCAGGCTACGGTATGGCAGTTGCCCAAGCGCAGTATCCTGTTCATGACATTACCGCCAAATTACGAGAGAAGGGCATAAATGTTCGCTTTGGCATTCACCCTGTTGCTGGACGGTTACCAGGTCATATGAACGTATTACTTGCCGAAGCTAAAGTTCCTTACGATATTGTCTTAGAAATGGATGAAATTAATGACGATTTTGCTGAAACGGATACGGTTTTAGTTATAGGAGCCAATGACACCGTAAACCCAGCTGCTCAGGAAGATCCTTCAAGTCCTATTGCTGGCATGCCGGTTTTAGAAGTCTGGAAAGCACAAAATGTTATCGTATTTAAACGTTCGATGAATACGGGATATGCCGGAGTGCAAAATCCATTATTCTTTAAAGACAATACACAAATGTTGTTTGGTGATGCGAAAGAGAGTGTCGAAGCCATCCTTCGAGCTTTATAACTGAAATGGGATCAGGTTCCAAAGAGCTTCGGATTTATAACCCGAAGCTCTTTTCTTAAAAAAAGGGAGGGAGATAGGTTTTTTGTCTGCTAACATTGATGAGTCCTTTCAAAGATTAAATATCTACTTTTTAAAGTAAAGGGGTGGGAATTTGGATATATGATTGCCTGGTCCTTTTCTTACCGTATCATCGTCATTTACAGTAATATCATTATAATGTTGATAAAAGGTTCTGCGGGGATATCCCTTTTCATATCTGAATGCGTTTTCTGAAAGGTTTCCAGCAGAGTATTTCCCTAAGCCAACTGTTTTTGCTTCCTCAAGCAGGAGAGGGTGAAAACCTTGGTTTAACTCGCTGTTCATGAGACGTTTTCCTTCTAGATTATGGAGAACATGGAGCAGCTCATGAAATACAATACATGCATTTTCTTTTTTCCTCTCGTCCTCCCGCATTTGACTATTTTGTCTAAGATTGCAATAAAAATCAGATCCCGTTCCCAGATAATTGCCAGCGTAACGATCTTTATGTGCTTTAACGCCTGTATCCTGGGTACTGAGATGAATAGATAACTTGAGTTGTTTACTTCTTAATGCTGCGTCGATACGCTGAAGCAATTGACGGCCTGTCAACGATGATTTTATTTCTTCCATTGCCTCATTAAGCCACTTCATTTGTTCACTATTATAGCTAACAAAAGAAACACCTTGATTATTATAAAACCACTTCATCCTGAAGTTTTCTTGATGATGAATTTCATTCTCGTGCGGTTCGTGTGGTTGCAATGATAATTTCAAAACAGTAGGACGTAGCATATGTGTCTCCTTAACTAACCCAATTCTGGGTGGATCGAAATTTTCTTTTATTGTTTGATATTTAAGGTTTTTCATCCAAACGATCAAAAATATTAACTAGAATGTCATAGGTGTGTAACTTTTACTTAGACCCAGTTCAAAAAAATTGGTGTGTCCAAAAAATATTAGCTCTGTTCAGCCATCAAAATCGTTTGGGCATCCAAAGTGCCGGATAAAAAACCAGCACTTTGTCAGTAAGCTGAGAGCGTCGTGTTATAATGCGACGCTTTTTCATGATTTGATGATATTCACTATATGCGATAGACTCATGTGCATAATTTATGCTCATAGATGAGGTGTCAGATGAAAATACAATGCGTCTCAGCCGTAGAACGAAAACGATCCGGTAAACGTGGTACAAATGTTTATCTGACCGCTGAAGTGGTAGATGAAGCCCGTGATTTAGGGATCAACTTATCAGCAACACTAGACAAAATGTTGTCCGATGTTGTTCGTGAGAAAAGAAAACAGCAATGGAAAGTTGACAACAAAGTCGGTATCGGCGCTTTCAATGAATTTGAACGTGATGCAGGGCTATTTACCGATGATGATGAATATGGGGTTATTTGATGACTCAATATGCTATTTACCGCAACAGATCCTCTAAATCGAGGGAGCAATACCCATTCATCATTGACATTCAGAATGACCTATTAGATGACTATGACTCACGAGTAATAATGCCGATTGCTCCAATATCAGATAAAAATTCTCTCGTAAAAACATTAACACCAGTGATTGAGATTAAAGGTAATCGGTATATCGTTATTACAAAATCAGTGACAACGGTAGCGAAGAGCAAGTTAAAAGCTGCGGATATCGTTTGTATTATGCCTGGTATTCACTCCGATATCGTGGCAGCTTTAGATACTATCGTTTCAGGGATTTAGTTGGGTGATGATATCTCATCGGACTAATCGACTAAATCGAAAATGGGGATTTCTAACACTGATATTTGATTATATAATTTATAGTGCAAAACATAAGAATGAGAGTTACCTTTTATTTCTTTTGATTATGTATCTAGTACCTGTAATCAAAGTAGGTAACTCTCTTTTTTAAAATTTAAGCATTAAACTTAATCTGAATTAATACATACGATGAGACGTTTTGGTAAAGTTTTATCTTTTATACCTTATTTAATTACTACTTCTATAATGTCCGGCCCATTTCCCATTATCACAAGAATAAATTGGCCCATGGAAATACCATTTTTTCCCGTATTTTTCAAATGAGTTAGCAAAATCCCTATAAGGATTAACAACCCACATACTATTCCCAATAGGATTCTGATCTTGAATCCACGTCCCCTCACAATAATACGATCTTCCTTCTGCCGATGCAGTCCCTATCCCTCCGATTAATGCTGCTGCCAACGCCCCAACCGCCAATAATTTCTTAAACATAAACATTCTCCTGTAATATTTTAGAATTTGCTGTTTAAATATATTGCTTATAAAGTCTTATTTTATAATGCACACTAAATCTAAATCACCCCCTAACGACATTGCAATTTCAAAATTTAAAAGCTGGTTATATTTTTATATTCTGGATTGGAAATATAATCTCCATTATCATCATTTGTAATCAATAATTAATTAACTATTATTTTCACAAAGAAAATAAATTATTGGAAATTGCAATATAATGCATAATAACAATATTGATTTAATGCAATCTAATTATCCACTTATTAATTAAGTTGGAAATATTTGATAAAGATAGATATTAAAAAAAGGGGATATTATAAAAACAATGGATACTATAAATTCGATTCATCCCACAATACCGATATCACCTGTTATCAATATGCAGCAGTTAACCCGTGTTTATCAACAGGGTGGAGAGAACCCAATACCCGTTCTAAAAAATATAACGGCACAAATTTATGCCGGTCAGAGTTGCGCTATTGTCGGAACATCGGGTTCAGGTAAAAGTACTTTGTTGAATATCCTTGGTTTGCTGGATAAACCCACCGCCGGTGAGTATTTTCTTTGCGGTGTTGATATGTCAACAGCAGATACTGACCTCAGAGCCAGAATGCGCAATAAAGAAATTGGTTTTGTTTTTCAAAGCTTTCATTTATTAGCCGGAATAACAGCCACAGAGAACGTCGCTTTGCCACTTCTTTACCGCGGTATTCCTGCCTCACAAGCTCATAAAATTGCCAAAGAAAAACTGCATTTGGTTGGTCTCTCACATCGTGCTACTCACTATCCGGCAGACTTATCTGGCGGGCAGCGACAACGCGTTGCACTCGCCAGAGCATTGGCCGGAGAACCCTCATTATTGCTGGCTGATGAACCTACCGGCAATCTGGATCGCCAAACCGCAGAAGAAATTTTATTGCTACTTTCTTCTCTTCATACAGATAAGGCGATGACGTTAGTCGTAATAACCCATGATGCTATGGTTGCGAACCACATGCAACGTGAATTACGCATCATTGACGGTCAGTTGCATGAAACCAGAGGGATGACAATACATGCATGATAGCAACTATGGCATGTCGATATTAATGATCTGGAGAGAAGCCTGGCGTAACTTAATGGCAACGGGGAGAAGCACTCTGCTGGCTTTATCGGGTATTGCTATTGGTTGCGCTTCTGTTGTGGCATTTGTGAATACCGGACATAACGCGACACTGGCTGCGTTGAAAATGTTCAGCGGGCTGGATATCAATGTCATTACAGCAGATCTGAACTCCTATAATCATGGGATTGGTAGTGAGTCAGTTACAATGGCCGATCTGACAACCGCGATTCCGGGGCTATCTTCCGCAGCCCCTTGGATTTATTATCCTTCGCCCGGTCGCTATAACGGAAAAACAGAAACCTTTACCATGATAGGCTCCTCTGCGGAACTTGAAGAGGTCATGCAATTGCGACTTCGTTATGGCCGATTTATCACAGATTATGATCAACACTCTCCTTATGTGGTCATTGGCAATGAAGTCGCTGTTACTCTGGGTGAAGGGGACGCATCCCGTATACTTGGCAAACAGATTCAGCTTGGCAACTATTTATATACCGTCATTGGTATTTTCGCTATAAAAGGGCAAAACCCTATCTTTCCTTTTTCGCTGGATTCGGTGGTGATTGCGCCCATCAATGCTATGCGTAAAATTTCACCCAATACCGATTTGAACGGCATCATCGCTCGCACGATAACGACCGCAACCACAGAAAGTGATGCGAAGGATTTATTGATGTTGCTCAAGCGCAAGTTTCCGACGGTTGATATTAATGTTCGGGTAGCCCAACAACTACTAAAAGGGCAGACAGAACAAAGTAAAACCTTTTCTTTTATGTTGATCGGGCTGGCGGGTATTTCGCTGCTCACCGGCGGTATTGCCATTTCCAATGTGATGCTGATGAACGTTTCCGCCCGACGAAAAGAGATCGGGTTACGTATGGCTTTAGGTGCAAGAACTCAGGATATCCGGCGACTTTTTTTGTATGAAGCAGCAGCCTTGACTTTAGCCGGCGCAATTCTTGGGACACTGACAGGTGTTATCGTCGCCTTTCTTTTTGTCCTTTATTCTGGCTGGTCATTTTCTTTAGCCCCTTTATCTATTCCTTTAGGCATAGGTAGTTCAATCATGGCGGGACTTATCTCCGGTTTTTATCCCGCACATAAAGCCTCTCAAATGGAACCCGTACAGGCATTACGTGATGATTAAAAAATATTTTCTTTATGGCGCTCTGACCTTGTTTTTCCTTTTTCCTCAAACAGTGCTCTCTGTATCTGAACAGGAACGAGAACCTGATTACAGTCTGCATCAGAAAGCCTCAGAAGAGGCTATAGGCTTATCGTTGAGTGATGCAATATCACTTGGTTTAAGAAATAACTACGCAATACGTAGTGTTTATCTGGATCGTATCGCCCAAAAATTTGATTTACGGGTAGCAGAAGATCGATTTACACCAAAGCTACAGCTAAGTGGACGTTACATTGCGGGTAAAAATCAGGATGCAAATTTCAGGAAAACTAACCTTTCTCCGAATGCCACACTGCTTACTCCGTTGGGAACGAGTTTCATTCTTTCCTGGACCCGTGAAAACACGAGATCTGGGATTAACAATTTTCATAATGATGGCGCAAGTATTACTGTAGTACAGCCTCTCTTACGAGGAGCAGGAACCGATGTTAATAATGCTCCGATCTTATTGGCTAAACTCCAGGAGCAAACCAATAGGTTGAATTTAAAAGCGACTATTTCCGATTCCATCACGCAAATTATTCTTGCATACCATGCATTACTCCGTACTCAGGAGCAACAATCATTATCTGTCGCTTCCCTTAAGCGGATGCGGAAATTAGTCGAGATTAACAAGGAGTTGATTGATGCGGGCAGAATGGCCCAGACAGATATCATACAAACACAGGCTGATTTAGCGATGCAGGAACTTTCGGCAAAAGAGGCGGAAAATAATGTGCATTCCACCAGGCTGGCATTACTCAAGTTACTTGCCCTAAACCATAAAACTCCCATCTATGCGACAGATACGCTAAAAGGAACGCATGTTAATCTGAATATTGAACAATCAATTGCCAAGGCACAGGCCCAGCAACCTGATTACCTTATTCAATTACTTTCTGCAAAAACAGCCGATATTCAATTATTGCAGGCCCGAAATGACCGACTCTGGGATTTATCACTGGTTGGTGGCGCATCTCAAAATCGTTCATCTTCTTCTGAAACCCGAAACTGGGAAAATTTTGTGGGTATACGATTGGATATTCCAATCGGAGATATGACTCAGAAACAAGCAGAAGTTCAGGCGAAAGTCAATGTTCAGAAGCAAGCCTTACACTTGGAAGAGGCAAAAACGAATCTGGAACAAAAGATAATCAATGCCATCCGCGATACAGAATCACGCTGGCAGGAATATCAATTAGCGATAAAAGCCAGTTCACTTTCTCAAAAGAAACTCGACATTGAACAGGAAAAATTACAGGCTGGCTTATCCAGCAACTTTCAGGTTCTGAGTTTTGAAACTGACCTAAGAAATGCTGAAAATGCGCGCCTGAACACACTTATTCAGTATCTCAATGCTCAGGCTGAACTGGATCAAATTCTTGGTACTACACTGGAAAGCTGGGAGATAACACTCAATGATTAAACGTTATCGATGGGCCATCGCTAGCATATTTATTGTGGCCGCTTGTTTTTTAGTCTTTTTATCCTTAAAGCAATCACCAGCTCAGGAGTCAGTACAATGGATTGAAGTAAAACAAGCTGTTATAGAAAAACAACTTGGCTTGGTCGGCCATCTACAATCTGCACGTCTTGAAACTATACCTGCTCCATTTGATGCGATTATCAAACAAGTTTCGGCCAAAGAAGGGCAGTGGGTGAAAGCTGGCCAAACATTGGTGACGCTTGATACCCGAAAGATTGATATTGATCTTCGGCAAGCGCAAGTTGAGATGATCAAAGCCTCATCAGTCGTTGACCAATTGCATGACTGGGAAAACAGCCAGGAAGTTATCCGCGCCAGAAGAAACGTTGAAAGCGCCAACCACATGGTTATGGAGCTGAAAAACAATCTTGCCAAAACTCAGGCTCTGTTTTCACGGGGTATCGTGCCAAAAATGGAAGTGGAAAACCTCCAGCAGCAACTTCGCCGACAATTAATGGAACTTGCTTCAGTACAGGACGATCTTGCATCCATTCGACAAAAAGGAAGCATGAATAACGTGCGCGTTGCAGAAATGGAGCTTCAGAATGCAACAAGCCGTTATCAGGCGCTACAAGAACAATACTTGCATAAAGAAATTAAAGCGCCATTTTCGGGTGTCGTACTTAGGGCAACACAGGGAGAAAGTAAGAAGCTCTTAACGATTCAGACAGGCGTGAGAGTGACCGAAGGAATGCCATTACTGGAAATTATGGACACAACCCAATATCAGGTATTGGCGCAAGTAGAAGAAACCGATCTCGCCAAACTTAAAGAAGGGCAGGCAGTAAAAATCAGTGGTGAAGGGTTTTCTGACCACCCTCTGGATGGAGAAATTGAAACCATTGCGATGCAAAGCGTGAGTACGGATAAACCAGGATCAGCAATTTATTATGATATTGTGATTAAAGTGATTTCATCTATGAATCAAAGTCATCCCATCAGACCTGGAATGAGTGCCAAAGTCAATATTGTTATTTATCGCAATGAACAAGGAATTGTTGTACCAGAAGCAGCGCTAACTCGCGCTAGCAATGGACAATTAACAATAAATTGGCGCCCGAATTTAAAACATCAGGCTGTAGTAACTCGTCAGGTAACTGTTGGTGAGGCTATGCCGGAAGGTATAGAAGTCCATGGGCTGGAAGAGGGATTTATCGCTCTGCCGCGTTAAAAATAATCACTCAGATTTTGGGATCATTCGGTTACGGATATCGCGTCTAAACACTTCAATTGTCCACATCCAAACAATATGGCCAATGATCTCAGAGAAAATCTCATCGAAAGGCAATTGCCAGAAAGGAGACGATCATCCACTTATAGGCAACACCATGCCGTGGAAAACAACGGTATGCAGTTGTTTAGACGGCTATATTACAACCACAACATCGTTGTACCTCAACAAAATAATTTACAGCGCAATTTTTAACCTTTTGTAATTAATTTTCATTAAATTCAGCATGTTACTATTAATAAGATTTAGCGTTCTTTCTTCAAAATACCTCTACTTATTAAAATAGACATTTGAAAAAGTAAGATTTATTGCATAAGATGGGCTGGGTAATCAGCCGTAATTTTTACGGAGTGCAACCAATAACCCCTCTCCAAATTGAACAAAAATAAGCCATAAGGAAAATGGGAATGCCTGTTCCGTTCAACCACGAAAATAGCAATGATGAAAAATCACTGATTGCGCCGAACGATTCTCAACAAGAACCGGGGATGCTGATGTCGCTATCAGCAGCGGGAAAACAGATTCATAACAATCCCGCAATTGCCTATCTTGTCAGTCTGGGATCAAAACGCAGCCGCCAAACTATGAAGTCATTTCTGGATATCGTGGCAAAAATGTTGGGATATCAAAATGTGCAGGACTGTACCTGGCATGCACTTCGTCGTCACCATGTTCAAGCCATTATGGAAATGCTTTCAGATTCGGGTAAAGCTCCCGCAACAATTAATACTTATCTTTCTGCCTTGAAAGGGGTTGCGTTGGAAGCATGGTCAATGAAACAACTCGACACCGACAATTTTCAACATATAAAACAGGTGCGATCTGTCAGAGGAAATCGGTTGCCGAAAGGCAGAGCACTTGAGCGTTATGAAATAAAAACTTTATTCTTTACCTGCGAAAATGATATCAGCACAAAAGGGTTACGTGATGCAGCTATCATTGGTGTGCTTGTGGGGTGTGGGCTTCGTCGTTCAGAAATTGTTTCTCTCGATATAAAACACATTATTCGTCGCGAGCAAGCATTAAGAGTGATGGGAAAAGGTAATAAAGAGCGGTTGTCCTATATGCCGGAAGGAACCTGGGAACGTTTAAATCGTTGGGTAGATGAAGTGCGTGGAGATCATCCTGGCCCGCTTTTTACCCGAATTCGTCGTCATGATGATGTCACTGATAACCGTTTATCAGATCAAGCCATCTATCACATTCTTGAAATACGCAGAATAGAAAGCGGATTGGAAAAATTTGCTCCCCATGATCTGCGCAGGACTTTTGCGTCAGCCATGCTGGACAATGGTGAAGATATCGTGACTGTCAAAGATGCGATGGGGCATTCAAGCATCACGACAACCCAAAAGTATGATCGACGTGGAGATGAACGTCTAAGAAATGCCGCCAGAAATCTGAATTTTTGACAGGAAAGATGGCTGTTATCCTGCTCTATTTTTGTTAGCTCTCTGCATGTTCAAAAGATAACGTGAGACCGCCCGAAATGAAATTCGGGCAGTCTATCAACGGCTAAGCACGTCACTCTACATCTATCTTGATTGGGCAAACAAAACCATCAGGCTTTATAGTCAACAAATCACATCTTAATCGATCGATGACATGTTCGGCAGTATTGCCAAGAAACGCGGCTGATAACCCAGTTCGACCAAGAATACCTAAAACAACCACACCAGCATTGAGTTCATCACATATTTCAGGGATGACTTTCTCTGGTATTCCTTCATGAACGTGAGTTTGCTGTTCATCAATATAGAATTTCTGTCTTAACTCTTTCATGGCGATCAAATGTTGTCCGCGCAACGCCTGGTTATACACATTAGGGTCAAAGTCAGGTAATTCAGTTGCAATATTTAAAGGTGCGACTGGATAAGCGCTAACGAGATGGATCAGAGGGTCTTTTACAATTCGATTGGCAAGTTCTTGTGTCTCACGCACCAATTTCAGATTCAATTCATTATGGTAAGGTTCTTCATTAGATAAATTAACAGCAACAACAGCAGAACCATTTTCTGGCCATACTTGATCTTTTACCATCCAGACTGGGCAAGGGCACTTACGTAGCAGATGCCAGTCAAGTGGTGTAAAAATCATCGATTCCAATCGGGAATGTTGATGTGCCATTTTCAATAATAAGTCGTGGTTTCCAGTAATAACTTCTTGAATGATGGCTTCATAAGAGCGATTATGCCAAACCACTTTGATCTCAATATCAATGCCTGATTCAAGATAGTAATGGGCTTGCTGTTTGATCCAAGCGACTCGCTGGCCTATGACACCTTTTCGCATAGCATTTCTTTCTTCTGGAGAAAGTAAGGTGGTCATTTCATATGAAAAATCATAAATAGGTAAAAACGCTTTAATCTGCCCACCACTGCGTTGCACGATATAGACTGCGCGCCTTAATGCGGGCTGATCATCCTGATTAGGGTCAATTGCAACCAAGAGGTTTTGGTAGTTTGCCATATTGAGTTCCTCGCAGAGTCTGAATGCCTCTTTCGTACAGAAGATAAACCAATATAAACAACTATAACAGGATAAGAATAAGCCAGATCAGCAAAATAAGTGATCTGGCCTAAAATTTAACTAACGTTATGGCGCATTAGCAGGGGACTTGCCAGCCAACGCTGTCAATTTATTCATATCTTCGATTGCAATATACTTACCTTTGACAGCTAAAATTCCATTTTTCTGGAAGCGGCCAAGCAGACGACTAATTGTTTCAACAGTCAGGCCTAAGTAATTACCAATATCACCGCGTGTCATGGTAAGGCGGAATTCACGAGGTGAGAAGCCGCGTTGTGAAAAGCGGCGTGACAAGTTGTAAATAAAAGCCGCCAATCTCTCTTCTGCGTTCTTTTTGGAAAGCAGCAGGATCATTTCCTGGTCACCTTTGATTTCTCCACTCATCAAACGCATCATTTGCTGACGGAGATTAGGCATTTTTCCAGAAAGGTCATCCAGCGTTTCAAATGGGATTTCACATACCATTGAAGTTTCCAATGCCTGGGCAAAGCTTGGATGTTCAGTATTAATAATGGCGTCAAATCCAACTAAATCACCAGCAAGGTGGAAACCTGTAATTTGTTCATCACCTTCTTCGGTAATAGTATAGCTTTTGATGGTCCCAGAACGGATGGCGTAGAGTGATTTTAGTGCATCACCGGCCTTAAATAACGTTTGCCCTTTCTGGATAGGTTTCTTACGCTCAATGATGTTATCAAGCTGATCAAGTTCATGTTCATTTAAGGTGAAAGGAATGCACAGCTGGCTAATGCTACAATCCTGACAGTGGATTGCACAACCACCAGATTGAATCCGACGAATAATACGTTTTTCCGGGATCATAGGGAATACTCATTAGAAGTGATTGATATGTGTAAATTTAACATATTTAGGTTGCTCTGATAAGAGCAAGATACTGCCATTAATCGCGGTATTTATCATCACTAGCGGGAAAAATAAAATCTTTTTGTATTAACGCTGAACTTGCGTAAAACTCTAGCCATTCAATATAATATCTCAATCAAACTGAAATTGAATTAATAATATATGGATATAATACGCGTCGATGATGTTATTTGGTTACAGATAGATGGAATAGGGTTGTGACATGAGTGAATGGTTATTAATTGCATTTACAATGATAGTACAGAGCTCGGTGGGACTTGTATTGATGAGCGGGCTTTATACTTACTGGATTAAGCATGAGTTAAACACATGGCAACATTCCGTGACCATTTTTGTGCAAAAAATATTACTAAGAACATTACTAGTCAGTGGCGCATTGGCAGGGATAGGGTTGGCTGCTTCTTTGAACATTATAGAATACCCATTTAGTGTTTATCACACTTTGCAGAACATAATACATGAATGGGTAAACATAGAAACAATTTTTGCTGTCATCTATTTTGGTTTGCTTATCTTATACACGCTTTTTTTTGTGATTACAAAACGCGCATATGTTTATATTATACTGGTAATTGGGGTTATTGGTTTAATTGATCTTTATTATATGGCAATTATTTATGTTAATAGCGCTATGATTACTTGGGCAAATATTAACACCTATTTTTTATTTTATAGCGCAGTATTTACGTTAGGGCCTGCATTGGCGCTGTCACTTATTTCCCATCCATTAGGAAAATATCTTCGAGGAATATTGCCGATAAAATTAGTGATGGCCGCTTTACTGGTTGTTTTTATTAGCGTTACCATGCGACTGATTGAGCAACCAGCTTATATGGAGTGGCTATCGGAAATCACAATCGTTGATGATAATGTTATTTTTCCACATCGAGCTGAATTCAATATCAAAAGCGCCTTTGGATTAAGAATGCTTTCATGGTGTTTGTATATTATTGCAATGGTAATCTGGACTTATTCCCTATGGAGAACAAGGGTTAACTCATTGATTAATAATAACTATTATATTATCATCGGAGCCGCAATCATGTTTGTTGCTGAAGTGATCAATCAATATACATTTTTTATTATGTGAAACGTATGTTAGATAATTCATACTGTCTCAATTGATTATCCTAATTCTTTTCACTCTTCTCTCGACATAACGTAAACCGTGACATTGTCACAGTTTACGTTATGTTTGAAAGTAACCCGCTTTATAATTTCAATAGAAATATTCTTATTGAGATACTATGAGGTATTATTTTCATTTTTTTGTGGTAGCGCACAAAATTAAAGTTAACTATTAACTTATTATTAATATAATAAGAATTATGTTTTATATCTATATAAAATAGATTTATTCGACATAATATTGCAGAATGCTTTTTATGCAATTGCAGTGATCGAAAATCAAACAATTATTTTCGGTGAGTTATTGTGGGGGTTTATCACCTCCGCAAGACATTTGTCGTTAAAACAGAAAATAAAAACGAATCTATTAATAATTTTATAAATATTTAATTTAAGACAAGACAAAAAGAATCAATTAAAAGGTTACATGATCATGACTAAACCATTTCATCCTAATTTAAGTGTAGATGCATTGTTTTTGGGACCAAAATCAGAGAACGCTGTTTTTTTTAGAGAGATGATGGATTATGCAGTGAGCGAACATTTGCATTGGCGTTCAGGTTTTCATCCCGAAGATTCAACTTTAGTCACATCCGTTGCTCGCTATGAGCATCACTATAGAGAAACGCTTTATCGTACAGAAGGGATCTTAAATCAGCTGTCAGCAAAACTGAAAAACACATCTATTCCTTTCTTTTCTCCTCGTTACCTTGGTCATATCAGTAGTGATACCTTAATGGTTTCTAATCTTGCCTACGTTATGGCCATGATGTATAACCCGAATAACTGTAGTTATGAAGCATCCCCGACAACAACAGAATTAGAGCTTGAATCAGGATTAGATCTCTGCCGTATGTTTGGTTATGACCCGCAGAAATCCTGGGGGCATATTACTTCTGGTGGCACAGTAGCTAATTATGAAGGGTTGTGGGTCGCCAGGAATTTAAAAACATTGCCTTATGCGATATCTCAACATCCTAAGGCAAAAGATCTCATCGAACATAAAACGTCCCGGCAATTAAAAAATATGCCAACCGCTGAACTTTTGGATCTCATTACCGAACTGCAAGAACGTGGACTGTTTGAAGAAATTCGCGATATGACATGCCGTGGTACGGGAGTTAAAGCAGAAATTCTAGGCAAATTACTGGTTCCACAATCCAAGCACTATTCTTGGATGAAAGCTGCAGATATTTTTGGTATTGGTCAAGAAAACATTATTCCATTACCTGTAAATGAGAACTATCAAACTGACATTGCCCAAATGCGGAAAATCACCTTTGAATTAATTGAACAAGGTGAACCAATCTTGGCAATGATTGCCGTGGTGGGAACGACTGAAGTTGGCGCCATTGATCGGATTGATGAAGTTATTGCGTTGAGGGAAGAGTGTGAGGAACGTTATGGCGAATCATTCTATATTCACGTTGATGCTGCCTATGCAGGATATGCGTGTTCCATGCTTCTGAATGAGCAAGGTGAATTTGTAGAATATGATGAGCTGGCCAGTTATCACCGTTCGGTGGGGATCATGCCGGAAAATATCAGTTGGCCAAAACCGGAAGTTTACCAAAGCTTCAAGGCATTGAAAGAAGTAGACTCGATTACTGTGGATCCGCATAAAGTTGGCTTCATTCAATATGCAGCTGGCGCTGTCTGCATGAAAGACAAGCGCATTCTCGAATTAATCTCTTCACATGCAGCCTATGTGTTTGAAGATCATGATGATAAAACAAATACCATTAATCGTGGAATTCTTGGTTCATCCATCATGGAAGGTTCAAAATCGGGAGCAACAGCAGCGGCACTTTGGGCAGCTCATCGTCTGTTACCTTTGAATATTAATGGATATGGAAAAGTAATTGCTGCTGGTATCGTCACAGCACAAAGGTTGTTGAATAAATTGGAAAAATTATCGCCAATAGAAATCGGTAAACATCGATTTGAAGTGCATATCTTTCCATCTCCTGATTTCCACATGATCAACTTTACCTTTAAAGAAATCGGGAGCGAAAGCCTAGGTAATCATAATGCACTTAACAAGCGTCTATACGAGCTTTGCTCATACGCTACAGGGCGTGCTTATGCCAATGATTTTCTCACATCATCAACCATATTAGATTATAAAGAATATGGTGATACACCGTGGCACTATGCAGAGAAATGTGGTTTTAGCCGTAGTGAATGGGAGAAAGTACGCAATATCTATGTACTACGGGCAGCGGTAATGACTTATTGCTTACGCGATGAAGAACACTTTGAAGAGTTTTGGCAGCAACTTCAAGCGATCTTTGTTAAAAAATTGAGCCAGGTTGTTGATGAAGAAGAGAAAAAATATCGGTTAAGATTAGAACTAGATGTGCCATTTATTGGTTAATAAACCTAGATGTCCATCAGAATTGTTTAACTAATTGAAAATGAAAAAAGAGCTTAGGTAAATATAAGCTCTTTTTTATTTCAACTTCTCTGCTATTCGTAATTGAGAAAGTCATATTTTTCAAAATCTCAATAAGTTAGTCTTTTCTTATCCTTTATTTTATGCCCATCCATACAGTCCAAAAATCTTTCTCAACAATATCTATCTCAGTACCCAGCGATTTTTCAATATGCTTGATTAAGTAGGATATTTCTTCATCGCTTAATTCATGCAAAATAGAGCGGCCTTTGCGCGCTTGAAAATCTTCGGTTAACTGTGAAAAATTTTTATAGACAGTGCGTTTTTCCAAAAGAGAAAATGCCTTAACTTTTTTAAAACCAATGGCTTGTAAGCCATCAATGACTTCTGCCTTGTCTGGCCTGCGTTGATTTTCAAAATTTCGTAGATAAGGGTAAACATCAAGAATATAACCACGAATATGTTCAGGTGACCCAGGAAGTTGGATATCTTGCAATGTCCTATCCTGCAAGATATATACTCCCCCAGAACGCAATAATCGATGAGCTTCAGCAAAACAAGAGTTCCTATTTTCTTGACTGATATGGTGGATAAGCGCTCTTTCAAAGACAATATCCTGGCTACTATCAGGTAAGCCAGTGCAAAGAGCATCACCTTGTTTGACAACGATATTTGGTAAACCTTGGGTATTTTCCGCTACATCAGCTAACATCTGCTGGGAAAAATCAACGCAAGTGACTTTTTTAGCTCCCATTTTTCGCCATGCCAGAGAATAAATACCTCCACCACAACCAATATCCGCGATCTCCTTATCGCGTGGCTCCACCAGCTTCTGCATTAAATCGAACCATTCTTGTTGAGCTGCACGGCCAAGATAAGTATGTCTATTTTCTGGTGCATTAAAGTTGATTGGCATAATCGTTACCTCTTATTGCTGATTTTTTATCATTATCATTTAATATCAATATGATACATAATTTAACTCTATTAAAAAAAGAGGAAATTATTTATATTTAGATATCGTCTTACTATCTGAATCTATAGCTTACCAATTTACTAGACAATAATTAAATGGCATATAAGGAGCCACCTTATGAAAAGTGAAAGAAGACTTTTTCTGAAACAGGCGAGTATTACTGGTGCAGTATTTTCATTATTACCTCTGGTTCCAGCAGGTGCTTTTGCCTCTTCACATAATCAATCAAAGAAAGAAGAAGGTATTGATATAGGCGTTTGCGAGATGACCCCAGAGGAAATGTCAGGACCATATTTTATAAATAACAAATTGCTGAGAAGGAATATAACAGAGGATGAACCAGGAATACCTCTTTTATTGACAATGAAAGTCATTGATTCTGTAACCTGTAAACCTCTACATGATATCCTTATTGACATATGGCATTGTAATGCAATGGGAAAATATTCAGGTTGGAAATACATCAACCCAGACCTTGAGGCTCCATCTAGCAATATAGGAACGATTTCGAGAACTGATGAAAGCACATTTCTTCGTGGGGCACAAAGAACAGACGAAGAAGGCATAGTCAGATTCACCACCATTTTCCCCGGTTTTTATGCTGGAAGAGCTATACATATTCATTTATCAGCAAGAAATGCGAATGTACAAAAAAGACAGGAAGATAAATTCTATTTTGTAGGTCAACTATATTTCCCTGAGGATATATCTAAAGAAGTCATGAGTAATGATATGTATTCTCCAAGAGATGTTAACAGGCTTAAAAATGAAGATGATTCCATCTTTTCGGGAGTTAAAAGGGCTGCAATTTTGACAATGAAAAAAATAGGTGATAATCCTTTGGATGGATTACACGGCAAGATAGTTTTATCTATTAATAAAGACAATGTGTCTAAGAAAATAACCCCTAAAGATTTGGCTAAATATACTGTGTAGGCGAATCTAATTTAGAAAATCTTCCATAACCGGAGTTTGAAATAGATTATGTATTATTACTCCGGTGAAACAGGGCTAAAGAAGAGATAATGTTAGTTCGAAGGAATTGTTAGTGGTTTCAATTAAGTGACAGTGTCACCAATAAATCTTTCAGTGTTAGCACAATTGCCACGATAAAACAGCTTCCCAGTATCATCATCGTCACCGTAGTACCGTGTTGTGACAACGACATAGTCGCTACTGGAAGTAAAAACAGAATGGTTAGATTATTCAGGCTTTCTGAGATAGCCAATATTTGACCTTTATCCTGCTTTGCCCGATTTGCCAAAATCGAAGTGCTTATCGGAGCAGCAAGGCCGAGTGTATATCCCCATAACATCAGACAAGCCAAACTAAAAAACAAAGACAGAGGCAATAACATAAATACAGAACTGGTGATGAAAAGTAAAACTATTGCCAACAAAAGTGCACATTCATCTCTGATATCCAGGTGCTTCACGATACTTACGGATAGGTTACCCAAACCAAGCCCAATACCAAATACAGAAACAGAGATACCGACAGCTCCTGTTCCCATAGCGTAATGATGCCTTAAAACCTCTCCGGCTAATATAAAAGCAGATATTGCTGTACCATTCCAAAATCCTTTCGCAATAAGAGGGCGAATTAAGTTTCCTTGGCATCCAAATTGAAATAGTGATTGAAATAGTGATTGAAATAGTGATTGAAATAGTGATTGAAACGTCACCGTTTGATGAACAGTTTTTAGGGTATCAATCTGGTTTGGAATGTAATTTTTTCTCAAAGCTTTTTTACTTAAAAAATAGAGCAAAAAACAACCTGATGCACTCACTAAAAATGGCACTTGCCAGTGAAATAACTCTGTCAAAACACCGGCAAAAATAGGGCCTCCTGCAATCCCGGCTGTCATTCCAAACATGACAATGCCCATCGCTGATGCCTGTTTATGAGGTGGAAAAAGTTCTGCAACCAGCGCAAATATGGTCGGAATCAAAGCGGCAGAAGCCATGCCACCAAAAATACGTAACCCAATTGCAATCTCCAAGTTGGGAGCTATCGTTAATGCTAATCCATCAAGGAACAGAAACAGCAAAGATACCAGCAATAATTTGCGTCGATTGATTCGATCAGATAGCCAACCGAAAATTGGTGCCGCAAGTGCGTAGGCGAGGGCATAACCAGATACCAGCCAAGTGGCTTTGTCTGTTGTTGTCCTAAATGCATCAGCTAAAGGATTGAGCATAGGTAATAACATAAATTCCATCGCACCAATGAAAAATACAATAAGTGAAAATATAAGTAGCATCATAGATAGAACAGTACGTGGCGGCATATTTAAGCCTCCTTAGGTATAAGAAACAGGGTTGGTAACCAGTAGAATTATTTGATGAAAAAAGGACGAGAAACAGGGGGAAAGCAGTACGATGATATTAAATAAGATACTAGGGATTATTAAATATGGCAATTGATCAACTCTACCAAAACAGTAACTTAGCTCAGTTTTATGATTTCGATAACGAATGGGCACCCGATGACGACTATTATGTTGGACTTGCTAAAAACGCACATGCTATTTTAGATCTGGACTGTGGCACTGGAACGCTCACTAATAAAATTGCCCTCACTTATCCCGATAAAGTGGTATTTGGCTGTGATATTGCCAGCGCCATGCTGGATATCGCTAAATCAAAATTGGCGGGATCACGAATCACTTGGGTGCAATCCGATGCTAAGCAGTTGGCATTATTTCAGAAATTCGACTTAATCATTTTATCTGGCCACGTTTTTCAAGTGTTCTTAACTCATCAAGATCGAGTTGCAGTGCTTAAACGGATTTATGAGCATTTGGCAGAAGGGGGACAATGTATCTTTGACAGCCGTAATCCTTTAGCAAAAGAGTGGTTGACTTGGACAATAGCAGATTCTAAACGTGAGTTTATCCATCCAACATTCGGCTCTGTCTTGGCATGGAATGATTTTCGAGTTCACAATACTACTGTGACTTACGGCACTTACTATCAAATTTTAAACAACAAACAGGAATACCAGGCATTTTCAGCAATTACATTTGCCAGTTTTGCTGAGATCCAGCAAGCACTCGCTGACGCGAATTTAATTGCGACAAACGTATTTGGTAACTGGCAAGGAGAAACTTATCATGATCAATCAGAAGAAATGATTTTTATCGTAAGCAAAAATAAATGAGACTATAAAGGAAAACTCACTGCCAGCTTTTGTCAACAGTGAGTTCATTGACTTTTTACTTAGTCGTAGTTGCTTCAATATCAAGTACATTAATCGGGCCAGCATTTCCTGCCATATCTTCACCATATGCGCAAACACGCCATGGTGCTTCAGATTTTGCCAACATTGTTAACCTCCAGGGATAGCTATAACCTGTTTTGTCGTCACAATTCGTTGTTGCTTTAGGCCCATATTTAATTTGTACACTTGAGATATCATACGGACGAGCGTTAGCAGTTATACGCCAAACATCCCCATAATCATCCTTATTTAACTCGGGCTTAATTGACGGTGGAGTATTATCAATTTCTCGCAACATGACAGAAGCATCTTTTGTCTTTTGCCATTGGCCATCATTATTCTGGTGAATAACACAGAGTTTATAGATGCCTTCTTGATTAGGAAGTAGCATGTTTTTCAGCGGGCTTTGGCTTGCAGGAATAGAAACACTGTATCCTGCTTCCGCAGAACAATCGGCATCACTGATTAATCCTGTTTTATATCGAATATTCTTAACGTTAGCATTTTCCTTGATAACGATGTCCCATTTTGCTTTCTCGCCGTCCACAGGATTAACGCTCTGAGTTATCCAACGTGACCAAAGTGGACTTCTTTCCAGAATATTACCACGGTTATTTTCCAGTTTAGACAGATCTAATTTGCTATCCCTTGTCAACGCATTGGCAATACTATCGACAGGGATAAAATAGCTAGCACCTTCTGTTGGAACGCCTTTATTGTTTTCGATAGTACAAGGCCTGCCAAGTCCACAGCCGGTCATTCCAGGTGTTACTGTTGTATTCAGCACACCAATCACGTCTGTTTTGTCTTTTTCAAAAACAGGGGAACCAGACGTTCCACCAGCGACACCATCACAATTTACGGAGAAAACCGGAGCCCAAATCCATGGAGCGCCACCCTCATATAAAACGGGTGATTTTCCGGTGATATTACACTCAGATTTTCTGAGATAAGCGTAATTGTAATCAACGTTATCGACAGGAATATGAGTCAACACAATAGGTTGATGTTTCATATCAAGGTTTTTCTTCAACTTGAAAGGATGATAGCCTTTTTTCGCTAAGTCACCATAAGTTGCATCCAATTGTAATACCGCAATATCTTCGTATTTCATCGTTGAATATAAAATACGTTTGACTTTTATTGGTGATAATTCATCTTTCTTATCAATGAAATAATTCGGTGTATATCGCCAATATTCAGGTGCTGGTTGATCAACGATGACATCATTTGTGCCTACATTGCTATCTACACAATGCCCTGCGGTAAGTATCAGTGCTGGTGTGTCCTTAGTCGGTGCATTTTCACCAGAAATCAAGGTTGCTGTACAGGGCGAGGTTCCATTTAATTTACCAACAGTTCTAAATTTTTCAGCGCCAGGATCGGTTGATTTCATCAACGGAGCACCATTATTACTTGCAGCTAAAGAACTTGTTGAAACAGAAAATAAACTGATTAATAGGATTTTACGATAAGTCACAATATTCCTCCTTTGGATTGGTTTAATGACTTAAATTCATTATCTAATTTAATCATTAATCAATGCTACCAAGGTGGTTTGTACCAAAGCAGATACAAAAATCTAAAAATCTCAAGGCATAAAAAACTCACTGTCAGCCATTGCCAGCAGTGAGTTTCTGTTATCAAGAACATATGTAATTTTTACTGGCTAGAATTTCCAGTTGGCATTCAGGAATATACCATTATCCTTATGACTGCCTGATAAAACACCGTTATATCCCAGTGACAGTTTAGTATTTTTATTAATTTCCAATTCTGTGCCTGCCTTAATTACAGCAGCATCACGTGCGGCTGCAACACTATTGACAGTAAACGTGGCATCGCTATTGTTAAAACTTAATTGAGTGCCCCGATCTATATTGCCAAACTGATGTTGCCAACCCAATTCACCATATGCTCCTACAGTGATTTCATTTTCAGTCTGCCATTTTTGATCGACACGTAAACCTAATGTGGAGAAGGTGGCATTTTTCGATTGTTTCCTGCCGTTCAATGCAGCAGCACCGCCATGTTCACTAATACCTTCATTACGGAAATTAACATAAGACAGGTTGGCGAATGGTTCCAGATTCAGCCAGGAAGTATTTATTCCATAGGCGGCTTCAGTAAACAATTGACCTGTTTGAGCACCATATTTCGCTTTCAGACGGTCGGATTGACGGCCAAAATCAACCGAACGTTTGGTATCAAAACGGTGCCAACTGTAAGTAACACCAGCACGTAATGCTAAAGCATCAATCTGTTTGCTACCGTATAGTGCCAAATGGAAATTGTTACTGCGTGCTGAAGTGTTATATCCACCATTCAAAGAAGAGCGGGTATATCCGGTAGCAACACCAAGCCGCCAATCATCCCCTAACTCTTTATCTGCCCCTAATAACACACCATAGTTGGATACACGATAACCGTTGGCTTCACTGTTACCATTAGCACGTTGCCAGTTACCTATAACTTGTCCCCAAGCACCATTTCTATCAACTTTGATATCCTGCTCAATGGTTCCACCATTAGCCTGACGCAAACGGGTATTCAGCGTATCACGCAGATGGCGGCTATTATTGATTTGTGTTGCAGCAATATCAGCATGGATCTGGCCGGAAGAGAGTTGCTGGAATGCTTGGCTGGCTTGCACCGCTGTATCAAACATCAAGATACTCTCATAAACCGGATGTCCCAAACTCAGCTTATCAGCAGCATTAGCCACCGCACGCTCATTAGCGGTCATTCCTAAACTGGCAAATGTGGTGGAATTACGTTTTATATCCAACATGACCTGATTAGGGCGAGAACTAGATTGAGAATGAGATTGGTAACTAAGTTCAGTACCAATAAACAAATAGTTTGGCGCTACGGTAGTAAATTGGCCGTTGATCCCCCGATTTGCTTGCAGAATATTATATTGTTGCCCAAGCAAACTACGGACTTCTTGCTTCGATAACAGGTTATTACTATTTTCCAGAGAGACTTGCACTTCACCGCCTTTCAGCGTAGCCAAGCCATTACTGATAATGCGATCACTATACCCTTGGCTATTTGGTGCAACTTTTACCAGATAACGTGAACCCGCTTGGAAAGTAACATCATGAGCAACGTTCAGCGTGCTACTAGAACTGACAGAGTCAGAACCTAAGCTTAAGCTGCCTGGAGCAATACTGGCCCCAGAGTTGACCATGATTGAACCGACAGTACCATCCCCTCCAAGAATGGCTTTATCTTGCACAGTAACATCCGAAGTTATAGAACCACTAACCAATAAGCGACCTTGTTCGACCAAAGTTGGGCCTTTATAGGTACTATTTTTGCCGGCCAGTTCAAGTATACCGTTACCGATTTTCGTCAATCCACCATGACCGGAGATATTATTACCCCAACTGTCATAAGCACATTCAATACTATTACAGACTCGTTCAACGGTAGTACCTTGCTCAACGATGCCACCAATACCTGGAATATTGGCGATAAACTGAGTTTCAGAATAAGAACCTGGAATATAGTATTTCTTCGGAATATCCTTTTCAGTGATGAACATCTTAGGACCATCAATAGCATCTTTCAGGTTCAGCATTCCCCAACCATACATGTCATCCAAACCAGGCTTACCTAAATCGGTTGCTGTGGTTTTAAGGACATCTGCGATTTGTCCGGCAGTCATATAAGGGAAGCGTTGCATCAAGACGGCAGCGGCGCCAGCCACATGTGGTGATGCCATTGATGTCCCTGTGTAAGCATCATAGGCGGGATCAATCGTCAACTCACCATTTTCGAAAGCATCTTCGTCGATCTCTCCATCAACTTTAGAAACGAATTCTCCCGTACTACTGTAAATTTTTGTGCCTGGTGCCGACAAACAGTAACTGGTAGTATAACCACAACTCGTTGATGAAACGTTAATTTCGTTTTCCCTGGTCAGGTTGGCAACGCTGAGGTAGTTTTTCAAGGTATCAGGGAAGAAATAGGGCATACCTGCATGTAACCAGGTGATGTTATAGTTATTTGCATTCCCCGCTGCAAAAACAACTAATTTTCCATGACGCGCTGCACGCAATAGGCCTGCGGTTCTCGTTGTATAGTCATCGAGTTCTGGAATTGGGGAGCGGCTTAACCGATCCAAATCATCTTTAATCGGTGTGACATAGTTAATAAGCTCTTGCAACGTCACTTTGTCATACTTGATCGTCCCATTTTCCCATCGTTTTGGCCGGCCATACTCATCGGTTTCATAAGAAGGGCGCACCCCCCAACTGTTATTAATGACACGTGCATTACTTTGGATCAGGGCTTCTGTGCGGTTATAGGGAGTTTGTAAATATTTCCCAGTAATCAAACCAGCATCAAATGCTACACCATGCATTTCCTTGCCATCCCGATTTGCTGCAATGATCCCAGAAACATGGTTACCGTGAGCCCCAAAACTGATAATCCCAGTGTAGAGGTTTTCATCGTAATTCCAGGTGTCATCTGGGCTTAGAATTTTCAGTTTGCCTGCAAATTCAGGATGGTTGGTAACGGCTTCATCCAATACACCAACATTAATACCTTTTCCCGTGTAACCACGAGCATAGGCATAATGAGCACCAATAGCAGCTAATCCCCACTGATGATTAAATTCATCTGATAACCAACTATCTGGTGAGTTTTTTTTACCCTGTTCCTGATATTCAGTCGCCATTGAAGCACTGACAGGTAATAATCCAAAAAATAACGTCACCCACAAAAATATCGGTCGTGCCGAATTGTTTTTTTTCATAAAAGAGGTTCCATTTTCCAAAAAAAGTGGCAATTTTCAATTCGCTATTTGGTGCATTGCTCATTGAAAAGTTTTTATTAATAAAACCAATTATTGAACTTAAATAAGTAGGCCATGGTGGGATCGAACTATATTTTTAGAACAGCTATAGAACGATGCAGACCATATTATTTTCTGCTCACGAGGTGCTATAGCATAATAATTAAACCAAAAATGCAAGAATAATAATTAACTTTTTTATAACTATTTTATAACAATGGAGAGATCATATAAATAACACACTTTTGTTTAACATCCCGTTTAAGTGGCATGATTCTGGCATGATGTGAATTAATTGAATGCAAATTGTTATTTATGTGTTATTTTTTGTGGTGCCTTATTAAATGTTAATATAAACATTATTATTAGAATTTTTTTGTGATTCAAGATGCGTTTTATATCTCCCCCGCAAAGCGGAGAGATATAAACAATCACATTGATTTGCAAGCTGTAACTTGAAGTTGGACTGGTATATTATCTTTTTACATAAACAATCAAACGCAAATGCCTTTCTAAATTACTTATTGAAAAGATTACATCGAAAGTAGAGTAAATCACGAGGATATCAAAAGTGATCAGATCATTTACAAAAGCAGATATGGATGCGGTTCTATCTATTTGGGTGGAAGCTTCTATCAAAGCTCACAATTTTGTAGCAGCTGAATTTTGGCAATCACAAGTAGAAAACATGAGAAGTATCTATATTCCTGCTTCAGAAACTTATGTCTATGTACAAAATTCTAACGTTGTCGGCTTTTATGCGCTTCAAGAAAATAGTTTGGCTGCAATTTTTGTATCACCAGATAAACAAGGGCAGGGAATTGGCAAGGCATTAGTGAATGATGCCAAAAATAGAAGGACTGAACTCACATTATCTGTTTATCAACAAAACCAAACAAGTTATTCATTCTACTTATCGCAAGGGTTTTATGTTGTCAGCGAAGAAGTCGATGAACACACCGGATGCCAAGAGTATTTTATGTGCTTAAAAAGATAGATTTAGGCACGGCAATGAAATCCAGCTCTTCTCTTGATGATTGTTATTCAAACTATGCGTATAAAATAAAGGCGTATTGTGTTTTATTTTTAAACAAAAGTGCCAAAAATACGGTATACTGTATTTTTATACAGACATAAATGATAATGGGTCATTTAAGAATGGATTTATATAATAGCGCTAACATTCTCGACTCAAATTTTTGAGTCGAGATTTAGTGTAATAAACTTGAATAGGGTTTATTTACATACCATACAGATAATTTTTGCTTTCTTCGCCAACATCTTCACGAACTTGCTTCAGCGCTTTAGCATAAGATTTCAGCAGTTTCAGCGTATAGTTAACGCGGCTTTCAAATTCCTCATCGCTACAAATCAGATCTTTTGAAATCAAACTTTCACCTTGACGAAAGACTAAATGGTCAGGCAAGAAACAGACATGGTTATTTTTAAAACCTGTCATCCTTAATTCGCAAAGAGGATAAACACCGTTAATTCCACTTGATACACCCGCCAATAATGCTGGTTTATGGCCTAGTTCTGCTATAGAACAATACAATAAAAGGTTCTTCAATGCTGGAGTTGACATTCCATGCCATTCTGGAGTCACAAAGATAAATGCTTTACTCTCTCTTAAATGTTGTGCAATTGGCTGCCAGGGATGAGATTCCGCTGATATATCTGTTGTATAACCATCATGTAGTGGCAATTCTACATTGGAGAGCTCCAGAAGCTTTATCTCAGTAAATCCATATTCGCTACTTAATTTTTGCAAATAACGAGCTACACGTTGGCTGCGAGAATCTGGGCGTTGACTACCTGAAATTATAGTAAGTTTCATTGATTTTCCTGTTATTCATTAGGTTGTAGAATTATCGGATTTTTTGTCTGATCCCGTGGAATCGAAAGCCAAACAGCAATAATGATGGTGCATGCCCCTAGCATTTGGAGCAAGGAAAAAGTTTGCTTTAGAAATATATACCCTAAAATACAAGCAGATAGAGCACTAATAAACCCCAAAAAAGAGATTGTCACAACAGGTAGTTTTTCAATCCCTCGAAACCAAATGATATAAGAAAGTACTGCACCAACCATGCATAAATAGCTGTAGCCGAGAATATTGGTTACGGTAAGATGTTGTGGTAAACCTTCTATGGAAATAGCGACAGGCAATAACATTAATCCTCCAAGCGTTAATTGCCAGCCAGTAAAACTGAGTAATGACAAATTGGTAGGGCGGTTCCAATATTTAGTCAGCACAACGCCTAAAGCCATACAACTGCATCCCGCGAAGCCCGCAATAACGCCTTGCCAATTTAGGCTGGTGGTTGAATTTAATACCAATAAACTAATTCCGATAACACCTAATATGGCTGAAATAATGTTTTTTATTGTGAGGTAGGTTTTTAATATGCAAGTGCTTAACAAGATAACAATTATGGGTTGGCAAGCCACGATTAATGATGCCGTTCCACCTGGGAGATATTCCGCTGCAACAAAGAGAAAATAAAAGAAGGCACCGATATTAAGTAAGCTCAATATCATAATACGTAACCACCAAATGCCTTTAGGCATGGTACGACAAATCAACAGTAATAATATCCCGGCAGGTAACGCTCTGATGGTAGACGCTAGCAAAGGCATGTTGGGTGGCAATACTTCTGTCGTAATAATGTAAGTGCTTCCCCAAACAATTGGAGCCAATGCAGTCAGTAACATATTCTGGATAGATCTAATTTCTGACATGTTGCTGTCCTTCTAGTTTTTTCATTTTTTACCCTATGTCTCTCTCTGTCAATGCAAAGGTATATTTATTAAAAGTATCTTTGTGTAAAGATAAATTAAAATAATGGCCTAATTGATTTTTATCAAGTATCTTTTCGTCAAAATAAATGAATAGGGAAAAAGCATGAAGTACGATCACGTTGACCGATTACTGATACAGTGGGAACAGCAGCGTCCAGACCTTGATCCGTCGTCAATGGGCGTCATTGGGCGGTTATGTCGCATAAACAAAATTATTGAACAACGCTTGCAACATGCTTTCAAAGAACATGGCCTAAGTGGCATAGAGTTTGATATCCTTGCGACACTACGACGTAACAACATACCAATTACACCTACTGAGTTATATCAATCCGTTATGTTAACTTCTGGAGCAATGAGCACTCGTATTGAGCATATGGTACAGCGAGGATTAATTGGGCGTATTGCTAACGAAGAAGACCGACGTAGCTGTAAGGTTTTTCTGACACCAGAAGGAAGGGCCTTGATAGACAAAGCAGTGGAAAGTCATTTAGAGAACCAAAAAGCCATTCTCGAACCACTAACGGCAACGCAACAAGAACAACTTGCAACACTGCTGCGACATTGGTTACTGGATAGTGAGTCAGCGAGTGATTCGCCCTGATATAAATCAGGGCGAGATAGAACGAGGAGAAGATATTAGAACTTAATATTAACTCTTGCCCAATAAGTACGTCCAGGTTCGTTGACTGCCGTATTACCGGAATAACCAAAGCCTTGATTCCCCGCTAAGTTAAGGTGTTCGCTATAGGTTTTATCAAAAATGTTGTCAACACCAGCACTGACTTGAACGTTTTTGGTCACCTTATAGGCTGCATTGGCAGATAGAATGGCGAAGTCTTTACTACGATCAAAGTCTTTGCCTACAACGTTACCTTCATTGATTGCCACTCGATGCTGGCTATTTACCAGGCGCAGCAAACCACTGCTAGTCCAATCGCCATGTTCCCAGGTCAGGCCGAAACGAGCTTCCAAAGGTGGGATCTGCGGTAGTGGGCGATGATTAGTGGTATTTTGCGCCCAGGAATATGCCAGGCTAGCATCGGTTTTCCAATTTTCGTTAAACTTATAAGCAACACCCGTTTCTCCGCCCATAATGGTGGCATCCACATTACCGGCCACCGCATTTTTGTTGCGATAATCGAACAGGATAAAGTCATTCACTTTACCCACATACGCTGATATCCAACTTTTCAGGCGGTTATCGTTATATTGTGCACCAATATCCAACTGGGTCGTTTTTTCGGGTTTGATATTAATGAAAGCATTGGTGCCCGCTTTACCCGAAACCAGCTCCCAGTAATCAGGAAAACGTTCGGTATAACCAATGCCAGCATAGAGCATCACCGGAGATTCTTTCAGGTTATGTTCAAGCCGAATAAAGCCAGCAGGCAGGGTTTCTTTACGTTCTTGTTGAGTAGTATATTTATACGCTGTTGCACGATCTAATCGCGCACCACCGACAACTTTACTCTGTGCAGTTGCATCCCAGGTTAATTCACCAAAAATACCGTAATCACGGAAACGGATATTTTTCACCCAACCATTTCTTTCAGCTTCAGCCATCTTACGATCGGTATTGGTACGGTGAATATTAGTTTGCATATCCACACCGCTCTGTAACTTGAAATCTTCCCACATCCAAGTTCCCATCATACGGCCACCCATTGTCATGCGAGAGGGTTCTGAGGCCATTTTCATTTTTGAATGGCGCATGGAATAGTTATCCATCACATGGTCAGTGTCGTTGTAATAAAAATTGGATTCGAATTTGTCAAACACTTCGCCAATGTTGGATTTTTCAAAACGCACACCAAAACTTTTGCGCTTGAATTGGGAGCCATCCATACCTCGCGTAGCGTAACGTGCTTCACCATCACCTTGTCCAGCGCTTAACTCCAGTAACGTATTTTCATTAGGTGTCCAGCCCAAGGCGATATCGGTATTCCATTTATCCCAACGGGAAGGAACGCGTTTTCCATCACCATCTTTATAATCATTGGAACGAGATTTATTGCCAATTAAACGGATATAACCCAATTCATTGCCAATACTGAGATCCGCATTACCATCCCAACGACCATGAGAACCCATCACTGTGCTGACATTACCTTGAGCGCCAAATTGTTCAAACTGAGGGCGAATACGCTCGAAATGAATCGTTCCCGCTGAATTACCCGGCCCCCAAAGTACGGTTTGTGGGCCTTTGACTAAACTCAAAACATCATAACTTTCTGGTGAAATATAAGAACTTGGTGCATCCATACGTCCACCACAAGAGCCTAGTATTTCACTGTCATCAATTAACATTCTCAGACGAGAACCAAACATGCCACGGAATACTGGATCGCCGTTAGTGCCACCGTTACGGATCTGCGAAAAACCCGGAATGGTTTTTAAGTAATCAGAACCATCACTAGCAGGTATTGGTTGGCGAGGTGTTTTTAGTGAAGAAGTTACCTCAAGTGGTGAAACTGCTGGAGCAGTTACAGTGATCACAGTTTCATTATCGTGATCATGAGCAATGTGTTTTTCTTTTGTTTCTTTGGTATTGTCAGCCCAGCCACTACTTGGCATTGTGAGTGCGATAGCTAAAGCTGCTGGCAGCGGTGATATACGAAATAGTTGTGTAGTAAACATAAAAAATCCCTTAATTAGCAACATTGCCATGCAAACTGCATAAGGCAAGGAAAATAAAATGGTTTATTTCAAGCAGACAGACTAATTAAAGGGTGGGGCGCGTGGTTGTGATTCGCCGTAAAACAGCCGAATAACCGGGCCAAAGAAGCGCGATACTGGTGGTGTTCGGGATACAATTAGTGTCAGTAGAATGAAAGGAACAAAACCACCTGCTAATAATGGCAGATTAATCAGAAGCTGGCAGTAACCACAAGCAATATCATCCATTAATCCCATATGAACATGATCCATACCATGGTGATTCATGGTGTGTTTCGATGGCATATCAGACACAGACATGCTGTGATTTATTTCGCTTTTTATTCCTTCACGGTGATGCTCCAGTGTTTTTGATACCACCGGTGCAATGAACAACATCAAAATCGCCAGTAAGGCGATGATAACGGGTGTTCGGCTTTGTGAGAGGCGAAAAAGCGATAACAAGCTAATGATCCGGATCAATTTCTACGATTGAGAGCTAATCTTACTGCATTTGGGGTGGGGGTTGTCCAAATATTTTTGATTTCACTGGAACGCTGGATTTATCTGTTCTCATCTATTCTATTCAAAGAAGAACAGCTTTTGCAGATACCATTATTATGGAAATCCTCTGTCTATTGTCAGGCCCGCACTTTCTCCTACCCATATTCCCGTAACCCATTCTCCATTGCATTTAAAATAAAGAAAAAATAAATCACTCTTGTAAACATTAATGATAGAAATCTAAAACATGTTCTATCATTCATAACACACATCCTATTTTTAATAAGCTTAATGGATATATATAATTTAATATGGAATGAATAATGTGTGATATATTTAACTTACCGTGTAATTTTACTCTTATTCATTAAATTTAATTTTTCCTGATATGCATAATGAAAAATAATTATCAGCTGATAACCAAAAGTTATCGGTTGATAATCGCTTGCACATTTAGCTCACATTAAGTGTATTTTTCGTAGAATCCATATGTGCAATACTAATAATTTTATCTTGAAATTGTTTTTATTTTTTATTAATTTTAAATATTATTCCATTCAGTATTGTATTTAACGGATAATAATAGGATCTTGTAAATGATTCGATTAATATAAAAACAGGAAATGTTATGACTGACAATAGTACTAGAACCGATCTTTTCTCGCCTACCAAATTAGGGGAAATGGAACTTGCTAATCGTATTGTTATGGCACCTTTAACACGTGCTCGTATGAATGAGGAAGGTGTCCCAAACGAACTTAATGTTACATATTATGCTCAGCGTGTGAGCGCTGGTTTAATCATTTCAGAAGCAACTAATATTTCAGCACAGGGATGCGGTTATGCTATGACTCCTGGTATCTGGACAGAAGATCAGGTGGCAGGATGGAAAAAAGTCACAGATGCTATTCATGCTGCTGGTGGTAAAATTGTAATGCAATTGTGGCATGTCGGTCGTTTCTCACACGTTGATCTTCAACCAAATAAAGAAGCCCCAGTAGCACCATCTGTTATTAAAACAGACGGTAATGTTTTTACCCGTCGTGGCATAGAAAAAGCGTCCATACCGCGCGCACTTAGAACCGACGAAATCCCTGATGTTATTGAGCAATACAGACATGCGGCAGAATGTGCTAAACGTGCAGGGTTCGATGGCGTAGAAATCCATGCTGCTAACAATTATCTATTGGAGCAGTTTCTGCGTGATTCAACTAACCATCGCACCGATCAGTATGGTGGTTCAATTGAAAACCGCGCCAGATTAATTCTCGAAGTTGTTGACGCGGTAACCCATATTTGGGGTGGTGGACGGGTTGGTATTAGATTGTCTCCAGTGACAACAGAAGTAGGAAATACTCCGCTTGATAGTAATGTGATGACTACATATAGCTATCTGATTCAGCAACTCAATAAATTCAAGCTGGCTTATCTCCATTTTGTTGAAGGAACAACAGGAAAAAGCCGTGATATTCCTGAAGGTGTTGATTTGGATGAACTAAGATCGTTGTTCGACGGAGCTTATATTGGTAACAACAATTATAATCTTGAAATGGCGATTTCCCGTCGTGCGGAAGATAAGGTAGATGCAGTTGCATTCGGCCGCCCGTTTATTTCAAATCCTGATTTGGTAGAGCGTTTACGTTACGGGATTGAACTGGCTGATATCAATAATGACGCTTATTACGGTAATGGAGCAAAAGGATATACCGACTGGTTGAAGGCGAATTATTAAATTTATAGGCGGCTTAGCTGGATAATTTCAGCAGAAGCAGTGGCAGGTGCAGTGGGGCACTATTCACGACTCGATGTTACCTGCCTTTTTGTAGATAAAACCCGACGAAGAGTAGATTATGAAGAAAAATCCTGAAATCATTAAAGCACTCGATGAACTTTTAACACCATTTGATAAACATGCTCCCGGTGTTGTCTACATGGCCAAATATGATAACGGATTAACTTATCAAGCCTCTATAGGCTTAGCTTGTTTAGAATCACATAAGCCACTTTCAATAGGAAGTGTCTTTAATATCGCCTCAGTTTCAAAACAATTCACTGCATTTACGCTCTTATTATTAGAAAGTGACGGTTATTTATCGTTAGATGATTCAATCACAAAATTCTTGCCTGACTTAGGTAGCTATGCAGATCCTGTCACTCTTCGCCACTTAATCTATCATACTGGTGGACTCGTTGATTATATGGAGCTGGCTGAATCGATTGGTATTAATGAACAAGATCCGTTGACAATTGAACAATCATTGCATCACTTATATGCGCAATCTCAATCTGTATTTGCGCCAGGGACAGCATTTGAATACAGCAATACTGGATACTTTTTATTAGCGCAAGTAGCTGAAAAAGCCAGCGGGATAAAACTGAGTGAATTCAGTCAAGAACGTATTTTCAAACCCCTTGGGATGAAAAATACATTCATTGTTGATGAATATCCAATCGCTGTCGAATTTGCACGAGCATATAACCAGAAAGACCAACTTTTTGAATCGCCATGGACACATACAGGTGATGGGGCGGTACACTCAACTGTTGGAGACCTCATGTTATGGGGTGAAAATTTATCTCACGGTAGGGTTGGTGGAGAATCATTAGTCCAACGCATGACTCAGGCATTACCAAAAATAACATCTACTGGAGACAGGGTAAAAAACTATGAAACTTATGCATTTGGCTTAGAACATCACAACCACTTAGCGGAGCCTAGTCTGGAACACTCCGGTGAATGGGCTGGTTACAGAGCTCATTTTATACGTTTGCCAAACTCATGTTTAACTATTGCTGTACTAAGTAATCAAGCGGACCTTGATACTCAAGAATTAAGTTATAAGATTGCTGATATATTGCTAAATGCTCCGAAGTCGCCAGCGATATTCTGCGCGAGAAAATTGGGGCTGAGAGCGGGGGCGTACTCATCATTAATAAGTACCAGATTTATCAAATACGAAGTTGGATGATATGGATGGAATTAAATTGTATTTAACATAATATAGATTATGCGAACCAACGTAGCTTTTAAAAAAGTACTGAGGTTTGACCCTGAGTACCCGATCTTCCATTCACTAGCCGACTAAAAAACTCACCCTCCAAAGCCCCCAGTTAGCGAAATATGCACATATACAATCATGCACTGAAAAAAATTTATCACATGGTAAACACTTATACAAGTACAAAGGTACAATTACATGAATGTTTACCTATAATGAGCCAATATAGGTTGACTAATAGAAAGGCGAACTCAATTATGACAACACCTAAACGTACAACTATGGCTATTGTTGCCGACAGAAAATTGAGGCTTGAACGATTAGCGATAGATGCCAGTCATGTGGCAGGAAAATCCATATCATGGACGGACCTTGTTAACCACTTGATTGATAATTATGCAAAAGACGCAGCTAAGGACTTGATTCATGCTGTTAAACAACAGACTCAAAACTAACTGCAAATATAGACCGGAGTGGCTGAAAGCCAGAAGATAACCTTAGACTACCCCCGTAGTACCCCCGTAGTACAGCACGGGGGTCGCCTTCGGCGATGGCACCATGTAATACTCACTTTTAAAATCAAATAAACAATTATTACTATTAATTAACCAAAAATTTATGTCTAATAAAAATATTTCTATTGCTACACTCACCATAGGTAATGCAAAAATAAAAGTTGAAATCCATAAATGCATATATGAACTTGTATCAATATATGGAAGAGAAAATAAAACAATCTCAATAGACTCAAAGGCATCAGAATACATAGATGATGCAATAAGAGAGTTTATTCCTGAAGGCTCTCAAATTGTAACAAGAAAACAAATTAAATTTATACAATCTATCTCAGAGAAATTAAATATCCAACCAAGTTGGAAGCAATTGCGTAACATCAAATTTGCTAGTGAATTTATAGACAAAAATATAGATGAGTTTAAAATTAAAAGTTCGAAAAAACTACAAACCGAAGCTGATAATAAAGAGAAAATGAGAAATCATATTGCAGATCTCAAGAATAAATATTTTAAAAAACAATCCGTCTAATAAGTGATTGTGCCCACTACGTGTTCACAACCACCTTGACCAAGTGTCTTTATCTAAGTGTCGTACAAGTGTTAAATCGGAACCCTAAAGGGACCCCCGATTTAACACTTGACGATTTTAATAATGGTACCTAGGTTTAATTTTTTGAAAAATCAATAAAACCATTCAACAGGCTTATTGTGCACAGGAAATACAATACCTTCAGGATCGTAACCATGCAGTATCTTAGAAATAAGACGCTTCACTTCGCGCCGTTCCGGTCTGGTCATCACCAAATTACGATACCAAAAAGGTGATTTATTAAACCATTTTTTACAGCGGCTAAATCGTTTACCTACTCGACGATAGGACTTTAATCTTCCATTGGGAAGATGATCACGAATTTGGCTCTTTACAGACATAAGATATCACCTAAATAATTTACTATTTAGAAAATATCAAGTTGCTCATACCCGTTAATCTGTTGCATATATTTCTGTCCTAAAATGTTCAATACCCTACTCTCTAATCCCAAGTATATCAATGGATTGATTCATAGCAAAATAGAAACGTTAACATTGCGAGAAATGTTATTCATACTATATACTACCCTCTTTCACCAACCTGCGAAATATGTAATTCTAAAAATCTTTTTACAAGATCGGCGGAATTGACAAATGGTGTCTCCAGTCACGCCGAAGAGCCTCCTTCCATATCCTCCCTAAAGGGCATAAATTCACACACCAAACGAACAATGTTCGTTTTTTTATCGGGTTTACGTCATAAAAATAACGTAATGACGTCATTAATCAAATTGCCCTGGGTTCGTTCTCTATCAAATAAAACAAACCTGTCATTCATCCAAAATTAACCTCATGATTAAAGCATTATATAAAGCGCGCGCTTCTGGGCATCATCCGATTCAGAACTAAATAGCCAACCAATCAACGGAACACGGGACATAAACGGAACGGCACTCTCTTCATTTGAAGAACGATCGTCAATAAGTCCCCCCAATAACAACGTCTGCCCGCTATTCAGATGTACTGTCGTCTCAATCTGGCGCTGATTCGTAATGATATCACTGGCACCAGTTAAGCTGCTGATACTGTCCGCCCTGACATGAATGTTCATGATCACCACATCAGAAGACGTGACAATCGGCGTGACCTCTAAAGAGATTCCCACATCATGCCGTTCAATGGTCTGAAACGGGTTATTCACGCTGGCAGCTTCTCCTGTCACCTTACCCGTGACAAATGGCACATTCTGACCCACTGAGATATAGCCCCGCTGACCGGACATCGTCAGGATACGGGGCACAGAAAGAACAGATGAAGCACTGTCCTTCTGAACCGCCTTAAGAGAAAGTCCCAACACATTACCGTTAAAAATCCCGAACGATCCCCCCGCTGCCGAGAGAACCGACGCCAGCCGATCCGTATTCATCCCTCCGGCAACCGTTCCCGTTTGGGAGCCTGCCGAAAAACTAAAATCAAAGGCCTTACCTTCCGTGGTTTCAAACATCAGCCCCTCTATCAAAACCTGATCGCGGGGCACATCCATATCGGGTAAAACGTTTTTTAACTCGTCATGCAGTGATTCAGGCGCTGTCACAACCACAATATTGGAACCCTCGAACGGGAACGCTTTCACCCCCGATACACGCCCGGATTTCAAATAGATATCAATCACCGGTGCCAAATCCTTAGCCCGAACATAATTAATCTTGTAAGTCCGTGTCACCAGATCAACTGCCTCATGAGGCAACATCTCGATGGCCATAGGAAAAGCCTCATGATAGAGAGCCTCCGATTCAACCTGCTCAGAAACGGGCTGATACTTACCTATCACGGCAGGCTCACCCGGCAAAAGATCGTACCCATTAGCCCGCAACACAGAAACAAAAAAATCGGTCATGTTATCTTTCGTGACATCAGCAGAGTAAACCGTAATTTCTCCCTTAACCTCCGGTGTGATCACAATCGCCTGAGCCGAGGCTTTCGCATACCATGCCACAAAATCCCGCAATGACGCATTATTTAATTCAATACGCTCAGACCAGGCAAAACAAGAAAAGGTGACCGAAATAAACAAGAAGACATTAACAACCGATTTTTTCATTTTGAGTCTCTTTAGAGATAACAACGTGACACGCATCCATAAATTCAACGTTATAACCATGCTGGACTAATTCTTTAGACGTGAATTTATTACCCTTCGCATCAGAAAAAACTAAATTAATCTCAAACTCATAACGTGAAGAGGAGATAATTTTAAATTCATTTAATGGAAAAACTTTATTTTCTTTAGTTTCTTTTATTTCAGAATCCGCAATGGGATTAACAGTCTTGTCCTGATGAAAGTAATGAAACACAATACTCATTAAGAAACCAACAATAAAAATAAAAATACGTGAAAAACGCTTGAAATAAATTTTTGTCAGACGCATATAAAAACCAAAATCACGGGAGCAAGCATAACGACCATGGGATAAATACGGCGTCAAATAAGAATAAACGCCCTTTTCACAATTATCAGAAAACGTCTGTTTTGTATCATACGCAGAATATAAATCACGGCCTGTATACGTCCAGCGCTCAACGGTCATTGACTGGGACGAATCCCCATATTTCACAATACCGACATGAATTTTCGGCAACGGCAATTTATCTCCTGTCATCAGGCTGTAAACCGACCCAATAAACGGGATCGTTATCTTATCTAAACGGCGGCAATACACGACATGTTCAGCAAGGGCTAAACGCGCCTGCTTATCCATAATCGATAGATCCTGAATTAAGAAAATAATATCCCAGCCCAATTTGCGGGCATGAAGAAACCAGTCAACCACTGCCTGCCGTTGTTTGTCCGACCACGAACGCGAGTTAAACCACGTACCGCACTCATCCAACACCAGTAAACCGTTTTTGTTTTCATCATACGAATCATTGCCCCGCCCAATGCACTCAAGGTCGGCCAGAGCGGGCTTATCAGGAATGCGCATCACACGCGGTGATTGGGCAAACCGTCCTACACGAGGCAGATTAAACACCCGTAAATCCAGGTTGGTAGCCACTTTACATCCTGAGACTATCTTGTCCTGGATCTTCCCCACAGCGACCAGCGTTTTTCCGGCACCTAATTTTCCTGTCACTACGTAAACCGCCATCAGGATTTATTCCAGTCAAGGTAAGAAATCACGCGGTCTTTTACGTCAAAAATAAACACCGCCGCTTTCAACGAAAATATCGCATATAAACAAGGCAACGCATTAGATGGCAAAATAGATGAAATTGCCCCGCTAATCTCAGGCGGCAACACGGCAACCAAATCAGAAAGATAAGAAATTAATAAACTATTCAGGCCAACAATCAGCCCCAAAAAAAGACCGATAGCCAACGCAATGCGGGCAATGCCCAACGTAAAATACTTGGCTAAATAGCCAATTAAAAAAGACAGCAGCCATCCTAAAAACCGAATTAATGCCGGTATCCCTAGTAACGCAGGCATGATTACCCCTTATTACGCAGAATAGACGTGAACGTGTCATAAATAGTCACAAACGTCCAAAAATAAAGAATAAAAGAAAAGATATTTTTAAACATATCAAGGTACTTACAGTCAATCGTAAATTCATATTGCTGACCTTCACCAAAAATAATCGGCCTGCATTCCGTGGCAGAAGGCAAGGCAGGAAATAATCCTCCTTTCATAAAATTATCAATTAAAGAAGATTTATCCCCATTGCCTATTTGAGACATATAGCCCGCTGATTCTTGGAATTCCTCCCCAACCTGACCGTTGCCATTAATTAAACCGGACACACTGTCAATATGATTATTAAATACCGCCATCAACGAAGACGATGAAGATTCAAATTCCGATGTCATATCCGATTTAATTCGTAACGCATCATACTCTTCTGTCAGGGCATTTTTGTTCGCATTTGACATCCGTTCATAATCAAAATCCCCTACTGAACCACTTACCCCATTGCCACCATGACCAGTGGAGCCATTATCTTTATTGCCAGAAGCGGTATTACCGCTGTTACCAGAAGAATGATTATCACCATTAGCAGAACTCGAAGAACCCTTATTTCCCCTACCAATGGCATTCATATTTGCCCTAACTTGTATGGTATAAGAGTTCGAACTTTCGTTTGATGACTGTACAAAAAGACGAGACTCATCACAACGTGTTGTGTCGGTATCCTTATCATAAAGACAAACCTTACTCGGATCGTAATGCGTGTGATGAAGCTTTATTTCATATTCATAATTAATAAAGTCAGGCGATGAAGGGACTATCTTTTTTTCATTAAACCGATACGATATTTTTTGCTTAAGAGTATTTAACCGAACACGATGACCATAATCATCAGTATCATTAAACCATAAATCAATCGGAATATAATTCGATTTAATAACATTAAGTATGGCGGCCAGCGCAACCGTGTCCGCATTATCCCCCAGAATATATCCACCTTCCGTTTGAGTATAAATAGAATGTGCATCATCAATAACATCAGTAAATACAACCCCAGAGGGCATGACAACCTTAGACAGATCAGGAACATCGACAAATTGACCCACTTCCAACGGAGTTAATTCCGCGTTCCCATCTGATACACCAGAAACGCCCCCAAAATTACCCCCGTTACCCTTTGCCCCTGATTCATCAGCTCCATCACCGGAGCCTCCTTCTTCAATTGCGCCAACAGGTGTCCAATCCCCATACCAAGAGCCATCAGCAGTGCCTATGGATACACCCGAAAGCGAATAGAGACAGCCCTCAAAATTAACGTAGCGTGTGTTGCCTTCCTTCCAGACATTAGTCATATCACCCTTAAAGACAGCCTTAGATTTACATTGTGCATCAGTCAAATTAGACGAATAAGAGAAAAAAGGAACGATCAAGAGAGACAAAAAAATAAGCCGCATATAAACCTCTAGATCAAAAAAAGGGGCCTAAGCCCCTTAACAGGAAAAAGAATATTAAGAAGCACGATTCACAAACTTCTTAAACAACTTAATCCCGACCGTTGCCCCCACTATCACCACAGCCAGCCCCCAACCATACGCCGAAAATTCGGTTGCCTGACTCGTTAACTGGTCAAAGGCTGCCTTTGCCGCCGAAGGTGTTGAAGATCCGCCATCAGAAGCAAAAGATCCAGCAGACAACACCAACAAAGAAACACCTACAGTAATTTTTTTTAAAATCATGTTGAAACCTCAGCTAAACGCTTAAAATATAAAATTGAACGGGAAATACAAAATCCCAAAACAAACGCGCCAAAGAAATAAGACATCATCATCTCTGGCCTCCGGCAATCACACCCAGCGAGAAACACATCATTAACCCAATATTAAATATCAAGTCATAGATATCGGATAAATTCATACCCTGCAAAATACGTTATTTACCCTCCCTGATTTTTATCATTTTGGTATAGACACCCATAAAATAACTATTATAGATATCGGTTAAATTAAATTCTTGCAAAATACGTTATTTATACCCTCTGGTTTTTTGCATAAATAGTATTATTCAATACGTTATTTTTTATTACTGATTAATGGCTTTCCATCAAAACGCTGAATTGAACCAGTGACATATTGATACCAGACACCATTATTATCTCGTGATGTCGCCCATGCGCTCGGCAAAAATGAGACATATACGGGCTGCTCTGAAATATCTGCCTCAACAGATTTGAGGAAAATATAATCTTCTTTGGAACAAACATACTTACGAAACTCAGTTGTTCGTACCTTTAACTTATGATCATCAAACGGCACGGCCAATACAAAACCAAATTTTTCTTTTTGCTTAAGCTCCTTCGTGCCATCGGAAGTCAAAATTTCTCTTTCTTCAATATCTGAAAGCACATGAGAAAAGTGCCCGCCTTGAACGGCCATTGCTTTAAATCCCTCAGGCATAGCATGCTTATACTGATAACGATCTACATAGTTCTGAATCATATTTTTTTCTCTCTCTATTTAGCGACAGTTATTGTCACGAGTCCAAGGAAAACAAAACAGTCTCAAGGCTCGTAACCTCACCTTGTGGCCGCTTTGTTTTCAAAAGACACAATGAAAAACATAAAAGATCATCTTCTGGGAATAAAAAACAAACAATTCTGACAGACAATAACGGTGCAGCATCCCTACAACGTAATAAATTATCCATTTGGGTATACAGCGAATACAGAGAAAAGCTCATCATGAGCGTGCTCCTTCCAGTAAACTCTGTAAGCGCTTTCCATTTTCTGGCTCGTAATCATCTTCAAAATCGTCAGAACCTTGCTCAAGGCAATCAAGAAAGTCTTGATTTAGAGTACTTTCATCTGCGCGTAAAAATGCCAGCGCAAGGCTATCTGCTTCATTCATTCGTCTAACCTCACAATTTGTGAAACGAGTTATAAAAACATGGTGATGAAAGGTAAAACCGTAAACAGTTTTACTAGCTGTTTCTTCATAACAGTTCTTTTTTTCTTCACCATCAATAAGCTGAGTTAAATAATATGGCTTTGCTACAAAATCAGAGAAAAAACCACCACTTAACTCGATATAACGTAGAAAATCACCACTATCAGCAGCAAGGCGCAACTCTTCTAATTCACACTTTTCATCATCCGTAAAATGCCCCAATGAAATATCACCTCTTTTCAATGGATTGCGTAAAGTTCGTAACTGGCGATACACTGTCACGCTCGGACAACCGAAGAACTGAAATAATCGAATTCCTGAGACACGAGACCAAACAGATACGCGCTGTACAGCATTCTGAAATGATGCCCCTGAATATTTATCATTCAGCCCTGAAATGCCTTTAGAATCCTCAAATCCTGCCATCTTAGTAATATATTTGATGATATAAGAGAATCCATCTCCCTTATCAGGATCAACCGCTGTCATTTTTATACGATGTTGTTTTGCTCCTTTCTCGTCTGGTGAGTCCCTAAATGCCTCTTCCTTAAAAATTGATAAGACTGTATCCAAATGCTCAGACTGGGAGTAAAACAATATATTCCAGTGAACGCAGCCATCAGCATGAGGTTCTACCGTTCTCAATCCTGGGATGGTGATATCAAGTTTGTCCAAGCGTTTACGGACACGAGTAAAAGTGTCCAATAACCATTGATGAGAATCACGAACAGTCGGCATTCCATTCTCAATCCATTGTGGATTTTCAAGATGAAAAGCCTTACCCGTTTTACTGTTCTTCACTGTTCTGACCGAATGAAAACGAGAAGGACAAGTCAACACGATAAAATAACCTTGTAAACCCATATTTTCGGCTAATGAGCAAACTCCTTTTGCACGAACTATCAGTTCGACGACTCTATTTTTACGATTAGAAACAGAAGAATCAAACGCCTCTTTCAAACTACACACTAATTTTTCATCAGCATCAAAAATTCCCATTGCCTCAAGAAAACGCAATGTTTTTGCATCTTTATGCTTATAGTGTGAAAGTAACCAATCAGAGGAATACGGTTTTAACGGTGAAAGCATCATCAAAATGCGAGAAATCTCAAGCACTCTGGCAAGGCGCTGTCTGTCTAAATAACGACGAACAAAATAAGGATTCATGAAGCGTAAAATAACGCCGAATTTTCTATGCAGGAGTGAACTACCAGATCGAGTTCGAATCAAATTCGACACAGTATCAGCAGAAAAATTGAAATCCTGTTCAACACGGTTCTTTATGGTTTCAATAAAAGCATCACAAAAAGCATTCCGATCATCAGATGAGTCAAACCGAGTCCAAGACCATAAAGACGAATCAGATAGTGATTGAACAAAATCACCAGCAATTAATTGCAGATCTTCATCTGAACAGAAAAGATTAATGCCTTTTCCTTTACCGTCTGAAGTTGCAAACGCCAAAGAATAAGCCATTTCTAATCTTGTTACCGCTTTATCGACACCTAACCCTTTAACTAAACTACAAACAGCTTGCGCTACAGAGATAGAAAAAGAACCAAATCCAGACGCCAAATAAGCAACATACATACGCCAATCAAGGGAAAATTCAGGTAATGAATCGACTTCAAACAAAAAAATGATTTGATGAACACGAGAATCAAGAGAAGGTAAAAAAGCCCCTTCCTGCTCCCCAAATATCTGGATATAACGCTGCCGGGAAAACAAATAATGGCGTTTTGATTGAGTGAAACGGGCAACTTGCTTTTGGTATTCTGGTTGGGACTGTAAGGGCTGATATTGGCGGTGAAATGAATCAAAATAATCGTTATAGGCATTCAAAAACTGAATACCCAACTCAGTGCGATCAGAATGTGAATAAATAGCGCCCATATCCCCTCTTGTACTAGTCCGAGGGGGCGAGAGATGGGCATTTTTTGTCCGGTAGAACAGGAGAGATCGGCGTAGGATTCGCACAATCCACGTTATGCTAAATTGCTAGGCCGCCCCTACTATTCTGGCAGCCTAGCAATTCAACATAACGCTATACATTATGCGAACCATAAGATATGGCACCAATATTAATGCCGCCTTCAATAAGAAGGCGGCATTTTACTATCAATAGATTACTTAATCTGGAATTAACCAAGACTACACTGAATAATCGCAGAAATAGATGCATATGAATCAATATGGACCGTGCTACCACGTACATTACTCCACTGCGCCTTTATAATAGAAATGTTAGACGCAAGAGAACAACTGGCAACTAGTGTGAATGGCGTGCGTCCATAAGATTCTGGACTCTTATTACTGTAAGTAAATGCACCGAAAGCTAACTGTTCTCCTTGATCGGTTATAATAATAAAATTCCCTCCAGGAAAATTGTTACCTGAGGCATAGGGAGTTGGTATATTTAAGGTGATTAATGCTGTTAAACCTGGTGAGTTAGAATACTTTGAAACATCAATTTCCAAACCAGGTATATCAACATAATTGGTGCTTGATGTTTGTATGGGATTGTTATGTGGATTTATTGATGCAAATACAATTGCCATGATTAATACTCCGGGGTTAGTTATTTTCTTTTTTTATTTAACTTCCTCAATAATGCTTATCCTAATTTATACAAATCACTACCCATTACTACAATGGTAAATATATCACATGCTTCATATCACATTATCATAAACTTCTATTCGTTACCCATTTAAAAATTAAAAAACATTGTTATTTAATTGATGTTCACATGGCGTCCTTTTTTCATTAAGTCCTCAAGAGAAATTAATTGCAAATTTGTCGCCATAACCTGACAATAACGTCTTTAGCTCATATTCCATGGTTTCTTGAGTCCAGGTGATAAAACGTCGCCAGTGGTATTTAGCCTGCCTCCAGACTATTACGTTCAGGTTCAGCCAGCGTGATATTCGATTTCAATTTCATAAGAATAGTCGGAAAGTCATCAGATTAACGATTATAACACCGATGCAGATAGTTTATCTGATCAACTTAATTACATGATATGACCATTTCAGCTAATGGAAATTAGCCATTCAGAACGAAACCATATCTGCCGGATTAAGCGTGCTTATTACTCCCAGAGCGCCTTTAATCAATGGGATAGCTACCGGAGAGAGGTAGGAACCTAGTGGAATCCTCGTATGATCAATGCTGGTAAGTATATCAAAGTCGTGGTTGCGTCCGATGAGATCGTCGCTGATGGCTTTGCCAACGCGTACTGTCTGCGCCACTCCATGTCCGCTCCAGCCATGCACCATATACACAGGGATGCTGTCACCGCTTTTGCGGGCATCGGTGGCACCGTTCAGGGTCAGATCGCTGATCCCACCCCAGGAGTATTCCAGTTCAGGTTTTTCCAGATGCGGGAATACGGTTCTGACACGATCAAGCAAGTAGGTGTTCACATCACGCGGTGACCAGGAGTTGCCAGTGCCTTGTCCACCGAATAGCAGACGGTTGCCACGCACCGCGCGATAATAGTCTATCTGTAACTGTGTATCGTAGACAGGCAGATCTGACGGAATAAGCTCTTTGATATCCATCGGCAACGGCGAAGTTACCGCTACATAGGTGAAAAAAGGCACTGTAGTAGAAGGACCGGAAATAAACTCATCGGTAGAGCCATGTACCCCCAGCACCACAGCTTTACTCGCTCTGATAATTCCCCGCTCAGTTTCTATAACCGTGCTGTTGCTGGCATCCTGTCTAATGCCTTTCACTTTTGTACGGTCATAGACTCGTCCACCCAGTCTGACGAAGCCATAAACCAAGCCTCGTAGCAGCGCCAGCGGTTGAACCTGTCCACCGATGCTGTCGATATTGGCACCATAATAGATACTCGAACACACATACTCTTCCTGCAATTCGTGTGGCCCAATAACCTTCACTGCCCTATCTCCCAGTTGGCGCCGGGCATCAACATTAGCAACCAATGGCCCCATATGACCTGGATGTATCGCAGCAGTAATATGACCATATTTGCGATCACATTCAAAACCGTAACGCTCGCGGAGCTCATCCACAAGATCCATTGCTTCAATTGATGCAAAGCGCCATAAGCGTTTAGCTTCATCGGGCGAAAATTTTTCCAGTATGGTTTCTGCTTCCCAGCGGGCAATTCCGGGGGTCATTTGCCCCCCATTACGGCCAGAGGCTCCCGAACCAATGTTATCCTTTTCAACCAGAATCACATCTACGCCCGCTTCAGCAAGATGCAGCGCAGTGGAAGCGCCTAGTAACCCACCGCCAATAACGACAACCTCACAGCTCTGATCTCTGGAAAAGCTTCCAAAAGCTGGCCAATCAGCCAGAGAGGCCTCATAGTAGTTGGCTGGCATGGCGTTGGTAGCCATGTCTCTATGCCAATTCCAGATACGTGAATCCAAACCTAACCGGCTGGTTCTATACTGTGCATCCTGCAATAGCGTCGGCCGGAATTGGTTAATATTGATGAACGGAGTATCAACCGCAGTTAAGGCCTGAGCGAGCAGAGATGTAGCGGGAAGTATGGATGAAAGTACTCCGGCCCCTGCAAAAGTTGCGGCAGTAGAGATAAAATCTCTTCTGTTCATTGCCATTTCAGCTCTCCTTTATGATCGGAAATTATCCGTTAGCCTGGCCTGGGGATTCACCTGTCCTTTCAGAGCGGCGAGAATCAGTAAAATAACAGTGCCGACAAAGGGGATCAGATGTAACAGTAGCCACCAGGCGCTACAATTAATATCGTGTAGGCGGCGGGCACTTACCGCCAATGCTGGCAAAAATGTGCTCAGTAAATAGATAGCACTAAACCACCCCATATAAATTTCGGGGTTGGCAACAGCAAACAACCGTTCCAGAAAAGAAATGATGAGAACAGCAAGGATCTGAAATAGAAAAAAATACCAGAACTCCTTACGCTGAGCCCTCCCCCTGAAACAGGTATAATTCTTTAATACATTTAAATACCAGTGCATTGTTGTTATGCCTCCTGGTTATCTCCGATTATTCAGATCGAGCAAGACAGATTTCAGGATATTGAGCGCCTCGTCAAAAACATCGTCTTGTATAGTCAGCGGGGGCAGGAAACGGATTACGTTGCCATGTACACCACACGTCAACAGAATCAGGCCATGATCTAGCGCTTTCTGACGCACCGCATTGGTAAAATCGGCATCAGGTTCCTGACTATCCGCACAATTAAACTCCACCGCAATCATCAGCCCAAGCCCCCGCACATCAGCGATCTGTGGGACATGCGGCCGCAGTTTATGCAGATATTGTTTTAGCCGCTCTCCCAGCTGCGTTGCACGCTCAGCCAACTTTTCTTCTCCGATCACATCCAGTACCGCATGGCTAGCAGCAATCGCTACCGGATTACCTCCATAGGTTCCCCCCAATCCCCCTGGCACTACAGCGTCCATCAACTCTGATCGTCCCGTTACAGCTGCCAGCGGAAATCCTCCCGCCAGACCTTTTGCCATAGTGGTCAGATCGGCCGCAACCTCATGATGTTCCATAGCAAACAGTTTTCCTGTACGCGCGAAACCAGTCTGAATTTCATCAGCAATGAGCACAATACCGTAGCGATCGGCAATTTCGCGTAGGGATTTGAGTAATTCTGGAGGCGCAGGATAAAATCCGCCTTCGCCCTGTATTGGCTCGATAATAATGGCAGCGACACGTGTGGGTTCAATATCGGTTTTGAAGAGATTCTCCAGCGCGTTCAGTGTCTGTTCTACACTGGTACCGTGTAGTCCTACCGGAAACGGGACACGGTAAACATCGCTAACCAGTGGGCCAAACCCCATTTTGTACGGTGCAACTTTGCCGGTTAATGCCATACCGAGGAAGGTACGGCCATGAAAAGCACCGCTGAAAGCGACTACACCATTACGTCCGGTAGCGGCACGCGCGATCTTTACGGCATTTTCTACTGCCTCAGCCCCGGTGGTAACAAAAACGGTCTTTTTCACAAAATTACCCGGCACCAGCCGGTTCAGTCGTTCGGCTAGCGTTACATAATTTTCATAAGGCACGACTTGATGACAAGTGTGGGTAAACTGTTCCAATTGCTCTCTGGCTGCGGCAATGACGCGTGGGTGACGATGGCCGGTATTCACTACGGCAATACCGGCAGCAAAATCAATATAGCGTTGCCCTTGGGAATCCCAGATTTCAGCATTTTCCGCACGTTTAACATAGATTTGTGTGGTCACGCCTACACCTTTTGCGATAGCCGCCCTACGCCTTTTAGCTAACATAGATTCAGTCATAAGCAAAAACTCCTGAGTAATCTTAACAAGTGGGCTTCAGCTGACAAACGCCCTGTGTGATTCAGTGTGTGATAACGGTAGGATCACCAGGCGCAGTGGAGGGACGTCACCATTTGCCGATCGGTTAACGTCTTGGTTCTTTAATAATGAACCAGAGCGTACCCCTGGCACAGTTGAAGTCACAACCCGCGCATCGTCATTAATAATTAGTGCTGGCTTACCGATAGCTCCCAGAATCGGCAGAAGTAACCGATCCAGCGTCGAAACCAGAATATCCACCGCCGCGACACCGACAAATTCCTCACCGATAAGCACCGGATGGGCTATCGTAATCGTGTAGGCACCATTGCAGACATAATCCACATAGGGGCCGTCGATGACGGGAAGATGACGGCTGGCTGGTTGCCGGAACCACTCAAACAATCGGAAATCCAGACGCCTTCGTTGTTCTTGATTGTGTTCCAGCTGCGCATACTGAATGGTATTCCCTTCCTGACGCCACCATTCCAGCGTCCAGTAACCGTTCTCCTCCTTAACCGTCTTCGGGACCGCATAACTGGCAAACCCCGCCCCGTTACACCAAGCGTGATTACGCCGTAGTACATCTTGGATATGTTTTTGCAATACGTCGCGCTGTTCCTGCTCCAAACGAACACCTTCCGTACGATATAACGGCAGCTCTAATAAAATACGCGCTGTCTTATCCGCTAAAGTTGTCGCAGCCCGCTGCGCCGCGACCAAGATATCGTCCAGGATATCCCTGGCTCGTTTTACGTATATGTCGTTGTACATATGCCCCCCTTTCCCTGTCTTTTAGTCAGATCTCAAATCAGATCGCTGCAAGAATGACGCATCAGTCTCCATACGCAATTTGCATTCAAACAGGTGGTCAGTAATTCGGATAATCATCTTCTGTGCCAGCTGGTAACAGGCGAAGCCATCACCCTTATACAAAGTGGCCAAGAGTGTATGCCAGGCGGCAGCAACCTCGCGGTGAATAGCAGTCTCTCGATACAGAAGAACCATCAACGGAGCCCATTCAGCCTGTATCTCCAACTCTTGATTGGCAAGCCTGGCCGACTGTGCCTGAGATGCCAGAGTTAACAGACTGCGCATATCTGCCTGTATACGGGCATCTGGCTGTGTCGCGGCTGCAAAACTGTCGATCAGTTGTCCAAGCTTTCTCAGTTCACCCAGCGTTGAACGTTGAGCCGCAAGCCTCGCACTGTGACCAATCACTGCACAGTGAAACTCGCTGAAATCCGCCAGCTCACCCGAAGCCATCAGCCGCAACGGGTGATATTTCTGCATTGTCTCAACGGAAACTTGACACACAAAACTACCGCCATGACGTCCGCGCCGAGTATCAATCAACTGCCTGGCACGTAGCGTGTTCAGGGCATCACGAACAGTTACCGGTGATACGCCCAGCAGCCGCGACAACTCGTTTTCGTTAGGCAACTGCTCATCAGTTTGTAATATCCCGGAGATGATCGCGTTACTTAAACGTTCCACAACCTGTTCGGTTCTGGTGGCCTGATCGAGTGGTGCATAGACGATGGAATATGCCGTCATTCTCTAACTCCTGATTGAAATGACACAGGATTTCAGCATGTCTGCAAACAACGCTAAAAAATTCCGTAGCGATGCAGCGCTTGCGCATCCTCCGGTACGGGTGTGATCGCATCCCAAAGTTCAGCCACTTTGCCGTTCTCGACGCGCCATAGCTCAAAATAACTGTGACGTGCTCCGGCAATACTCCCCTCTGAGTGAGTCAGAACAAACTGCCCGTCGGCTACTGTATGGTGGATTTTTGCATAATGCAGGCCCCGCCCTTCATCTTTAAGTTGTTTAAGAAACGCAATGACCGCAGCCGTACCATCGGGAATATCGGGGCTGTGCTGGCGAAACGCCTTACCATTGGTGTAATTTCCAAACTCATCATAGTGCCCTTCGATCAGGGAGCGCGTGAAAAAGTTAACCACCAGTTCGCGATTTTTCTCTCTGTCACGACTATGGCCTGTTTCAGTTGGGCCATCTAACTGAGTTCGGCCACTGGCGTTGGGCGCGGACTGCGGTACCAAGCCATCCCAATGTTCCACGATTAAGCCACCGACAACCCGGTAAAGATCGAAACCGACCAATGGCTGATCGTCTAAGCCCGTGAAACGGCCGTGAATAGCAACCAGATCACCGTCTTGTAGTACGCGAAATGTTTCATGATGCAGTTCGGGATGTGACTGGACTAACTCACTTAATCCGGTAAGACCGTCTTTGACTAGTGGAGAATGTTCAATGAAATTCGGTGCAAAATAACGCTCAAGCGCCCTCACATCACGGTCAGTAAACAGTTCGTGGTGCGCACGTGATACCAAGTCGCGTAAAGATCTATTTTGATTCATTGTGGATATCCCTGTATCAATCATTGGAACTCATCACGTGTTTGATACGTGTGTATTCATCGAAGCCATAAGCCGACAAATCTTTACCGTATCCAGATTTCTTGAAGCCACCATGTGGTGCTTCTGCCGTAAGAGGAATATGGGTGTTAATCCAGACAGTTCCAAAATCAAGCTCACGAGACAAGCGTAACGCACGGCCATGGTCGCGGGTCCAGACACTGGAGGCCAATCCGTATTTTACATCGTTAGCTTTCTCGATAGCTTCCTGTTCTGTTAGGAACTTTTGCACTGTGATAACAGGGCCAAAAATCTCAGTCTGAATCACTTCATCGTATTGATCCAGACCAGTAATCACGGTAGGTTCAAAATAATATCCCGAACGATTGGCCTGACGGCCTCCTGTTTCGATACGGGCATGTGCGGGCAGACGCGCAATGAATCCTTTGACCTGCTCTAGCTGACGAATATTATTAAGCGGCCCATACAGCGCTTCTTTATCTTCTGGGTCGCCAAAACGGGTGGCTTTAGCTGCCGCCACCAATTTAGCGACGAAAGTATCGTGAACAGATTCATGCACCAGCACACGTGAAGCCGCAGTGCAATCCTGACCCGCGTTGAAGTACCCTGCGGTAACGATGGTATCCACTGCTTTATCGATATCCGCATCAGCAAAAACAACTACCGGTGCTTTACCTCCCAACTCCAGATGCGTTCTGGTGAGATTAGCCGCCGCTGAAGAGGCAACCTGAAAACCTGCACGTGTGGAACCAGTAATGGAAACCATAGCAGGCGTTTTGTGTGAAACGACCAGGGTGCCCGCGCTCGCATTACCCAATACTACGTTGAAAGCGCCAGCTGGGAAAAACGGGGCGGACAGTTCAGCCAGTAACAAAGTACTTTCCGGTGTGGTATCACTTGGTTTAAGCACCACGGTATTACCTGCGGCCAGAGCAGGTGCTATCTTCCACACCGCCATCATCAACGGATAGTTCCATGGAGTAACCTGCCCTACCACGCCCAGCGGTTCACGCCGAATGCTGGTGGTCATATCAGGGAGATATTCTGCTGTAGCCTTGCCTTCCAAAAAACGGGCTGCGCCGGCGAAGAAGCGGATATGATCCACTGATGTCGCAATCTCTTCGGAGGCAATCAGGTGCTTAAGCTGCCCTGTATTGCGGCTTTGTAATTCAATCAGACGTTCAGCGTTCTTTTCTATCGTATCAGCCAGCGCTAACAACGCCCGCTGACGTGCCGACGGTGTGCTACGTCCCCATATTTTAAATGCCTCTTTAGCCGATGCATAAGCATCATCAACATCCTCCGCGGTCGCGTTAGGAGAACGTGCATAAAATTCACCAGTGACCGGGCTTACCAGATCAAAATATTCGGAGCCTTTAGTCTCAATATACTGACCATTAATGAAATGCCTGAGCGTTGGTATCGGCATGGTTACTTCCTCTCCTCATGGATTAAATGGATAAAATATAACCTATGATTTAATATATTTAATGGTTGCATTTTAGTCAAATTTGTGGCAAAAATGTAAAAACAAGAGGAAATTTAGACACATGCACGTAACTTTCAGGGTTTCCATCAGGAAAAAAGATTCAAATCTGTGAGAAGGTTCTAGGATTTCACTGTGGCCCATGTCATTTCAATTGACTATAAAATTTAGGCTCGTTACCACATATTTTTTCGATATTATTTTTGTTTTATGCATATATTTGCGAATTATCTGAATTCTTACGCAAATAATTTCTGCATATCTATTTAACCTGTTTTTCTAATTCATCGCATGACGGATAACAATATCCAACTCCATATTTATTTTAATTGACTTTAACGTTATATCAGTTCATGAAAACTCCCCCACTCCAAGTATTGAATTGGATTAAAAATCGACCAGAGTACGTCATTTATTTCAATTTTAATTGATTTTTTTTGCAATATTTGTGATGAATGTCACTGACAGATATATATAATATACTACCTTACTACCTAATTTATATCATCAACATATTTATATTTAGTTGGCTATATATATCAGTCTGGTTAACTTAGGTGAAATTTTGTTTATTGACAAACAAAAAATAAACATACCCATAAAAAAAATAAAATTGAATCATTAATATTAGTCTGTAACATATCTCGCTGTAACTGTTTGTATCATGTTGTTTTTTCTCTTTTTCATGTTCTAGTTGATGAACATTTTTAGAGGTAATAATGAGTAACAAAATGAACGAAGCCATTAAATCGATATTTAATGGACTCCCTGATCTTCCGCCTGAAACTTATTTTCAGGAGGGTTTTTTCAGGGACCCAGCGAGAACAATCAATACAGATGATAGGTATTTTTTATCTCCTGCGGATGGGTTTGTTATTTATAGTGGAATAATAAACCCAGATGAGGCGATCACCGAAGTAAAAGGAAAAAAATATAGCATTCAGGATATCATCAGAGATAAACATTATGATAAACGTTCGCTTGTCATTGGTATCTTTATGACATGCTATGACGTGCATATTAATAGAATCCCTTACGATGGTATCCTTAGTTACGCGGAACATGAACCTCTGGAAACCAACAATCTACCAATGATTGATGTAGAGAATAATATTTTTTATAAAGAGAACATTGAATTAATTTATGACGATTATTTATATCTGAACCAACGAGTCGTCAATAAAGTCTACTCGCCTGGCATTAATCGAGAATACTATATGGTTCAAGTTGGTGATTATGACGTTGATACGATAACACCGTTCCATATACAACAAGATACTCCTGTATATCAGGGTGATAGGTTTTCAATGATTCGGTATGGTTCACAAGTCGATTTAGTGATCCCTGTTACTGATGATGAATTAATTTCATTGGTAACTGAAAAGGAACATGTGACTGGTGGTATGACTAAGTTAGTTAGAATCAACGATAACTCTCTATAAACAAATAATATAAACTAAAATCGAGGTTTTAAGATGTTAAAGAATTCTCCTAATATCATTTCTGATCTGAAAATGCCCGTATTTTTATTAGCTCCTCCATTTTCATTAAATACCAATGTAAGAAATAATATTTGGATGGAGGAACTGGATGAGTCCGATATCAATGTGAACAGCAAAGTGGCTTTAAGACAGTTCTATAAGCTATATAGCTTTATGTCATCACAATCGTTGGTCTATTTGCTACCATCTGATACTCACCAGGAGCTACAAGATCAAGTATATGTTGCTAACTTGGGAATTATTATTGGAGATGAAGATCCAACTGCAATAGTTGCCAATTTTGCATCAGAAATCAGAAGATCAGAAACACCTATTGGGGTAAGTTTCTTTGAATCATTGGGCTATAAAACGGAAGTTGCCCCCTACTATTTTGAAGGTGAGGCTGAATTAAAACATTTGCATGATAATGTACTGGTCGGTGGTTATGGAATAAGAAGTGATATTAAAACCTATGACTGGATGGAAGAAAAATTCGGCCTCAAGATCGTGAAAGTGGAAGAAAGAGATCCTTATCTTTACCATTTGGATTGCTGCATATTCCCATTGGATAAAGAAAATACGCTCGTTTATACCAGCGGATTCAACAGCGACGAGCTGAAAGAACTGGAAAAAGTAACCAACATTATCAGTATCAGTAAAGATATTGCATACAGTGGGATTTGTAACTCCGTCAGAGTCAATCAGCATATTCTCTGTTCATCTAATATTAATGACCTGAAAGCAGGTACAGAGGAGTATATCTATGAAATGAACAAAAATCATGAGCTGGAAAAAATTTGCTCTAAATTGGCATTAACGCCAAAACTTTTCAATTTATCTGAATATATGAAGAGCGGCGCCCTGCTTTCCTGCATGGTTATGCATTTAAATAGATATTCTTATAAAATACAAGTAATCTAAAAATTGCGATATTAGTTGCAATATAAATTGTATTTTATTGTCATAGGATAAATGTATTCCAAGGATGGAATTAGTCGCTTTTAGGTAGGATGGTAAGTTTTAACATGTTGTCTATACTAGTTAGATTGATAACTTAACAGTGATCAGTATATGAAATATATTATATTCCTTTATTCTTTTATACGTAAACAAAAAACAGCATTGGTGCTGGCTATTGTTTTTACGGTAGTGGCAGCTTTAGCGGAGGTTTTATTCCCATTTCTGGTTCAGGAATTAGTCAATACTTTATTGAAGGATAAGCTAATTCTTTCTTTCTCATTTAATGAATTAATTGCTTCTCTAATCGCCGTATCATTATTGATTGTCATCAGTCACGCTATTATTATTTGGATGCAAACAATTAATGCATCAGAACTGAGTTATAACATGAGGAAATCGCTAGTCGATTCTTTCCTCTCTTTTCCCTATCATATCACTAGAAAATTTCATTCAGCAAATCTGGCATTTAGAATAAAAAATGATACTTACCTTGTATCAGATAGAGTTAGAGATTTATATAGCGAATTTCTCTATGATACGTTATCAATAATCGGCCCATTTATTGCTATGGCCCTGATTGATATTAAATTGGCTATTTTGGCGTTTATGATGGTTTGTCTGACTACTTTAATCAGCAAGCCAATTACTAACCGAGTGGCTGTTTATGAAAGAATTCTGCAAATTTATAATTCACGATTAACCGGTGTCATCCAAGAATCTCTTTCTTGGATCAAATCTGTCAAGATTTTCAATTCTGAAGAGTCGGAGAAAAAGAGAATTAATGATGCTAATACTAAAGTGAAAAATATTGAGAGGATCACCGGGCTGTTTATGTCCCTGTCTATTCCTCTTGGCTTTTTTGCACAGTTAGCATCGACAATTGCTGTACTGTGGTATGGTGGTTTGTTATTGATGGATGGAACGATCAACCCTGGTAACTTTGTGGCTGCATTTACCTATGAACAATTAATGTCTGATTCCATTAAGAGATACAGTAATCATTTAAATAAATTTGCTTCACTCAAATCGTTGTTGGACAGGGTCTTAGAATTGTTGGGCGCTTATCAACCAAACAATCGCAAACAGAGCCAATCAGTGGAAAATTGTAGTGCTAGTGCTAGTGCTATTGATATCAATGTCAAGAAATTCTCCTATAACGACAGAGATACTTTGTTCAAAGATATGAATATCTCTATACAAAAAGGAGAACGAGTTCTTATCGTCGGTGATAATGGTCAAGGTAAAAGTACAATATTTGACATTGTGACTGGTTTAACACCATTAAACGAAGGTTATGTTTCAATTTTTGGTGAAGTTCTGGATAATCCCGATTCTCAGCGTTGGTTGCAAAAATTTGGTGTGATGTCACAACAGACTCAGATTATAAAAGGCACATTATACGATAATCTGCACATTGCCAATACAGAATCAACCAGGGAAGAGATGATTTCTGCGTTGATTAAAGCCGGTGGTAATGAACTGTTAGGTAAACTGAAGGATGGCCTGGATTCATATATTGACGAAAAAGGTTCTTCCTTGTCGGGCGGTGAAAGGCAGGTTATTGGGTTAGCGCGTTTGTACCTCAAGACGCCAGAAATACTGCTATTTGATGAACCTACGACCTATCTGGACAATAGTAAAATAAATAGCTTTGCCGAGTCATTGAACAATATCGTTCGTGGTAAAACTGTGCTTATGATAAGCCATGATCCGCGTGTATTTAGACTGGCTGAGCGAGTAATCCGAATCGACAAAGGGAAAATTGCATTCGATGGTTCCCTACAAGAATATATGGAGCAAGCAAGAGCAAACTAATTTGCTTACTTTTTCAGGCCCGCATTTGGCGGGCCATCTGCGTTTCATCCATAATTACACAAACCTACGTATAGTCTCTATATTCAAAATTCAAAACGGTTTCAGCAAATTCCCCTAGTTCGATCTCAGAATTTTCAAATTTCGGATGGTAATTTTTCCATAAATCGACATATCTTCCTTCTATCCAAGGTGGGGATACTGGCGAACCATCTAGCCAGAATTGTATGCAGGATTGAACCCTTGGATCTTTCCTATTTCGGTATATCCATCTCAGTTCTTTGTTGGTATATGAGTCTTTTCCTTTGTTGATTCTTGGGTTGCTTTTTTTATTGATAGCATTCTCCATATCTATTCCATCTAAGATAAAATGGATACTTGCATGGTTTAGTGAGTGAGAAAACCAAGATAACCCAGCTTTACATTTTCGGCTTGTTATTCTTCTAGGGTAGTAAACGTTCCCATTATTGTAATCAATATTATAGTTATCTTCTTGATTGAGTATATCTTTGTATTTCCAGTGTTTCATTACCGCCGTTGTAAAGCTTTCTTGATTATGAGGAATCTGTTGTCCGTACATCTTACGTACCTCAATTTCATTTTGAGTAATTGAATATCTATCAAGGGTTGATATGTTATTAGAATCAAGAAATAACTGAAATTCTAGGCATTTTTTAGCATATTGTTTTCTCTCGTCATCTAACCCAAATATAAGATCCCCTGATTTAAAAGAAATTTTAAATGGTTGATAAAATGGCATATTATCCTCTACTCTCTATTTTCATGTGGATTATTTTACATAAACACATTGAATAATGTTACTGATTTTTTATGGAACTTTTTTAGCTAATTACTCCCATGTCATGAATAAATAATCATATATTAAAAAAACAAATCAAATTCAAATAAAACAATTTAACCTTGACTAATGATAAATAAATTTTTCTAATAATATGGATATTACGATAATAATTCACAGATAAGAGGATAGTTATGATTATTTTTGTGACAGGTGCAACTTCGGGTTTTGGTGAAGCAATTGCAAGAAAATTTATCAAACATGGCTCCATCGTCATCGCAACAGGGCGCCGTAAGGACAGATTAGATCAGTTAAAAAAGGAATGGGGCGAAAACTTCCACCCCATTCAACTCGATGTGAGAGATCGCTTTGCGATCGAACAGACAATTCAACATCTACCAACTACCTTACGTAATATAGACGTTCTTGTGAATAATGCAGGGCTGGCGTTAGGGTTAGAACCCGCTCACCTGGCTAATCCTGATGACTGGGAAACTATGATTGATACCAATACAAAAGGATTAGTGAACATGACGCGAGCTTTGTTGCCTAATATGGTACAAGCCAATCACGGACACATTATTAACATTGGTTCTACCGCAGCAAATTGGCCTTATGCTGGCGGTAACGTATATGGTGCTACCAAAGCCTTTGTCAAACAATTCAGTTTAGGGTTGCGCGCTGACTTACATGGAAAGAATATTCGGGTCACCGATATTGAACCTGGATTGGTTGGAGGAACCGAATTTTCTCATATTCGTTTTAAAGGCAATCAGGAAAAAGTTGATAAAACTTATGCAAGCGCCGATGCACTGACGGCGGACGATATTGCCGAAGCGGTATTTTGGGTTGTTAACCTGCCTTCTCGCGTCAATATTAATACACTGGAAATGATGCCAGTTTGTCAGTCATTCGCGGGTTTAAGTGTATATAGGGACTAATAGTTTTTTAGCAGTTTCGTTAAATGGCTTAGTCTTATAGTTTAAGTAACATTGTATTTAAGAGTGTTTAAGTAACATCGTAAAAGAGGTTCAAAAATGAATGTTCGTTCTTTGATTGTTAAAAGTGTTTCTACTATTGCTCTGGTATTCTCTTTCTTTTGGCAGACGTCTGCATTCTCTACGCCATGTGCATCAGAAAGTACGTGTGTAACCATCAATGGTGGAGAAACTTCCTTGAGCAAAGAAATGGCTCGTCAAAGCAAAGAAGAATGGAATGAACAGAGAGGATTGCGCCATAAAGCGAACAAACGTAAAGAAAAAGAGTTTGATAAGTATGAAGTGGAAGCTGATAATCGTGAAGCCTGTTTAAAAAGTGTCGATATTAATGCTTATTGGGAACTGAGCACAAAACGTTGTCTGGATATCAATACAGGCCGCCCGATTAAACCTTAATAAAATCAACACCGACATCAAGATAAGGAGAAGATGGTGAAAAAGATCCTACTGACCGGGGCTTTGTTTTTTGCGCTTTCGTCCTTTACAGTGCAAGCTTCACAAAAGATAACATGTGAAAACTTGAAAGAAGAGATTGCGCAGAAAATCATTAAAAATGGTGTTTCAAAAACGGATTTTAGACTTGACTTGGTTCCTAGTGATCAAGTTACTGAAAGCAATCCGACAAGTGGAAAAGTTGTTGGGTATTGTGATTATGGTAAACAAAAAATAGTCTATGTCCGTCTTTCCCATGATAAGAAAGGCCAAGAGTAATATTCTTTCTGACTTTCAGAAAAGGGAGCATAATTCGCTCCCTTTTTACTTCTATTTTTAATCATCAACTGCCAATATCGCAGAAATATCCAGATAGCAAGATAAGTCGCGTTCTTCTGGCCTTAAGAGATAAGGTATTTCTCCCAACTGTGGAGCCGGTATGTGACGCTGTAACCTTTCCAATACCTTAGCGTAGTATGCTAGTCCTGGATTGATGCGATTAGCAATCCAGCCAATCAGGGGTACACCATCATTCATGATAGATTGCGCCGTTAGAATAGCATGGTTAACACAGCCTGCCTGAATACCAACTACCAAAATGACGGGAAGTTTTTCTTGCACTACCCAATCAGAATAAAACGTTTCATCTTCCAGCAACATACGCCAACCACCGTTACCTTCAATGATGACACGATCTGCTTTATGGCCTAGATTTCTTAGGCCTTTTGTCATTTGAGTAAAATCAGCACGATTTTCTTCTTCATAATTGTTTTCCCAAATAACAGGGTTGATTTCTTCGTAATCCACTTGTACCGGTGAAGATTTATGTATGATTAAGGCATCACGATTACGTATTCCCTCCGGAGTTTCATGTTTTTCTATCGCAATAGGTTTATATCCTACTGCGGTTGTTCCTTCACGATTAAAGACTTGCAATAATGCGCGGGTAACAACTGTTTTACCGATGTTGGTATCCGTGCCTGTAACAAATAAGCGCGTTAACATAAATTCATTTTTCCGTAATAACAGAATAGGTTGACCGGTTACTTACTCTCTTTAACGAGCAAGGTTAGAGTGTAGGAGATGTGTTTAAGATAGGGGTTGCGTTAGCTCAATGTTTTGTGTGATGAGTATTATCCTTGCATGAGCTCGAGCAGTAATTCACCGTTATACAATGCTTGTTTAATTAAGGCTGCCGCAGGTAATGTGCCTGTATTGTCAAATTGGGTAGCCATAATATCAACTTGTTGGCTATAGCCAGGAAGTGAACGTTGTGCTATATGCTGTTGAATAGCAGGATAGAGAATGTGTTTAATGCTGTTCAGCGGCGAACCAATCAAGATCCTTTCGGGGTTAAAGATATTGACCATAATCGCCATGATGCGCCCAATTCGTTCTCCTGCATCACAAACGATTTCTGTTGCCCGTGGATCACCCTCTATAGCTGCCTGACAAAGTGAATCAATTGTCAAGGTGCCAGATTGTCTTTCCGTCTGGGAGTGAAATTTTTGCAAAATTTTTTTGATACCCACCACCGTTTCAAGACAACCGATATTACCACAGTAACAATGTTCGCCATTGGATTCGATTTGAATGTGCCCAATTTCTACGACACTGTGGTTTCCTGCATGGAGCATTTGCCCCGCAGTCATAATTCCTGCGCCAACATTGTCATCTATAACAATCTGGATAAGATTCTGGTAGTTTTTCCCTGCCCCATATAAAGACTCTGCAATTGTCCATGCGGCTATGCCATGTTGCAGAAAAATTGGCAGTCCTGTGCGTTGGTGTAAAAATTTTCCCAGAGGAAGATCGTGGATATCGTAGTATGGTGAACTATGGATAATCCCATTAACCGGATCTACTATCGCATTGATAGTAATGCTGATTGCTGTTAAGCGTTCCAGGGAAAATTGATGACACAAAAAGAAGTTATCAATCTCATTGACGACACAATCTAAGAAAGAGCAATTCTGAGGCACAGAGAATACTGATTGCTTTTCAACGACGAGATTACTGCTCAAGTCACGAAGCCCAATGACAATATGCCCTTCGTCAATGCGAATACATAAAAATTGCCACCCTTCACTATCTACTTTCAGTCCAACAGCAGGACGTCCTCTGAAACCGAGGTCAGGGAATTCAGTTTCTTTCACTAAATGTGCATCAATGAGTTCCCGCGTGATTTTAGTAATGCTGGCTGGTGCCAATTGAGCTTTTTTGGAAAGAGCAATACGTGAGATAGGCCCATATTGATCAATTAATCGATAAACCAACCCAATGTTGGTCTGTTTGATTTGATCAATATGACTTGGTTGAATATCAACACTCACCTCGCCTCCTGCATTTAATTCACGTCGCTAAAAAATTAATAATAACGATTATGTCTCTGTTTAAATGAGAAGATATCCGTTTAAGGTAGAAATGTGATCTTTCACACGAACTTATCGTGATTATTACTTTTGATGAACAATTTCATCTATTAGCTTCATCCACAATATTTGAAATCAGGAGATGAGTTAACCGATCTGCCGCAGCACTGTTATTGTAATTTTTATGTTTAACCAGCCAAACTTCGGAGTAAGCAGGATTGTTTGCTAAAGGCAGATATTGAACTCCATCCAGTTTCATTCGGGTAAACGACTCCGTAATAATACTTACCCCTAATCCCGCAGCGACTAATCCTAATATCGTCATGGCTTCCCCTGCTTCCTGAGAAATCGTTGGAACCACTCCCACATTAGCCAATAAGGAAATAATTTCATCATACAGTGCCGTTCCTACATCGCGCTCAAAAAACACCAGTGGATAATCAGATAGGATTTCCAAATTAACACCTTCATTAGCGTACTTCAGCAGAGGATGATCATCATATACAGCCAACATAAAACGCTCGCGGAAGAGTAACTGATGTTCCAGGTTATCGGGCAATGATGTATTACGCATAATCCCTATATCGATTCTGCCTGTCTGCAAAGGCGCTATTTGTTGTTTAGTATTCATTTGATGCATATGGATGGCGACATCAGGATAACGTTCCCGGAATTGACGTAAACTCAGTGTTACTTTTTGCATAAAAGGTGTGGTGGATGTAAAGCCAATCGATATCTCCCCTAACTCCCCTTGCTGCATTCTGGCAGCTTTGGTTGCTGCAGCATCAACTTGGGAAATGATTTGATAGGCTTCCTGAAGAAACATATGTCCGGCAGGTGTTAAATTAACATTTCTGTTATTACGCACCAGTAATTGGGCATTTATATTCGCTTCCAGCGCTTGGATCTGCTGGCTTAATGGTGGTTGTGAAATATTCAATCGTTCTGCTGCTCGTCCAAAATGCAGCTCTTCTGCTACAGCAATGAAGTAACGCAAGTGTCTGAGTTCAATATTAGTAGTCATTATTTATTACCCTATTGATATTTTAAAGATATCATTTTTAATGATTAATATATTAGACAAAATATTCATGAATTTCTATCCTTGATCTACATCAAGTAATTAACGTTTGTTTTACCTAGATAAGGAAGTAGCGTGAATACAATCCAAAGCGTCAGTGAAAAATCAGCAGTCTCTGGCGTCGAAAGAGATGTTGAAAACACGATTAATCAAGGACATAAAAGTAAACAGCCTTACATTCAACGTGAAGATGCTGTATACCTGCGAGTCACTTTCTCGTTCTTTGCCGTAGGGCTGGCAACATTTGCGTTACTCTATTTTGTTCAACCCATTTTGCCAATTTTGTCAGATGAATTTGACATCTCGCCAGCCAATAGTAGTTTGGCTTTATCCCTTTCCACCGGAATGTTATCTCTCGGTCTATTGATAACTGGTCCTTTATCCGATGCACTTGGTCGTAAACATGTCATGGTAGTATCACTTATTGCCACCGCCATTTTTACTCTCTTAAGCTCTGTCGTAACAAGTTGGCATGGGATTTTGTTTATGCGCGCACTAGTGGGTTTATCATTAAGTGGTGTTGCCGCTGTCGCGATGACTTATTTAAGTGAAGAGATCCATCCTAGTTATGTAACCTTATCTATTGGCCTCTATATCAGCGGTAATTCAATAGGGGGAATGAGCGGACGTTTAATTACTGGTGTGATCGCTGATCACTATTCATGGCGGATCGCCGTTATCTTACTTGGTACATTTGCTTTAATCTCCGCCATTGCGTTTTGGAAAATGTTACCGGAATCCAGGCACTTTAAATCCAGCTCATTAAGACCTAAATCATTACTCATCAATTTGAAGCTACATCTCCGTGATCAAGGTCTTCCTCTGCTATTTGCCGAAGCTTTTCTGCTTATGGGAAGTTTTGTCACTATGTTTAATTACATTGGTTATCGATTATTAGAAGCACCTTATCATTTAAGCCAGACTATTGTTGGTTTGCTATCTGTCGTCTATTTAACAGGAACTTACAGTGCAACTAAAGCCGGCAGATTAATAAGCAAGCATGGAAGAGGAAAAGTATTGCTGGCAGCTATTAGTATGATGCTAATAGGTTGCTTAATCACCCTATTCTCCCCTATCTGGGCAGTAATATTGGGAGTAATGATATTGACAACAGGCTTCTTTGCCGCTCATGCAGTTGCTAGTGGATGGATAGGACAGAGAGCCAAGCGCGCCAAAGCACAAGCTTCATCACTCTATTTATTCTGTTATTACTCTGGTTCCAGTATTGCTGGGACATTAGGTGGAATATTCTGGTCCTATTTTGCATGGAACGGCGTTGCTGCATTTATTTCATTATTAATGATAATTGCTATTTATTTAGGCTTAAGACTCAATAAATTACCAAAATAATAGAATATAGCGGCCGGCATCAATTTGATTTAAATAATCAATGTCGGCTTCTTTAAGCAATACATTTAAAACATTCTGAATTATTCATTGCTTATCTGATACCTGAAATATTTTTTAATAATAGGATTCAATCGGTAGCACTAAAACTTTTGTTAAATATCCATCAATAATTTCAATACATCCTTCTTTTTTTAGAGCGAATAAAACACGTTGTATACAACTGCGTGAAAGTGTGCATCTTTGTTCTATATATTTAATTGTCGTAATGTTTTCTCTGAATTCTGCCGGCAAGGTCATCAGGCGAGATAACAAACTACACACGACTTCCCTATTTCCATGACGGAAGAGACTAATATCCCTGGCATATAAGAAAGATATTTTATAGGAAATTATTCTCATCCACTCTCTATAGAGATCATGCTTTTTTATGGCATTCAATGCACTAACTCGAGGAATTTGATAAAGTTTACAATTTTCCCCTAGCTCAATGGAATAATAGATTTCCGCTCCAGAATAGAAAGATAAACCGATAATGTAGGGTGAAAAAAGTGTAGCAATGATTAAATTGTCGTTGATTCTGCGCATATTGATATATCCTTTCTCTAATAAAAAAAACTTAGCAAATTCATTTTCTATTTTAATTACTTTTCCTTGTGTTGATAAATCAGCTGTGATCAATTCGGAGTGTGGTAACAATGCATCGATCACTTTCTTAAAGGAATTTACTGGTTTAACTAATCTTTTCATATTTTACAACCTTGGTGTATGACCCACTCTATCAATCATCTAATTTTCAATTAATGTGTTATTTGTTTTTTATCACAATGCTAAATTATTTCGCAATAGGTGTTTTCTTTTTTAGTTAGTTTTTGGAGTAGTGAGTTGTGGATTTTTTTGTGGGTTGATTTTATACTAAAAGTATGTTGTAACTAAATATAGCTCAGTAACATCGTCGATGTAACATCGTCGATGGTTGAAAATTATCATGAATAAGTATTTTTCAATAGAATTACTTACAAATTGCTTTAAAAAACAAGAAGAAAAGCTATCTTCACTGGTTGAGTTGTTAATGAGTTATCAGCTTATTGATGCACGGGTATTTGAATTACCGAAAATTGAAAAAGGTGAAGAACATGAACAAATAACTGAAATTATGGTCAATCAGCTACAGGGAAATGAAGCGCTCAATGTAGGTTTACACTTCTATCAGAAGCTATTCATACATCATAATAATCCTAATGTCAGCAGTAAAGCTGCGAGCCGCCTGCCTGGAGCCTTGTGTTTTGCTGTTAACCACCAGCAATATAAAGAAGCCATGGAAGTCATTAATGAAGTAAACCAATTAAAAATAGAGTTAGAAAATATCGTTACCAAAGAATCAGGTATCAGTAAAGAACAACGATTTGAATTTGTTCATGATCATTTGCGCGGCCTTATTACCCTGAATGCCTATCGCTCTATCACACCTCTATTAAACCCTGATTCCATTAATTTTGGCTGGGCTAATAAGAACATCATTAATAAAGTCACCAAACAACAAATTTTGGAAAGGCTGGAGAAAAGCTACAATGCGGGCAGAGCAGTCCCACCCTACTCCTATGATCAATGGGCAGCATTGGTGGCATTGGAGATTACAGATATTAAAAAATTACCCGATGATGTGGTATTGAAAATTAAACGACCAGTAAAAGTACAACCTATTACTCGTGTATGGTATTCAGAAATACAAAAGCAAATCCAATATGCTTGTCCGGTTCCTGTGATTGTTTTCTACACAGAAGAAAGTGAAATCAAACCCAAACTCGGCACTTTGTCTAACTACAATGCCAACGCAATTAAACATAAGTATAAGCCCAAAGCGAAGCCACTTGAGTTGGTCATTCCCCGCTTACATCTCTACAAAGAAATTTGAGAAATAAAAAACCGGAGTAAATGCTTTCCGGTTTTTTCATTTTTGCTTATGTGCTTATAGAGTAAGCATTACTTCATACTGCCAACCATATCTTCTGGACGAACCCACGCATCAAATTCAGTTTCAGTTAAATACCCTAACTGGAGTGCTGACTGTTTCAGCGTCAGGCCTTCTTTATGCGCTTTTTTAGCAATTTCAGCAGCCTTGTCGTAACCAATATGAGTATTTAATGCCGTTACCAGCATCAGTGATTCATTCAGCAATTGGGTGATGCGATCACGATTAGGTTCAATACCAATAGCACAATGCTCATTGAAACTACGCATACCATCCGCCAGCACACGAACGGATTGCAGGAAGTTATGAATAACCATTGGGCGGAATACGTTCAGTTCAAAGTTACCAGACGAACCACCAATGTTAATTGCCACATCATTACCCATCACTTGAGCGCATAACATGGTCATCGCTTCACACTGAGTTGGGTTCACTTTGCCTGGCATGATAGAGCTGCCTGGCTCATTTTCAGGAATGGAAATTTCACCAATACCACAACGAGGGCCAGAGGCCAACCAACGAACATCGTTAGCAATCTTCATCAATGATGCAGCCAAACCTTTCAATGCACCGTGTGAATGAACCAGCGCGTCACAAGTTGCCAACGCTTCAAATTTATTTGGCGAAGTGACAAAAGGATGACCCGATAATTCAGCAATTTTCTGTGCAACACGAACAGCATATTCAGGGTGGGTATTCAGACCAGTTCCTACCGCAGTTCCTCCCAGAGCCAGTTCACACACATGAGGAATACTCTCTTCAATGTGTTTCAAGTTATGCGTCAACATAGCTGCCCAGCCGGAAATTTCCTGGCCTAAAGTCAATGGCGTTGCATCTTGTAAGTGAGTACGGCCAATTTTTACGATGTCTTTAAATGCTTCCGCTTTATCTGCCAGAGTTTTTTGGAGTACTTTTAACTCTGGTAACAGGTGTTCACGCAATGCAGTAACGGCTGCAACATGCATGGCCGTTGGGAAAACGTCATTAGAGCTTTGGCTCTTGTTAACATCATCATTAGGATGAATCAGACGTTCATTGCCCCTTTTACCACCAAGGATCTCACTACCACGGTTCGCCAACACTTCATTCATATTCATGTTGCTTTGAGTTCCCGAACCGGTCTGCCAGATAGCAAGAGGGAATTCTGTTGAGTGTTTGCCTTCTAACACCTCTTTCGCCGCCGCGATAACTGCTTCGCCACGCTCTTTAGGCAAAAGGCCCAGATCCATATTAACGCTGGCCGCTGCTTGTTTAGTCAATGCAAGGGCATGAATCAATGCAACAGGCATTTTTTCCTGAGAAATGCGGAAATGCTCCAGTGAGCGCTGAGTTTGCGCCCCCCATAATTGGTCAGCAGGTACTTCGATAGGTCCCATTGAGTCTTTTTCAATGCGAGTGGCTGCCATTACTATCTCCTTAGCACACAGAATAATTGAATACGCCGGAATAAACTTTGCAGATAAATTAGTCGGCATTTTCTTATCATGCCATAAATTTATTATCGATAATGCGACCTAACCGTGTTTATTGTATTGTTGTCATATAAATAAGTTACTTTTTATTATAGGAAATTCCGCCATGCTGAAAATGACCAACAAAATCCAACGTTATGACTGGGGAAGTAAAACCGCTCTGACGGATATTTATGGTATCGAGAACGCTGATAATCAGCCAATGGCAGAACTATGGATGGGCGCACATCCAAAATGTAGTTCACTGGTAACAGACCCTCAAACGGGTGAAACTATCGCCTTGAATACTTTGATCAACAAAGAACCAGAGAAATACCTTGGGGAAAAAGTAGCCAAGCAATTCCAGCGCTTGCCTTTCTTGTTCAAAGTATTATGTGCAGCTCAACCACTGTCTATTCAAGTGCACCCTGATAAAACATCAGCAGAAATAGGTTTTGCCAAAGAGAATGCACAAGGGATACCGTTAGACTCAGCACAACGCAACTACAAAGATGATAATCACAAACCTGAATTGGTCTATGCGCTGACGCCATTCAAGGCCATAAATGCTTTTAGACCTTTATCTGAGATAGCGCAATTATTGGATTATGTTTCTGCCGCACATCCAGATATTCAAACATTCCTCCAGCAACCAACTGAACAAAATCTGGCGTTTCTGTTTTCACAATTATTGAATATGCAAGGCGAACAAAAACATTTGGCGATGGCTGTCTTAAAATCAGCATTAAACTGTCATCAGGGCGAACCGTGGGATACCATCAAAAAAATGACCTCATTCTATCCCGATGATAATGGACTGTTTGCACCACTCTTGCTCAATGTCGTTGAACTCGAACCCGGCCAGGCGATGTTCCTATATGCCCGCACTCCCCATGCCTATCTTGATGGCGTCGCTTTGGAGGTTATGGCCAATTCTGACAATGTGTTGCGTGCCGGCTTAACCAGCAAACATATTGATGTCCCTGAATTAATGGCTAATCTGGATTTTATTCCAAAAGCTGCCGATACTTTGCTAACCATACCAAGACCGGAAAAAGATGCGCTGAATTACCCTGTTCCTGTTAATGATTTTTGTTTTTCTGTTTATTCTGTTTCAGAACAACCAATCTCATTGGAAAATGATTCAGCATCGGTTCTATTTTGTGTTGAAGGACAAGCAGTGATCAGCACTGATAAACAGCAGTTGAAATTACTCTCAGGTGAATCAATCTTCTTGCCTGCTATTGAAAAAGCCGTAACTGTTTATGGTAAGGGGAGAATAGCCAGAGTATCTAATTAATTTTATTATACTCATATGGTTATGATTATTTTTATTGATTGTTAATCATATTTTCAGTGAATTTTGACATAAATACAAAACGCATAATACGTCCATGTATACGCGTTAAAAGGATGGGATTTCCACATGAAAAAATCGTTAGTTGCAGTAAGCGTTGTTGTTGCTCTGGGTGCTGTATGGACAGGAGCGTCATGGTATACAGGTAAGAAACTTGAAGATCGTTTAGATGGCTTTATAAAACAGGCAAACACAGAACTGGTAAAATCGTTTCCTGAAAGTGGCATAGAATGGCAAGCAAAAGATTTCAAACGAGGTATTTTCAGCTCCGATGTCCGTTTGATCCTAAACATCAAGAATGGTGTAAAAAATGCCGATATCCCACCCAATGAAGAAATCATTTTCAAATCGACAATTGATCACGGGCCATTTCCCCTCTCTAACTTGAAGAAATTCAACTTGATACCCCAAATGGCCTCTGTCCACGCAGAACTAGAAAAAAATGATGCGTTGAAAAAATTATTTAATATCACAAACGAAAAATCATTGTTTAACTTAAATGCTAAAGTCAGTTATAGCCGTGCGCTCTCTGCTAACATTGAGCTGATCCCTATTAATCATACGGAAGCCACTGAAAATGGTGACCAACGGGTTTTGTCATTTTCAGGCGCAAAAATCAGTGCTGACGTGAATCGTGATCTAAGTGAATTTTCCTTCACAGTCAAAAGTGATGAACTGTCTTTCAGTGATCCTGCCAAAAAAGAGTCAATTTCACTTAAAGAAATTGATTTTAAAGGGGATAATAAAAAAGGTAAATTCGATATCTATACCGGAGATCAAAGCTACAGTATTGGCGAATTCAGCATGAATGGAATTCCTAATGAGCCAAATATGGCTCTTAAAGGAATGAAAGTGACATCCAATTTAGGTGAGGATAAAGACAATCTGAACATCAAAATCGTTTATAGCATTGATGGTGTAAAAATTAAGGATATAGAGTTTGGCTCTGGTAAGTTAGCTCTGGGTATGGAAAAACTCGATGGCCAGTCTGTACGTAAATTTACCCAAGCCTATAATGATGCGGCAGAGGCAGCCTTGACTACGGAGCAAGTATCTTATGATACGACTTCCCTAGCGATCCTCAGTAACTTACATCTCCTCCTGAATAACAATCCACAATTCAGCATTTCTCCTTTTAGTTGGAGAAACAGCAAAGGTGAAAGTTCAGTGGATTTCAACCTTTCCTTACAAAATGTCCCAGAAGATAAAAGTGCATTGCAACTTATGGGACCGGAAGAAATGGTTCGTACTCTGGTTCAAGAATTGTCTTTGCACATTAATGTACCGAAAGCCATGTTGATAGAATCTATTGCGCAGTCAGCGATGTTAGATGGTCAGGATAAAGCAGCCGCAGAAGCTCAGGCAGAACAGCAAGTTCAGATGATGACTCAACAAGGGATTAAATACAAAATCCTGACTGATAAAGACGGTATCATTGGCCTTAACTTCCTCTATGCTAATGATAAAGTCAAATTAAACGACAAAGAGTCCAGCTTACATCAATTCCTGCTTGATAATGGCCTTGCAGAATAGTGCTAGAATAGTGCTTTCACTTTCTTGCCAGTCAACACGTTGGCTGGCTTTTTTGTACATATAAAATTTGATAAGAAGGATAAGAAAATGATTGACATACAGCTTCCACTGACCGATCTTCACCGTCACCTTGACGGTAATATCCGTCCGGAAACCATTTTGGATCTTGCTCGTCAACATAATATCCCACTCCCAGCTTATGAGTTGGAAGCATTACGCCCCCATGTCCAAATCATTGAAAATGAACCTAACCTTGTCAGCTTTCTGCAAAAATTGGATTGGGGTGTGACTGTACTTGCCGATTTAGAAGCTTGCCGCAGAGTCGCCGTTGAAAACGTTGAAGATGCGGTCAATGCGGGTCTTGATTACGCTGAACTGCGTTTCTCCCCTTATTACATGGCCATGAAACATCAACTTCCCGTTGAAGGCATCGTGGAAGCAGTAATCGATGGTATCCACTCAGCAAGCCAGCAACATGATATTCAGATCCGTTTAATTGGTATTCTGAGCAGAACATTTGGGGAAAAAGCGTGCACCGAAGAACTCGCTGGACTTCTTGCTCATAAACAACATATCACCGCATTAGATCTGGCGGGTGATGAATTAGGCTTCCCCGGCCATCTCTTTGAGCAGCATTTTATTCGAGCACGTGACGCAGGTTGGAATATTAGCGTACATGCAGGTGAAGCCGCAGGTGCGGAAAGCATCTGGCACGCTATTCGTGAATTGGGTGCAACTCGTATTGGTCATGGTGTCAAAGCAATCACTGATCCAGCCCTAATGGATTATTTGGCTGAACATGGCATCGGTATTGAATCCTGCCTGACATCAAACTTGCAAACCAGCACCGTCAGTTCCTTACAAGCTCACCCCCTGAAACAGTTCCTTGAGCACGGGATCCTGGCATCAATCAATACAGATGATCCGGCAGTAGAAGGCATCGAAATTCGCCATGAATATAACGTTGCAGCGCCAGCTGCGGGACTGTCTCCAGCGTTGATCCGACAGGCACAGATTAATGGCTTGGCAACTGCATTCCTTAGTGAAGCAGAAAAACAGGCACTGAAAGAAAAAGTCGCCAACCGCTAAGAACTAAGTTGTTCCAAAGGCAGAAAATTACTCTGCCTTTTTTATTTTTAAACGCTGCGCATAACGCTGAGCAAGGACAGCACAAACCATCAATTGGATCTGGTGGAAAATCATCAACGGTAACAACATCACACCGACCATTGGCGCGGGAAATAGTACATTCGCCATTGGTACGCCATTCGCCAGGCTCTTCTTCGAACCACAAAACACAATAGTGATTTCGTCATCTTTGCTAAATCCCAGCAAACGCGAGCTATATACGTTAATTAGTAGTACGATAGCTAATAAAACACAGCAGACGATCCCAATCATAAGCAGTGAATAGGCATCGATTTTATGCCAAATACCTTCCACCACCGCCTCACTAAAGGCAACATAAACCACCAGCAAGATAGAAGAACGATCTGTCATGTTGACCCATTTTTTATGTTTTTCCACCCAACTGGCAATCAGAGGACGCGATAAGTGTCCAGCAATAAAAGGCACCATCAACTGCAAGACAATATCTTTTATCGCTTTCCAGGTATCAGTTTGAACGCCTCCTTCATGAGTTTGGATCAAAAAACCAACCAATAATGGAGACAGGAATACACCTAATAGGCTTGAAGCGGAAGCACTGCATATCGCCGCAGCAACATTCCCCCCGGCAACGGAAGTAAAAGCGATAGCCGATTGCACCGTGGCAGGTAAAACACAAAGATAAAGAAAGCCCATATAAACCGTTGGTGACATCCACTCTGGCACGATGAAACTTAATCCCATTCCCAGTATGGGAAACAAAATAAACGTGCTAGTGAAAATCACCAAGTGCAACCGCCAGTGCCTTATCCCTGCCAAAATGGCATTACGGGATAACTTCGCGCCATGCATAAAAAATAACAACGCAATAGCGGCCGTTGTTAAGTGCTGAAACCACTTTTTAGCTTCACCTTCACAAGGAAAAAACGATGCAATGATGACCACTACAATCAATATAACTAAAAAAGGATCAATTCTTAATTTTTGCAATACGTTCATCAATATAAGCCCCTTGCCCCACCTGCCACCGTTTAATTAGTCAATGAAGATTGTGCGCTGTTCTTTTGCCGATTTTTCACCTGCTTCAATAAGCTTCATAATCAAAATAGCTTCGCTGGCCGTCACTGGGTTCGGTTTTCCAAACAAAATCGCATCACGAATAGCCGCATAATAAGCGCCATAATTACCAGGTATAGTAGGAACAACTTTCGTAACCAAGTCATCATCTTGTGACAACGTCACATAACCATCCCGTGCATCATATCCCCAGTCAGCCCGTGGTGGCCTTTCCCCTACCTTTAAACGCTCTTCTTGAGGATCCAGACCATACTTGGTATAACTGCCATCCATACCATGCAATGTATAAACAGGTGATTCTGCTGCTGCAAGCATGGTTGCATGCAACACCACTTTCAAATCAGGATAGGTGAGCTGGGCATGAAAATAATCCGCCGTCTCTGCATCTGGGCGCATCATGCCCAAATCGGTTGTGATAGCTTGTGGTTTGCCAAACAGTTGCACGGCCTGATCCAGTAAATGAGGCGCTAAATCATACCAAATGCCACTACCGGCTCCAGCAGCTTCACGCCAGCGCTGACGAACAGCGGGACGGTAACGATCAAAATGGGATTCATAATATTTCAGGGCTCCCAATTTATTTTCTTTAATAATTGATTTCACTGTCAGAAAACCAGAATCCCAACGACGATTATGGAATACAGATAGCAACAAATTGGCTTCTTCCGCTTGCTTTTTCAGTGATTGGGCCTGTGCTACCGTAATGGTAAAAGGCTTATCAACGATGACATGTTTACCTGCCGCCAACGCCTGTTGTGCCAATGGGTAGTGAGTATCATTTGGTGTTGGGATCACAATAAGGTCAATGTTGGGATCACGGAAGAGTTCCTCTGGAGAGGAAACGACTGATATTGTTGACCAGTCTTTTTTAACTTTATCTGCATCACTGCTGGAAATAGCCACCAATTCAATATTAGGTGTTCCTGCAATCAATGGAGCATGGAACGTTTTACTTGCATAACCATAACCTACCAAACCCACTTTTAAAAAATCACTCATAACTGCCTCTAAAAAATGATCGTAATATCGTAAACACGTAATCAGGCATCAGAAAGTATCACCACCTCTCACACGTTAGCAAATAATCCTGATTCCAGTATTACTCTCTTTTTCTTATAATCATTTTCTCAATATCAAAAACACTCATGATGGAGTGAAAACTTCTTATGTATCAGTCCAATGATTATTATCGTATTAATGGCTGGTTATTAGCGCCTGCCGCGTATCTAATCATGACATTAATTGCTGCCAGTTTGATGTTACTGTTATATATAATGACATTTATCCATAAAAATGAAGCTATTCATCAAATAGGGGGGAGTTTTACCGCGTTGTGGTATGCTTCAGTATTAACCACGACAATGATGTGGTGTTTTACTATATGGGTATTGAAGCTACTTTTTATTCGTTCGAAACGATTCCCACGTATTTTTATTATTTGGCTGATGGTTTCCGTGCTGATAGCGATAAAAACTTTCGCCTTTTCTCCTATTTCTGATGAAATAGCAATTCGTTCCCTATTATGGCCATTACTGGCTGCTGCCGTTTTCATTCCTTATATTAAACGCTCCCATCGGGTGAAAATGACTTTCACACAAGATCGATAACATGCCCCACAATTGATTGTTATCATTGCCCCGCTTCCCCACATTCAGGGTGGGGAATTTCTACTCAAACTATGTAAGTAGTGTTCCATTTTTCCAATATCTTATTTTCAGGTATAGCAATGACTGAATACCTTTTGTTATTTATTGGCACAGTCTTGGTCAATAACTTTGTTTTAGTAAAATTTTTGGGTCTATGCCCATTTATGGGGGTATCCAAAAAACTCGAAACCGCCATCGGTATGGGGCTGGCGACAACTTTTGTTCTTACCCTCGCTTCTATCTGCGCATGGCTGGTAAACACATTTATTCTTGTCCCGCTTGATTTGGTTTATTTGCGAACTCTGAGCTTCATTCTCGTTATTGCGGTTGTCGTTCAGTTTACGGAATTGGTCGTCCGCAAAACCAGCCCGACGCTTTATCGCTTGTTAGGAATTTTCTTGCCACTGATTACAACTAACTGTGCTGTACTTGGTGTTGCATTACTGAATGTCAATCAATCCCACGATTTTTTACAATCTGCTGTATATGGCTTCAGCGCTGCCGCAGGTTTTTCTCTCGTCATGGTGCTGTTTGCTGGCATTCGGGAACGCCTGGCCGTTGCCAATATTCCTGTCCCTTTTCGTGGTTCATCAATAGGGCTTATTACAGCTGGGTTAATGTCCCTGGCATTTATGGGATTTAGTGGTTTGGTGAAATTCTAATGATGTCATTATGGATTGCTATCGGCGTACTAAGCATACTCGGATTAGCCTTTGGCTTAATCCTTGGTTTTGCTGCTCGTCGTTTTAAAGTAGAAGAAGACCCGACTGTTGAAAATATCGACAACTTATTACCCCAGAGTCAATGTGGGCAGTGCGGTTACCCCGGTTGTCGCCCCTATGCGGAAGCGGTTGCCAATAATGGCGAGATGATCAATAAATGCGCCCCCGGTGGAGAGCAAGTGATGATCAAAATCTCTGAATTGCTGGGTGTTGATCCACAACCGTTGGATGGCGACGATAGCGTTCAAAATCCAGCCAGAAAAGTAGCTTTCATTGATGAAGAAAATTGCATAGGCTGCACAAAATGCATTCAGGCTTGCCCTGTAGATGCCATTATCGGTGCAAACCGTGCTATGCACACCGTTGTTGAAGATCTTTGCACAGGCTGTGACCTATGTGTCGCACCTTGCCCAACAGATTGCATTACGATGATCCCCGTTGCTACTACTACCTCAAATTGGAAATGGGATTTAAACACCATTCCAGTAAAAAATATTCCTGTTGAGGTTGAAACCCATGTTTAATCTGTTCAACTTGCTTAACAAAAATAAAATCTGGGATTTTGATGGTGGCATCCATCCACCAGAAATGAAGCTGCAATCTAGCCGTACCCCATTACGCCATGCTCCATTGCCGAATGAATTAATCATCCCTTTACAGCAACATTTGGGACCAGAAGGCGAACTGCTGGTTAAAGTGGGCGATAATGTGCTGAAAGGCCAGGCTTTAACGTTTGGAATGGGCAGAACAGTACCTGTTCATGCTTCCACATCCGGAACAATTATTGCAATTGAGCCTTGCGTCACGGCACATCCTTCAGGGCTAAAAGAATTGTGTGTCCGGTTGCGTCCTGATGGTAAAGATCAATGGGGAGAACGCAATCCAGCCGCTGATTATACGGCACTTAATGCCAATGAAATATTACAACGCATTCAACAAGCCGGTATTGCTGGCTTAGGTGGCGCTGGCTTTCCTACTGAAACAAAACTTAAAGGCGGACGACACAATCTCAACACCCTAATCATCAATGCGGCCGAATGTGAACCTTATATCACCGCTGATGATCGTTTAATGCAAGAACATGCAAAAGAAATTATTGCGGGTATCCGCATCTTAATACATTTGCTTAATCCAAAGCAGGTATTGATCGGCATTGAAGACAACAAACCCGAAGCGATTAATGCCTTAAACGCAGCACTTAGTGGTGATAAATCCATCATTGTGCGTGTCATTCCAACAAAATATCCTTCTGGTGGTGCCAAACAACTGACCAAGATCTTGACCGGAAAAGAAGTACCTTCTGGCGGTCGTTCTTCTGACATCGGCGTTCTTATGCAAAACGTGGGGACAGTTGTGGCGATAAAGCGAGCCATTATTGATGGCGAGCCGTTAATCGAACGTGTAGTTACGCTAACAGGGGACGCTGTCACTTCTCCCGGTAATTTTTGGACTCTCCTCGGCACCCCCGTTCACTTCCTGTTACAACAAGCCGGATTTAACCCAGGATCAGAACAAATGGTCATTATGGGTGGACCATTAATGGGATTCACTTTGCCTGATTTGAATGTCCCCATCGTCAAAATCAGTAACTGTATTCTTGCACCTTCGGTACAAGAGATGGAACCTAAAATCATTGAAGAAGCGTGCATTCGCTGCGGCTTATGTGTTGAAGCATGCCCTGCCGGATTGTTGCCGCAACAACTGTACTGGTTCAGTCAAGGACAAGAACATGAAAAGGCCAAAAATCACCATTTATTCGACTGTATTGAGTGTGGCGCTTGTGCTTATGTATGTCCAAGTAACATCCCCCTGGTTCAATACTACCGACAGGAAAAAGCGGAAATATGGGCGATAGAAGCAGAAGCACGCCGCTCTACCGAAGCTAAGGCACGTTTTGAAGCCAAACAGGCACGTCTGGAACGGGAAAAATTGGCACGTGAAGAACGCCATAAGAAAGCGGCTGTTCAAGTAAATAGCAGTGATAAAAGTGCTGTTCAAGCCGCACTTGCCCGCGCGAAGGAAAAACAGGGAAATACTGGCGAATCTATCATTGTGCAGGCAGGACAATTACCTGACAATACGGCCGCAATTGCAGCACGTAAGGCCAGAAAAGAACAGTTGCGTGCTCGTCAGGCAGAAAAACAAATTACTACAAACTTAGATATAGAAGAAAATACATCAACATCGGTTGAAGACAATGATCCTCGTAAAGCCGCCCTCGCCGCTGCAATAGCCAGGGCAAAAGCGAAAAAGGCAGCACAAAGTGGGGAAGTGACAACGTCATCAGAGGCACCTCAACAAAATAGCGCGGATGATAAACAAGATCCACGCAAGGCGGCCGTTGCTGCGGCTATTGCCCGTGCTAAGGCTAAGAAAGCCGCGCAAAACCAACCGGAATCAATCCTCCCTCAAGTGGGGTCCGCAGAACCGGAAGAAACTGATCCTCGTAAGGCGGCCGTTGCTGCGGCTATTGCCCGTGCTAAGGCTAAGAAAGCCGCGCAAAGCCAACCGGAATCAATCCTCCCTCAAGCGGGGTTCGCAGAACCGGAAGAAGCCGATCCTCGTAAGGCGGCCGTTGCTGCGGCTATTGCTCGTGTCAAAGCTAAAAAAGCCGCTCAGGAAGAACAAGTAATTACAACCGAATAGTGAAATTTATCGATGAAATTTAGGCCAGTAAAAACTGACAACAACCAACTAAAAGTCGCAAGTTCACCTTTTACACACAACCAAAAAAGCACTAGTCAGATCATGCTTTGGGTAGTTTTAGCGGCCATACCCGGTATTGCTGTCCAGACCTATTTCTTTGGCTCTGGAACATTGTTCCAGATTTTGTTAGCTGTTATTACCGCATTGTTAGCTGAATCTGCTGCTATCGCATTGAAAAAACAACTAATACTTCCTTATCTCAAAGATAACTCTGTTTTAGTGACAGGATTGCTTTTAGGTATTAGCCTGCCTCCATTAGCACCATGGTGGCTAATCGTGCTCGGTACATTTTTTGCTGTCATTATTGCTAAACATCTGTATGGCGGACTTGGGCAAAATCCGTTTAACCCTGCCATGATTGGTTATGTCGTTCTGTTGATCTCATTCCCTGTACAAATGACCAGTTGGATGCCCCCGGAATCTTTACAGACATTCACTTTAACGCCATGGGATAGCTTGGTGGTCATTTTCACAGGACATACGCCAGATGGCTCGACTTTGTTACAACTGCAACAAGGTATTGATGGATTGAGTCAAGCAACACCACTGGACAGTTTCAAAACTGGCAGGTTGACTCACAATATTGATGAAGTATTGCAACAGCCTATATTACAAGGCGTTTTAGCAGGCATTGGCTGGCAATGGGTTAACGTTGCTTATTTGGTTGGCGGCCTGATTATGCTTAACCGAAAAATCATTAACTGGCAAATCCCAACTGCATTTATTTTGTCATTGGGTATTTGTGCATTGATTAGTTGGTGCTTTGAGCCTACTCGTTATTCACCGCCTTTATTGCAACTCTTTTCCGGTGCCACCATGTTAGGTGCATTTTTTATTGCGACTGATCCCGTTAGCGCAGCAACAACACCAAAAGGTCGCTTGATTTACGGAGCCATTATTGGTGGGCTTATTTGGATAATTCGTGTTTATGGTGGTTATCCTGATGCTGTTGCATTTGCGGTATTACTGGCAAACATATGTGTACCACTTATTGACCATTACACCCAGCCTCGTGCTTACGGCCATAAATAGGAAAAGGGAGAATACTATGTTAGAAACTATGCGTCGTCACGGTATTACCCTCGCAATTTTCGCGGCTTGTACGACAGGGTTAACAGCTATTGTTTATTCATTAACAAAGGATCGGATCGCCGAACAGGCAGCTTTGCAGCATAAGATATTGCTGGATCAAGTTGTTCCCCCTGCTTTATATGACAATGATCTGCAAAATGAATGTTATCTAGTGGCAAACAAGGCATTAGGTAATGAACAGCCTCACCGCCTTTACCTTGCCCGTAAAAAAGGCGTTCCGGTCGCCGCTGCGTTAGAAAGTACGGCCCCTGATGGCTATTCAGGTGCAATTCAATTACTGGTTGGCGCTGATTTTTCTGGTAGTGTACTGGGGGTCCGTGTCACTGAACACCATGAAACACCCGGCTTGGGAGACAAAATTGAGACCAGAATTTCCAATTGGATCTATGCTTTCTCCGGCAAAAAAATTATGTCAAAGGATGATCACAATTGGGCGGTCAAAAAAGACGGTGGAGAGTTTGACCAATTTACCGGTGCAACCATTACTCCTCGTGCTGTTGTCAATGCTGTTAAACGGACCACTCTTTATCTGAAAACAGTGCCGACACAACTTTCTTCCCTGCCAACTTGCGAAGAGAAATAAACATGAATGAAACTAAGAATCTATTTATTCAGGGACTATGGAAAAATAACTCCGCATTGGTACAGCTTTTAGGGCTTTGTCCTTTATTAGCCGTTTCCTCCACGGCAACCAACGCTCTGGGATTAGGATTAGCGACAACACTGGTTTTAGTGAGTACTAATATGGCCGTGTCAGCATTACGTCGCTGGGTCCCCCATGAAATTCGTATCCCAATTTATGTGATGATCATCGCGTCTGTCGTCAGTACCGTCCAGATGTTAATCAATGCTTTTGCTTTCGGACTCTACGAATCATTGGGTATTTTTATTCCTCTGATTGTGACTAACTGTATTGTGATAGGCCGTGCTGAAGCCTACGCATCAAAGAATTCGATCTACCATTCAACGATTGATGGCCTTTCAATGGGGCTGGGAGCAACTTTCGCCTTATTTGTATTGGGTTCCATGCGAGAGATTTTGGGGAACGGAACTATTTTTGATGGTGCCGATCTATTGCTGGGTAACTGGGCTAAATCACTGCGTATTGAAATCATCCATCTGGACTCCCCTTTCTTGCTTGCCATCCTGCCACCAGGTGCTTTTATCGGATTAGGTCTGATGTTGGCAGGAAAATATATCATCGATGAACGCATCAAAAATCGGGCAGAACATAAAGAACGGCAGTATAACGTAGAAAAAGGCTGTGGAAGCCATATCACAAGAGGCTAAAGAGAGCAACCAGATATGAATCAACAAAAACGGATTGAGATACTTACCCGTTTACGGGATAACAATCCACACCCAACTACTGAGCTGGTATTCAACTCTCCATTTGAGTTACTCATTTCTGTATTGTTATCTGCACAGGCTACAGATGTCAGCGTGAATAAGGCAACGGCAAAACTATATCCCGTTGCTAATACACCGCAGGCGATCCTTGATTTGGGCGTTGATGGTTTAAAGGCGTATATAAAAACTATTGGGTTATATAACACTAAAGCTGAAAACGTGATTAAAACTTGCCGGATATTGTTGGAAAAACACCAGGGAGAAGTACCGGAAGATCGTGCGGCACTGGAAGCATTGCCAGGCGTCGGTCGAAAAACGGCTAACGTTGTGTTAAATACGGCTTTTGGTTGGCCAACTATTGCCGTTGATACGCATATTTTTCGCGTCAGCAATCGAACTCAATTTGCCCCAGGGAAGAATGTCGATGAAGTCGAGAAGCACTTATTGAAAGTTGTGCCAGCAGAATTCAAGGTTGATTGTCATCATTGGCTGATTCTGCATGGTCGCTATACTTGCATTGCCCGTAAGCCGCGCTGTGGTTCTTGTATTATTGAGGATCTTTGTGAATATACGGATAAAACCGAATAATTAAAAATCCTGAATCTTCATTAGTCTGTCTCCTTTAATTCTTACAGGAGGCAGACTGAGAAAATCATATCATTATCGTTATTATTTTTTCCTCTATTGAGATTTGTAATTTGAGTTTTATGGTTGTGTTGTTGAGATTTAGATAAGTATGTTGTAACTAAGTATTTCTGTTTAAAACATTACCTAATACGGATTAGGACTAATAATACTGTCGTATCAGCGGAGAAATAAAAAATGGCATTCCCCATTTCGGTAAAATGGCCTATTTTTAGTCTTACACCACAGTTTTTCCTGTTTTGATAAGATGTTACTTGCTCCATACTCTCGATTCGCGTAAAACTGTTGTCCAAAATTATCGATAATAACTCTATATTTCCCAGATATTATGTTTCAAAATAATCCGCTGCTTGCGCAGCTAAAACAGCAACTTCACGCCCAGACCCTGCGTGTAGAAGGTTTAGTCAAAGGAACTGAGAAAGGTTTTGGATTTTTAGAAGTCGACGGCCAAAAAAGTTATTTCATTCCACCTCCCCACATGAAAAAAGTCATGCACGGAGATCGGATTACCGCCGCTATCCACACAGACAAAGAGAAAGAAATTGCCGAACCGGAGTCTCTGATTGAACCCTTCCTGACCCGTTTTGTAGGAAAGGTCCATAAGAAAGAAAATGACAACCGACTATGGATTATTCCTGATCACCCATTATTAAAAGACACTATCCCTTGCCGCCCTGCAAACCACGTTGACCATACCTTTGAAAACGGCGATTGGGCCGTAGCTGAAATGCGCCGGCATCCTCTGAAAGGTGATCGCGGTTTTCATGCCGAAATTACTGGCTATATTACGCAAGGTGATGACCACTACGCACCATGGTGGGTAACATTAACTCGCCACGAACTGGAACGTGAAGCGCCAGCAATGACGGATTGCCCGTTGGATGATAGTTCTATCGAACGCATCGATCTGACCGTGCTTGATTTTGTCACTATTGACAGTGCAACAACCGAAGATATGGATGATGCCCTGCACATCACCAAAAATGATGACGGCAGCCTGAAACTTTCTATCGCAATTGCCGATCCCACGGCTTATATCAAAGCGGGTAGCGAACTGGATAAAATTGCCTACCAGCGCAGTTTCACCAATTACCTGCCAGGTTTCAATATTCCAATGCTCCCTCGTGAGCTATCTGATGATCTCTGTTCCCTGCGCCCTAACGTGCGCCGCCCTGCCCTGGTTTGTCAGGTTTCTATTCTCGAAAATGGTCAGTTGGGCGATGATATTCAATTCTTCTCTGCATGGGTTGAATCTAAATTTAAACTGGTTTATGACGAAGTTTCAGACTACTTAGAAGGCAAGGAAGGTTGGAAACCAAGTTCAGACGCCGTCATGAGCCAGATTACCCTTCTGAAAGAAATGTGTGAACGTCGCAATAACTGGCGTCTACAAAACGCCCTGGTTTTCAAGGAACGTCCGGATTATCGATTTATCCTTGATGAAAACGGCTATGTTGTTGATATCGTAATTGAACAGCGCCGTACAGCTAACCGTATTGTTGAAGAAGCCATGATCGCAGCAAACTTATGTGCAGCTAAAATTCTGCGTGATAAGTTAGGCTTTGGGATTTATAACGTCCACACCGGCTTTGAACCTACCCAGATTGAGCAGGTTGTTGAAGTTCTCAAGGAAAACGGCATTGAAGCTAATGCCGAAGCATTACTGAATCTGGAAGGGTTCTGCGAATTGCGCCGTGAACTGGATAAACAACCCACCCAATTCCTGGACAGTCGCATCCGCCGTTTCCAAACATTTGCAGAAATCAAAACAGAACCAGGCCCACACTTTGGTTTAGGATTTGATGCTTACGCGACCTGGACATCCCCTATCCGTAAATACAGCGATATTATCAACCACCGTTTGTTGAAAGCAATTATCCAACAAGTGGAGATAGAAAAACCCACTGAAGATTTTTGCCTGCGATTGACAGAGCGTCGCCGAGCTAACCGCATGGCCGAGCGTGATGTTGGTGATTGGCTCTATGCTCGTTTCTTGCAGCCTCATGCTGGCACAGATAAAATATTCCCAGCAGAAATTATCGATATCACCCGTGGTGGCCTACGGGTGCGACTGGCAGATAATGGTGCTATCGCTTTCGTTCCTGGGCCATTTTTGCATGCTGTTCGTGATGAACTTCAATGCAGTCAAGAAACAGGCTCAGTGTTGATTAAGGGTGAAACGGTTCACCGCCTGAATGACATCATCAATGTCCGTATTGAAGAGGTCAGAATGGAAACCCGCAATATTGTGGCACGTCCTGTCTAGACACATCTTACAAGTAATTCCTGTAAAATAACTCTGCCGCCATTTATGGCGGCAGTTTTGTAATAACAATAAGATCATCCCTATGAGGACTTCCACATGCTATTTTCTTCGGTAAACCGAATAGGTTTCGCAACCGCCCTCGCTTCGTTACTTGGTGTATTATTCACTTTTCCAGCTAGTTCCACTGCTCATAACAATCAAATTTATTACCCGAATGAAACACCATCTACAATAAATCCAAAGACAAATAAGATCATCCACCAACTTTCTATATTGGAAAAAAATGCTAATGGCCAGCTTGGCGTGGTATTAATAGACACGGCTGATTATTCCATCATCTCTTACCGTGCAAACGAGCGTTTTCCTCTATGCAGTACCAGTAAGCTGATGGCGGTATCCGCTATTCTGCAAAAAAGCGAAACAAATGCTCACCTATTAAATCAACGAGTTCGCTATCAACAAGCAGATCTTGTTGAATATAGCCCAATTACGGAAAAACATCTCAAAGAGGGTATGACCTTAGGAGAGTTGAGCGCAGCAACACTGCAATATAGCGATAATACGGCTATGAATTTGCTTCTTAACCAATTGAATGGCCCTAATGAAGTGACACGCTTTGCCCGTACTATCGGTGACAATTCTTTTCGCCTCGAACGCTATGAACCTGAATTAAATACCGTAATTCCAGGTGATGAACGTGATACTTCCACACCTCAAGCTATGGCAAAAAGTTTATATAATTTAGTGTTGGGCAATGCCCTGGCCACAACACAACGTGAACAATTAACTGAGTGGATAAAAGGCAATACAACTGGCGGTACCAGCATTCGTGCGGGAGTACCCAAGGATTGGGTTGTAGGAGATAAAACCGGTCGCTGCGATTATGGTACAACAAATGATATCGCGGTCATTTGGCCAGTATCCAATCGTGCACCGTTAGTTTTGGTTACCTATTTTACTCAGCCAAATAACAAAGAAGCCAGTGCCCGCCCTGATGTATTAGCAGCGGCTGCCCGTATCGTGACACGTATTAATTAGTTCAATTAACAAGCTATGCGGTTTATTGGCTGCATAGCTTGTAGAAGCTTAGCCTCCAGCCAGTTTTACTTTCATGCCTTTTGCTTCCAGCAATTGCTTCAGCAAGTCGCGTTTATCGCCCTGAATTTCAATTTCACCCTCTTTGACAGAACCCCCGCAGCCACATTTTTTCTTCAATTCAGCTGCCAGCTTAGCCAAAGTTTGGTCATCAGTATCTATGCCCGTAATCACACAAACCCCTTTCCCTTTACGGCCACTACTCTGGCGCTGGATCCGTACAATACCATCACCTTTCGGACGAGAAGGCTTTACTTTTTCCTCCTGCTGAATGCGGCCACCATCTGTCGAATAAACCAGGCGAGAGTTATTATCCATGAACAACTCCAAGAGATTGATTAATCTGTTGGAGTGCTAATGCCGGATTTTCTGCGCGGGTAATTGGACGCCCGATCACCATATAATCCACCCCAGCCTGAACCGCCTGAGGAGGTGTCATAATCCGGCGCTGATCTCCCGCTTCTGTACCTTCAGGGCGAATACCTGGAGTAACAAGTTGGAAGGCTTGTCCACATACAGATTTCAATTGCTGTGCTTCATGGGCTGAACAAACTACGCCATCTAAACCACACTGTTTTGTCAAAAATGCCAAACGCTCCGCATGTTGCGCTGGAGTCATATCAATACCTGTGCCCGATAAATCAGATTGTTCCATACTGGTCAGCACAGTCACCGCAATCAACAAAGGCGCATCCTTACCGTAAGGCAGCAACGCTTCTTTAGCTGCTGTCATCATTCTCGCACCACCACTTGCATGAACATTAACCATCCACACACCTAATTCTGCGGCAGCAGCAACCGCCCTTGCCGTTGTATTGGGGATGTCGTGAAATTTAAGATCCAAAAACACATCAAAACCACGCTGATGCAGCGCCTGAACAAATTGCGGGCCATACAGTGTAAACATCTCCTTGCCTACTTTCAGACGACAGGATTGTGGATCAATCTTGTCGACAAATGCCAGCGCTGCATCCTGATTGTCATAATCCAGTGCAACAATAACAGGCGAGTCAATCTGTTTATCTAAAGTTTGAACTGTGTGGGAGATCATTTTTAGGCCCTTTGATTTACTAATTAAATTGAATTTTTATAAACTTTAATTACTAAGGAGTAGCAGTATAATAGTGACAGTGTCACTGACCATCCAACCCTCGGATCGGTTTAATAGAGTCCCAAGAACGACATGATGGACAATGCCAATATAACGAACGGGAAGTAAAGCCACATTTATGGCATCGATAATCCGGTTTTGTGCGGATTTGCTCACCGACCATATTACGCAAAAGAATCAGGCTTTCTTTCGCTCGCCCTTCTTCCGCTTCCGTCATATGGTAATCCATCAGACGGTAAAATAATCTCATTGTTGGATGGCGTTCTAACTGACGGTTAATAAAATTTTGAGCAACTTCACGCCCTTCTTTCTTTTCAAGAATATCGGCCATATGAAGTTCAGCGACCGCACCACAATTTTCTTCTACACAGCGCTGTACAAAAGCTTGCCACTCGTCCGGTTGAGACAAATGTTGGTAACATTCTTGCAGCATTGGCAAAGATTCACTGACTAATTGTTTATCCTGCTCAAGAATGCGTTTCAACGCATTGGTCGCTTTAAGATATTCTCCCTGCGCCATATAAATACGACCAAACATAATAGAAGTACGGGCACAATTTTTGTCTGCTTGAGCCGCTTTATTCAAATAGCCGATCGCAGCAGTAAAATCATCACTGCCCATACATTGCAGAGCCAACTCACAGTAAAAATGGGCAATTTCTTCCCGAAAATGGTGTTTACCCAATTTTACGAGTTTTTCAGCGATATCAATGGCTTTATTCCAATCACTGGTTGACTGGTAGATGGTTAGCAAGGAATTAAAGGCATTTTCACGGAAGTCTGTTTCGTCAACTAACTGAACGAACATGTTCTCTGCACGATCATAGACTCCAGCAGCCATATAATCTTGCCCAAGTTGCTGGATCGCAAGCAAACGTTGTTCAAATGTCAGGGAAGCACTTTCCATCAGGGACTGGTGAATACGGATGGCTCTTTCAACTTCACCACGGGAACGGAAGAGATTTCCCAATGTTAGGTGAGCCTCAAATGCCGGGCTATCTTCTTTCAGCATATCAAGAAATAAATCTACCGCCTTATCTTGCTGATTGGAGAGCAAAAAGTTAACACCATCAACATATTCACGCGAAAGGCGGTCAGCCGATTGTTGTTTATCTTGTTGAGCACTTCTGCGCCCCATATACCAGCCATAAGCGGCAGCAATGGGAAGCAACAGAAACAACAGCTCTAACATAGAGAATTATTCCTTGTTTAATGCTACGGTAGAGACGACTTTTTTGGATGATTCAGAGGGTTGTTCCACTTGAGTTTCCAGTCGCTTGATTTTGCGTTTCGCATGTCGCAAAGAAACACAGGCGCGCAGGTAAAAAAAACCACAAACTCCCCAACCTAGGATAAAGCCAACAGCAAACAACGCAGCCAGCAATGTGGATACAGAGTAATCACCCTTAGCAATCAAATAATTAAACGTCACTATCTGATTATTATTTGCTCCCAGCGTCACTGAGATAACAAAAACAACCAGTGCCAGTAATAAGATCAGAAAATATTTCACATTTCTTCCTGTTATCTCTCGTTGCTGATTGGTTATGCCAAATAACAGACATAGTGGCGTGTTAAATTAGCATTTCTCGTCTACACACGTCTACGTAAAGGAAGCAATTTATTGCAATAAACGCTGATTTCCCTCTTCTTGTAATAAATACATCTGCAAAAATCTGCCTATAGTTTAGCATGTTAATATATTTATCATTAAAGGACCCGACGCTTTATATTCTTGCGTATTAATAATTTCTGTTACAATGCGCCGGCGTGCATGCGTTGTAATCAGAGAAAATTTTTGCGTAGTGTTAGCTGATTTCTCAACCGGTATTGTTCTGATATCGCAATATTTATAACGAGTTAAATCAACATATGAATACAAAAATACAGCTAAAACGAGTAGCTGAAGCAAAATTACCTACACCATGGGGCGAGTTTTTAATGATTGGATTTGAAGAAATCAAAACAGGCCGCGATCATGTCGCTCTTGTTTTCGGCGATATTTCTGGTGATGATCCTGTATTATCGCGCATCCACTCAGAATGCCTCACTGGAGATGCTTTATTCAGCCTAAGATGCGACTGTGGTTTTCAATTAGAAGCCGCACTTTCGCAAATTAGTCAGGAAGGTCGAGGTGTTTTGCTCTATCACCGCCAGGAAGGCCGTAATATTGGCCTGCTGAATAAAATTCGTGCCTATGCTTTACAGGATCAAGGTATTGATACTGTTGAAGCCAACCATCAATTAGGTTTTGCTGCCGATGAAAGAGATTTCACCCTGTGTTCAGATATGTATAAGATTTTAAATATTAATACAATTCGTCTTCTTACTAACAACCCTAAAAAAGTTGAAATCATGATAGAAGCCGGTATTAATATCACCGAACGTGTTCCATTGATCGTAGGACGTAATTCCCAAAATGCTCACTATTTGGATACCAAAGCCAACCGAATGGGCCATTTGCTGTCCAAATCAAGCTAAAAGTTCTCTAATTACTTTCTGTAAAATATAAAAAACTGCGTCGGTGTGGGCGCAGTTTTTATTTCTAAATGTGATTTTTCAGTTTTTTATCATTTCAGCATATTACGAATCACATAATGCAAAATACCATCATGATAGAAGTAAGACAGTTCTGTTCCCGTATCAATGCGGCAACGGGTATCAATCACAATTTCCTGTCCATTGGCATAGGTAACTTTCACTGCAATTGTCTGCCCAGGTTGAATGTTAGATAATCCTGTAATATCAATCCGCTCCTCTCCCGTCAGGTTTAAGCTCTTGCGGCTAACGCCTTGAGGAAATTCCAATGGCAAGACACCCATACCAATCAAGTTAGAGCGGTGAATGCGTTCGAAAGATTCTGCAATCACAACCCTGACCCCTAGCAATCTTGTCCCTTTTGCAGCCCAGTCACGGCTTGATCCTGAACCATATTCTTTCCCCGCAATAACGGCTAATGGTATTTTTTCCTCCTGATAACGCATAGCTGCATCATAAATGGCAAGTTGGGATTGTGAAGGAATATGCCGGGTATAACCTCCTTCAACCCCTGATACCATCTCATTACGAATACGAATGTTAGCAAACGTTCCTCGCATCATAACCTCATGATTGCCACGTCTTGAGCCATACGAATTAAAATCTTTTGGTGCAACACCATGTTCTTGCAAATAACGTCCGGCAGGACTGTCAGCCTTAATGTTGCCCGCGGGGGAAATGTGATCCGTCGTAACTGAATCCCCTAAAATCGCCAAAATGTGAGCCTGATGTATGTCTGTAATCGGTTTAGGTTCAGCCGTCATATCACTGAAGAAAGGAGGATGTCGTATATAGGTGGAATCCGGCTGCCAAGCATAAGTCACTGAACTTTCGACACTCAGGGATCGCCAACTTTTATCACCATCAAACACCGAATCGTATTCTTTATGGAACATTTCGGTTCTGACTTTTCCAATTGCTTCTGCAACTTCTGTACTATCAGGCCAGATATCCTTCAAGTAAACATCATTGCCTTGTTGATCTTTTCCGATAGGTTCTCGCGTCAGATCCTTTTTCATACTGCCAGAAAGCGCATAAGCCACCACCAGCGGCGGTGACGCCAACCAGTTCGTTTTCACTAAGGGATGAATGCGCCCTTCAAAATTTCGGTTACCGGAAAGCACCGCCCCAACGGTTAGATCAGATTGCTTGATTGCAGCTTCAATCGGATCAGGCAATGGCCCGGAATTGCCAATACAGGTAGTACAGCCATATCCCACCAAGTTAAAACCCAATTTTTCCAGATATGGCATGAAACCTGCTAATTCCAGATAACTTGTCACGACTTTCGAACCAGGTGCCAGTGAAGTTTTAACCCACGGTTGACACTGTAAGCCTTTCTCAACTGCTTTTTTGGCAAGTAATCCCGCCGTCATCAATACGCTGGGGTTAGAGGTGTTTGTGCAAGAGGTAATGGCAGCAATCACCACGGCACCATCTTGTAATGCAAAAGTTTGGTTACCTAAAGTCACTGATACCGCTGATGAGTGCTCTTGTGTTTTATGGATATCCAATTCAGTGGCAGACTGAAAAGCCTGTGGTACATTTCCCAATGCAACCCGATCTTGAGGACGTTTCGGCCCAGCTAAACTTGCTTCAACTGTCGACATGTCCAACGCTAGGGTGCTGGTAAAAATAGGCTCATCCCCCGTATTACGCCATAAGCCCTGAATTTTGCAATAAGCTTCAACCAAAGCAATTTCTTCTTCATGGCGCCCCGTTAAACGCATATAGTCTAATGTAATGTCATCAACAGGAAAGAAACCACAAGTCGCACCATATTCAGGGGACATATTGGCAATAGTTGCCCGATCTGCCAGCGGTAAATCAGATAATCCATCGCCATAAAATTCAACAAATTTACCCACAACACCATGTTTACGCAGCATTTGTGTCACAGTCAGTACAAGGTCAGTTGCTGTGATCCCTTCTTGCAATTTTCCGGTCAGTTTAAAGCCAACAACATCTGGGATCAGCATGGAAACTGGCTGCCCCAGCATCGCCGCCTCGGCTTCAATTCCCCCTACGCCCCATCCCAGAACGCCCAATCCATTAATCATGGTTGTGTGAGAATCCGTTCCGACCAGCGTATCAGGATAAGCAAAATCCTTACCATCCTGATTCTCATACCAAACGGCTTTACCCAGATATTCAAGATTAACCTGATGGCAAATCCCCGTTCCGGGAGGGACAACGCGGAAACGATTAAAAGCTTTCTGTCCCCAACGCAAGAACAGATAACGTTCATAGTTACGTGCCATCTCTATCTGAACGTTTTCTGAAAATGCCTGTTCAGTGCCAAATTTATCAACCATCACCGAGTGATCGATAACCAAATCAACAGGGGATAGCGGATTAACCTTCTCTACATTTCCACCAAGTCTCAACACAGCTTCCCGCATTGCAGCAAGATCAACGACAGCTGGCACACCTGTAAAATCCTGCATAAGTACGCGGGCGGGGCGATAAGCAATTTCGCGGTCTGCATGACCGGTTTTTTGCCATTCCACCAGCGCCTGCAAATCATCTTCCACAACTGATTCACCATCAACATTGCGCAAGAGATTTTCGAGCAGAACTTTCAGTGACTTTGGCAGGCGGGATATATTGCCAATTTGTTCAGATAACAGAGGTAAACTGTAATAGTGATAGGTTTTACTGCCAGTGGATTTGCTTCCAATCGAGAGCGTTGAAGCACAGTCCGTTTTCAATTTAAACGACATAACTCCTCTCCTTTCTTATTATTGATGGTCAGTTACCATTAAACATAACATATAAGCAACTATTTGTTATTCCGTTACCACACATTTTGCTAACTAGCTGTAAATTCTCATTTATTGATAAATTTTAATGATGACACCGCCAAAGTGGATATGTTTTATTCACACCGTAAGAGTTTGATTGAATTGACTCTAAAGTTTCTACGCATTTCTGGCTAATAGATTTAAATTGCAACTTGAAAAATAAAGGTATATTCAGGGTACTCAATACGTTTATTAGAGATTGGAGGTAAAATTATGGATACAGAAAAAAATAAAGAATACCAACATTACGTAAGCCACATACAACAAGCCGATCAGTTTTTTTCGGCTGGCATTAGAGATAAATTTTCCTTCTCAGATTATCAGCTCAATGATACAGACGGCCTGGTCCAATTTATTATTACTGCAAATATTGTTGACAAAGGCAATATCATACAGAAAATGAATAAAATCAAAAAAATACAGATCGCCCTTTCTTCAATAGCCGCCGATTATATCGCCAAATATACCAATACTCATGGCAAAGAATATAAGACTGACATTCAATTTTGGGGAGATATCATGGCAAAACTGCCATTGATGAGTATCATGAATGTCGAAAGTCAAACTTATCAGCATGAAATGAAAGGAGTTTCTATTGCAACAAATTTACTCCAACTCATCATAGATATTATTTTAAATGCAAACTCTCCAAGCCTGAAAAGCTTTTCCGATTTTTTGCAAAAACAAGGTGATGCTATAAGGCTGGGCTTAAAACGGAATGGAGATCATTATTCCACCCTCACATTAGCCAGTGTTATTGAAGCAATTGGCGTTGAAGATCGGGTCATGTATGTCCCTAAAATAAAACTCTATAAAATAGATTTTGACAGAACCAACTCAGAAGTGACGTCAAACTGTGCTTCTAGTGAGAATATCAATGTTAAATTTACTTACTCCTCTTGTATTTGCTTATTTAATTACCAAGCATTAGAAAATCACGGAGTTAAAATAGCTTTCGATAATTTCATTCTCAAAAATCAAAAATCTTCAATCGAAAATTCTGACAATTTTTTCAGTGGTGAATTTAAGACCATGATCCCAAAAGGGACATAAAATAAAAGATCAACCACCTGCCTGCTGTTTGGAGGTGGTTTAATCTTCTTGACACATCTATCTTCTTTATATCTATTTTTCTGATATTAAATATCTTCTTACACTATCGGCAGTTCGATATCTTTGAACATTTCTTCGATTTCTTCATTGGAGCGTAATGCAATGGCTTTATCCACGACATCACGCGTCAAATGTGGCGCGAAACGCCAAATAAAATCATACATATAACTGCGCAGAAAACTACTGCGTCGAAAGCCGATCTTGGTAGTGCTGTAACCGAATTGATCACGCATATCAATACGTACTAAATCACCGTCCTTAACGGGTTCTACGGCCATACTGGCAATCACACCAACTCCTAGCCCTAACCGCACATAAGTCTTAATCACATCAGCATCTGTTGCTGTAAATACGATTTTAGGTTTCAAACCAACCCGATCAAAAGCAACATCCAACTCAGAGCGCCCAGTAAAACCAAACGTATAGGTTACAATCGGATATGCAGCCAGTTCTTCAATCGTCACATTCTGTCTACTCGCAAGAGGGTGATCTTTCGTCACCACAATAGAACGGTTCCAGTGATAACAAGGCAGCATAATCAGATCGCTATAGAGATGCAGCGCTTCTGTTGCTATCGCAAAATCACTATTTCCTTTGCATACCTCTTCCGCTATTTGCGTTGGAGAACCTTGATGCATATGCAGTGATACATTGGGATAACGTTCAATAAAGCCCTTAATAACAGGAGGTAAAGCATATCTTGCTTGTGTATGGGTGGTCGCTATATATAAAGAACCACGATCGGGATAGGTGTGTTCACTGGCAACAGAACGAATTGAATCAATTTTTGACAGAACCTCACGTGAAATACGGACAATTTCTTCACCAGCCGGAGTCACGTGCGTCAAATGTTTACCACTACGAGCAAATATCTGAATCCCCAGCTCATCTTCGAGCATCCTGACTTGTTTGCTGATCCCCGGTTGAGAGGTATACAACCCTTCTGCTGTAGAAGATACATTTAGATTGTGGTTAACCACCTCTACAATATAACGCAATTGCTGTAATTTCATATCAGCACTGTCCCTAATAATCAAATGTATGAACGTTTTGTAGTTTAACCAATTTCTATATTGCTAATAGTTACTCATTTATAACTATATAGAATATATATTTGTGAAAATATAACCACTATAACACTTGCTATATATTTATATAACAAATAATTAGGTTGAGTAACTATTATCAAGCACCTGTTGCAGATATATTGTGTTTTAATTTTGTTGAAATACAAAAAAAGCCAGTCCATAGAACTGGCTTTTTAGAAAGAAAAGTTACATTTCCCACAAAATAAGAAATATCTCTCTAAATATATTTCTATGAATTATACCCCAATAAATGAAGATATAATGCACAAAGTTATCTTAAAGATCGATTACTTTTCTTTCACAACCCAAGCCCCTTCAACAAAAAATGCGGTCCATCCGGTTGCCTTGCCATTTTTCTCTGAAGAAACGTACTGCTGTTTAGTTTTACGGCTAAAACGAACAACTGTTTTATTCCCTTCAGGATCAGCTACAGGCGCTTGCGCTAAATAACACAATTTTTCCGGCAAGCGCTCTTTGAACCGAACAAGCTCTTCAACCAATGGTGCTCGCGTTTCGCGAGATTTAGGAAAGGTGTTGGCGGCTAAAAATACCCCTGCTGCACCATCACGCAGAACAAAGTAGGCATCCGATTTTTCACATGTCAGTTCAGGTAACGGAACCGGATCTTCTTTCGGTGGCGCCACTTCCCCATTACGCAAAATTTTACGGGTATTTTTACACCCTTCGTTTGTACAACCCATGTACTTACCAAAACGCCCCATTTTCAGGTGCATTTCTGAACCGCACTTATCACACTCAACTATCGGACCGTCATAACCCTTAATGCGGAATTCACCTTCCTCAACTTCATAACCATCACACTCCGGGTTATTACCGCATACGTGCAATTTACGCTGGTTATCAATCAAATAACTGTCCATTGCTGTACCACAATTTTTACAGCGTCGACGAGCACGCAATGCATTGGTTTCAGCATCATCCCCTTCCAGGACATTTAGGATTTCATTTTCCGGGATAAGGTTAATCGTCTGCTTGCATCGCTCTTTAGGTGACAACGCGTAACCAGAACAGCCAAGAAATACCCCTGTTGTCGCAGTACGAATTCCCATTGGACGGCTACAAGTCGGGCACTCAATCGAGGTAATCACCATCGGGTTCGGGCGCATTCCACCTTCATCTGGTTCTTTACTGGCAACATCAAGCTGATCACTGAAATTGGAGAAAAATTCGTCCAAAACGCCTTTCCAATTGGCTTCATTGTTGGCTACATGATCGAGCTGGTCTTCCATTCTTGCCGTAAAATCGTAGTTCATCAATTCGTTGAAATTTTCTTCCAAACGGTCATTGACAATTTCACCCATTTTTTCTGCATAGAACCGCCGATTTTCAACGCAAACATAACCACGCTCTTGAATGGTTGAAATAATTGATGCATAAGTCGATGGACGACCAATCCCGCGTTTTTCCAACTCCTTGACCAAGGACGCTTCACTGAAACGCGCGGGTGGTTTTGTAAAGTGCTGGCTTGGTATCAACTGTTGCAAATCAAGCTCTGTGCCCACTTCCACGATCGGCAAAGTATTATCTTCATCTCCTTTGCGCAAAATCGGCATTACTTTTGTCCAACCATCAAAACGCAAGGTACGGCCTTTGGCACGTAACTCAAAATCACCAGCTTGAACGGTCAGTGTCGTGGAATCATATTTCGCAGGCGTCATCTGACAAGCAATGAATTGACGCCAGATCAGCTGATACAATTTTTGTGCATCAGTTTCCATATCTTTCAATTCTTCTGCCATGACATTAACATCAGAAGGTCGAATTGCTTCATGGGCTTCCTGAGAGTTTTCCTTGCTGCTGTAAACATTGACACTTTTCGGCAAGTATTTATCACCAAAATGGTTACTGATATAACCACGAACCATTTCCAACGCATCCTGACTCAAGTTAGTTGAATCGGTACGCATATAAGTGATATACCCAGCTTCATATAAGCGTTGCGCCATCATCATAGTTTTTTTAACCCCAAACCCAAGCCGTGTACTTGCCGCCTGTTGCAAGGTTGAGGTAATGAATGGTGCACCTGGCTTACTCGATGTTGGACGATCTTCACGCTCAATCACTTTGTATCTCGCTTTTTCAAGCAAAGATACTGCTGATTGCGTTTGTTGCGCATTTACGGGTTTAAATGGTTTTCCCTTCTCATGGGTAACTTCCATATGGAGAGAGATATTACCCTTAGCCATTAAATCCGCGTGCAGTTGCCAATATTCTTCCGGCACAAATGCCTTAATTTCACGTTCCCGCTCAACCACAAGACGAACTGCGACAGATTGCACCCGCCCAGCGGATAACCCTCTGGCAACTTTTTTCCACAGTAGCGGTGAAACCATGTAACCTACAACGCGATCCATGAAACGGCGCGCTTGCTGGGCATTCACACGGTCAAGATTCAATTCACCGGGATTATCAAAAGCCTGTGTGATTGCATTTTTGGTAATTTCATTGAATACAACCCGGCTGAAACGGGATTCATCTCCACCAATCACTTCTCGCAAGTGCCATGCAATAGCCTCCCCTTCGCGGTCAAGGTCTGTTGCAAGATAGATATGATCAGCTTTTTCAGCCAGCGTTTTCAGCTCTGAAACAACTTTTTCTTTACCTGGCAAAATTTGATAGTTCGCTTCCCAACCATGATAAGGATCGACGCCCATACGGATTATCAGCGCCGTTTTCTCATCTTTTTTTGCTTTCTTTTTATTCTTATCGGTAGATGAGCTTGAGCTCTTTTGACTCACTGTTCCACTCGTCGGCAAATCACGAATATGACCTACACTGGATTTTACAACGTAGTCATTCCCCAGATATTTATTGATTGTTTTGGCTTTTGCCGGGGACTCCACTATAACAAGAGCTTTAGCCATAGTTACCTTTACCTAATTATCTTCTTTTCAGATGGCGAAAATCACGGCGTTATGTTGCGATATATAAAATAAAACCTCTTTTTATATTGCGATAGATCTGCAAGATATCAACTAATTTTTATCTTGTACTTTTGCTTAAGCGCAAAACCCTTTGAAATATTTAGGGTATTTTATATACCTACACAAACCATGCAATTGTATGTTTTAACAGTTGTAAACAAAATCTTCCATCTGCATGACGAAAAGCCCACACTCTACCTGATAAAAAACGATGCGCAACAACTTATTTTTTGAAGGAGCACAATAAATGAAAACTAAAACCATGCCTATTAAGCAAGAACAGTTATTGAAAAAAGTAAATTAAATCATTAAGACACACGAAGATTTTATACAAGGTATGTAAGCAGAGCGCGCGGAACAAAGAGGACGGAGTATCATCCCCGGTTGGTTAATAATCATGCGGGAAATAAAGGATATATAAATCTCTTTTATTTACCCGCATAATATCTGCGATAGTTTTGGGTAACTGATTTTCCGTTACAATGTTACAATAAAGGCTTTTCTCCCCTTTGCCACCAACGCATAAACAATTTGTCAACGTTCTCCATCGCACTCCCCATAAAACGGTCTATGGCACGTTTGCGGCGATAATAATTGACGCCGATTACGTCACAATGTTCAATCTTTTCAATCAGAAAATCATCACTGACACCCACATCATCAATCAACCCATTCTCTTTTGCTTGTGTACCGTACCAATACTCACCAGTGGCTACGTTTTCCACATCCAAAGAGGGACGATATTGATGGATAAATGATTTGAATAATTTATGCGTTTCGTTCAAATCTTCCTGAAATTTCTTGCGTCCCTGTTCAGTATTTTCTCCCAGAACAGTCAGGGTACGTTTATATTCACCCGCAGTATGCAATTCAACATCAATATCATTTTTCTTCAATAGCCTATGAATATTGGGTAATTGAGCCACAACGCCAATAGAACCGATAATAGCAAACGGTGCAGCAATAATGCGATCAGCCACACAAGCCATCATATATCCACCACTTGCAGCGACTTTATCCACGGCAATTGTCAGACGTATCCCTTTCTGCCGCAAACGAACCAATTGAGAAGCGGCCAGTCCATATCCATGAACCACGCCACCAGGACTTTCCAGTCGCAGCAAAACTTCATCTTTTTTGCCAGCCACAGCCAGTACCGCACTGATCTCTTCGCGCAGTGACTCCACCTCACGGGCATCCATACTGCCTTTAAAGTCCAAAACATAAAGATTCGGCTTCTGTATGCCTTTCTGACCCGTTTTGGCTTCCGCTTTTTTCTGCTTAGCATCACTTTTCTGCTGTTTTTTTAATTCTTTTTGCCAAATTTTTTGTTCTGCTTCACTCATTCGCGCCTGCTGCATCTGACGTTGTCTTTCCTTATATGACTCACCAAGATTGGTCAGCTTTAACTCCCCTTTGTGCATTGTCTTACGTACACCTAATCCGATACAAATGACCGTCAGAATAGCGATTGCCAAGACCACCGTAAGCATTTTGGCTAAGAACAATCCGTATAGAGACAAATATTCCACAGATCCACCTTTATTAATTTTATAATGAACAATATATTTGTTTCATTCTAACTAAAAACCGAATGCCTTGCCCTAACAGTTTACTTAACCCTATCTCAATTGAAGTTACACTTTTCACCCATTTTTCACCCATGCAGGCAAATTTGACGGGAACCTTAAGTTTTGTTCTGATGATAACCTGTATGTGCCATTCTGAAATGGCTAGTCATAGATTCACAAGCAATACAGGAAGATTGTTCGATGTTTGATTACCAACCCAATAGTCATCTACTGCAACAAAAAATTATTCTCGTAACTGGTGCTGGCGATGGCATTGGACGCGAAGCCGCACTAACCTATGCCCGTTACGGTGCACAGGTTATTTTACTGGGACGTACTACCGCGAAACTGGCAGCAGTCAGGCAGCAAATTATAAACGAGGGCGGTTTACCTGCTGACATTTATACGATGGATCTGCTGACAGTGACCGCCGAAGAATGCCAAACTTTCGCCAATGATCTGACACAGCGCTATTCACGTTTGGATGGAGCCTTGCACAACGCAGGGCTTCTTGGCGCTGTTTCCCCTATTATTGAACAACCCGTTCAGCTTTGGCATGAAGTGATGCAGGTGAATGTTAATGCCACTTTTATGCTGACTCAGGCATTGATCCCTCTATTATTAAAATCCTCCAGCGGCTCTTTAGTGTTTACTAGCTCCAGTGTCGGCCGTGAAGGTAGAAGTGGTTGGGGAGCCTATGCTGTTTCCAAATTTGCTACAGAAGGCCTAATGCAGGTTTTGGCACAAGAATATCGGGATACATCCCTGCGTATCAACTGCATCAATCCTGGCGGAACACGTACTAACATGCGAGCAAGCGCTTTTCCTGACGAAAATTCCGCTAAGTTAAAAACACCCACGGATATTATGCCCGTCTATCTTTATATAATGGGAGATGACAGCCGAAATGATTCCGGCATCAGTTTTGATGCTCAACCCGGACGCAAAGCGGGACCTGCCGAATAATGACCAGAGATAACAGCCAGCACCAGAAAAGGCAACAACGCCTGAAAGAAAAAATCGATGCCCGTATTGAAGCAGCACAACAAGAACGGGGAATTGTCATTGTATTCACTGGAAACGGTAAAGGAAAAACGACCGCTGCATTTGGCACAGTGACTCGTGCAATCGGGCATGGACAACGTGCTGGTGTTATCCAATTCATCAAAGGGACATGGGAAAGCGGTGAAAGAAACTTGTTGATACAGCAAGGTGTTGAATTTCATGTGATGGCAACAGGTTTCACATGGGAGACTCAAAATCGCGAATCAGACACAGCAGCCTGCCAAACGGCCTGGAAACAGGCTGTGGCAATGCTATCTGATCCTTCATTACACCTTGTCGTGCTGGATGAATTAACCTATATGGTTAATTATGGTTACTTAGAACTCACCGATGTTCTGACTGCCCTTAAACAGCGCCCTGCCCATCAAAGTGTGATTATCACTGGCAGAGGATGCCATCGAGAATTACTGGAATATGCCGATACGATTACGGAAATGCGTCCGGCAAAACATGCGTTTAATGCCGGCATCAAGGCACAGAAAGGTATTGATTGGTAAATGGATCCGCTGTTTCAAATCGTCCAGATAAATGTTGATATGAGCTGAAACAGCGGCTTAAACGTATTAACGACCTTTAGGTGTCGTCTTCTTCCCTGCATTCTGACGAGAACTGCTTGCAGGACGTTTTCCTGCCGGACGGGATGCAACCTGAGTATGTCGTCTTACCGCACGGCGGATCTGATTAGCTTTGAGGCGGCGTTGATCACGTCCAACAGCGACTTTGGTCACATTCTCTTCATCCAAGTCAACCAACTGACGTAAATAGTTAGTCTGTTCCAACCCCAACTCAGTCCAGCCACCTCGCGGCAACCCTTTCGGCAGATTAATATCGCCATAACGCACACGGATCAGGCGGCTGACTTGCACACCAACGGCTTCCCATAAGCGTCTGACTTCGCGATTACGGCCTTCTGTCAGAGTCACGTTGTACCATTGGTTGATCCCTTCTCCACCTTTAAACGCAATGGTCTTAAATGAAGCCGGGCCATCTTCCAGTTGTACACCTTGTGTCAATTGACGGAGTTTTGCGTTATCGACTTCACCGAACACACGGACTGCATATTCACGTTCAACTTCGCGGCTTGGGTGCATTAAACGGTTAGCCAATTCCCCATCAGTAGTAAACAACAACAACCCGCTGGTATTGATATCCAAACGCCCTACCGCAATCCAGCGTGCGCCTTGCATTTTTGGCAGACGATCAAACACAGTCGGACGGCCTTCAGGATCATGGCGGGTACACAATTCACCTTCCGGTTTATAATAAGCCAAAACCCGGCAAACTGTTTTCTGTGGCTCTTTGATATTTAAGATCCGTCCATCCAGACGAATTTTTATTGCGGAATTAACTTCGATTCGATCACCCAACGTTGCGATCTTACCATCAACGCTAATGCGCCCTTGTTGGATATACCCCTCAATTTCGCGACGGGAACCATGACCAGAACGCGCGAGAACTTTTTGTAACTTTTCTGTTTTATCGCTCATTGAGCAACCTCTATTGTCGCCTTCACAGGCGTCGTGATACTAAATAAAATTGAATTGTATACTTTAAGAAAATCGTACACTTTATAAAAAAGGTGTTACATCACCTTCGCCTTCACGAAGAATTACGGGTGAATCCCCCGTCAAATCTACTACCGTCGTCGGTTGCTGCCCAAGATAACCACCGTGAATGATTAAATCAACTTGTTTACCCAAAGTATCCTTAATCTCTTCAGGATCAGATTCGGCAAAATCATTTCCGGGCAAAATCAAGCTACATGACATTAATGGTTCACTCATTCCTTCCAGCAATGCCAACGCAATAGGATTAGAAGGAACACGCAGGCCAATGGTCTTGCGTTTTTCGTTCATCAAGCGACGTGGTACTTCTTTTGTCGCCTGTAAAATAAAAGTGTAATGGCCTGGCGTGTTATTTTTGATCAACCTGAACGCCTGATTATCTACATGGGCATAAGTGGCAATTTCAGACAAATCACGACACATCAACGTAAAATTGTGGCGTCCTTCCAATTGGCGAATACGGCATATACGCGTCATAGCATCCTTATTTTCAAGGCAACAACCAATGGCGTAACCTGAATCAGTAGGATAGATGACAACCCCGCCCTTTTTCAGTGCATCCACACTTTGGTCAATAAGGCGGGTTTGTGGATTATCAGGGTGGATATAAAAAAACTGGCTCATAAATATAACCTCTATACTTCTATGCAGCACCATGCCGTGACCAGTCGTGCCATATCGGTACAACATCACCGGGTAACCACAAATTGCGCCCAAGTTCTATCCATGAACAAGGTTGGTGAAAATCCGATCCTAATGATACTTTCAACCCATATTCTCTTGCCAGTTGACCAAGTTGTTGTCTTTCATTAGGGGCTTGCTGGCACTGTGCTACTTCCATTGCATCACCACCATATTGTTTAAACCAAACTATTAACCGTTTTAACCATTTCGTCGACAAGTTATACCTGCCGGGATGGGCAATCACAGCCTGTCCCCCTGCCTGGTGAATGGTTTCAATAGCCAGCTCAATTGTACACCATTGCGGTGGGACATAACCGATTTTTCCCTTTACCAGATATTTTTTGAACACTTTCGGGATAGTCGGTACAACTCCCGCTTCTACCAAATAACGGGCAAAATGGCCGCGAGTGACTTGCCCACCGTTGGCTAATCTGGATGCACCTTCCCAGGCATCGGCAATACCTGCTTTAGCCAACCGTTGCCCCATTTCAATACCACGCTGTTGTCTTAAATCAACCTGATGCGCTAAAAATTTCCTTAAGGAAATAGAGTTGATATCAATATTTAAACCAACGATATGAATTTCCAGATTTTGCCATAATGTCGAAATTTCTACGCCGGATATCAACGTTAATGGCAAATTATTTTGCTGAATGTGGTTTAAAGCCGACGGAACACCCTCCGTCGTATCATGATCGGTGATTGCCAGTACATCAATACCCATAGCAATAGCTCTGTTCACGAGCTGCTCAGGTGACAAAACGCCATCTGAAGCAGTCGTATGGCTATGCAGATCATAGCGTTTTGTCATTTCACTGGCGACTTCAGTCATTGTTTTTTACCTGCTTTTCGGGTGGGGAAAAGGCACTATCGATTAAGTGATATAAAGCGCAAAGCGATAATGATAACACAAGAGTAAAAAAAATCATTGACAAGCAAACAACGAACCAGTTTACTAGTACATGGGTTAACTGAAACACTCTTTATTAAAAAAACCTTTATCAAAAATCCATTGAACCGATGAGGCACTCAAAATGAGCGTATTTATGCAAACTAAGCAGCCAAAGCGTTGGTGGCACAACTTCCCAGTCAGGGCGGTTGGCTCACGCACATAAGTTAAGAGATAGATACGCAAGTGCCAAAACCCGCCCTAAGAGGCGGGTTTTTTATAAATAAAGATTAGAAACGGGGTATGACAATGACTGGCAAAGAATTTAATATCTCTATAAATCAGGTAGATACTCTCTACCAGACAGATCCAACACTGCTTTTTCATCAACTTTGTAGTAATCGCCCAGCAACGTTATTGCTGGATTCTGCTGAAATTCACAGTAAAAAGAATCTCAAAAGCATCCTGATCATTGATAGCGCTATGCGCATTACAGCCAATGGGCGTCAAGTTACTTTTGAAGCACTCACTGAAAATGGCCAAAACCTGATCCCGATACTCGCTAATTTACTTTCAGGCAAAGCCCAATTAGACGTAGAGCCGAAGGTTATGCGAGCACAGTTTCCTGCTATTGAGCACAATCTGGACGAAGATAGCCGGCTAAAATCCGATTCAGTTTTTGACGCATTGCGTGCCCTGGCAGCATTAGCCTCCTTCTCAGAATCTCCCGATGCCATTTTTGTTGGTGGTTTGTTTGCTTATGATTTAGTCGCCGGATTTGAACCATTACCTACAGTAGAAGATTACCAACGCTGCCCTGATTTCTGTTTTTATCTCGCAGAAACACTATTAGTGATCGATCATCAAGATAAACACTCACGTCTGCAAGCTTCATTGTTTGGCGAATCCGATTCTGAAAGAAAACGCCTTAAAGCGCGTTTAGCAACCTTAGTTGCAGCCATTTCAGCCCCACTTCAGTCTCTCTTACCTGTCACACTGCCCGATATTACTATTGGCTGCAATCAAAGTGATGAACAATACGCAAATATCGTGCGCCAGCTACAGCAATTTATCCGTCAAGGGGATATTTTTCAGGTAGTTCCATCGCGTCGTTTCACCTTGCCATGCCCTTCTCCGCTAAGCGCTTATCATGTATTGAAAAAACAAAACCCAAGCCCTTATATGTTTTTTATGCAAGATCAGGATTTTTGCCTGTTTGGGGCTTCCCCAGAAAGTGCACTTAAATATGATGCCAACAACCGCCAGATCGAAATTTATCCGATAGCCGGTACCCGACCACGCGGACGTGATAACAACGGGGAACTGGATGCTGATCTTGATAGCCGAATTGAGCTGGAAATGCGCACAGATGCTAAAGAAATGTCTGAGCATGTGATGTTAGTTGACTTAGCCCGCAACGATTTAGCCCGTATCTGCGAACCAGGCAGTCGATATGTCGCCGATTTAACCAAAGTCGATCGTTATTCATTTGTTATGCATCTGGTTTCCCGTGTTGTCGGCACACTCCGGCATGATTTAGATGTCTTCCACGCTTATCAAGCCAGCATGAATATGGGCACATTGACGGGAGCCCCTAAAGTTCGGGCGATGCAACTCATCGCAGAATATGAAGGTGAACGGCGTGGCAGTTATGGCGGAGCCGTCGGTTACTTTACTGGCAAAGGGGATTTTGATACCTGCATAGTGATCCGTTCTGCCTATGTGGAAAACGATCAAGCCACCATTCAAGTTGGAGTCGGTGTGGTGCTGGACTCCATTCCTCAGTCAGAAGTGGATGAAACTCACAGTAAAGCCAGAGCCGTTATTCGCGCAATTGCACAAGCGCATCATGTGGAGGTGACATTCTGATGGCTCATATTCTTTTACTCGATAATGTAGATTCCTTCACATATAACCTTGTGGATCAACTGCGTACTCATGGTCACCATGTCGTTATTTACCGTAATACCGTGTCAGCAGACATCATTATTGCCAAACTTAATGAGATGGAATCTCCTCTTTTAATGTTATCTCCCGGTCCGGGAAAACCCTCAGAGGCAGGCTGTATGCCTGAATTGATCAAGCAAGTGATAGGCCAGCTCCCAATCATCGGAATTTGTCTTGGACATCAGGCGATTATTGAAGCTTACGGAGGACAAATCTCTGCTGCTCAGGAAATTCTGCATGGCAAAGCAACACCTGCTATCCATGATGGGAAAAATATGTTTTCCGGCCTCCCAAATCCTTTGTCTGTCGCCCGTTACCATTCTCTTGCCGCTGTGCACGTTCCGGCAGAACTGACTGTCTCTGCTTCATGCGGTGATATCGTGATGGCTGTGCGCCATGATAAGCACAAAGTTTGTGGTTTTCAGTTTCATCCCGAATCTATTTTGACTACGCGGGGTGCTAAATTGCTTGAACAAACTCTAACCTGGGCATTGAGCTAACAATTTAAAGGTAGTGAGTTTAAGGGTATCGAATTAAAGGCGCTAAACTTAAAGGAATGGGAAGATGCAGTTGATTTTTGACAAATTATTCAGTGCGCAAACACTGACACAACAAGAAAGCCAGCAGCTATTCACTGCCATTATTCATGGTGAGCTGAGCGATATACAACTGGCTGCTGTATTAATTAGCCTGAAGCTGCGTGGCGAGCAGCCACAAGAAATTGCGGGCGCAGCCCAGGCGTTCCTGGCAAACGCCGCCCCCTTTCCTCGCCCTGATTACACGTTTTGTGATATCGTCGGCACAGGTGGAGACGGTTCCAATAGCATCAATATTTCAACAGCCAGTGCCTTTATTGCTGCTGCCTGTGGCCTTAAGGTGGCAAAACATGGAAATCGCAGTATTTCCAGTCGATCTGGATCATCTGATTTATTAGCTGCATTCGGTATTGCATTGGATGCTCAAGCTCAAGAATCACGCAGAGCCCTGGATGAAATTGGTGTCTGTTTCCTGTTCGCACCTCAATATCACAGTGGATTCCGTCATGCGGTGCAAGTTCGCCAGCAACTAAAAACTCGAACATTATTTAATGTGCTTGGCCCGTTGATCAATCCGGCGCGTCCTCCTGTATCTCTCATCGGAGTCTATCACCCTGAATTAGTTGAACCCATAGCCCATACCTTACACGCTTTAAGTTATCAACGCGCCGCCGTTGTACACAGCGGAGGAATGGATGAAGTTGCCTTACATGCACCAACCTATGTTGCAGAACTTAATCACGGTGAAATTCGCCAATATCAATTAACAGCAACCGATTTTGGTTTGCCAAGCCATCCAATATCGTCACTGCAAGGTGGATCACCAGAAGAAAACCGCAACATGTTGGCTATGTTGTTACAAGGTCACGGAAACCAAGCCCATGCTCATGCCGTAGCAGCCAATGTGGCTCTGTTAATGAAGATCCACGGGCAAGAAAATCTACGGGAAAATACTCAATTGGCACTCGATACTATTTACAGCGGTCAAGCTTATGAAAAAGTAACAGCATTGGCAGCAAGGAGTAGATCATGAAAACCAGCGTATTACAGAAAATTGTTGAAGATAAAGCGGCATATCTGATTACTCGTAAGGCAGAGCAACCGCTGGAGAGCTTTATTGATGTTATCGTTCCAAGTCATCGTCGGTTTTATCAGGCGTTGACCCATAAGCAAACCGTTTTTATTTTGGAATGCAAAAAGGCATCCCCTTCAAAGGGATTGATTCGTGAAGATTTCGATCCCGTCTATATTGCTAAAACTTATCAACCTTATGCCGCTGCAATCTCTGTCTTGACCGATGAAAAATACTTTCAGGGCAGTTATGATTTTCTCGCCATGGTCAGTTCTGCTGTCCATCAACCTGTTTTGTGCAAAGATTTTATTATTGATGCCTATCAGGTTTATCTTGCCCGTTATTATCAGGCTGATGCTATTTTACTGATGCTTTCTGTTCTTGATGACGATACGTATCGTAAATTGTCAGCATTGGCACACAGTCTTGATATGGGTGTATTGACCGAAGTCAGTAATGAAGATGAACGACAACGGGCAATTAAATTGGGCGCAAAGGTTATTGGTATCAATAACCGGGATCTCCGTGATTTGTCCATTGATTTAGGGCGTACCCGTAAATTGTCGGTTGGTTTACCTGAAGGCACTATCGTCATCAGTGAATCCGGTATCCACCAACATCGTCAGGTGCGAGAATTGAGCCAATTTGCCAATGGTTTTCTTATTGGTAGTTCTTTAATGGCACAACAAAATTTAGATCTCGCCTTACGACGCCTAATTTTGGGTGACAACAAAGTTTGTGGTTTGACTCGCCCACAGGATGCCAAAGCTGCGTTGCAAATGGGTGCCGTTTACGGTGGTTTAATTTTTGCCGAAAAATCACCGCGTAAAATCAGCCTGCAAAAAGCTCAACAAATCATCAATGAAGCCTCTCTGCTATATGTTGGTGTGTTTCAAAATCAACCCATTGATTTTGTCAATAATATTGCCTGTAGGCTTTCACTCACCGCAGTTCAACTACACGGAAGTGAAGACGAAAACTACATCAACGCCCTGCGCTCGGTACTACCTGAATATTGTGAAATTTGGAAAGCCATCAATATGTCTAAGGCTGGGGACGTTTCCGTAATACCTCACGTTGATCACTTACTGTTGGATAACGGAGCCGGCGGAACGGGAAAATCATTTGACTGGCAATTAATTAATCCATTAATTCAGCATAACAGTTTTCTGGCGGGTGGCCTGAATGCTGAAAACTGCCAACTGGCAGCAACATTTGGCTGTTATGGACTGGATTTTAACTCAGGAGTTGAAGTGTCTCCAGGCATCAAAAGCAGCCAGAAAATCAAGCAGGTGTTTCAACAATTGCGCTGTTATCACTAATTTTTCAGATAAAAATGGATGAGTAGAATAATGAGTAAATTGAATCCTTATTTTGGCGACTTTGGCGGGCAATTTGTGCCACAAATTTTAATCCCTGCGCTTAACCAATTAGAAGAAGCTTTTATTGATGCACAGAAAGATCCTGAATTTCAGCATACTTTTCAGGATCTCTTGAAAAACTATGCAGGCAGACCTACTGCCTTAACACTGTGTCAAAACCTGACGAAAGGGACAAAAACACGTTTATATCTAAAACGTGAAGATTTGCTTCACGGCGGTGCTCACAAAACCAATCAGGTCTTAGGGCAAGCATTGTTGGCAAAACGCATGGGAAAGCATGAAATTATTGCCGAAACAGGCGCAGGTCAACATGGCGTCGCCACCGCGCTAGCTTGTGCACTATTGGGACTGAAATGCCGTATTTATATGGGAGCAAAAGATATTGAACGCCAATCACCCAATGTTTTTCGCATGCGTTTGATGGGTGCGGAAGTGATCCCTGTCCACAGCGGCTCGGCAACGTTGAAAGATGCCTGTAACGAAGCAATGCGTGACTGGTCGGGTTGCTATGAGAAAGCGCATTATCTCTTGGGCACTGCCGCTGGCCCTCACCCCTATCCGACAATGGTACGAGAATTTCAACGTATGATTGGTGAAGAAGCCAAAGCTCAAATTCTGGAAAAAGAAGGTCGTCTGCCCGATGCCGTCATTGCCTGCATTGGTGGTGGTTCAAATGCCATTGGTTTGTTTGCTGAATTTATTCCAGAAAATGATGTCCGCTTGATTGGTGTTGAACCTGCGGGGCATGGTATTGAAACTGGCGAGCATGGCGCCCCATTGAAACACGGAAGGTTGGGAATTTACTTTGGTATGAAAGCGCCCATTATGCAGACAGAAGATGGACAAATTGAAGAATCTTATTCCATTTCGGCAGGTTTAGATTTTCCTTCCGTTGGTCCACAACATGCCTATTTAAACAGTATCGGTAGAGCCGATTATGTTTCAATTACTGATGATGAAGCGCTGGAAGCCTTCCAGAAACTCTCACACAATGAAGGTATTATTCCGGCACTGGAATCCTCTCATGCGTTGGCTTACGCCTTGAAAATGATCCATGAGTCTCCAGATAAGGAACAACTATTGATTGTCAATTTATCTGGCCGTGGTGACAAAGACATCTTTACCGTTCACGATATTTTAAAATCCAGGGGGGAAATCTGATGGGACGTTACGAACAACTTTTTAAGAAGCTGCAAAACAAAAACCAAGGCGCTTTTGTTCCTTTTGTCACCCTAGGCGATCCTAATCCCGCATTATCATTGGAAATTATTGATACCTTGATTTCAGGTGGTGCTGATGCGCTTGAATTGGGTATTCCGTTCTCAGATCCCCTGGCTGACGGCCCAACTATCCAAAATGCCAATCTGCGTGCATTATCATCCAAGGTCACTCCCACATTATGTTTTGACCTGCTGGCTAAAATTCGCACCAAACACCCTGATATACCCATTGGCCTGTTAATTTACGCCAATCTGGTCTTTCACAATGGCATTGATGACTTTTATCGTCGTTGCAAAGATGCCGGTGTTGATTCCGTACTTGTGGCTGATGTGCCGTTATCCGAGTCATCGCCTTTCCGTTCAGCTGCCATAAGACATGATATTGCTCCGATCTTTATTTGTCCCCCTAATGCAAATGATGATTTACTGCGTGAAGTTGCTTCATTTGGACGGGGATATACCTATCTGCTATCAAGAGCAGGAGTAACAGGTAGTGAAAATCGCGCTCAACAGCCATTTAGCCATATTGTTGATAAGCTCAAAGAATATCACGCTGCCCCTGCTATACAAGGTTTTGGCATTTCAGAACCAAAACAGGTTATGAACGCTCTCAATGGCGGTGCTGCGGGTGCAATTTCAGGTTCAGCTGTTGTCAAAATTATTGAAGATAACTTACATCAACCCAACACCATGCTGGAAAAGTTAACGGATTTTGTTCATGCCATGAAAAACGCCACACAATTATAAGCACGCGATCAAAAAATGGGGCAACAACGCCCCATTGGTTCTCTCTTATGTCAAAGTTCAAACACACACGTAGCTTTAGTTAGAAACTATAACCAACACCGAACATAAAGACCCACGGATCAAGGCGGGTTTTATATTTTTGATCTGCATCACCGACTTTGAATTTCACATCAGTTTCAATATTCATCCACCAAAGTGAGGTATTTAACATCCAGTTTTTATTCAGTTGATAATCTAGGCCAACCTGCCCAGCGATACCCCAAGAATCTTTCAGATCCAGGCTATTTAAATTAACGGCCTTCACGGTTGCATTATTACTAAATTTTTCGCTAAAGAAAGTCGTGTAGTTAATACCAATCCCGACATAAGGACGAAATTCATTTTCTGATGAGCCAAAATAATATTGTGCCATTAGCGTTGGTGGTAAATGTTTAACTTCAGCGATTTCACCCGCTCCCGGCAAACTGACCCTATGCTGGAATGGTGTCGCTGCCAATAATTCAACACCAATATTATCAGTAATCATGTAACCAAAAGTTAAACCCAACTGGGTATTATTATTGACACCAAAAGATCCCAATCCTAATACATTATCAGAACCCGCATGCGGCCTTACCGTTGCTGTACCTGTACGGAACAGGAAATCACCTGCTTCATGGGCAAACGTCAATGACGGGGCTAACGTAGCAGCAGCCAATACAAGCGCAGAAATCTTTTTCATTATCCATCCCATTTATGTGGTTTTAAAACAGTCAGAAATATACCCATTTGTTTACTATTGTGATCTAAGATAGATCACATTTTTTAAATATTTTGGGCGAAGTAAGGTATTTACCGCTTTATTATTTCATTTACTGGATATTTTAAATTGATCTAAATCAAAATTTTCTGCGTATTAATTTTAATGCCATCCATGATTTATATCTTAATATCAATTTTTGAATGAATAACAATAAACAATAATAGAAATTATGTATTAAAACCCTTTATTTAACACTCCAACTTCTTATCAAATTATTAACACAAGGTTAATAAATTGATCATTTATATAAAATCTACACTGAGGAAGATTAGCAAAAAAGAATTCTTACCCCCCACCAGCCTCAAGATACAGGATCAAGTATTGGAGTAAATCTTAGGTATCCAATAATCCCCCTAACAAGGTACAATTGTGTCCTATTGTTGTTTTATTTGATAGGAGCCACTTTCATGCCCATCACGGCAAATACCCTGTATCGTGACAGCATCAACTTTTTAAAGAATCAACTGTTGAATATTGTCATCCTCTCTGTCTTGGCCGCGTTGGTGACAACACTGCTGGGGCATTTACTCATGCCGAATGATGAACAGCTCAATTTATTAGCCGAGTTGCAAAATATAGTCAGGGAGTCCGGCAATACAGGTATTCAACGTTTCGTGATGCAATTAACGCCAGATGAGCAGTTCACGTTAATGCGCACAATGCTAGGGGTTTTATTTACCCACATATTTGGTAATACCCTACTAACGGCCAGTATGCTGGTACTCATCAATGCTATCTCTAGCGGTCAGCAAACGAATGCCATTCATGCCACTACATTATCAATAACGCAACTGCCTAAGATGTTTTTGCTAATGTTGATTTGTACCCTGTTGGTCCAAATCGGCTACGCTTTAATGGTCCTGCCTGGAGTACTGTTTTCTATTGCATTCTCATTAGCTCCTATTTTTTTGTTTGAAAAAGGCAAAAATGTTTTTGCAGCCATGCAAAATAGTTGGAAGTTGGCATTTGGTAATATGCGGTTGTTGATCCCAGCTATACTGTTATGGCTTGTCGCCAAGCTAATCCTGGCTCTTGTGCTGACAAAAATGCCCGATATGTTGCTATCAGTGCTGGATAATTTCTTATCATCCCTGTTACTGATTTACCTATTCCGTTTGTATATGTTAGTCAAGCCACAAAATAAAACCATAAACGGTATTTAATAAAAAAACACTTAAAATAGTTCACCTCACTGTAATGCAAATGCAGCGAGGTGAACCGGTAAGAGATGAACCGCAGTTACTTTTCCTGTTTGTCCTCCACTTGCTGCTTACTTTGAAGTAAACGAATAGCAAAATAGAGATCCGGCACGACTATCAAATCGTCATCGCTACGACTCAGTTTGTTCTGTTTAATCCAACGATTTAGTTCTGTCCTGCGCCCTGCCAAGACCAATGTCACACCTTTCTCTTTTAATTCTGTAATTAACTCATCCAACACGGCAAAAACACTGACATCATCATAGGTAAAACTGACCGTCGCATCGACTACTAACCACACAGGACCATTTGCAGCACGGTTCACATGCTGTAATACCCGTTTTTTGAAATAACCAACGTTAAAATAAGTGAGTGGCGAGTTAAAGCGGTACATCATAATGCCATCTACGGGTTTGATATCATTATGCTTATGGATGGAACGAACCATACCTTGGTCATTCACGCCCAGCAGCTGATCGGAAGGCCGAAAAACTATTCGCAAAAATTGTAATAATCCCAGCAAAACGGCAAAACCGATACCATCGATCACCCCCACCAGCAAGACAGCAATTAACGTAAAAATTGACAGAGTAAAAGCCTGACGATTACGTTTTCGATAAGCCCAAAGATTTTTTAAACTCAATAAAGACCAAGTGGAAAAGATCAAAACAATACCCAGAGATGACAGAGGGATATACACCAAAAATTCTGTCATAAATAGCAATACTAGCAAAATAGCACAAGCCGCTATCACCGACACCATTTGCGTTTTACCGCCTAGCGCATCATTGACCGCAGTACGGCTACCCGCAGCACTGACAGCAAAACCTTGTGATAATGACGAAGCGATATTGGCGATCCCCAATGCTCTAAGTTCCAGATCTGCATCGACTTGATAGCCATTTTTACTGGCAAAACTACGAGCAGTCATCATAAAACTGACGAAACTGATCACGGCTAAATTAATGGAAGGAACCACTAAATCACGTATGATACCAAGTTCAAATTCGGGTATAGGAACGATAGGCAAACCACTCCCCATACTACCCACAATCTGGATACCATATTGGCTGAGTTCAAATTGCCAACTGATATAAGTCGATACGATCATTGCCACCAGTGGAGCAGGCCAACTCGAACGGAGAAAATGTACACTAAGCAGTACCAGCAGCGTCATGACTGACATCCCTACCGTCGGCCAGTGAGATTCTAATAATTTACGGGGAAGTGCGATCAATCGTTCAATCAATTCCACAGGTAATCCAGACAGCCCAAAAACTTTAGCCAACTGATCAGCCATAATGGTAATCGCAACACCGTTAATAAAGCCTTTCAAAATGGGACGAGATATAAAATCAGCGAAGGCACCCAGACGAAAATGGCTGGCCAAAATACACCAAAACCCCGTCATTAACGTCATCACTATGGCAAGCTGCCAACGCACATGCTCATTTCCCAATGCCAGCGGTGTAACAGCAGCAGCAATAACAGCACAAGTTGCAGCATCTGGCCCAACAATCAGCTGCCGCGAAGTACCGAACAGTGCATACGCAAACATCGGTAAAATACAGGCATATAAACCAATAATGGCGCTGATCCCCATTAATTCAGCATAAGCAATCGCAACAGGCAGCGCTACTGCGGCAACAGAGAGGCCCGCTCGCATATCATGACTGAAATATTCTCTACGATAATGACAGATATTTCCCAAGCCTGGCATCCAGCGATGTAATCTTTCCATCAACATGGCCTTATATGTCCTTTTGTGAAAATGGAACCTAGTTATAATGCGTTGCTAAATGGAAACTCACAAGCTTCCCCTCTCCCACACTTAGCTTGTCGCTTATTGTGATAACATTAGCCAAACAGATGAAAAATGTTTTTTACCTGATAAATAAACCATTTCATTGAGATCTGGTACACTCTGGCACAAATTCAAAAACATGCCATCATTGACTTCACAATGGGTTCAATTTATGAAACAACTTTTAGACTTTTTGCCGCTAGTCGTTTTCTTCGTCGTCTACAAAATGTATGACATTTTCTATGCATCTGGCGCCTTGATTGCAGCAACAGGGTTAGCTGTTGTCATTACTTACCTCATTTATCGTAGAGTTGAGAAATCTTCCTTAATTACATTTGTTATGGTTACTGTTTTCGGCACTCTGACACTGGCCTTCCACAGTGATTTATTTATTAAATGGAAAGTGACTGTCATTTATGCCATTTTTGCTCTGGTACTATTTATCAGCCAATGGGTGATGAAAAAGCCGTTAATTCAACGGATGTTAGGCAAAGAGTTAGAATTGCCTGATTTTATCTGGAACAAACTGAATATGGCTTGGGCAATCTTCTTTATTGCCTGTGCATTAGCAAATATTTATGTCGCTTTCTGGCTACCTCAAGATGTTTGGGTAAACTTTAAAGTGTTCGGGTTAACAGCATTGACACTAGTTTTTACTGTATTGAGTGTGGTATATATCTACCGTCATCTGCCTCGCGAACAAAAATAATATAATGACCTTCATATGGATACCTGCCGATGCAGCGGCAGGTATTGTTGTATTCACCAAATAATGCAAGTTTTCTAATGACACAACAACAATGCTTACCAAACGGAGAATTGGTTCTCCGTACACTGGCCATGCCTGCTGATACTAATGCTAATGGGGATATTTTCGGTGGCTGGCTGATGTCTCAAATGGATATTGGCGGCGCAATTTTGGCAAAAGAGATTGCTCTGGGGCGCGTAGTCACTGTTAGCGTAAATGGTATCAGTTTTCTGAAACCGGTTGCGGTAGGTGACGTCGTATGCTGCTACGCCCGTTGTCTAAAAACGGGAAATTCATCTATCACTATTAACATTGAGGTGTGGGTGAAAAAAGTGGCTTCTGAGCCTGTCGGTCAGCGTTATCGTGCTACAGAAGCGGTTTTCACCTATGTTGCCGTTGATGAAAATAACACTTCCCGTCCTTTGCCTGAAGATAAAAGACACTTTAAATTGGAAAGCAGTGATTCAGAGTCATAATTCATTTTGCTGATGAAGTTAGGGGATGCTTTACATCCCCTATTCAGGAAAGAGACGTTTTGGTAAGTTAGGATTGTGAAATACCCGTAGTTTTAAACTCGATAGTCGTTATATGTCCAGTAGCAGGAATTTTTTCATAACGCCATTTTCTCATTGCTTTTTTCACTTCACGTTCAAAGACATTTTTCGGATTGGCAGAAATAATTTCAATATTCTTAACTCGACCATTTTCATCAATATCAAATTTTACCTTTACCGTCCCCTCAGTCCCCAACTGTAGTGCTCTGGATGGGTAAATGGGATCTACCCTATTCAATGCCTTTGGTCCGCTTTGTACCCCGGCTTTTTCACTAATGGTATGGTGCTCCGATTTCTGATCATCCAAATTCTTCGCCATCTGAGTTTCTTGATCAGAAATAGGTTTCAGTGGTTGTTCTGAAGCTTTTTCTGTCTTTTTCTCTCTTGGCTTAACTTCTTTTTTGACAATTTTTTTCTTTTCAGGTTTAGGCTTAGGCAGAGCAATTTCCGCAATAGGTTCAGGTTCAGGCTCAGGAAGTGATTCAGACACGGCAGGTTTGGAGACAGGTGCCTCTTCAGCAGCCAGCTGGATCATGGCAACAGACATAGGTGCAACTTCTGCCTGCTTCCCTGGTTTAATGGCATGGAAAAGTGCCGCAGCAATAGAGATGTGTAAACAAATGGAAAGTAGTATCGGCCAATGTATCCAACGCATAAGAGAATTCTTACTTAACAGCATGATAGTCAGTTTTCAGATAGATATTAGTTTAAATGCAAATGACTATCATATTCAATAAAGATTCAAAAACATCTATACCTGATTTGCATTTCTCAAGTCCAAATCTTATTGGATACACATGCGCATTCCAGTTATATCGCATAATTATTGGGTATACTCGTGGAAGCTGAAAATATTTTTCTTAACGGACAAATATCGAGTTGTTAAGAAAATGCTGCACATTGACCCTAAGCAATTTGCACTATATTAACATTAAATCCACTCTATATTCTGGGTGAATAGAATCGATCTTCGACGCTTATAAGCATCTGCCTTACGCAGTGTATATATTCGTAAATTACGACGTGACTGCCCTTCCAGCCAGCGACGGCGACGACAAATACCTTGGCGGAGCATTCTCCAGCGCCCGACTTCTCTTCTGCTATGTTTCATAAATATTCCGGGTGATCTCTCATTGAATGAATAACATTATTCTTAATTGTCACTATTAGCAATGTCAACCCATTGTCAATCTACGCCATGGCTCTGGCACAATAGTACATTGTTCGAAATCATCAGATTAATAACTATCATCAACCATTCATGATTTATTTATATCAATTTGCATATATTGCATACAGTTTATCAAGTCAAGTCGTCGTTATAAGTGGCTAAATAATCATGGCATTTATCATAATTAGCGCTTTTTGCTAAAATTGCACTCTGTTCAATTAATGATATTAAGTTGATAGTTTGCCCGAATTTCTAGAAACTTGTGGCAATGACTGCATTAAATATTTAAATAAATAGGATTGATTGCCACATATGACAACTTTCTACTCTGTACTGAGCTGGCTGGCGATTTTTTTCTACTGGCTGATTATTGCGGGTATCACTATTCGAGTTTTGATGAAACGTCGTCCAGTGACATCAGCAATGACGTGGTTACTCATTATTTACATTTTTCCTTTAGTCGGAATCGTTGCTTACTTGTCATTCGGCGAATTACATCTTGGCAAACGCAGGGTTGAGCAAGCCAGACAAATGCGCTCATCTGTAGTCAAATGGTTAGCCGAGTTAAGAAACTCCCCGCAAATTTTTGCCAATGGAAACAGTGAAGTTGCTACGCCGTTGTTCCAGCTGTGTGAGCGTCGACAAAAGATCAAAGGTGTCAGTGGCAACAAAATGCAATTAATGACATCTTATGATAACTCACTAAAAGCAATTATTCATGATATTGAAAACGCCAAATACAATATCGAGATGGTGTTTTATATATGGCAATCTGGAGGGCTGGTTGATCAGGTCACTGATGCTTTGATGCACGCTGCCAAACGCGGTGTTAAATGTCGAATCATGGTAGATTCGGCAGGAAGCTGGCAATTTTTCCGCAGTCCTTATCCTGATATTATGCGAAAGGCAGGTATTGAATTTGTCGAGTCGCTAAAAGTTAATATCTTTCGTTTGTTCTTGCGGCGTATGGACTTACGCCAGCATAGAAAAATTATTCTGATCGATAATCATATTTCATACACCGGCAGCATGAATATGGTTGACCCCCGTTTTTTTAAACAAGATGCAGGCGTCGGTCAATGGGTCGATATCATGGTGAGAATGGAAGGCCCTGTTACGACAACACTGGGGATCATTTACGCTTTTGACTGGGAAATGGAAACAGGACAGCGGCATCTTCCTCCTCCTCCTGACAGTGTCACCTTGCCCTTCGAACAAACCAGTGGTCATATAGCTCAAGTTATTGCTTCCGGGCCAGGATTCCCTGATGAATTAATCCAACAATCCCTAATGACTGCTATTTTTGCTGCCCGCAAACAGCTTATTCTGACTACTCCATATTTTGTTCCCAGCGATGATTTAATGCATGCGATTTGCACTGCGGCTATGCGCGGTGTTGATGTCAGTATCATTGTGCCAAGCCAAAATAACTCATTTCTTGTTCGTTGGGCCAGTCGCGCGTTTTTTTCTGAATTATTGGAAGCCGGCGTGAAAATTTATCAATTTGAAGATGGGTTGTTACATACTAAAAGTGTTTTAGTCGATGGGCAGCTCAGTATGGTTGGTTCTGTCAATTTGGATATGCGCAGCTTATGGCTGAATTTTGAAATTACAGTGGTCATTGATGATGAACACTTTGGCAATGATTTAACACTGGTTCAACAAGACTATATTATGCGTTCAACCTTACTTGCAAACAATAAATGGGAAAAACGTCCTATGTGGCATCGTATTCTTGAACGTATCTGCTACTTTTTCAGCCCGCTTTTATAATTCATGACTGAAAACAAATTAACCTGTCAATTTTTCAATATGAATACGTTCACCACGAATAACAGTATTCATTCAATACAGAACATGTTTTAATTTCATCTTGTGATTAATCCCGGACCTTGCACCATGGAAAACCAACCGAAATATTCTATGCAATTAGACTTAAATAACCGAATGACTGAAGATGAAGCACTTGAAAAAGCTTACGACATGTTTTTGGAACAAGCGCTTTCTCACCTCGATCCAGCTGACAGCCTATTGTTTAATTTACAATTTGAAGAACGAGGGGGTGTTGAATTAGTGGAACCTTCAAGAACCTGGCTTGAACATGTTGATTTTGATTTGGATCCAGACTTTTTCTCAGAAGTCATTATTGGCCTGGCTGAATCAGACGATGCCGAAATTGATGATATCTTTGCCCGTGTCTTGATCTGTCGGGAAAAATCTCACACCATTTGCCATATCTTATGGAAAAAATAATCAGACAGCCCTCCTCAATGTACCTCCCTGATCGGTAAATATGCCCTCATTTTGAGGGCATTGGATTTAAATTCGTGACAGAATCTAACGGGTTAAAGTGGATCAACCTTAAGGCAAGACACCGCATGTTTAAAACTTCCTTCAAGCAACGGCCGAGTCTTGGCACATTCGGCATCAGCCATTGGACAGCGAGTACGGAATACACACCCAGACGGGGGATCAATCGGTGAAGGCAGTTCTCCTTCCAACAATTCAATATGCTTGTTGCGCTCTTTGTCTGGATCAGGGATCGGCACCGCCGACATAAGCGCTCTGGTATATGGATGCAACGGATTATGATAAACCTCGTCATAAGTGCCTAATTCTACAGCATTCCCCAAATACATCACCAAAACGCGATCTGATATGTGTTTTACTATCGATAAGTCATGAGCAATAAATATCAGGGACAGTCCCATTTCCCGCTGTAATTCCTGCAACAAATTAACGACTTGTGCCTGAATGGAAACATCCAATGCTGAAACAGGTTCGTCGCAGATCACTAATTTAGGTTCCAGAATCAAAGCGCGAGCAATGCCAATACGCTGGCACTGTCCACCAGAGAATTCATGTGGGTAACGGTTTATCAGGTTAGGCAACAATCCTACCCGCATCATCATCTTTTGAACTTTTTCTTTTACTTCCCTATTTTTCATTTTGGGGTAATACGTTTTCAATGGCTCTGCAATAATATCACCAATGGTCATACGCGGATTCAGCGATGCCAAAGGGTCTTGAAAAATCATCTGAATATCATTGCGAATATCCCGCCATTGTTTGTCACTCATATCCAGTAGATTTTGACCAAGCCAGGTGACTGCACCGCCAGACGCTTTCACTAACCCAATGACGGCTCTGGCAAGTGTTGATTTCCCACAGCCCGATTCTCCTACAACGCCCAGAGTCTCACCTTCATATAGCCTTAAGGTAACGCCATCTACCGCTTTTAAGGTTTTTGCCGGCTGCCAGAACCACTGTTTCCCATCTTTAATATCAAAATAAACTTTGAGGTCATCAACTTCCAATAAGACACGTTTTTCAGCTATTGTGCTCATACCAATTCCTCCTGGCGTTTAAAACAGGCACGCAAGCGCCCAAGGCCAAATTTTTCCAGCTGTGGTTCCTCACGAACACAATGCTCTGTGGCAAACTGACAACGCGGCTGGAATGGGCATCCCTTTGGCAAACGCAATAAATTGGGGGGATTGCCTTGGATCGTTTCCAATGATTCCTCTTCACCATCCAGGCGAGGAACAGCATTCAATAACCCGATAGAATATGGATGTGTAGGCCGGTAAAATACGTCACGCGCCGTGCCATATTCCATCGTTCTGCCGGCATACATAACTAATACTTTGTCACAAATGCCAGCAACCACTCCCAAGTCATGGGTAATCATGATGATGGCAGTGTTAAACTCTTTTTTCAGCTCGTTAAGCAACGTCATAATCTGTGCCTGAACGGTTACGTCCAATGCCGTTGTCGGTTCATCGGCAATCAACAACTTAGGCTGACATAATAACGCCATAGCAATCATGACGCGTTGACGCATACCACCAGAGAATTCATGCGGATACATTTTCATGCGCTTACGTGCTTCTGGCATCTTAACGGCATCCAGCATACGGATAGATTCTTCAAAAGCCGCGCTTTTACTCATACGTTTGTGCAGCATCAATACTTCAATTAATTGATCACCCACCTGCATATAAGGGTTAAGGGAAGTCATGGGATCTTGAAATATCATCGAGATCTCTTCTGCCCGCATTCGGTTCAGCTCTTTTTCTTTCAGGTTGAGAATTTCTCGCCCATTAAAGTGGGCAGAACCACTGACAGAACCATTGCTGGCCAATAACCCCATTAATGCAAATGCCGTCTGCGACTTGCCAGAACCAGATTCTCCCACGATCCCCAGTGTTTCTCCGGCCTGTAAGTCAAAATTCAATTTATTTACGGCAGTCACGTTGCCATCTGGTGTTCTGAATACGACATCCAGATCTCTTACCGATAAGAGTGATTCAACATTTTTCGAAGTTTCTACGCTATTCATAGGCTCTCCTTAACGGTCTTTCGGGTCGAGGGCATCTCGCAGGCCGTCACCAATAAAGTTAAAACAAAACAGGGTCATTACCAGAAAGCCCGCCGGAAATAACAGCAACCACGGAGCCACTTCCATTGAGTTAGCACCATCACTTAACAAAGCGCCCCAACTACTGAGTGGCTCCTGAGTTCCCAAGCCAAGGAAGCTTAAGAAGGATTCAAACAGGATCATGCTAGGTACAAGTAATGAGGCATAAACCACCACAACACCTAATACGTTTGGCACGATATGGCGCAAAACGATATGACGGGTAGAAACACCACAAACCAACGCGGCTTCGATGAATTCCTTGCGTTTTAAGCTCAATGTCTGACCACGGACAATACGCGCCATGTCCAGCCATGACACCATGCCTATTGCAACGAAAATCAACAAGATGTTTTGACCAAAGAAAGTCACTAGAAGGATAACGAAGAACATGAATGGGAAAGAGTTGAGGATTTCCAGCAAGCGCATCATGACCATATCAATTTTGCCGCCAAGATAGCCTGACATCGCACCATATAAAGTACCAAATAACACGGCAATCAAAGCGGCGGCAATCCCGACCATCAATGAAATACGCCCGCCAATGGCAACGCGCACCAACAGATCACGTCCTGAAGAATCGGTGCCAAAATAGTGTTTGGATTCAAAATCCGGCGGCATCGTCATCATATTCCAATCAGTGTCATCGTAAGCAAATTGAGACAACATTGGAGCTAAGATCACAAATAATATAATCAAGAATAGAATACATAAACTTGTAATCGCCGCCTTGTTATGTACAAAACGGCGACGTGCATCCTGCCACAAACTGCGGCCCTCAATTTCCAATTGCTCAGAAAAACTTTCCAGAGCTTCGCTATTTTTTTTATTCAGTAACATTGCGTGCTCCAGTTTTAATAACGAATTTTCGGATCAATGACGGCATATAGCACATCAACAATGGCATTAAACATAATGGTCAGGCTCCCCACCAGGATCGTCAAACTCAGTACCAGTGAGTAATCACGGTTTAATGCGCCATTGACAAACAATTGTCCCAGGCCAGGTAAACCGAAAATAGTCTCAATAACCATTGAACCCGTAATGATGCCTACGAATGCAGGCCCCATGTAAGAGATAACGGGTAATAAGGCAGGTTTTAACGCATGACGGAAAATAATCTTCCGCAATGGCAAACCCTTGGCCCGTGCAGTACGAATAAAGTTGGAATGCAAAACTTCTATCATGGAACCACGGGTAATACGGGATATGCTGGCAATATAAGAGAGAGAAAGTGCGACCATTGGCAAAAGCATATATTTAGGTGCCCCGCCATTCCAGCCTCCTCCCGGCAACCATTTTAATGTAATGGCGAATATCAAAACTAATAAGGGAGCGACCACGAAACTGGGGATTACGACGCCTGTCATGGCAAACCCCATTACCGTGTAATCCCATTTCGTATTCTGGTTCAATGCCGCAATGACTCCAGCACTGACACCGAATATTACCGCCATAACAAAGGCGGCAAATCCCAATTTAGCAGAAACCGGCAAAGCTTCCGCAACCAGGTCATTGACACTGTAGTCTTTATATTTGAATGAAGGGCCAAAATCTCCTTTAGAGAGTTGGATTAGGTAATTGAAATATTGCTTATAAATAGGATCATTTAAATGGTATTTCGCTTCAATATTTGCCATAACCTCTGGCGGTAGCTTTCTTTCTCCTGTAAATGGGCTACCCGGCGCAAGCCGCATCATAAAAAACGAAATAGTAATAAGTATAAAAAGTGTCGGGATCGCTTCTAAGCAGCGACGTAAAATAAATTTTAGCATTGCCCGTTCCTACTTTAGCCAAACAGTGGCTTTTAATTATTTAACAAGCCGGTGATCTCGTTGGATCACCGGCTAATTCCTAATGTTTTATTATGTACAGATCTTTGGTATGGAAGTTATCTAAGGGATCTTTACCGGTATAACCACCGACATAAGGTTTTAGCAAACGAGAATTTGTATAATAATAGATAGGAATAATTGCAGAATCTTTATCCAATTGCGCATTAGCTTTAGCATAAATTTCAGCACGTTCTTCATCAGTTTTGACTTGCAGGGATTGCTTCATCAGAGCATCAAATTCTTTGCTCTTATAATAGGCTGTGTTATTGCTACTATTGGATAACATGGAGTTCAAGAAGGTAGAAGCTTCGTTATAATCAGCACACCATCCTGCACGAGCAATGTCATAGTTACCTTGATGGCGGGAGTCAAGGAAAGTTTTCCATTCCTGATTTTCAAGAGAAACATCAATACCGATATTCTTTTTCCACATAGATGCTGCGGCAATAGCTAACTTTTTATGCAAATCGGAAGTATTGTACAGTAGCTTAATTTTCAAGGGATTATCTTTAGTAAATCCAGCCTCTGCCAAAAGTTTTTTCGCTTCTTCATTACGCTGCTGCTGATTTAATTTGGTATACCAGTCTGGTTTCTCATCTTTAAAATCGGCGATATAGGGTGGTGTATAACCATAGGCAGGTATATCGCCCTGATTTTTCACCTTATTAGTCATAAGATCTCGATCTATACCCAGTTTCAGTGCAGTACGCACACGGGGATCATTAAATGGGGGTTTTTGGTTATTGATTTCATAATAATAAGTACATAAATACGGGTTTACACGCAACTGTTCAGGAATTTCTTTTTTTAGTTTTGAGAAGAGTTCTATCGGTAAATTGTTATAAGTCATTTCAATTTCGCCAGCGCGATAGCGGTTAACATCGGTGACTTCGGACGAAATAGGCAAGACAGTGATTTGATTAATAACTGTATTCTTATTATCCCAATAGGTTGGACTACGTTCGAAAACAAGACGTTCATTGATCACCCAACTTTTCAGTTTATAAGCGCCATTACCGACAAAGTTCAGGGGTTGCGTCCATCTTTCGCCATACTTCTCTACAGTTGCACGATGGACTGGTGATGTACTTGGATGAACAAACAATCTGACTAAATAAGGTACAGGTTCGCTGAGTGTCAATTCTAACGTATGATCATCCAATGCTTTGATACCCAACGTTTCAGGTTTTTGTTTACCTCTGATGATATCGTCAACATTGAGAAGATGGGCATATTGAAGAAAACTTGCGTATGGGGACGCAGTATTTGGATCTACCAGACGGCGCCAACTGTAAACAAAATCCTGTGCAGTGACAGGGTCACCATTAGACCACTTTGCATCTTTACGCAGATGGAATGTCCAAACTTTGAAATCCTTATTTTCCCAACTTTCTGCGATTCCCGGTATAATTTTACCGTCAGGATCATTGATTACCAGAGTTTCAAATAGATCACGCGCGATATTAGACTCTGGTACACCTTCAATTTTATGCGGGTCCAACGATTGTGGTTCAGAGGCATTGTTACGAACTAGCACCTGTTTTGCAGCGTCCGCAAGTTGCACGCCAGCAGACACTTGTGCTGCAAAGGCCGGCCACCCAATCATCATGCCTAACGCTACCGTAATACCTGTAGCCAGTCTTTTCTTTGTTGTGTTTATCATCTTATTCTCTCCAATTGATATCATTTGACCCATTAAAGTCATATCCACACATTGGGCTGGTTATTTTCCGTATCCAAAAGGAACTATTTTGTTTACGGTAAAACAATATCTTGTGACGATAATTCGTTATTCACCTTTTTAATATACAAATTCTTTAGATCGACATAATCCATGGGATCTTTCCCTGTCATTCCCCCAACAGTCGGCCGAATAAGGCGCACACTGACTCGGTAATAAACCGGTATCAACCCTGAATCTTTATCTAGCTGAGCTTCGGCTTGCTGATAAAACTCCTTACGTGTCGCACCATCTTTGGCAGTCAGGGCCTGCTTAAGAGAGTTATCAAAAGCCTCACTTTGATAAAAAACGGTATTGTTACTGCTACTTGACAGCAATATATTCAAGAAAGAAGAAGGCTCGTTATAATCGCCACACCATGTCGCTCTTGCGACATCATAATTTCCCTGATGGCGGTTCTGGAGAGAAGTTTTCCACTCTTGATTTTGCAAAGTGACTTTTGCGCCAATATTTTTCTGCCACATAGAAGCGGCAGCGATGGCTTGTTGTTTATTTTGCTCTGATGTGTTGTATAACAAAGTGAACTTAAGGGGATGACTGGTATCAAAACCGGCCTCTTTCAACAATTCCCTTGCCCGTTGATTGCGCTGTTCCTGGGTCCAACTTGCCCATTCTGAATTAATAGTCAAACCCCCGCCAATATAAGTCGGAGTAAATCCATAGGCTGGAATTTGCCCCTGCGCCATAATTTTTTCAGTAATAATATTGCGATCAAGGCTCAGTTTTATGGCTTCACGCACCCGTTTATCTTTAAATAAGGGCTTCTGGTTATTAATTTCGTAGTAAAACGTGCACAGATAAGGTGAAACTTGCAATTGCTCGGGGATATCCCGTTTCATTTTTTGGTATAGATCAGGAGGAATTGCATTATCAGTGATATCCACTTCCCCGCTACGATAGCGGTTAACACTACTAACTTCAGAGACAATCGGCAGGAAAGTGCCTTTTTCAATGAGGGTTTCTTTATTGTTCCAATACTGGGGATTGCGCGTTAAAACAATTCGCTCATTGACCACCCAATCCTTCAATGTATAAGCACCATTGCCAATATAGTTTTCCGGCAACGTCCATTTATTCCCCCATTTTTCAACCACATCTTGCCTGATGGGTTTCATCGCTGTATGGCTTAACATGTCAATCAGATAAGGAACTGGCTGGCTGAGTGTTACCTGGAAACGGTGATCATCTAACGCCTTAACCCCCAATTGTTCCGGTGATTTGATTCCTTTCAAAATATCGTCAACGTTCTGAATATAGGCATATTGCAAATAACTGGTATAAGGCGACCCCGTGTTTGGATCAGCGAGCCGGCGCCAACTATAGACAAAATCCTGTGCAGTCACAGGATTACCGTCACTCCATTTGGCGTCATGACGTAAATAAAATGTCCATACCTTATAACCGTCATTTTCCCATTTTTCTGCCACGCCAGGCACGGTTTCACCTTTTGGCCCGGTCGTTACCAGCCCTTCCAACAGATTGCGGATAATGACAGTCTCTGGAGAGCCTTCAACTTTATGAGGGTCCAATGAAGTGACTTCGACACCATTGTTAACGGTTATTTCTTGTTTTTCAGCCAGGATAACGCCTGCTGGAACAGTTGCAGCAATACTCTGTGCTGCGAGAAAAGATAATAAAACGATACTCGAAACCAACTGACCTAACTTTGATGTTTTTTTTCTCATATTTCACTCCAAGTTATAAACAGTAAATGAATCGTTTTTAAACTACTAACTCCAATAATTTACTTATCTCGTTAACAAAGGGGAATTAACCTACTAAAAAACGATGTCCACATAATAATTGTTATTTGTTTTTTATAATGAATTTATTAAAACATTAAGATCATTCGTTACCCTTGTATACAATACATTTACATAACTAATGTAACATAGTGATAATAATAGATTTTATTCTGTTATCTCCATGAGATATTCATGGAATATTATCAAAAGAGAAAATAAACATTATTTTAACAAAATGCAATCACCACAGAGTAAAAATCCATCTTCATCACAAAACAACGATACAAGCCGCCAGTTAAATAAGATTATAAAATGTAAAACAGTGTAGAAAATTACAGTATTATTTTAAGAAAATCACAGATTAAAAAGGAATAAAATATGAACAGCGTTTCAAGAAAATGACATCAAAAATGATGTTATCGACCAATTACACTTTAACTGATCATTTATTGGTTAACTTTTGATTAATTTACACTCCATTTAAGTATAAAATTTCAACTCATTACATTAATAATTTAAGCAAATACATAAGTTATCTTTGCTATATCACAGTAATCCAGGAAATAAAGCTATGTCCTTATTTCAAATATATTAATAATAATCTCATAATTCGAGTAATTACGTTAATACAAACCCACTGTAAAGTTAATAAATTGTATTTGCATAGTTAAACAACCAACTAATACTAATTTCTCCAGAAACAACAGCTGAATTGAGTCAGCTTAATGTTTTCATGATCTAAATCACAATACAAATGCCTGTAAATGGTAAGCTGTATTCAACGCAAAATTTCAAGGAAAGAAACTATTCCTATATTAATCATTTTGTTAAGAAATTTTTTAAGGCAATTAGCTATATTCATGATTAAATCTAAACGATTAATCTCATAATATTATTTAATAAATTAATCATCTCGCAGCTAATTGCCCTAAAAAATTTAACATCTGTCAGGAGTAATTTTTATGGCTGTCACTCACGTCGCAGAACTCAATGAATTAGTTGCTCGCGTAAAAAAAGCCCAACATGAATTTGCCAATTTTTCTCAGGAACAAGTTGACCGAATTTTTCGGGCGGCGGCCCTTGCCGCTGCTGATGCCCGTATTCCGCTGGCAAAATTAGCCGTATCTGAATCAGGCATGGGAATTGTGGAAGATAAAGTGATCAAAAACCACTTCGCTTCAGAATATATTTATAATGCCTATAAAGATGATAAAACTTGCGGTATTTTATCTGAAGACAATACTTTCGGTACGATTACTATCGCTGAACCTATTGGCCTAATTTGCGCCATTATTCCAACCACAAACCCAACATCTACCGCAATTTTCAAAGCGCTTATCAGCCTGAAAACCCGTAATGGTATTATTTTTTCCCCTCATCCTCGTGCTAAAAAAGCAACCAACAGAGCAGCAGAAATTGTTTTAAAGGCAGCGGTTGAAGCAGGTGCACCAAAGGATATCATTGGCTGGATAGATGAACCTTCCGTTGAACTCTCAAATGCCTTAATGCACCACCCTGACATTAATCTAATTTTGGCAACAGGTGGTCCTGGCATGGTAAAAGCAGCCTATAGTTCAGGCAAACCCGCTATTGGTGTCGGTGCTGGCAATACCCCTGTCGTGATTGATGAATCAGCTGATATCAAACGTGCCGTTGCATCTATCCTGATGTCTAAGACGTTTGATAACGGTGTAATTTGTGCCTCAGAACAATCTGTTATCGTCGTTGATTCTGTTTACGAGCAAGTCCGTGAACGTTTTTCAACTCACGGTGGGTATCTTCTCCAAGGAAAAGAGTTAAAAGCCGTTCAAGATGTTATTTTGAAAAACGGTAACTTAAATGCAGCGATTGTTGGCCAGCCAGCAATAAAAATTGCTGAATTGGCCGGTATTAATGTTCCTGAAAGCACCAAAATTCTTATTGGTGAAGTTACCCTGGTAGATGAAGCAGAGCCCTTTGCTCATGAAAAACTATCACCACTGCTTGCTATGTATCGTGGTAAAAACTTTGAAGATGCGGTCGAAAAAGCCGAGAAATTGGTTGAGATGGGAGGTATTGGACATACGTCATGCCTCTATACCGAACAAGATAATCAGGCAGAGCGTATTAAATACTTTGGCAACAAAATGAAAACCGCGCGTATTTTGATTAACACACCTGCATCTCAAGGTGGTATTGGAGACCTGTACAACTTCAAGCTGTCTCCTTCTCTGACGTTGGGTTGTGGGTCTTGGGGAGGCAACTCGATTTCTGAAAATGTTGGGCCAAAACACTTGATCAATACAAAAACCGTCGCCAAAAGAGCCGAAAATATGTTGTGGCACAAACTTCCAAAATCAATCTATTTCCGACGCGGTTCTCTGCCCATTGCCTTGGAAGAAGTCGCTACCGATGGCGCTAAACGCGCTTTTATTGTGACAGACCGTTTCTTATTCAATAACGGTTATGCCGATCAGGTTATTAATGTCTTGAAATCTTATGGCGTTGAAACTGAAGTATTCTTTGAAGTCGAAGCAGATCCAACATTAAGCATCGTTCGCAAAGGTGCTGAACAAATGCATCTGTTTAAACCAGACGTCATTATTGCCCTTGGCGGCGGTTCCCCGATGGATGCAGCTAAAATTATGTGGGTAATGTATGAGCATCCAGAAACACATTTTGAGGAATTGGCTCTGCGCTTTATGGATATTCGTAAACGTATCTATAAGTTCCCGAAAATGGGTGTAAAAGCTAAATTGGTCGCCATTACCACGACTTCAGGCACAGGTTCAGAAGTCACACCTTTCGCGGTTGTTACCGATGACGTAACCGGGCAGAAATATCCTTTGGCAGACTACGCGCTTACCCCCGATATGGCGATTGTCGATGCAAATCTCGTCATGGATATGCCAAAATCGCTATGTGCCTTTGGTGGCCTGGATGCAGTAACCCACGCATTGGAAGCCTACGTTTCTGTTTTAGCCAATGAATACTCTGATGGACAAGCACTGCAAGCACTAAAGCTGCTAAAAGATTACCTGCCTGTTAGTTACCACGAAGGTGCAAAAAATCCCATTGCCCGCGAACGTGTCCATAATGCAGCAACGATAGCAGGTATTGCTTTTGCTAATGCATTCTTGGGCGTATGCCACTCTATGGCCCACAAACTTGGCTCTGAGTTTCATATCCCACATGGCTTAGCTAATGCACTGTTAATTTGTAACGTAATCCGCTACAACGCTAATGATAATCCAACAAAACAGACTGCCTTCAGCCAATATGACCGCCCACAAGCGCGACGTCGCTATGCGGAAATTGCCGATCATCTGGGGCTAACCTCATCGGGTGATCGTACTGCTGCCAAGATTGAAAAACTATTGGCTTGGTTGGAAGAAATAAAGTCTCAGCTAGACATTCCAGCTTCAATTCGTGAAATAGGTGTGCAAGAAGCTGACTTCCTGGCAAAAATCGATAAGCTCGCAGAAGACGCATTTGATGACCAATGCACCGGTGCAAATCCGCGCTACCCATTAATTTCTGAGTTGAAACAACTGCTGCTAGATTCTTTTTATGGCCGTAAATTCACTGAAGAGAACAAACCACAGGAGGCAGTAAAATCAAATAGAAAAAATAATAAGAAAGAATAATAAATGATACGCTGATGGATGTAACTTAAAAGGCGTTAGGGCAACCCAGCGCCTTTTTATTATTTTATTTTCCAGCCTTCTTAAGGCTATATAATTTTAGATTTCTCGATTACAACTGGTGGCGTATTAAACTTTTTTTAGCCTTAGCTTCACGAATAACGTCAGTATAGTGTCTACGACACACAGAGACGTATTTTTCATTACCACCAATATCAACCTGAGCACCATCGTAAACAACATTGCCATCGCTGCTAAAACGAAGTACACGGCTGGCTTTTCTCCCACAATGACAGATTGTTTTTAACTCTACCAATTTATCTGACCACGCGAGGAGATATTCACTACCGCTGAATAACTCACCTTGAAAATCTGTCCTTAAACCATAACAAAGAACAGGGATATCATCATAATCTACAATTTCACAAAGTTGCTCGACATGCTCTTTCGTTAAGAATTGGCATTCATCAATCAAAACGCAATGGACTTTTTCTACCCCATTTTCCTTTCTGATAAGCTCAGCAATATTTGTTTTTGGTGAAAACAACAACGCTTCTGCGGATAATCCAATACGGGAACTGACCATTCCTTTACCGAATCGAGTATCGATTTCTGCTGTAAAGATCAGCGTTCTCATTCCCCTTTCGTTATAGTTATAGGAAGACTGCAATAAGGAAGTTGATTTCCCTGCATTCATGGCAGAATAATAAAAATAAAGCTGAGCCATTGGCCTGTTCATCCTCTTGTCTAATTTAATCAGGCGATATAACAGCACCAGTTTACCACAAACGCTGGTTAAAATTATCCCTGTTATTGTCAAATGTGGAGTAACAGAAACAAATTAAAATGAATAAGAAAAGATTATTTTCATGATAATCATCACATTTGCGCATATAAAATCAGCACCACAAGGACTTCCTGCATGCCAAATGCGCAAAATTAACATAAAAAGAAAATAGTTATTTTTACCCTCATCCTTTGAATATTAATAATCATAGTGGTTTACTTTTGTTCAATTCACCCACCATGATCATAACTAATGGATTACCCATAAAAAAACTTTCATCGCACACTTACTCTTCAGCTTATTTTTAGCAAAACAGTTAATGTTTCTTACGGATTGACTATAAATTAGTTTTATACCTTAGGTTTTATCTCTTACTAAACTTTACAGTAATCCCCTTCACGCTTATTGAAAAATGGTAAACCCAATAGCAGGATTAAAAGGCAATATATCGATTACTTCAAAAATTGCATTTTAAAATGACATGTTTTAGGCTGAGAAAGTAAATTCACTATTGCAGAAAATAAAATAGCATTCTATTATTATCTCTACATCAGCTATCATCATTATAATTTGAGACCAGGACAATGAGCGAAAATTTAAAATCCTTAAATAACATCCGTACCTTGCGCGCACAAGCAAGAGAATGTGAACTTAGTACTTTAGAAGAAATGCTGGAAAAACTTACGACTGTTGTTGAAGAACGCCGTGATGAAGAAAACCAGGTTCGTGTACAATTAGAAGAGCGCACACGCAAGCTTCAAGAATACCGTGAAATGCTGGAGAAAGACGGTATTGAATTAAGCGATTTAGTGGATGCTTTAAGTGGTAAATCTACGGGTAAATCTAAACGTGCTGCTCGTCCAGCAAAATATTCATACGTTGATGACGGTGAAACTAAAACCTGGACTGGCCAAGGCCGTACACCCGCTGTAATCAAAAAAGCAATTGAAGAAGAAGGCAAATCACTGGAAGATTTCCTGATCTAATCAGTTGCTTTGTCAATCTGATAACAAAAATACCCTTGATAGGGTATTTTTGCTTTATGCTTAATATAAACTAACCAAGTTAATTACGGGCTGATGCAGAAACACAGAGAGTTATATTAATAGCTAAATAGTTTTCATATTCTCGATGTGATAAAAAATAACTTAACACGAACTTAGTTTTTTATTAACATAATTTTATAAAAAAGGAGCTAATCGCTCCTTTTCCTATTTTTGCTGTCATAGCTTTTGATAAAAGTCTAAATACCAATCAGTAAATCGTTTCACCCCTTCCTTTACCGGCATGTTAGGTGAAAAACCAATCTTATTGTAAAGCGCGCTTGAATCTGCACACGTTGACAATACATCGCCATCTTGAATTTCCATAAAGTGTTTCTTCGCCTCAATTCCTAATGAGGTTTCAATGGCTTCTATAAAATCACCCAGTTTTGTCGGTTGTCCATTGCCAATATTGTAAACTCGATACGGCGCAGAGCTGGCAGATATTTGCCCATCTTCGACTAACCAGTCTTTATTGGAAGTCGGGATGATATCCTGCAACCTGATGATAGATTCAACAATGTCATCAATATATGTGAAATCTCTCACCATATTGCCATGATTATAAACATCAATCGGCTTACCTTCTAACATAGCTTTAGTGAATTTAAATAAAGCCATGTCAGGACGCCCCCACGGTCCATATACGGTAAAAAATCTTAACCCTGTAGTGGGAAGTTGGTAAAGATGTGAATAGCTGTGAGACATTAACTCATCAGTTTTTTTCGTTGCTGCATATAAAGAAACCGGATGATCAACTGAGTCATCAGTAGAAAAAGGTTGCTTTTTATTTAAGCCATATACTGAACTGGAAGATGCATATAATAGATGCTCTACAGAATGATGACGGCAACCTTCAAGTATATTGATATGACCGACGATATTGGCATCTATATATGCCATAGGATTTTGTATTGAATAACGCACACCCGGTTGAGCCCCCAAATGGATCACTCGCTGGAATTGATGTTTCGCAAACAATTCGGGTATTGCAACTCTGTCAGCCAGGTCTAATTTTTCAAATTTGAAATTTGAATAAGGGAGTAATAAATTTAATCTCGCCTGTTTCAAATTAACATCATAATAATCGTTGAGGTTATCAATACCAACAACCTCATACCCCATATTCAATAACCGCTGACTAACGTGAAAACCTATAAAACCAGCAGAGCCTGTAACTAAAAATTTCATAAATTAACTCAAATGACGGGTTTGATTGAGGCACCGCGACCAATACCATAATAAGTAAAACCACGCGATTGTAGGCGTTCGGGATCATAAAGATTGCGTCCATCAAAAATCACAGGCGTTTTTAATGAATCCTTAATCACATCAAAATCAGGTGCTCTGAAGTTTTGCCATTCCGTACAGATAATCAAAGCATCAGCACCTTTTAATGCTGCTTCTTTTGTTCCCATTAAAGCGAGATCATCACGCTGCCCATAAATACGCTGAGCTTCCTGCATAGCCTCAGGATCATACGCCTGAACTTTAGCGCCACATTTCCATAACGTTTCCATCAAGACACGGCTCGATGCCTCACGCATGTCATCTGTATTAGGTTTAAATGACAACCCCCAAATAGCAAATGTCCTGCCCGATAAATCATCACCAAAATGGTGTCTTACAAAAGCAGGCAATTTACTTTTCTGTTTTTCGTTAACCTGCTCCACTGCCTGAAGAATTTTTGGCGTATATCCAATTTGTTCAGAAGTTCGGATCAGTGCCTGAACATCTTTAGGGAAACATGACCCCCCATATCCACATCCAGGGTAAATAAAGTGATATCCGATGCGTGAGTCGGAACCAATTCCTTGGCGCACATGTTCAATATCAGCGCCCAGTATCTCAGCTAAGTTAGCAATTTCATTCATAAAACTAATTTTTGTCGCCAACATGCAGTTAGCTGCATATTTAGTCAATTCAGCGCTGCGAATATCCATGACTATCATACGATCATGATTACGATTAAATGGCTCGTACAGCTCGCGCATGACATCAACCACATCATCATTATCACAACCAATAATAATGCGTTCAGGCCGCATACAATCAGCAACAGCGGCGCCTTCTTTCAAAAACTCAGGATTGGAAACGACATCAAATGGAAGTTCCAAATTACGCTCTGCCAATGTTGCTTGCATCACTGCCCTGACTTTATCAGCCGTACCGACTGGCACCGTTGACTTGTCAACAACCACTTTGTAACCATCCATATTTTCCGCAATAGTTCTGGCTACCGCAGTTACATACTTAAGATCAGCAGAGCCATCTTCATCAGGAGGTGTGCCTACTGCAATAAACTGTAATTTGCCATGAGCAATACCGGCTTCGGCCTCCGTTGTAAAATTCAGCCGTCCCTCAGCATGATTTTTCTTTACCAAGGGCGTCAAGCCCGGCTCAAAAATAGGAATTTGACCATTTTTCAGGTTCTCGACTTTTTTTGCATCAACATCGACACAAAGAACATCATGCCCCACTTCAGCAAATACGGTTGCTTGAACTAAGCCTACGTAGCCAATACCAAATACAGTAACTTTCATATCACACCTTAAAGTACGAGTAGATTATTTTTCAAACTGATTTTGCACGGTCATGATCCAATCCGTGAATGACTTGCCCAATTCTTTATGTTTCATGCCATATTCAACAAATGCCTGCATATAACCCAACTTATTACCACAATCATGACTCCGGCCTTGCAAGTGATAAGCCTCAACAGACTCTTTTTCCATCAGCATGGCAATAGCATCAGTCAGTTGTATTTCATCTCCTGCCCCTGGCGCAGTCTTAGCCAATAATGGCCAGATTTTTTCGGATAATACATAACGACCAACAATGGAAAGATTCGATGGCGCTTCTTCTGGTTTTGGCTTTTCAACAACACGGGCAATCGGTTTGCTATCCCCAGGCTGTAAATTTTCACCCAAGCAATCAACAATGCCATAATCCGCAACACTTTCTACAGGGACAGGTTCAACGAGAATTTGGCTTGCACCACTGCTGTTGAAGCGTGATAACATTTCGCTCAAATTATATTTTGATAGGTCGGTACTGTACTCATCCAAAATAACATCAGGCAAAACAACAGCAAACGGCTCATCACCAATAAGTGGTTTAGCACATAACACGGCATGCCCCAATCCTTTTGCAATTCCCTGACGGGTTTGCATGATTGTTACATGATTTGGACAGATGGATTGTACCTCGTCCAATAACTGGCGTTTAACTCTTTTCTCAAGAATCGCTTCTAGCTCAAAGCTGGTATCAAAATGGTTTTCTATCGAGTTTTTGGATGAATGTGTGACCAAAATGATCTCATTAATACCTGCTTTGATACATTCATTGACCACATACTGAATAAGTGGTTTATCTACCAAGGGGAGCATTTCTTTCGGGATGGCTTTGGTGGCTGGCAACATCCGGGTTCCCAAACCAGCAACAGGTATAACCGCTTTTTTGACCTTTTTATTTATTACTGACATTACATCGTCTCCTACTGCTATGTTCTCACTGATATGTTTTCACTGAAAAACGCCTTTACAGTTAAAACAATAGCATTAACTCTCAAAAAAAATCGTATGTGTGAAGAAAATTGCACCCGCAAAAAATAACGCGCACGAGTATACACCAGTTAATTCGGCCAGATATACAGTGCGCTAGCTTTTAATCACATTTCAATGATTAGATGTCGGGGTTGTGCATTTAATCCTATTCAACAAATACTAATTTACCTTACAATTAACGATAATCTGCAACCCCTTTAAATAACTGGAGTTATTTTGACAAAAATGTGTCCCTGCGGCAGTGGCTCATCTTTTGACCTTTGCTGTAGTCCCTATCTTGAAAACCATCACCCTGCCCCAAATGCTGAATCCCTGATGCGTTCCAGATATAGCGCTTACGTTACACAAAATACAGACTATCTTATCGCTACCTGGCACCCAGATTGCCCGGCTGAAAATTGGCGTACAGAAATAGAACAAAGTTTTGCCGGTGTACAATGGCTGGGATTAAATGTCCTCGAAACTAATCAGGGGAAACATAATAACGAAGCTTATGTTGAATTTTCAGCTTGCTTTATTGAACAAGGAAAGCAAGATAAGCAATTGATTCATGAGCGCTCACGTTTTTTGCGCATTGATCAACGTTGGTTTTATATAGATGGCATTCGCCCTGAAATAGGCCGAAATAGCCCTTGCCCATGTGGTTCAGGCAAAAAATATAAGAAATGCTGTGGTTAAATCAGCATCTAAATATCAAACATAACAACTCACACACAGTGAAGAATATTTGAGGTTCTCCCAATCCATGCAAAACGCAAACATACAAAAAAAAATCTTGCGTACGATTTGTCCTGATTCCAAAGGTTTGATCGCAAAAATCACAAACATTTGTTACAAACATCAATTAAACATCGTTCAAAATAATGAGTTTGTTGATCATCGTACTGGCCGATTTTTTATGCGTACCGAGCTGGAGGGTATTTTTAATGACGAAACGCTTCTGGCCGATTTGGATGACGCTCTACCGGCGGGTTCAAACCGTGAATTAAATACAGCGGGCCGACGTCGTATCGTTATCATGGTGACAAAAGAAGCGCATTGCATTGGCGACATTTTAGTCAAAAGCGTCTATGGTGGACTGGATGTCGAAATTGCTGCTGTCATCGGCAATCATACTACTTTACAAAAATTAGTTGAGCAGTTTGATATCCCATTCCATTACATCAGTCATGAGGGTCTAACTCGTGAACAACATGACGAAGCATTGATGGCACAAATTGATCAATATAAGCCGGATTATGTTGTACTTGCCAAGTATATGCGCGTCTTAACACCAGCATTTGTTCAGCATTACCCCAATCAAATAATCAACATTCACCATTCATTCTTGCCGGCATTTATCGGTGCTCGCCCTTACCATCAAGCTTATGAGCGTGGTGTGAAAATTATTGGCGCGACGGCTCATTATGTAAATGACAATCTGGATGAAGGGCCGATTATCACCCAAGATGTGATAAATGTGGATCACACCTATACCGCTGAGGAGATGATGCGTGCAGGGCGGGATGTTGAAAAGAATGTATTGAGCCAAGCATTACACTGGGTATTTTCCCAGCGTGTTTTTGTATATGGTAACCGTACTGTTATTCTTTAATCAACCATGTTGTTTTTTTAATAAACAATAAAGTATTGTGCCTATAGCTGTTTGGGCAAAATGCAACCTGTAATACAGGTATTTTCTGTCGATGATATTACCCAGTAGGTTGCAACATGATCACCCGGATCAAAAAGTAAGCGCATGATACTTTATTTTCAATTATCTACTTTACAGCGGCGGTTTATCTGATATTATGCCGTTCGCTGCTAAAGACAGCATACAATTCAAAAATCTGGTGGGGTTCCCGAGCGGCCAAAGGGAGCAGACTGTAAATCTGCCGTCACAGACTTCGAAGGTTCGAATCCTTCCCCCACCACCATCAATAACTCGTCTTTAATTACATAAAAATCAGACATACTTATCCTTACTAAACAGCAGGTTGTAGCTTATTTCCTCATAAAATGTATCGATTTGGAAAGTGTTAATACATTCAGCTTCCCTTCAAAGTGGAATACCACAGAGTGGCTATGGGCAAGAGAAGTAAAATGAAATGACGAGATGTGTAATACCTATATAAGCCAAAGGTGAGGAACGAAATAACACAGCATCCTTCCTCACCACCATCAAAATCTATTCTAAGCTCTTTTAATGCATTTAGGCAAACACCCATAGAGGAGCTGAGAAACCTGATAGTTCGCTTCGCTCATGCAGCCAGTTACTCCATATCACTGACGGAGTCGATGAAACGATTTAACACGCTTGAATGAGATTTTGATTTGTAGACATAACACTGATTAATTGCATCAGGCCGTGATATAGGAATGAAGCCTAGGCTTTCTCCCTCTTCCAATGCACCGGAGTGGGAATCTGTAATAAAAATATAATCGGTTGACTGAATAAAATTGAGACAGCATTCTATATTATCCATCTGTCGAATATTAACTTTTTCTCCGTTTTTTATCATTTCCTCTTCCAAATTCTTTATCAAATTGCCTTTATAGAGCACTGGATCACATAACCACGTTCTCTTTTTCAGCAATTGAGTAAAGTCCCCATTGACTTCATCCAATAACTCTTTACGGCAGCAGATCCCTAAATTTGGACCATCAATTTTCCTTACCAGGCTGAATCGATCACTAAGTATTTTTTCTGAACTTAAAATTATTGTATTGCCCTCATAGTCAACTATTTCATCAATGTTATCATAACTGAAGCGTAATATATTAACTTGAGCATTATTTCTGTCCGCTGCTTTATAAAGCGAAATCAGATGCTTTTTCTTACCCCAATCATGGTATATATTTACAACATTACAAATACTCCCACTAATGTGTTTCTTTGTAATTTCTTTCTCTTTCAAATAGAGCTCTTTTAAGTCATTATATAACTCCACTCCGTCTTTGGTCAGAATCATCCCAAACTTCTCCCTTTTGAATAAGCGCTTTCCTAACGTCGCTTCAAAGTCTTTAATTGATTTAGCGACTGGGGGAGTCGTACGGTTCATCACTCTTGCCGCTTTGCTTAAAGAACCCATTTCCACCACCGCCATGAATGCTTCTAATTTACGAGAAAAAAACATAATTCACCGTTCCTATGTAACTTGTGGCTAAAATAATTTCCTTGAAATGGCCTTCTCATCAGGTAACCGCTAAATCAAGCTTGATATTATCAAGGTATAATTTTGTACAATAAAAATAAGTATTTTTCAAATGGCATTTATATAAAATGCCAGTCCCTGATGCAATAATGCGGTTTAGATGAACGCTATTATTCATCTATATCATGATGAATATTCCACCGTGATTGTAAACCATTAATAAATATAACCATGGCCTACAAGTTCAAATTTCTATCAGAGATTGATTAACTCTTCTACTTTTTCATTAATTAATTTTTGTAACACACAACATAAAATAAATTTCAAGAATAAAAACTCTCACAGAAAATTATAATATCAAATGTTGAATATAACATATAACAATTAGTGAATTATTATATATCAATTAATTTACTATTTATTGATTTGGTGTCTTTTTATTATTTAAAAATCGATTCGACACTTTAAATTTTGGGTAACGAGAGCATTATACTCAATATAGTATTACATATATGAGTAAAATAGCGAATTATCAAGGTAACCAGGTGAATTTTATTATTTAATAAATAGTTACATCCTTATTTGTATCTGTTAGTATTGATAATAAGAATATTTTATAGGTGATTATAACAATATGAAATTTATATCATTCAATATTAATGGGTTAAGAGCACGTCATCATCAACTCGCTGCCATTGTTGAACAACACCAACCTGATGTTATCGGATTACAAGAAATAAAAGTCCATGATGAAATGTTTCCTCTGGAAGAAGTCAGTAAGTTGGGTTATCACGTCTTTTATCATGGTCAAAAATCGCACTATGGTGTCGCCCTGTTGACTCGCCAACAACCCGTAGATATCCGTAAAGGTTTTCCTACTGACGGCGATGATGCACAGCGCCGCATTATTATGGCCGATATCGAAACACCTCTTGGTTTACTCACTGTAATTAATGGCTATTTTCCGCAAGGGGAAAGCCGTGACCATCCGATTAAATTTCCAGCAAAAGAAAAGTTTTATCAAGATCTACTGTCTTATCTGGAAACTCACCATTCTCCGGAGTCACACATTCTAATTATGGGAGATATGAATATCAGTCCAACAGATCTCGATATTGGCATCGGAGAAAACAACCAGAAACGCTGGTTGAAGACGGGAAAATGTTCTTTCTTGCCAGAAGAGCGTGAATGGATGGAACGCTTAAAACATTGGGGATTCATCGATACATTCCGCGCACTAAGCCCCGAAGTCAATGACCAATTTTCTTGGTTCGACTATCGTTCAAAAGGCTTTGATGATAATCGCGGACTGCGCATTGATCTGCTGCTTGCCAGCCATCCGTTAGCAGAAAGATGTCTCTCTTCTGGTATCGATTATGCTATCCGCAGCATGGAAAAACCATCCGATCATGCCCCTGTTTGGACTGAATTTAAGATATAAACAGCGATCATGAAACACAGCACCACCCATTATGGTGCTGCGTCATCATTTCGGATTATCCCTGATTGGCTTAATCTTTCTTTGCCCTGCTCTTACTGGATTTTGCCTGCTTTCCTTTCCCTTTTTTGGTGTTAACGGGAACAGGAGGTAAGTCCCTAAAAGCCGTCAAATTACGATGCTGTTTTGCCTGCCAAATCAACTGCTGCAATGTTTCCTGAAGGGGGAACATAAAATCCTGATAGCGGAATTGCTTTTCGCTGATTTGTGTCAACCGCGATTCCCAATGTGCAGTCATATCTGGCAATACCGCCATGTCCGGCAATACATGAATTAAAGCCCTGCCAGCCGGAGTCGCGTGAATATAGCGCCCTTTTTTGTACAGGAAATCCCGTTTGAATAGCAGCTCGATGATCCCTGCTCGGGTCGCTTCCGTACCCAAGCCATCAGTGGCACGAAGCACCTTTTTCAACGCCTTATCCTGCACAAATCGAGCTATGCCAGTCATTGCAGACAATAGTGTTGCATCAGTGAAAGGCCGTGGAGGTTGTGTCTGTTTTTCCACCACTTCACCTTTCTCACACAATAACTCATCTCCTTTAGCAACAACAGGTAATGGCGTGCCTTCATTCTCTTCATCCCGTTCCTTGTTGCCAAGCAGAGTTCGCCAACCCGCTTCTGCCAGAAAACGTGCCTTGGCGATAAATTTCCCACCTGCAATATCAAGTTCAATTGTACACTTCCGAAATACCGCATCAGGAAAAAACTGCATCAGGTATTGTCGTGCAATCAAGCTATAAATATGGCTTTCATTTTCGGTGAAATTGACCTGGCTACTACGTGCAGTAGGAATAATGGCATGGTGAGCATCAACCTTCTTATCATCCCAACAGCGGTTTTTTTGCTCTATATCTAAAGCATCCTGCGCAAGCAAATGGGTAGCATGAACCGAAATGGCATTCAGGACCGCATGACGTCCAACAAAATGTTCTTCCGGCAGGTAACGACTGTCAGAGCGTGGATAAGTGATCAATTTATGGGTTTCATAAAGCCGCTGACAAATGTCGAGCACATCCTGAGCACTCAAGCCAAAACGCTTGGCCGCTTCAATCTGTAAGGATGACAGGGAAAAAGGCAATGGTGCCGTTTCTGATTCACGCTTATCCTGGTAGGAAGAGACATAGGCGGGTTGTCCAGTAATACGCGCAACAACATGCTCAGCCAACGGCCGGTGAATAATTCTCCCTTCTTCATCCTGAAAATCAATGCAAGATTCACTGGGTTGCCATAAAGCCGTAAATCGCTCTTCATTGGGTGTAACAACATGTGCTTTGACTTCAAAGAAATCTTTCGGCACGAAATTTTCTATTTCTTCATCGCGGCGCACAACCAAACCTAAAACAGGCGTTTGGACACGCCCAACCGATAATACTCCTTGATAACCTGCATTTTTGCCTAATAAAGTGTAAGCACGGGTCATATTGATGCCATAAAGCCAATCCGCTCTGGCTCTGGCGAGTGCAGAAACACATAAGGGGATAAACTCCCGATTGTTCCTTAACCGTTCAATCGCTTTTGTGACTGCTTGAGGATTCAGGTCATTAATTAGGCATCGCTGGACATTGTGTTTTTTATCCGTATCCAAATCTAAAAAATCCAGCACTTCATCCACCAGCAATTGACCTTCACGATCAGGGTCACCTGCATGGATTATTTCGGTCGCTCTTTCCAACAGCGATTTAATTGTGTTGAGCTGTTTGGCCACGGCTGCCCGTGGCTTTAACTGCCATTTTTCAGGAATGATCGGTAAATCAGCCAATACCCAACGAGCATAACGGCTATCGTAGGCATCGGGTTCAGCCTGCTCCAATAGATGACCCACACACCAAGTCACAAACAGGTTATTACCGCATTCGATAAACCCATCCCCACGTCGATGGGGTTTCGGTAAAACATCTGCGATAGCTCTCGCTAGGCTGGGTTTTTCTGCAATAAAAAGACGCATGGAATTATTCAAGAACTTCAATTAGTGCTCCGCCTGAGCTTGGCTCAGTCAGTTCACCAATAGCAAAAAAATCAATGTCGTGGCTTCGTGCAACGGCTTTCGCCTCTTCCACGGCATCCGGCAAAATTGCCAGCAATAAACCACCCGAAGTTTGTGGGTCACACAGGAGATAACGTTGCTGGGGAGTCATCTTTCCAACTAAGTGCCCATAACTGTCAAAATTGCGTCCCGTGCCTCCGGGTACGCAACCTTTTTCAATGTAAACATCAACATCCGGCAATCGCGGAATTTGTGAAAATTTGACCTTCGCCTGAACGCCAGAACCTGCACAAATTTCACTCAAATGCCCTAACAGACCGAAACCTGTTACATCCGTCATAGCGGTAACCCCCTCAATTCCTGCAAAATCTGTCCCCGCTTTATTCAACTGGCACATAGTTTCTTTCGCAATACCTTGGTGTTTAAGTTGAAGCAATCCTTTCTTTTCAGCCGTAGTCAATACGCCAACGCCCAAAGGTTTAGTCAGGAACAAGAGACTTCCCGCTTTTGCCTGATTATTACGCTTTACACGTTCAATATTGATAATGCCCGTCACTGCCAAACCGAATATGGGTTCAGGGGCATCAATAGAATGCCCTCCAGCCAGGGAAATGCCCGCTTCCTGACAAACAGCCCGAGCTCCCTCAATGACATTTTGCGCAATTTTCGGAGCCAGCTTATTAATCGGCCAACCCAAAATCGCAATTGCCATGATTGGTTTCCCTCCCATCGCGTAAATATCACTAATGGCATTAGTCGCCGCAATACGGCCAAAATCAAATGGATCATCAACAATAGGCATAAAGAAATCCGTAGTACTAATGATGCCTGTACCATTACCAATATCATACACAGCAGCATCATCACGGGTTTCATTGCCTACCAAAAGATGAGGATCGAAAAACTTTGCCTGTTCACTGTGCAAAATTGTTTCCAGCACCTTAGGCGAAATTTTGCAGCCACATCCGGCACCATGGCTGTATTGAGTCAGACGGATTTCAGTTGACATGAGTCGCTCCGGTTAAGATGTCACTGACAAATTAGAAATAACTGACAAAATTCGTCAAATCGGGTGTTGCGACTTTTGCAGGGGCCCTGAGTTCTGGGGTTCCTAAGTAAAGGAATCCCACAATCTTGTCATTTTCCTCACATCCCAAGCCCGCCCTAACAGTAGGATCTTCTGTCCATGAGCCTGAACGCCATATACCGCCAAAACCTTGGGTGACTGCGGCCATTTGCATTGCGTGAACGGCACACCCCGCAGCAACGACTTGCTCCCATGCCGGAACTTTTGCATGTTCAACGACCTTGGCGATAACGGTAATAATCATGGGTGATCGGTAAGGGGCATTTTTTGCTTTCTCCTCAACTTCCTTGCCCAGCCCGCCCTCAATTGCTGCTTTTTCAAGAAGATGACTGAATTTATTTATGCCTTCCCCTTCCATCACAATAAAATGCCAAGGACGCAAAGCCCCATGGTCAGGCGCTCTCATCCCTGCAGCTAAAATATGTTGCAATTCATTACCTTTTGGGGCGGGGGTTGTTAAACGTGAAACTGAACGACGATTTAACAAAAGTTCCAAAGCATTCATTATTTTCTCCTAAATAAGATAATCTGTCTCAAACCAACATTCTCTGTTTATTCGTTAATGAATGAAAGCACATAAACTGTTTTTTCAATCAATAACATGATTTCCAGCTGACATTTCCCAGCGAGCTGATTAGGATAACCCCATTTGATACCATAACCGGAGACAACATGCGCAAATTATGGCACTTCACGGCAGCATTATTTAAATGGAGTTGGAAGCTCCTAAATTTTGCCCGCCAATTTATTTTCAATCTTATTTTTATTCTGTTGATTGTTGTTGTCGTTGTTGGTGTCATCGTTTACCAACAACAATCCAAACTTGGCGATAACTATCACGGGGCATTGTATGTCAACCTGTCTGGTATTGTTCTTGATCGCGTAACTGATCGCAGTCCATTTGAACAATTTGCAAAAGATCTATTTGGGTCATCCAATAGCAATTACAAAGAAACCTCCGTGTTTGACGTTGTTGACAACATTCGCCGCGCAAAAAACGATCCCCAAATTACAGGTATGGTATTAAAGCTAAATGATTTCATCGGCGCAGACCAGACTTCTATGAGATATATTGGCAAGGCTATCAACGAATTTAAAGCTGCTGGTAAACCTGTTTTTGCGATTGGTGATTCTTACAGCCAATCACAATATCATTTAGCCAGCTATGCCGATAAAATATATTTATCTCCCCTCGGTGCTGTTGATATCCGTGGTTTTTCCACCAATCATTTATACTACAAGTCATTGTTAGATACGTTAAAGGTATCTACCCATATTTTCCGCGTGGGAACCTATAAATCAGCCGTTGAGCCCATGCTGCGTGACGATATGTCAAAAGAGGCTCGTGAAGCTGACAGCCTCTGGCTCAACGAATTGTGGGACAATTACTTAAATACTATCGCAGTTAACCGGCACATCCCTGCCGATCAGGTCTTCCCTGGCGCAACAAACTTTATCGAGAAATTCCGTAAAGCTGGCGGGGACTCTTCACTGTATGCGTACCAAAACAAACTGGTGGACTATATTGAGCCACGCAATGCCGTTGAAAAGAAAATGCAGGAGAAATTCGGCTGGAATAAAGAACAAAAACATTTCAATTACATCAGCATCTATGATTACATCAGCCAAAAACCCGTACAACATACAGATAATAAAGGCAACATTGCTGTCATTGTTGTTGAAGGAGCCATTTTAGAAGGTAAGCAATCACCTGGTATCGCTGGAAGTGACACTATTGTTGAACAACTACGTGCCGCACACCATAACCCCAACATAAAAGCGATCGTATTACGCGTAAACAGCCCTGGTGGCAGTATCAGTGCGTCTGAAATTATTCGCAATGAATTAGCAGCTATCCGAGATGACAAGGCAGGAAATGCGAAACCTATTGTAGTTTCCATGGGAGGGATGACTGCCTCAGGGGGTTATTGGATATCTACCCCTGCTAATTACATTATTGCTGATCCGAGTACCTTAACAGGCTCGATTGGTGTTTTTGGTGTCGTTCAAACCTTTGAGAAAAGCCTCAATTACGTTGGTGTGAATACCGATGGTGTTTCAACAACGCCATTAGCCGATATTTCTGTCACCAGAGGTATCAACCAGACATTTTCAGATACAATACAGTTAGCTATTGAAAATGGCTACCGTAAATTTATCGGGTTAGTTGCAGTTGCCCGTAATAAGTCTTTGGATGAAATCGATAATATCGCTCAAGGGCGTGTTTGGAGTGGCATTGATGCCAAAAAGCATGGTTTAGTCGATCAGCTGGGTGATTTTGATGATGCCGTTAAAAAAGCCGCTGAGCTGGCAAAGGTCAAAAATGTATCACTGGACTGGATGCAACCTGAACTTTCATTCTCGGAAAAATTCATGCTGGGACTGACTTCATCAGCGCAAGCACTATTGCCAAATACTTTGCAGTCAATGTTGCCGGCTCCATTTGCTGAAGTCGCTCAAGATGTGAAAAAACAAGCCGCATTTTATAACAATATGAAAGATCCGCAAAATATCTACACATTCTGTCTGAATTGTGTCGATATTCGTTAAAATAATTGATCAAGTTTCCAACCGATTTCAAGCCTGATTTCACCATCAGGCTTTTTTTATTCTTGATACTCCCTATAATCCGGCTAAATGTTTTTATTGAGGCGTTACCATGCAGAAGAAATCGATCTATGTTGTTTACACTGGCGGTACTATTGGGATGCAACATTCCCCCAATGGATACATTCCCGTTTCCGGTCATTTACAGCAACAACTCGCTAAAATGCCAGAATTTCACCGTCCAGAAATGCCGACATTCACGATCCGTGAACACCAACCCCTGATTGATTCTTCTGATATGAGTCCTGACGACTGGAGCATTATCGCAAATGATATCTATCAGAATTATCATGACTATGATGGCTTTGTTATTCTACACGGTACAGATACCATGGCTTTCACTGCGTCAGCACTCTCCTTCATATGCGAAAACCTTAATAAACCCATTATTGTGACAGGGTCACAAATCCCGCTGGAAGCATTGCGTTCCGATGGGCAAACCAATCTTCTTAATGCGCTGTACCTCGCAGCAAACTACCCTATTAACGAAGTCAGCTTGTTTTTTAACAATAAGTTATTTCGTGGCAATAGAACAATTAAAGCCCATGCAGATGGTTTTAATGCTTTTTCATCCCCTAACTGCCCCCCACTGATGGAAGCCGGGATAAATATTCGCACCTTCAAAACAAATCCTATACCTGTTAGTCACGGCAAATTTGTTGTGAATACAATCACATCACAACCGATTGGTGTCGTGACCATTTATCCGGGATTATCCAGTCAAGTGGTAGAAAATATTCTGATGCAACCAGTCAAGGCGTTAATTTTACGCTCATACGGTGTTGGCAATGCTCCGCAACGTGCTGATTTGTTACAAACGTTAAAGAAAGCAACTGAGAGAGGTATTATTGTGGTTAATTTGACACAATGTATTTCTGGTCGAGTCAACATGGAAGGCTATGCGACTGGTCATTCTCTGGCTGCATCAGGGGTTATCAGTGGTTATGACATGACTTTCGAGGCAACTTTAACGAAATTGCACTATTTATTGAGCCAATCTTATACACTTGAAGAGATCCGCTATCTGATGCAACAAAATCTGCGGGGAGAATTGAGTTATGCTGATGAATAATAAACAGATGAATCGAGAAATATGATGAAAACAGCATTATTACTTATCGATCTACAAAACGACTTTTGTACTGGGGGCGCCCTGGCTGTCAAAGATAGTGATGCAGTGATTAAGGTAGCAAATAATGTTATTGCACGATGTCAGGAAAACACTATCACTGTCATCGCAACTCAGGATTGGCATCCTGCTAACCATATGAGCTTTGCAGAAAACTCAGGACAAAAAGTCGGTGAATTAGGAGAACTCAATGGCATTCCTCAAATATGGTGGCCGAACCATTGTATACAAGGAGAGTTTGGTGCAGAGTTTCATCCTTTGTTAAATCAATCTGCTATTCAAGAAATTTTCCGCAAAGGTGAAAATCCCCAAATAGATAGCTATAGTGCATTCTTTGATAATGACCATAAAAGTAAAACCCATTTGGATGCATGGCTAACAGAGCAGAATATAAAACGCCTGCTCGTCATGGGTATCGCCACTGATTACTGCGTAAAATTTACCGTACTTGATGCCCTGGCACTAGGTTATGAAACCTATGTTATTATTGATGGCTGTCGTGGTGTTAATATCCAGAAAAATGATAGCCAGCGAGCAGTTGAGGAAATGGACAGAAAGGGGGCTAAGTTAATTCCACAAAATGAAATTTTATTCATTTTATAACCCCCAAATCATTACTACAACAGCCAAAATCATTAATAAATTTAACCGAAAAGAACCTCGTTCTTCGACAGAAATAGGACGAGGTTCTCAATTCATGCCATTTCAATCTTCCGACTGAGGTTTTAACTTTGCGACCATGTCGGACTGAAATATAGCCTTTAACTCCTGTTTACTTTTTATGGTAATTTGGCCGTCTGTGCCAATCGTCATATGTTCAGGATCATGATTATGTTTTGCTTGCCAGAGCATCACCGCCTGTAAACTGTATTCTTTCTGTTCCGGCGTGAGTGGTACACCATCCTGCCATTTTCCTAGTTCAACAGCCTGAACTAATCGCTGATAAATTTCAGGAGTCATGGCGGAGAGTAAATCATCCAACTTCATCGAAATTTCCTTAATGGCTATGTGCTCTATTTCACTACATGCACGACATATTTTACTTGTACGGCGATAAGCCGATATGATTATTATTAATATATTGACCTTAAGAACAGTTAAGAGTACTTTGTCAAAAAATAAGCTGAATCGTTTCTTTTCTGCTCATAAGGCCAATATTTCATTTAAATTCAGAGTATTCAAAATAACATTAACCTGCCGTTTCTTCGCCTGTTTCTTTATCAACAAAACGCAGCGCTGCTGAATTAATACAAAAACGTTCTCCCGTCGGTTTGGGGCCATCGGGAAAGACATGCCCCAAATGTGCCTGACATTGGCTACAACGCACCTCTATCCGATGCATATTATGAGAATAATCATCAAGATATGTGATGGAACCATCACTAATCGGTTGGTCGAAGCTCGGCCATCCACATCCCGAATCAAATTTCGTATCAGAAACAAACAATGGCTGGCGGCAACACAAGCAATAATAAACGCCATTTTTTTTATTGTGCAGTAGTTTTCCTGAAAATGGTGGCTCAGTACCTGCTTCTTGCGTAACATAGCGCTGCATTTCACCAAGCTGTTCTATAGAAAGGGAAATATTTTGACTTTTAGTCATAATGACCACCTTTTAAGGTCAATATTTTCAATAAAATATCATCGGAAACAACCCAAAATTAACACCAAAATGTCAAAATGCATTCTAACCCATCCAACATAGCAATTTACTTTACTAATTGTGATAAGTCTCACATAACTAACCAATGGTAACTTTAAATATCTCCTTATACCCCGATAATAGTGTGCGTAGAGCTTGTTCCAGCTGTATAACAATCGTCTAGATAGTGATTCTTAAATTGATCTTTTTCAATTGTTGACACGATTCCGCTTGACGGCTGGCAAGATTTTGGTAACTTTAGAAACAACTTTTAATTCACTAAAACATAGCTGGTGGAATACTATGACTATCAAAGTAGGTATTAACGGTTTTGGTCGTATCGGCCGTATTGTTTTCCGTGCTGCTCAAGAACGTTCAGACATTGAAATCGTTGCGATCAATGATCTGTTGGATGCAGAATACATGGCATACATGCTGAAATACGATTCAACCCACGGCCGCTTCAAAGGCACTGTTGAAGTTAAAGACGGCCAACTGGTTGTTAACGGCAAAACCATCCGTGTGACATCTGAAAGAGACCCAGCTAACCTGAAATGGAACGAAGTCGGTGTTAATGTTGTTGCAGAAGCAACAGGTATTTTCCTGACCGATGAAACGGCACGTAAGCATATCACTGCTGGCGCGAAAAAAGTTGTTCTGACCGGTCCATCCAAAGACGATACTCCAATGTTCGTTATGGGTGTCAACCATAATGCCTATGCAGGCCAGGATATCGTTTCCAACGCATCCTGTACCACTAACTGTCTGGCTCCACTGGCTAAAGTTATCAATGACAAATTTGGTATCGTTGAAGGTCTGATGACTACCGTTCACGCAACAACGGCTACCCAGAAAACGGTTGATGGTCCTTCAGCAAAAGACTGGCGTGGTGGCCGTGGTGCAGCACAGAATATCATCCCATCTTCCACTGGCGCAGCAAAAGCAGTAGGCAAAGTTATCCCAGAACTGAACGGCAAACTGACCGGCATGTCTTTCCGTGTTCCTACTCCTAACGTCTCTGTTGTTGACCTGACTGCACGTCTGGCTAAACCAGCAACTTATACAGAAATCTGTGACGCGATTAAAGAAGCCGCAGAAAGCGAACTGAAAGGCATTCTGGGCTATACTGAAGATGACGTGGTTTCCACGGATTTCAACGGCGAAAAACTGACTTCTGTATTTGATGCAAAAGCAGGTATCGCGCTGAACGATAACTTTGTAAAACTGGTTTCCTGGTATGACAACGAAACCGGTTATTCCAATAAAGTTCTGGATCTGATCGCTCACATCGCCAAATAATTGAGCTTTTATCCACTTTCAAAAGCCATCTGTTTACAGGTGGCTTTTATATTTATCTAACTAAAATATTGAGATATTCTTATCCCTTAGTTCAACTGCCAACTTAAGTTTACATAAGGTCATGACAGATGCTTGATAAAATTTTCTCATTACCGATTGTAGAACAGCTCTCCCCTTATATTAGCCAGCGAAATATTGATGGTTTTCCGTTAATTGTTGTTTCCCATCCCAAAGCTCGCGGGGTGATCAGTATTCAAGGTGCACATCTGATTACCTGGCAGCCCAATAACGAAAAACCCGTATTATGGGTAAGTGATAACACTCTTTTCAGCGCAGGTACTGCCATTCGTGGTGGTATTCCCATCTGTTGGCCTTGGTTTGGTTCGTTTGCTGCTCCTAGTCATGGATTTGCACGGATACTCCCCTGGGAACTCAAAGCCCATGATGAAAATGAAAATGGTGTTATTTTGACGTTCACATTACAGGATAACGCATATACCCGTAAGTTATGGCCACATGAATTCACGCTGATTGCCCGCTTTAAATTGGGGGAAACTTGCGAAATAGAATTAGAACCCCACGGTGAATATCAAGCCACGTGTGCCCTTCACTCTTACTTCAATGTGAGTGACATCAATCAAATTCGAATTAGTGGGCTGGGTTCACATTTCATTGATACCCTCACCGATACCGAGCAATATATTGATGAAGATTTCGCCTTCCACGGGAGAACAGACCGCATTTATACAGAACCAGATGATTTTAACCTGCTCAGAGATCCGCTATGGAAACGAACAATTGAAATACACCACTATCACCATAGCGAAGTAGTATGCTGGAATCCTGGCGCTGCACTTTCCAGTAGTATGAAAGATATGAGCAAAGAGGGTTATAAAAATATGGCTTGTATCGAAACTGCACGTATCAATAACCCATTGCAGCCTAAGAATGGCAACCCTGACAGACTTTCTGTCATTATCCGCTGCCGTAAATTCTCAGCTAATAATCAATCAAGTGGAATATAGAACAGGCATTTATTCCAAAATTAAGGATAAAAATGCCTGAATTATTAAAGATAGAAAGAATTAAACCACAGTGACAGGAACGCGCTTCGCTAAAGCGCACAAAAGCTCATAACCAATGGTTCCTGCTGAGTTTGCGACTTCGTCTACGGGTAGATTTTCTCCCCACAACTCGGCAATACTGCCTATATTTGCCTGAGGACACGGAGTCAAATCAACCGTCATCATGTCCATTGATATAGCACCCAATAACCGGGTACGAACACCACCAACCATGACAGGTGTTCCTGTTGGGGCATGCCGCGGATATCCATCCGCATAACCACAGGCAACTGTACCGACACGCATGGGTTTCTGGGTTATATAGCGGCTGCCATAGCCAATTTTTTTCCCCTTGGGAAGCTCATGTACTGCAATGATTTCACTTTGTAACGTCATGGCTGGTTTTAACCCAATATCGGCAATATCACGCCACTTTCCGCTAGGAGACGCGCCATAAAGAATAATACCTGGTCGTATCCAATCTTTATGTGTTTTCGGATGCCACAACACAGCACCAGAATTCGCCAGGCAATGGGGCAGTGAGTTTATTTGCAAACGTTCAACAACCGCGAATTGTTCATCAACACCCATTTCATTATCCGAATTGGCAAAATGGGTCATTAAAGTCACTGATTTAATATTTTTAACCTTTCTCGCCATTGAAACTATCTGTGTATACTCTTTTGGGGTGAATCCCAACCGATTCATACCACTATTGAGTTTCAAATAGATATCAATGGGAGCATCTAATTTAGTTTTTTCTATCTCATCAAGCTGCCAATGACTATGTACTACGGTTGTCAGACGGTATTTATTGATAATCTGTAAATCCGCAGGATTGAAAAAACCCTCCAATAGCAAGATTGGCCCTTGCCATCCCTGCTCCCTTAAATAAATAGCTTCATTCATGTCAAGCAGTGCAAATCCATCTGTCTGCATGAGTGATTGCCATATTCTGCCCAATCCATGCCCATACGCATCCGCTTTTACTACCGACCAAATTTTACTGTTACCCACCATTTGACGAATAACCGACAGATTATGGCGAAATGCATTGAGATGGATCGTTGCCAAAATAGGACGTGGCATGACGACCCCTTCTTATAGTTTATTAGTTTATGCCGTGTGTAAATGAGGCTTCATTGGCAACACTTTTATATTGAAGCCATCAATGTATCTGAATACAGAGAGATCATCTGCCGCAATATCCGGATTTTTGCCTGAAATTAAATCAGCCAGTAACTTCCCTGAACCACAGGCCATCGTCCAACCTAGTGTTCCATGTCCCGTATTTAAATGAAGATTCGCATATTTGGTTGGCCCAACAATAGGGGTACCGTCCGGGGTCATAGGACGCAAACCTGTCCAGAATGAGGCCTCCGTAATATTGCCACCATTGTGGTATAGATCCTGTACAACCATTTTTAACGTTTCACAACGATTCTGGAGGACATTCAAATTAAATCCGACCACTTCTGCCATACCACCAACGCGAATACGATTATCAAAACGCGTAATGGCAATCTTGTAAGTTTCATCCAGCACAGTTGAAACAGGTGCTTTTGATTCGTCCATGACCGGCATCGTCAATGAATAACCTTTCAGCGGATAAACCGGAATTTTAACTAATTCTTTTAATAGTTCAGTGGAATAAGATCCCATCGCTACCACATAGTGATCCGCCGTCATGATGCCATCATCACATTGAATACCTGTGACTTTATTTCCATCCACCAAAATCCGTTTAACCTGCTTATTAAATACAAACTGTACACCAATATCTTCTGCCATTTTGGCCAGCGCTTTGGTAAAAAGTTGACAATCACCCGTTTCATCATTAGGTAATTGCAACCCGCCGGTCAGTTTATGGGAAGCATTGGCAAGCGCTGGCTCCACTGTAGCCAATTGCTCAGCGGTCAATAACTGATAAGGAACCCCTTCTTGCTCTAACACTTTGATATCATTGGCAGCATTATCAAATTGCTTGGTGGTCCTGAACAATTGCAGGGTTCCTCCCTGGCGCCCTTCATATTGGATCCCCGTATCAGCTCTTAACTGTTTAATACAATCCCGACTATATTCTGCCAAACGTACCATTCTGCTTTTATTCATCGCGTAATGGCTTGCATCACAATTACGCAGCATTTGCCACACCCAGCGTAACTGAAACAGGGAACCATCAGGGCGAATAGCCAAAGGTGCGTGACGTTGAAACACCCACTTTATTGCTTTTAGTGGGATCCCTGGAGCCCCCCAAGGGGTCGCATACCCTGGTGAGATTTGACCGGCATTAGCGGCACTCGTTTCTTCCGCAGCACTATTCTGGCGATCAATTACGGTGACTTCATGGCCTGCTTGTGCAAGATACCATGCGCTGGTTACGCCAATAACACCGCTGCCTAAAATAAGGACCTTCATTTTACCCCCTACTGGCAAGTGATATTTGCAAGCATAATATGCTATACATAAAAAGCCAATACAGAATAATAGACTATGACACAATTAATTAACTTTTAGGGTTTAAGTCACATTTACATTACAAAATATAAAAAAGGCATTTCTTCAACAAACGTAGCATTTCAATATAAATTGATTTAAATCAGTCTATTAAAGAAGATAAAAATACTGTTTATTCCTTTAATTTCTGCTTATTAAAGTACTTTTTATGGCAAAAAATAAACATTGCATTCACAATAACAAATTTATAAAATTCCATACAAATAAGAATTTTTGGAATTTCATCAAACTTCATAGTTAATTAAGTAGAATAATAATTTAAAAAATTGCATTACACAGTTGGGAGTGTTTTTAAATAGCACACATGTATTAAGTGATGATGAGAGAAATGCCCCAGAAACATAGATAATGTTGCATCATATAATTGTATATTATATGACCTAACTATGATATCACTACATAACTGGGGTAAATAAATGTAACCAATAGCGAGGCAAACAAAAAACGAAGAGTTTAACCAACTTAAGACGTGTTTCTGTTAATTCGTTGATCTTTCCGTCAATTCATTGATCATAATACTCTGCATACTATGCCAAATAATACCACTCTCTTTACCATAATTACGCACACAACCCATGATCTTGTCATAGGCTTTTTCACGACATAATGCGCTTAACTGCTGGTAAAAATTCAACGCTAAATTACGTGCTTCAGGACTGGAGAAATAATAACGACCAACACGGGTATACAACCCTTTTAGCCCATTAATAATCAAACCATAAATTGGGTTTCCTGACGCAAAAGCCAGACCACGGAAAATATCATAGTCTACAGAACTGAAAGCTTCAGCGGTATCTTGCACACTTTCTTTTTCTGCCAAAATTTCCAATGATTTTTCAGGATTGTTCCTAAATGCAGTGCGGATAAAGATGGCAGCAATATTGGTTCGCACTGCCAATAAGTTATCAATCAATTGGGGAACGCGATCATGATCAAGACGCGCCAAAGTTTCCAGAATATTAAGACCGGATGTTTCCCAGAAATTATTAACCTTAGTTGGTTTGCCATGCTGAATAGTCAACCAACCATCACGGGCAAGGCGCTGCAACACTTCACGCAAGGTCGTGCGGGTGACACCGATCAATTCAGACAATTCACGTTCTGCTGGCAGTATGGAGCCGGGTGGAAAGCGATTATTCCAAATACTTTCAATGATATACTCTTCCGCGAAACTCGCAGGACTTTGAGCCTTAATTACCATAATTTTAATTATTCCAAAGCAGTTTTCTTGGCTAATAATAGCGGTTGATGATACCAGAATGTGCTTGATCGACATAGTTACCAGGTAAATAAACCGTGAAAGAGTGAAAGGACTCATAAAAAATGCGATCATTAGCCGATTAATTATGCGCTAATGCCCTTAAATTGCTATCGCATTGAGCGTACTATACCGCTCCGATATGTTTCTATAGTGGTCGTTTTGATTTATCGCTACTTAGCTTTTTTCTACATATCCACAAAGAGGAATATTAATAATAATGGAAATCAGTATCCAACGCGCAGTGGTGAAGAACTTTCTCGGCAATTCGCCGGATTGGTACAAACTCGCTATCATTGTTTTTCTGATTATCAATCCACTGGTTTACTTCTTTATCAGCCCCTTTGTTGCTGGCTGGATGCTCATCGTTGAGTTTATCTTCACACTAGCAATGGCATTAAAATGTTATCCTCTCCAACCGGGAGGATTACTCGCTATTGAAGCAGTCATCATTGGAATGACTTCGCCAAAACAAATAGGTCATGAAATTGCCAACAATCTGGAAGTCATTTTATTACTGATTTTCATGGTTGCGGGCATTTACTTTATGAAACAGTTATTGCTGTTTGTTTTCACAAAGCTGCTACTAAGTATCCGCTCCAAGAAAATGCTGGCATTAGCATTCTGTCTGTCGAGTGCTTTCTTGTCCGCTTTCCTTGATGCCTTGACTGTCATTGCCGTTGTCATTAGTGTTTCAATCGGGTTTTACGCCATCTATCACCGATTTCTTTCCCACAATAGCAGTTCTGAACTGAGTGATGATAAGTACATTGACAATGAGGATAAAAGACAGACGCTGGAACAGTTCCGGGCATTTCTGCGCAGTTTGATGATGCATGCGGGGATTGGTACTGCACTGGGCGGCGTGATGACTATGGTTGGTGAACCCCAAAACCTGATTATTGCCAAACATGTCGATTGGGATTTTGTCACATTCTTTATTCGTATGTCGCCAATCACCATTCCTGTGTTTATCTGTGGCTTGCTGGTCTGTTTGCTGGTTGAACATTTTAAATTGTTCGGTTACGGTGCTGAATTGCCTGAGCGTGTTCGCTCTGTTCTGGAAGATTACGACCAAAAAGCCAGTGAAAAACGTACCCGCCAAGAAAAAGCCCAGCTTGCTGTTCAAGCATTGATCGGCCTCTGGCTGATTGTAGCACTGGCTTTTCATTTGGCTGAAGTGGGTTTGATTGGCTTATCAGTCATTATCTTAGCGACTGCATTCTGTGGTATTACCGAAGAACATGCGTTAGGTAAAGCATTTGAGGAAGCTTTACCGTTCACTGCCCTGTTAACCGTATTTTTCTCTGTGGTTGCCGTCATTGTTGACCAACAACTGTTTTCGCCATTTATTCAATTTGTCTTGCAGTCTTCACCCGCTTCACAGCTTTCCTTATTCTACTTGTTCAACGGATTGCTCTCCACGGTTTCTGATAACGTTTTCGTCGGTACGGTTTACATTAATGAAGCGCTGAACGCCTTGAAAAATGGCCTGATTTCGCAACAACAATACGAATATTTGGCCGTTGCCATCAACACAGGAACTAACTTACCATCCGTGGCAACCCCTAATGGACAAGCAGCGTTTCTGTTCCTGCTAACTTCTGCCTTATCTCCGTTGATCCGTCTCTCTTATGGTCGCATGGTCATGATGGCCTTGCCTTATACCATTGTGATGACACTAGTGGGTCTGTTGTGTGTTGAATTCTGGTTAGTGCCTGCCACTGAATATCTCATCAAACTTGGTTTAATCACTCCACTATAATTGGGGACCGAATTTATCGCTATATACTGCCGGATGGTGTGGTTTTGCACACTCTCCGGCTTTTTTGTTAATCATGTCCCATCCTAAATAAGGTTGACACTTTTCTTCATCTTTTGAGGAGAGTGTTATGAAATCAGAAAGTAAACGCACTCAGCGTGACTATTCGCTGGCCTTTAAATTGGCCG